>NZ_JAXCFO010000001.1:177130-1415608 GCF_056150165.1 Micromonospora xinjiangensis | reverse complement strand
CGGCGCCGGATCATCTCGGGACCCCACGCTGGGACGCTGTGACGTCGCCCGGTGCGGTGGCCGGGTTCGCCGATCTACGTCCGGTCATGCCGTTCGAGTGCGAACTGCCACCGCCGACCGCCCTGCAGCCGGGCACCCTTGATCTGAACCTGTATGTGCAGCCGCAGTGGCGTCGACGAGGGATCGGATCGCGGCTGCTGGCCGCCGTCGGTGCATACGCCGTGGGACGGCGGCTGATCGTGGAGATCGCCCCGGATCCGGCCGCGCAGTCGTTCTGCGAGCGGCACGGATTTCGGCGCACCGGATCCAGGATCCATGACCTGCTCGCCTACCGCGATATTCGCCATGCCTGGCTGGGTGAGTTGGTCGACGTCGAGCACCCCGGATACCGACTGCGTCACTGGACCGGGGACCCGACTGGCGCGAACAGCGTCGAGCAACTACTTCGGTATCCGAGCCGACCGGGTAATGCGGTGGTGAGCACCGCCGAGGCGGACGGTGGCGTGGTCGCCTATGTCTTGGCGATGACGGGTGCACCGTCGCAGCGTCGCGCCCGCCAGTACGGCCCTGCCGTGCTCGTCGGTCATCGCGGACGGCGGCTGGGGCTGTGGGTCAACGCCGCTCTGCTCACGCGACTGCGCGAGATCCACCCACACGTCGAGGAGATCGAGACTCGCACCGCCGACGAGGACTCCGACCTGGTCGCCCTGCATCGACACCTGGGCTTCCGCCCTCTCGGGCGGCGTCTCCGCTACGAACTCACCCTGCCGTAACCCGCGGCCCTGACCCCGGTCCAGCAGCACCGGGCCGACGCGTCCCGCTGAAGAGAGGTTGTCATGAAAGATGCTCTCCGCCCCCGGACGCGCACCCACGACCGCCGGATGCGGGCTTGGTTCGCCGCCACGCACCTACAGCTACGTGCCGGCCACGTGGAACAACTCAGCGAGAGGACCGGCTGACGCCGGCACCCGCCGCGACGGCGGTGCCCGGGGCGAAGAGAACCTCAGAGGGGAATGGCGAGTAATGGAGACTGACGTAATCATCGTGGGCGCCGGTCCGGCGGGCCTGATGTTGGCCGGGGAATTGCGCCTGGCCGGAGCCCGAACGGTGGTGCTGGAGCGCCACCCGCAGCCGCGAGACATCCCGAAGGCCAGCGGCCTCGGCGGGCGGATCCTGGACCTGCTGCGCCACCGGGGAATTCTGGAGCGATTCGAGGAGGCCAGCAGCAATCCCCAGGTGGCCCCTCGATTTCCGTTCGGCACCATGCACCTGGACTTCACGCACCTGGTGGATCCGCCGATGCGGGCGATGCCAATTCCGCAGCGGGAGGTCGAGCGACTGCTCGAGGAACGCGCGCGGGAACTCGGCGCTGACGTCCGTCGCGGACACGACGTGGTCGGGGTGACCCAGGACGATGCCACGGTGACCGCGGACGTGCGTGGGCCGGACGGGCCCGCGCGAGTGACCGCTCGATACCTGGTCGGTTGCGACGGTGGGCGCAGCCGGATCCGCGACCTCGCGGGGATCGCGTTCCCCGGCGTGACCTACCCGGAGGTCAACAGGCTGGGCCAAGTCACCGTGCCCGACTCGGTGACGGTGCTGGACAACGGTGACATCGACGTTCCCGGGCTGGGCCGGATCCGCGCGGGGTTCACGCGGACGGACCGCGGTGTGTTCGCGTTCGCGATCACCTCCGGCGTCATGTCCGTGCAGATCACCGAGGACGACACCACCGAGTACGACGACGACGAACCGCTGACCCTGACCGAACTCGCAGACAGCGCTCGGCGTGTGCTCGGCGCGGACCTTCCCCTGGGGAAGCCGATCCGGCTGTCGCGCTACACGTTCAAGGATCGGCAGGCCGAACGATACCGCCACGGGCGGATCATGCTGGCGGGCGACGCAGCCCACCTGTTCCCCGCCACCGGTACGGCACTCACCGTCGGCATGCTCGACACGGTCAACCTCGCCTGGAAGCTGGGTGCCGACATCCACGGCTGGGCGCCGGCCGGCCTGCTGGACACGTACCACGACGAGCGCCACCTCGCCGGTGCACGTGCACAGCTGCAGACCCGAGCCCAGGCGGCCATGAGGCGCGGACAAGACCCGGCCGCCGAAGCGCTCCGGCAGGTCTTCCAGGAACTGGTCGCCGACGAGCCGGCGCTGCGCCGGATGGGAGCACTCGTCGCTCATGCCGACGTCCGCTACCCGATGCCGGGCACCGGCCACCACGCCTTGGCCGGCACCTTCGCACCCGACCTCACCCTGCACACCGACCAGGGCATCACCAGCGTCGCGGAACTCATGCACACCGCACGGCCCGTCCTCCTCGACCTTGCCGACCGCCCCGAGTTGCGCCAGATTGCCAGAGACTGGGTCGCCCGCGTCGACATTCGCACCGCGAAGACCGACACCCGACCAGCAGACGTCCTCCTGATCCGTCCCGACGGGCACGTCGCCTGGGCCGCGACGCTCGACGAACCCACCGTCACCGCCGGGGCCACGTTGCGAGACGCGCTCTCCCGCTGGTTCGGCACACCGCCAAAGCCAAGGGGAGTGCCAGCTGTCGAGTACGGATGCTCGAACGGGCCGGCGTCGTGAAGGTGGTACGGACGCGGAAGCTGCGGGGACAGCTGGGGGCGCGGTTACAGGCCCCGGTCGCTCTGTTCCACCCGGCACCGCGCGAGCGCGTCGAGGGAGGTGCCAGGCGACCTCAGACGTGCGGAGGTTGCCGGCCGGGTTCGGGCGGCTGTGGGCTGCGCCTCGACACCCTCGCGGTCGACCAACCCGCCGCCTGGCAGCGGGCCGACGAACTCATCGCCACGAAGAAACCCCGCGTGTGGCTCCTGGGGCTGTCGATGCACTCATTCGATCGGGTTGCTGCCACGGGGTCGTCAAGCGCCACCATCGGCCCCAGTTCGTCCTCCACCTGCTGCCCGGCCGCGACGACCTGGTCGTAGTCGGCCATCTCCACCTCGACGGACAGCGCTCGGCTGCCAACCGCGCGTTACCTCGGCGGCGGCGTCCCAGTCCGGTGCGTTTGTGGCCAGCGGCGCGATGGCGATGACCCGCTGGGCGAGCAGCCGGGCCGCGACCCGGCCAAGCGGGCGCCCGCGCACGCGCTCGTGCCGCTGCGCGGCCCCGCACGTCCGCGCATCGGTTCGGGGCTCGGATCTGGCTTGGGACACGGGTCTGCTCTCTGTGGGTGACCGGCAGATGACGTGAGCGTGATCCTCATGTTTGACTATGTGTATGCGGGCGGGGGAGGCGCGGCTATCGATCGATTGCGGCACGGCGACCACCAAGGCGGTCCTCGCTTGGCCCGATGGCAGCTCGACGTCGTTGTCGTTCGACGCCGCCCCGTACCTGCCCAGCGCGGTCTACGTGTCGCCACATGGTGAGATGTGGACGGGCCAGCCGGCGCGACAGGCCGCCGCAGGGGAGCCGAACCGGCTCATCCCGAGCCCCCGCCATCCCGCCGATGACGATGCGGTCGTGGACGGGACGGCGGTGGATGTGCTGGAGCTGGCGGCAGCGCCGCTGCGCCGCGTCGGGGTGGAGGCGGAGCGGGTTGCGGGTGGGCCGGTGCGGGATGTGCGGCTGGTGGTGCCGGCGGGCTGGGGCCCGAGACGGCGCACCTGGATCCGGCAGGTCGCACACCGTGCTGGGTTGTCGCAGCCGCGTCTGGTGGAGGCTCCGGTGGCCGTCGCAGGGCACCTGCTTTCCACCGGTGTGCACCTGCCGGTGGGGTCGTTCATCGTCGTCTGTGACGTCGGGGCGGGTGCGGAGGTGACTGTGTTGCGCCGCGGTCCCTTAGGTTTCGAGGTGCTGGCGACTCTCGCCGACGCGTCCGCCGGCGGCACTGCCATCGACCGGGCGCTGACCGCGGCCCTCACCGGCGCTTTGGACGCGCCCGACGGGGGTACTCGTCCCCGCACGCGCGGGGATACTCCAGTGGACGCCGCGCTCGTCCGCGTCGGCGTCGACTCGTCCCCGCACGCGCGGGGATACTCCGAGCGCGGCGCCGGCCGAAGCCAGGACGACCGCCTCGTCCCCGCACGCGCGGGGATACTCCGGGGGTCATCGCGCACCGTCCTCGGCGTCGCGCCTCGTCCCCGCACGCGCGGGGATACTCCCCGAGCTGCACCGTCGACGAGCTGCCGCCCCTGCTCGTCCCCGCACGCGCGGGGATACTCCGCCGTACACCGACGCGGACGTGCTCGACCTGCACTCGTCCCCGCACGCGCGGGGATACTCCCCCGGACCTCTGCCGGGTGTCCGTGGTGACGCTCTCGTCCCCGCACGCGCGGGGATACTCCGGGCCGCCGCGACGTCTACGAAGCACTGCGCAACTCGTCCCCGCACGCGCGGGGATACTCCCGGCTCGCAGTTCGTCGAGCTGATCCCGAGCACCTCGTCCCCGCACGCGCGGGGATACTCCCCCGTGGGTCGCGCAGCGCGTCCGGCCGGGCTTCTCGTCCCCGCACGCGCGGGGATACTCCGGTCTCGGGCGTACAGCGGGTTCCCGTCCAGGGCTCGTCCCCGCACGCGCGGGGATACTCCGCCGATCGCGGGCAGGCCGGTGCGGGCGTGGATCTCGTCCCCGCACGCGCGGGGATACTCCGGCCGTGCAGCGGCACCTGAACGCCCACGGGGCCTCGTCCCCGCACGCGCGGGGATACTCCCGGGTACGGATCACGTCGCACAGTGCCTCCCACCTCGTCCCCGCACGCGCGGGGGTACTCGCTCCCGATCACCGATGAACACCTTCACGTCGAACTCGTCCCCGCACCCGCGGGGGTACTCCCGCCGGCCCGCAACCGTACGCCCACACGGTGCCCTCGGCCCCGCACACGCGGGGGTACTCCCACGCCATGGGCGGGCGCGAAGCGGCCGCTGGGCTCGTCCTCGCACGCGCGCGGTACTCCGACCCTGGACAGTGGTAGCCCTGCCCGCGCCGACTCGTCCCCGCACGCGCGGGAGTACTCCGGCCAAGGACGGGCAGATCCGGGTACGTTGACGACTCGTCCCCCCGCACGCGCGGGGGTACCCCCCACACCGCCCAGGCCGTCCTCGACGCCCTGGCACGTTCCGCACGCGCGGGGGTCTTCCCGGGCGGCGTAGCTACAGCGGCACGCTGCGGTCGTCCCCGCATGGGCGGGGGTCTTCCCGTCAGCTCCAGCGTGTAGTCCGGCTTCGGTTTGTCCCGCAGATGCGGGGGTTTCCGGAGGGATCGTTTCACCTGAACGACGGCGCGGCGTCGGACCCACGCGCGGGGGTCTTCCCCTCTCCCGGATCACCACGCCGACCGGGGTCGGGTCGTCCCCGCACGCAGGCGGCGGACTTCCGTGGGATGCCTGATCAGGTGGTGGTGTCCGGCCTGCCTGTCGTCCCCGCGCCCGTGCCCTATTGCCGGCCGCCGCGGCACGGGTTGCCTGAGCCTGGGGTCTGTAACGTCGCGTGGCCATCGGGTCAACGTCGCGTGGCCATCGGGTCGTTCGGGTCGGTGATCACCGAGGCTGAGCATGGACAGGCCGCGAGGAGGCGTCGGATGAGTGGAGCCCAAGATCATCGGGTGAGCGGGCAGAGCCTGGCGTTGACGCAATTGATCCGCCCGGTCGGACACGCCGAGTTCGATGGCGACGGTGAACGGGACCCGTCGTTGAGATGTTGCTGATTGTCGTGATCTTCGATGATGTGTGGGATGTATGCTCTCCAGCAGGTGCCAACCCGGGTCAACCAGTTGCACCACCCGCCAACCCGGGCCACGGGCCCCGGTCGTCGACGTGATCCGTGTGGTCGACGTGTGGTCGGCGTGTGGTCATCGCCTGCCCGTACGGGCTGATCAACCCAGGTCAACGCGGGCCAGTCCCTGCCATCCCGGGTCGACGCGCAGGTCGCTAGACTGAGCGCTCGCGCCCTCGTAGCTCAGGGGATAGAGCAACGGTTTCCTAAACCGTGTGTCGCAGGTTCGAATCCTGCCGGGGGCACCAGGCATACGTAGATCCGTGGGAGACGATCCCTCGGTTGGGGTCTCCCGGGGTCACCGGCTCGCGTCCGGCGGCCACCACCCCGCAGCCCGTCGCCACCGCGCCGAGATCATCCGTTCCCTCCCCTCGTACGCGCCAGCGGCCCGTGAACTCTTTCCTCGCCTCCTGCGGATAACAGGGTGAAGGTTCCCGGCGCTGCGGAAGGTCGTGCATGAATCGATTGAGACGAGCGAAGCCGGCCGACGTCGGCGCGCTGACGGACGCGGCGGTCATCCAGCGGTCCGTTCGAAATCCCGAGAGCTTCGCGGTGATCTTCGACCGGCACGCGCCCCACATCCACCGCTACCTGGCCCGGCGGCTCGGTGCGGTGATCGCGGACGACCTGGTCGCCGAGACGTTCCTGGCGGCGTTCCGGCGCCGAGAGCGGTTCGACACCGCCCACCCGGACGCCCGGCCGTGGCTGTACGGCATCGCCACCAACATCCTCAGCCAGTACCGGCGCGAGGAGGAGCGCGAGTACCGGCTGCGGCAGGCGTACGCCCCGGCGACGAGCGAGGTGTCGCACGCCGATCGGGTCGCCGCCGTGGTGACCGCGCAGTCACTGCGCGGGACGCTGTTCGGCGCCCTGACCGCGCTCTCACCCGGAGACCGCGACGTGCTGCTCCTGATCGCGTGGGAGGAGCTGACCTACGAGGAGACGGCCGCCGCGCTGGCGATCCCCGTCGGCACCGTGCGATCCCGACTCAACCGAGCCCGCAAGCTGCTCCGCGACGAGCTGAGCGGCGATCCCACCCTCACCATCGAGGAGGCACTGAGCAATGGATGACCTGCGACTGCTCCGGCAGGTCGGCGAGGAGATCCCGCCGGCATCCCCTGAGCGGCTGGCCCCGGCCCGCGACCGGCTCCTGGGCGCGATGACCACATCGCCCGCTCCCACGACGATCCGGCGTCCGACCCGGACCCGCTGGCGGCTCGCGTTCAGCGGGGTGGCGGCGGCGGGGGTGGCGGCAGCCGTCACCTCGGTGCTCGTGCTCGCGCCGGACCGGTTCGGCGGTGACGCGCCACCCGCCCGCGCGGACGCCGGCCAGGTGCTGCGGAACGCGGCGGCCGCCTCGCTCCGCACGCCGGACGTCGCCCCCCGCCCCGACCAGTTCATCTACCGGCGCATCCAGAGCGGGCCGTCGACGCACGAGAGTTGGATGTCGGTGGACGGCACCCGGGACGGCGTGGTGCGCGAGACCACCGCGAGCGGCGTCACGGAGACGCCGGTTCCGGGGTGCCGCAACGGGCGGATGGCGGCGGTGAAGGGCGGCCAGGTGGTGCCGGGACGCACCGAGCGGTGCACGCCGGAACCCGCGTACCGCTCCGACGTGCCCACCGACGCGGCGGCCATGCGGGCCTACCTGGCCGGGCAGCGTGGCGACGACGAGCCGGGCGACTCCAACGCCGCCGGTAAGGACGTGCTCCACCTCGCCGAGACCTATCTGCGGCCGCAGGCGCGGGCGGCGCTGTACGAGGCCGGGGCGACGGTCCCGGGCCTGCGCGCCGTGCAGGACGTCACGGACGGTGCGGGCCGCCCCGGCATCGGGATCGCCTGGCCGTCCACCCGTGGAGCGGGGGAGATCGTTCTCGTGTTCGACGCCGGGACCTACGCCTACCTCGGCGTCTCGGGCGCGGCGGGATCCTCGGCGATGCTGGCCCTCGACGTGGTCGACGAGGTCGGTCAGACCAGCTGAGCTCGCGTACCACGGCAGGCGGGTCGCCACGCGCGGCCCGCCTGCCGGTGCGCGCGGGCTGACCGCGACTCAACCCTGGCCCGCCTCCGCGCGGTACCGCGCGATCCACTGCCGGTTGAGGTCGTCGGCCTGCCGCTGGTGGCGCGCGACGACGGTCCCGCCCCGCGGCGCGGCGAGCCCGAGGAAGTCGAGGATGCGGTGCGTGGTGGCGACCATGTCCGTGTCGAGTTCCTCGTACGACAGGGTGAGCGGGTGGATCCCCCGCGACGCGAACCAGGCCTCCCAGGCGGCGTTCTGCTCCCGGATCGTGTCGAGGTGGCCCCGGATCCCGTCCGCGTCGAAGCGGGGCGCCCGCCCGTTGCCCGCGCTGCCGCTGATCTCCCCGTTGCCGCCGACGAACCAGGCGGCGGTCTGCTCCGCGCGTAGCCAGGACACCGCCTGCGCCAGCACGTCGTGGCGGCGCAGGAACACGAAACGGGTGCGGCCGAACGCCCGCTCCAGCAGCGCCACGTCGTCGCCGCGCAGGTCGGGGTGGACCCCGGCGAGCTTGTCGACCACCTCGTCCAGCGTGCCCCACATGAGCTTCGCGCCGAAGACGCCGTTGCCCGTCCGCCCGGCCCTCAGCGCGGCCCGCACGTAGTCGGCGTAGTCGAAGCCGCCGTCGGCCGTGCGGGGCAGCCGCCACCGCTGCGCCCACAGCGGCTCGTCCGGGGAGCGGAAGTACGCCTGGGGGCGGCCGGCGACCCCCGTGGACTCCAGCAACCCGAGCAGCAGCGAGCTGCCGGTTCGCGGGGTCGCGCAGATCAGGTACGAGTCGGCGCGGTCCTCGGCGTCCGTCGGCATGCCCCGAGGTAACCGCAGGGCAGGGCCACGGGCAACCGGATTCCCCACCACGGGGCGCCGCCGGCCGCTGACCAGGGGGTACCCGGCCGGCGGCCGTCCGGCGGCGCCCGCGACGGTCGTGGGCGCGGGAGTCAGACGAGCCCGCCGAGCGCCGGGTCGGTGATGCTGTCCCTGCCGTTCTCGACGTGGCCGGCGCAGCGGTACGCGAAGCGCGGGTCGCCCGACAGGGTGACGGTGAGGTCGTACCAGCCGTGGGTCCGGGCGAGCGTCCAGTGTGCGCGGTCCGTCCCGCCGGGGCGCAGGGTCAGTTCGACGGGGCGCGAGTGGTAGCCGTCCCGGACCGTCACCACGATCCGCTTCGATCCGTGGTTCCGCAGGTCGAGGGTGATCCTGTGGTCGTGCTCGTCGTACGACGGGGTGACGTCGAGGACCGCGTCGACACCCGCGAACCGCCGGAAGAACCCGTTCGGCCCGTGGACCGACAGGTCGTAGCCGGATCCGATCTCCCAGGTGTCCGTCAGGCGCTTGCCGGGCTCGACCGTGTAGGTGCGCGGCGCGTCCGGGCTGCCGGCCCGGCGCACGTGGAAGACCGCGCCCGCCTCGCCCGCGTTGCGGAAGTCGACGCGGAACCCGTCCGCCCCGATCCGCCCGTCGGCGTGCAGGGTGTACGGCAGGGCCCGCGCCGGTCGTACGCCCCGCTCCTGCTTCGGAAGCCGCTGGTCCACCGGCGGGACCGGTACCTCGTCGGGGTGCCGCACCAGCTCCTCGGGCTTGAAGTCGTCGGTGTCCGGCAGCGTGATCCGCTCCGACCGGTTGGGGTGGCGGAAGTCGAAGGCCGTGGTGAGGTCACCGACGACCGCGCGGCGCCACGGCGTGATGTTGGTTTCGACCAGGTCCGGCCGGCCGTCGCCGAACCGCGCCTCGAGAAACCTGATGAGGGAGGTGTGGTCGAACAGCTGGGAGTTGACCCAGCCGCCGCGCGTCCAGGGCGAGACGACGATCATCGGGACCCGGACGCCGAGGCCGTAGGGGCCGGCCGTCAGGTTGGCGTCGCCCGGGAAGATCTCGTTGGTGATCGGCACCGTCGAGAGTCCGTGCGCCCGCGTGCGCGGGGGCGTCGGCGGGACCACGTGGTCGAAGAAGCCACCCTCCTCGTCGTAGGTGACGAAGAGGGCCATCTTGCTCCAGACCTTCGGGTTCGAGGCGAGGATGTCGACGACCTGGGAGATGTACCAGGCGCCGAAGGCCGGCCCCCAGTTCGGGTGCTCCGTGTACGCCTCGGGGGCGGTGATCCAGGAGACCTGCGGCAGGCGGTCGTGTTCGACGTCGGCGCGGAAGTCGGCCAGCAACGCCTCGGGGTCGCGGCCCTCGGTCCTGATCTCGGTGCCGGTCTTGGCCCGGTCGGCCAGCGGCGTTCCCGGCGCCGCGTTCTGGTACTGGTGGAAGTAGAGCAGCGAGTTGTCGCCGTAGTTGCCGATGTACGGGTCGCTGGTCCAGCCCCAGGAGCCGGCGGCGTCGAGGCCGGTGCCGATGTCCTGGTAGACGCGCCAGGAGACGCCGTTGCGCTCCAGCCGTTCCGGGTACGTCGACCAGTCGTAGCCCGCCTCGGCGTTGGTGACGACCGGTCCACCGCCCTCGCCGTCGTTGCCGACCCAGCCGCTCCACATGTGGTAGCGGTTGGGGTCGGTCGGCCCCATGAGAGAGCAGTGGTAGTTGTCGCAGACGGTGAAGGCGTCGGCGAGCGCGAAGTGGTAGGGCAGGTCCTCACGGGTGTGGTAGGTCATCGCCGTGACGCCCTTGTTCGGCACCCACTGGTCGAAGCGGCCGTCGTTCCAGGCGGCGTGTCCGTCGTTCCAGCCGTGCGGCGGGTCCGGCAAGAAGGTCTGGCCGAGGTCCGGGACCTCGGGCCGGAACGGCAGCAGCTCGCCACCGCCGTTGCGCTGGTGCCACACGCTCTTGCCGGAGGGCAGGGTCACCGGGTGCGGGTCCCCGAAGCCGCGGACGCCCCGCATCGTGCCGAAGTAATGGTCGAAGGAGCGGTTCTCCTGCATCAGGATGATGACGTGTTCGACGTCCCTGATGGAGCCTGTCCGGTTGTTGGCCGGGATGGCGAGTGCCTTGCTGAGGTCGGGCAGCGCCGCCCCGACCGCGGGCGCTCCCACCATCTTGAGAAACGTACGGCGATCCGTGCCCATGGCTCACCCCTCGTGATTGCTGTCCGGGAACCTGGCGACGGGACGCTATCGGCGCCCGGTGGACGGGAGATGGCCGTGACGGGGTGGTTCTCCGACCGTTCGGGCGACCCGGGGTGGCCGGAGGGGTCCTGGACCGCCCCTACCGCTCCGCGCGGTGTTGTCCATCGTGGATGGGTCTGCGCGCCACCAGGTACGCCTGTGGCGTCGACTCCGTCCCGCCCGCGTACGGCTCCGGTTCCCGCAGCAGCTGCGCGCGCATCTCGAACCCGGCGGCCAGCAGCAGCTCCGTGACCTGTTCCGGGCGCCGGCGGCGGAAGGCCAGCGAGATCTGGCGGCCGAACGCCTCGGTGCGGACCACCGGCTCGTCACCGACCTGGAAGACCATGGCGAGGTGACCGCCGGGGACGAGCGCGCGGTGGAACCCGGCGAAGGTCGCCGCGAGCAGCTCGTCGGGCACGTGGATGATCGAGTACCAGGCGGTGATACCGCCGAGGCCGTGCTCGGGGAGGTCGAGGGCGGTCATCGAGGCCTCCTCGAACCGCAGCCCGGGGTGGTGGCGCCGGGCCACCGCGAGCATCTCCGGCGAGAGGTCGATGCCGAAGACGTCCAGTCCGAGACCGGCGAGGAACCCGGTGACGTTCCCGGTGCCGCAGCCGATGTCGGCGACCAGGCCGTTCCCGTCCCGCCGCACCAGTTCCGCGAATGCGGTGAGCATGGCGCGGTCGAACGGCTTGCTGGCCAGCTCGTCCCGGAACTGGCGGGCCATGTCGGTGGCCACCGCGTCGTAGGCGGCCCGGGTCTCGCGCAGGAAGTCCGCTTCGATCATCCCGGCACGCTACGCCGCGGCACCGGCGACCCGGGGGTACGCCGCACCGGGGTCACGTAACCACCCCGCCCGCGAGCGCGGGCGGGGTGGTGAGCCGGACGTGTTCAGAGAGCGGAGCGGATCGCCTCGGCCAGGGTGACCGGCTCGCGGCCGATCAGCTGCCGCAGGTCGTCACCCTCGACCCGCAGCTCGCCCTGCGCCAGGCCACGGTCACCGTCGGCGAGGACGGCGGCGTAGTCGGCGGGCACGCCGGCGCCGACCAGGACCTCGATGTACTTCTCGCCGGGCAGGTCGGTGTAGGTCACCTCACGGCCGGTCTGCCGGGACAGCTCCGCGGCGAACTCGGCCATCGTGAAGGGCGCCCCGCCCAGCTCGTACACCTTGCCGGCGTGGCCCTCGGTGACCACCACGGCGGCGGCCGCGTCGGCGTAGTCGGCGCGCGCGGCGGCGCTGACCCGGCCGTCACCGGCCGCGCCGGCGATGCCGTGCTCCAGGTACGTGGGGATCTGGGGGAGGTAGTTCTCGAAGTACCAGCTGTTGCGCAGAAAGACGTACGGCAAGCCGGAGGCCCGGATCTCCTGCTCGGTGCCGCGGTGCTCCTCGGCGAGGATCAGGCTGGAGGTGTCCGCCCGGGGGATGCTGGTGTAGGCGATCAGCCCGACGCCGGCCTCCCTGGCGGCGGCCACCACGTTGCGGGCCTGCTCGACTCGCCGGCCGATCTCGGTGCCCGAGACGAACACGAGCTTCTCGGCGCCGGCGAAGGCGGCCCGCAGCGACGCGGGGTCGTTGTAGTCGGCCCGCCGGACGGTCACCCCGCGCTCGGCGAGGTCGGCGAGGCGGTCGGTGGCCCGGCCGAGGGCCACGATCCGATCGTCCGGTACGCCCCGGTTGAGCAGGGATTCGACGGTGAGGCGGCCGAGGTGACCGGTGGCGCCGGTGACGACGATGGACATGCGCGCTTCCTTTCGGGTTGCGGAACATCCCCTTCAACCGGAGCGCCGACTCATCACTTCCCAACAGAGAGTAGGCACCTTGAAGTGCGTAACGCCCTGTGGGAGAGTGGAGAGGTGGAACCGGACCTCTACGACCGCAAATGCGGCAGCCGGCAGGTCCTCGACCGGATCGGCGACCGGTGGAGCGTCCTCGTGGTGCTGACGCTCGCCGACGAGACCAAGCGCTACGGCGACCTGGCCCGACGGATCGACGGGATCAGCCAGAAGATGCTCACCCAGACGCTGCGTGGGCTGGAACGCGACGGACTGGTGACCCGCGAGGTGCACGCCTCCGTGCCACCCCGGGTCGACTACGCCCTCACCGACCTGGGGCGCAGTCTGCTGGATCTGGTCTCCGGCCTGGAGTCGTGGGCCACCACCCACCTCGCCGAGGTGGAGGCCGCCCGGGCCCGCTACGACGCGAGCCAGACCGTTCAGTGATGTAACAAGAATTCGTGCGAAGACGCTGCGACGCGAGCGGGCGCGCCGCAATTCCTCCGCACATAGGCTCGCACTTATCGACAATCGACAGATTGTGGCATTCCCACGGTCGGCCGTCGGACGCGAATGAGGGGGCGTGTCCGGCACCGGTGTGGGTGCCTGTGCGATTCGGCCTGGCTGAGCCGGGACGACGGCGGCCGGCGGGACCATCGCCGGCCGCCGTCGCGTCTCAACCGGCCGGCAGCTCCTCGGCCCGGGTGATCACCTGGTCGATCAGCCCGTACTCGCGTGCCTGCTCGGCGGTGAACCAGCGGTCGCGGTCCCAGTCCCGCTGGATCTCGTCCAGCGTGCGCCCGCTGTGCTGGGCGATGAGCTCCTGCATCGTGCGCTTCACGTGCAGCATGTTCATGGCCTGGATCGTGATGTCCGCGGCGGTGCCGCCCATTCCCCCCGAGGGCTGGTGCATCATGATCCGCGAGTGCGGCAGGGCGTAGCGTTTGCCGGCCGCCCCGGCGCAGAGCAGGAACTGCCCCATCGACCCGGCGAAGCCGAGTGCCAGGGTCGCGACGTCGTTGCGGACGTAGCGCATGGTGTCGTAGACCGCCATGCCCGCGCTCACCGAGCCGCCCGGCGAATTGATGTAGAGGTAGATGTCCCGCCCGGGATCCTCGGCGGCGAGCAGCAGGATCTGGGCGCAGATCTGGTTGGCCGTCTCGTCGGTGACCTCGGTGCCGAGGAAGACGATCCGCTCCCTGAGCAGCCGTTGGAACACCTGGTCGCCGAAGGACGGCTGCCCGCCGTCCAGCATCCGCACCGGCTCGTACCCGATCATCGTGCCCGCCTTCCACCGCGCCGGCGGGCGGTGGGACCGCCCGGGGGACCGGCCCCTCCAGCGTGCGCCCGGCGGTGGTGGCGTCCCCAGCCGTTCTGCCGGCGGCAGATTCGCCGTCGGCAGAACGCCCGCTAGACCGCGGTCAGGCTCCGGCCGGTGTGGGCCCGGCGGCAGCCGAGCAGCCCGCCGGTGCGCGGGCCGGAGCGCCCGGCCGGCGCGGGACCGGAGCGGCCGACCCGCAGCGTCGGGCCCCCCGCGCCCGGGCCGCGGTGCAGGATCGCCCGTGGGGTGCGCGGACCGACCCGCGGGCGGGGCCCCGACTCGGGCCGGGGCGCCGGCAGCGCCACCAGCGTGGCCGGCCCGGAGCGGGGCGCGACCGGCAGGCGGGGCTCGACCTGGCGCAGGTCGTCCCGGGCCTCCTCCAACAGCTCGGAGAGGTGGATGCCGAGAGCCCGGCAGATCGCCGCGAGCACCTCGGAGGAGGCCTCCTTGCGCCCGCGTTCCACCTCGGACAGGTAGGGCACGGAGACCCCGGCGGCCTCGGCCACCTCACGCAGCGTCCGGCCCTGGCGCAGCCGCAGCCGCCGCAACACCCCACCGATCACCCGTCGCAGCAACGACATGCCGGCCTCGCTTCCACGCCTCGTCGTCCCGGGGACACCTCCATCATGCCCGCTGCGGCTGCTCCGGGCCGCCCCGGAGGCCCACCCGGTGGCCGGGGACGGCGCGGACGGGCACGTGGCCGCGCACCCCGGTCGTGACCCGCCCCCGGCCTGGCCGGGCCGAGGTCACCACCCGGACATGCGACATTCGCCGCACCCGCTATGTTGTGCACGTGCAGGCGACGGGGCAGGTGCGACGGTGATCCATTTTCCCGCGCAGCGCCGGAGTCCGCTGAGTGCGCTCAGCCTGCGACTGGCCGCTGCGCTGGCGCTGGTGTTCGCCACCGTCGCGGTGGTCTACCTGGACCGCGCCGGCTACCGCGACGTCAACGAGGACGGGCTCACCCTCCTCGACTGCTTCTACTACGCCGTGGTGACCCTCTCCACCACCGGCTACGGCGACATCACACCGGTCAGCCACAGCGCGCGGCTGGTGAACGTCCTGTTCATCACGCCGGCCCGGGTGATCTTCCTGATCATCCTGGTCGGCACCACCCTCGAAGTCCTGACCGAGCAGTACCGGACCGGCCGGCGCCTGACCCGGTGGAGGAAGACCGTGAAGGATCACGTGATCATCTGCGGCTACGGCACCAAGGGCCGTAGCGCGGTCTCCGCCCTGCTCGAGAACGGGCTGGACAAGTCACGCATCATCGTCGTCGAGCGCAGCGGCGCCGCGCTGCGGCAGGCCACCGCGGCGGGGCTCGTGGCGATCGAGGGCTCCGCGACCCGGTCGGCGACGCTGAACGAGGCGCACGTGAAGAACGCCAAGGCGGTGATCATCGCGACCGACAGCGACGACGCGTCGGTGCTGGTGGCGCTGACCGTCCGGCAGCTCACGGCCGGGCAGGTGCGGATCATCGCGGCCGCCCGCGAGGCGGAGAACGCCCCGCTGCTGAAGCAGAGCGGAGCGCATCACGTGATCGTCTCGTCGGCGACGGCGGGTCGGCTGCTCGGTCTCTCCACGTCCGCGCCGCCGCTGATCGACGTCGTCGAGGATCTGCTCACCCCCGGTCAGGGGATGGCGCTGGCCATGCGCTCGGCCGAGCGCAGCGAGGTGGGCCGCTCGCCGCGGGAGTTGGACTCGCTGGTCATCGCCCTGGTGCGGCGGGGCAAGGTGGTCACGCTGGCGGACCGGGCCGGTGCGGTCATCGAGACCGGAGACATGCTGGTTCACGTCCGGGACGACCGGCCGCACACCACCACGTACTGAACGGGGCCGGCGCGACGTCAGCAGGCGTTCGGGTCGGCGCCGTCCTCCGTGGCAGTGCAGATGATCTGCCAGCCGTGGGTGGCCCGGCGGAGTAGGCAGTAGAGCGACTCCCGCTCGCTCGGTTCCAGCGCGCCGAGCACCTCGTCCTCCGCCGTCTCGAGGGCGCACTCGGCTTCGCGGAGCCGCTTCTCGCCGCTCTCGGTGAGGAACACGACGTGCCGGCGGCGGTCCTCGGGTGACCGTCGTCGCTCCACCAGCTGCGCCGTCTCCAGGTCGTTGAGCAGCCCGACCACGTTCGTCCCGTCGATCTGAAGGGTGGCGGCGAGGGCCTGCTGGCCGATTCCCCCGGCGTCGCGCAGCACGGTGAGCGCGACGAGGTGTCGCGGCCGCAGGCCGAGCGGCGCCAGCACGGACTCCGACCTGAGTCGCATCCGCCGGGACAGGTGATCGAGCAACGGCCCGACGCGGCGCTCCGGGTGGACGACCGGCAGGTCAGGCATGTGAGCCAGTTTACCTCGACGCCCAGGATCGGTCTGCTATAAATGGTTGGCGCTACATCAACGATCCATGGTTCGCGGAGGATTAGTTCATGGCACACCTGTTGCACATCGACTCCAGCATCCGGGGCGAGCACTCGATCAGCCGACGGCTCACCGCCCGGGCCGCCGCGGCCTGGCGGGCCGCCCACCCGGACGGCACGGTGACCTACCGGGACCTCGGCAAGGAGCCGCTGCCCCACCTGGACGCGGCGGGTGGCCTGGCGAGGCTCGTGCCCCTCGACCAGCACACCCCGGAGCAGCGCGCGTCCTGGGAGCTGACCGAGCAGCTGGTCGCCGAGGTGAAGCAGGCCACGACGGTGCTGCTGGGCCTGCCGCTCTACAACTACGCGGCGCCGAGCAGCGTGAAGACCTGGGTCGACCACCTCATCGCGCCCGGCATCGCGTACGACCCGGCGACGGGTGCGGGGCTGCTCGGTGACCGCGAGTTCATCGTGCTGGCCAGCCGCGGCGGCGGCTACGGGCCGGGCACGCCCCGGGAGGGCTGGGACCACGCCGAGCCCTGGCTGCCGCACGGCATCTCGCAGACCGGCCTGGAGCCACGGTTCATCGCCGCCGAGCTCACGCTCGCCCCGGTGAACCCGGCCATGGCTGAGCTGATCCCGCTGCACGAGGAGAGCCTCGCCGCGGCCGAGCGCGCCGTCGACGAGCTCTGGATGCCGGCCCGGACCGCCGCCTGACCCCGGGCCCCGGTCGACTCCCGCCGGGCACGCGAGGCGAGCCCGGTACGAACGAGCGGGCGGGCCGTTCCCGTGGGAACGACCCGCCCGCTTCGTGTGTGTCGCGTCAGAGGATGGTCCAGGTGTCCCCGCTGCTGAGGAGACCGGCGAGCTGCTGCTCCGGGGTCTCGGTGACCTCCGCCCGCGCGGCGTCGAGCTGGGCCCGCACCACGTTGTCGTAGGAGGGCCGCTCCACCGACCGGAAGACGCCGATCGGGGTGTTGCGCAGGTCGAGGCCCGGCAGCCGGGAGAGCGCGAAGGCGTACGCCGGGTCGGTGACGGTCGCGTCGTGCACGACGATCTCCTCCGGGGCCGTCGCCGCGGTCTCGCGTACCTCCAGGCCGAAACCGCCCGGGGGGTGTACGACGCAGAACTGGCCGTCCTTGCCGAACGTGATCGGCTGCCCGTGCTCCAACCGGATGAGGTAGTCGTCCCGGGTGGCCGGCTCCTTCAGCTGGTCGAACGCGCCGTCGTTGAAGATGTTGCAGTTCTGGTAGATCTCCACGAAGGCCGAGCCCTGGTGCTCCGCGGCGGCGCGCAGCACCGACTGGAGGTGCTTGCGGTCGGAGTCGATGGTGCGGGCCACGAAGGTCGCCTCGGCGCCGAGCGCCAGCGAGATCGGGTTGAACGGCGAGTCCGCGGAGCCGACCGGCGTCGACTTCGTGATCTTGCCGACCTCGGAGGTGGGCGAGTACTGGCCCTTGGTCAGCCCGTAGATCCGGTTGTTGAAGAGCAGGATCTTGAGGTTGACGTTGCGGCGCAGCGCGTGGATCAGGTGGTTGCCGCCGATCGAGAGCGCGTCGCCGTCGCCGGTCACGACCCAGACCGAGAGGTCCGGCCGGGTCGCCGACAGACCGGTGGCGATCGCCGGGGCGCGGCCGTGGATCGAGTGCATCCCGTAGGTGTTCATGTAGTACGGGAAGCGGGACGAGCAACCGATGCCCGAGATGAAGACGATCCGCTCCCGCGGGATGTTCAGCTCCGGCATGAAACCCTGAACGGCGGCCAGGATCGCGTAGTCACCGCACCCGGGGCACCAGCGCACCTCCTGGTCGGACTTGAAGTCCTTGGCGGTGAGCTTGAGGGCGATGGGCTCAGACATTCTTCAGGACCTCTTCCAGCATCGTCTCCAGCTCAGCGGCCGTGAAGGGCAGGCCGCGGACCTGGTTGTAGCCGATCGCGTCGACCAGGTACCTCGCGCGGATCACGTGCGCCAGCTGGCCCAGGTTCATCTCGGGGATGACCACCCGGTCGTACGAGCGCAGCACCGACTCCAGGTTGGCCGGCATCGGGTTCAGGTGCCGCAGGTGTGCCTGGGCGACCGGCAGCCCCCGCTGGCGCAGGGCGCGGCAGGCGGCCCCGATCGGGCCGTACGTCGAACCCCAGCCGAGCACCAGCACCCGGGCGTCGCCGTCCGGGTCGTCGACCTCGACGTCCGGCACCGGGATCGTCTCGATCCGGGCGGCCCGGGTACGGACCATGAAGTCGTGGTTCGCCGGGTCGTACGAGATGTCGCCCGTCTTGTCGGCCTTCTCCAGCCCGCCGATCCGGTGCTCCAGCCCGGGGGTGCCGGGGATGGCCCACGGCCGGGCCAGGGTCTCCGGGTCGCGCAGGTACGGCAGGAAGGTGCTGCCGTCCTCGCTGTTGGGCGCGGCGGCGAACTCCACCCGGAGGTCGGGCAGGCTCTCCACGTCGGGCAGCAGCCACGGCTCCGACCCGTTGGCGACGTAGTTGTCCGACAGCAGGATCACCGGGGTGCGGTAGGTGAGGGCGATCCGGGCCGCCTCCAGGGCCGCGTAGAAGCAGTCGGCCGGCGACTTCGGCGCGATCACCGCGACCGGCGCCTCACCGTGGCGACCGTAGAGCGCCATGTTCAGGTCGGCCTGCTCGGTCTTGGTCGGCATGCCGGTGGAGGGCCCCGCCCGCTGCACGTCGACGATGACCAGCGGCAGCTCCAGCGCCACCGCCAGCGAGATCGTCTCGCTCTTGAGCGCGACGCCCGGGCCGCTCGTGGTGGTGACCCCGAGCGCGCCACCGTACGACGCGCCCAGCGCCGCGCCGACCGCGGCGATCTCGTCCTCGGCCTGCATGGTGAGCACGCCGAACCGCTTGTGCTTGCTCAGCTCGTGGAGGATGTCGGAGGCCGGGGTGATCGGGTACGCGCCGAGGAAGACCGGCAACCCGGAGCGGACCCCGGCGGCCACCAGCCCCAGCGACAGCGCGGCGTTGCCGGTGATGTTGCGGTAGGTGCCCGGCGGCATCTGCGCCGGCTTGACCTCGTAGCGGACCGCGAAGTCCTCGGTGGTCTCGCCGAAGTTCCATCCGGCGCGGAAGGCGGCGATGTTCGCCGCCACCAGCTCCGGCCGGCGCGCGAACTTGCGCTCCAGGAACCGCAGCGTCGACTCGTAGGGACGCGAGTACATCCAGCTGAGCAGACCGAGGGCGAACATGTTCTTGGCCCGCTCGGCGTCCTTCTTGGACACGTCCTGGTCGGCGAGGGCGCCGATCGTCATCGAGGTCAGCGCCACGGGGTGCACCACGTAGCCCGCGAGCGTGTCGTCGTCGAGCGGGTTGACCTGGTAGCCCACCTTGGCGAGGTTGCGCTTGGTGAACTCGTCGGTGTTGACGATGATGTCGGCGCCGCGCGGCAGGTCGGCCAGGTTGGCCTTGAGCGCCGCGGGATTCATCGCCACCAGCACGTTCGGCGCGTCGCCGGGCGTGAGGATGTCGTAGTCGGCGAAGTGCACCTGGAAGCTCGACACCCCGGGCAGCGTGCCGGCGGGCGCGCGGATCTCGGCGGGGAAGTTGGGCAGTGTCGAGATGTCGTTGCCGAGCTGGGCCGTCTCCGACGTGAACCGGTCACCGGTCAGCTGCATGCCGTCGCCGGAGTCGCCGGCGAACCGGATGACCACCCGGTCCAGTTGACGGATCTGCTTGCTCACGCCTGCACCTCGCTTCGCTGCGCGCGGTGGCGGCCCGAGTTGATGGTGGTCTCGCCTTGCCCGGCCACTCGACCTCCTGACGCACCGTGGCACCGCGCCGGCCGTGGCTGGTCCGGCCCGCATGTGGTTTCTCACCTCAGAGCCTACGTCGGACCGACCCGTCACTTTCCCCGGAGGTTCGCGGACTGGGACCGGATCGGGGGGTGAAATTCACCACTTCGTGGCGTTTCGCGTCTCTGGTCGGTAACGGAGATCACCGTCGGCCGATGTCCGTCCGGACCCGTGATCGACTCGTCGGGCGGCTGCCCGCGTCACTCCTGCGGCGGGACCACCGGGTCGGTGAGGCGCCCGCGCAGCGACCGTACCGCCAGCCAGAGCGCCAGGGCGACCAGCACCGTCGACCCCGCGATGAGAGCGATCACCAGTCGGCGCACCGAGGCGCCGTCCGGGGGGTCCGAGGCCGCCGGGGCGGCCGCGCCCAGCACGCCCTGCGAGCCGGTCGGCGCCGGTGCCGCCACCGGGATCGCCAGCGCGGCGACCGCCGTGATCCGGAAGCTCATCCGCACCTCCCGCGGCGCTCCGCTGCGCGGGTCGAGCCGGCCGACCACCGCTCCCGCCAGCGGGGCGTCCCGCTGGGCCGAGGCGGTCGCCTCGACCGGCAGGCGCAGGTCGAGGCGCTCTCCGGCCGCAACCGCGCCCAGGTCGCACCGGGTCCGGGTGGGGTCGAGCGGTTGGCAGCCCGCCGGCGGGGCGGGCACCGTCACCCCGGCGGGGAGCACCACGTCGATCCGGCCCGTGGCGTCCACGGTGCCCGTGTTGGCGAGCCGGACGGCGAGGTCCGTGCCGGCCCCGCTGACGTCGAAGGTCACCTCGTCCGCCTCCAGCCGGATGCCGGGCGACGGGGGCCCCGGCGGGAAGAGGACCGCGAAGCCCTCGTCGTCACTCGCCGTGCCGGCCACCCCGGGGGCGCTCGCGGTGACCGCGACCGACCCGACCAGCGGCATCCGCCGCCAGGCGTCGCCGGAGACCCGGACGCGGATCAGGGTGCTGAACCGCGCGCCGGCCCGCACCGTCCACTCCCCGCAGCGGTACGCGCCGTTCCCGGCGCTCGCGCACCCGGCCGTGCCGGCGTCGGTCAGCCCGGCGGGGAGCGAGTAGGAGAGGCGGATGCGCTCCGCGACGCCGCCGGTGTTGGTCACGGTGACGCGCAGCGTGGTGACCGTGCTGCCGGCGTTCCAGTACCCGCCGCCCAGCGTGACGTCCCCCGTGGTCACCCGCACCCCGAGCGGGTCCGGCGCCGGGCTGCCCACCGGCGCCGACGGGCGGACGGGCGGGGTCGCCGGACGGGTGGGCACCTCCGGGGTCGGCGGCGCGGTCGTGGGCGCGACGGTCGCCGGCGAGCTGGTCGCCGGGGCCGGGGTGCCGCTCGTGGGCGGCGGGGTCGTCTCCTCCGGCGGCTCGATCGTGGGCGGCGCGGTGGTGGGTGCCGGTTCCACCGTGGGCTCCGCCGGCGGGGTCTCCCCGCCCTGGTCGCCGGGCTCGGTGGCCGTCACGACCGGAGGGGCGGTGGCGCCGAGGGCGACCGCCCCGCCGGACGGCACGACGAGCGCGGCGAGCACGGCGAGGGCGAGCGGCACGCCGTACGCCGGCAGG
Organism: Micromonospora xinjiangensis; assembly: GCF_056150165.1. Classification (NCBI taxonomy): domain Bacteria; kingdom Bacillati; phylum Actinomycetota; class Actinomycetes; order Micromonosporales; family Micromonosporaceae; genus Micromonospora; species Micromonospora xinjiangensis. The sequence continues at coordinate 1,394,010 of NZ_JAXCFO010000001.1, read as the reverse complement.
TGTCGCCGACTGCGCGCCCGTCGCGCGGGCGGTACGTCCACGGCCATCGGGTCCTCCGCTGACGACGGATCAGGAGTCCCATCGTCGGTACTGTTGTCACCCGGCACTAGTCCCGTCCGGAAACAAATTCGTAACGTGTCCGGTACCGCAGTCCGAACCGGGCGGTAGGCTGCCGAGCGTGACCGGTTACCTGGGCTCGTACGCGACGCTCGGGCTCCTGCTGCTCGTCAGCGTGCTCTTCTTCGCCGTGGCGTTCACCGCCAACCGGGTGCTGCATCCGGGGCGCCCCGCCGACCCGCCGGGCAAGCGGGCGACCTACGAATGCGGGCTCGATCCGGTCGGCGGCGACTGGGCGCAGATGCAGATCCGCTACTACGTGTACGCGTACCTCTACGTCCTCTTCGCCGTCGAGGCGGTGTTCCTGTTCCCCTGGGCCGTGGTCTTCGACCGGCCCGGGTTCGGCCTCGTCACGGTCGTCGAGATGGCGATCTTCGTGGCCGTGCTGGCCCTCGGCATCCTCTACGCCTGGCGCCGCAACATCCTGCGCTGGACCTGAGCGCGCACGACGACGGGTCAGGCGAGGCCGCGCCGGGTCGCCACCGGCGGGCGGTCGCCGCGGATCGAGGCCACCATGTCGAGCACCCGGCGGGTGGGACGCACCTGGTGGGCCCGGAACACCCGGGCGCCCAGCCAGGCCGAGACCGCCGTCGCGGCGAGCGTGCCCTCCAGCCGCTCGGTGACCGGCAGGTCCAGCGTCTCGCCGACGAAGTCCTTGTTGGAGAGCGCGACCAGCAGCGGCCAACCGGTGGCGGTCAGCTCGTCGAGCCGGCGGGTGATCTCCAGCGAGTGGCGGGTGTTCTTGCCGAAGTCGTGCGCGGGGTCGATGAGGATCCCGTCCGGGCGTACGCCCAGCGCCACCGCGCGTTCGGCGAGCCCGGTCACCGTCGCGACCACGTCGCCCACCACGTCGTCGAAGGCGGCCCGGTGCGGGCGGGTCCGTGGGGCGAGCCCGCCGGCGTGCGAGCAGACCAGCCCCGCGCCGGTCTCGGCGGCGACCCGGGCCAGCGCCGGGTCGGCCCCGGACCAGGTGTCGTTGAGCAGGTCGGCGCCGGCGGCGACGGCCTCCACCGCGACCTCGGCCCGCCAGGTGTCGATGGAGATCACCACGTCGGGGAAGGCGGCCCGGACGGCGGCGATAGTGCCGACCGTGCGCCGGATCTCCTCGGCCGCGTCGACCTCGGCGCCCGGGCCGGCCTTCACCCCGCCGATGTCGATGATCTCCGCGCCCTCGGTCACCGCGCGCTCCACGGCGCGCAGCGCGCTGTCCGCCGCGAAGGTGGCCCCACGGTCGAAGAACGAGTCCGGCGTGCGGTTGACGATGGCCATCACCACCAGCTCGCCCGGGCCGAACGTCCGCCCACCGAGCCGAAGCTCACCGGCCATTGCCGCCTCCCTCGCCGACGCACCGCCGGCGGAGCCCGCCGCCGGCCGGTCCGACGCTAACCGGTCGGTCGACCCGGCGTCCGCGCGGTCCGCCGCGCCGGCGTCGGTGGCGGGGTCGCTCCGGCCCGGCCGGCATGCCACGATCTGTGCATGGGTCAGGTTCTGCTGATGCTCGTCGCGGCGCTGACCGTCGCGGCGGTGGTGTTCGGGGTGACGGTGCTGGTCACCGGCCGTGATCCGGGCCTGGTGCCGGCCGAGCCGGACGGGCGCGCCGTGCCGTTGCCGGGCGACCGCCCGCTCCGGGAGTCGGACATCACCGACGTCCGGTTCGACACCGCCCTGCGCGGCTACCAGATGGCCCAGGTCGACCGCGCGTTGCGGCGCGCCGCCTACGACATCGGCTACAAGTCGGAGCTGATCAGCGTGCTGGAGGCGGAGGTGACGGCGCTGCGGGACGGGCGGACGGCCGACGCGGACGTCCTGCGGCGCGCACGCGAGCAGGCCGCCGGTCAGGCCACGTCCGTCAACGGCGTCGCGGCGGTGCCCGGCACGGCCCCCGGGAGCGACCGGGCCGCCGAGCCCACCGACGGCCACCCCGAGGTGGTGGTCGCCGCCGCCCCGTTCGCGCCGGTCGCCGACGACGCCGAGCCCCGGCGCGGCGGCGCGGACGAGCGGAAGGCGGCCAACGGAGGCTTCGACGTCATCTCGTCCGAGGACCGGACCGGCGGCCGGCCCGCCCGGGGCGACCGGGCCGACGCGGCCGACGCCGGGCCCACCGACGAGGAGTCGGCGGACGAGTCGGAGAAGCCGGGCCCGGCGGTGCGCTCGGAGTCGGTGTGACCGCAGCGGAGGGCGGGGAAGACCTGCCCGGGGCGGCCCAACCGGGCGCCGGAGAGGTGACCGCGACGGTCATCGTCGACGCCCCGGCGGAGCGGGTCTTCGCGGCGCTGCTGGCGTGGGAGCGGCAGTCGGAGTGGATCCCCTTCACCCGGGTGCGGGTCGTCGAGGGCGACGGCCGCGAGGGCAGCCTCGTCGAGGCGGTGACCGGCCTCGGTCCGGCGGAGGTGCGCGACGAGATGCGCGTGGTCCGCGTCGACGAGCCCTACGAGATCGGGGTGGTGCACTGCGGCCGGCTGCTGCGCGGTCCGGGCGTGCTGCGCTGCACCCCGCTGGCGCGCGACCGCACCCAGGTGGTGTGGCACGAGTGGTTCCACCTGCCCGGCGGCCCGGCCGGTCGCGTCGCCTGGCCGGTGATCTGGCCCGGCTCGAAGGTCGGGCTGACCCGGGCGCTGCGGCGGTTCGGCCGGCTGGTCGAGCAGGGCCGGCTGCCCTGACGGGTCAGGCCGGCCGGCCGGGTGCCGGCGTCGGCGCGGCCGCCAGCGGCTCGCCGGAGGTCGGGGGCACCGGTCCGGCCGGGTCCGGCCGCCACCCGGGCGAGCGGAACAGGTGCCCGGCCCGGTGCCGCCAGTTCGCGGCGGCCCGCAGGTCGCGGCCGATCGAAGCGTACTCGTGGAAGGCCACCCGGAGCGGGTTGTACGTCCCGATGTTCTTGGTCAGCCCGTAGACGCAGCGTTCCCGCTCGGGAGCGAACGTGCCGAAGAGCCGGTCCCAGACGATCAGGATTCCGCCGAAGTTGCGGTCCAGGTAGCTGCCCTGCGACGCGTGGTGGACCCGGTGGTGCGACGGCGTGTTGAACACCGCCTCGTACCACCGGGGGAGCTTGTCGATCCGCTCCGTGTGGATCCAGAACTGGTAGAGCAGGTTGACCGAGCCGGCGAACGCGACGACCGCGGGGTGCACGCCGAGCAGGATCATCGGGATGTAGAAGACCCAGCCGGTCACGCTCGTCCACGGCTGGCGCAGCGCGGTGGAGAGGTTGAACCGCTGCGACGAGTGGTGCACCACGTGCGACGCCCAGAGGATCCGGATCACGTGGTGCCCCCGGTGCGACCAGTAGTAGCAGAAGTCCTGGGCGAGCAGGATCAGCGGCCAGGTCCACCACACCTCGGCCACGCGCAGCGGGGTGAGGGCGTAGAGCAGCGAGTACGCGGCGGCGATCGGCACCTTCCAGAGCAGGTCGGTGAAGACGCTGCCCAGCCCCATCGTGAGGCTCGCCGCGGTGTCGGCCCCTCCGTAGCCGATGTCGTCGTCGTCGCGGTGGAGCAGGTAGGAGATCCGCTCCAGCACGATCAGCAGCAGGAAGGCCGGGATCGACCAGGCGATGATGTCCGGGAACTCCTTCATGGCAGCCTCCCCGCGTGCCCCGGGCGTCGTGCCCGCCGGATCGTCCGGCGACGCCGCGCTCCTACTGGCCGGTAACCATGCACGATAGGCAGCCTTCGCTGGACTGGCAATGGGGTGTCGGAGGTTTGGCCTAGCCTGTGGGCCGTGACTGACCTGGTGATCGGCGCCGACGGGCTGCCGCGCTGCGCCTGGGGGGCGAGCACTCCCGACTACGCCGTCTACCACGACACCGAGTGGGGGCAGCCGCTGCACGGCGACGACGCGCTCTACGAACGGATGACGTTGGAGGCGTTCCAGTCGGGGCTGTCCTGGCTGACCATCCTGCGCAAGCGGCCCGCCTTCCGGCTCGCCTTCGACGAGTTCCGCATCCCGACCGTGGCCGCCTACGGCGAGTCCGACGTCGCCCGGCTCCTGGCCGACGCGGGCATCGTCCGCAACCGGGCCAAGATCGAAGCGGCCATCGCGAACGCGCGCGCGGCCATGGAGCTGTCCGAGGGGCTCTCCGCGCTGCTCTGGTCGTTCGCCCCGGCTCCGCGGCCGGCTCGCCCGGCCTCCTTCGCCGAGGTCCCGGCGATCACCCCGGAGTCCACGGCCATGGCCAAGGCGCTCAAGAAGCGCGGCTTCCGGTTCGTCGGGCCCACCACGGCCTACGCGCTGATGCAGGCCACCGGCATGGTCGACGACCATCTCGACGGCTGCCATGTGAAGCCGACGGGGACGGCGTGATGGGATGGTGGGCATGACGACCGACACCGCGCACCGGGCGGGCGGGGCGAGCCGGGCGCCGCGCACCGGCGCCTGGGCCGTCCTCCTGCCCGCCGGCCGCTACGACGCCGAACGGCTGGTGCATCACGACACGCTCGAACTGACCGGCCTGGACGAGACCGTGCGTCCCCGCCCCGGCGACGACGTGGCGGTGCTGATCGACGAGCCGCCGCGGGTCGTGGCGCTCGGCCGCGTCGCCGCGCCGACCGGCGTGCGGGCCGACGACCCGGACGACCCGCAGTCCGACCGCGAGGCAGCGCTGGTGGTGACCTACAGCAGGCGGGCCTTCGACGACCCCGTGCCAGCCGGCCCGCTCACCCTCGACGGCCCGGTGACCCCGCTCGACCCGCAGGTGCACCGGGCACTGGCCGACCGGCTCGGCCCGCCGCCACCGCGACGCACCTGGCTGGTCAGCCTCGACCTGCCGATCGAGGCCGACTCACCGGCCGAGGCGGTGCGCCTCTTCTGGGCGTACGTGCAGGAGCTGGGCCCGCGCGAGCTGCCCGCGTTCGTCTCGCCCGCCGGCGACGAGCTGGCCATGCAGGCGTTCGTGCTCGGCGCCGAGGCCAACCAGGATCCGGAAGAGGACGACTGACCCACCGGGGGCGAGCTGCTCAGCGCCCCTCGAAGACGGGCCGCTCCTTGGCCACGAACGCCTTGGTGGCGGCCCGGTGGTCGGCGGTCGCCCCGCAAATCGCCTGCGCCTGGCCCTCGGCCGCGAGCGCGTCGGCGAGTGTGCCGGCGTCGGCGATGGAGAGCTGGCGCTTGATCGCCCCGTACGCGACCGTCGGCCCGGCGGCCAGCCGCGCCGCCAACTCCTGGGCGACCGGCAGCACCTGCTCGTCGTCGTCGACCAGGCGGTTCAGCAGCCCCAGCCGGCACGCCTCCTCGGCGCGCACCGGCTCGGCCAGCATCAGCAGTTCGATGGCCTTGGCGTGACCGACCAGCCGGGGCAGCGTCCACGAGGCGCCGGTGTCGGCGGCGAGCCCGACCTTGGCGAACGCCATGAGGAAGCTGGTGCTCGGGCCACCGATGCGGATGTCGGCCAGGAAGGCCAGTGAGGCGCCCGCCCCGGCGGCCATGCCTCGCACCGCGGCCACCACCGGCTTCGGCAGGTTCGCGAGCCGGGCGGCGATCGGGTTGTAGTGCGCCCGCACGGTGGCGAGCGGGTCGTCGTTGCCGGACTCCAGCGTCGCCACGTGCTCGCGCAGGTCCTGGCCGGCGCTGAACGACCCGCCCGCGCCGGCGAGCACCACGGCCCGGCAGCTCCGGTCGGTCTCCAGGTCGGACAGGGCGTCCCGGAGTGCCTCCTTGAGCGCCACGTCGAACGCGTTCATCGCCTTCGGGCGGTTCAGCGTCAGCGTGACGACGGCGTCGGTCCGGTCGACGAGCAGTGGCTCGGTCACTTGATCAACGACCCTTCTGTCGGGCGATGCGGTTGCCGGCGTCGAGGCACTGCTCGACGTACCGGTCGGCGGCCGGCCGCAGCCGGGCCGCGTGCCGGTCGAAGAAGCTCGCCGCGGCGGTGCCGGGCCAGCGTTCGGGGAGCAGGGCGGGGGGCAGCTGCGGGTCCCGGAAGAGGAAGGTACGCCACGCGTGCACCAGCCGGAACCGGGCGGCGTACGCCTCCTCGTCCTCGCTGCGGACGGTCACCTTCGTCAGCAGTGGCCGCTGCTCCGCCACGAAGCGCTCGTACGCCCGCCCGATCTCGTGCAGGTCCCAGGCGCGACGAACCACCGCCATGGCGCCCGGCGTGCCGGCCGCGTGCGCCGCGGTGAACCGCTCGTACCGCACGCCCGTCTCGTTGAGCAGCACGTCCACGTCCTCACCGGGGCGGGTGGCCACCCAGGTGCACTCGTCGAGCGTGCCGTAGCCCAGGAAGGTCAGGTTGGCGGCGAGCCGCTGGCGTTCCCGCCGCGACGTCGGCGCCTCCAGCACCAGGAGGTCGAACCGGCCGTCCCAGCTGACCCGCCCGGTCCGGTAGATCCGGGCCGCCGCCTCGTCGAGCCGACGGGCGGCTTTCGCGGTGATCGAATACCCCGGCCCGGACGGCAGTTTGAGCGGGTCGAGCCAGCCCTGGCGGACCATGCGCGAGACCGCGGTGCGTACGGCCGGAGGGGCGATGCCGAGGGGCGCCAACAGCTTGACCAGGGCGGCCACCGGTGCCCGGCCACCCCTCGACCGGAGGTAGTCGCCGTACAGGTCGAAGAGTGCCGACCGTGCCTGCATGACCGCACATTGTGACAGGCCTTCTCAAGATAAGCTAGATGCTGTTACATCAATGCTGCTTCGGTTTGGGTCCGGCGGTGTTCATCAGGGAAAATCGTTGGTCGACGCCCCCGCGATGGTTGCGGGTGGTCGTGACGAAGTGGCTGTGGGGCAACCCACCGACCCTGGTGTAGGTCTGAGGGGAGACAACATGGCGGCGATGAAGCCGCGGACGGGCGACGGTCCGCTGGAAGTCACCAAGGAGGGCCGGGGCATCGTCATGCGGGTCCCGCTGGAGGGCGGTGGCCGGCTCGTCGTCGAGATGACTCCCGACGAGGCGAACGCGCTCGGTGACGCGCTGAAGGCGGCCGCCGGCTGATCGAGGAGCGGTCCGGGCGGCGTCCGCCGTCCTGACGGTTCGTCATACCCTGAGCCACCGGCCCCGGCCGGTGGCTCAGGGCTTCACCGGTGCGGAACGTCCCGCGCCGCGATCTTCCTTGGAGGTGCGGTCCCGCGTGCTCGCGATCCGTCTGCTCGCCGAGCCCGACCGGCTCGACACGCTCGTGCTACCCGTCCGACCGGGCGAGACGACGGAGGGCGGGGACGCCCCGGCCGCGCCGCTCCCGACCGCCGGCCCGCTGCCCGACGGCGTCGCCGACGAGGCCGCCGCGCTGGCCCCGGCGGCCCGGCTCACCGGCCGCGCCGGTGAGGTCCGCGCCCAGCTCCGTCCGGGGCGTACCCCCGGCGTGCTGGTCCTGGTCGGCGTGGGCGACGGCGACGAGGCGGGCTGGCGGCGGGCGGGCGCCGCGGTCGCCCGGGCCGTGGCGGACGAGGAGCACGCGACGATCGCGCTGCCGGCCGACGCGACCCCGGCCACCGTGCGCGGACTCTGCGAGGGGCTGCTGCTGGCGTCGTACCGGTTCCGGCTGACCGATGCCGGGGAGAAGCCCGCGTTGACCGGGATCGACCTGCTCGTGGCCGACCCGGCCGAGAACCGGACCGCCGTCGAGACGGCCCGTGCCACCGCCCGAGTGACGTGGTGGGCCCGGGACCTGACCAACACCCCGTCCTCGGTGAAGAACCCGGAGTGGTTCGCCGGGCAGGTGGCCGAGGCCGCCACCGGCGTGCCCGACCTGCGCCTGCGGGTGCGCGGGCCCGCCGAGCTGGCCGCCGAGGGCTTCGGCGCGATCCTCGCCGTCGGTGGCGGGTCGGCCAGCGGCCCCCGCCTCGTGGAGCTGGACTGGCACCCGGCCGACGCGCGCACCCACGTGGTGCTCGTCGGCAAGGGCATCACCTTCGACACCGGCGGCATCTCGATCAAGCCGGTGCCCGCGATGAAGCTGATGCGCAAGGACATGGGCGGGGCGGCCGCCGTCGTCGCCGCCACCCTCGGCGCGGCGACGATGCGGCTGCCCGTCCGGGTCACCACGCTGGCGCCGCTCGCGGAGAACGCCGTCAGCGGGTCGGCGTTCCGCCCCGGCGACGTCATCCGCCACTACGGCGGGCTCACCAGCGAAACGGTCAACTCGGACGCCGAGGGCCGCCTGGTGCTCGCCGACGCGATCAGCTACGCCGTCCGGGAACTCAAGCCGGACCTGCTCGTCGACCTGGCCACGCTCACCGGCGCGAACGCGGTCGCGCTCGGCAAGCGCACCGCCGCTCTCTACAGCGACAACGACGGGCTGGCCGCCGACCTGCTCGCCGCCGTCGAGGAGGCCGGCGAAGCGGCGTGGCGGATGCCGCTGCCGACCGACTACGTCGAGTACCTCGGCAGCGAGGTGGCCGACCTGTTCAGCGCCCCCTCGGAGGGGGCCGGCTCGGTGGTCGCCGCGCTCTACCTGCGCGAGTTCACCGGCGACCTGCGCGACCGCTGGGTGCACGTCGACATGTCGGCGCCGTCGTGGGCCGACGCGGACGACGCCGAGCTGACCAGGGGCGCGACCGGTTGGGGCGTACGCTCCCTGCTGCGCTGGCTGGCGACGCTCAGCTGAGCGGCGGAGGGTGCCCACGCCCGGCGCGGCGCCGGCCCGCCGGGCGGCTCAGCACTTCACCGCGGCGAGCAGCCCGTGCCCGGTCGGCAGCAGCGCGGGGATCCAGTGCTCCGACTCCCGGATCGCCTTGATCGTCTCGCGGACGGTGACCGTCTCCGCGTCCCGGGCGGCCGGGTCCCCGATCCGGCCGGCGGCCAGGGCGCCGTTCAGCACGAGCACCCCGCCCGGGCGCAGCAGTCGCAGGGCCGCGTCGACGCAGGCGTGGAAGCCGGTCGCCTCGGCGTCGACGAAGACCAGGTCGTACGCGCCGTCCGCGAGCCGGGGCAGCACGTCGAGGGCCCGGCCGGTGATGATCCGGGTGCGGCCGGCCGGGAAGCCCGCCTCGGTGAAGATCCGCCGCGCGATGCGCTGGTGCTCCACCTCGACGTCGATCGTGGTGAGCACGCCGTCCGCGCGCATCCCGCGCAGCAGCCAGACCCCGCTGACCCCGGTGCCGGTGCCGATCTCCACCACCGCCCGCGCGTTGCCGGCGGCCGCGAGGAGCCGCAGCGCGGCGCCCGCGCCCGGGGTCACCGCGTCCAGACCCACCTCGTGCGCGAGGCTGCGGGCGGTGCGCAGGACGAGGTCCTCGGTGACGTACGACTCGGCGAACGACAGGGCCGAGTTCGTCGAACTGCCGGAACCGGCGACCGTGGCGATGGGGCACCTCCGGGCGGCGAGTGGTGCGAGGGGCGTTGGCGGCTATGAGCCTAGAGCCGCCCGTCCGTACGCGCAGCCGCGCGTCCCGCCCACGCGATCAAGGCGGCAACCGCTGACCCCATCCGGGACATCCGTGCAATCCTGGAAGCGGTGTCCCGTCAGTCGCGGCCTGGGCGCTTCGAGGGCCGTGCGACGCGGGGCACGGGGGACGGACTGGGAGGCACCGACGTGACCGACGGCTGGGACTGGCGCCGGCCCGGTGATGCGACGGCATCGACGGCACCGCCGGGGGCGGGCGGCCCGGCCACCGGGCCGGGGAGCCCCGGAAACCAGGGTGCGTCGCCGTGGTGGTCCGACGCGCTGGCCGATCCGTGGCGCGATCCGACGGCGCCCGCCGCGGTGGTCGTACCGGCGGCGACCGGTGTCGGCACCGAACTGGAGCCGGTCAGCGACCCGGACGCCCCCGGCCGGCCGAAGCTCCGCCAGTTGCTGCTCATCCCGCTGATCACCGCGCTGCTCGCCGGCTCTCTCGGTGGTGCCCTCGGGTACGCGCTGGCGGTGCGCGGGGGCGCGGCCGCCACCGTCCTCGGCGCCGACCCGGGTCAGGCGCCCGCGATCGCCCAGCGGCGACCGGACTCGCTGGCCGGGGTCGCCGAACGGGTACTGCCCAGCGTGGTCACCGTCCGGATGAGCAGCCTCGGCGGGACGAGCGAGGGCTCGGGCTTCATCGTGAGCGCCGACGGGCACGTGATCACCAACGACCACGTAGTGGCCGGCGGCACCGGCAAGGCCTCGGTGATCTTCAACGACGGGAGCTCGGCCCCCGCGACCCTGGTGGGCCAGGACCCGGAGTCGGACATCGCCGTCATCAAGGTCGAGCGCCGCAACGGGCTGCGACCCGTGGAGTTCGGCGACTCCGACGCGTTGGCCGTCGGCGATCCGGTGCTCGCGATCGGTTCGCCGCTGTCGCTGGCCAACACGGTCACCGCCGGCATCGTGAGTGCCCTCGACCGGACCATGCAGGCCGGTGAGCCGGGCGGTCCGGTGCGCTACTACGCGGCCATCCAGACCGACGCGGCGGTCAACCACGGCAACTCGGGCGGCCCGCTGGTGGATGGCGCCGGCCGGGTGGTCGGGGTCAACTCGACGATCAAGTCGCTGGTCTCGGACGGGCAGGAGGCCGGCAACATCGGCCTCGCCTTCGCGATCCCGATCAACCAGGCGAAGCGGGTGACGCAGGACATCATCGGCACGGGCAAGGCCCGGCGTACGGTGATCGGCGCCCAGGTCGGCGGGCCCGGCGCGGCCGTGCCCGGTGGTGGGGTCCGGCTGGCGTCGGTGGAGCCGTCCGGCCCGGCCGCGGAGGCGGGTCTCCGGACCGGCGACGTGATCATGCGCCTGAACGGCCGGCCGATGACCGAGCCGAGCGACCTCATCGCGCTGGTCCGGAAGTTCGCCCCCGGCTCGGTGGTCACCGTGGAGTACCGGCGGGGTTCGACCAGGCAGAACGCCTCGGTGACGTTGGCCGCAGATGCGAAGTGAACACTGGGTCACCCCCTCCCCGGCAGGGCCGCCCCGTGCGTAGTCTTGCTGCTGACGCCGAGAGGGGGCCCGCAGGATGCTCGACAACCTGAACTGGTGGGAGATCGGTGCGCTGCTTCTCGTGGCGCTGCTGATCTTCGGCGACCGGCTGCCCGCGGTCATCAGCGACGGGCTGCGGATGGTGCGCAACCTGCGCAACATGGCCCGTAACGCCACCACCGACCTGAGCCGCGAGCTCGGCACCGACATCCAGCTCGAGGACCTGCACCCGAAGGCGTTCATCCGCAAGCACCTCCTCAGCGAGGAGGACGAGCAGGCGATCCGGAAGCCGCTGCAGGGCGTCTACGACAACCTGCGCGCGGACGTGACGGGCGTGCACAACGAGCTGAAGGACGTGGCCAACGCGGCCGACCCGCGGTCGAACGGCCGGACGTCCACCGCCACGGACAGCGCCTCCCCGGCGCCCGCGCCCGCCCAGCGCGTCAGCTACGACGACGCCACCTGACCCCTACGTGACGTGCCGCCCTGCGCGGCGCGCGGTGTCAGCGGCCGGACGGCTTGAGGCCCAGCGGCTTGCCCAGCAGCGACTCCCGCCGCACGGCGAGCCGGTCGGCCACCTTGCCGAGCGCCACCGCCGCCGGCGACTCCGGCTCGGCCAGCACGATCGGGTCGCCCGCGTCGCCGGCCTCCCGCACCCGCGTGTCGAGCGGGATCTGCCCCAGCAGCGGCACCTGGGCGCCGATGGTGCGGGTCAGCGACTCGGCGACGGTCTGCCCGCCCCCGGCACCGAAGATCTCCATCCGCGAGCCGTCCGGCAGCTCCAACCAGGACATGTTCTCGATCACACCGACCACCCGCTGGTGGGTCTGCAGCGCGATCGCCCCGGCGCGCTCCGCCACCTCGGCGGCCGCGGCCTGCGGGGTGGTGACCACGAGGATCTCCGAGTTGGGCAGCAGCTGGGCCAGCGAGATGGCCACGTCGCCGGTGCCGGGCGGCAGGTCGAGCAGGAGCACGTCCAGGTCGCCCCAGTAGACGTCCGCGAGGAACTGCTGCAACGCGCGGTGCAGCATCGGCCCACGCCACACCACGGCGGCGTTGCCGGCGGTGAACATGCCGATAGAGATGACCTTCACGCCGTGCGCCTGCGGCGGCATGATCATGTCTTCCACCCGGGTCGGGAGACCGTCCGCACCGAGCATCCGCGGCACCGAGTGGCCGTAGATGTCGGCGTCGACCACGCCGACGGAGAGCCCGCGGGACGCCAGCGCGGCCGCCAGGTTCACGGTGACGCTGGACTTGCCGACACCGCCCTTGCCGCTGGCCACCGCGTAGACGCGGGTGCGGGAGCCGGGCTGGGCGAACGGAATCACCGGCTCGGCGCTCGCCGCACCGCCCCGCAGCTTCGCCTGCAGCGACTGGCGCTGCTCGGGGCTCATCACCCCGAAGTCGATCTCCACGCCGGTGACCCCGGGCACCGCGGCGACCGCGGCGGTGATGTCCTCGCGCAGCTTGTCCCGCAGCGGGCAGCCGGCGACGGTGAGGAGCAGCTCGACCCGTACCACGCCGTCCGGGCCGATCACGGCGGACCGGACCATGCCCAGGTCGGTGATGGGGCGGCGGATCTCCGGGTCGTTGACCGTGGCCAGAGCGGCCTGGATCGCGTCCTCGACGGTGCTGGCGGGTGCTGACATGCCCGCAATGCTACGTCGGCGGTGATCCGTGGCCGTCGCAGCGGGGGCCGGTGTGAGCGAATCGATGGTGCCCGACGAGGGCCGGACGAGGGCTGGACGGGGAACCGGCGAAGTGGGACGATCGAGACGAACGCCGCTCGCCTGGCCCCTTGAGGCGCGCGGCGTTCAGGTGTTCCCGGGCCGGCTCACCCCTCGCTGCCGCGAGGTGACGTCGAGCCCGGCTGCCCGTCCCGGCTGAAGTCGCCGTCCAGCTCGTCCCGGGGCTCCTCCAGCCCGTCCGGGCCGGCGCCGCGGCCCGCCTTCTCCTGCTGGCGCCGCTCGAGTCGCTGGCGGCGCTGGCTCGCCTCGTCCAACTCCTCGGCCAACCGGGCCAACTCCGTACGGACGAAGTCGCGGGTCGCCACCTCACCCAGGGCGATCCGCAGCGCGGCGATCTCCCGGGCCAGGTACTCGGTGTCGGCCTTCTGCGCCGTCGCCCGCCGCCGGTCCTCCTCCAGGGCCACCCGGTCCCGGTCGGCCTGCCGGTTCTGCGCCAGCAGGATCAGCGGCGCGGCGTAACTGGCCTGCAGGGACAGCACCAGGGTGAGGAACGTGAAGGTGTACGGGTCGAAGCGCAGGTGGGGTGGCGCCAGGGTGTTCCAGCCGAACCAGATCCCGATCACCGCCGTCATGTAGACGATGAAGTTGGCGGTGCCCATGCTCCGGGCGATCCCCTCCGACCAGCGGCCGAACGCCTCCGGGTCGAAGCGGGGCAGCTTCACCCCGCGCGGCTCGCGCGGCTGGTCCAGCCGCTCCGCGCGACGCTGCTCAGCCATCGGTCTCGTCCAGCGTCTCGGTTGCCGCCGGGGCGGGGATCGCGTCCCGGTCTCGCCAGTCCCGAGGGAGGGAGTGGTCCAGCACGTCGTCGACGGTCACCGCACCCACCAGCCGGTTGTTGTGGTCGATGACCGGCATGGCCACCAGGTCGTACGTGGCCATCCGGCGGGTGATCTCCGGCAGTGGAGTGCTGGGCTGCAGCGGGTCGATGTCGTTGACGACCACGCCGCCCAGCAGGTCGGCCGGCGGCTCGCGGAGCAGCCGCTGGAAGTGGACCATGCCGAGGTAGCGCCCGGTGGGGGTCGTCATCGGCGCGCGGGCCACGAACACCTGCGCCGCCACGGCGGGGGAGAGCTGCGGCTCGCGGATCCGCGCCAGCGCCTCGGCCACCGTGGCGTCCGGCGGCAGGATCACCGGCTCGGAGGTCATCACACTGCCCGCGGTGCCGGGGCTGTACTTGAGCAGCTGGCGCACCGGGTCGGCCTCGTCCGGCTGCATCAGGTCGAGCAGCACGTCCTGCTCCGGCGGGGGCAGCTCGCTCAGCAGGTCGGCGGCGTCGTCCGGATCCATCTCCTCCAGGATGTCGGCGGCCCGCTCCCGGTCCAGCGCGGCGAGGATCTCCACCTGGTCGTGCTCGGGCAGCTCGCTCAGGACGTCGGCGAGGCGCTCGTCGTCCAGCGCGGCGGCGACCTCGTTGCGTCGCGCGTCCGGCAGGTCCTGCAGGGCGTTGGCCAGGTCGGCCGGGCGCATCTCCTCCAGGACCGCGAGCAGGTTGGCCGTGCCCCGGCTGTCGGCGATGCCGGTGAGTCCGCGCACCCGCTCCCAGTCAACCTGGTGCAGGTGGCCACGCCGGGTGAGCCGGCCGGTGTGCTCGCGGACGGCGACCCGGGTGAGCGACCACTCGCCGCCCCGGCTGCACTCCATCGCCACGTCCACCACGGTGCCGGCCTGGCCGCCCGGGTCGAGGCTCACCCGCCGGTCCAGCAGCTCCTGGAGCACCAGCAGCTCGTTCGGGCGCTTCTCGAAGCGGCGCAGGTTGAGCGTGCCGGTGCCGAGCACGACGGCCTCGGCGTCGATCGAGGTGATCCGGTTGATGGAGAGGAAGATCCGCCGGCGCATCGGCATCTCGGCGACGAGCCCCACCACCTCCGGCGGACGCTGGGTCGGTCGGAGCCGGGCCACCGCGTCGCGGACACGGCCCACCTGGTCGCCGTTGGGATCGAAGACGGCGACTCCGGCGAGCCGGGCGATGTAGACCCGGGTCGGGGTTGTCACGGCCACCAGCCTAAGCGCCTAGGGTTTATCAGCATGTCGACCTTGTCCTACGAGATCGTGGACGTCTTCACCGACCGTCCGTTCGCCGGAAACCCGCTCGCCGTGGTGTTCGGCGCGGAAGCCCTGGCCGCCGAGCAGATGCAGGCACTCGCGCTGGAGTTCAACCTCTCCGAGACGGTGTTCGTGCTGCCGCCCACGCAGGTCGGCGCCACCTACCGGGCCCGCATCTTCACACCCGCGGAGGAGCTGCCGTTCGCCGGGCACCCCAGCGTGGGGGCGGCGGTGGCGGCGAGCCGGCGGGGCATGTTCGGCGAGGGCCAGGTCATGCAGGAGTGCGGTGCCGGCGTGCTGCCGATCGAGGTCACCGCGACCGGCGCGACGCTGACCGGCGGGCTGCCCACCCTGGGGCCCGAGCTGGACCCGGAGCCGTTGCTGGAGATCGCGAGCCTGCGCGCCGACGACCACGCGGGCCCGGCGCCCCGGGTGGCGGGGTGCGGGCTGGAGTTCCCCTACCTGCCGGTGCGCCCGGAGGCGGTCGCCCGGGCCCGGGTCAACCCGGCGGCGGCCCAGCGGTACGGCGTGGATCATGTGTGCGTCTTCTCCTGGGACGCGGCCACGCAAACCGCGCACAGCCGGGTCTTCGTGCCGGGCCTCGGCGTTCCGGAGGATCCGGCGACCGGCTCGGCGGCCCTCGGTCTCGGCGTGTGGCTGGTCGCGACCGGGCTGCTCCCCGGCGACGGTCGGGCCACCTACGACGTGCGTCAGGGCATCGAGATCAGGCGCCCGTCCGCGCTGGCCTGCACGGTGACGGCGGCGAACGGCGCGGCGGTGGGTGCCACCGTGGCCGGGCAGGTCGTCCCGGTGGCCCGTGGCGAGATCATGGTGCCGCCGTTCGTGGGCTGAGCGGCGCGGCACATCCGGCAAGGCTGACGTGATCGAACCGGCGTGGGGGAGGATGCCGCTGTGACGGACGAGGACGGGCGGCAGAGCACGCCCCTGGTCGACGAGGTCGTCAAGAAGGCAGCC
Organism: Micromonospora xinjiangensis; assembly: GCF_056150165.1. Classification (NCBI taxonomy): domain Bacteria; kingdom Bacillati; phylum Actinomycetota; class Actinomycetes; order Micromonosporales; family Micromonosporaceae; genus Micromonospora; species Micromonospora xinjiangensis. The sequence continues at coordinate 1,378,310 of NZ_JAXCFO010000001.1, read as the reverse complement.
GTGGCCTGGGTGGCCGTCTCCGGTGGCCCGCCCCGGGCACTGTGGTGCGCCACGCTGGAGAACTCGCTGCTGGTGGTCAGCGGCCCCGGCGAGCAGGCCGCGCCCGGGCTGGCCGACGCCACCGAGGCGCAGGTCACCATGCGCGGCGACCACGGCGGCCGGATCGTGACCTGGCCGGCGCGGGTGAACCGGTTGCGGCCGGGCACCGAGGAGTGGGAGACGGTCGCGCCGCTGGTGGCCGCGAAGCGGTTGAACGCGCCCGGGCCGACCGCCGAGCTGGTGCGGCGCTGGGCCGACGAGGGGTGCGCGCTCACCCGGCTCACCCCGGCCGGCGAGCCGGTCTCCGGCGACGCCCTGCCGAGCGGGTCGCTGGCCGAGCCGCCGCGGGAGACCCCGGCGGCCCGCCCCACACGCCGGCCGTTCCGGCTGCACCGGGTGCGCCGCCGCTGACCGTCGCGCCCGTCACGAGGGTTGTCTCGCCCATCGGCGGGAGAACCAGCCCGGCCCGCAGCGCCGGCGCGAACGGCGGGGCAGGGCGGGGTGGTCGAGCGGACGACCGGCCGGGACGGCGCCGGTGTCGGCGTCGACCAGGTCGAGCACCTCGCCCAGCGAGCCGAGCACCGGGCCGCGCCAGGTGAGGTCGGCGTTGAACACCATGTGCTCGGCCAGGTCGGGCGCGGCCAGCCGGGCGGCGCTCATCCCGGCGCGTTCCGCGCCGGTGAGTTCCTGGCTGCCGCCGTCGCCGACGTAGAGGCAGTCCTCCGGGGCCAGCCCGAGCCGGCGGCACGCCGCCAGGTAGAGCTCCGGATCCGGTTTGCAGCGCCCCACCTGCACGGAGAAGACACGGACGTCGAGCAGCGGGGCGACCGCCAGGTCCGGCAGGAAGGCTGGCAGCTCGTGGGTGCAGTCGCTGATCACACCGGTGCGCAGGCCGCGTCCGCGCAGTGCGGCCAGCGTCGTCACGGCGTCGGGGCGCAGCCGCGTGTCCGCGCGTACGGCCAGGTGCCGGGCTGCCACGGCCGCGCGCAGCGCGCTGTCCGGCGGGTGCACGCCGGCCTGGGCGCAGACCCAGCGCAGGGTCGCCTCGGCGTTCCCGAGCCGGCCGGTGGCGCGCTCGTAGAAGGTGCGGTCCAGCACCTCGGTGAAGGTGTCGGGAGGACAGCCCAGCAACCGCGCGGTGCCCTGATGGCCGGCGCCGCGCCGCACCGACCGGGTCAGCGTGCCGAAGAAGTCGAAGAGCACCGCCTGGAACCTGGGCATGAGGGAGCGCCTCCGGGCGTGAGGGGTCACCAGCGCGGACCGCGTGATCGTAACCGAGTGCTGACGGTCCGTGGTGGCCCGGGGCGTGTGACTATTGCTCACCGTGTCCCCCGCTCAACACCGCCCGCCGCTCGACCCGGTGACCACCGGGGCGCTCGTCCTGGCCGTGGCCGCCGTCTCGTCCTCCGCCCCGCTGATCGCGTTCGCGGCCGCCCCCGCCCTGGCCGTCGCGTTCTGGCGCAACCTGTTCTCGGTGGCGGCGCTCGGGCCGTTCGCGGCGACCCGCCGGCGCGCGGAGCTGCGGGCACTCACGGTGGGCGCGGGCCGGCGCGAGGGCTGGTACTGCGTGCTCTCCGGCGTCGCGCTCGCCGCCCACTTCGCGACCTGGATGCCGAGCGCGCAGCTGACCTCGGTCGCCGCGGCGACCGCCCTCGGCGCCACGCAGCCGGTGTGGCAGGGGCTGATCGCCCGGGCGCAGGGGCGGCGGCTGCCCGTGGTGGTCTGGGCCGGCATCGGCGTGGCGGTCGCGGGTGCCATGTTCGCCACCGGAGCCGACTTCGCGGCCTCCGGCCGCGCGTTCGCCGGTGACCTGCTCGCGGTCGCGGGCGGGATGTTCGCCGCGATCTACACCGCGTTCGGCGAACGGGCCCGCGCGACCGTCAGCACCACGGCGTACACCACGATCTGTTACAGCGTCTGCGCCCTGATCCTGCTGGTCGTCTGCCTCGTCGGCGGAGTGCCGGTGGTGGGCTTCGACGGCCGGACCTGGCTGGCGATCCTCGCCCTGGTGGCGGGCGCCCAGCTGCTGGGGCACTCGATGTTCAACTACGCGCTGCGGCGCGTCTCCGCCACGACCGTGAGCGTGCTCGTCCTGCTGGAGGCGCCGGGCGCCGCCCTGATCGGCTGGGCCTGGCTCGGTCAACTGCCCCGGCCGCTCGCCCTGCCGGGGCTGGCCCTGCTGCTCGCCGGTGTCGTCGTGGTGGTGCTCGGCGGCGCCCGGGCCGGCCGCCGTCCCGAGCCCGCCCCCGTACCCGCCGACGCGGCTCCGCTGGCCGACTGACGCCCTGCCCGTGGCGAGTGTCGCCATTCCGCCCCTGAGTCGCGCCCTTTCGGTGAGAGTGCGGAAGGAGGGCGCGAGGAGGGGCGGGCCATGCGGCGGCGCGGCGGCGGGCAGGACGAGGGCACACCGGGGACGGTGGTCACGCCCTCGGCCGAGTTCCCGCCGCTGGACGAGGAGGAGCTGGGCGCGCTGCGCCGCATCGGCGAGCAGTGGCGGGCCGCCGCGGACGGGCCCCCGCCCGGTCCGGAACAGATCCCGCTCGATCCGACCCTCCACCGCCACCACGCCGAACCCGTGCCCGGCCGGTTCGGCCGGCTCGCCCCGATCGCCCTGTTCACCGCGGGCGATCCGGGTGAGCTCGTCGCCACCGAGCCGGCGAACGCGCCGGGCACCCCGGCCGGCCGGGCGCTGACCCGGTTCCGGCGGGCGCTGCTCGGGCCGCCGCTCACCAGCGCGGCCGTGCTCTACGAGCGGATGCGCAAGCTGGTGGCCCTTCCGGTGCTCTCCTCCGACCTGCTCAGCTCCGTGGCCTACGGGCCGGAGGCGATGCTGGCCGTGCTGGTGCTCGCGGGCGGGGGCGCGCTCGGCCTGTCGCTGCCGCTGGCGGCCGTGCTGGCCGTGCTCATGGTCGCCGTGGGGCTGTCGTACCGGCAGACCGTGATCGCCTATCCGCACGGCGCCGGCTCCTACGTGGTGGCCACCGACAACCTCGGCGTACGGCCGGGTCTCGCCGCCGCGGCGGGCCTGCTGGTCGACTACGTGCTGACGGTCGCGGTGTCGGTGGCGGCCGGGGTGCACGCGGTCACCTCAGCGATCCCCGCGCTGACCCGGTACGCCGTCCCCCTGGGCGTGCTCACCATCGTCGTGCTGCTCGCCGGCAACCTGCGTGGCGTGCGGGCCGCCGGCAACCTCTTCGTCTGGCCGACGTACGTCTTCGTCCTCGCGCTGCTCGCGGTGCTCGTGGTCGGCTACGCGCGGGCCGGCGCACGCGGTTTCGAGCCGGTGCCCGCCCCGGCGGTGCCGGCCACCGAGGGGCTGGGTCTGCTGCTGGTGCTGCGCGCGTTCGCCTCCGGCGCGGTCTCCATGACCGGGATCGAGGCCGTGTCGAACGCGGTTCCCGCGTTCCGACCGCCGGAGTCCCGCAACGCGCGCACCACACTCAGCTGGATGGTGGGCATGCTGGTCGTGCTCTTCGTCGGGTTGACCGTGCTGATCCACCTGGGCGGGCTGGTGCCGAGACCGGAGGCCACCCTGCTGTCCCAACTGGCGCGGGCCACGTTCCCCACCGGCCCCTGGTACGCGCTCGTGCAGGCCGCCACCGCGCTGATCCTGCTGCTGGCCGCGAACACCGCCTTCAACGGCTTTCCACGCCTGCTGTTCTTCATGGCCCGGGCCGGGCACGCGCCGCGCCGGTTCCTGCACATGGGCGACCGGCTGGCGTTCAGCGGCGGTCTCGTCGCGCTCGCCGTCGCGGCGGGGGCGGTCTTCGTCGCGTTCCGTGGTCTCACGGCGTCGCTGATCCCGCTCTACGCGGTCGGGGTCTTCCTCGCCTTCACCCTCTCCCAGGTCGGAATGGTGGTGCACTGGCACCGGCGGCGTGGCCGCGGCTGGCGGCGGCGGCTGGCGGTCAACGCGTTGGGCGGCGCCCTCTCCGGCCTGGTGTTGGTCATCTCGGCGCTCACCAAGTTCACCGAGGGCGCGTGGGTGGTCGTCGCGGCCGTGCCGCTGCTCATGCTGCTGTCCCTCGCCATCCACCGGCACTACCGACGGCTGCGCGAGTCGCTGGCGCTGCACCCGCCGCCGAACGGCCGACCTCCCGGGCCGATGGCCACGGCGCCGCTGCCCGGCGCGGTCGAGCCCGGGGCGCCGGGCGAGGCCCAGGAGCTCCCACAGCAGGTGCGGCACCTCGTGGTGGTCCCCGTCGCCCGGCTGAACCGGGCCTCGCTGCGGGCCCTCGCGTACGCGGCGTCGCTGCGCCAGCCGACCCTCGCCGTCCACATCGCGCCGGAGGACGCCGAGTCGGACCGGTTCCGGGAGCAGTGGCAGGCCTGGGGCGACCACGTACGGCTGGAGACGATCGTGGCGCCGTACCGGACGGTGATCGGCCCGCTCGCGCACTACCTGGAGGCGCTGCACGTCTCCCGGCCCGACGTGCTGGTCACCGTGGTGGTGCCCGAGGTGGTGGTACGCGGTCCCTGGCAGCGGCTGCTGCACAGCCGGGCCGAGCACCGGCTGCGCCGGGCCCTGCGGGCCCTGCCGGGAGTGGTGGTGACCAGCCTGCCCGTGCACCTGGCCGACTGACGATCCGTCCGCGTCGGGCTCGCCGCCCCCGGTCGGCCGCCGCAGAATGAGCCTCCGGGGCGGAGTCTCCTTCCCTCCACGGTGGCCCCGCCGGGCGTCTGTCCGGGGGAGGAGGGTGACTTGAGCACTGAGGAGCGGGCACGATCCGACTTCGCCGACTTCGTGCGGGCCCAGAACGCCGGGCTCACCCGGTTCGCGTACCTGCTCGTCGGCGACCGGCACCACGCCGAGGACCTGGTGCAGACCGCGCTGGCCCGGGTGGCGGTGCACTGGGAGCGAATCGACGACCCGGCGGCGTACGTGCGGCGGACCCTCTGCACCCAGGCGGCGAGCTGGTGGCGGTGGCGCCGGGCCCGCCCGCCGGAGCAGCTCGGTGCCACCCTGCCGGAGAGCACCTCCCGCCCGGTCGACGACGCCGACCTGCGGCTCGTGCTGCGGGCGGCGCTGGCCCGGCTGACCGTCCGCCAACGGGCCGTGCTGGTGCTGCGCTACTACGAGGACCGGTCCGAGTCGGAGACCGCCACGCTGCTCGGCTGCCGGGTCGGCACCGTCAAGAGTCAGACCCGGCACGCGCTCGCCCGGCTGCGCGTCCTCGCCCCCGAACTGGCCGACCTGGTCGGTGACACCCCGCAGGAGGTGACGCGATGAGCAGCCGCCTCACCGACGCGCTGCGGCGGCTCGCGGACGAGGTGCCGGCCGCCGCCGTACCGGAGGGGCTCTTCGACACCGCGCGGACCCGGCGCCGTCGTCGCCGGGCCGCCGCCGCCACCGCCGTCGCCATCCTCATGCTGCTGGCCGGCACCGGGTACGCGCTGCGCCCGGTCGCGCTGCCGGCGCCCGCGGCCCCGCGGGTGGACGCGCCCGGTCTCCCGACCCGCCTCGTCGCCCCGCCGCTGCGCACCGCGTCGGTGCGCGACTCGGCCCCCGGCGCGGTGGCGATGCTCTTCGGCGGCCCGGACCTGCGCACCGACTGGTTCGAGCACCGGCTGGGGGTGGTGGCCGCCGACGCCGACCGGTACCGGGTGCTGGACGCCGGTCCGCGCGTGCCCGGCTTCGAGGTGCTGCTCTCGCCGGACGGCCGCCTTCTGTGGGAACAGGGACGGCTGCTCGACCTGACCACCGGCCGGTCCGTGCCGGACGCGCCGCCCGACCATCCGCTGGCCTTCGCGCCCGCCGGTGACCGGCTGGCGTACGCCGGTCCGGAGACCTTCTCCCCGCCGAACACCTACGCCACCCCGTACGTCGGCGTGTACGACCGCGGGCTCCGGGCCGAGGTGCTCCGGGTGCCGGTGGGAAGCGCGTGGATCCCGCCGGGGCAGGCCGCCGCGCTCTCGCCGGACGGCGGGGAGCTGGCCCTCCAGGTGCGCGACGAGGTGTGGCTGACCCGCGTCGGCGACGCGGGCGCGGATCGCACGGCCGCGCCGTACCGGAAGCTGCCGCTGGCCGGGGGTCGCCTGGCCGGGGCCGGGTCCTGGTCGCCGGACGGCCGGTCCGTGGCCGTCCTGGAGCGCTCGCGGTGCACCGACTGCCCGGTGCCGTCGTACCCGCGCACGTGGCGGCTCGCGACCCGGGCCGCCGCCGAGGACGCCCCACGGGCCGGCGCCCCCTTCCCCGAGCTGCGTTCGCGCACCTACGTCCAGGTGCTCGGCTGGCGTTCGGCCGACGAGGCGGTGGCGCTGGTCGGCGTGCCCGGGCGCGCGGCCGTGGACCGCCCCGACGACCACGACATCGCCTGGAGCCCCTACCAGGAACCGGGCACCGAGGCGGTCGAGCTGGTGCTGCTACGCCGGGGCGCGCCCGCGCCGGAGGTGCTCTTCCGCACGCCGGCCGGGATCACCGACCTGTCGGTCGCCGCCGACCTCGCCATCGACGGCGCCGTACGCCCGTCGGGTCGCCCCGACTTCGGCCCGCCGCCGTTCTGGCTGGTCGCGCTCGGCCTGCTCGGCGTGGCGGCCGTCGCCGTCCCGGCGCTCGCCCTGCTGAGCCGCTGGCGGGCACGTCGGGGTTCGCGCGGGCGGAGGTGGGCCCCCGGGCCCTGATCCCGCGTGTCCCGTCCCGCCGAGGGACCCCGGCCGCCGCCGGTGCGGACGCCGCTCCGGTTATTCGGGGACGCCGACGGCCTTGGCGCTGGCCGTCCAGAGCCGGGCGGCCAGCTGCGGGTCGGTCGCCTTGCGCAGCGGGCGGCGGAGCCGGCGGTCGTAGTAGTAGCCGCCGCGGACCAGCCGCGCCGGGTCGGAGTTGACCAGCCAGAGCAGCGTCTGTGCCCCCTTCTCGGGGCTGCGGAACGGCAGCAGCCGCATGCCGAGCGCCACGAGGCGGCTCTCGTTGCCGAACCGGGTGCGCACCACGCCCGGGTGGAAGCTGTGCGCGGCGACCTCCGGCCAGCGCCGGGCCGCCTCCGCGGTGAAGAGGATGTTCGCCTGTTTGCTGGTGCCGTACGCGGTCATCGCCCGGTAGCGGCGCAGCGGACGGTTGAGGTCGTCCGGGTCCAGGATGCCGCTGCGGTGCGCGCCAGAAGCGGTGACGACCATTCGGCCGATCCGGTCGCGCAGCAGGTTGCTGAGTAGGAACGGAGCCAGGTGGTTGGCCTGGATGGAGAGCTCGAACCCGTCGACCGTGGTGACCGGCTGGAGCACGATCGCCCCGGCGTTGTTGACCAGCACGTCGATCCGGTCGTACGCGGACCGCAGCTTCTCGGCCAGCCGGCGTACGTCGTCGAGCACCGCGAAGTCGGCCCGGAACAGCTCCGGCCGCTCCCCGGACGCGTCGCGCACCCGGTCACCGGCGGCTTGGAGGCGGGCCGGGTCCCGCCCGACCAGTACCACCTGGTCACCGCGGCGCGCCAGGTCGACCGCGGCCGCCAGGCCGATGCCCGAGCTGGCGCCGGTCACCACCACCAGGCGGCGCCCAGTGAGATCTTCCACAGCTCCATTCACCGCGGTCATGGCGTGAGGTTACCGTGGCGTAACACCCTTTGGGATCGTTAAGTACCCGGTCTTCGTCAGCTGGCGTCGGCGTGCCCGTCGGACGCCGGAAGGAGCGCATCCATGGCCGCTGTCGGTCGCCCCCGCCGGTCCTGCCTCGCGGTACCGGGATCCAGCGTCAAGATGCTCGGCAAGGCCCAGGGCCTCCCGGCCGACCAGGTCTTCCTCGACCTGGAGGACGCCGTGGCGCCGCTGGCCAAGCCCGACGCCCGCAAGAACATCGTGGCCGCGCTCAACGAGGGCGACTGGGCCGGCAAGACCCGGGTCGTACGCGTCAACGACCTCACCACCCCGTGGACCTACCGGGACGTCATCGAGGTCGTGGAGGGCGCCGGCGCCAACCTGGACTGCGTCATGCTGCCGAAGGTGCAGAACGCCGGCCAGGTGCAGTGGCTCGACCTGACCCTCACCCAGCTGGAGAAGACGCTCGGCCTGGAGGTCGGCCGGATCGGCATCGAGGCGCAGATCGAGAACGCGGCCGGCCTGGTCAACGTGGACGAGATCGCCGCCGCGTCGCCACGCGTGGAGACCATCATCTTCGGTCCGGCCGACTTCATGGCCTCGATCAACATGAGGTCGCTGGCGGTCGGCGCGCTGATCCCGGACTACCCCGGCGATCCCTACCATTACATCCTCATGCGGATCCTCATGGCCGCCCGGATGCACGACAAGCAGGCCATCGACGGCCCGTTCCTCCAGATCCGCGACGTGGACGGATTCCGCGAGGTGGCCAAGCGCTCCGCCGCGCTGGGCTTCGACGGCAAGTGGGTGCTGCACCCCGGCCAGATCGACGCGGCGAACGAGGTCTACTCGCCGGCCCAGGCCGACTACGACCACGCCGAGCTGATCCTCGACGCGTACGAGCACTACACGTCCGAGGCGGGCGGCAGGCTCGGCGCCGTGATGCTCGGCGACGAGATGATCGACGAGGCGTCCCGGAAGATGGCGCTGGTCATCGCGGCCAAGGGCCGGGCGGCCGGGATGACCCGCACGTCCTGGTTCACCCCACCCGCCGAGTGAACGCGCGCGTGCCGTCCGGGACGCCCCGGACGGCACGACCGCGCTCAGGGCTGGTTCGCCGCGTAGACGATCGCGATGATGATGCCCGCCGCGGCGAGCAGCGCGATGGCCGTGGAGACCCAACCCATGATGATGCCGGCGGTGGCCATGCCCTCGCCGCTCTCGCCCCGTTCACGGATCTGCCGCTTGGCGATGTGACCGAGGATCGCGCCGACGACACCGATGATGCCGCCGACGCCGTAGCCGCAGAGACCCATGATGCCGGTGATGCCGACGACCATCGCGGCGACCGCCATCCCGTTGGTCTGGGGCGCGGGCGGGTAGCCGTAACCCGGGTAGCCCGGCGGGTAGCCGGGCGTGCCGTACGGGGTGGCGGCGGGCGGTTGCGGCGCGGCGGCGTACGGGTCGACCGGCGCGTACGGGTCGACCGGGCCGGGCTGGGTGGGCACCGGCTGGCCGGTGAACGGCACTGTCGGGTCGACCGGCGGGGTCGACGGCGGACCCGGTTGCTGAGCCGACCCCGCCGGATCGTTCCAGCCGGACGGTGGGGGATAGGTCATGCGTCCTCTCCATTGCGTGAAGGTGCCGTCAGGGTAGCCAGCACAGCGCAAACCCGATGACCTGCGCCCCGGGTGCCGCGTTGCCCTGACCGGCCGGAACGGGCAGGATCCCAGGCATGGCCATCGACGCGCGCGCCGCGGACCGTTCCGGCAGCCGACCGAGGAGGGACGCCAGCCGTCCGGTCTTCGCCCGGCGCAGCCGTGCGTCCGCACCATCCACTCTGGCCGACGTGGACGAACCCGCCGCGCTGCCCGAGCCCGTGACGATGCGGCTGGACGGCCGGGTCGCCCTGGTCACCGGGGCGGGCAGCCCGGACGGCATCGGTTACGCGACGGCCCGGCGACTCGCCGATCTCGGCGCCCGGGTGGCCATCGTGTCCACCACCCGGCGGATCCACGAGCGGGCCGAGGAGCTCGGGGTGACCGGCTTCGTCGCCGACCTGACCGACGAGTCGGAGGTGGGCGCCCTGGCCGACGCGGTCGCCGAGCAACTCGGCGACGTCGAGGTGCTGGTCAACAACGCCGGCCTGGCGAGCCGGGCCAGCCCGGAGGTGCTCCGGCCGGTCGCCCAGCTCACCTACGACGAGTGGCGCGGCGAGATCGACCGCAACCTGACGACCGCGTTCCTGTGCAGCCGGGCGTTCATCGGCGGGATGGCCGAGCGTGGCTGGGGGCGGATCGTGAACCTGGCCGCCACCGCGGGGCCGGTCAACGCCCTGCCGACCGAGGCGGCGTACGCGGCGGCCAAGGCGGGCGTCGTGGGTCTGACCCGCGCGCTCGCCATGGAGGCGATCGCCGACGGGGTGACGGTGAACGCCGTCGCGCCCGGCACCATCTACACGGCGGCGTCCACAATGGCCGAGATCAAGCAGGGCCTCGGCACGCCGGTCGGCCGGCCGGGCACACCCGACGAGGTGGCCGCCGCCATCGCCTTCCTCTGCTCGCCGGCCGCGTCCTACATCACCGGGCAGATGCTCGTGGTGGATGGCGGCAACAGCGTCCGCGAGGGCCAGTTCCGCTGACTCCGCCGGTGGCGGCGCCCGCCGCGCGACCGGTCAGTAGGTGGTGTTGTTCACGCCGGTGAGCAGCACCACCGCGATCCAGCCGCAGCAGGCCAGCAGCCCCAGGCCGGTGAAGACGTAGCTGAGGATCAGCCCCCAGGTGGCGAGCTGGTCGCCCTCCTCGCCGCTGGTGCGCAGCTGCCGCTTGGCCAGGTGGCCGAGGACGATGCCGGCCGGCGCGAAGACGAACGCGAAGATGAGGGACAGGATCGCGAGGACGTTCGTGCGGACCGGGCCGGTGGGTGCGGGACCGTACTGCCCGTAGGGCGGCTGCGGGGCGTACGGCGGCTGGTGCCCCCACTGCGGCCCGGGCGGGTAGCCGCCGCCCGGCTGCCCGAAGGGCGGCTGGTCGGGTGCGGGTGGGGTCGGCTGGTCGCTGGGCGGGCCGTACGGCGAGCGCTCGGGTGGCGGCCCGAACGGTGACGGGTCGTCCGGGGGCGGTGCGTAGGGCGAACGATCCGACGGGGGCTCGTACGGCGACGGAGGCTGCTCCCGGCCGGACGGCTCGGACGGGTCGGGCGGCGGCGGGTTCGTCACGGTCTCCTCCTCCTGCCGGCGCTGGTCGTGAGCCCTCTTGCCGGACGCTACCCGCAGCGGTGAACCTTTTCACAGCGGTTGTGTGGACTGGTCACCTTGGCCTCGCCGCCCCGGCGACCGATACTGACCGAGCGTTCAGTTACCCATGAGTAATGCGCCGACCCCGGAGGCTCACATGGCTCGACTCGCCCAGACGCCCGGCCTGACCGATGTGCAGCGGTCGATCCTGGAGACCGTCCGGGAGTTCGCCGACAAGGAGATCATCCCGCACGCGCAGCGGCTCGAGCACGCCGACGAGTACCCGACCGACATCATCGACGGGATGCGCGAGATGGGGCTCTTCGGCCTCACCATCGCCGAGGAGCACGGTGGGCTCGGTGAGTCCCTGCTGACGTACGCCCTGGTGGTCGAGGAGCTCTCCCGGGCCTGGATGTCCATCTCCGGCATCGTCAACACCCACTTCATCGTGGCGTACCTGATCTCCCAGCACGGCTCCGCCGAGCAGAAGGCCCGGCTGCTGCCGAAGATGGCCACCGGCGAGGTGCGCGGCGCCTTCTCCATGTCCGAGCCCGAGTGCGGCTCCGACGTCTCCGCCATCAAGTCCAGGGCGGTCCGCGACGGCGACACCTACGTCCTCAACGGCCAGAAGATGTGGCTGACCAACGGGGCGTACTCCTCGGTCGTCGCCACCCTCGTGAAGACCGACACCGGGGCCGACTCCGTCTACGGCAACATGAGCACCTTCCTGCTGGAGAAGGAGCCCGGCTTCGGTGAGACCGCCCCCGGCCTCACCATCCCCGGCAAGATCGAGAAGATGGGCTACAAGGGCGTCGAGACCACGGAGATGATCCTCGACGGCGTGACCGTCCCCGCCTCCGCCGTCCTCGGCGGCGAGGAGAGGGTCGGCCGCGGCTTCTACCAGATGATGGACGGCATCGAGGTCGGCCGCGTCAACGTGGCCGCCCGCGCCTGCGGCATCTCCATCCGGGCCTTCGAACTCGCCGTCGCGTACGCCCAGCAGCGCCACACCTTCGGCCAGCCGCTCGCCCGGCACCAGGCCGTCGCGTTCAAGCTCGCCGAGATGGGTACGAAGATCGAGGCCGCCCACGCCCTCATGGTGAACGCGGCCCGGCTCAAGGACGCCGGCCAGCGCAACGACGTCGAGGCGGGCATGGCCAAGCTGCTCGCCTCCGAGTACTGCGCCGAGGTCGTGCAGGAGGCGTTCCGCATCCACGGCGGCTACGGCTACTCCAAGGAGTACGAGATCGAGCGCCTCATGCGCGAGGCACCCTTCCTGCTCATCGGCGAGGGCACCTCGGAGATCCAGAAGACGATCATCTCCCGCGGGCTGCTCAAGGAGTACAGGCTCTGAGGCACTACGCCGTGCGCAGCAGCCGCAGCTGACCGATCTCCGCCACGTTCTTCATCAGCTCGGCATTGACCCAGGCGACGGTGTGCGCGGCGGTGTTCCCCGAGTCGGGCGGCCAGGGGAAGCCGGTGGCGGCGCCGAGGTCGGCGTCGGCGAAGCCGTCGAGGAGCGCCAGCCACTCGGCGCGCAGCCCTCGCAACCAGGAGACCGTCGCCTCGCCGGGCCCCGGCCACCCGACGTCCTCGCGCCGCCGGGCGGGTCGCCCGCGCAGCTCGTCGATCGCCACCGACCACCACCAGCCGACATGCCAGGTGAGCCAGGCGATCGTCGGCACCGGAACCGGGTCCGGTTCGGTGTCCGCCCAGTCGGGTGTCCACCCGCCGTCGGGCTTCGGGTGCAGCGTCCAGCAGGACCCGGCCGGCTCCCAGAGGAAGTCACCCGGTTCGAGCCGTTCGAGGTGGTACTCGAACAGCGACCAGGTCAGGTCGAACTGCCAGCGTAGGAGCGTCCGGGGCGGCGGGGGCATCCCGGATGATGCCGCCGGCGTGCCGTCCGGGCGACCGAATTTCAGCCCCGCCGGGTGAGAGCGCCGACCGCGCGCTCCACGGCCAGGCAGCGGTCCTCGACGTAGTCGACTCCCGCCTCCTCGGCGATCCGCCGCGCCTCCGCCGACACGATGCCGAGCTGAAGCCACACGGCCGGCGCACCGATCTCGACCGCCTGCCGCACCACCTCCACCGCGTCCTTCGCGGGCCGGAACACGTTCACGAGGTCCACCGGGTGCGGAATGTCGGCCAGTGACCGGTAGACCCGCTCCCCGAAGAGTTCGTCGGCCGTCGGGTTGACGGGGATGATCCGCCAGCCGTGCCGCTGCATCTGCAACGGGACGCTGTGCGCCGGTTTGAGGGGGTCGCGGGACGCGCCGACGACGGCGATCACGGCGGATTCGGCGAGGATCTGCTGAGCGGTACGCACCCGGCGACTGTAGCTCCGGATGCCGGGATCCGCCGGCGCCGGTCAGAGCAGGGTGAGCTGCTCGGCGGCCGGGGGTGACGACTGCGGCAGGTCGCGGTTGTCGCCCCGCTCACCCCGGTGCAGACCGTGCCGGCGCGCGGCGATCCGCACCCGCGCGGTCAGCTCCCGCTGGTAGGCCTGCGGCGCGTAGGAGCCGGCGCGGTAGAGCTCCCGGTAGCGGGGCACCAGGTGCGGGAACTCGCGGGCCAGCCAGTGGGCGTACCACTCCCGGGCGCCGGGGCGCAGGTGCAGCGGGATGGCTGTCACACCGGTCGCCCCGGCCGCGGCGATCGCCGCCACCGTGGCGTCGATCGACTCGTCGTCGTCGCTGAGGCCGGGCAGGATCGGCGCCATCAGCACGCCCACCGAGAAGCCCGCGTCGGTGAGCGCCCGCACGGCGTCCAGCCGGCGACGGGGGCTCGGGGTGCCCGGCTCGACGGCACGCCAGAGCCGCTCGTCGACGAAGCCGACCGAGTAGGAGATGCCGACCCGGGTGACCTCGGCGGCCTGACGCAGCAGCGGGAGGTCGCGCAGCAGCAGGGTGCCCTTGGTGAGGATCGAGAACGGGTTGGCGAAGTCGCGCAGCGCGGCAATGATCTGCGGCATGAGCCGGTAGCGCCCCTCGGCCCGCTGGTAGCAGTCCACGTTCGTGCCCATGGCGATGTGGGCACCCCGCCAGCGCGGCGCGGCCAGCTCCCGCCGGACCAGCTCACCGGCGTTGACCTTGACGATCACCTTCCGGTCGAAGTCGGCCCCGGCGTCCAGGTCGAGATAGGTGTGGGTGTTCCTCGCGAAGCAGTAGACGCAGGCGTGGCTGCAGCCCCGGTAGGGGTTGATCGTCCACTCGAACGGGACGCGCGAGGCGCCCGGCACCCGGTTGATGATCGACTTGGCCTGCACCTCGTAGAACGTCATCCCCGTGAAGCCGGGAGTGTCGAAGGTGCGGACGGTCGCGCCGGGCAGCGCCAGCGGCAGGGGTGGCGTCGCTGGCGCTGCCCGCTCGGGAGCCCCCTCGGCCGGGGGAGCGGCGAGGTTGTCCCAGCGCATGGCCAATATTCGAACACACGTTCTAGCGCTGCGCAACCCGGCTCGCCCGGCCGGCGCGATGGTGCCGGGCGAGAGTGAGTGCCCGAGCCTGGCGGTGACACGGTGTGTCGACACGCACCGTAGGTGCGGCGGAGCGGCGACCGACCCGGGCTTCCCGCGCTTTGCTCTGCACCTGCTGGTGCACCACCCCGCTGACCTCGCTGGACGGTCCCGGCGCCGCACGGCGGCGTGCGGTGTCACCACGCAGGGTGACCGGTGCAGATCGGGGTGCAGAGCAAAGGGGGGCGAGGGGTGGGGCCGGGGCGACGTCCTCGTCACCGTCCGTGTCCAGGCCCGGCGTGTGCCCCGCCACCTCAACGTTCCGGCCGCGGCCCGCGGGTGGAGGATGGAGGCATGGAGACGTCGACGTTCGTCTACGACGGGGACTGCGCGTTCTGCACCCGCTGCGCCGAGTTCATCGAGCGCCACATCCCCACCTCGGCCCGCGTGCTGCCGTGGCAGTTCGCCGACCTGGCCGCGCTGGGCCTGACCGAAGTCGAGTGCGAGCAGGCCGTCCAGTGGGTCGGCGTCGACGGCGTACGGGCCGCCGGCCCCGACGCCATCGCCCGGCTGCTCGGCGACAGCGGGCCGCTATGGCGGGTTGCCGGTGCGGGGCTGCGCCTCGCGCCGGTACGCGCCGCCGCCTGGCCCGCGTACCGCTGGGTGGCCCGCAACCGCCACCGGATGCCCGGCGGCACGGCGGCGTGCGCGGTGCCCACGGCCCGGCAGCACTGAGCCCCGTCAGCCGGGCAGCCCCGTGCAGGCGGTGTCGTCGACCGCGCAGGCGGTCGGTGCGGAGCTGACGGGCGCGCCGCCCACCCGGAACGTCACGCGGGCCGAGCCCCGGCCGGGTAGCGGAGCGGTCCCGTCGGGCACGAACGTCCAGGTGGCGCCGTCGCGGCTGGCGCGCGCGCCGGTCACCGCGCTGACCGTGAGCGACTCGCGGGGCAGCGTGACCACGAGTGTCCAGTCCGGGGCTGGGGCCGCCCCCGGGTTGTTGATGGTGACCGCCGCCCGGTAGCTGAGCAGGGCGCTCTCCTCGATCGCGAACTCCGCCCGCAGCGGCACGGGGGCCGGTGCGGACGTGGCCGTGGCACTGCGCGACGGCGGTGCGATGGTCGGGCTCGGCGTTCCGGACGTGCGCCTCGGCGGGGGATGGGCGGAGGCGGCCGGTCGGGCCTCCGCACCCGGAGTGCCGGGGTCGGACGCGGCCGGGACGGGGGGTTGGGGCGGCGGGTCGAGGGCGACGGGCGCCAGGCGCTCAGGGGTCCGCAGCACGAGTACGACGGGTATCACGGTGGCGACCAGCATCACCAGCGAGGCGAGGAGCACGAAACGGGTGGCCGGCGACCCGGTGGCCAGACCGGCGACCGTGCTCCGGAGTGTCCTGGCGAACGCGACGATCCGGTCGAACACGATGATCGCCACGGTCCGTCGTGGCTGCGGCGGTGATGCCGGCACTACCTACTTCCCCCTTCAGATGGTCCGACGGCGCCGTCGGGGCGAGCCCGTCGCGGTGGGCCGCCCGTTCAGAGCGCGCGGAGCCCGGCGAGCAGCTCCCTGAGGAGTTCCTCGGAGGGCAGCTCCGCGAGCGTCGGCGGTTCGTGGGTCTCGATCATTCCGGCGGCGAGCAGGTCCCCGAGGAGCACCCGGACGGTGCCGACCGGCAGGTCCAGCTCCGCGCCGATCTCCGCCACCGACAGCGGCCGGACGCACATCTCGACGATCGCCGCCTGCTCGGGGAAGAGCCGCCCGGTCGCGGGCAGCGGACCCCGGGCGACGACCAGCGTGATGAGGTCGAACCGGCCCCGATCCGGGGCGGCCCGGCCCCCGGTCATGGTGTACGGCCGGACGACCGGCCCGGCGTCGTCGTCGTACCACGCCTCGTCAGCGGCGCCCGTCGGCTGCACCGATCTCCCCGCCCGTCGCAGTGGAGACCGGCTCCAGGTACACCGGCAGGTGCCGCTCGGCCTGCCCCACGAAGAGCGCCACCTCGTACGCCATGTCACCCACCTCGGCGTCGGCGCCGATGCGGACGGTGAGGATCGCGCCGTGGCGGGTGGTGGCGACGAAGAGGAACGCGCGTGCCATCTGCACGACGATCTGCCGCAGCGCGCCGCCGACGCAGACGCGGGTGGCGGCGAGCCCGAGCGCCTCCAGCCCGGCTACCAGGCTGGAGAGCTGCCCGGCCAGCTCGTCGTCGACGTCGCGGCTGGCGCCGAGCAGCAGCCCGTCGGGGGAGAGCACCACCGCGAACTCGGCGCCGTGCACCCGGTCGACCAGGTCGTTCAGGGCGTCGGTCAGGCCGTCGGCGGTGACCACTGGATGCGTCATGAGTGTCCTCTCGCTGCTCTGGGGACCGGTATCTCGACCGTGTCGGGCCCGACCCGGCCCGGCCCGGGCCACCCGTGCCCGGGGTGTCGGGTCCGCACCGGCAGCTCGCCGGCGGCGCCCGGTCCGGCGGCCGACCGCGCCGACGGGGCGGGCCGGTGGCCACGCGGTCCGGGCGCCGCGCCGTCCGGCCCGGTCTGCGCGACCAGGGTGCTCGGGAGCAGCACGGTCGCCGCCGTTCCGCCGCGGGGACCGGATTGCAGCCAGATCCGGGCACCGCACCGGGCGGCGAGCAGGGCAGCAGCGTACAGGCCGGTGTGGCCGATCGGGGGGCCCGCCGTCGGCGGATCGGCCAGGAGCCGGTTGGCCGCGGCGAGAGCGGCCGGGTCGAGGCCCGGTCCGTCGTCGGTCACGACGACGGCGTACCCGTCGACCCGCCGTTCGCCGGCCACGCGGACGGCGGTGTCGGCGGCCGAGAACGTCAGCGCGTTCTCGATCAGCTCGGCGAGCAGGTGGATGACGTCGGTGACCGCCGGGCCGGCGAGCGACCACGGCCAGTGCGGCGCGACGAGCACGCGCTGGTAGTCGGGGACCTCCGCGACGGCGCCGCGCGCCACGTCGAGCAGGGGCACCGGCCGGCGCCAACGCCGGGCCGGTCGGGCGCCGGCGAGGGTGACGAGCTTCTCGACGTTGCGCCGCAGACGGGTGGCGAGGTGGTCCAGGTGGAACAGCTCGGCGGTCTCCTCGGCGTTGTGCTCCCGGCGCTCCATCGTGTCCAGCAGGATGAGCTGTTCACGCAGCAGGGCCTGGTTTCGCTTCGTGAGGTGGAGGAAGAACTCGCGGGTGGCCGCCCCGGGGTCGCCGTCGTGCCGGTCCCGAGCGGCGGCGGGTTCCGGCGTCCGCATCGGAGGGACCGGTCGCGAGCGGTCACCGGGCGTGGCCACCGCGGGAGACGGTTGCGGCACCACGGGGACCGGCTCCGTCGTCGCGGCGTCCGGCCAGGGCGTTCCCGCGTGCTCGGGCGCGGCGGTCAGCCGGCGGAGGGTACGGGCCCCGGTGACAAGCAGCACGGGTAGCGCTATCAGGCCGAGTCCCAGCACCAGACCGGAGCGGGCGACCACCAGGGCGGCGCCGGGCGTGGCCCGCTCGACGCTGTCCCGGGCCGTGGAGCGGACCAGTTCGTGCAGCCCGGCCAGCGCGGGAATCGCCGCCGCCTGCCACTCCTCGGCGTCCGGTCCGGCGGGGTCGTCGCCGGGTCGCAGCAGTCGGTCCTCCAGACCGCGCAGCGCGGCGAACCGGGGGCCCTGCGTGAGGGCCGCGTAACTCTCCTGGTCACTCCCGGGCAGCCCGGCCACGGCCTCGGTGAGCGCGTACCGGCGAACGTTGACCAGCTCGGTGAGGCGGCGGCGGTCGTCGACGGTGACCCGACCGCCGGTGAGGGCACCGGTGAGCAGGGTGTCCTCCCGGGCGAGCAGTTCCCGGGCGCGGGCGAGCGCCACCACCGCGCGCGTCTCGGCGGCCAGATCGCTCTCCCGGGCGCCCCACTCCGGGCCGTAGACCGCGAAGGCGCTGTCGATGAGCTGGTCGTAGCCGCTGACCGCCTCGACCCGGCCGCTGTCCGCCTCACCGCGTAGTTGGGTCAGCGCGTCGAGTTGGCGGAGCAGGGTGTCGGCCCGGTCACGTACCGCGCCGGCGGTGAGCAGCCGCAGGTCGGTGCCGCCGGCGGCGTCGCGGAGCGCGGCCGTCGCGCCGTCGGTGGCGTTGCGCGCCTCGCCGAGCGCGGCCCGTTCCCGGGTACCGCCGGCGATCGCGCCCGCGGTGAGACGGCGTTCGGCCTGCAGGTCGAGGATCAACCGGTCGGTGGGCTGTCCGAGGGTCTCCGCCAGGGCCCGGATCCGCAGCAGGTCGGCGGCGTCGCGACCGGTCTGTACGGCGGCGTACGACCAGAGCGCGACCAGCACCACGGCGGCGGTCGCGAAGAGCCGCCGCAGCGGTGGGCGGCTCGTCGGCACGTGCGCGTTCACCGGGTCGGCCGTTCCGGCCAGGGCTGCCCGGCGGCGGTGTCCGGCCGGTGCGCCACGATGGTCCGCAGCAGGGCCAGCAGCTCCGCCCGGCTCGCGCAGTTGAGCCGGGACCGCATGCGGGCCACGTGGTGCTCCACGGTCTTCGCGGAGATGAAGAGCCGGTCGCCGATCTCCCGGTAGGTGAGGCCCGACAGCACCAACTCGGCGACCTCCCGCTCGCGGTCGCTGAGCCGGTGCGCCGCCGGCGCCGTGATCGCGTCCGCGACGGGACCGTCGCCGCTGCCGGAGGGCCCCTGGCCCGCCCGGGCTCCGGTGGGCCGTCCCTGGAGCATCCGGGCGCAGTCCAGCAGCGTGGTCATGGCCCGCCGGTCGGCGGTGCGGATGGCGGCCTGCCCGGCGAGGCGAGCGCCGTCCCAGCAGAGTCCCGCGTCGTGCAGGCCCCGGGCGGCGGCTTCCACGCGCACCGGGTCGATCACTCCGCGCAGCACGTCCACCCAGCTCGCGGCAGCCGCGGCCACCACACCGGCGTACCGGCTGTGTGGCGCGGCGGCGAGCAGCGCGGCCACGTGCTCGTCGGCGACGGCCGGTTCCTCGGTGAGGATCGCCGCGTGCAGGCCGCTCCAGTGCAGGGGTGCGCTCCACAGCGGCGGATCGCCGAGCCGGGCGAGCAGCGTGCGGGCCTGGTGCAGGTGCGGCGCCAGCCGATCCAGTTCGCCGAGGCGGGCGCCGACGACGGCCAGCTCGCCGAGGGGGAGGAGCGTGAACAGGTCCACCGGGTGGCGAACCACCGCTTCCAGGGCGTGCCCCCAGCGGCGCTGGAGCGCACCGAGGTCGCTGTTGCGCCGTGCGATGCCCAGCTCCAGCGCGGTGGCGAAGAGCAGGTCGCGCGACTCGAGCGGCCGGCCGCGGCCGACGACCGTGCCGAGGCGGTCGAGGGCGTCGGCGGTGCGGCCCCGGACCATCAGGATCCACGCCTGGAGCAGCCGGTGTCGGCGGTACAGCAGGGGACCGCCGATGCCGGTGGCCACCGCCCGGTCGAGCACCCGCTCGGCGATGTCGAGTTCACCGCAGTGCACGGCGGTCAGGGCGGCGAGCGCGGCCGGGCTGTCCGGCAGCAGCACGGCCCGTCCGTCCGGCTCCAGCAGCGCAGCCGCCTGCACCAGGGTGGACAGCGCGGCGGTGGGTGCGCCCGCGATGCTCTCCCGCACCCCGTCGGCCATCAGGCGGGCAGCGCCGGCGTGCAGGGTGGGCGGCCCGTCGTGGTCGTCGGCACGGCTGCCGGCCGGGTCGGTGGGATCGCCGCCGGCGAGCGCGCCGATCGCGGCGAACGCCGCGGCGGGGGCGGCGCCCGACCAGCGGTAGAGCTCCACGCTGCGGCCGACCTGGCCCCGGTGGGCGAGTGCCGTCGCGGCGACCAGTGCCGCCTCGCCGCGTTCCGTGGGGCTCGCGGAGGCGAGCAGCCGGTCGGCGAGGCGGAGGGCGGCGTCGAGGTCGCCGGCGAGCGCGGCGGCGACCGCCTGGCGGGCGGCGGCCGGTCGCCCCGCGGCCGCCGCCGCGGCGAAGAGCTCGGCCGCGAGCGCCGGCTCGGAGGTCAGCGCCTCTTCGGCGGCCGCCTCGAGCGTCCCGGCCGGGCAGTCGCCGACCACGCCGGCCGCGAGCAGCGCGCGGACCAGGGGCAGCACCGGGCCGCCCCGGGCCAGCTGCACCTCGCTGAGCCGGCGCCAGACCGCGGTGCGTTCGGTGGCCGGGCTGAGCGCGGTCACCGCCCGGCGTACCAGCGGTGCGAGGCGGCCGTCGGCGCCGAGCAGGCCGGCGGCCCGGGTCGCGGCGACGAGCGCGTCGACCTCGGCGGGCTCGCGGCCGAGGAGCGCCCCGAGCAGGTCCACCGGCAGTGGTACGCCGGCCGCGACGGCCAGCAGCAGCCGCCGGACGTCGGGTGCGAGGTCGTCGAGGTCGGGACCGAATTCGAGGACGACCCGCCGGGGCGGCTCGGTCACGCCGTCCGGCCGGTGCTCCTCCCCGCGCAGCGCCCGGACCAGCCGCTCGACGTCGCGGGGTACGCCGGCCGTCTGCGCGTGCACGAAGTCGACGAGGTCGGCGCGCCGCCCCAGCTCGGGTACGGCGGCGAGGTAGGCCGCGGTCTGCTCGCGGGCGAACGGGGTGAGCAGGACGAGCTGGCCCTCCCGCCGGACGGCGTCGGCCAGCTCGACCAGCGCGGCCGGCCGCGGCCAGGGCCGGTAGCCGACGACGAGCCGGTGCCGTCGTTCGGCGACGAGCCGGCGCAGCGTGCGGAGGCGGGCGTCGTCGAGCAGGTGCGCGTCGTCGACCAGGAGCACGGCGTCCGGGTCCACGGCGTCGGGCGCCTCCGGTGCGGACTCGTGCACCGCGATCCCGGCCCGCCGGTAGATCCGGGCGAGTTCCTGGAGGTAGGCGGTGCGACCGTGCCCGCCGGGGCCGGCGACCGCCAGCAGGAGCGGTCCGGTCGGCTCGGCGGCGACCCGGTCGAGCAGGGCCCGCGGCGCGGGGTCCAGCACCAGCCGGTGTCCGGCGAGGGCGCTCATCGTCATCGTGGTCATCCTTCGCGTCCCCGGCTCCGGCTCAGGACGAGGCGCGAGGGCCTCGGCAGCTCCAGCGGAGTGATCCGGACCGGCGGCCGGGGTGGCGGTTCACTGTGGACCAGGCGGTCGTGGTGGGGGCGTCGCTGTGCGGGCACGGCGGGCGCGGTGTCGCGGCGGGGCTGCCCGGCGGCGGGCGTCCGGGCGGGCTCGGCCGGCCGGGGCCGTGGTGACACCACCTGACAGGCGGCCAGCGCCGCGCCGGTGGCGGCGGTGAGTTGCGGGTCGGGTTCCAGCTCGACCGGCACCGGGAAGGCGGCGGTGAGCAGCTCGGCGACGAGCGGGATGCGGGTGGAGCCGCCGGTCAGCAGGACGGCGTCGAGGTCGGCCGGTCGCAGCCCCGCGGAGAGCACGGTGCGCGACAGCAGCTCCACCGTGGCGCGCACCACGGGACGGATCATCTCCTCGAACTCCGCCCGGGTCACCGGTACGCGGACGGGCCCGCCGGGCAGGGTGAGCACCACGTCGGCCTCGGTGCCGACGGTCAGGTCGCGCTTGGCCCGTTCGCACTCGGCGCGCAGGGCGCGCAGGGTCGCGTACGTCTCGCGCCGCCCGGCGGTGGCGAGTTCGCGGGCCAGCGCGGCGCGTACGTGTGCGGCGAGGGCCTCGTCGAAGTCGGCGCCGCCGACGTGGTCCAGCCGTTGCGGCAGCCCGAGGGTCTCGTACCGGCCGTGCGGATTGCGCCGGACCAGGGCCGCCTCGAAGCTGTCGCCACCGAGGGCGTAGACGGCCGCCGTGCTGCCGGCGTACCCGCGTGCGGCGTGGCTCTCGGCCACCGTGACGGTGCGTGGCAGCAGCGTCACGTGGGACAGTCCCAGCTCCCAGAGGGAGGCGTGCAGCAACTCGCGACGGTGCCGGCCCCAGCCGGCGGGGTGGCTGAGCACGACCGCCTCGGCCGGCTCGCCCTCCCGGTCGAGGACCCGCTCCACCACCCAGGTCGCCAGGACGGCGGTCAGCAGCTGGGGTGGGCAGGCCTCGCCGGCGAGCAGCAGGGGCACGTCGTCGCCGACCCGGTGCACGAAGCCACGGGCCGTGCGGGTGCCGTCGTCGGTGCCGGACTCGCCGACCACCAGGGTGCCGTCCGCGCCGAGGTGCAGCACCGACGGCACGGTCGCCGTGGCGGTGTCGAGGGCCACGACCTCGGGGCGGGACCAGCCGGCCCCGCTCCGCCGGGCCAGGGTGGCCGCGGTGGTCGTGCTCCCGATGTCTATCCCCAGGACGTACGCCATGCCATCTTCCTTCACCGCGAGTCGGCCGGCCGCGGGCCGCGGGTTTCCCGCGGAGTGAACGACCCACCCCCGGCGAATCCCCGTGGGCTCCTACGTTCGTACCAGAAGTAGCTCCGGCATCAAGACCCTAAATCTGGCCCGCCCGGCCCCCCCATTCCCCCTAACGGACGAGGGGGCGGCGACCCTAACCGAGCGGGTACGGATTGCGGGCCGATCCCCGATGACCGGTGCGGCCCGGTGCCCATAGCGTCGCTCTCGATCAGCGGCGACCGACGACGCACACATCCGAGGAGAGACCGGCACATGGATCAGACCCTGCACGACTTCGTGCTCAACCTGCTCACCGACCCCGACGCCAAGTCGGCGTTCGACCTCGACCCGGAGGGTGCGCTGCGGGCCGCGGGCCTCACCGACATCACCGCCGCGGACGTGCAGGACGTGGTGCCGCTGGTGGTCGACTACGCCCCGGTGCAGGGGCTCGCGCCGGTCGCCCCGGTGGTCGGTGAGCTCGGCGCCGAGCCGCTTGTGACGGACGTGACCGACGTGGTCGGCCAGCTGCAGACCGTCACCCAGCAGCTCGCCGTGACCAGCAGCTACTCCGGTGTGGACGTGAAGGCCGGCGTGCTCGGCACCATCGCGGTGGACCCGAGCGCGGTCGCCGTCGGGGCCACGGTGCTGCCCGGTGTGGGCGTCGGCGTCGGACCCGGCGGGATCTCGACCGACCTGACCGGTGTGCACGACGTCGCGCACACCCTGGACGCCGACGTGGTCGGCACCGTGGACTCGGTGGCGGACCCGGTGGTCGGCGACGTGACCAGCACGGTCGGCAGCCCGACCACCGTGCTCGACGCGACCGACCACGGTCTGCTCGGCACCCCGGACGGCCTGCTCGGAGGGACCCTCTCCGGCACCACGGGTCAGGTCGGCGGCCTCGTCGACTCGCTCGGCGTGGACGACACGCTGGGCGGGCTCGGGCTGCACGACGGCGGCAGCGGCGTCGTCCCGCCGCTCGACGTGCCGGGCACGGTCGGCGGCGTGACGCACCAGGTCGACGGACTTCTTTCCGGCGTCACCGGCACGGTGGGCAGCGTGACCGGTGGCGTCACCGACGGTGTGACCGGCGACGCCGGGGTCCACGGGGACGCTTCCGCGTCTCACGGCGGCGGTCTGCTGGGCATCACCGACGGTCTGCTCTGACCGCCCCCGGTCCGAGCGGGGAGGCCGGGTCGCCTACGGGCGGCCCGGCCCTTCCCCGTTCCCGGCCCCTCTTGATAATTGAGCCGAAATCAGCACACTTGGTGCGGTGATAGCGGGGATCTGGCTGGACGTGCTCGACGAGATCGCCCGCACGTGCCGCGAACACGGGCGTGGTGACCTGCTCCAGGCAGTCCGGCAGAAGCGCGCGCAACTGCTCGACCCGACGCTGCGCGTGCTGGTGGTGGGGGAACCCAACCAGGGCAAGAGCCAACTGGTCAACGCCATCGTCAACGCGCCGGTCTGCCCGGTGGGCGACGGGCGCACCACCGTGCTGCCGACCGTGGTGCAGCACGCCGACGCGGCGGCGGCCGCGGTCGTACAGGCGCCGCCGGCCGCCCCCGGCCGGTCCGCCACCGCGCTCGCGACCACCATGGAGCGCACGCCGGTGCCCGTGGACCGGATCGCGGCCGGTGTGGCCGGCACGTACGGCCGCCGGCCGGGTGGTGGCCCGGCGTACGTCGAGATCGGACTCCCGCGCGCACTGCTCGGCGCCGGTCTGGTCCTCGTGGACACACCCGGCAGCGACGAGGCGGGCGCGTTCGGCGCGGGCGCTCCCGTCACCGCACTGAACCGGGCCGACGCCGTGCTGCTCGTCTCCGACTCCACCCGGGAACTCTCCGTCGCCGAGCTGAACGTGCTGCTGCACGTCACCCGCTCCCACCCCAACGTGGTCGTCGTGCAGACCAAAATCGACCTGGTGCCGGACTGGCGGGCGGTCGCCGAGCGCAACCGGCGGCACCTGGCCGAGGCGGGTGTGCCCGCCACGCTGATCCCGGTGTCGGCGGCGCTGCGGCTGCGCGCGGCCGCCGCGGACGACCGCGCGCTCAACGCCGAGTCCGGCTTCCCCGCGCTCATCAGCCGGCTCCAGCGCGACCTCGCCGGCAAGGGTGACGTGCTGGCCCGGGCGGCGGTGGGGCTGACCGCCCGCACGGTGGTCGAGCAGCTCGCCGCCCCGTTGCGCGCCGAGCTGGAGAGCCAGCAGGCCGAGGAGCAGACCGGGCCGATGTCCCGGCTGCACGCGGCGCAGCGTGAGGTCGAGGAGTTGCGCCGGTGCTCCGTACGGTGGCAGAACACGCTCAACGACGAGATGGCCGACCTGCTCTCCGACATCGAGTACGACCTGCGTGACCGGACCCGGCAGATCCTGCGGGAGGTCGACGACGCGTTCGAGACCGCGGATCCCCTGGTCGCCTGGGAGACCTTCCAGGAGTGGCTGGCGCGCAGCCTCACCGAGGCGGCCGAGGCCAACCACGAGTGGCTGGTGCAGCGGTGCGACTTCGTGGCCCGGCGGGTGGCGGGCAACTTCGCCCGGTACGGCTACGACCTGCTGCCGCCCTGGTCGATGACCGTGCCGGACGACCTGGCCGAGCGGCTGCCGGAGATAGAACGCCCGAGCATCGACCGCTTCACGGCCAGCCAGAAGGTGATCACCGGTATGAAGGGCTCGTACGGGGGCCTGCTGATGTTCGGCCTGGCGATGACGCTCGCCGGGATGCCCATGATCAATCCGGTCTCGATCGGTGCGGGCGCGCTGTTCGGCGGCAAGAGCATTCGGGACGAGAGCAAGCAGCTGCTGCGCCGCCGGCAGGCCACGGTCAAGACGGCGGTCCAGCGACACGTCGACGACTTCTTCGTCCGGGTGGTGAAGGACTGCCGGGACGCGACCCGCCAGGTGCAGCGGATGCTGCGGGACCACTTCGCCGCGCTGACCGACGAACTCCAGGTGGGCATCGTCGAGTCCCTGCGTAACGCCAAGCAGGCCGCCGACACCGACGCGGCGGTGCGCGACCAGCGCCAACGGGAGATCAAGGTGAAGATGACCCGGCTGGCGGCGCTCTACGAGCAGGCCCAGCAGCTGACCGCCGCGCGGCCGGCGGCGGTGCCGCTGGAGCCGCGGGTATGACCGTCGGCCTGCGGCTCGACGAGGCTGTCTGGGGACTGCTGCACCGGGCCGTCGAGCTCTACCGGGACAATCCCCGGGCCACCGGGCACCTGCGGCGCCAGCTGGCCCGCCTGGAGGAGCCGTTGCGCCTCGCGATCGCGGGCCCGTGGCGGGCCGGCAAGTCGACGCTGCTCAACGCGCTGATGGGTGAGGAGGTCGCCCCGGTCGTCGGCGCCGACGGCAGCGGCGTGTTCACCTGGTACGAGGACGGTCCGCAGGCGTCGGCGACCGCGTACTCGGCCCAGCATCCGCCGCAGGAGCTGGCGATGGCGAAGTCGGCCACCGGGATGCGGGTGGACCTCGTCGGCTGGCGGGCCGGCGAGCTGAGCGACATCGTGGTGCGCTGGCCCACCCGGGCGCTACGGCAGGTGACCCTCATCGACACGCCCGCGATCGGCGGGCCGGGTGAGCACGGCCGGTCGCCGGTGATGGACCGGGTGCTGCGGGACGCGGACGCGGTGCTCTACCTGACGCGCGACGGCCGCCCGAGCGACCTGCGGGTGCTGGAGGCCGCCCGGGAGAGCGCGGTGGGCCAGGCCGCGCCGGTGAACGTGATCATGGTGCTGTCCCGGACCGACGAGACCGGCGGCGGGAAGATCGACGCGCTGCTCACCGCCCGGCAGCTCGCCCGGCGCCAGCACCGCGACCCGAGAGTCGACGCGCTCAGCGTGACCGTGGTGGCGTGCAGCGGTCTGATCGGGCTGGCCGGCCGGGTGCTCAGCGAGTCCGATTTCGCGGCGCTCGCCCAGCTGGCCGCGGTGCCCCGCCCGGAGCTGGAGGCGTACCTGCTCTCCGCGGACCGGTTCCTCCGCGGCGAACTGCCGGTGCCGGTGGACGCCGACGTACGCGGTGGCCTGCTGGACCGGCTCGGCCTGTTCGGGGTGCGGCTCGCCACGACCCTGGTCCGGACCGGCTGCGACAGCCGCGCCAGCCTCTCGGCGGAGCTGATCCGCCGCAGCGGTCTGACCGAGCTGCGCGAGTCGGTGCACCGGTTCTTCGTCGACCGGCGGGAGACCCTCAAGTCCCGCTCGGCGCTGGCCGCCGTGGAGGCGCTGCTGCGCGCCGAGCCCGGCCCGGGCACCGCCGAGCTGCTCGGCACCGTCGAGCAGATCCTCGCCGGCGCGCACGAGTTCCAGGAGCTGCGCCTGCTCGCCGCGCTACGCGACGCCCGGCTCGGGTTCGACGCCGAGCTCACCGCGGAGGCGCGACGGCTTGTCGGCGGGGACGGTGTCGGCCTGGCCGCCCGGCTCGGGGTCGAGCACGACGCCGGCGTGCAGCGGCTCTGGGAGGTCGCCGCCGACGCCCAGTGGCGCTGGCGGGACCGCGCCGAGGACCCCCTGCTCGGGCTTGCCCAACGGCGCGGCGCGCAGGTCGTCGTCCGCAGTTGCGAGGGGATGCTCGCCGAGCTGGCCGAGGGCGGTCGGTGACGAACGGTTCCACCGCCCGCGCAGCCAGTGGATCGGGCGCACCCGCTCCAGGGGGAGGAAGGCGGCCATCGCCGCCAGGTGCGGGGCGAACGAGATCGTGATGGTCGCGAACGTGACCACGTGGAACGAGTAGAAGAAGCCCACGGTGGCGAGCCGCCAGCGCTCGGGCAGCACGAAGACCAGGGGGCTGGCCAGCTCGAAGACGATGATCCCGAACTGGGCGACGATCAGCAGGTAGGGCACCTGCGCGATGAGGTCGGCCAGCTCGGTGCCCCGCCGGATGATCGCCCGGGCCAGCACCGAGCCGGTCAGCCAGTCCAGACCGCCGAAGCGCAGCTTCGCCCAGGCCGCCAGGAAGTACGTGCACACCACCGCGATCTGGGTGACCCGCAGGGCCCAGCCGGCCGCCTCGGCGCGGGTCTGGTCGCCGTGGCGGGCGCGTCCCGCGGTGGGGAGCACGGCGAGCGCGACGAGCAGGCCGAACCGGTCGTGGTCGACCTTGCCGTAGCTCATCGCGATGATCATCCACTCGAGGTAGAGCGCGAAGACCGACCAGCCGAGCAGCCGCGGCGCCCGTCCGGTCGCGGCGAGCAGCGCGAGCGCCAGCAGGGCCCAGAAGATCACCGCCACCAGCGTCGGCGTCGGTGTCGGCAGGTGCAGCAGCCGACCGATCAGCAGCGGCTGGTACAGCTCGCCGGGCACGCTCACCCGGGTGCGTACCCAGGGGGTGAAGAAGACCAGGTCGGCGGCGACGAAGAGGTAGATGAGCGTGCGGAAGGCGGCGACCCGCCCACGCGGCACCGGCTCGGTCAACCAGCGGATCATTGGGGCACCCGCCAGCTGACCACGGTCTCGTCGGTGTATCCGCCGGTCGGGCGGCCGGCCTCGATGCCGAACCAGCGGATCACGATCCGCACCTCGACGAGGTCGGGGGCGTCGGGGTGCCGTTCGGTGTACGCGTCGGCCACCTCGGCGAGGCGTGCCGGGTCGGTCACGTACCGGCTCTGCTGGCCCTCGATCTCGGCCCGGCGGATGCCGGTCGCCTCCTGGCCGAGGCTCACCACGGCGCCGGTGCGGTCGACACCCTCGACCCGCGTGTCGGGTGCGGGCGCGTTCGGCGGGTTCGAGGTGGCGTACATCCGGAACGGGCCGAACGGGAAGTCGTCGTCGCTACCCCAGAGCGTGCCGGCGAGCAGCACGGCGAGGCCGAGCGCCGTCGCGCCGACACGCACTGCCCGTCCCCGGCGGGTCAAGGTCTCCATCGGTTCGTGACCATACGGGAAGGAACGCCCGGTCCGGGTCCCACCGGCGGTCAGCGTCCCTCGACCGGTACGCCGACGGCCGGGCTCCCGAGGGGCCCGGCCGTCGGCGGTGCGGCTCTGCTGTCGCAGGCCTCAGTGCTTGTGCTCGGCCAGCTGTCGGCGGACGTCGTCCATGTCGAGGGCCTCGACCTGCTCGATCAGGTTCTCCAGCGCCGACTCCGGAAGGGCGCCCGGCTGCGCGAAGACGATGACGCCGTCACGGATCGCCATGATGGTCGGGATGGAGCGGATGTCGAACTTGGCGCCCAGCTCCTGCTGCGCCTCGGTGTCGACCTTGCCGAAGACGATGTTCGGGTGCTTCTCGGACGAGCGCTCGTAGACGGGGGCGAACCGCTTGCACGGGCCACACCAGTCGGCCCAGAAGTCGACCAGGACGATCCCGTCCTTGCCGGTCACCTCGTCGAAGTTCGCCGTGGTCAGCTCGACGGTTGCCATTTGCACTCTCCGATCACCGCGGATTACCTACGACCCGTAGAACCAGGGATGACCGCAACGCATTCCCGGCCCACCGCGGGCCAAACCGCCGCCGCGCCGGTCGCACCGCGGGTCATCGACCCGCGTCTGTCCGTAGCCGCCGTGCGGAACGCAAGTGCATGTCGCAGTTGCGTGACGCCTTGTGATGGGAGCGTTTCCAAGGAGATCCACACGATTGACCGGCGCGAATCGGTAACCGGGGGCTTGACAAGCCGCTATCCCGCAGTGGAGATCGCCTTTCGGGCAATCCCCGATTACTCACCGTAGTGTTACAAAAGAATAAATGTGATCCAGCTCTCTGTCCGAGCAGGACACGCGTACGGCAGAATCTTCCGCATCAGAGCGTGGGCGGCGGGTGCCGGGGAGGGCCCCGCCGCTCATTGCGTCTCCCCCCGGATGTGGCCGGTGTGACATTTCCGCCCGCCGCCCGACCCGAGCAGCGCCTTAACAATCGATAAGGCATGCTGTGCCGAACTCATCGCCCTCCGTCGAAGGGGACCAGGATGCAGTTCGGCCGCTACTACGAGGAGTTCGAGGTCGGCGCGGTCTACCGGCACTGGCCGGGCAAGACCGTCACCGAGTACGACGACCACCTCTTCTGCCTGCTCACCATGAACCACCACCCCCTGCACATGGACGCCCACTACGCCCAGTCGGCGACCCAGTTCAAGCGCAACGTCGTGGTCGGCAACTACATCTACTCGCTGCTGCTGGGCATGTCCGTCCCTGACGTCAGCGGCAAGGCCATCGCCAACCTGGAGGTGGAGTCCCTCCGGCACGTCGCCCCCACCTTCCACGGCGACACCATCTACGGCGAGACGACGGTGCTGGACAAGCGGGAGTCCGCCTCCAAGCCCGACCGGGGCGTGGTCTCCGTGGAGACCCGCGGCTACAACCAGGACGGCACGATGGTCTGCGTCTTCCGCCGCCGGGTGATGGTGCCCAAGCGGGAGTACGCCGCCAGCACGGTGCCCGAGGGCGTGGACCCGGAGCGGCCGAGCTTCCCCGACCCGCGCTGACGATCGGCCGCCCGCGCGGAGCCGACGGCCGCGCCGGGGTGACCTGCTCAGGGCGGCCTCCGCGGGCCCTCCCCGACCGGCGTTGACGATCGGCCGCCGCGGCGGCCCGCCCCTGCCGGTGGTGAGAGTCGGTCGCCGGCGGCGGCGGTCCGGCGTCCCCGGCCGGCGGTGATCCGTGGTCGACCTCGTCGGGGTGTCGCGGGAGCCCCTTCCCTCGGTCCCCCGGCCACCGGGCGGAGTTCCGCCACGGCGCGCCCGGCGTTCCCCTGGGAAGGGGCTCTTTTCGCGTTCCGGGGCATATGCTGACGCCGGAGGTCCCCATGAGCCACTCCGTCGCCGGAGAGCCGCCCTCTGCCGGCCGTCGCGCCGCACCACTGACCACCGCCGCCTACTCCGCCACCGAGTGGCACCTGCTCACCGACCTGCCCGGGCGGGTCATCGTGGCCGCCACCGCGCCCGGCCCCGGCCGGCCCCGCCGGGGCACCGCCGAAGGCCTTGCCGGCCTGGAGGCGGTCGCGGCGGGACGCTCCTTCGACAGCGATCTGGTGCGCGCGGTGGTCACCGCGATCTACGCCCGCGACGACGGCCAGCCGCTGCCCGAGGACCGCGGTGGCGACCTGGTCGACCTGCTCGCCGCCTGCCGGGCGGCGGTACGGGTGCTCGACCGGCGAGCCGATCCGGCGGACTCGGCGGCGTACCGCCAGTGGGTGCAGTCGATCGCGGCACGGGTGTGCCGGGCCGTCCCGCCGGGCCGGACCCGGCCCCTGGTGGACTCACCCGCTCCCGCCGACCGCCGCTTCCTGGACCGCCTGGGTGACGCCCTGGGCCTCCGCTGACCCCGCCCACCCCGCCCCCGGCACCTCGCCCCCGCCCCGCCCGCGGCCGGCCCCGCCCCGGCGATCATGCAGATGTGGTGGTGGAGGAGAGCCGCTGACCGGGGCATCTCGGGTGCCACAAGTGCATGATCGACGAGGAGGGCGGCGGGGGCGGTGGTCCGGCGGGTCCGTACGCTCTGATGACCGTGACCGATGACCAGCTCGACGTCGGTGTGGGCCCCTGGGTGGGTGACCCGCCGGACGACCCGCGCTACGATCCCGAGCTGCTCGCCGCGGGTGACCGCCGCAACGTGGTCGACCGCTACCGCTACTGGCGACGGGAGGCGATCGTCGCAGACCTCGACCGGCGCCGGCACGACTTCCATGTGGCGATCGAGAACTGGCAGCACGACTTCAACATCGGCACGGTGGTCCGCAACGCCAACGCGTTCCTCGCCGCCGAGGTGCACATCGTGGGACGGCGGCGGTGGAACCGGCGCGGCGCGATGGTGACCGACCGCTACCAGCACGTCCGGCACCACGAGACGATCGAGGAGTTCGTGGCCTGGGCGGCGGCGCGGGATTTGCCGGTGGTCGGCATCGACAACCTGCCCGGGTCCCGACCGCTGGAGACCGCCACCCTGCCCCGGCGGTGCGTCCTCCTCTTCGGTCAGGAGGGGCCGGGCCTCTCCGAGCCGGCGCGGTTCGCCTGCGGCCAGGTCTTCTCGATCGCCCAGTACGGCTCCACCCGTTCGATCAACGCCGGCGTCGCCAGCGGCATCGCCATGCACGCGTGGATCCGTACGCACGCCGGCCCGCCGCCCGACTGAACCGGTCGGCGGGCCCGCCCGTCCCGGCGGACCCGCGCGACGAGCGGTCCCCCCGGACCCCGGTGGCGTGTCCTCGCCGCGCCCACGGACGGGTGACGGCACGGCGTGTCGCCCCTTCTCCCCACCCGGCGGGGATCTGGCCGCTCCGCTTGACGGCACCGCCCGGCGGGGTGACGGTGGGTTCATGAGTGTCACGGTGAGCTGTCCACGATGCGGTGGGTCGGTCCGGCCACCGGGCCTCATGGACTCCGAGTCGCGGTGCGTGCGGTGCGGGCCTGTCGCGCCGCTGCACGTGCCGGAGCACATTGGAGCCGAGATCGTGGCGAGCGTGGTGGAGCGGATCGTCGCCGACGCCGACCCGCCGGGGCGGCTCCCCGCGCCGCTGTGGTGCCCCTGGCCGCTGCCACCGGGTTGGACGATGACCGGGGTGGCGTACGCGGGTGACGACCGCACCGGCGTACGGGCCACCGCCGTCGCCTGCGCGGGCCCCGCTCCGCTCGGCGGCGGCCCGGCCGACCTCGTCTTCGTCGCCGAGGAGCCCGGCGTGGGGCTCGGCACCCGGTTCGCCGGCATGGCCGGGCCGGATCCCGGGCCGCAGCTCGCGGAGGCGTTGACCGATCCGGGCCCCGGCCATCCCGAGCACGTCGGCCAGGCGCGGATCAGGGTGGCCGGTCACCCCACTCCACTGTGGCTGGTGCACTCGCCGGAGGATCGAAGCGCGTACGCCGGCGAGGCTCGGGGATTGTGGCTCCATGCGATAGCCTGGCCGGCGAGCGCGGGGCATCTGCTCGCGGAGGACGTGGCGCTGCACGACCTCACCGAGTGGACTCCACCCGAACTCGTGTACGGCGCACCGTCTCCGTACCTGCACGGGAAGGCTTGACAGCCCGACCGGAATGACGGAGAACGGACGCAGATATTCACTGTACGACACCGCACTGATACTCTGGGTGCCGCTGCGGTAATGGGACCCGG
Organism: Micromonospora xinjiangensis; assembly: GCF_056150165.1. Taxonomy (NCBI): domain Bacteria; kingdom Bacillati; phylum Actinomycetota; class Actinomycetes; order Micromonosporales; family Micromonosporaceae; genus Micromonospora; species Micromonospora xinjiangensis. Next base: position 1,345,798 of record NZ_JAXCFO010000001.1, on the reverse strand, counting down.
CGCCGCGCGAGAGGATGGCCCGCCATGGTCAAGAAGGTCCTCACCTGGGCCGGTATCGCATTCTTGATCTTCTTTGTCGCCTACCGGCCGAACTCCGCCGCGGACGTGTTCAAGTCCCTCGGCGGCGGGATCATGGACATCGCCCAGGGCTTCGGCGACTTCTTCACCAGCCTGGTGGCCTGATCGCCGATGGGTAGCCCCTCCGGTCCGCCCTTCGACCCCGACGACCCCGACCGGGAACGTCGGGAACGCGACACGGAGCCGATCCCCCGAGTGCCCCCGGACGAGGGGCCGGGCTACGGCTCCGGTCCCGGGCTCTCCGACGGTCCCTCCCTTTCGGACGACGCCGGCTACGGCGACGGTCCCGGCTACGCCGGTGAGGGCCGCTCCGGGCGTGCCTGGATCCGCGACCCGGAGGGCGGCTACCAGCCCCCGGTGATCTCGGAGGACGAGCTGGCCGGGCTGCGTGCCGACGCGGCCGGCAACACCCCCCGGCGGGTGCTCCCGCTGGAGGACGAGCCCAGCTCGCTGGTCGCCCGCTACCTCTTCCCGACCGAGCGCTACCGCGGCGAGTGGAAGCGGCACTGGATCCACCTCGCCACCCCGATCCTCGTCGGGATCGCGGCCACGTTCGTGCTCGGCTACCTCTCCGGCTTCCTCGCCGGGCAGGACGTCGGCGCGCTCACCACGGTCGCGGTGCTGCTCTGGTTCGCGGTGATGGGTTGGGTGGCCTGGCGGGTCGCCGACTGGTGGTACGACCGCTTCATCCTCACCAACAAGCGGGTGATGGTGGTCAACGGCATCATCACCCGCCGGGTGGCCATGATGCCGCTCGTCCGTGTCACCGACATGAAGTACGAGCAGACCCCCACCGGCCGCGCCCTCAACTACGGCACCTTCGTCCTGGAGTCCGCCGGTCAGGAGCAGGCGCTCCGGGAGATCAAGAACCTGCCCAACCCCAACGAGCTCTACCTGCGTGTGGTCGAGGAGATGTACGAGCCGCAGGCGGTCGAGGCCCGGCTGGGCAAGGAGGCGGACGAGGCCAAGGCGGACGACGGGGCCTGACGTCTTCGCCCGAACATAGGACGAACTGCACACCTTTGGACCTCGACCTGGGCGTTCCCGCCGTGTCAGCCTTGACCGCCCGGGTGTGGAGGTGCGCAGTGGCAGACAGGGATCAGCTGGAGGAGGAGTTCCGCGAGTTCGTCGCGGCTCGCTCCGCAGCCCTGCTGCGCACCGCGTACCTGCTGGCCGGCGACTGGGCCACCGCCGAGGACCTGCTCCAGACCGCGTTGACCAAGACGTACCTCGCACTGCGCCGGCTCGGCGGGATCGAGGCGATCGAGCCGTACGCCCGACGCGTCCTGATCAACACCTCGACCAGCTGGTGGCGGCGGCGTTGGCACGGCGAGCGCCCCACCGAGGTCCTCCCGGAGCGACCCGGCGTCGACGAGATCGAGCAGCAGCTCGACCGGGACCTGCTCTGGCGGCACCTGAACGCCCTCCCCGCCCGGCAGCGGGCGGTCCTCGTGCTGCGCTTCTACGAGGACCTGTCCGAGGCGCAGACGGCCGCGTTGCTCGGTATCTCGGCGGGCACGGTGAAGAGCCAGACCAACCGGGCCCTGACCACGCTGCGCCGCCGGATGGGCGCCGACGCCGCGCTCGACCTGACGGCGGATCCGGCGCAGCCGGGCGGAGCGGTTCGGGCCGCGCGCCCGTCCCGCCCCCGGCCGGTCGAGCCGCGCGTCGACCCGGGTGTGCCGGCGCAGAGGTCCGCGCAGCCCACCGACGGCCGGTCCGGCGCGTCGCCGGAGCCCGTCAACGCGCCGCTCGCCGCGGCGGTGTCCGACGACGTACCGACGGGCCTGCCGACCGCCGCGACGCGTCGCTTCCCGGCGCCGCCGGACGGCGCCACCCCGGCCCCCGTCGTCGTCGCCCTCTCCGGTGCGCCGACGGCGGCCACCTCCGGGGAACAGTCATGACCCCGCGCGGGAGTGACAACCGTTCCGGCACCCCGACGCGTCCATTCCACGTGACGCAGGACGAGCTGGAACGGGCGGTCCGGGAGACGTTCGCCCAGCAGGTCGCCGCGCCCCGACCACACGCCGTGGACCCGGCCGGCGCGGCGATCCGGCGCGCCCGGCGGATCCAGCGGCGGCGCGCCGTGACCGGGCTCGCGCTGGCCGCCGTGGCGACCGTGGGGGTCAGCGCCGGGGTGGCGCAAGTGGGCGACGCGACGGGCGGGAGCAAGCCCCCCACCATCGTGCTCGGCGACCCGTCCCAGCAGGCCCGACCCGAGCCGCTGCCCTCGACCTCGGCCGGCCCGGGCGGTCCGCCCGTCGGCGCGGCGGCCGACCTCCTTGTCGGGAACGAGATCGTCAGCGCCGACGGTGAGCGGGTGCGGCTGACCGGCATCGGCCCGGCGGAGCGGGTCCAGCGGCTGCCGGAGAACGCCGGGTGGCTGGTCACCGGCGCCTCCGCGACCGCCGGGCGGTCGCTCTGGGCGGTGCCGCGTGAGGGCACCCCACAGGTGTTGCTCGCCGGTGCCGACGCCATCGCGATCTCGCCGGACGCCCGCCAGGTGGCCTGGCGCGACGGCGACGGACTGGCCACCGCCGGGGTCGTCGCCAACCAGTTGATCGCGCCGGTCCGTACGCCCGCTCCGGCCCCCGCGGTGCCCGTCGGCTTCGTCGGGAACGCCGTGCTGGTCCGGCTGGACCCGGAACGGCCCGGTCACACGCTCTGGAGTCCGGCCGGCGCGGCTCTCGATGCCGGCCGGGACCGGGAGACGCTGAACATCTACGGCGCGCTGCCCGACGGTCGACTCGTCGGCCAGGTGCCCGACAAGACCTCCGAGAATCCGTGCCTGGCCCTGCTCAACCCGGGCGACTCGCTGGCCCCGGTGCAGACCGCGTGCGGCCCGGCGTTCAGCGAGGACGGGCTGGGCGCGGTCTCGCCGGACGGGCGTTGGCTGTTGCTCAACGGCCGGACCACCGGCTCGACCGGCTCGCTGCTCGTCGACCTGACCCGGATCGGCAGCGTCCGACCATCCGGGTCCGACGGGCAGCTGACGGCCCGCCGCGCCGGCCCTCCCCTGACCGGAGGGGTCGCCTGGACGTCGGCCGAGGGGGCGACGTACGTCGACGACTCCGGCCGGCTGGTGGAGCTGCGGACCGACCGGGTGCAGGCCGGTGAGGCGGGCACCGTGAGGTCGGTCACCGGCGCCGACGCGGCGAACCCCCCGGTGGTGGTGACCGGCTCCTGACCCGGGCCTCGTCCGGGTGCCGGACCGGCACCCTCGGCGGCGGGGCGCCCGTGCCCGGTCAGCCGGGCGGCGCGAGCGGGGGGCGGCTCCTCCGGCACGCGGGCGGCGGGTCCGGCCGGTGGCGGGGGAGGCCGGCGGGGCCGGTAGCGTCGGGCGGTGACCTCCCGTACCGGGCCGGTGCAGCGGATCGACCTGCACGCCCACTCCACGGCCAGCGACGGCACGCTGAGCCCCGCCGAGCTGGTCCGGGCTGCCGCCGACGCCGGGCTGGACGTGGTGGCGATCACCGACCACGACACCACGGCCGGCTGGGCGGCCGCGGTGGCCGCACTGCCGTCCGGACTGCGCCTGGTGCGGGGCGCCGAAATCTCCTGCCGCTGGTTCGGCGCGGATCCGCCGGTCCCGCTGCACCTGCTCGCGTACCTCTTCGACCCGGAGCATTCGGAGCTGGTGGCCGAGCTGGCGCGGGTGCGGGCGGCGCGGGAGGAGCGCGGCGAGCGGATCGTCGGCCTGCTGCGCGCCGACGGGATCGACATCAGCTGGGCGGAGATCCTCACCGCCGCGGGTGGCGGCACGGTCGGTCGGCCGCACATCGCCCAGGCGCTGATCCGGGCCGGTCTCGTCGGCACCACCAGCGAGGCGTTCGGGCCGGACTGGCTGGGCGAGCGCTACCGGCTACCGAAGGAGGACATCGAGGTCTTCCACGCGGTCCGGCTGGTCCGGGCCGCCGGGGGCGTCCCGGTCTTCGCGCACCCGCGGGCCACCCGTCGCGGCCGGGTCGTGCCGGACGAGCTGATAGCCGAGCTGGCCGCCGCCGGGCTCGCCGGCCTGGAGGCCGACCACGAGGACCACTCGCCGGCCGAGCGGGCGCACGTCCGCCGCCTCGCCGCCGAGCTGGGCCTGCTGGTGACCGGCTCGTCCGACTTCCACGGCACGCACAAGACCGTCCGGCTCGGCGCGTTCACCACCGACCCCGAGGCGTACGAGAGGATCGTCGCCGGTGCCGGCGGCGTGACCGGGATCGCTTCCGGCTGATCCGCGTTTCGGCTCCGGAGAGCGCGGCTAGGTTGATCGCGTGGATCTGAAGCTTCTCGGCGAGGTCTTCGTGACCCTGCTGGTGATCACCGACCCACCGGGCATGATGCCGATCTTCCTCGCCCTGACCGGCCCGTTGCCGGCGAAGGACCGCAACCGTGCGGCCTGGCAGGCGGTCGCGCTGGCGCTCGGTGTGATCGTGGTCTTCGCGGTGGCCGGGCAGACGCTCCTGGACTACCTGCACGTCGACCTGCCGGCCCTCCAAGCGGCCGGCGGCCTGCTCCTCGTGCTCGTCGCCTTGGAGCTGCTGACGGGCAAGGGCGACGAACCGAGCGGCCAGTCCACGTCGAACATCGCGCTGGTGCCGCTGGGCACACCGCTGCTGGCCGGTCCCGGTGCGATCGTGGCCACCATGCTCTTCGTCCAGCAGGCCGAGGGGCTGGGCGACTACAGCGCCATCGCCGCCGGGATCATCGCCGTGATGATCGCGGTCTGGATCGTCCTGCGCTTCTCCGGTGGGATCGTCAAGATCCTGCGGCCGGGTGGGATCGAGGTGCTCACCCGGATCGCCGGCCTGCTGCTGGCCGCGATCGCCGTGCAGCTCATCGCGGACGCGGTGGCCGCGTTCGTCAGGCACTACATCGCCACGGCCTGAGCGGCGGCGCCGCTGTCGTACCGGGATGGCAGGATCCCAGGCGTGCGACGACCCTCCCCAGCCGGACGACCCTCCGCCGGTGGCCGAGCCCCCCGCCCCCGCGAGGGGCAGGCCGAGCAGCTCGGCTTCGAGGGCATGCCGGAGCGGCTCTTCGTCTGCACCCCGAGCAAGCTCGGCACCTATGCCGACTGCCCCCGTCGCTACCGCTACTCCTACCTCGACCGTCCGTCCCCGCCGAAGGGGCCGCCGTGGGCGCACAACTCCCTCGGCGCCAGCGTGCACACCGCCCTGCGCAACTGGTACGCCTTGCCGCCCGACCGCCGTCGGCCAGAGGCGCTGGCCGGGCTGCTGCGCGGCACCTGGGTGCGAGAGGGCTACCGCGACGAGGAGCAGGAGCGGGCCGCCTACCGACGAGCGCTGGGCTGGCTGGAGGCGTACGTCGATACGTTGGAGCCGGATGCCGACCCGCTCGGCGTGGAGCGGGTGGTCGCGGTGAAGACGGCGGTGCTCGCCTTCAACGGGCGAGCCGACCGCATCGACTCCCGCCCCGGCCCGGAAGGCCCGGAGCTGGTCATCGTCGACTACAAGACCGGGCGCACGGGGCTCGACGCCGACGACGCCCGAGGCTCGCAGGCGCTGGCGCTCTACGCGTACGCGGCCGAGCGGACATTCCGCCGGCCGTGCCGGCGGGTGGAGCTGCACCACCTGCCGACGGGCACGGTCGCCGGGCACGAGCACACCGTCGAGTCGCTGGCCCGGCAGGTGAGCCGGGCGGAGGAGACCGCCCGCGACATCATGGCCGCCGAACGGGCGGTCGCCGAGGGCGCCGATCCGGACGCCGCCTTCCCCACCACCCCGAGCCCCCGGTGCGGCTGGTGCGACTACCGGCGCGTCTGCCCGGCCGGCGCGCAGACGCCGGGTAAGGAGCCGTGGGCGGCGGTCGAGCGCCCCGCCGAGGGGGCCCCGGCCGGGGAGTGATGCCGTCCCGCCGCATCGCCCGGCCGACCGGCGACGTGGTCAGGCGTGCGCGGCGGCGACGCGGGCGGCGCGCTCCTTCGCGGCCTGCAGCAACGGGCCCTCCCGCCAGCGTTGCGGCAGCGCGGCGAGCGCGAGCCGGAGCCCCCGGACGCTCAGGTCGGCCGACAGGGCCGTGGTCGGCAGGCCGAGGCCGCCGTACATCCGGCGGGCCCAGGGTGGCAGCAGGGCGAGGGCGGTGCCGGCGATGCCCAGGTACGCCCACCGCGGCGGGCCCAGCGTGAGCCCGAGCCGCAGGGGCAGGCTCACCTTCCACGGCAGCGGCGGTGCGGTCAGGAAGAGGGCCGTCTCCGCGGCCTCCCGGGTCATCCGCAGCTCCGGCCGGACGCCGCGGTAGTACTCCGCCACCTCGGCGGCGGTGCCGGGGACGGTGGCCGGGTCCAGCCCGACCAGCGCGGCGGCCCGCCGCTGCTCGGTGTAGTAGCCGTCCACCTCGGCGGGCGTCAGCGGCAGGCCGGCCCGGCGTGCCGTGTCGAGGAACGACTCGACCTCGGCCACGTGCACCCAGCGCAGCAGGTCGGGCTCGTCGACGCGGAACCGCTCGCCGGTGGCCGGGTCGACCGCGGACATCCGGGCGTGCAGCCGGCGCAACCGCCGCCCCGCCTCCTCGGCCTCGGCCGTGGTGCCGTAGACGGTGGTGGCGACGTAGGTGGCGGTGCGCACGAGGCGCCCCCAGGAATCGGTGCGGTAGTTGCTGTTCTGGGCCACGCCGGCCATCGCTCTCGGATGCAGCGCCTGGAGGTAGAGGGAGCGGAGGCCGGCGACGATCAGGATCGGCTCCGCGTGCACCTTCCAGGTGACCGAACCGGGACCGAAGAGGCCGAGGTCATCGGAGTCCACTGACCCAGGGTGCCACGACGCGGCCGTGGGCGGGTCACTCGTCGATGCCGCGCCGGGCCTGACAGCTCGGGCAGAGCCCCCAGAAGGTCACTTCCGCCTCGTCGACCTGGAAGCCGTGGGCCATGTCCGCGTCCAGGCAGGGGGCGGCGCCGACGGCGCAGTCGACGTCGGCGACCTCGCCGCAGCCCCGGCAGACCACGTGGTGGTGGTTGTCGCCGACCCGGGCCTCGTAGCGAGCCGGGCTGCCGGCCGGCTCGATGCGGCGCGACAGGCCGGCCCGGGACAGGGCGCCGAGGACGTCGTACACCGCCTGCGTCGAGACCGAGTCGAGGCGTTCCCGCACGCGGCGGGTGATCTCCTCGACCTCGAGGTGGCCGCCGGCGGCGAGCACGTCCAGCACGGCGAGGCGGGGCCGGGTGACCCGCAGGCCCTTCGACCGGAGCAACTCCTCAGCACTGGACATCTGCCAATGACAGCACGGGTCACGGGGGTCGACAACCGGGTGGTGGCCGCGGACACAGCGCGGAAAGGGGTCCGCGGCGGGTGAACCGGTTTCGGACCCGGTGCGTGTAGCCGATCGAGAACCCTGCGCGCGACGGGTCTGCACGTAGGCTGGCAACCCGCGACGGTGATCTTCCGGAGGTGCCGATGTTCGAGCGGATTATGGGTCTGCCGGTCCACGTCCTGGTGGTGCACGCGGTCGTCGTGTTCGTGCCGCTGCTGGCGCTGCTCGCGGTGGCCTATGTGGCGCTGCCGAGGTGGCGTGGTCGGCTGGACTGGGCGGTGGGGATCCTCGCCGTGATCGCGCCGGTCACCACGTTCGTCGCGGTCCAGTCGGGGGAGGCCTTCACCGACGCGCTCGTGGCCCGCGGTTTCCAGGGGCCGGTCCTCGACCAGATCTTCGACCACTCCCGCTACGGGGACATCCTGTTCCGGATCGTCGTCCCGCTCGGCGTCGTGGTCCTCCTGCTGCTGGCGGCGACGAGCGGCCACCGCCGGGTCGCGAACCTGCCGCGACTGGTCACCCCGGTGCTGTCCGTGGCGGTGTTCGGTCTGGCGGTCGCCGCGCTGGTCTACGTCTACCTGACCGGTCACTCCGGTGCCGAGACGGTGTGGGGCAACACGTTCTGACGCCCGGCCGACGGACGGCTCAGAAGAGGACCCGCGAGCAGAGCAGGCACACGAGGACCAGCAGCACCACCCCGGCCACCGCGCCGACGGAGTAGGTGAGGCGCTGGGCCCGTTGTTCGGCCGCGTCGAGGCCGGCCATGTCCTGTGCGGGCAGGGTGCGTGGCGGGGCCGGCTCCACGTGCAGGGGCGGACGCCAGCCGGCCGGCGGCGGCGTGCTCCTCGGCGGCCCGGTGTATCCGCCGGCTGCCGCGCCGCCAGCTGCCGCGCCGGGCCCGGCCTGCGGCGGTGCCGACTGCTCCGGCGGCCCGTCGCCGCCCGCCGGAGGCCGCCGCCAGTAGTCGTCGGGGGAGCTTCCGCCGGTGGGGGTCGTCACGCCGTCCGACGCTACCAACGCGGTCGTCCGCCCGCCCGGACGACGCGGCCGAGCGCCCGGGCCGGTGAGGCGCGGTCGTTGGCCGGTAGGGCGGCCGGAGTGTCTGGGTGGGGGTGTGGCGCCCTTCGGGGCTGATGCGAGTCAGCGGGCGGCGGCGTGCCGCGCGCCGGGCGTGTCCGGCCGACCGGCTCGGCCGCGCCGCTGCGCTACCCTTACGGCTCGTGAGCACCGAGGACCCGGGTTTCCGCCGCGACGACGACCGCACCGTCGAGCTGAGCGACGAGTTCGTGGTGCTGCCCGAGCAGACGAGCGACGACACCGACCACGGCTGGGGCGAGCGGGCCGCCGGCAACGACGACTGGCTGCTCGCCGAGCGCCCCCCGCACTGGGACTGACCCGGCGCGGGCGAGGAGACGCTGCGGCTCGTCGCCCGCCGACCCGAGCCTGACGGCGGGCTCTCCGTGAGCGCGGGCGGCGAGTTGCCGCACGTCTCACCCCCGTACGACGACCGCGAACCGGCTGCCCTCCGGCTGGCCGACGGTGCGCTGGGCCTGCTCGGCGCTGAGCGCCAGGTAGAGCGAGGCCGAGCCGTCGGTCTCGCCGACGCCCATCACGTCGAGCACGAGGGCGCGGCCCGCCAGCAGGGTCGCCTCACCGGGGCGACCGCCGGCCGGCGCCGAGAGCAGGTCGACCCGGGCGCCGGGGCGTACGACCGCGAGGGCCGCCGGCTCGGCCAGCCGGACCGGCACGCCGACGCTGCCGGTGGGCAGCGGCAGCGGGCCCTCGCCCCGGCGTACGCCCTCGGGCTCCGCCGCCGCCCCCGGCCGGGTGGCTGATCCCTCCGCCGACCGGGGCGTCACCGGGGCCGGGGTCGGGCCGGAGCCTGCGCTCGGCGGCGCCTGGGCGACCGGCGGCGGGCAGCCGGCGGGGGCGTGCAGCAGGGCCGCGGCCAGGCCCAGGAGCGCGGCGACCAGGGCGGTGCGCAGCAGCGTGGTGCGGCGCGGCAGGCGCGGCCGGCGTACGGGGCGCAGTGGATCCGCCGTGCCCGCCATCGTGCCTCCCGTCGCCGGTCGGGCGCCCGCGCGGCGCCCCCTTGGCGAGCAGGCTAGGGGCCGCCGGGGCCGCGGACGGTGCCCCGGGAGGCGACCTGTGGACAACCGGGCGGCCTGTGGACAACGCCCGTGTCGAGGCCGGATCTGCTAGCCGCACGACCCGGCGGGCCGGGGGAAGAGACGGCGACCCGGGTCACCGTGCTGGTGACCCGGGTCGGGTGTTCGGGGTGCGGCGTGCGCGTCAGGAGGTGGTGCCGGCGCTGCTGGCCGCCGGGGCCTTGGCCGACGACGAGCCGCCACCGGACGACGAGCCGCTGGAGGACGAGCCGCTGGACGACGAGCTGCCCGACGAACCGTTCGACGAGGAGCCGTTCGACGTGGTCGAGCCGGCGGAGTCGGCCTTGGCCGGCTTGCTGGAGGCGTCGGAGCCGGACGAGCGCGAGTCGGTGCGGTAGAAGCCCGAGCCCTTGAACACGATGCCGACCGAGTTGAAGACCTTGCGCAGCCGGCCCGCGCACTCCGGGCACTCGGTCAGCGGCGCGTCAGAGAAGGACTGCACCGCCTCGAGCTGGTGGCCGCACGCGGTGCAGGCGTACTGGTACGTGGGCACGTTCTCCTCCGGATGGCATTCGGCCGGTTGGCACTCGACGTCTTCGAGTGCCAATGTTGCGTCATCCGCCCCGGGTTCGTCCAGCGGAAGTGTGGGGCGCGACACCCGGCGGCGTGACCCCGCCGTCGGGTAGGGCGGGGTCAAGCGTACGCAGGCCGTCGGCGGGTGTGACCACCGCGCGGACCGGCCGGTCGTGCGGCTCGGCGGGCACGGCGGGGACCAGCTCGCCGTCGTGCAGCGGCACCACGGTCAGGGTCGCCGCCGGCACCCGGGCCAGCGCCCGGTCGTAGGAGCCGCCGCCGCGCCCCAGGCGCAGCCCGCGCCGGTCGACCGCGACGGCCGGCAGCACCACCAGCCCGGCGCCGGCGACGGCGTCCACCCCGAGCCGGGGGCCGGTGGGCTCGCGCATCCCCCGACCGGCGGCGGCGAGGGAGTCCGGCCCGGCGTAGGCGGCCCAGTCCAGGTCGAGGTCGGGGAGGAGCACCGGCAGCAGCAGCTCGCCGCCGGTCGGCAGCGCGTCGCGCAGCACCTCCGGAAGCTCCGGCCCGCCCGGCTCGGTGCCCACCGGGACGTACGCCGTCACGCGGGCCGGGCGGAGCCGGCGCACGAGCGCGACCAGCTCGGCCTGGACGCGGGCGGCGGCCCGGGCCCGGTCCTCGGCGGTCAGTTCCCGGCGGCGGGCGAGCAGGGCGACCCGCATCTTGCGTTTCGCCACATGGGTCACTTCCGCTCCATCAGAAAAATCCGGCACGCAACACTCCTGACGCAACGCCTCCCACACGGTTGCTCTGTGTCAGCATCGCAACAACGGAGGCGAAACTTCCGGGGGGACCGAGTGACGCTACGTGGGCGGTTGACGGCGGCCTTCCTCGCGGTGGTCCTCGGCCCGGTCCTGCTCGGCGCGCTCTTCGTCGCCTCGACACTGCACTCCGTGGACCGTAGCCGCTCCACGGAACGGCTGGCCGTGGCCGCGGCCGCGGTGCGTACCTCCGTCGACGCGCTCTGCCAGCAGTTGCGTGCGGCGGCCGACGCGGTCGCGGTCAGCGGCGGCGACCCGGCGGGCGCCGCGGGCCAGGTGGTGAGCCGCGGCCTGGCCGCGGCGGTGGTGGTCAGCGACGTCTCCGGGCAGGTCACCTTCACCACGCCGGGTGCGCCGTCGGCCCCCTGGCAGGAGTGCGCGGGCGCGGCGACGAGCGGCCCGGTCCGCGCGCTGACGGTCCGGGTGGACCGGCGCGACCGCGGCGGCGCGACGCTCGGCACGGTGGCCGCGGCACAGCCCGTCGACCCGGCGTTCGTGGCCCGGCTGGCCGCGGTGACCGGCGTCGCGGTCACCCTGCTCGACGACGACGCCGGGCCCGCGCGGGTCAGCCACACGACCGAGGCGAGCGAGGTACGCGACGCCGTGCTGGCGGCCGCCGGCACGCTCGACGACGAGCAGGTCACCGAGACCGCCGACGGCCGGTACGTGCGCCGGATCGGCCCGTCGTCCGGTCAGCCGTTGCCGCTCGTGCTCTCGGTGCCCAGCGAACGGCCGCCCGGGCTGCACTCCGCGCTGGTCGCGGCCGTGGTGCTGGCCGCGCTGCTCGCCGTGCTGGCCGCGTGGCGGCTGGCCCGGGTGACCACCCGTCCCCTGGTCGAGCTGGCGGCGGCGGTCGACCGGGTCGCGCACGGCGACCTCGGCGCCCGGGTGCCGGTACGCAGCCGCGACGAGCTGGGCCGGCTCGCCGGGGCGTTCAACCGGATGACCCGGGAGACCGGTGCGTACGTGGCGGCGTTGACCAGCAGCCGCGACCAGCTGCGCGGGCACCTGGCCGTCCTCGGGGACACCCTGGCCAGCACCCACGACCTGCAACGCATCCTGCGGGTGATCCTGCACAGCGCGATCGCCGCGACCGGGGCCCGCGCCGGCGCCGTGCTGCTCGTCGACTCCGGTGGGGTGCTCGTCGCCCAGTGCACCGACGGGCTGGACGGGCGCTGGCCGACCGCGGACGGCCCCACGACCCTGCGGGTGCCCGTCGGCAGCGGCATCGTGGGCGCGGTCGCCGCCACCGGGGTGCCGTTGCGCGGCCGGATGGGCCCGGACGACGTACCGCCGGGAGAGCCGCGCTGCCGCACCTACGTCGCGGTGCCGTTCGCGACCCCGGCCGGTCCCGGCGGTCCGGCCGGTCCCGGCGGTCCGGCCGGTCCCGGCGGTCCGGCCGGTCCCGGTGCTTCCGGCGGAATCGGGACCTCCCGCGCGGACGCGCCCGCCCCTGGCGAGCCGGGACGGGGCGGCGAACCGGGACCGACCGGAGCATCCGGCAGGCCCCGTGAGGTCGGCGGGCCCGGCCAGGGCCCCGTGACCCCTGCCGGGCCCCCGGTCACCGGCGGACCCGACGACACGCCGACCGTCGAACTTCTCGGCGGCCGGGCGGGCGGCACGGACGGGGCCGCCGCGCTCGGCGTGCTCGCCCTCTACGACCGGCTCGGCGCGGACGAGTTCGACGACGACGACCTGGTCACGCTGCGGACCTTCGCCAGCCACGCCGCCGTGGCGGTGGAGAACGTGCGGATGCACGAGGAGGCGCAGCGGCTCTCGCTCACCGACCCGCTGACCGGGCTGTGGAACTACCGCTACCTGCGCGAATCCATCCGCCGGGAGGTCGAGCGGGCCAGCCGGTTCGGCCGGATGCTCAGCGTCCTGGCCCTGGACCTGGACCGGTTCAAGACCGTCAACGACACCTACGGGCACGCCGCCGGGGACACGGTGCTGGCCGAGTTCGCCCGCCGGGTGCGCGGCGAGATCCGCGAGGTCGACCTGGCCTTCCGGCAGGGCGGCGAGGAGTTCGTCCTGCTGCTGCCGGAGACCGACGCCCGCGGCGCGGCGATCGTCGCGGAGCGGCTCGGCGCGGTGATCCGGGACACCTCGATCGCGGTCGAGACGCACGCCGGGGCGCCCGTCCAGGTGCGGGTGACCGTCTCCGTCGGCATCGCCGTCTACCCCGACCACGCGGCCACCGGCCAGCAGGTGCTCGACGCGGCCGACGACGCGCTGTACGCCGCGAAGGCGGCGGGCCGGAACACCTACCGGGTGAGCACCCGCCGGCCGCTGACCGCCCGGGAACTGCCCGTGCCGGCGGCCGCCGTGAGCCCGCCGGACGGGCTGCCGCGAGCCGGCCGCGCCACCGTGCCCACCCGTGCCGAGCCGCTCGCGCCGGCCTGCGCGGACGCGGCGCCCGCGCAGGCCGGCACCGGGGACGACGCGCTCGGCCCGGCGCTCACCGGTCCCGACGTCACCCGCGCCGGACCCGGTGCCCCGCGACCCGCCTCCGGAGGCGGCGCGTCTTCCGGGCCACACCCGCCGCGGCAGAGCCGTGGCCGATAGTCTCGCGACATGTCGGTGCACTCAGCGAACTCCTCAGCGACGGCCGCCGCGACCGGTCGTTCCCGCGCGGTGAAGGCCGTGATCCCGGCCGCCGGTCTCGCCACCCGGTTCCTGCCAGCCACGAAGGCGGTGCCCAAGGAACTACTGCCGGTGGTCGACCGGCCGGTGTTGCAGTACATCGTCGAGGAGGCCACCCAGGCCGGCATCAACGACGTGCTGTTGATCACCGGACGGGGTAAGACCTCGATGGTGGACCACTTCGACCGCCGCCCCGACCTGGAGGCCCGGCTGGAGGAGAAGGGTGACGAGAAGACACTCGCCGCCGTGCGCCGCCCCAGCGAGCTTGCCGAGATCTACACCTGCCGGCAGCCGGAGCAGCTCGGCCTCGGCCACGCCGTGGGGTACGCCGAGTCGCACGTGGGCGACCAGCCGTTCGCGGTGCTGCTCGGCGACGAGTTCGTGAAGCTCGACCAGCCGCTGTTGCCGGCCATGCTGGAGCTCCAGGCCCGCACCGGCGGTGTGGTGCTCGCGTTCTTCGAGGTCGACCCGGCCGAGACGAAGCGCTACGGGATCGCGTCGGTCGAGCCCGCCGAGTCCGAGCTGACCGACATCGGAGAGGTCGTCAAGGTCACCGGCATGGTCGAGAAGCCCAAGCCGGAGGAGGCGCCGAGCAACCTCGCGGTCCTCGGCCGGTACGTGTTGCCGGGCCGGATCTTCGACGCGATCCGGCGTACGGAGCCGGGCAGCGGCGGCGAGATCCAGCTGACCGACGCGATGGAGCTGCTGCGCACCGAGGGCACACCGGTGCACGCGATCGTCTACCGGGGCACCCGCTACGACACCGGCATGCCGCTCGGTTACCTCCAGACGGTCGTGCAGATCGCCGCCGAGCGGGAGGACTTCGGCGCCGAGTTCCGCAAGTGGCTTGTCGACTTCGTCAACTCCGACGCGTCGGGCGGTTCCAATACATGACCGCGACGGCCGACGCCGAGGCGGCCGCGAACGAGTTGACGCCGCTCGCCGACTACCTGGGCAGTGTGCTGCGCAGGTTACGCGCGCTGCCTCCGCTCGACCTCGACCTCACCCAGGCGTACGGCAACGTCCTCGCTGAGGACGTCGTCGCGCCGCACGCGTTCCCGGCCTTCGACCAGGCGGCTGTGGACGGGTACGCGGCGCGCTGGGAGGACATCTCCGGCGCGGGCCGGGCCGCCGGTGGACGGGCGGTCCGGCTCAACGTCGTCGGCGACCTCGGCGCGGCCAGCTGGCGGCCGGTCCGGCTCACCCCGGGGTCCTGCTTCTCGGTGGCCGCCGGGGCGCCGCTGCCGATCGCCGCCGACGTCGTGGTGCCCGTGGAGTGGACCGACCAGGGCATGGCCGCGGTGGAGATCTACCGCACCCCCAAGCGGGGGTACGGGGTGCGCCGGGCCGGGGAGGAGCTGCCCGCCGGGGCGCTGCTCGCCCGGGCCGGCACGTACGTCACCCCGGCGCTGGTCGCGGTCTTCGCCGCCACGGGCATCGGGCACGTGGTGGTCCGCCCCAGCCCGCGGGTGGTCGTGGTGGCCACCGGCGACGAGCTGGTCGACGTGGGCCGGGGCAGCCAGCCCGGCCAGGTGGTGGACGCGAACTCGCACGCGCTGACCGCGGCGGCGGCCGAGGCCGGCGCGCTCGCGTACCGGGTCGGGATCTGCGACGACGACCCGGAGGGGCTGCGCGGGCTGCTGGAGGACCAGACCCTGCGCGCCGACCTGATCATCACGACCGGCGGCACCGGCACCGGCCCCGGTGACATGGTCCGCCGCATCCTCTCCCGCCGCGAGGGTGGCCGGGCCGGGCCGGTCACGTTCACCGACGTGGCGCTCTATCCCGGCACGGCGCTCGGGTTCGGCACGGTCGGGGCGGAGGAGGTGCCGGTGGTGTGCCTCCCCGGCGACCCGGGCGCGGCGCTGATCGGGTTCGAGGTGCTGGCCCGGCCGGCGATCCAGCTGCTCGCCGGCGCCGAGCCGGTGTTCCGGCCCAGCGTCCGGGCGCACCTGCTGGAGACGGTCTCGTCCCCCGGCGGGCTGCGCGAGTTCCGCCCCGCCCACGTGGCCGAGCGGCGCGGCGGCGGCTACACGGTCCAGCCGCTCAGCGGCGGGCCGTTCACCCTGGCCGGGCTCGCCGAGGCCAACGGGCTGCTCGTGCTCGGCGAGCGGGTCACCACGGCTGCCGCCGGTTCCACCGTGGACGTGCTCCTGCTGGACCGCCGGCGGTGACCGTGCCCGCCGGTTCGCCCCCGAGTCCCGAGTGGAGGACGTGCCGGGGGAGCCGGCGGAGCACCCTCGCGAGCCGTCGGGTCGTGGGCGTAGGGTCCGCCCCGTGAGCCTCTTCGGAACCGGACGCGCGCCCGGTTGGCCGGTCGTCCTGGTGGACGGTCCGGTGGTGCTGCGCCCGTACCGGCGGTCGGACGCTGCCGCCTGGTCGGAGGTGCGGCGGGCCAACCAGAGGTGGCTGGCGCCGTGGGAGTCGTCGTTGCCCGGCGACTGGGACGAGCTGAACTCCCGGGCCGCGTTCCGCTGGGTCTACCGCGACCAGAGGCGCTCGGCGCGTACCGGCGAGGGGATGCCGTTCGCCGTCTGCCTGCGCGAGGACGGGCAGGAGCGGCTCGTGGGGCACCTCAACCTCGGCAGCATCGTCCGGCGGGCGTTCTGTTCGGGGTACGCGGGCTACTGGGTCGACCACCGGGTCGCTGGCCGCGGGGTGATCCCCACCGCGCTGGCGCTCGCCGTGGACCACGCGTTCGGCCCGGGCGGCCTGCACCGGATCGAGGTCAACATCCGCCCCGAGAACCGGCCCTCCCGCCGGGTGGTGGAGAAGCTCGGCTTCCGCGAGGAGTCGTACCACGTGCGCTACATGCACATCGACGGTGCCTGGCGTGACCACATCGGATACGCGATGACCAGCGAGGAGGTCGCCGCCGAGGGCGGGCTGCTGGCCCGATGGCACCGCGTACGCGCCGGGGCCAGGTGAACCGTCCCACGCACGGGATCGGCGCGGCGCGTCGGCATCACGCTCCGTCGCCCGTAACCTCAAGTAACTGCAAGCTGTGGCAAGCGCTGCCCGTTCGTACGATCGACGCGGCCGACACCGGTCGGCGAAAGATCCTTCGGCCGGGCAGGGGTTGCTCCGAATTCGGTGACGGGAGGGGTGAGGGTGCCGACCTCGGTGCTCCTCGCCGTCCTCGCCGCCGCCGGCCTGCTCGCCCTCGCGCCGGCGCTCGTCCGCCGGTACGACGCCACCGAGCGGCTGGTGGCGGAGCGGGCGCAGTCGACGGCGCGGGTGCTCCAGCGCCAGCGCCGCCGCCGCACTGTGCCGGGACGGCGGCCGGTGCGCCCGCCGCGACACCTCGTCGTCATCCTCAGTGAAGATCCGGCCACGGGCCGTCTCGACAGGCCCGTCTCCGCGCCACCCGCCCCCGCGCGCCGCTCGGGGCGGCTGCGCGCCGTACCGCCCGCACCGAACCGGGCCCGCCGCCGGCCGCCGAGGCGCCGCCACACCCCGGCCGTCTACCGGCGCCGTCGGGTGCTCGCCGCGCTGCTGCTGCTCAACGGCGTCGAGCTGATCGGTGTCGTGGTGGTCGGCCCCGGGTTCTGGATCAGTTTCGCCGTCACGGGCACGCTGCTCGTGGCGTACGTCGTGCACCTGCGGCACCGTGCCATCGCCGACCAGCGCCGGCGGCGGGCGCGGGCCCGGGAGGCGGCCTGGCTGGCCGCCCGGCAGGCGGAGGTACGCCGGGAGCAGGCCCGCCGCGCGGCGGCCCGCCGGGAGGCGCAGCGCCGGCTCGCGGCCCAGCGGGAGGTCGTGCGCCGCGCCGCCATGGGCCTGGACCGGCCGGCCGACCTGCCGCCCGCGGCCAGCGGCGGCTCGGTCTCCTACCGGCGGGCCGGCGGCCTCCGCGGCCGTGCCTACGAGGCCGGCCGGGGCAGCCACACGGCCTGAGCGCCGCGTCCCCCCGGGCCCCTTCGGTGATCAACGCACGCTCGGCGAGCGGCCGCTTCGGGCCGGGACGCCACCGGATCGCCGACCCCGACCCGGGTGGACCAACGGCGCGCCTGCCGGGGGTGATTCGCGGTGGAGGCACCGGACCTGTTAGCCTTGTCGCCGGCCCGCCCGGTGAAAGCCGGGTGGGACCGACGCCGGCACGCCGGCGGAGGGGCTGTGGCGCAGACCGGTAGCGCACCTCGTTCGCATCGAGGGGGTCAGGGGTTCAAATCCCCTCAGCTCCACCCAACTTGAAGGCCGTTTCCGCTCGCCGGAGACGGCCTTTTCGATCTTGTGCAGCGGTGTCGCTGGGGGCGACACGTCGCTCTTCTACGTCAACCTCGGAGCTGTCCCTAGCCGGGGAGGACGTCGCTGGGGAAGCGCTCGTGGCCCAGCACCCGCAGCAGTTGGAGCTTCTCGTAGCCCTCGGTGCGCGGCGGCGCCGTGAGCACGAGCAGCGCCTGGGACTGGTCCTCGGTGAACAGCGCCTGGCAGTCCAGCTCGATCCCGCCGAGTTCGGGGTGGATGAGCGTCTTGTGGTCCTCGAAGCGCTTGCCGACCTCGTGCCGCTCCCACAGCCCGGCGAACTCGGGGCTGATCTTCCGCAGCGCCCGGACCAGCTCGCCGGCCCGCGACTGCGCGCCCATCGACCCGTACGCGGCGCGCAGGTTCGCCACCAGGGCCCGGCTCTGCCGGTCGCGGTCGTCCTCCGGGTAGTGCAGCCGCTCGGTCGGGTCGGTGAACCAGCGGTAGATCTCGCTGCGGGCCAGGCCGGTGTAGCCGGACTTGTCCCCGAACAGCGCCGCGGCCATCCGGTTCTGGACGAGCGTCTCCCCGAGGTTGGACAGGATCAGTGCCGGGGTGTCGTCGAGCCGGTCGAGCACGCGCAGCAATGCGGGCGCGACGTGCGTCGTGGCCGGCACGGTGGAGGGGGCGTTGCGCCCGGCCACCCGGAACAGGTAGTCGCGTTCGCTGCTGGTCAGCCGCAGCGCCCGGGCCAGCGACGCGAGCATCTGCTCACTCGGCTGCGGGCCGCGCTGCTGCTCCAGCCGGGTGTAGTAGTCGGTCGACATCGCGGCGAGCGACGCGACCTCCTCCCGCTTCAGCCCCCGGGCGCGGCGCCGTGGCCCCGGCGGCAGCCCGACGTCCTCGGGCTGCAGCGCCTCCCGGCGGTGGCGCAGGAAGTCGGCGAGTGCGGCGCGGTCCATGATCCCAGTATCCGCCGGGGGAGGGCGCGAACCAGGGATTGGCGGTCCCCCGACGAGCGCTCTCTGCCCCCGTTCCGCGCCGTCGCCCAGTCTCGAAGCATGAACATCTCCGGAAACACCATCTTCATCCCGGGCTCGACGAGCGGGATCGGTCTGGCCCTCGCCCTCCAGCTGCGCGCTCGTGGCAACACGGTCATCGTCGGCGGTCGCCGTACCGACCTGCTACGGCAGATCGCCGAGGAGCACCCGGGCATCGACACCGTGGAGATCGACACGGCGGACGCGGCGAGCGTGGACGCGGCGGCGAAGGAGGTGCTGGCGCGGCACCCGGACCTCAACGTCCTGATCACGATGGCCGGCATCATGCGCGTCGAGGACTGGCGCCGGCGGGAGACCTTCCTCGCGTCGGCGGAGTCGGTCGTGACCACGAACGTGCTCGGGCCGATCCGTCTCATCGCCGCCTTCATCGAGCACCTGCAGACCCGGCCGGACGCCACGATCGTCACCGTCTCCTCCGGTCTCGCGTTCAGCCCGCTGAAGGTCACCCCCAGCTACAACGCCTCCAAGGCCGCGATCCACATGCTGAGCGAGTCGCTGCGGCTCCAGCTGGCCGGCACGAGCGTCAAGGTGCAGGAGCTGGTGCCCCCGTCCGTGCGTACCGGGCTGGTGCCGGGTCAGGAGAGCAACGAGCTGGCCATGCCGCTCGACGAGTTCGTGACGGAGGCCGTCCACCTGCTGGAGACGCAGCCCGACGCCAGGGAGATCCACGTGGAGCGGGTGAAGTTCCTGCGCTTCGGTGAGGTGCGCGGCGACTACGACCAGGTCGTCGCGACGCTGAACGCGCACGACCCGCACGGGAAGTAGCGGGCGCCGGTGCGGGGCGCCCCGTGCCGCGAGCGGTGGTCCCGCCCGCCGGGATCACCGCTCGTCGAGGCGCCCCGAGCGCAGCTCCGTGCAGTGGGCGACCGTGGCGTCGTCCGGAACGAGACCGTCAGGGCCCGTGGTGGACCGGGCTTCGGCCAGCCGTACGCGGCGGATGATCTCGGCCGGCCCGGCGGCTGCCAGCAGATCCCGCAGGCCGGACCAGGTGGTCAGGCCGTACGGGCTGACGATGCGGCTGGCGCCGTTGCTGAGCAGCGCGACGCCGTCCAGGTCGTCGAGGGGCCGGCTGCCGCTCACCGCCTCCTCGGCCGCCCGCGGATCGTCCTTCGCGATCCAGTAGCCGCCCGGCTGGTTCCGGCGAACCCGCAGCGCCCGGGCGCAGGATTCCCGGACGCGGTCGTACTCCGGGGTGCCCCTCACCAGCCCGTCCAGGGGCGCGGAGCAGGCGCGCCGGGCGGCCACCTCACGCTCGTCCGTGACGACCTGCGGGTGGTCGCGGCCCGGGTCGAGGACGAGAAAGGTGTCCGCGAGCAGGAGATGCTCCAGGCGGCCCCGGTGGGCGCGGACGATCAGCACCGTGGCCTGCGGGCTGGCGGGGTGCCGGAGGTCGCAGGTGCCACGGTGACCGGCGGCTGTCTCGTCGATCGCGTCGGCGAGGACGGCCGCGAGGTCCGGCCCGTCGTCCCGCGACAGCCGGCCGAGCAGCGCACCACCGAGCCGCCGGACATACCAGGCGACGCCGTGGGAGCAGATCGACCCGGTGCCGGGGATGCCCGCGCCGTCGAGCAGCACCGCGGCGCCGGGCACCGCGCCCGCGAAGTCCTCGTTCGGCCGGCCGGTCCGACCGGCGCTGGTCGCCATGCTGACGCGCACTCGAAAAGCTCCTCGGGCCCGGCATCGCCGTACCCCAGCATCGTCCCGGTCCGGGCGGGACACCTCAACGTGGGGCGCTAGCGTCCGACGCTGATCCGGTCGGCCGCGTACAGCTCGCGGGAGCCGTCGGCCCGGAAGATCACGATGACCGGGATGCCCTCGCCGATCCCCAACTCCCGCCGCTCGGTCGCGGTCGGCATCCGGGCGGAGGCCGTGTCGCCCTTGAGCAGGGTGACCGTCTCGGCCGGCTCACCGGCGCGGACGAAGGCGCCGCGCGGCGGGTCCTCGACGACGAGGCCTTCCGACCGGAGCAGGGCCACGGCCTCGCGGACGCTGGTGCGGCTCAGCCCGTGCTCCTCCATCAGCCGCGACTCGCTGGGCAGCGACGCGCCGGGCGCGAGATCACCGGACGTGATCTGGTCACGCAGCAGGTCGGCGAGCTGCTGGTGCACGGCCCGATCGGCGCTGGGGTCGATCACGGATGACACGCTACGTGCCGGCCCGCCCGCGGTCGGGCCGTATCGGCGGCGCTCCGTCGTTACGGTGACTGCTGCCGGTTTTGTCCCCTACACCCCGATCGGTGACAGAGTGAACGCCATGGCGACTGATCGGGCATCCGGTGTCGACGACCCGGGCTACGCGGCCGCGCTGGACACGGCGGAGCGACTCCTGGGCTTCCGCCTGGAGCGCTTCCTCGGCCCCACCCCCGGCGAGCCCGCCAACGGCGCCGACTTCAAGCGCATCGCCACGACGCACGCCTTCGGCGACGTCTGGCCCCGCACCGAGCACCTCGACACGCCGACGCGAGCGCTCGTCTCCGTGGCCATCGCGGCTGCGCTCGGCCTCTCCGAGCCGCTACGCGGTCAGCTCCGCATCGCGCTCCACGCCGGCGCCACCCGGGAGTCGGTCGTCGAGGTCTTCCTCCAGATCGCGGTGTACGCCGGCGTGGCGCGCGCGTTCGACGGCTACCAGATCGCCGCCGAGGTGTTCGCGGAGAATCCGCGGCGCTGAGCGGCTGTCCCGGCCCGCCTAGCGCAGCGACCGGAACCCGGCGCGGATCTCCTCCGAGAGCAGCTGCGGCTGCTCCCACGCGGCGAAGTGCCCGCCCCGGTCGAGCCGGTTGTAGTGGATGAGGTTCGGATACGCCTGCTCGGCCCAGCTGCGCGGCGCCTGGTAGAGCTCGTCGGGGAAGACGCTCACGGCGGTCGGGACCGAGACGCCCTTGGTGGCGAAGAACGAGAGCTTGTTCTCCGCGTACAGGCGGCCGGCGGAGACCGCCGTGTTCGTGAGCCAGAAGAGCGTCATGTTGTCGAGGACGTCGTCCCGGGACAGACCTTCCGGCTGCCCCGCGAAGGATCGGGAGATCAGTGCCAGGCTGGCCGCGTCGTGGTCGAGCAGGAACGCCGCCATGCCGACCGGCGAGTCCGCGAGGGCCGTCAGCGTCTGCGGACGCGACGCCGAGATGACCGCGTAGCCGACGTGCTTCCAGACGAAGTCCAGCTGCTCGCAGGCGCGCATCTCCTCGTCCGACAGGTTGGCCGGCAACCTGCTCATGGCGTTGGTCGCGCCGGTGATGTCGGATTGGAACAGCGCGTCGATCTCGGGCGGCACGGTGCCGGGCATGTTGGTGTGGATGCCCAGCAGCTCCGGCGGCGCCTGCACACCCATCAGGTCCGTGACGATCGCGCCCCAGTCGCCGCCCTGCGCCACGAACCGGTCGTATCCCAGGCGCCTCATCAGCTCGATCCAGGCCCGGGCGATCCGCTCCGGCCCCCAACCGGTCGTGGTCGGCTTGCCGGAGAAGCCGTAGCCGGGCATCGACGGGATCACCAGGTGGAACGCGTCGGACGCGGCGCCGCCGTGCGTCGTCGGGTCCGTGAGTGGCCCGACGATCTTCAGCTGTTCGATGATCGAGCCGGGCCATCCGTGCGTGACGATGAGCGGCAGGGCGTTCTCGTGCCGTGAGCGCACGTGGACGAAGTGGATGTCGAGCCCGTCGATCTCGGTGATGAACTGCGGAAGCGCGTTCAGTCTCGCCTCGACCCCGCGCCAGTCGTACTCCCTCTCCCAGTAGCGCGCTACCTCCTGGATCAGCCCGAGCGGCACGCCCTGCGACTGGTCGGGCACGGTCTCCTTCTCCGGCCAGCGGGTGGCCGCGATGCGCGCGCGCAGATCCTCGAGTTGCCGCTCGGGGATCTCCACCGTGAACGGCCGCATCTGGGCGGTGCCGGCCGGCGCTTCGGTCTTGACAGCCATGCGTGCCTGCCTCTCCGTTTCGGCTCGCCGGAGGTCGAGCGGTACCCCTGGTCCTCCTGCTGCGACGGACGGCGTCTCCCCAGGTACGTGCCCTCGACCGGGCAAGCCGCTCCGATCGGAGCGTAAAACTCTTCACGTTCATCTCGGGGCGGTACGGGGATTTCCAGGCCGCGGGCCCGCCCCGGCCGGCACGGCGGCTGGTTGAATCTCGACATGGAGGATCAGCCGCTGCTGTCCGCCGACGAACTGCTGGACGTCGTCGACGAGCACGACCGGGTGGTGGGGCAGGCGCGGCGCGCCGAGGTGTACGCGAAACGGCTGCGGCACCGCTGCGCGTTCGTCCTGGCGAGGGACGCGGAGGGGCGCGTCTTCGTGCACCGCCGCACGGACCGGAAGCTCGTCTTCCCGTCGCTCTACGACATGTTCGTCGGCGGCGTGGTCGGCGCGGGCGAGTCGTACGACGAGGCCGCGCTGCGTGAGGCCGAGGAGGAGCTGGGCGTACGGGGGCTCCCCGCACCGGTGCACCTGTTCACGTTCCTCTACGAGACGCCCGAGCACAGCTGGTGGTCCGCCGTCTACGAGGTGCGCTGCCCCTCGACCGTCGAGCCGCAGACCGACGAGGTCGCCTGGTACGCGTTCCTTCCCGAGGACGAGGTGACGCGGCGGCTGGCCGAGTGGCCGTGGGTGCCCGACGGCCTGGCGGCGTACCGGCGGCTGCTCGCCTGGCGCGGCGCGCACGCCGTCGGCGACCCGGACGGCGCGCGCTGACCCGACGGCCGACGGGCGCGGGGGCCGGCTCACGGAGCCGGCCCCCGCGCGCCGTCAGGGCCGCCAGGATCCGGCGGTCTGGAAGCGGTGCAGGTACTCGATCACGCCGTCCTTGTCCGCCACGTTGAAGACGACCGTGCCGGTCCGGGTGCGGCCCGCGGTGACCTCGCCCGGGTCGAGGTTCTTGCCGCAGCCGGAGAACATCCCGGCGATGGCGTTCGTCTCCGTGCCGTCCGCCGCGACCCATTGGAAGAAGAGCGGGTTCACCGAGGCGCTGCCCTTGGTGACCTCGATGGTGACGTCCGCGATCAGGTAGACGCCCTTGTCCGGTTCCGGCGCGAACGAGGTGCAGCCCTTCGTCCTGGTGCTGACCTTCGTCACGGTGATCTCGACGGCGCTGTCGTCGTCCGTGATCACCAGCGTGTCCCCGATCGCCATGTTCCGCGTCTCGCCGTCGGTCGTCCCGCTCGCGCCGTCGCTGGGTTCGGCGGGAAGGGTCGGCGCGGCGGTCGGCGCCCCGCCGGCGTCCGTGGTCGTGCCCGGGGTGGGCAGCGACTCGGCGATCTCGTCCGCCTGGTTCGCGCCGTAGATCAACGCCGCGCCGCCGCCCACGCAGCAGAGCAGCCCCAGCACGGCCACCACGATGAGCACGATGAGCAGGGTTTTGTTCGACTTCTTCTGCGGCGGCTGCGGTCCACCCGGCGGGAAGCCCGCCCCACCAGGTGGGAAGCCCGTCCCACCAGGCGGATATCCGCCGGGCGTCGCGGTGTAGGGGGCCTGCGGCGGGTACGGCCCGGGCGGCGTCGGCTGGTGTGCACCCGGCGCGGCCCACGGACTCCCGGCGACCGGGGGCTGCGGTGCCCCGGACACCGGCGGCTGGGGTGTGCCGGGCGCGGCCCACGGACTCCCGGAGACCGGGGGTTGCGGCGCGCCGGAGACCGGCGGCTGCGGCGCGGCCCACGACTCGCCGGGCGCGGGCGGGGCGGAGGTGGGCGGCTGCGGCGCGCCGGCGAGCGGCGCGGTGGGAGCCGGCGGTGGCGCAGTCGGTGCCGCCCACGGGCTGGTCGGTGCCGGCGGTTGTGGGGCGCCGGAGACCGGGGTGCCCGGGACCGGCTGCTGGGGAACCGTGGGCACCTCGCCGGGCTGCGAGGCACCGCCGATCGGCCCCCAGGGGTTGTGCGGCATCGGCGTGGTCGCGTCCGCCGAGGCGGCCGGCGGCATCGCCACGGTCGAATCGCCGGAGGCGGACGGGGCGGCGGGCATCGCGACGGTCGGGTCGGCCGGGGCCGGCGGCATCGGGGTGGTCGCCTCACCGGAGGCGGGCGGGGCCGCGGGCATCGCCACGGTCGGATCGGCCGGCGCGGGCGACATCGGCAGGGTCGCGTCGCCGGGCGCCGGCTGCATCGGAACGGTCGCCTCACCGGCGGTCCCGCCCTGCGGCGCCGGCGGCATGGGGGCCGTCGGGAACGCCTCGGTCGGCGGCTCCGGGTGCGGCTGGTCGGGGTCGTGCGGCCGGGGCGGCTCGGGGTGGCTCACCGTGCTCCTTGATGGTGGCGTGGGAGGGCGGGACCCGCCGACGCTACCGCGCGCGGGCAACGCGCTCCGCCCCGCGTGAGCCCGGCGGCCGACGGTCAGGGCAGGAGGAGCACCGCGGCGGTGCGGACCAGCCCGTCGGCCACCGTGAACCGGCCGCGTACGGTCGTCGGCGGCGCCTCGACGGGCGCGGCGTCGACGCGGGCGGGCGCGATCCGGGCGGTGAACGCGCCGGCCTCCGGGTCGATCTCCAGCCGGGCGTCGGCGAAGTCGAGCCAGGTGCCGACCACCGGGTGCCACACCTTGTAGACGGTCTCCTTCGCGCTGAACAGCACGGCCGGCCAGGAGACGCCGCCGGGCAGGCGGGCGAGGTGCTCCTCCTCCTCGGGCAGGCAGATCAGCCGGCGTACCCCCGCGCTCAGCTCCCGGTGCTGCTCCGCGTCCATCCCCACCGAGCGGACCTCGCTGCTGCGGGCCGCGGCCGCCGCGCAGTAGCCGCGCGTGTGGGTGATGGTGCCGACCACTCCGGCCGGCCAGAGCGGCGCCCGGTCGGCGGCGGCCGGCACCGGTGCCACCGGCAGTCCGAGGGCCGTCATGGCCCGCCGGGCGCAGACCCGCCCGGCGGTGAAGTCCCGTCGCCGGCTCTCCACCGCGCGTTCGCTGAGGCAGGCCAACTCCTCCGCGAGCAGGTGGCCGGTCCAGTCGTCGGGGCCCGCCACGGCGACCGCGACCTCGGGCGGCAGGAGGTCACGCACGGCCCGTCACACCGGCGTACGCCCGGCCGACATCGACCCGATGACCCGGCCCGCGACCGGTGCCGTGCCGGCTGTCCCGCGCGGACCGTTGCACCGACCGCGCGAATTCCGGGCCAACCGTCAACTTTCTGACTGTCATGAATGGCCAAAGTACCGGAAGCATGTAACACCGGATCGTCTCGAAGCGCTGAGGTCCACGCGCGGCACGGGGGAGATCGTTGGCCGCCGCGATCGATCCCGAGCCGGCCGAGGCGTTCGGCCCTGTGAGGAACCGAGAGGGAGTGCGATGACCCGTGGTGCGGAGCCGCCCGGCCCGGCGAGCGACGAACACGCCCCCGTGACGCCCGGCTGGAGCTGCGGCTCCTGCGGGGAGGAGTGGCCCTGCGCGACGAAGCGCGGCCGGCTGCTCCAGGAGTACGGCGACCGGGCGACGCTCAGCGTCTATCTCGGGTCCTGCCTCGCCGCCGCCAGCGAGGACCTTCGCGCCGGCTCGGTGAGTGCGCTCCAGGACCGGTTCATCGGGTGGCTGCCCCGAGGTCCGCGGACAAACTGACCTTCCGTCCGCCGGTTCCGCCCCGGGCTCGGTGGCCCGGGGCGGAACCGGTCGCGGATGGCGCCGCCGGCTGGTCGCGCCGGTGCGGACGCGTCAGCCGCGCCGCGGACGGCGGGACGGCCGGTCAGCGCGAAGGCGGCGGCGCCGGTGCGGACGCGTCAGCCGCGCCGCGGACGGCGGGTCAGCGCGAAGCCGACCACGCCGGCCACCGCGGCGAGGACGCCACCGACGCTGGTCCAGATCCAACGGGAGCCCAGCGCGGGCAACAGGTCGTCCAGCCAGCCGCCCTGCTCCTGCGCGTCCGCCGCCGGTGCGGCGGCCCGCTCGTCGGTGAGCAGCGCGCCGGCGCGGGTGTTCGGGACCAGCGGTACGGCCAGTTCGCCGTCGTCGGCCGGTACACCGCCCTCGCCGTCGGTGCCCACCAGCAGCTCCACCTCGACCGGTGCGCCGAGGTCCGGCTCCGGGATGTCGGTGACCGAGAGCCGGATGTAGTAGGTGCCGGGCAGCGGGTCGCCGGACCAGGGCTCCGCCCACGGTCGTACCTCACGCAGGGTGCAGCCGAGCGCGGTGCTCTCGGCCGTCGCGTCGACCGTCGGGGTCTGCGCCCCGGCCGTGCACGCCTGCCGGCGACGCAGGCCGTCGAAGATCTCGATGGTCCACGTGGAGGCGCCGCTGCGGTCGCGGGGGAAGGAGATCGCCGCGGTGATGTCGTGCACCTGCCCGGCCTTGGCGTCGAACGACCAGTAGAGGTAGTCGCCCGTGGAGGCGTCGACCCGGACCGGCTGGCCCGCGGAGATCGCCGTGGCGGTGAGGAACGAGGTGCCGGCCCGCGTCACCGTCGCCGCGCCGGGGGACGGGGTCGGCGGGTCGGTCGGCGCGGCGAGCGCCGCGGCGGGCAGCAGCGTGGCCCCGGCGGTGGCCACCAGCCCCGCCAGCGACCGGGTCAGAGTGGTACGCACGCTCACTTCTCCCTCCAGGTGGCCACCCACCAGCGGGTGAGCAGTCCGGCCAGCAGGCCGGTGACCAGGCCGGCCAGGGTGAGCAGGGCGAGCAGCGCCCAGCCCCGGCCGAGGTCGGGGCCCTCGGGAGCGGGCGAGGCGGCCACCACGTCGACGGTCAGCTCGACCGGCATGCCGGGGCTCGTCCCGGTCCCGGCACGCGGGGCGAACGAGTTGCTGACCACCAGGCACACGGTCGTCGGCGCCGCCGCCTCCGGGTCGGTCGCCGCATCGTCGTCGCGCCCGCCGTCGTCGCGGTCGTCCGTGTCCTCGTCCCGGTCGTCCGACCAGCGCAGGCCGGCGGAGACGACGTCTGCCCGACCGCTGCCCGCGTCCGCGCCGCGTACCAGCTCGCGGCCGTCCGTCGCCACGGCCCGCAGCAGTACGCCGTAGTCCGGGTTGACCGGCCGGTCCAGCGCGACGCTCACCGAGGCCCGCAGCTCCTGGCCCGGCCGGACCGGGACCCGGTACCAGCGGTGCTCGGAGAACTTCTCCCGGTCGGTGTAGACGCCGGGGGCGAGCAGCGGCGCGCCCTCGCAGACCGCGCCGCCGCCGACCACGGTCGGCGTCCGCGTGTAGGTCTCCCGGGCGCGGTCCACCAGCTGCTTGATCCGGTTGGTCAGCTGGTCGGTGCTCTGCGCCGCGGTGTACGTGCCACCGGTGGCGGCGGCGATGCAGAGCAGCTGCCGGCGCACCTTCTCGTCGGGAGCCAGTCCCAGCGTGTCCACCACCAGGCGGGTGCCCTGGGCGGCCAGCTCGCGGGCGACCTCGCACGGGTCGGGCGGGGCGCAGGTGTCCTCCCCGTCGGTGATCAGCACGATCCGGCGGGTGGTGGCGCCGGTGCCGAGGTCCTGGGCGGCC
Source organism: Micromonospora xinjiangensis (assembly GCF_056150165.1). NCBI lineage: Bacteria > Bacillati > Actinomycetota > Actinomycetes > Micromonosporales > Micromonosporaceae > Micromonospora > Micromonospora xinjiangensis. Next base: position 1,317,734 of record NZ_JAXCFO010000001.1, on the reverse strand, counting down.
GCGCGCAGGGCGAGCCCGACCGGGGTGAAGCCCGTCGGTCGCAGTGTGGCCACGGCGTCCTTCGCCTGGACCCGGTTCACCGGGCCGACCGGGACGATCTGCTGGGTGTCCTGGCAGCCGACCTTCTTGTCGTCACCCCTGTACGTCGCGCCGAGTACCCGGATGCCGAGCTGGGTCTCCTCCGGCAGCGCGTCGACGACCTCGTTGAACGCCTGCTGGGCCACCGAGATCCGGCTGCGGCCGTCGATGTCGCGGGCCCGCATCGAGCCGCTCACGTCGAGGACCAGCTCCACCCGGGGTGGCTCGGCGGGAGTCGGCTCGTCGGCCACCGCGGGCACCGGCCCGAGCAGCGCGGAAGCCACCACCAGTCCGGCGAGGACGGTGGTGCCACGTCTTAAGTTGATCACCGGGCGAAGTGTAGTGAGGTCCACATTGGATGATCATCCGGGTGGGGCGGCGCTGCCGGGCGCCGCGACGGCCCGGCGGGGGTGGCCGTGCCCCTGGTCCGGGCCTGGGGGGCGGATACCACTCGATCCAGGAGACAGCGCGGTCGTGGCGCGGGCGCGGTCACTGTCCAGCAGGGACGTGCCGGACGCTTGACCGTGACCCACCGTCAGCTGCTGATTCGTTCCCGTCACCACTGGGGTGTCCGTCGGAAATCTGACCCAAGTCGACCCGTTGTGCCGGTGGTGCCCGGTGGTTAAGCTTTTCGTGCGCGCCCCAATCGCCCGCTTCCCCCGTGGCAGGCGATCGGGGCGCGCTTCTACGTCTCACGGGCCCGGCCGCGTGCGCGTCCGGACCCGTCGGCGTCCGACGGTCGCCGTCAGATCCAGCGGCCGCCCAGCCACATCCGGGCCGACCAGTCCGCGTACGGCATGACGGTGCCGACGAAGATCGGATGGAAGTACGCGAAGCAGAGCGCCACGAGCAGGACGTAGGCGCCCGCGATGACGCTGCCGATCAACCGCCGGTCGTACCCCGCTCCGCCCGTTTCGCGGCTCTCGGCGACCCCCGCCCCGGCCGGCGAGATGATCGCGCCGAGCACGTAGACCACCGCCAGCACCAGGAACGGCAACGCCGGCGCGGTGTAGAAGGAGAACATCGTGCGGCCCTCGGTCACCGCGAACCAGAACCAGGGGAGCAGGCCGGCGGCCACGCAGAGCAGGATCGCCCCGGCCCGCCAGTCGCGGCGTGCCAGGCCGAGCCAGGCGACCGCCACCAGGGCCGGCAGGAACGACCACCAGAGCAGCGGGGTGCCCAGCAGCAGGACCTCCGAGGCGCAGCTCGCCGCGCCGCAGGGGCCGTTGCTCGACCAGTGGAACGCCACCGGGCGGCCGAGGAGGAGCCACTGCCACGGCCAGGACTGGTACTTGTGCGGGTCGTCCAGCTGCGAGTGGAACCCGTACGCCGCCTGGTGGTACTCGAAGAGGTTGATCAGCGGCCCGATCACGGGTCTGTCGCTGAGCGGGGCGCCCGGGTAGTTGGCGGCGAGGCGGTAGTAGCCGTCGTCGGTGAAGAGCCAGCCGGACCAGGTGGCCAGGTAGGTGACGACCATCAGCACTCCGGCCAGCGCCAGCCAGGGCACCTCGTCCAGGAGCGCGGACCGCCACGGCCGGCGCACTCCCGCGGAGCGGCGCAGGCCGACCGACCAGAGGATCACCAGCAGCGCGAACGCCGGCAGGAAGTAGAGCGCGCTCCACTTGACGGCGCAGGCGCAGCCGAACAGCACCCCGGCGGCGAGCCGCCACCACGGCCAGCCCCGCCATCCGTCGGCCGGTCGCCCGGCCCGCCCCGGCTCGGTCGGGTCCAGCCCCGCGTCGAGGGCGCGCGCCCACTGGCGCCGGCGGGCGTCGCGGTCGAGCACCAGCGCGCCGAACGCGGCCAGCACGAAGAAGAGCAGGAAGATGTCGAGCAGCGCCGTGCGGGAGAGCACGAGGTGGAAGCCGTCCAGGGCGAGGAGCAGGCCGGCGGCGCAGCCGAGCGCGGTGGACCGGAACAGCCGCCGACCGATCCGCACGAGCAGCAGCACCGACAGGGTGCCGATGACCGCCGCCGAGAAGCGCCACCCGAACTCGGGCGCGGTGGTGAGGAGGTGCCCCGGCACCGAGATGCCGCTCTCCGCGTCCTGGTAGCCGAAGGCCCACTCCCCGAGCCCGATGAGCCACTTGCCCAGCGGCGGGTGCACCACGTACGACGGGCCGCCGTCCTTGTAGTTCCACTCGACGCCACGGGAGATGAGCCCGTACGCGTCCTTGGCGTAGTAGGTCTCGTCGAAGATCTTTCCCGGCGGGTCGGCGAGGCCGACGAAGCGCAGGATGCCGGCGATCAGCACGACGACGCCGGTGGCCAGCCACGACCGCCCGTCGAGCCGCGCGTCGATCGTGGCCAGGCGGGCGCGGACGACGCCGGGGACCGTCGCGGGGGTCGTGGCGGCCGGTCCGCCCTCGCCCGTACGCTCCGACGCCACCCGGGCCGCGTTCGCGCTCTGTGCTGTCGACGCACTCGTCACCCGGCGATCGTAGGCTGCGGAGGTGGCCGGTGGCGTACGTCGCCCCCAATCCCGCCACCGCCGTCGATCGAGGAGCAGCGACCCGTGGGTGATATGTCGGATGAGGGGCGTCTCGTCCTGCTCGGCGCGCCGCTGGGAAACCCGGGCGACGCCTCCGCCCGGTTCCGGGAAATGCTCGCCAGCGCCGACGTGGTGGCGGCTGAGGACACCCGCCGGCTGACCCGGCTGGCCCGGGACCTCGGCGTCACCGTGCCGGGCCGGATCGTCTCCTACTTCGAGGGCAACGAGGAGCGGCGTACGCCGGAACTGGTGGAGGTGATCAAGGCCGGCTACGTCGTCGCCCTGGTCACCGACGGCGGCATGCCCAGCGTCTCCGACCCCGGCTACCGGCTGGTCCGAGCCACGCTGGACGCGGGCGCGCCGGTCACCGCCGCGCCCGGGCCGAGCGCCGTCACCACCGCTCTCGCCCTTTCCGGGCTGCCCTCCGACCGGTTCTGTTTCGAGGGGTTCCTGCCCCGCTCGCCCGGCGCCCGGCGGTCCCGGCTGCGGGCACTCGCCGGCGAGGAACGCACCCTGGTCCTCTTCGAGGCGCCGCACCGCGTCACCGGCGCGCTGGCCGATCTGGCCGACGCGTTCGGCCCCGACCGGCCGGCCGCGCTCTGCCGGGAGTTGACCAAGACGTACGAGGAGGTGCTCCGCCGGCCTCTCGGCGAGCTGGCCCAATGGGCCGCCGAGGGCGCACCGCGCGGTGAGATCACGCTGGTGGTGGCCGGTGCGCCCGCGACCGTGTCCGAGCGCCCCGACGACGACACCCTCCGGGCGGCGGTGGCCGACCGGGAGGCGGCCGGCATGTCCCGCCGGGACGCGATCAGCGACGTCGCCACCGCCTACGGGCTGCGCCGACGGGACGTCTACGACGTCGTGCACCGCTGACCGGGTTCCCGGCGAGGCCCCCCGGCCGTCGCCCGGAGGTGCGCCAGGCGAGCCGGAGTGACGGTCACCAGGCCGCGACGAGGAAGCCGACGGTGATCAGCGCCGGGCCGGCGAACGCCGCGCCGATCGCCCAGCGTCGGGCGCGCTGCCCGGTCAGTCGGGTGGCGCCCGTCCAGCGGGCGATCCCGGCGCCGCAGCCCGCCACGGCCAGCAGACCGAGCAGCCAGCGCAGGTGCGGGCCGGTGCCGCCGGTGTCGACGTACGCGGTCCCACCGTCCGGTCCGGTCATCCGGGCCGCCAGGGTGCTGCCGGCCGCGCTCCGGTCCGAGGGCACGCCGCTCACGCGTACGCCGTGGGCCACGAAACGCCCGCCGTCGGCCGTGAAGATCCCCCGGCAGCGCTGGGCGAGCCCGCTGCCGGTGCAGTCGGTGACCACCGCCGTGCCGCCCGTGGCGTGGCCCAGCGCGACCCACAGCGGGCCGGCGCTCACCCAGGCGAAGAACGCCGCGACCAGGCTGAGCGCCAGCAGCGCGGCGAGACCGGGCAGGGGATCCGGCGGATGCGCGGTGCGGCGGGCGCGCCGGCCGCGGGCCTCGCGGGCCGGACGGTCCCGATCCTGCGCGGGCTCCTCCCGGATCGGGGTGCCGTCCCAGTGCACCTACTCGATGGGCGGCCAGAACGCCGGGTCGTCCTCGGCCGCCGCGTCGCCGCCGCCGCGGGCGAGGCGACGCCGGAGCTTCGGCTGCCGTACCGGCACGCGGCGGGGCAGCGCGTCCCGCGGCGCCCCGGTCGTCGGTTCCACCTCGTCGGCCGGCTCGTCGCGCCCCTCGGTCGGGGCGGATCCGGCCGCCCGGCGGGGCGCCGCCACCCGGGGCGGGCCGGCGGACGGCGGGTCGTCCCGGTCGGGACCGGCGGGCGGTGGGGGCGCCGGCCGCGCGGGAGGGGTGGGGCGTGCGGGGGCGGTCGGCTTGGCCGGCGGGGCCGTCTGGTCGGGCCGTGGCCTCCGGGCCGGTGGGGTGGTCTGGGGTGGCCGGCTGGGGGCGGGTGGGGTGTCCGCCCCGGGCACCGGCCGGGGCTGCGGTGCGACGCCGGCCCCACGGCCCGGGCCGGGGCGCGGGGGCCCCTCGCCGGGCGCGCGGTCCCCGGCGGCGTCCCCGCCGGCCGGAACGGTCTGCCGGCTTGGAGCGTCGCCGGCGGCGGGGTCACCCCGGCCGTGAGCGAGCGCCGCCCCCGAGGGGCGTTCGTCCTGCTTACGAGGCGCTCGTCTGCCAGCCACGACGTTCATTGCACACCCGTCGCGGGGGCGCGCCGGGCAGCTGGGGCCGCGTGTCGGGGACAAATCGGACCAACGGCCGACCCCGTCCCACCGGACCGCCGACCCGCGGGCCCTATTGGTTCGCGGCTGCCCGGCACGGGTCACTACGCTTGCTGGTCATGAGTCACGTTCTCGCGGCGGTTGCCTGGCCCTACGCCAACGGCCCGCGCCACATCGGCCACGTCTCCGGTTTCGGCGTTCCCTCCGACGTCTTCAGCCGGTACATGCGGATGGCCGGACACGACGTGCTCATGGTCTCCGGCACGGACGAGCACGGCACCCCGATCCAGGTGCAGGCCGACGCCGAGGGGGTCACCCCGCGCGAGCTGGCAGACCGCTACAACCGGGTGATCGTGGAGGACCTGCACGGCCTCGGCCTGTCCTACGACCTGTTCACCCGCACCACGACCCGCAACCACTACACGGTCGTGCAGGAGCTGTTCGAGGGGTTGTACCGCAACGGCTACATCGTGCCGAAGACCACGATGGGGGCGATCTCCCCGTCCACCGGCCGGACGCTGCCCGACCGCTACATCGAGGGCACCTGCCCGATCTGCGGCTACACCAGTGCCCGGGGCGACCAGTGCGACAACTGCGGCAACCAGCTCGACCCGATCGACCTCATCGACCCGAAGTCGAAGATCAACGGGGAGACGCCGGAGTTCGTCGAGACCGAGCACTTCTTCCTGGACCTGCCCGCCCTGGCCGACGTGCTGCGAGGATGGCTGGACACCCGGGAGGGCTGGCGCCCCAACGTGCTGCGCTTCTCGAAGAACCTCCTCGACGACCTCCAGCCCCGGGCGATCACCCGGGACCTGGAGTGGGGTGTGCCGATCCCGCTGGAGGGCTGGCGCGACCGCCCCGACAAGCGCATCTACGTCTGGTTCGACGCCGTGATCGGTTACCTCTCCGCGTCGATCGAGTGGGCCCGCCGCTCCGGCGACCCGCAGGCGTGGCGCAGGTGGTGGTCCGCCGACGGGGAGGGCAAGGACGCCCGGGCCTACTACTTCATGGGTAAGGACAACATCGTCTTCCACTCGGTGATCTGGCCGTCGCTGCTCGCCGGCTACTCGGGCGAGGGATCGCGCGACGGCGAGCCGGGCGAGCTGGGCCGGCTCAACCTGCCCACCGAGGTCGTCTCCAGCGAGTACCTGACGATGGAGGGTCGCAAGTTCTCGTCGTCCCGCCGGGTAGTCATCTACGTGCGCGACTTCCTGGAGCGCTACGACGCCGACGCGCTGCGCTACTTCATCGCCGCCGCCGGCCCGGAGAGCAACGACACCGACTTCACCTGGGCGGAGTTCCTGCGCCGCAACAACGACGAGCTGGTCGCCGGCTGGGGCAACCTGGTCAACCGGTCCATCTCGATGGCGGCGAAGAACTTCGGCGCCATCCCGCCGGTCGATCCGGCCGGGCTCACCGAGGCCGACGAGGCGCTGCTCGCCACCGCCCGGGCCGGCTTCGCCACGGTCGGCGACCTGATCGGCCGCCACCGGCAGAAGCAGGCGATCGGCGAGGCGATGCGGGTGGTCGCCGAGGCCAACCGCTACCTCTCCGAGCAGGCCCCCTGGAAGCTCAAGAGCGAGGCCGAGAAGCCCCGCATGGGCACCATCCTGCACGTCGCCCTCCAGGTGGTCAGCGACGCCAACACGCTGCTCACCCCGTTCCTGCCGCACTCCGCACAGAAGGTGCACGAGCTGCTCGGCGGCACCGGCGTGCACGCGCCCATGCCGTCGATCGTCGAGGTGGAGGACCTGGACGGCGGGCCGTCGTACCCGGTGCTCACCGGGGACTACACGCAGGGCGCGCGCTGGGAGTCCGTACCCCTGGAGGTGGGCCGGCCGCTCGCGGCGCCGAAGCCGGTGTTCCGCAAGCTCGACCCCTCCATCGTCGACGAGGAGCTGGCCCGGCTGGGCGGCTGACCGACGGCCCACGGCGCCCGTCTGGGCGTCGGACCGGGCACCGGTCGCGGAGACGGCGGTGCGGCCCGGGGCATCCCCGGACCGCACCTCACCGGCCGGCCGTTCGGGCCGGCCGTGCCCGGCCCGCGCCCCGCACCGGGCGCGGGCACGGGGTGGCGTCAGGCGCGAGCCATAGCCGGCGCGCCGATGAAGTCCATGATCGCCCTGTTGACCTCGTCGGCGTTCGTCCACGGGATGCCGTGCGGGGCACCCTTCAGCGTGATCAGCTGGCTGCCGGCGAGCATCGGTTGCAACCGCTGGCCGGTCTTCGCGTACGGCAGCACGTTGTCCTTGTCGCCCTGCACGATCAGCACCGGCACGTCGATCTGCGGCAGGTCCCCCCGGAAGTCGGTCAGCCAGGCGTCGACGGAGTCGTACGTGCCCTTCGCCGAGGCCCGCGCGCCGATCTCCCAGTGCGCCCGGTACGCCTCCTCGCTGACCAGCTTCCCCTTGTTCTCGTCCCAGTTGAAGAAGTTGTTGCAGAACTGCGTGAGGAAGGCGAACCGGTCGGAGATGATCGCCTGCTGGAACCCGTCGAAGAGGCTCTTCTCGACCCCCTCCGGGTTGTCCGACGTCTTCAGCAAGAACGGTGCCAGCGGCGCGAGCAGCACCGCGCGGTTCACCCGCTGCGACCCGTACGCGCCGAGGTAGCGGGTCACCTCACCGGTGCCCATCGAGTGCCCGATCAGGATCGTGTCGCGCAGGTCCAGCTCGGACATCAGGACGTCGAGGTCCGCGGCGAAGGTGTCGTAGTCGTAGCCCATCGTCGGCTGTGCGGAGTTGCCGAACCCCCGCCGGTCGTACGTGATCACCCGGTACCCGGCGTCGAGCAGCGGCATGGTCTGCTTCTCCCACGTCGCCCCGTTGAACGGGAAGCCGTGGATCAGCACGATCGGCTGGCCGGAGCCATGATCCTCGTAGTACAGGTCGATGGGCGCGGAGTTCTCCGTCCCCACGGTGATGAACGGCATGCTCTTCTCCTGAAGTCGGGCTCGGTTTCTCCTCGCCCGCCCGCATTCCCGCCCGGTGCGCCGATATGCCGACCGCTCAGAGGGCGTACCGGACGTCCACCACCTGGTCGTCCGTCACCTCCGGGCCCGGCGCCCAGGTCTCGTAGACGCCCCGGTCGTGGCACTGTGCCCCGGTGACCGCCACGGCGTCCGGATCCGGTCGGCGCAGCCGCAGCCGCAGCCAGCCCGCCTCCTCGCGCAGCACCAGGCAGGGCACGCCCCGCCACCGGGCGACGCGCAGCCGCCGGGCCGCCGCCTCCACCGGGTAGCGGGCCGCGCGGGTCATGGCCAGCACCCGGAACCCGCCGGGCAGGTCGGCCACCGCCTCGTACTCGTTCCCGCCGTACGCACCGACCAGCTGGGTGGAGCGGGGCGCCTCGCCGGTCGGCAGGTACTCCTGGTCCGGTGACAGCCCGGGCACGCTGGCGAGCAGGTGCCGCCACTGCGGCCCGACCATCCGCAGCCAGCCCCGCTGCTCGGCCTGGTAGGTGTAGAGCACGACCTCCACCCCCTCCGCCGGGTAGGCGAGCAGGGTGGCGTTCGCCGGCATCGGCAGGTCGGCGAACTCCCGGGTGACGAACTCCGGGATCAGTTGGGTGCTGCTGGGCACGAAACCGGTGCCGAGCACCGGGGGGCCCACCCGGTCCCGGGGGGACAGCGCGGCCAACCCGGCGTGCGCGCCGCCCACCGGCACGTCGTAGTCGTCCGGGTCGACGGCCCGCCAGCGCAGCGCGTACGCCACGTCCAGACCGTCGCGGCCCACCTCGCCGTCGGTGCGCAGCAGGGCCGCCGCGGCCGGCGTACGCAGGTGCGCGACGTCGTACTCGCGGTAGCAGAAGCCGTGCGGCAGCCAGCCCCGCACGTAGCCGGCCAACTGCTGCGCGGAGAGCATCTTCACCATCCGGGTGCCCCGCCGGATGACCGCCGACGCCCGCACCGCGGTGAGCACGGGATCGCCGGCCGCGTCCGGTCGTTGGCTGAGCTGGTGCACGTACGCCCAGCCCCGCTCCCGGTGCGCCGGCATCATGAGCGGCGTCTCCGGCTCCTCCGACGGCTCGGGCGCCCCGTGCACCGCGGTCACCTCGGTGACGTGCACGAAACGCCGCCACGGCAGGACCGAACCGGGGCGTGGCGACCACTCGAAGCCGGGCACCTCGTCGGCGCTGAACAATTCGTACGCGGCGCCCTTGGCGATCTCCTCCGCCGGATAGACGGCGCCGCCGTACGCCACCCGCAACCCGGTCCGTTCGCCCGCGGCGCCGCTGGCCTGAGGTGCGCTGCTCATCGCGTCACCTCGTCCCTGCCGGCGCGTCCCGCCCACTCGCGTCGCCGCTGTGCGCCGGCGCGAGCGCCACGCCGCGGTGCCGGATGGTTCGCTGCGTTCCGCTCGCTCACGCCGCGACCGTAGAGTCGCCCTCGGTAATCGAGGTGAACAGCAGGTGGCGGGCGGGTGGACCGGCCCGGTGTGTGATCCTTTGGTTGATGAGCCAGCCAACCGAACAGACGACCGAGTCCCGGCGCGCCCGGGCGGCGCGCCGGGCGGGTGAGTTCCCGCCCGCTCCCGAGCCGCTGCCCCGCCCGGTGCTCGACAGCCACACCCACCTGGACATCACGGTCAGCGAGGCCGGTGTGCCCGGCGGCGGCCCCACCGACGACCCGGTCGCCACCGCCATCGAGGTTGCCGCCCGCGTCGGCGTGGACCGCCTCGTGCAGGTCGGGGTGGACGTCCCCTCCTCCCGGTGGGGTGTGGAGACCGCCGAGCGGTACCCCGCGGTGGTGGCCACCGTGGCGCTGCACCCCAACGACGCGCCCCGCCTGCCCGACCTCGACGAGGCGCTGCGGGAGATCGAGGCGCTCGCCGCCCACGACCGGGTCCGCGGGGTCGGCGAGACCGGCATGGACTTCTTCCGTACCGGTGACGAGGGGCGCGCCGCGCAGGAGGAGAGCTTCCGCGCCCACATCGCCATCGCCAAGCGGTACGGCAAGGCGCTGGTCATCCACGACCGCGACGCGCACGCCGAGGTGCTGCGGATCCTCGATGACGAGGGCGCCCCGGAGACGGTCGTGCTGCACTGCTTCTCCGGTGACGCCGACTTCGCCGCCGAGTGCGTACGTCGCGGCTACCTGCTCAGCTTCGCCGGCACGGTGACGTTCGCCAGCGCGGGAGCGCTGCGGGAGGCCGCCGCGCTGACCCCGCTCGACCAGACCCTCGTGGAGACCGACGCGCCGTACCTGACCCCGACCCCGCACCGGGGCCGCCCCAACGCGTCCTACCTGGTCCCGCTGACCGTCCGGGCGCTCGCCGCGACCACCGGCGCCGACCTCGACGCGCTCTGCGCCGCCATCTCCGCGACCGGCGACCGCGTCTTCGGCCCCTGGTGAGAGCGTCGGCCCCGCACCCGGGTCCCCTCGGTGCGTCCCGACCCGGCCGCATACGCTGCTGCGCATGACCGGTCTCCTCGGCCCGGCGGAGATCCGGGAACTGGCCGCGCGGCTGGGCGTCGCACCCACGAAGAAGCTCGGGCAGAACTTCGTGCACGACCCGAACACCGTGCGGCGCATCGTCACCACCGCCGGCCTCGCCCCCGACGACGTGGCGCTGGAGGTCGGCCCCGGGCTCGGGTCGCTGACGCTGGCCCTGCTGCCGGTCGCCGCCCACGTGCACGTGGTGGAGATCGATCCGGTGCTGGCCGGGGCGCTGCCCGAGACCGCCGCCCGCCACGCCGGGCCGTACGCCGACCGGCTCACCGTGCACCACGCCGACGCGCTGCGGGTCCACGCGGCGGACCTCACCGACCCGACGCCCACCGCGCTGGTCGCGAACCTGCCGTACAACGTCGCCGTGCCGGTGGTGCTGCACCTGCTCGCCGAGCTGCCCGAGCTGCGGTACGGCCTCGTGATGGTGCAGAAGGAGGTCGCCGACCGGCTCGTCGCCGGTCCCGGCTCCAAGGTGTACGGGATCCCGTCGGTCAAGCTCGCCTGGTACGCCCGCGCCCGCGCCGCCGGGCGGGTCCCGCCGAACGTCTTCTGGCCGGTGCCGAACGTCGACTCCGGCCTGGTCGCCTTCACCCGACGGGAGCCGCCCCGCGACGACGTGCCACGGGAGCGGGTCTTCGCGGTGGTCGACGCGGCCTTCGCCCAGCGGCGCAAGACGCTGCGGGCCGCCCTGGCCGGCTGGGCCGGCGGCGCGGACCGGGCCGCCGCCGCGCTCATCGCGGCGGGGGTCGACCCGGGGGCCCGCGGCGAATCGCTCACCGTCGAGCAGTTCGCCGCCATCGCCGCGTCGGCTCCGGCCGCCGCGCCCGCCGGGCAGTAGGCTGGCGCGGTGCCCGCCGGCCACGCCGACGTGGGCATCCCGCACCACCGGCGGATCCCGGGGGATCCGCAGCACGGGTACGCGTACGACCCGGGTGGCGGCCGGCGCGAGCCGGTGGCCGACCCTGCCGAGGAGCTGATCGTGGAGAAGCCGTCCGACATCCACCCGCGTCTGCGAGGCGTCGCCCCGTGACCGAGGCCTGGCGTCCGGGGGGCGAGGACGAGCGGCGCGGCACCGGCGGCCCGGTGAAGGTCCGGGTGCCGGCGAAGGTGAACCTGCATCTCGGGGTGGGTCCGCTGCGCCGCGACGGCTACCACGAGCTGAACACCGTCTACCACGCGATCTCCATCCACGACGAGCTGACCGCGCGCCCGGGGGACCGCCTCACCCTCACCATGGAGGGCGAGGGCGCCGGCGAGCTGGCCCTGGACGACTCCAACCTGGTGATCCGCGCGGCCCACGCGCTCGCCGGGTACGCGGGGGTGCTCCCGCAGGCCCGGCTGCACCTGCGCAAGCAGATCCCGCTCGCCGGCGGGCTGGCCGGCGGCAGCGCCGACGCGGCGGCCACCCTGGTCGCCTGCGACGCCCTGTGGGGCACCGGGCTCTCCCGCGACGAGCTGGCCGGCATCGCCGCCGACCTCGGTTCGGACGTCCCGTTCCTGATCCACGGCGGCACCGCGCTCGGCACCGGCCGCGGCGAGGCGGTCAGCCCGGTGCTGGCCCGCCCGACCTCCTGGCACTGGGTGGTCGGCATCGCCGACGGCGGCCTCTCCACCCCGGCCGCCTACCGCGAGCTGGACCGGCTCCGGGAGGCCGGCACCGCCGGCCCGCCGCTCGGCAGCACCGACGGCCTGCTCGCCGCGCTGCGCCAGCGCGATCCCCGGGTGCTCGCCGCCGCGCTCGGCAACGACCTCCAGGACGCCGCCCTCGCCATGCGCCCGGCGCTGGCCGACACGCTGAAGGCCGGCGAGGCGGCCGGTGCGCTCGCCGGCATCGTCTCCGGCTCCGGGCCCACCTGCGTCTTCCTCGCCGCCGACGAGGGGCACGCCGAACGGATCGCCGCCGACCTGGCCGCCGCCGGCGTGTGCCGGGAGGTGCGGGTGGCCCACGGCCCGGTGGCCGGCGCCCGGATCGTCTGAGCCGCCCGCGGCCCCTCGGGGCGTGATCCGATCCGGATCGGCGGCACGGCGCGCCCGGGGGACGCCCCGCGCCCCGCCGGCGGCCGGGCCGCGGCGGCCGGGAGGTCCGCGTACGCTGGTAGGCCAGGCGTCCCGTGCCCGACCGGCACCGGGACGCTTTGATCATGGAAGGTAGGTCGTGGCCAACATCGTCAACCTGGACCGCGTGTCCAAGGGCTACGGGGCCGCCGGGCCCCTGCTCACCGACGTCTCCCTCGGCCTCGACGACGCCGACCGGATCGGCGTGGTCGGCCTCAACGGCGCCGGGAAGTCCACCCTGCTGCGGCTGATCACCCGCACCGAGTCGCCGGACGACGGCCGCGTCACCCACCGCCGCGACCTGCGGGTCGCCTGGCTGCCGCAGAGCCTCACCCTCGCGCCGGACGCCACCGTGCGCGACGTCGTGCTCGGCACCGAGTGGCTCGACGAGAGCATGGGCGCCGAGCACGAGTGGGCCGGCGACGCCGGCGTCCGCGCGATCCTCGACGGCCTCGGCATGCCGCACCTCGGCCTCGACCAGCCGGTCGGGCCGATGTCCGGCGGTGAGCGCCGCCGCGTCGCGCTCGCCGCCCTGCTGGTCCGCGACTCCGACCTGCTGATCCTCGACGAGCCCACCAACCACCTCGACGTCGGCGGCGTGGACTGGCTCGCCCGGCACCTGCTCGGCCGCAAGGGCGCCCTCGTCGTGGTCACCCACGACCGGTGGTTCCTCGACGCCGTCTGCACGACCACCTGGGAGGTCGCCGACCAGACCGTCCGCTCCTACGACGGCGGCTTCGCCGCCTGGACGCTCGCCCGCGCCGAGCGGGAGCGGGTGGCCGCCGCCACCGAGGCCCGCCGGCAGAACCTCCTCCGCAAGGAGATCGCCTGGCTGCGCCGCGGCGCCCCGGCCCGCACCTCCAAGCCGCGGTTCCGGATCGAGGCGGCCAACGCCCTGATCGCCGACGTCCCACCGCCGCGCGACACCATGTCGCTGCAACGGCTCGCCACCGCCCGGCTCGGCAAGCAGGTGTACGACCTGGAGAACGTCACCCTGCACGCCGGCCCCAAGGAGATCCTGCGGGACGTCACCTGGCAGGTCGGCCCCGGCGACCGGATCGCCATCCTGGGCGCGAACGGCGCCGGCAAGACCACCCTGCTGCGGATGCTGGCCGGGGTGACCCGCCCGGACGCCGGCCGCTTCGCCGCCGGCTCCACCGTCCGCCCGGCGTTCCTCTCCCAGGAGCTGGCGGAACTCCCCGGCCACCTGCGGGTGCTGGAGGCCGTCGAGGAGGTGGCCCGCCGGGTGCAGTTCGGCGACCGGGAGATCTCGGCCGCGCAGCTCGCCGAGATGTTCGGCTTCACCGACCGGCGCCTGTGGACCCCGGTCGGCGACCTCTCCGGCGGCGAGCGCCGCCGGCTGCAGATGCTCCGGCTCCTCGCCGGCGAGCCGAACGTGCTCCTCTTCGACGAGCCCACCAACGACCTGGACACCGACACGCTCGCCGCGCTGGAGGACCTGCTCGACTCCTGGCCGGGCACGCTGGTCGTGGCCAGCCACGACCGGTATCTCATCGAGCGGGTCACCGACGTCGCGTACGGCATGTTCGGCGACGGCCGGCTGGTGCATCTGCCGGGCGGGGTGGACGAGTACCTGGAGCGCGCGGCCGCCCGCCCCGGCTCGGCCCGCGCCGAGGCCGTCCCGGCGGCCACCCCGGAGGCGCCGGCGCGTTCCGGCCTCTCCGCGGCCGAGGTGCGGCAGGCCCGCAAGGAGCTGACCCGGCTCGAACGGCAGATCGGCAAGCTGGAGCAGCGTGAGGCGGCGCTGCTCGACCAGCTCGCCGAGCACGCCACCGACTACGCGAAGGTCGCCGAGCTGGACGGCCAGCTCAAGGACCTGCGGGTCGAGCGGGAACGCACCGAGGAGGCCTGGCTGGCGCTGGCGGAGGAGCTTCCCGCCGACTGACGAATGTGCGGTGGAGGTCGCGGGCCGTCCGGCGCCAGGCCGTCGGCCGACGGCCGGCGGCGAGTGGCGCGTCCCCGCGCAGGTGGGGGCCCGTGTGCGGCGTCACAATCCGACATGCGGGAGAATCGTCGTCGACCCTCACCCGAACGGCGTTGGAGACTCAGACATGGCCCACACCCCCGTCAACCACCCCGCGCGGCCGATCTACCGGGCGATCGGCGGGCTGACCGGTCTGTACCTGGTCGTCTTCGGTGTGCTCGGCATCATCGCGAGCGCCGGCGGCGAGGTCCTCGCCCAGGACGACACCCAGGTCCTGGGGCAGGGCACCAACCTCGGCTTCTCGCTGCTCAGCACCCTGCTCGGGATCCTGGTGCTCGCCGGCACCGCGCTCGGCCGCAACATCGACGTGGTGATCAACCAGTGGCTGGCGTACGTCCTCATGGCCCTCAGCCTCGCCGGGCTCGCGTTCATCCGGACCGACGCCAACATCTTCAACTTCACCGTCCCCACCGTCATCGTCCTCATGGTGGCGGGCCTGGTGCTGCTGATGGTCGGCATGTACGGCAAGGTCGGCACCGACGAGGAGAAGGAGGCGTGGCAGAAGGCCCGCCTCGTCCTGTGACTTCCCGGGCACGCCGGGACCCGACCGCTCCGGGCGGTCGGATCTGACCGTCGCCGCGGTCGGGTTCCGGTGGCACCCGTCGTGGTCCCGCTCCGTCCGGCGCCTCCGGGCAGGTGGAGCGGGACCTCTTCGTTGCCGGGCACCGACCGGTGGGTTCGCCGGACAGCCGGCACCCCGACGAGCGACAATCCTCCGGAACCGGTCATCTCGGGCGGAGGAGAGGCTCATGGCGCACTTCCCGGTGAACCATCCGGCGCGGCCGATCTACCGGGTCCTCTCCGGGCTCATCGGGCTCTACATCCTGGTCTTCGGCGCCTGGGGCGTCGCGCAGACCGCCGGCGAGGCGCTGTTCGGGCGCGGCAGCCACTGGGTGCTCGGCCTCCGCACCAACCTCGCGTTCTCGATCGCGTCGGTGATCTTCGGCGCCTTCCTGCTGATCGGCGCGTCCCGACGCACCAACCTCGGCCACTACATGAACCTGACCGCCGGGATCGTCTTCCTGGTCACCAGCATCCTCATGATGTCGCTGCTGCAGACCGAGGCGAACTTCCTCAACTTCTCCATGTCGACAGTGATCGTGTCGATGATCTTCGGCCTGGTGCTGCTCGGCACCGGCCTCTACGACAAGGTCGGCACGCCGGAGCACGCCGAGGCCGAGCGGCGCCGCCGCGACCACCAGATCTCCCAGGCGAACAGCCGCTGAGACCAGCCCGCCCGGCGCGACACCAGGCCCCGGCTCAGCGCCCCCGGGACGAGATCAGCGTCGGCTTCTGCTCCAGGTGCGACAGACCGTTCCAGGCCAGGTTCACCAGGTGCCCCGCCACCGTCTCCTTGCGCGGCTTGCGCACCTCCAGCCACCAGCGGCCCGTCAACGCCACCATGCCGACCAACGCCTGCGCGTACAGCTCGGCGAGCTTCGGGTCGTACCCCCGGCTCTTGAACTCGGCACCCAGGATGTGCTCGACCTGGTGGGCCACGTCGTTGAGCACGCTGCTGAAGTTGCCCGTCGCGGACAGCAACGGTGACTCCCGGACCAGCACCCGGAACCCGCTCGTCTCCTCCTCGATGTAGCTCAGCAGGGCCATCGCCGCCTGCTCCAGCAGCTCCCGAGGGTGACCGGCGGTCAACGCCGTGGTGATCCGGTCCAGCAGCGCCCGCACCTCCCGGTCGACGACGACCGCGTAGAGGCCCTCCTTGCCGCCGAAGTGCTCGTAGACGACCGGCTTGGAGACCTTCGCCCGCGCCGCCACCTCCTCGACCGAGGTCGCGTCGAAGCCGCGCTCCGCGAAGAGCTGCCGGCCGATCGAAATCAGCTGTTCCCGGCGCTGGGCCGCCGACATGCGCACCCGCGACGACGACTTGCCGCCGGCCGCGGGCACCGCCCGCCGCCGGCTCGTGCCATCGTCGTTGCCTGGGCTGTCCGCCATCTCGTCACCTCGCTGGCGCTCGGTGACGCCCTGCCGTGGGATGGTGCCTCCGCTGTGCCCGCTCACATCGCCGCCTCACTGGCGTACGGCCGGATGGCGCTGACGCGCCGCCCGACCGTACCCGTCCCGCGCAGGGCCCCCCTGATGCCGTGGCGCGCGACCTGCCCCCCGCCTCGTTCGGTCACCTGGCCATACTGCCAGGTAACCTCCGAGCACATCGTCCGGATCACCGGGTGGCCGGCGACACCATCTTCGCCGCGAGCCGCTCCGGCTTCGGCCAGCGCACGTCGTACGCCGCGCCGACCTTCTCGAAGAACCAGATCACCCGGGCCGAGATGTCCACCTGGCCACGCAGGACCCCGTGCCGGGCGCAGGTCGGGTCGGCGTGGTGCAGGTTGTGCCAGCTCTCGCCGAAGGAGAGGATCGCCAGCGGCCAGAAGTTGGCGGCACGGTCGCCCTGGCGCATCACGAACGGGCGCTCGCCGTAGACGTGGCAGACCGAGTTGATCGCCCACGTCACGTGGTGCAGCAGCGCGACGCGGACCAGGCCGCCCCAGAAGAGCGCGGTGAGCGCGCCCTGCCACGACCAGGTCAGCAGGCCGCCCATGAGCGCGGGGCCGAGCAGCGAGGTCGTGACGAGCAGCGGGAAGAGCCGGTCGACGCGGTTGATGTCGCGGTCGGCGACGAGATCCGGGGCGAACCGGCTCCGGTTGGACAGCTCGCGCTTGAACATCCAGCCGATGTGCGCGTGGAACAGCCCGCGGGTCAGGCCCCACACGCTCTCACCGAACCGCCAGGGGGAGTGCGGGTCGCCCTCGACGTCGGAGTACGCGTGGTGCCGGCGGTGGTCCGCCACCCACTGGATGATCTCGCCCTGCACCGCGAGCGAACCGGAGACCGCGAGGCCCACCCGCAGCCAACGGCGGGCCTTGAAGGAGCCGTGGGTGAAGTAGCGGTGGTAGCCGACCGTGACGCCGAGACCGGACAGCACGTACCAGAAGGCGGCGATGCCCACGTCGGTCCAGCTCAGCCAGCCGCCCCACGCCACCGGCACGGCGGCGACCAGGGCCAGGAACGGGATCACCACGAACGCCCAGAGGGCGATCAGAATGCCGGGCGACTGCGTGCCCTGGGTAAGCGGTTTTGGTCCGGACGCCTTCGGTTCGAGCAGAGCGGTCGACATGGCACCTCGCAGCACAGGGGTTGGGGAAGATCGGAAGCTACGCTTACGTCACCGTAACTTACGGAACCGTAGATCGCACGGGGAAGTTCGTGAAGAGGCTTCGTCGTACCGTCGCCCTAGCGTCGACCCATGACCGACCCCCTGGCCGCCGAGGTGCGCCGCCTCCGCACCGTCGAACAGCTCTCCGTTCGCCAGATCCGGGAACGCACCGGGCTGGGCCGCAACCGGGTGTACGAGTTGCTCCGAGGCGTTGCCCCACCGGAGTGGACCCGCCGCCCCAACGCGAAGGACGATCTGCGCGCCAGGGCGATCTACCTCCGCACCCGGGGATGCTCGCTGTCGGAGATCGCCAGCCGCATTGGAGTGGCGAAGTCGACGGCCTACCAGTGGGTGCGCGACGTCCCGCCCCTGGCTGACGAAGAGTCTGTCCGCGTACGGCGTCGGGCGCACGCGAAGGCCATGACGGACGCCCGCTGGGCCGCGCGCCGGGCGGAGCGTGAGGCGGCCCGTGCCGGGGTGCATGCCATGGCGTCCGCCGCGGTCGGGCGGCTCGACGACCGAGACCTGCTTCTCCTCGGGGCCGCCATCTACTGGTGCGAAGGGGCCAAGTCCAAGCCATGGCGCCGGGACGACCGTGTGCAGTTCATCAACAGCGACCGGGGCCTGTTGGCCCTGTTCCTGCGTTTCCTGGAAACCTGCGGCATCGACCGGTCGATGCCGACCTACCGCGTCAGCATCCACGAGACCGCGGACGCCGACGCCGCCGCCAGTTGGTGGGCGCACGAACTCGCTCTGCCCGTCGAACGTTTCCGCCGGCCGACGGTGAAGCGGCATCGCCCGGCCACCGTCCGCCGGAACACCGGTGCCGGCTATCACGGATGCCTTGTGATCACCGTGCCGCGTAGCCGCGAGCTCTATTGGCGGATCGAAGGTATGATCGCCGAGCTGTTCCAGAAAGCAGGCGGCGCGGGCCTTGAAATAGCGGACCGTTAGGCTTGACATTCATTGGGGTGTGGGGTAACGGCAACCCGCAGGCCTTTGGAGCCTTGAGCTCCTGGTTCGAATCCAGGCACCCCAGCTCGACACGCAGGTCCGCCGCATTCGTCACGGCCCTGCAAATGACCGGTCGATGTCTGGATAGCATGGCCGCGAACGTGTCGCCGTCCCGACGGGAGCCTCGTCGTGTCCCAGCCCCACCTCCGCACCGTTGTCGTGCTCGCCGCCGGTGAGGGCAAGCGGATGAAGTCGGCACTGCCGAAGGTGCTGCACCCGCTGCTCGGCCGTACGCTGCTGGGCCACGTGCTGAGCGCCGCGGCTCCGCTGCACGCGGATCGGACCGTGGTGGTCGTCGGTCACGGCGCTGACCAGGTCCGCGCGCACCTGAGCGAGATCGCGCCGGACGCGATCCCGGTGCTCCAGGCCCAGCAGCTCGGCACCGGTCACGCGGTGCGGATCGCGCTGGAGGCGGTGCCGGACGCCACCGGCACGGTGGTCGTGATCAACGGGGACGTGCCGCTGCTGCGCCCGGAGACGGTCAGCGCCCTGGTCCACGCGCACGAGGAGGCCGGTGCCGCCGCGACGGTGCTCGCCGCCGAGGTGCCCGACCCGACCGGCCTGGGCCGGATCGTGCGGTCGGCCGACGGCCGGTTGGAGCAGATCGTCGAGGAGCGGGACGCCACGCCGGCGCAGCGCGCCATCCGCGAGATCAACGCGGGCAGCTACGCGTTCGACGTGGTGCGGCTGCGCGACGCGCTGGGCAAGCTCTCCACCGACAACGACCAGGGCGAGGAGTACCTGACCGACGTCTTCGGCCTGCTGGGCTCGGCGGGCGAGCCGGTGACGGTGCACGTCGCGCCGGACCACGTGGAGACGCTGGGCTGCAATGACCGGGTCGAGCTGGCGGCGCTGCGCCGGCTGCTGCGCGACCGGATCAACGAGGGCTGGATGCGCACCGGGGTGAGCCTGCTCGACCCGGAGACCACCTGGATCGACGTGACCGTGGCGCTGGACCGGGACGCGGTGATCGACCAGAACACCCAGCTGCGCGGCTCCACGGTGGTCGGCTCGGGCGCGGTGGTCGGCCCGGACGTGACGCTCGTCGACACGGTGGTCGGCGAGGGCGCGACGGTGCTGCGCAGCCACGCGGTGGGCGCCGAGGTGGGCCCGGGGGCGAGCGTCGGCCCGTACGCCTATCTGCGTCCGGCCGCCCGCCTCGCGGAGAAGTCGAAGGTCGGCACGTTCGTCGAGGTGAAGAACACCGAGGTCGGCCCGGGTGCGAAGGTGCCGCACCTGTCGTACGTGGGTGACGCGACGATCGGCGCCAAGGCGAACATCGGCGCGGCGACGATCTTCGTGAACTACGACGGGGTCAACAAGCACCGGACGGTCGTCGGCGAGGGCGCGTTCATCGGCTGTGACACCAGCCTGATCGCGCCGGTCGAGGTGGGCGCCGGGGCGTACGTGGCGGCGGGGAGCGCGATCAGCCAGGACGTGCCGCCGGGCGCGTTGGCGGTGACGCGGGCGCCGCAGCGCGCCATCGAGGGCTGGGTGGCCCGTAAGCGTCCGGGCACGGTCTCGGCCGAGGCGGCGGAGCGGGCACTGCGTGCCGCCGAGGGTGGCGCGGCGGGGGGCGCGGCGGCAAGCGAAGGTGAGGCAATCCACGGGGATGCCCAGGCCCTGGGCGGGGAATCCCGTGAGGGAGATACTGCAACCGACTAGTCCCCGGCCCACCACCACCGTGCCGGGCACCACCGACCAACGGGAGCAGACGGGCCCATGGGCAGCATCGTCGCCGAAAACCGCAAGAGCCTGATGCTCTTCACCGGACGTGGCTTTCCGGAGCTGGCCAAGGAGATCGGCGAGGTGCTCGGCGTCGCGCCGACCCCGGCCGACGCGTACGAGTTCGCCAACGGCGAGATCTTCGTGCGGTACAGGGACTCCGTGCGTGGTTCGGACGCCTTCGTGGTGCAGTCCGTCACGCACGGTGTGAACACCTGGGTCATGGAGACCCTGATCATGATCGACGCGCTGAAGCGCGGCTCGGCCAAGCGGATCACCGTCGTCCTGCCGTTCTACCCGTACTCCCGGCAGGACAAGAAGCACCGCGGCCGGGAGCCGATCTCGGCCCGCCTGATCGCCGACCTGCTCAAGACCGCGGGGGCGAACCGGATCCTGACCGTGGACCTGCACACCGCGCAGATCCAGGGCTTCTTCGACGGGCCGGTCGACCACCTCTTCGCGATGGACGTCCTGGCCGAGTACGTCGAGCGGCAGTACGCGGGCCGGCCGATGACGGTCGTCGCCCCGGACTCGGGCCGGGTGCGGGTCGCCGAGCGCTGGACGGACCGCCTGGGCGGCTGTCCGCTGGCGTTCATCCACAAGACCCGGGACCCGCTGAAGCCGAACCAGGTGGTGGCGAACCGGGTCGTCGGTGACGTCGAGGGCCGGGTCTGCCTCATCGTGGACGACATGATCGACACGGGCGGCACGATCTGCCGGGCGGCCGACATCCTGAAGGAGTCCGGCGCCGCAGACGTGATCGTGGCGTCGACGCACGCGCTGCTCAGCGACCCGGCGACGGAGCGGTTGAAGAACAGCCCGATCAGCGAGGTCGTGGTGACGAACACGCTGCCGTTGCCGCCGGAGAAGCAGCTCGACAAGATCACCGTACTGTCGATCGCCCCGCTGCTGGCGCGGGCGATCCGGGAGGTCTTCGACGACGGCTCGGTGACCACCCTCTTCGGTGGCCTGAGCTGAGGGCGCGCTGACGGGTCGGTGGCTGTCGCCGACGGTCACCGACCCGGCTGCGGCACCCCGACGGGCGGGCGGGGGTCGGCAGCCCGCGGGAGGGCGGCAGACGACCCGCGGAGACGGCCTGCGGGCGGGCGTCGACCGTGATACGGGGACTGGCGGAAGGCCGGGAATTCGCTCGGGTAGACTGGTGCGGTTGCCACGGCGAGGGTGCCCGGCGGGCCGCTGACGAAGCGCCGCACGGAGGCACCGTCATCGACGCGGTGCTCCGGGCAGTCGTTCATGACGCATGAGCCCCAGCGAGCCCCTCGCCCCCAGCACCGCCAGACGACAAGCCGCCGTAGCGAAGCATCAGGAGTTTCCCCGTGTCCGAGGTAAAGATCAGCGCCGAGCCCCGCACCGAGTTCGGCAAGGGTGGTGCCCGTCGTACCCGCCGGGCCGGCAAGGTGCCCGCCGTGCTGTACGGCCACGGCGAGAAGCCGAAGCACATCGCGCTGCCGGCCCGCGAGTTCGCGGCCGCGATCCGCAAGGGTGGCGCGAACCAGCTCTTCGCCATCGAGGTGAGCGACGGCACCCAGGTGCTGGCGCTGCCGAAGGCGATCCAGCGTGACCCGATCAAGGACACCTTCGAGCACGTCGACCTGCTGCTGGTCCGCCGTGGCGAGAAGGTCACGGTCGAGGTTCCGGTCGAGCTGACCGGCGAGGCCGCGAACAACACCCTGATCGTGCACGACCACGACACCCTCTCGGTGACCGCCGACGCGACCCGCGTGCCGGACCACCTGGAGGCCTCGATCGAGGGTGCCGAGCCGGGCGTCCAGGTGACCGCCGCCGACGTGAAGCTGCCGAGCGGCGTCGAGCTGGCCGCCGACCCGGAGCTGCCGGTCGCCACGGTGACCGCGGCGCCGACGGCCGAGCAGCTCGAGGCCACCCTGCCCGAGGTCGAGGAGGCCACCGAGGAGGCCGAGGCCGAGGTCGGCGAGGTCACCGAGGGTTCCGAGGGTGCGGAGGCCGCTCCGGCCGCCGAGGGCGAGGAGAACGCCGAGGCGCGCACCCAGGCCTGATTTTCGGCCGCATGCCGTGCGACAGGCGTCCCCGAGCCGTCGGGGGCGCCTGTCGGCGTATCAGGGTCCGGGTGACGGGGACTGCGGGAAGGGCGAGTGGTGACGGACGAGGCGGGGCCGTGGCTGGTGGTCGGCCTGGGCAACCCGGGCAGGGAGTACGCCGGTAACCGGCACAACGTCGGTTTCATGGTGGCGGACCTGCTCGCGCAGCGGGTGGGTGCGAGGTTCGGGCGGCACCGGCGGGCGGTGGCGGAGGTGGCCGAGGGGCGGTTGGGCTTCGGCGGCCCGCGGCTGGTGCTGGTGAAGCCGCTGACCTATATGAACCTGTCCGGTGGGCCGGTGGCCGCGCTGGCCCAGTTCTACAAGGTGGTGCCGGGGCAGGTCGTCGCGGTGCACGACGAGCTGGACATCGGCTACGGGCAGCTGCGGGTGAAGTGCGGTGGCGGCGAGGGCGGCCACAACGGGCTGCGTTCGATGACGAAGTCGCTCGGCACGAAGGACTACGTGCGGGTGCGGTTCGGCATCGGTCGCCCGCCGGGGCGGCAGGACCCGGCCGACTACGTACTGTCGGATTTCGGCTCGGTCGAGCGCAAGGAGCTGGATTTCCTGGTCGACCGGGCGGCTGACGTGGTGGAGTCGGTCATCACCCGGGGCGTCGAGCCCACGCAGAACCTCTACCACGGCGGCTGAGCCGGGCGGGGCGTACGCGTCTCCACCGGCGCGGGCCGGTAGTCTGCGCCTTTCGATGTGGGCGACCGGTGGCGCGGGTCGCGGGGGACGATCCGGGCCGTGGCGAGGCGACGGGAGCGGGACCATGGGCAGTCCTCCGATGATCGACGGTGCGTTCGCCCGGTGGCTGGCGGCGCGGGCGGGCCAGGCGCTGCTGGGGTTGCGGACGGAGATGGGGTTCGCCGACCCGGGGGCGTTGAAGTCGGCCGGGGACAAAATCTCGCACGACCTGATCCGTACGGAGCTGGCGAAGTGGCGTCCGGGTGACGGGGTGCTCTCCGAGGAGGACGAGGGGTCGCGCCTGGCCTGGGCGGCGGAGGTGAACGCCGGGACGGTGTCGCGGTTGACCGCGGACCGGGTCTGGATCGTGGACCCGCTGGACGGCACCCGGGAGTTCGCCGAGGACGGCCGGTCGGACTGGGCGGTGCACGTGGCGCTCTGGTCGCGCACCGCGCCGACCCCGCACGGGCTGGTCGCCGCGGCGGTCGGGCTGCCCGCGCAGCACCGGGTGCTGGCCACGGACTATCCGCCGGCCTACCCGCCGATGACGCTGGAGGCGGCGACCGCCGGCGGCCGGGTGATCCGGTTGGCGGCGAGCCGGAGCCGGCCGCCGGTGTTCCTGACCGACCTCGCCGAGGACGTGGGGGCGCACCTGGTGCCGATGGGGTCGGCCGGGGCGAAGATCGCCGCGGTGGTGACCGGTGAGGTCGACGCGTACATCCACGCCGGTGGTCAGTACGAGTGGGACTCGGCGGCGCCGGTGGCTGTGGCGACGGCCACCGGACTCCACGCTTCCCGGATCGATGGTTCTGCGCTGAAATACAACGAGGCGGATCCGCGCCTGCCTGACCTGCTGGTCTGTCGCAAGGATCTCGCCCCCCGGTTGCTTGCGGCGCTGCAGAGGCATTCCGGGTAGCCTGAGCGCACTTCTTGACATGCCCGACCTGAAAGGTCTGGAAATCGGATGAGCGAGCGAATCGAGCCCGGGTCATGACCGCCCCCGCCTACCAGGTCTCGCACCTCGACGCCTTGGAGGCCGAGAGCGTCTTCGTGATGCGCGAGGTGGTCGCCGAGATGGAGCGGCCGGTGCTGCTCTTCTCCGGCGGCAAGGACTCGATCGTGATGCTGCGGCTGGCGCAGAAGGCGTTCGCGCCGGCGAACGTGCCGTTCCCCGTGATGCACGTCGACACGGGGCACAACTTCCCGGAGGTCCTGGACTACCGCGACCGTCGGGTGGCGGAGCTGGGCCTGCACCTGGTGGTGGCGAGCGTGCCGGACGCGCTGGCGCGCGGCCTGGTGCGCGAGTCGCCCGACGGCACGCGCAACCGGATCCAGACCCCGGTGCTGCTGGAGGCGGTGGAGCGGCACCGCTTCGACGCCCTCTTCGGTGGCGCCCGCCGGGACGAGGAGAAGGCCCGGGCGAAGGAGCGGGTGTTCAGCTTCCGCGACGAGTTCGGCCAGTGGGACCCGAAGAACCAGCGCCCCGAGCTGTGGGCGCTCTACAACGGCCGGCACCACCCGGGCGAGTCGATCCGGGTGTTCCCGCTGTCGAACTGGACCGAGTTGGACGTCTGGCACTACATCGCCCGGGAGCGGATCGAGCTGCCGTCGATCTACTACGCGCACGAGCGTGAGGTGGTCGAGCGCGACGGCATGCTCTACGCGGTCAACGAGTTCATCCGGCCCCGGGCGGGTGAGGAGCAGTTCAAGGCGCGGGTGCGGTACCGGACGGTGGGCGACGCGTCCTGCACGGCCGCGGTGCGTTCGGACGCCGACACGGTGGAGAAGGTCATCGAGGAGGTCGCGGCGACCCGGATCACCGAGCGGGGCGCGACCCGCGGTGACGACCGGGTCAGCGAGGCCGCCATGGAGGACCGCAAGCGGGAGGGTTACTTCTGATGACCGTGGAGATCGCCGCGCCGGCCGGCGCGGACGCGGCGTCCGCCGGGGCGCGGCGCATGGACCTGCTGCGCTTCGCCACCGCGGGCAGTGTGGACGACGGCAAGTCGACGCTGATCGGCCGGCTGCTCTACGACACGAAGTCGCTCTTCACCGACCAGTTGGCCGCCGTGGAGGCGGTCAGCGCGGCGCGCGGCGACGAGTACACGAACCTGGCGCTGCTCACCGACGGCCTGCGGGCGGAGCGGGAGCAGGGCATCACGATCGACGTGGCCTACCGGTACTTCGCCACACCGCGGCGGAAGTTCATCATCGCCGACACCCCGGGGCACATCCAGTACACCCGGAACATGGTCACCGGGGCGTCCACGGCGGACCTGGCGCTGATCCTCGTCGACGCGCGCAAGGGCCTGGTGGAGCAGTCCCGCCGGCACGCGTTCCTCTGCTCCCTGCTGCGGGTGCCGCACCTGGTGCTGTGCGTCAACAAGATGGACCTGGTCGACTTCTCGCAGGAGGTCTTCGAGCGGATCGCCGACGAGTTCACGGCGTTCGCCGCGAAGCTCGACGTGCCGGACCTGACGGTGGTGCCGGTCTCCGCGCTGAAGGGCGACAACATCGTCACCCGGTCGGAGAACATGCCCTGGTACGAGGGGCCAGCGCTGCTGCACCACCTGGAGCGGGTGCACATCGCCAGCGACCGCAACCTGGTCGACGTCCGTTTCCCGGTGCAGTACGTGATCCGTCCGCAGTCGACGACCGTCACCGACTACCGGGGCTACGCGGGGCAGGTCGCCTCCGGGGTGCTGAAGCCGGGCGACGAGGTGATGGTGCTGCCGTCCGGCTTCACCAGCCGGATCGCCTCGGTGGAGACCGCCGACGGGCCGGTCGCCGAGGCGTTCCCGCCGATGTCGGTGACCGTGCGGCTGACCGACGAGATCGACATCTCGCGGGGCGACATGATCTGCCGGCCGAACAACGCCCCGGCGGTGGCGCAGGACATCGAGGCGATGGTCTGCTGGATGGACGAGACCCGACCGCTCCAGGTCGGCGGCAAGTACGCGATCAAGCACACGACCCGGTCGGCCCGGGCGATCGTCCGGGGGCTGCACTACCGGCTCGACATCAACTCGCTGCACCGCGACGACTCGGCGGCCGAGCTGCGGCTCAACGAGATCGGCCGGGTGCGGCTGCGCACGACGGTCCCGCTGCTGGCCGACGAGTACCGCCGCAACCGCACCACGGGCGGGTTCATCATCATCGACGAGACGACCAACCGTACGGTGGGCGCCGGCATGATCGTCGAGGCCGGCTGACGGGTCCGGCGCGGCTCGGGAGGCCGTCGGCGGACCTCCCGCTCACCCCTTCGGGGTGACGGTGGCGCGCGCGGCCAGGCGGCCCCAGAGCCGGTACCCGAGCCAGCGGATCGCCGGGTTCGCCCGGCGGGAGAGCTGCCGCCACAGGCGGACGGCGAGCACCGCGCCGGCCGGCGCCAGCAGCAGGGCGCTGAGCGCTCCGGCCGGGCTCTCCGTGGCCGGCGCGAGGCCGTTGAGCACCAGCGCGCCGGTCGCGGCCAGGGTGGCCAGCGCGCAGACCCCGACGCTCGTCGAGCGCAGCTGCCGGCGTAGCTGCCAGCGCACCGCCTCCGGTTGTCCGCGCCACACGAGCGCCGCCCACCCGGCGACGGCCGCGAGGGGGAGCAGCGCGGCGGCGAGCCGTACGGGGCGGGCCGGCTCGGCGAGCAGCGCGAACAGCGTCCAGTGCGCCACGGCGGCGAGCGCCACCACGTCGAACACCCGCCAGATCAGGGCGGCGGCGACGGCCGCGTGCCCGATGGCGGCCCGCGCCTGCTGGGGGTCGGCGGCGAGCGCGTCGGTGAACCCGCGGGCGGCCCGCCGGGTGCGGTCCTGCCCGGCGTCGAGCAGGGCGAGCTGACGCAGCGCCGGCTCGTACGTCGGGTCGAGGTGCAACGCCCGCCGGCAGGCCTCCCGGGCGGCCCGGAGCCGGCCGGTGCGGGTGTGCAGCCGGGCGTCGAGCAGGTGCACGTCGGGGACCTGCGGGGCGAGTTCGAGCGCGGTGTCGGCGTACCGGCGGGCGACCACGACCCGGGTGGGCCCGCCGGTCGTGAGCAGGGCCTCGGCCAGCAGGGCGTGCGCCTCCCAGAGGCGCGGCGCCCGCTCCAGCGCGGCGTGCGCCGCGGCGGCCGCGAACCGCGGCTCACCGGCGGCGAGCAGGATGCGGGCCTTCTCGGTGAGCAGGTGCTCCTGGGCCGAGGCGACACCGAGTGCCTGGTCGATCAGGCGCATGGCGTCGGCGAGCCGGCCGAGCGCGCGGTGGCAGCGGGCCAGTTGGTGCAGCGCCCCGACATGCTCGGGCCGCTCGGCGAGCAGGCCGTGCAGCACGGCGATCGCCTCGGGGTAGCGCCCCACCTGCATGAGCGCCGCCGCCCGCTGCTGGACGTCCGGGCCGGTGTCCGTCACGTCGCCTCCCCCGGTGATGTCGCGGACGCCGGACAGGTCCGAGATCGCGGTGGCCTGCCCCGGTCGGGGCGACACATTACCGACCGTCGCTTCCGGACGCACCGGGGCGGCCGGCCGGGATCGACCGGCCGGCCGCGCGGGCGCTCAGTCCAGGCGGGCGGCGCCGGCGGCGGGAAGCACGGTGACGTGCCCCGGGGCCTGGAAGCCCTGCTCGGCGTACGCGGCGGTGACGGCGTCGGCCACCTTGTCGGCGGCGTCCGCCTCGACCAGGGCGAGCACGCAGCCGCCGAAGCCGCCACCGGTCATGCGGGCGCCGAGCGCGCCGGCCGAGAGCGCCGCCTCGACGGCGGTGTCGATCTCCGGCACGGTGATCTCGAAGTCGTCGCGCATCGAGACGTGGGACGCGGTGAGCAGCGGCCCGATCTCGCGGGCGCGGCCGGCGCGCAGCAGCGCCACGGTGTCCAGCACCCGCTGGTCCTCGGTGACGACGTGGCGGACCCGGCGGCGGGTCTCCGGGTCGTCGAGGCGGGCGAGCGCGGCGTCGAGCTGAGCCACGTCGATGTCGCGCAGCGCCGCCACGCCGAGCTGGGCGGCCCCGGCCTCGCAGGAGCGGCGGCGGGCGGCGTACTCGCCGTCGGCGTGGCGGTGCGGGGCGTGGCTGTCGATCACCAGGACGGCGAGCCCGGCGGCCTGGAGGTCGAACGGGATGTGCTCGACGGCCTCGGTGCGGCAGTCGAGGAAGAGTGCGTGCCCGGCACGGCAGCGGATGGCCGCGGACTGGTCCATGATCCCGGTGGGCGCGCCCACGTAGCGGTTCTCGGCGCGCTGGGCGAGCCGGGGCTGCCGCTCGGCGGGCAGGTCGAGGCCGCCCAGGTCGACGAGGGCGGTCAGCACCGCCGCCTCCAGGGCGGCCGAGGAGGACAGCCCCGCGCCGAGCGGTACGTCGGAGGCGATGGCCAGGCGGGCGCCCGGCACGTCGTGGCCGGCCTCGCGCAGTGCCCAGACCACCCCGGCGACGTACGCGCCCCAGCCGGTGACTCCGCCCGGTTCGTCGACCTCGTGGGCGCCGAAGCTGATCGTCTCGCCGGACAGCTCCGACCAGACCGTCCAGCGTGCGCCGTCCTGCCGGTCGGCGGCGGCCACCGTGCGCAGGGGCAGCGCGAAGGGGAGGACGAAGCCGTCGTTGTAGTCGGTGTGCTCACCGATGAGGTTGACCCGCCCCGGCGCCGCCCAGCGGCCGGCGGGCGCCTCGCCGAACTGCTGGCGGAAGCCGTCGGCGGCCCGGTCGGCGATCCGGCTCATGCCTGCTCCAGGATGTGCGTGCGGTAGAAGGCCCAGGCGTCACCGACCATGTCGTGCAGCGTCGGCTTGCGCGGCACCCAGCCCAGTTCCTCGCGGGCCAGGTGGGAGCTGGCGACCAGCTCGGCGGGGTCGCCTTCGCGACGCGGCGCGACCTCCACGGGCAGCGGGTGCCCGGTGACCTCGCGGACCACGTCGACCACCTGCCGGTTGGTGAAGCCGTTGCCGTTGCCCAGGTTGTAGATCCGGTGCTGGCCGGGGGTGGCGGCGTCCAGCGCGAGCAGGTGGGCGCGGGCGAGGTCGGCCACGTGGATGTAGTCGCGTACGCAGGTGCCGTCGACGGTGGGGTAGTCGTCGCCGAAGAGCTGGAGCTTCTCCCGCCGGCCGGCGGCGACCTCCAGCGCGATGGGGATGAGGTGGGTCTCCGGGTCGTGCCGCTCGCCGAGGGCGAGGTCGCCGGTGAGGTGGGCGCCGGCCACGTTGAAGTAGCGCAGCGAGACGGCGGCGAGGCCGTGCCCGATCGCCTCGGACGTGAGCGCCATGTCAACGGCGAGCTTCGTCGCCCCGTACGTGTTGGTCGGCGCGGTCACGGCCGTCTCCGGGATCGGCAGCTCGGTGGGGTTGCCGTAGACCGCGGCGGTGGAGGAGAAGACCATGCGGGGTACCCCCGCGGCGCGGACCGCGTCGATCAGCGCGATCGACCCGATGGTGTTGGTGTGCCAGTAGAGCTCCGGCTTCACCATCGACTCGCCGGCGGCGATGAGGGCGGCGAAGTGCAGCACCCCGTCGAAGCCCGCCTCCCGGGTGACCACCTTGGCCGCCTCGTGCACCGGTAGGTCGACGTGGGTGGCCTCGGGGGCGAGCGCCACCCGGTGCCCGGTGCGCAGGTCGTCGAGGACGACCACCTCGTGGCCGGCGTCGAGCAGCATCCGGGTCACCACGCTGCCGATGTAACCGGCGCCCCCGGTGACGAGAAGTTTCACCTCGTAGCCTCCTGCCTGGCCGGCTCGGCGCGCGGCCGGTATCGGTGCTCACCCTACGGGCGGGCGCGGCGGCCCTGCTCCGCCCGCCGGGAAAACTGATTCCATCATAAACTCTCACGATTCAACAGAGTTGAACACGGTGGCGGGGTCGCGGACCCGGCGCCGGGGGCCGGGCGACGCGCGGTCGCCGGTGGCCGAAGGCCGGTGCGGGAAGGCCGCCGCTGTCTACCATCTCTGACATGCGGGAAGCGGGCGGTCCCGAGCACCGGCGACGCGCGCGGCGACGCCCCGGCCGGGAACCGGGGCCCGTCGCCCGCGCCGTGGCCCGGATGGTGGTGCGGGCCGCCGACGCGGCGACCCGGCGCGTCACCGGCCTGCTCGGGGCGAGCCCCGCGGCCGGCCGGGAACGCATCAGCGAGGCCGAGCTGCGTGACCTGGTGGCGGCGAACACCCTGCTCGACGCGGACGAGCGCCGGATCATCGACGAGGTGCTGGTGGCCGGCGCGCGGCTGGTGCGCGAGGTGATGATGCCCCGCACCGAGGTCGTCTTCCTCCCCGCCGCGCTCACCATCGTCGAGGCGGCACGGCTGGTCCGCCAGGAGACGCACACCCGCTACCCGGTCACCGACGGCACCCACGACGACGTGGTCGGCTTCGTCCACCTGCGCGACGTGCTGCTGCGCCCGGACGTCGACCCGTGCGTCACCGTCGGCGAGCTGACCCGGGAGGTGAAGCGGCTGCCCGGCAGCAAACGGGTGCTCGCCGCGCTGACCGAGATGCGCCGGGAGGGGCAGCACCTCGCGGTCATCGTCGACGAGTACGGCGGCACCGCGGGGATCGTCACCCTGGAAGACCTGATCGAGGAGCTGGTCGGCGAGATCCACGACGAGTACGACGACGCGCCCGACCCGGTGTACGCCGGACTGCCCGCCGTCGTCGACGGTCGGCTCAACCTCGCCGACTTCGCCGAGCGGACCGGGATCCCGCTCCCCGCGGGTCCGTACGAGACGGTCGGCGGGTACGTGATGGCGGCGCTGGGACGGCTGCCGGTCGCCGGCGACGAGGTGCCGGTGCCGCCCGGACCGGCCGACACCGGCGCCGGTGGACCGGGCGAGCAGCCCGGCGGCTGGCTGCTGCGGGTGCTGGCGCTGGAGGGCCGGCGGGTGGCCCGGCTCGCGGTCTCCGCCGTACGCCTGCCGGAGCAGCGGCGGGAGGTCGCGACGCCGGCGCCGGCACGCGGCGGCCGACCCGCCGGGCCGTCATGACGGCCGCTCGGGCGTGCTGACAGAATTGACGCCATGCCCGACGTTCCCGCCCGACCCCGCGTCTTCTCCGGCATCCAGCCGACGGCCGACTCGTTCCACCTCGGCAACTACCTGGGCGCGTTGCGGCACTGGGTGGCGTTGCAGGACACGCACGAGGCGTTCTACTGCGTGGTCGACCTGCACGCGATCACCGCCGGGCACGACCCGAAGGTGCTCCGGCAGCGGTCCCGGATCGCCGCGGCGCAGCTCTTCGGCCTGGGCCTCGACCCGGAGCGCAGCACCCTCTTCGTCCAGTCGCAGGTGCCCGAGCACCCGCAGCTGGCCTGGGTGCTCGGCTGCATCACCGGGTTCGGCGAGGCCAGCCGGATGACCCAGTTCAAGGACAAGTCGCAGAAGCAGGGCAGCGACCGCTCCAGCGTCGGCCTCTTCACCTACCCGATCCTCCAGGCCGCCGACATCCTGCTCTACCAGGCCGACGCGGTGCCGGTCGGCGAGGACCAGCGGCAGCACCTGGAGCTCTCCCGCGACCTGGCGCAGCGGTTCAACTCGCTGTTCGGCAAGACCTTCACGGTGCCCGCGCCGCACATCGTGAAGGACACCGCGAAGATCACCGACCTGCAGGAACCGACCGCGAAGATGTCGAAGTCGTCGTCCTCACCGGCCGGCATCATCGACCTGCTGGAAGATCCGGCGCGCACGGCCAAGAAGATCCGCTCGGCGGTCACCGACACCGGCCGGGAGATCGTCTTCGACGCCGAGGGCAAGCCGGGCGTGTCCAACCTGCTCACGATCTACTCGGCGCTCGCCGGTCGCGACATCGACGACCTGGTCGCCGCGTACGCCGGCAAGGGCTACGGCGACCTCAAGAAGGACCTGGCCGAGGTGGTGGCTGAGTTCGTCCGCCCGATCCAGGAGCGCACCCGCGGCTACCTGGACGACCCGGCCCAGCTGGACAAGCTGCTCGCGACCGGCGCCGAGAAGGCCCGCGCGGTGGCCGCACCGACGCTGGCCACCACGTACGAGCGGATCGGCTTCTTCCCGCCCGTGCGCGGCGAGTAGTCGACGCGACGCGAGGCGGTGGGACGGGCCGGTGGCCGGAGAGGTGGCGCAGAGCGTGGAGCGCAGGGACGAGGCGCCGAGGGAGGGCGACCTCATCCAGATCGGCGTCGCCGTGGACATCCCGGAGCCGTGGGGCGCCCAGCTCACCCGGCGACGGGCCGAGGCGGGTGACCCACAGGCGGCGGACATCCCCGCGCACGTGACACTGCTCGGGCCGACCGAGATCCCGGTGGCCGCGCTGCCCGCCGTGGAGCGACACCTCGCCGGGGTCGCCGCCGCGCACCTGCCGTTCACGCTGCACCTGCGGGGCACCGGCACCTTCCGCCCGGTCACGCAGGTGGTGTTCGTGGCGGTCGCGGCCGGCATCAGCGAGTGCGAGCTGCTCGCCGCCGCCATCGGCGCCGCGCCGGAGCTGCGCCGGGAGGCACGGTTCCCCTACCACCCGCACGTCACGGTCGCGCAGGACGTCGCGCCGGAGGCGCTCGACAAGGCGTACGAGGACCTGGCCGACTTCTCGGCCATGTTCGAGGTGGAGGCGTTCACTCTCTTCTCGCACAGCGGGCAGGCCCGGTGGCAGCCACGCCGGGACTTCCGGCTGGGCGCCTGACCGCCCGGGCCGCGGGCTCGCCCGGGAGGGTTGCTCCCGCAACGCGACGACATCGGCGAGGATGACGGCGTGAACGTGATCGGCCGGGTCGAGGCGGCGATCGGTCGCCGGGTGGAGGCCGCCCGCGGCCGGTCACCGGTCTTCGACCACGTCTGGCGTGCGGGTGAGCTGTACGGCCGGGTGATCGGCGGCCGGCTGGCCGCCGCGATGGCCTACTACGGCTTCTTCGCCGTCTTCGCGCTCGCGCTGGTCGCGTACGCGATCTTCGGCGCGATCCTGGACGACAACGACGAGGTCAGCGCCGCCGCGGCCGACTTCCTCCGGGACAACCTCCCGTTCCTCGACCCGGAACAGATCAACAACAGCAGCGGCACCGTCGGCGTCATCGGCCTCGTCATCCTGGCCTTCACGGGCATCGGGTGGATCGAGGCCATCCGGTCGTCCCAGCGGCTGATCTACGGGTTCAACCAGCAGCCCGGCAACTTCGTCATCCGCCGGCTCGTGGACATCGGCGTGATGGTCGTCGTCTTCGTGCTGCTCGGCCTGTCGGTGGCCGCTGTCGACGCGCTCGAGTCGGTGCTGCGCTGGCTGCTGCGCAGCACCGGGTCGCTCGGTCTCACGACGCTCAGCGCGGTGCTCAGCGTGGTGGTCAACGCGGTCCTCGCCACGCTGCTGCTGGTCGCGGTGCCCCGGCTGCGGATGAGCCGGTCGCGGCTGCGCCCGGTGGTGTGGCTGATGGCGGTCGGCATCACGCTGCTCAACACGGTCGGCCGGTACTACGTCGTGCGCACCGAGCGGAACCCGGCGTACACCGTGGTGGCCGGCGCGGTCGGGTTGCTGCTCTACCTCTACCTGCTCAACCAGTTGCTGCTGTTCGGCGCGGCCCTCGCCGCGACCAGCAGACGGGGCCGCGTGGTCGACCTGGCGGAGGGGCCGGCCCCGGCGGACCTCGACGAGGAGACCGAGCCCGGCGTACCGGGAGGTGCCGGATGACCAGCCAGGAGCCGGACATGTTGATCTCGGTGGACCTGAACTCGTCCGTGCCGCCGTACGAGCAGGTACGGGGGCAGCTGGCCGAGATGATCGGGGACGGCCGGCTGCCCGTCGGCACCCGGCTGCCGACCGTGCGGCAGCTCGCCGCCGACCTCCACCTCGCGCCGAACACGGTTGCCCGGGCGTACCGCGAACTGGAGGGCGCCGGGCTGCTCGAGACGCGGGGTCGCAACGGCACGTTCGTGGCGCCGGGGCGCGACGACGCGATGGACCGGTTGCAGCGGGCCGCCGCGGAGTACGCCTCCGTGGCCCGCCGGCTCGGTGTGCCGCCGGGCGCGGCGCTCGCGCTTGTGCGTTCGGCCCTCGACGCGTCCCGGCCCGGCTGAGGCGCCGGGCGAGCACGTCCGCGACCCCTGCCGGACGGGAGGAGGATCGGGCGAATCCTCCACGGAGGTTCGGGGTAACGGACCATGATGAGCCGGTGGGCGCACTCGTGACGTTGGACCTGCCGAGCGACTCGCCGATGCTCGGCCTGCCGTGGATCATCACGTTCGGCCCGCTCGGTGACGACGACGAGTGGGAGCCGGTGGTTTGCGGCCCGTACGAGCGCCCACACGCGCTCGCCCTGGCCGAGGCGGTGGTCGCCGAGGAGCAGCTGATGGCCGTCGTGGAGCCGCTGCTGCCGGCCCTCTCCGCCGAGGAGATCCGCAGTGAGATCGCGGCCGCGCAGATCGCCGCGGCCGACGAGGCGGCGCAGGCCGACCAGGCCGACCTCTACGGCGACTTCGAGGACACCATCGACGAGGAGTTGGACGCGGCGGCGGACGAGGCCGGGCGCGGGGAGCCGGTCGCCCCGCCGACCGAGGCCGAGCTGCGGGCCGGGTTCCGCCGCATCGCGGAGATCCTCACCGCCAAGGGAGCCTGAGCGGAGACCGCTCGCGCCTCCCGGTCGACCGCGCCGCCACGCATCCGCAGCAGGTGCCGAGCCGCCGGCGGCGGGCCGGCGCGTGCGGGTGAACGCGCGTGTCCGCCGACCGGGGCGCGAGGCGGCCCGGTCAGGGTCGGACCGGTGCCTGGTCCAGCACGCAGAACTCGTTGCCCTCGGGGTCGACGAGCACCACGAACTGCTCGTCACCGGTCTGGCCGACGTCCGCCGTCCGCGCGCCCAGGCCGACGAGGCGTCGTACCTCCGCCTCCGCGTCCCCGTCGCTGACCAGGTCGAGGTGCAGCCGGTTCTTGCCGTGCTTGGCGGTGCCGGAGCCCTGGAGCCACATGGTCGGCCCGCTCTCACCTCGCGGCGGCCAGAGCTTCGCGCTGCCGTCGTCGCCCTTCGCCACGGTGTAGCCGAGCGCGGCGGACCAGAAGGCCACCATGAGGTCGATGTCCTCGACGTCGAGCGTGTACTGGGTCACCCGTGCCACCATCACGCCACCTCCGATCCCGGTCCCCCTTGCGGTACCCGGGCGGGACGGCGCCGACACACGGGACCGGCCACTGTGGCGCGACGAGGTCGGCGAACCGGTCTTCGCCGGACCCGGGACGGGCGCCGGCCACGGGTCGGGCGGGCGGCGCGGACGGACGCCGGCGCCCCGCGGAGCGGAACCCCGCGAGGCGCCGGTGCCACCTCACCCCCCACCACAAGGGGTCGGTGCCCAGCCGCCCGCCGGCGCGGAGCACGACGGACGACCAGGTCGCTGACGGCTTACCCGCTCAGCGGCGTTCGAACCAGGCGGCGGCGTCGACCGGGAGCAGGTGACCGCCGTTCCGGGCGGTGAGCGGCTCGCTGGTGACGACAGGGTCGCCGTATCCGCTGATCAGCGCCGGTGCGTCGCTGATATTGACCACGCAGGTCAGCACGGCGTCGCCTCCGGTCCGGGAGAAGGCCAGCACGCCGGGCGCGGTCTCCAGCCAGGTGATCCCGCCGTCGGCGGCGGCCAGCGCCGGGTGCGCGCGCCGGACCCGCAGCGCGGCGCGGTACAGCTCCAGGGTCGAGCCGGGCACGCCGGTCTGGGCGGCGACCGAGAGCGCGGCCCAGGTCGCCGGGGCCGGCAGCCAGCTCAGCTCGCACCCGTCCGGCCCGAAGCCGTACGGGGGCAGCTCGCCGCTCCACGGGATCGGCACCCGGCACCCGTCCCGGCTCTCGCCGGTGCGCCGGAACGCCGGGTCCTGGCGTAGCTCGTCGGGCAGGTCGAGCACCTCCGGCAGGCCCAGCTCCTCGCCCTGGTAGACGTACGCGCACCCGGGCAGGGCGAGCATGAGCAGGGCGGCGGCGCGGGCCCGCCGCAGGCCCTCCGGCCCGTCGCCGTAGCGCGTGACGTGCCGCTGCTTGTCGTGGTTCGACAGCACCCAGGTGGTCGGCGCGCCGACGATGGCCGCCTCGGCCAGGGCGGTGTCGATCACCTTGCGGAAGGATTCGGCCGACCAGGTGGCGTCGAGGAAGTCGAAGTTGAACGCCTGGTGCAGCTCGTCCGGGCCGATGTAGCGGGCGAGCCGCTGCGGGGTCTCGGCCCACGCCTCGGCGACCGCCATGCGTCCGCCCGGGTAGCTGTCCAGGATGGGTCGCCAGGCCCGGTAGATCTCGTGGATCTCGTCCTGGTCGAAGTAGGGGAGCCGCCCCTTGCCGAGCAGCTCGACCTGTCGCCGGCCGGTGGTCATCGTGCTGAAGCCGACGTCCGGCAGCCCCTCGGCCTTGATCATTCCGTGGGCCACGTCGATCCGGAAGCCGTCGACCCCACGGTCCAGCCAGAAGCGGAGGATCTCCTCGAACTCGGCGCGGACCTCGGGGTGCCGCCAGTTCAGGTCCGGCTGGGCCGGGTCGAACAGGTGCAGGTACCACTGGCCGTCGGGCACCCGCGTCCAGGCGGGGCCGCCGAAGATGCTCTCCCAGTCGTTGGGCGGCAGTTCGCCCTGCTCGCCCCGGCCGTCGGCGAAGAGGTAGCGGGCGCGCTCCGGCGAGCCGGGCCAGGCGGCGAGTGCCGCGACGAACCAGGGGTGCGCGCTGGAGGTGTGGTTGGGCACCAGGTCGACGATGATCCGCAGCCCCAGGGTGTGCGCGGTGTCGATCATCGCGTCGAAGTCGGCGAGCGTGCCGAAGATGGGGTCGACGTCGCGGTAGTCGGCCACGTCGTACCCGCCGTCGATCATCGGCGAGGTGTAGAAGGGGGTCAGCCAGAGCGCGTCGACGCCGAGGTCACGCAGGTACGGCAGGCGCCGCCGGATGCCGGCCAGGTCACCGACGCCGTCACCGTTCGCGTCGGCGAAGCTGCGGACGTAGACCTGGTAGACGACTGCGGAGCGCCACCAGTCGGGGTCGTCGGTCAGCGGGGTGGGGCGGTTGGCGGTCATGGGACGGTCCCCGTTCTCAGGCGCGGTACGGCGGCGCCCGGCACGCGGACGGCACGGGCGTCTGAGCAGAATGCCGGCCGGAAGCTGAAAGCGTCAAGCATTTCTTGCGCAAGAGTTTCGTCGCTCGTGGAGCGCCGCTCGCCGTTCGGCGCTGGCGCTCGTCGCGCGTTCGCTCGCGGAGCGCCGCGGGCGTCAGGCCGGTACGGCCAGCGCGGGCGGGGACGGGCGGCGCCCGCCCGCCGCGGCCCCGGCCGGGCGGGCCGGCGCCGCGGGCGCGACCGCGGTGGAGCCGCGGACCACCAGCTCGGGGCGGAACAGGTACTCCGAGTTCGGGGCGCCATGCCCATTGATCTCGTCGACCAGGGCCCGCACGGCGGCCACCGCCATCGCGGTCACCGGCTGCCGCATGGTGGTCAGCGGCGGGTCGGTGAAGGCCATCAGCGGCGAGTCGTCGTAACCGACCACGGACAGGTCGGCCGGCACGGACAGGCCGCGCTGCCGGGCCGCCCGGACGGCGCCGAGGGCCATCAGGTCGGAGCCGCAGACCACGCCGGTGACCCCGCGGTCGAGCAGCCGGCCGGCCGCCGCCTCGCCGCCCTCGACGCCGAAGAGGGTCAGCTCGGCCAGCTCGTCCAGGTCGGACTCGGAGAGGCCGGCCAGCCGGGTCATGGCGTTGCGCCAGCCGGCGACCTTGCGCCGCACCGGCACGAACCGGTCGGGGCCGGTGATGAGGCCGATGCGCCGGTGGCCGAGCGCGACCAGGTGCGCGACGGCCAGCTCGGCCGCCTCGCTGTCGTCGCAGGAGACGAAGGGGGCGGCGACGTCCGGCACGTACCCGTTGATCATCACGATCGGGAGCGGGCGGGCGATCAGCGCCCGGTAGCGGTCGTGGTTGGCCGCGGTGTCGGCGTGCAGGCCGGAGACGAAGACGATCCCGGAGACCTGCCGGTCCAGCAGCATCTCGACGTACTCGTCCTCGGTGACACCGCCGGCCGTCTGCGTGCAGAGCACCGGGGTGAAGCCGCTCTGCGCGAGGGTCGACTCGATGACCTGGGCGAAGGCGGGGAAGATCGGGTTGTCCAGCTCCGGCACCACCAGGCCCACCAGGCCGGCGCTGCGCTTGCGCAACCGGGCCGGGCGCTCGTAGCCGAGCACGTCGAGGGCGGTGAGGACGGCCTGGCGGGTCTCCGGGGCGACACCGGGGCGGTCGTTGAGCACCCGCGACACCGTGGCCTCGCTGACTTCGGCCTGTTGGGCGATGTCGGACAGTCGAGCGCGCATGGCGGCACTCTAGCCCAAGGGCAAGTTCTTGCGTACAGGCTTGCAAGCCCTTCCATTATCTGAAACCCCTTGCTAACGTCCCGGCAACACACGTGAGCAGCGGCGCTGCGTACGCGCGCCGGTTGGCAAGAACCTTCGGAACGTTTCCACTGGCGGCCCGCCCTTCCCCCGGCAGCGCCGCCATGACGACAGGAGTACCGATGCGCATCCGTACCGCGGGTGTGGTCGCCGTCCTCGCCCTGGCACTCGCCGCCTCCGGCTGTGGCGGCGACAGCGACGAGCCGGCCACGAACGAGTCCCCCACGGCGACCGGCGGCAAGCTGGTCATCTGGGCCGACGACAAGCGGACCGAGGCCCTCAAGCCGTTCGCCGAGAAGTTCGGCCAGGAGAACGGCGTCACCGTCGAGGTGCAGGCCGTCTCGAAGGACCTGCAGACCAACTTCGTGACCGCCTCGCAGCAGGGCAGCGGCCCGGACGTCGTCGTCGGCGCGCACGACTGGATCGGCAACATGGTGCAGAACGGCGCCATCGATCCGGTGCAGCTCGCCGCCGACCAGAAGAGCGCGTTCAACGAGACCGCCGTCAAGGCCGTCACGTTCAACGGTCAGGTCTACGGCGTGCCGTACGCCATGGAGAACCTGGCGCTGATCCGCAACACGGCGCTGGCCCCCGAGGCGCCGAAGACCATCGAGGACCTGGTCGCCACGGGTAAGAAGCTCAAGGCGGACAAGAAGGCCAGCGAGATCCTCTGCCTCCAGTCCGGGCAGAACGGCGACGCCTACCACATCTACCCGCTCTACACCTCGGCCGGCGGCTACCTCTTCGGCACCGGGGCGAACGGTGACTACGACCCGAAGGACCTGGGCGTCGGCAAGCCGGAGTCGATCGAGGCGTTCAAGAAGATCGGCGCGCTGGGGGAGAAGGGCGAGGGGGCGTTGAAGCGCTCCATCACGCCGGAGAACTCGATCGCCACCTTCACCGGCAAGAAGTGCGCCTTCCTCGTCTCCGGGCCGTGGGCCGTGGCGGACGTCAAGAAGGCCAACATCACCTACGACATCACCCCGATCCCGGGCTTCGCGGGCGGCAAGGAGGCGCAGCCGTTCGTCGGCGTGCAGGCCTTCTACGTCGCGTCGAAGGGCAAGAACAAGGCCCTGGCGCAGGAGTTCGTGACGAACTACGTGACCAAGCCGGACCTGGCCGTCGCCCTGTACCAGGCCGAGCCCCGGCCGCCGGCGCTCACCGCCGCGCTCGACCAGGTCAAGGGCTCCGACCCGGACCTGACCAAGTTCACCGAGGCCGGCAGGAACGGCCAGGTCCTCCCGGCGATCCCCGCGATGGCCGCGATCTGGGACCCGTTCGGCAAGGCGGAGGCGGCCGTCATCGGCGGCGCCGACCCGGCCAAGACCATCACCGCGGCCGGCCAGACCATCGCAGGCCAGATCAAGTAATGAGCACGTCGCTGTCCGGCCCGGGGTCCGCGCAGGCCCCGGGCCGGGAGCCCGTCGGCTCCCGGCCCGCGAAGCGCCGTACCGCGCGTGACCACGCGCCGACCACCCTGACCGGCCTCGCGGTCAAGGTGGTCCTGCTCGGCCTCGTGGCCGGGATCGCGATCTGGGCGGCCTTCCCGCTGGTAGAGGCGGAGAAGTGGGTCGGGCTGGCCCTGCTGGTCGCCACCACCGCCGGCCTGTTCTACCTCTATCTCACGCGTCGGCACGTCCCGGCCAAGTACCTGGTGCCGGGCACCCTCTTCCTGATCGCGTTCCAGGTCTTCCCGGTGCTCTACACCGCCAGCACGGCGTTCACGAACTTCGGTGACGGGCACCGGGGCAGCAAGCAGGACGCGGTGGTCGCCATCCAGACCGCCTCGGTGAAGCAGGTGCCCGGTTCCACCGAGTACGCCCTCTCCGTCGCCACCGAGGGCGATCCGGCCACCGGTGCGCTGGTCTTCCTGGTCACCGACCCGGGCACCGGCACCGTCTCGGTCGGCGACGCCGACGGGCTGCGCCGGCTCGACGCCGGGGACGTCACCGTGGCGCCGGGCGGGAGGGTCACCGCCGCCGACGGCTACACCGTGCTGAACTTCGGCCAGGCCAGCGCGCGCAGCCAGGAGATCACCGAACTGGTCGTGCCGACCGCCGGGGGCGCCCTGCGCTCCGCGGGCCTGTCCCGCGCCTACGAGGGCAAGGCGGTCCGGGCGTACGACGCCGCGTGCGACTGCGTCCGCGACACCGAGACCGGCCGGACCTGGACGGCGGACGAGTCCGTCGGCTCCTTCGTGTCCGACGACGGCGAGCGGCTGGCGCAGGGGTGGAAGGTCAACGTCGGGCTGCACAACTTCACCCGGGTGCTCACCGACCCGAACATCTCCGGACCGTTCCTCGGCACGCTGATCTGGAACTTCGCCTTCGCCATCGGCTCCACCGGGGGCACGTTCCTCCTGGGCACGCTGGTCGCGCTCGCGCTGCACTCGCCGCGGGTGCGGGGCACCAACCTCTACCGGGTGCTGCTGATCCTGCCGTACGCCATGCCGTCGTTCGCGATGCTGCTCGTCTGGCGGGACATGTTCAACACCGACTTCGGCCTCATCAACAACCTCTTCGGGCT
Organism: Micromonospora xinjiangensis; assembly: GCF_056150165.1. Taxonomy (NCBI): domain Bacteria; kingdom Bacillati; phylum Actinomycetota; class Actinomycetes; order Micromonosporales; family Micromonosporaceae; genus Micromonospora; species Micromonospora xinjiangensis. The sequence goes on along the minus strand of NZ_JAXCFO010000001.1, from coordinate 1,276,980 downwards.
CGGCGTGAACTGGTTCGGCCAGGAGTGGTCGGCCCGGGCCGCGGTGCTGCTCGTGCAGCTCTGGCTCGGCTACCCGTACATGTTCCTGGTGGCCACCGGGGCGCTCCAGGCCATCCCGCGCGAGCTGACCGAGGCGACCTCGGTGGACGGCGCCTCACCGTGGCAGTCGTTCCGCGCCGTCACGCTGCCGCTGCTGCTCGTCGCGCTCTCGCCGCTGCTGATCTCGTCGTTCGCGTACAACTTCAACAACTTCAACGCGATCTACCTGACCACCGAGGGTGGGCCCTTCCCGGCCGACAACTCGACCAACGGCGCCACCGACCTGCTGATCACCTACACCTACCGGTTGGCGTTCGGTGGGCAGGGCGCCGAGTTCGGGTTCGCCGCGGCCATCTCGCTCTTCATCTTCACGATCGTCGCGGTGGTCTCGGCCGTCAGCTTCCGGCGCACCCGCCAGCACGAGGAGGTGTACGCGTGACCGTCCGCACCGCTCCCGCCGGTGGAGGTGTGACCGGCTCCCCGCCGACCGGGCGCCCCGCCGGCCGGCGGAACGACCGCTGGTTCGCGCAGGTCGGCTGGCGGCACCTCGTCGCCGTGCTCGCCGTCCTGTTCAGTCTCTTCCCGATCGTGTTCGTGCTCTCCGCGGCGCTCAACCCGCTGGGCACCCTCTCCTCGACCGCGCTGGTGCCGACCGAGGGGGTGTCGTTCGGCAACGTCGGCGAACTGTTCGCGCGGACCGCGTTCGAACGATGGTTCGTCAACTCGCTGCTCGTGGCCGGCCTCGCCTCGCTGGCCTCGATCGTCCTCTCGGCGCTGGCGGCGTACGCCTTCTCCCGGATGCGGTTCCGCGGCCGCCGGGTCGGGCTGCTCTCGCTGCTGCTGATCCAGATGTTCCCGCAGTTCCTGGCGATCGTGGCGATCTTCCTGATCTTCACGACGGTCACCGACCTGTGGCCGGCGATCGGCTTCAACACGCCCTGGGGGCTCTTCCTCCTCTACATGGGTGGCGCGCTGGGGGTGAACACCTGGCTCATGAAGGGCTTCTTCGACACCCTGCCGAGGGAGCTGGACGAGTCGGCCACGATGGACGGCGCCTCGCACGCCCAGATCTTCTTCCGGATCATGCTGCCGCTGGTGACGCCGATCCTCGCGGTGACCGGGCTGCTCGCTTTCATCGGCACCATCAACGAGTTCCTGATGGCGAACGTGTTCCTCACGAACACCGGGTCGAAGACCCTCGCGGTCGGCATGTACGGCCTGCTGCAGGGCGACGAGCGCAACAACAACTTCGGGATCTTCGCGGTGGCCACGCTGCTCACCGCGATCCCCACCGTGCTGGTCTTCCAGTTCCTCCAGCGCTACATCGTCTCCGGCCTCACCTCCGGAGCGGTGAAGGGATAGCTCCGTGCCTCTCGAACCTCACCACGACGGTTCCGCGCTGTACGTCCCCGAGCAGGCCCCGTCGCTCGGGGACACCGTCGACGTCCTCGTCCGGGTGCCGGCCGGGACGGACGTCCGCCAGGTGCACGTGCGGACGACAGGCGACGGTGAGCCCCGGTTCACCGAGGCGGTGGTGGATCGGGTCGACGGTGACGAGGTGTGGTGGCGGGCGCCGGTCGAGGTGCGCAACCCGGTGAGCAACTACCGGTTCCTGCTCACCGGCGCCCGCGGCTACCGCTGGCTCAACGCGGCCGGCCTGGTCGACCACGACGTTCCGGACCATGGCGACTTCCGGCTGGTCAGCCACGCCCCGCCGCCCGACTGGGCGCGCGACGCCGTGATCTACCAGATCTTCCCGGACCGGTTCGCCCGATCGGCGGCGGCCGAGGGAAGGGTCCTGCCCGGGTGGGCGATCCCGTGCGACTGGGACACCCCGGTGATCGGCCGGGGCCCGGAGACGCCGTACCAGGTCTACGGCGGCGACCTGGACGGGATCACCGAGCACCTGGACCACCTGGACCGGCTCGGGGTGAACACCGTCTACCTGACCCCGATCTTCCCGGCCCGCTCCAACCACCGCTACGACGCGTCCGACTTCGACTCGGTGGATCCGCTGCTCGGCGGGGACGCCGCGCTGGCCCGGCTCGCCGACGCGGTGCACGCCCGCGGGTGGCGGCTGCTCGGCGACATCACGAGCAACCACACCGGTGACGCCCACCGGTGGTTCACCGCCGCGGCCTCGGACGTACGGGCGGCGGAGCGTGGCCTGTACTACTTCGACGAGGTGACCGGCGACTACGAGTCGTGGAACGGGGTGAAGTCGCTGCCGAAGCTCAACTGGGGCAGCGCGGAGCTGCGCCGCCGGTTCGCCACCGCGCCGGACTCGGTGCTGCGGCGCTGGCTGCGCGAGCCGTACGGGCTCGACGGGTGGCGCGTCGACGTCGCCAACATGACGGGCCGGCGGGGCGCCGACGCGTACACCCACGAGGTGGCGGCGCTGCTACGCGCGGTGGTCACGCAGACCCGACCGGACGGCCTGCTGATGGCCGAGCACGGTCACGACCACACCGGTGACCTGGACCGGGACGGCTGGCACGGCACGATGAACTACGTCGGCTTCACCGACCCGGTGTGGTCCTGGCTGCGTCACGGCGACCAGCCGGTGCCGAACTTCCTCGGCACGCCCGGTGGGGTCCGCCACCGCGACGCCGGTGCGGTGCTCGCCACCATGAACGCCTACCGCAGCCTGGTGTCGTGGCGCTCGTACGCGCACTCGTGGCAGCTGCTCGGCTCGCACGACTCGGCGCGCATCCGGACGGTCGTCGGTGACGCCGCCCGGCAGGAGGTGGCCGCCGGCCTGCTCGCCACGATGCCGGGCACTCCGATGATCTTCGCGGGGGACGAGCTGGGGCTGACCGGCACCAACGGCGAGGCGTCCCGTACGCCGATGCCGTGGCACCGGCCGGACCGGTGGGACGAGACGACGTTCGCGGCGTACCGCGCGCTGGTCGCGCTGCGCCGCCGCGAGCCGGCGCTGCGCCACGGCGGCCTGCGCTGGGTGCACCACGACCCGGACACCCTGGTCTTCCTGCGCGAGTCCCCGGCCGGCAGCGTCCTGGTGCTGGCCCGCCGCGCGGCCACCGGCCCGGTCCGGCTGTCCGGACTGCGGGCCGCGGAGAACGTCTACGGCGGCGCGCCCGCGTTGCGCCCGGACTCCGGCGGCACGGTGTCGCTGCCCGGTGACGGCCCGACCTTCCAGGTGTGGCGCATCGGCTGACGCGTTCCGTGGAGTGTCCGAGCGGGACCGTCGGTGTCGGATTGACGGAAGCTCGTGGAGCGCGACCGGGGCGGCGGTCTACGCCGGGCGTGCGGTGCCGCCGAGCAGGGCGCGGACCCCGGCGAGGTACGTGGCCCGGTCCGGGCCGCCGGTCAGGATGCGCTGGGTGAACCAGCCGGGGACCAGGGCGAACAGCGCCGCCGCGGTGGCGTCCGGATCGGCGTCGGCGGGCAGTTCGCCGGTCTGCTGGGCGCGCCGGACCAGCACGCCGAACTGGGTGCGGAACCCGGAGTAGGTCTCCGCCACGAAGGCGGCGAGCGTGGGGTCGCGTTGGGCCTCGCCCCACACCTGGATCGCGATGGGCAGGACGCCGTCCGGGCCGAGCTGGGTCTCCACGAAGCCCAGCAGCCGATCCAGCGCCTCCAGCAGCGGCAGCGGCGGCTCCTGCTGGGCCACGTCGGCCAGCACCTGGCCGGCGCCGCCGATGGCCTGCTCGGCGATGGCGTTGATCAGGTCGTTCTTGCTGGGGAAGTAGCGGTAGACCGCGCCGACGGAGAGGCCGGCCTCGGCGATCACGTCCTGCATCGAGGTGCGGTGGAAGCCCTCCCGCAGAAAGCACCGGCGCGCGGCGTCGATGATCTGCCGGCGTCGCGCGGCGCGGTGTTCGTCGGAGACTCGTGGCACGTCGCACAGCTTAAAGCGAACGTTCGTTCTTGACAGGGGTGGTGGCGACAGCGCAGCCTCGTATCAGAGAACGAGCGTTCGTTTTATGAGGAGACCGCGATGTCCCCGACACCCATCCACAGCCGCCCGCCCGTGCGGCTGGCCCTCCTGGTCGCCGTCCTGGCCGTGGCGGTGCAGGCGCTGCTCGTACCGCTCTTCGCCGCCCCGGCGGCCAACCTGGCGCCGCGCGACCTCCCGGTCGCGGTGGCCGGACCCGCGCCCGTGGCCGCCGAACTGGCCGGCCGACTCGCCGCCGCCCGGCCCGGCGCCTTCGCCGTGACCACGCTGCCCGACGCCGCGGCGGCCGACCGGGCGCTACGCGACCGGGACGTGTACGCCGCGTTCGTGGCCGGCCCGGACGGCGTCGCCCTGCACACCGCGCCAGCGGCCAGCCCCACCGTGGCCGCTCTGCTCACCGAGGCGGCCGGGCAACTCTCCGGCGGTCAGGCGGTGCCGGTCGTGGCGGTCGTGCCGGCCGCTCCGGACGACCCGCGTGGCGCCGGGTTCGCCGCCGGCTTCCTGCCGTTGGTGATGACCAGCATGCTCGCCGGGATCCTGCTGGCCCTGCTGGTGCGGGGCCGGGCCGCCCGGCTGACCGGGCTGGTGGCCTACGCCGTGCTGGCCGGCGCGGTGGGCGCGGTCGTGCTGCACGACTGGCTCGGCGTGCTCGGCGGGAACCGCCTCGCCGAGGCGGGCGTGGTGGGGCTCTTCGCGCTGGCGGCCGCTGCCACGGTGGCCGGGCTGGGTGCGGTCCTCGGCCGGCCGGGGATCGGGCTCGGCGCCCTGCTCGTCTTCCTGATCGGCAACCCGCTCTCGGCGGTCTCCGCCGCCCCGGAGCTGCTTGCGCGACCGTGGGGCGAAGTCGGGCAGTGGCTGCCGGTGGGTGCCGGCGGCACGGCGCTGCGGTCGACGGCCTTCTTCGACGGCGCGGGTGCGGGCCCGGCCCTGGCGGTCCTGGCGGCGTACGCCCTGGTCGGACTGGCCCTGGTGCTGGTCGCCCGCCGGGCCGCCCCGGAGCGGGCGCCGGCGGACCGCGGCACCGTCGTGGCCCCACCTCCGGCGGTGGCGGCGAGCTGAGGAGGTTCCGGGGCGCGACGCGCCCCGGGCCCCCTACTACAAACTGTCGTTGATAGGGGAGGATGGGGTGCGTGGAAGCACTGAGGCTGATCCTTCTCTACGTCCATCTGATCGGATTCGCGCTGCTGCTGGGTGGCTCCCTGGCCCAGTACTTCAGCGGTCGGCTGCGCATCAATGCGGCCATGCTCTGGGGCGCCGTGATCCAGCTACTCACCGGCATCGGGCTCGCCGCCCCGCTGCGGGACGGCGACGAGCCGTCACCGGCGAAGCTCGCCACCAAGGGCGTGATCGCCGTGCTGATCTTCGTCATGGTCTTCTTCTCGCGGAAGCGGGAAACGGTCAACCGGGGGCACTTCCTCGCAATCATCGGGTTGACCCTGGTCAACGCGGCGGTCGCCGTCTTCTGGCGGTAACGTCGGCCGTAGCGGACGCCTCCGGAACCGGACTTTCACGACGCGGGGTGCAGGTCCACCAACACGAAGAGTGATCTGCCCCACGCAACGGTTACGTAGGGGTAACAGCCACTCAACAGTCGTGCACGATTGTCGGCCGGTGGGTGGGCGCGGGCGTACGCTCCCGTCCGTAATCTGGGATGCCGGCGGCCTAATCGCAGGCCGGCTCAAGGGCAGCCACCGCACAAGGCGCGGTGTGCGATGGGAAGGAGACGTCTTGCGCTCGGTGCGTGGGATGCGGATCGCCTCGATCGTGGCGGCGGGTGGGCTCGTGCTGAGCGCCGCCGCGTGTGGGGAGGCGCCGGATGAGAACAACGGCGCCGGTGACGGTGGCAAGAAGTTCAGCGCCTGCATGGTGACCGACGTCGGCGGCATCGACGACAAGTCGTTCAACGCCTCGGCCTGGAAGGGTCTCGAGGAGGCCAAGGCCGCCAACAGCAACATCGACATCAAGTACGTCGCGTCGAAGGCCGAGGCCGACTACGAGCCGAACCTGACGCAGTACGTCAACCAGAAGTGCGACTTCATCCTGGCCGTCGGCGGCCTGATGGAGAACGCCACCAAGAAGATTGCCCAGGCGAACCCGAACCAGCAGTTCGGCATCGTCGACGCCAACCCCGGTGTGGACAACATCTACCCGATGCAGTTCGACACCGCCCAGGCCGCGTTCCAGGCCGGTTACCTGGCCGCCGGTATGACCAAGACCGGCAAGGTGGGCACCTACGGCGCGATTCCGATCCCGCCGGTGACCATCTTCATGGACGGCTTCGTGGACGGCGTGGCGTACTACAACCAGACCAAGGGCAAGAACGTCCAGGCGCTGGGCTGGAACAAGGAGACCCAGCAGGGCTCCTTCACCAACGACTTCGCCAAGCAGGACGAGGGCAAGAAGGTCTCCGACACCCTGGTCGCGCAGGGCGCGGACATCGTCATGCCGGTCGCCGGTGGCTCCGGCCTCGGCACCACCGCCGCGGCGAAGGCCTCGAACGGCCGGTTCAGCACCATCTGGGTGGACGTCGACGGCTGCGAGAGCACCCCGGACTGCTCGGCGATCCTGACCACCGTGGTCAAGAACATCCCGGACGCCGTCAAGGAGGCCGTGCTCAAGGCCGCCGGTGGCGAGAAGCTCCAGGCCAAGCCCGGCTTCGTCGGCACCCTGGCCAACAACGGCGTCTCCCTCGCCCCGTACCACGACTTCGACAGCAAGGTCCCGGCCGAGCTGAAGTCCGAGGTCGACAAGATCAAGGCGGACATCGCCGCCGGCACCATCACCGTCACCTCGAAGGCGCAGCCGACCAAGTGACGATCGGCCGGCCCTCCCGGTGGGAGCATCGGGGAGCCGGCGGGCACCAGGTACGACCGATCCGGCCGCTCCGGCTCCGCGGGTAACCGTCGGGCCGGGGCGGCCGGTCGCGCGCCACGGCGACCGGCGCCGAGGCCGCGCCGGCCAGCAGCTACGCTGCACCATCGCTCGCACTCCCGGGAGGTTGCGCTGAGACTCGAACTGCGCGGCATCACCAAGCGGTTCGGTGATCTGGTCGCCAACGACCACATCGATCTGACGGTGGAGCCTGGTGAGATCCACGCCCTGCTCGGCGAGAACGGCGCGGGCAAGTCGACCCTGATGAACGTGCTCTACGGGCTCTACCAGCCCGACGAGGGCGAGATCCTGGTCGACGGCGAGCCGCTGAAGCTGCGCGGGCCCTCCGACGCCATCGCGGCGGGGATCGGCATGGTGCACCAGCACTTCATGCTGGTGCCGGTCTTCACCGTCGCCGAGAACATCATGCTCGGTGCCGAGCAGGTCCGGGGCGGCATCGCCGGTTTCCTGGACCGGCGCCGGGCCCGCCGGGAGGTCCTCGAGGTCTCCGAACGGTACGGCCTGCGGGTCGACCCCGACGCGGTGATCGAGGACCTCCCGGTCGGCATCCAGCAGCGGGTGGAGATCGTCAAGGCGCTCACCCGCGACGTCGACCTGCTGATCCTGGACGAGCCGACCGCGGTGCTCACCCCCCAGGAGACCGAGGAACTGCTCACGGTCATGCGGTCGCTCAAGGCGGCCGGCAAGTCGATCGTGTTCATCACCCACAAGCTGGGCGAGGTGAAGGCGATCGCCGACCGCATCACCGTGATCCGGCGCGGCCGGACCGTCGGCACCGCCTCCCCCGAGGCCAGCCGGGACGAGCTGGCCGCACTCATGGTCGGCCGTAACGTCCGGCTCACCGTCGAGAAGGCCCCGGCGAAGCCCGGCAAGCCGGTGCTCGAGGTGGCCGGCCTGGTCGTCGACGACGACCGCCAGATCCGCGCCGTCGACGGCATCGACCTGACCGTGCACGCGGGTGAGGTGCTCGGCGTGGCGGGTGTGCAGGGCAACGGCCAGACCGAGCTGATCGAGGCGATCATGGGCCTGCGCCCGGCGCTCGCCGGCTCTGTCACCCTCGACGGTGAGCGGATCGACGGCTGGTCGACCAAGAAGGTGCTCCGCGCCGGTGTGGGCTACGTGCCCGAGGACCGCAGCGTGGACGGGCTGGTCAAGGAGTTCAGCGTCGCCGAGAACCTGGTGCTGGACATCTACGACCGGCCGCCGTTCGCGGGTGGGCTCGCGCTCAAGCCGGACGCGATCGCGAGCTCGGCGAAGGAGCGGATCGCGCAGTTCGACGTCCGTACCTCCTCCGCCGAGGCGCCGGTGGGCACCCTGTCCGGCGGCAACCAGCAGAAGGTCATCGTGGCCCGGGAACTCTCCCGGCCGCTCAAGCTCTTCATCGCCGCGCAGCCGACGCGCGGCGTCGACGTCGGGTCGATCGAGTTCATCCACAGCCAGGTCATCCACGAGCGGGACATCGGCACCGGGGTCCTGGTGGTCTCCAGCGAGCTGGACGAGGTGCTCGGGCTGGCCGACCGCGTCGCGGTCATGTACCGGGGCCGGATCATCGGCATCGTGAGCCCGGACACCCCCCGTGAGGAGATCGGCCTGCTCATGGCCGGCATCAGCCCGGAGGTCGCGGCCGAGCGGACCGGCGCCGCGGCGGACGGTGACGGGGCGGCGGCGAGCACCGAGGGCCCAGGTAGCGAGGACGAGGCATGAGCGAGCGTCAGCGAGCGGATCATCAGTACGGCGCGGTGATGCCCCGTGGCGGCGCCGAGCGCAGCGAGGTGACGGCATGAGTTCCCCCCACGCGCAGTCGGGCTCGCCGGACAAGGAGCCGGCGAGCAAGGCGCAGGCGGCCCGGGACTCGCTCGACAACACCGAGCGCGCCGAGGCGGCCACCATCCCGCAGGCCGGGCCGGCGGGTGGCGGTCCGGGCGTTACGCCGGAGCCGAAGCCGTCCCTGGGCCGGCTCTTCGTGGACAACCTCTGGGCCGCGAACACGGTCACCGTGACCCTGCTGTCGCTGGTGCTGGCGATCGTGGTCGGCGGGATCCTCATGATCATCTCTGATCCGGAGGTCCTGTCCACGTACTCCTACATCACGGCCCGCCCCTCGGACGCGCTCGAGTCGAGCTGGACGCTCGTCAGCGAGGCGTACGCCAACCTCTTCAAGGGTGCGGTCTTCGACCCCGAGGCGTTCTCCGGCTGGTTGAACGGCGACAACGGCTGGCAGGCCGTCCTGGCGCCGATCTCCGAGACGCTCACCTACACCGCGCCGCTGGTCTTCACCGGCCTGTCGGTCGCGCTCGCGTTCCGCGGCGGCCTCTTCAACATCGGCGCGCAGGGTCAGGCCACGATCGGCGTGATCCTGGCCGCGCTGGCCGGCTTCCTGCTGCCGCTCCCGCCCGGCCTGCACCTGATCGTCGCGGTGCTCGCCGGCGCCCTCGGCGGCGCGATCTGGGGCTTCATCCCGGGCATCCTCAAGGCGCGTACCGGCGCCCACGAGGTGATCATCACGATCATGCTCAACTACGTCGCCACGTACTTCCTGACCTGGCTGATCGTGCAGAACGGGGTGCAGGACCCGACCCGCACCGACGCGATCAGCAGGCCGGTGGACGCCTCGGCGCAGCTGCCGCGGCTGCTCGGCGACAACCTGCGGGTGCACGCCGGCATCCTGCTGGCCGTCCTGGCGACCTGGGCGGTGGCGTGGCTGCTGAACCGCTCCACGCTCGGCTTCGAACTGCGGGCCGTGGGGGCCAACCCCGACGCCGCCCGCACCGCCGGCATCAGCGTCACCCGGACCTTCGTCCTCATCATGGTCTTCGCCGGTCTCCTCGCCGGCATGGGCGGGTCGAACATGGTGCTCGGCTCGACCGCCAGCGCGCTCACGCCGCTGGTGGTGGCCCAGATCGGATTCGACGGCATCCTGGTGGCGCTGCTCGGCCGCCTGAAGCCGTGGGGGGTGGCGCTCGCCGCGCTGCTCTTCGGCGCGTTGCAGGCCGGTGGCAACCGGATGCAGTCGTACTCCGGGATCTCGCTGGAGCTGGTCACCGTGCTCCAGGCGTTGATCGTCATCTTCATCGCCGCGCCGGCCCTGGTGAAGGCGATCTTCCAGCTCCGGGCCGCACGGGCCGCCCGGTTGCAGACGAGCCTGGCGAAGGGCTGGTAACTCATGTCCACCATGGCTGTCCCCGACGTGGCGGTCGCCCCGGTCGACGAGGGATTCTGGACCCGCAGCCGCAAGGCAGGCCTCGTGCTGCTGGCGCTCGGCCTGCTCGCGGCGGTGCTCTTCGGCGCGCTCGCGACCGACCAGCAGGCCCGCTTCACGCTCAGCGAGGACGCGGCCGGTGCCGCGCTGAAGATCAACGGCACGTTCGGCGCGATCCTCTTCGGTGCGATCGCGGCCGCCGCCGGCGCGGTGCTGCTCGCCGCGCTGCCGAAGCGGTGGTTCCTCCCCGTGCTCGTCGTCGGGCTCGTCGCGTTCGTGCTGTCGTTCCTCTGCTGGCAGGTCTCCGCGGCCCCGGCCGGGCAGAACTTCATGCCGTTGGTCAACATCATCCGTGGCACGTTCATCCTGGCCCTGCCACTGATCTTCGGCGCGCTCGCCGGTGTGCTCTGCGAGCGGTCCGGCGTGGTCAACGTGGCCATCGAGGGGCAGCTGCTGATGGGCGCCTTCAGCGGCGCCCTCTTCGGCAGCATCTCCGGCAGCGTCTGGGTGGGCCTGGTCGCCGCGGCGATCGGTGGAGCGGTCATCTCGCTGCTGCTCGCCGTGTTCTCCATCCGCTATCTGGTCGACCAGACGGTCATGGGGATCGTGCTCAACCTGCTCGCGGTGGGTGTCACCGGCTTCCTCTACGAGCGGCTGATGCAGACCAACGCGGAGAAGTACAACAGCGCGCCTCGGTTCAGCAACTGGGAGATCCCGCTGCTCAAGGACATCCCGGTGCTCGGGCCGGCGCTGTTCCGGGCCAACATCTTCCTCTACCTCGGCCTGCTGCTGGTGCTGGTGATCCACTTCGGGCTGTTCCGCACCCGGTGGGGCCTGCGGACCCGTTCGGTCGGCGAGCACCCGACCGCCGCCGACACGCTGGGCGTACGGGTGCTCGGGCTGCGCTACCGCAACGTGCTGCTGGCCGGTGTGGTCGCCGGCATCGGTGGCGCCTCCTACACGCTGGCGCTCTACTCGTTCACCAAGAACATGATCGGCGGCAAGGGCTTCATCGCCCTGGCCGCGCTGATCTTCGGCCGGTGGAACCCGACGGGGGCGCTCCTGGCGGCCCTCTTCTTCGGCTTCGCCGACCAGCTCGCCACCTACCTGGGCGCGATCAACAGTGTGATCCCCAGCCAGTTCCTGGCCATGCTGCCCTACCTGGCGACGATCCTGGCCGTGGCCGGGCTGGTCGGTAGGGTGCGGGCACCGGCCGCCGACGGCAAGCCGTACGTCAAGGGCTGACAGGAGAGCACGACATGGAGATCGACTGGGCGCGGCTGCGCGCCGCCGCCACCGAGGTGATGCGGCACGCGTACGTGCCGTACTCGAAGTTCCCGGTCGGCGCGGCGGCCCTGGTCGACGACGGCCGGGTGGTGGTGGGCTGCAACGTGGAGAACGCCGCGTACGGCGTGGTGCTCTGCGCCGAGTGCGGCGTGGTCTCGTCGCTGCACGCCACCGGCGGGGGCCGGATCGTGGCCCTGTCCTGCGTCGACGCGACCGGCGAGCCGCTGATGCCGTGTGGCCGCTGCCGGCAGCTGCTCTGGGAGAACGGTGGCCCGGAGTGCCTCATCGAGGCGAAGACCCGCCCGCTGCGCATGGCCGAGCTGCTGCCGTACGCCTTCGGCGTCGAGGATCTGGAGGCGGTGACCGGCGAGACGCCGCTGCCCGTGGTGCCGGAGCGCCTGGCGGCGTGGCGGGGCCGCGGCACGGTGTTCGTGCACCCGGACCTCTCCGCCGGGCAGCAGGTCTGGACGGCGTACTGGGAGCGGTCGGCCGGGGACGACGTGGACGCCGAGACCGGCGTGCTGGAGGAGGGGCCGAGCTGGGACGACCCGGCGGAGGCGATCACCTGGGGGTTGGCGCGTACCCCCCGGGTGGTGGTGGTCGACGCGACCGGCACCATCTTCTGGGCCGGTGAGGGTGAGCCGCCGCTGGAGATCCCGGTCCGCTGGGCGGGCTCCTGAGCTGCCGCCCCTTCGCCCGCAGGTCAAGCTCGGGGATCGGCGCGATCCTCGGTGGTGGCGGAGTCCCGTCGGTCACCGCCGTGGGTGTCTCCGTGGTCGCCGGCGGCGGGCCGGTATCGCCATGACAACGAGGAAAGATCTTTCTGATGAGTGGTTTTGCGGCCGTTGACGTCATCCGGACGAAGCGGGACGGGGGTGTGCTGTCGGACGCCCAGATCGACTGGGTGGTCGACGCGTACACCCGGGGCCTGGTGGCCGACGAGCAGATGTCGGCGCTGGCCATGGCGATCCTGCTGCGCGGCATGAGCGCCCCGGAGATCGCCCGGTGGACCGCCGCGATGATCGCCAGCGGTGAGCGCCTGGACCTCTCCGCCGTCGACCGGCCGACCGTGGACAAGCACTCGACGGGCGGCGTCGGTGACAAGATCACCCTGCCGCTCACCCCGCTCGTCGCGGCCTGCGGCGCCGCCGTGCCACAGCTCTCCGGGCGGGGCCTCGGCCACACCGGCGGCACGCTGGACAAGCTCGAGTCGATCCCGGGCTGGCGGGCCGCGCTCACCAACGACGAGTTCATCGCCCAGCTGCGCGACGTCGGGGCGGTGATCTGCGCGGCCGGCGCCGGGCTCGCCCCCGCCGACCGGAAGCTGTACGCGCTGCGCGACGTGACCGGCACCGTCGAGGCCATCCCGCTGATCGCCAGCTCGATCATGAGCAAGAAGATCGCGGAGGGCACCGGCGCCCTGGTGCTCGACGTGAAGGTCGGGTCCGGCGCCTTCATGAAGTCCGTGGAGCACGCCCGCGAGCTGGCCCGCACCATGGTCGAGCTGGGCGGCGCCCACGGCGTCCGCACCGTCGCGCTGCTCACCGACATGTCCACCCCGCTCGGCCTGGCCATCGGCAACGCCGTCGAGGTGACCGAGTCGGTGGAGGTGCTGGCCGGCGGCGGGCCGGCCGACGTGGTCGAGCTGACCCTCGCCCTCGCCCGCGAGATGCTCGACGCGGCCGGCCTGACCGACGTGGACCCGCAGGTGGCGCTCCGCGACGGCCGGGCGATGGACGTGTGGCGGGCGATGATCCGCGCCCAGGGGGGCGACCCGGACGCGCCGATGCCGACCGCGCCGGAGGTGGAGGTGGTCCGGGCGGAGGCCGACGGTTACGTCGAGGAGATCGACGCGTACGCGATGGGTCTGGCAGCCTGGCGGCTCGGCGCGGGCCGGGCGCGCAAGGAGGACCCGGTGAGCGTCCCGGCCGGGGTGGTGCTGCACAAGCGACCCGGTGACGCGGTGCGCGCCGGTGACCCCCTGTACGAGCTGCGCGCCGAGCAGGCCGACCGGATTCCCGCCGGGCTGGCCGACGCGGCCCGCGCGGTGCGGATCTCGCCGACTCCGCCGGCCGCGTCGCCGCTGGTGATCGAGCGGATCGGCTGACCGCTCACGGGCGGGGCGGCATGGTGCGCAACCCGGTGGAGCGCTATCCTCCCTGGCCAGGGGGGACCACCGGCGCCTGGCCGCCGCGAGCAAGGGAAACGCCGTGACCGTACCTGCCCCCGACCCACGTGAGGTGCGCGAGGCGAGCCTGGACGAGCTGTCCCGGCTGGGCCTGCCACTGCCGCCGCCGCAGTTCCCGCTCGTGTGGGAGCCGGGAGACCAGATCGAGCTGAGGCCCATTGCGGAGATCGAGGCGCGGATCGCCGTGCTGCACCTCATCCTCGCCCGCTGTTTCGGGATGCCGCCGCAGGCCGCGATGAGCTGGCTGCTCGCCTCGCATCTCGTGGAGATGGTGACCCCGCCCGAGTGGCAGTTCGTCACCGGCAGCAAGGGTGACCACCGCTCGTTCGTGCTGCACCACGACGCGCTGTTCTCGTTGGCCTGGGTGCTCGGCCTGACGAAGCTGCTCGACCCGACGCTGCCCGTGGACGAGCGGCTGGTCGAGCGGATGCCGGACATCGCCCGCGGGGAGACCTTCGCCCAGTGGCGGTCCCGGATCCTCGCCGCGCCGCAGCACCCCGCCGACGCGGCCGCCCTGCTCGACCTGCACTACTGCCTGGACTGGGCGTACCTGGAGCTGGAACGGCACGGCGGGACGCCGCCCGGGCTGGTCGACGCGAACGCCATCGGCCAGCGACGGTGGGCATTGGAGTGGGCGGTGATCCTGCGCGGGCCGTACCACGACGAGCCGCCGGGCTGGGAAGAGGTCGACCTCTCCACCTGAGCGGCGGTCAGCGCGGCGCCGGGAGCCACACGGCGAGCCGGACGGCCGCGGTGACCCGGACCGGTTCGGCCAGCGCGGCGATCCGCGCCGCCAGCCCCGCCGGGTCGGTGTGCCAGGCGCTGGGCCCCATGCCGACCAGCGTCGCCACCTCCGGCCGGGTCAACGCCAGCTCGCGGCGGTGCACGGCGACGCGCCCCCGCGCGAAGTGCCCGCCCAGGCTGCCGGCCACCCGCTCCTCCTTCGCGGGGTCGACCCGCAGCAGCCCGAGCGGGCCGACCAGCTCTGCCAGGTGGTCGTCGGCCGGCGTCACCACGAGCAGCGCCCCGCCCGGGGCCAGCACCCGGGAGAACTCCGCGCCGTTGCGCGGTGCGAACACGTTCAGCAGCAGGGCGGCGGCGCCGTCGGCGAGCGGCAGCCGCTGCCAGGTGTCGGCCAGCGCGGCGGCCGCTCTCGAGTGCGCCCGGGCGGCCCGTCGCAGCGCCGGCTTCGACACGTCCAGCGCCAGGCCGAGGGCCTGCGGCAGCGCGTCCAGCACCGCCGCGAGGTGCCGGCCCGTCCCGGCGCCGGCGTCCACTACCAGGGGGTACGCCCCGGCGGTCGGCCCGATCGCGGCCCGCGCCGCGTCGGCGAGCGCCCCGGAGATCAGGTCGTAGTGGCCGGCGGCCAGGAAATCGGCCCGGGCGGCGACCATCTCGGTGCTGTCACCGGGGTGCGGTGCGCGCCCGGCGACCAGGTTGACGTATCCCTGTCGGGCCACGTCGAAGCTGTGCCGTCGCGGGCAGCGCAGCGTGCGGGCCGTGCCGGCCTCGGACTCGGCCAGCGGTTCGCCGCACACCGGGCAGCGAAGCCGGTCGAGGATGCGGGGGTGCATGTCAGGCGTCCAGATAGGTCAGCACCGCGCGGACCCGGCGGTGGTCGTCGTCGCAGTCGTGCAGGTCCAGCTTTGCGAAGATCGAGTTGATGTGTTTGCTGACCGCCTTCTCGGTGATCGTCAGCCGTTGGGCGATGGCACCGTTCGCGCGCCCCTCCGCCATCAGTGTCAGCACCTCGTGCTCCCGGGGGGTCAGCCGGCGCAGCGGTGCGGCCCGGGCCGGCCGTGCCAGCAGCTGCGCGATCACCTCCGGGTCCATCGCCGTCCCGCCGCCGGCCACCCGGTGCACGGCCTCGACGAACTGGGTCACATCGGCCACCCGGTCCTTCAGCAGGTAGCCGACCGCACCGGCGCCGTCGGAGAGCAGCTCCCGCGCGTAGAGCTGCTCTACGTACTGGGAGAGGACGAGCACCGGCAGGCCGGGTAGCCGGTCCCGGGCGGCCAGCGCGGCGCGCAGCCCCTCGTCGGTGTGCCCGGGCGGCAGCCGCACGTCCACCACCGCCACGTCCGGGCGGTGCTCCAGCAGGGCCGCGAGCAGGTCGTCGCCGGTCTCCACGGCGGCCACCACCTCGTCGCCGTACGCGGTGAGGAGGCGGATCAGGCCGTCGCGGAGCAGCACGAGATCCTCCGCGATCACGATCCGCATGGCAGCTCCACGTCGACCACGGTAGGCCCACCCTCCGGCGAGTCGATCCGCACCCGGCCGTCGAAGGCCGCGAGCCGGCGGCGGATGCCGGCGAGACCGCTGCCCCGGTCCGGGTCGGCGCCGCCGTGCCCGTCGTCCCGGACGACGAGCCGGACCGCTCCGCCGTCCCGCCACAGTCTCACCTCGACCCGGGTCGCCCCGCTGTGCCGGGCGGCGTTGGTGATCAGCTCGGCCACCGTGAAGTAGAGCGCCGACTCCAGCGGGGGCGCCAGCCGCTCGGGCAGGTCGACCTCCGAGGTGACCGGCACCGGGGCGCCGAGGGCGAGCGCCGCCACCCCGCCCGCGAGACCCCGGTCGGCGAGCACCGGCGGGTGGATGCCGCGTACGACGTCGCGCAGCTCGGCCAGGGCGGTGCCGGCGGCCGACCGTGCCTCGGCGACCAGGTCGCGGGCCGACTCGGGGTCGTGCGCGATGAGCTGCTCCGCGAGGCCGAGGTTCATGGCCACCGCCACGAGTCGGGCCTGCGCGCCGTCGTGGAGGTCCCGCTCGATGCGGCGCAGCTCGGCGGCCTGGGCGTCGACCGTCTGTGCCCGGGTGCCGGCGAGCTCCTGCACGCGCTCGGTCAGCGCCGCGCGGGCGGTCGGCCCCAGCAGCGCCCGGGTCAGCCGGCCCTCCAGGTGCACGAGGCCGCGCGGCAGCCAGTACGCGCCGGTCGCCACGATCAGCCCGGCGAGGGTGACGAGCCAGGCGTCGCGGGGGGACCCGACCGGAATCCCCAGGTAGGCGCCGATCAGGCTGGGTCGGACCTCGTGCAGGACGGGCATGGCCACCCCCTGCGCCGCGCCCAGCCAGAACGCCACCGGTAGCAGCACCCCGGCCAGGCTCAGCGGGAGGTGGGCGAACTGGAACACGAGGTCCCGGTAGGAGGCGGGATCGGTGAGCAGCACCGGCAGGCGGAGGAGGAACGGTCCGCTGGCGGGACGGTACGGGGACGGTACCGGCTCGCCCGGCACCCGCCGGCGCTGCCGGTCGAGGAGCGACCGGGAGCGGGTCACCGCCCAGTCGAGCAACGGCAGCCCGATGCCGAGCAGGCTCATCGTGGCGGCGACCACGGTGGCGACGCCGAGCAATCCGCCGGCCAGCGCGACCGGCACCGCCGCCACCAGGTGGCGCAGGTCCCGTATCGCCTGGCGCGCGAGGCTCACCGGTTCATTCTCCCCGCCGTTCCCGGCCGCGGCGGTGGGCCGGGAAGTCATCGCCGGGCCACCGAGCCCCGTCACCGCCGTCGTCTCCATCGCCGCCTCCGCGAGCGCCGTCGGCCTACTGTGCCGATGTCCCGACGGTAGGCCGCTCCCGGCGGCACTTCGATGGTGCTCGCACGAGACCTCATGGTGGTGCTGGCACCACCTGCGGGACTCGCCGCCCGGTGGCTCTGCGGCGTGGTCGGCGGCTGACTAGGGTCTGGGCATGGTCGCGACTATCCGGTACGAGGACATCGTCAAGGTCCCGAAGGCGTTGCTGCACGACCACCTCGACGGCGGCCTGCGCCCGGCGACGATCGTGGAGCTGGCCGCGGAGGTGGGGCACGAGCTGCCCAGCACCGACCCGGACGCCCTCGGGCGCTGGTTCGCGGAGTCCGCCGACTCCGGTTCGCTGGAGCGTTACCTGGAGACGTTCGCGCACACCGTCGCCGTGATGCAGACCGCGCCCGCCCTGCGGCGGGTCGCCCGGGAGTGCGCGCTCGACCTGGCCGCCGACGGGGTGGTCTACGCCGAGGTGCGCTTCGCGCCCGAGCAGCACCTGGAGCGGGACCTGACCCTCGACGAGGTGGTGCAGGCGGTGCTCGCCGGCTTCGCCGAGGGCAGCAGCGAGGCGGCCGCGGCCGGCACGCCGATCCGGGTGGGCACCCTGCTCACCGCGATGCGGCACGCCGCCCGCTCGCAGGAGATCGCCGAGCTGGCCGTCCGGCACCGGGACGTGGGCGTGGTCGGCTTCGACATCGCCGGCGCGGAGGCGGGGTTCCCACCCACCCGGCACCTGGACGCCTTCGAGTACCTCCAGCGGGAGAACTTCCACTTCACCATCCACGCCGGGGAGGCGTTCGGTCTGCCGTCGATCTGGCAGGCGATCCAGTGGTGCGGCGCGGACCGGCTCGGCCACGGGGTGCGGATCGTCGACGACATCGCCTCCGACGGGTCGGAGCCCGTCCTCGGCCGGTTGGCCGCGTACGTCCGGGACAAGCGGATCCCGCTGGAGCTCTGCCCGTCGTCGAACGTGCAGACCGGCGCGGCCGCGTCGATCGCCGAGCACCCGATCGGCCTGCTGCGCGATCTCCGCTTCCGGGTGACGGTCAACACGGACAACCGCCTGATGAGCGGCACCTCGATGTCCCGGGAGATGGCGCTGCTGGTGGACGCGTTCGGTTACGGCTGGGCCGAGCTGCGCTGGTTCACGATCAACGCGATGAAGAGCGCCTTCATCCCGTTCGACGAGCGGCTGCGGATCATCGACGAGGTGATCAAGCCGGCCTACGAGCCGCTGCTGCGGGGCTGAGAGGTCCGGTGGGGGTGGCCGGCGAGCAGCACGGCCACCCGGTGCAGGACCTCCCGGCCGCGGGCCGCCTCGGCGCCCAGCCCGGTCTGCCGGCGCAGCACCGCCGGTTCGGCGCGGAGCAGGGCCACGCCCCGCTGGAGCAGGATCCGGGGTGCCTTGCGCTGTTCCGACAGGTCGCGGGCGAGGCGGCGGAGGAAGGTCGCGCCGCGGGGGCGGCGAAGCGCGTACGCCCCGGCGAGCACTCCCCGTCGGCGGCATTCCGCGACAATGTCGGCGGCGAAAATCCCTTCGGCGACAAAAAGTGGCGATCCGGCCAGATCGAATGTCCGGGTGGCCACTCGTCGATCGGCGCCGATCGCATAAACGGGCACTTCTGCCCGACCCTCCCGGGCCAACCGGGCAATCGTTTCCACCGCCGCTTCGGCATCCCAGGACAGGGGCGACTCCCAGTCCACCTGGCCGTCTCGTCGCGGCAACGTAGGGTCATCACCGTCCTTGTAAAAGTCGTCCAGGCAGAGCACCGGAAGACCGGTTCGCTCAGCTATGTACGACTTTCCGGAGCCCGAGGGGCCGGCGAGCAGGACGACGCGGTGGGGATGATCCATTACCTTCAGTAACTCCGGCCAGACGGACTGCTATCAAAACGCTTCAACATCTCATCACACCATCGGCGGCGGCCAACCTGGGCTTTCTTCTTGCCGGGCGGCGTGATGGAATCTCGGGGGTCCGACCCGCCGGGTCGGTCGCTGGGCGTTGCCCGGGGCAACGCGCGGAAGCTGCATTCACGAGGGCGGTGACGTGAGCAAACGGCCAAAGACGGCGGGCTCCTTCCTGTCGCGGCTGCGCCAGCCGGCCAGCCGGCTCCGGGACATGCCGATCTGGTCCAAGCTCGGTCTCATCATGATCGTGCCGACCATCGCCACAGTCGTGGTGGGCACCAACGGCCTGGTCAATCACCTGGAGACACTCAACAATGCCAACCGGGCGGGCGACCTGGCCAACCTCTCCGGCTACTCCGGTGACCTGATCGACACCCTCCAGGACGAGCGCACCACCGCCGTCCTGCTGCTGGTGTCCCCTCCCGGCCAGGCGAGAGCGCAGTACCAGGAGGCGTACAACCGGGTCAACACCCGGGTGGACCAGTCGAAGAACCCCTACCTGCGGCAGCGCGCGACGATCAGCGACCTCCCGAACAGCCTGGAAGGGCTGCTCGACGCCATCGACCAGACCCTGACCGACCTCCCGGGTGTCCGCAGCCAGGTCTACAACGGCAAGCTGCGACCGACCGACGCGGCCCAGGAGTACGAGGGCCTGATCACCCAGCTGCTCGCCATCCGCGACTCGGCCACCCAGCTGGCCGGTGACAACGACCTGAGCGACCGGATGCGGGCCGCCGCCGCGGTGGCGCGGGAGAAGGAGTTCCTCTCCGTACGCCGGATCGTGGTGCACCAGGCGTTGGCGCAGGAGCGGCTGAGCCCGAACCTGCGCACCCAGTACATCGCCAGTGGCACCGGCGAGGAGCAGGCGGTCCAGAGCTTCAAGGCCGTGGCCACCGAGGACGAGATCCGGTTCCACGACCAGACCATCGCCGGCGGTGACCGGCGCCAGGCCGAGCAGTACATCGGCTGGATGAACAGCAACAACACCGGTGACATGAAGAACGCGCCGTTCGGGCCCGACCAGTGGGACGCGGCGATGGTGGCCAACGCGAAGCTGATCCGGACCGTCGAGACGAAGCTCGACCGGGACGCCGTCGGCATGGCGGAGGAGATCCGCTCCGACGTGCAGCGGCAGGTCTTCCTGGAGACCGGCCTGCTGCTGAGCATGCTGTTGCTCGCCATCCTCTTCGCCTACCTGGTCGCCCGCTCGATGGCCCGGTCGCTGCGCGAGCTGCGGCAGGGTGCCCTCGCGGTGGCCCAGTACGGCCTGCCGCAGGCCGTGGCCCGCCTGCGTGATCCGCAGGTCACCGGCCAGCTCACCCCGGCGCAGCTGGCCAACCAGATCGCCGAGCCGCTGCCGGTGCGCAGCAAGGACGAGTTCGGCCAGGTGACCGAGGCGTTCAACGCCGTCCACCTGGAGGCCGTCCGCACCGCCGCCGAGCAGGCGGCACTGCGTGCCTCCGTCGCGACGATGTTCGTCAACCTGGCCCGCCGGTCACAGATCCTGGTCGACCGCCTGATCGGTCACCTCGACCGGCTGGAGCGCGGCGAGGAGGACCCGGACCGCCTGGCCGAGCTGTTCCAGCTCGACCACCTCGCGACCCGGATGCGCCGCAACGACGAGAACCTGCTGGTGCTCGCGGGCGCCGACTCCACCCGTGTCCAGCGGGAGCCGGCCGCCCTGATCGACGTGCTCCGAGCCGCCCAGTCCGAGGTCGAGCACTACACCCGGATCGAGTTCGGCGTCATCGACCGGGACATCGAGATCGCCTCGCACGCCGTCAACGACCTGGTGCACCTCGTCGCCGAGCTGTTCGACAACGCCACCGCGTTCTCGCCGCCGGACTCCCAGGTGATGGTCGAGGCCCGCCGCGTCGGTGACCGCGCCTCGCTCTACGTCGAGGACCGGGGCATCGGCATCAGCGCCGACCAGCTGGCGGAGCTGAACGAGCGGCTCGCCACGCCGCCGCAGGTGGACGTGGCCGTCTCCCGGATGATGGGCCTGGTCGTGGTCGCCCGGCTGGCGTCCCGGCACGGCGTGCGCGTGGAGCTGCGCCCCGGCTCCCAGCGGGGCACCGTGGCGGATGTCACGCTCCCCACCTCGGTCCTGGTGCCGCGTGCCCTCTCCGGCCGCGTCCAGCAGCCCGCGGCGCTGCCCGCCACGGCGGGCGCCCCGCCGGCGGCCGGGCCGGGCGCGGGTCCGGTGCCGGCCTTCGGCGCGCTGCCGGCGCTCGGCATGCGGCAGAGCGAGTCCGGCAACCAGGTGACCCTGGGCGGTCGACCGTTCGACCCGACGACGCGCAACGGCGCCGACGACTCGGCGTTGACCGGGCCGACGCGGGGCATGCCTGCCTGGTCGGACCTCACCGGCGCCGCGGGGACGAACGGTGTCAGCCCCTTCACGCCGCGCCCCGCCAACGGGCAGCCGATCGATCCCCTGCCGCAGCGGCGGTCCGGTGACGAAGGCGACATGGCCAACGGCCAGCAGCCCGCCATCCCGCGGCAGCTGCCGAGCAGCCCGGAGGCCCCCTACTCGCCGCCGCCCGTCTCCGCGCCGCCGACCTCGGGCGGCCCGGTGTCCGGCTCGCCGGTCTCCGCGCAGCCCTACTCGAGCCCGCCGGTCTCGGCCTCGCCCTACGCGGGCGCACCCACCTCGGCCTCGCCCTACGCGGGTCCGCCGACGTCCGCGTCGCCGTACGCCGGCTCGCCGGTCTCGGCGCAGCCGTACTCGGCGCCGCCCGTCTCGGGTCAGCCGTACTCGGCCCCGCCGGCCGGCGCCCGGCCCTACTCGGCCCCGCCGGCGGTCGGCCAGCCGTACTCCGCCCCGCCGGCCGTCGGCCAGCCGTACTCGGCCCCGCCGGCCACCGGGCAGCCGGAGTCGGCCACCCCGCTGCCGTCCCGCCCGACGACGAGTGCCTCGGCGCCGCCCGCCTGGCCGCCGGTCGCCGGCACGGAGCGCGACGCGGCCACCCCGCCGGTGCCCGAGCGCCTCGCCGCGGCGCTGGACATGACCACCGAGCTGCCGCGCGTGTCGCGGCCGGAGGGTCAGCCGGCCGCCGGGCCGACGCCGCCCCCCGCCGCGCCGCAGACGCCCAGCCGGCCCGCGCCGGCCCCTCAGGCCCAGACCCAGCAGCGGTACGCGGACGAGACGATGGAGCTGCCGATCTTCCGGGAGCTCGAGTCGGCCTGGTTCCGCACGCGCCGGCCGGGGCCGGAGGAGGCGGCCGCTGCCGCACGGCCGGCGGCGACGACGAACGGTGCGGCGACCCAGCAGTTCGCCGCGGTCGACGCCACCGGTCAGGCCGTCCAGAAGACACCACCCGGGACGACAGGTAACGCACCGATGGCAGACACTCCGACGGCCGCGGGGGCGGCGTGGGAGAGCGGGCCGAGCGTGAGCGGGGGCAACCCCAACGGCGCCGAGAGCCTGCCCACCCGCCGGCCTTCGCAGCAGACCAACGGTTGGCAGACCGCCGCCGACGACGGGTGGCGGGCCGCCACGGCGGCCAGCGAGGTCCCGGTACGGGCGACCACGCCGACGGGGCTGCCGAAGCGCACCCCGATGGCGCAGCTGGTGCCGGGCGCGGTGGAGAAGCCCTCCACGTCCGTCCAGCGGCGTACGCCCGAGGGCGTCCGCGGCCTGCTCTCGGCGTACCACCGAGGCGTGCAGCGCGGTCGCACCAACCCCTCGGAGAGCAACCCGACCAGCCCGGAGGCGACTCCGGGAGGGCAGCAATCCTCGCAGTCTGACTCAGGCCCTGTGGCCGGGAGCGGGCAGAAGGAGCAAGAACGATGACTAGTACGCAGGATCTCGGTTGGCTGCTCGCCAACTTCGCCGACCGGGTGCCGGGGGTCGCGCACGCGGTCGCCGTCTCGGCGGACGGCCTGCTCCTGGCGGCGTCACGGGATCTCCCGCGGGACCGGGCCGACCAGCTGGCGGCGATCGCCTCCGGCCTGGTCAGCCTGACCCAGGGTGCGGCCCGTTGCTTCGAGGGAGGCGCGGTGCTGCAGACAGTCGTGGAGATGGACAATGGCTTCCTGTTCCTGATGTCCATCTCGGACGGCTCGTCCTTCGCGGTCCTGGCCGCCCGCAGCTCCGACGTGGGCCAGGTCGGCTACGAAATGGCGTTGCTCGTCGACCGGGTGGGTGACGCGCTCACCCCGGCGCCGCGAGCGGCTGCGGGAATGTTGGGCTGACGCTCTGCTGACCGACGTCGGCGGGGCAGCAACGACGACAAGTGCGGCTCCACCGCGTGGAGCCGGTGCCGGGTACGAAGGAGGTGAGCGGCGACATGGCCGATCGTGACGAACCGACCGGAGCATTGGTCCGTCCCTACGCCGTGACCCGTGGTCGTACCCGGCCCCGACTCGACATCGCGCTGGAGGCGCTGGTCGAGACGACGGTGCGCGGCCGGGCCGCTGCGAACGGCAGTGGCGGCCAGGGCCGCGAGCACCAGTACATCGCCGCGCTGTGTGACGGACGCGTGCAGTCGCTCGCCGAGATCGCGGCGCGGATGCAGCTCCCGCTCGGTGTGGCCCGGGTGCTCATCGCCGACATGGCGACGGACGGCCTGGTCGCGGTCCACGAGCCGACCATCCTGGACGACTCGGACGACGCGGTGGGCACTGAACTGCTGGAGAGGGTGCTGAGTGGACTTCGCAGGCTCTGACATGTCGCACCGCCCGCCGACGCCGAGCGGGCGCGTGACGTCGGCGAAGATCGTTATCGCCGGTGGTTTCGGCGTCGGCAAGACGACGCTGGTCGGCTCGGTCTCGGAGATCACGCCGCTGACCACGGAGGCGATCATGACCTCCGCCGGCGTGGGCGTCGACGACACCCGGCAGGTGCCGGGCAAGGCGACGACCACCGTGGCCATGGACTTCGGCCGTATCACCATCGACCGGGACCTGATCCTGTACCTGTTCGGTACGCCGGGTCAGACGCGGTTCTGGTTCATGTGGGACGAGCTGGTGCGCGGCGCGATCGGCGCCGTCGTGCTGGTGGATACCCGCCGGCTGGCCGACTGCTTCGCGGCGATCGATTTCTTCGAGCACCGGCGGCTGCCGTACCTGGTGGCCATCAACTGCTTCGACGGGATGCAGTACCACGACCCGCAGGACGTCCGCGAGGCGCTGGCGATCTCTAGCGACGTGCCGGTGGTGGCCTGCGACGCCCGTAACCGGGAGTCGACGAAGCACGTGCTGATCTCCCTGGTCGAGTACGTGCTCACGATGCGTCGCTCCCGCGCGGTCGCGCCGGCCTGACCGACAGCTGCCACGCGCCCGGTGCGGTCCCGACCGCACCGGGCGCTCGTCGCTGCCCGGTCCACAGTGGCCGAAGGATCAGGTGAGGCGGGAACTTCCCTGAAGTAGTGCGATCTCGTCTGCCGCCTCTGTGCGGATCCGGGTGCCGTCTGGCGTGGACACCGCACCGTCCCGGCGATCCTGCCGCCATCCCCCCAGGCGCGCCCGCGCGTCCGCTGTGGACCCGACAGGTGTCCACCGCCGACGGCCGACACGGATCGCCGACCCGGCGCCGATCACCGGCACAGCGAAGAGCCCCCGCCCCGATCCGGCCTCGGCCGGGCCCGGGCAGGGGCTCTCGTGGTAAAGGTCAGGAGCGGTAGCCGGCGGACCGGTACTCGTACTCCCGGTCGTCGTCGCGGTCGCCGTGGTCGCGGCTGAAGTCCCAGCCACCGGCGGCCTCCCGGCCGGGGCGTCCGCCCACCGCGAACCCGCCGATCTCCTGGCCGCGGCGCCAACCGCGGAAGTAGCCGGTGGTGTTCTCGGCGAGGCTCGCGGCGTCGCGAACTATCCGCAGTGGACGCTCCTCACGCAGCGGCGAGCCCGGCACCAGGTTGGCCTGCGGCACCCGCTTGGGCAGCCCGGCCCTGGTTTCCGCGCCCACCGCGGGGCGGGCGGCCTGCTCGGCTGCCTGCCAGCCGGTGTCGGCCGTCGTCGACCAGTCCAGGTCGACGTCGTCGGTGTGCCCCACGAACCAGGCCGACTTCGCCTGGGCGAAGATCAGCAGATCACCGTCACCGCTCTCCTCGGCCACCGGCGGCGGCCGGTGTTCGACCGGTGGTGGCGGCCGGTGCTCCACCGGCGGGCGCTCGCTGCGGGCCGCGGAGCGCGGATTCCGGCCGGAGTCCGGGCCGTCGACCAGCCGCAGCGGGGGCGTCTCCAACTGTGGGTCGGTGTTCTCCCGCAGTGCGCGATCGGCCAGCGGCGGCGGCTCCACGAGCCGCAGCATCGGCGGTTCCTGGGGCAGGTCGTCGGCGAGCCACGGCGGCGTCACCCGCCCCTCGCCCGTGCCGGGATCGGTCGGCGCGTCCACGCCGCGACCACCGTAGGAGTAGGCGGGCGGGTTGTTCGCGGAGCTGTCGGCCGGGTCCTCCGGGTTGTTGACGAGCGGCCAGTTGGCCCGGGAGCCGGGCGGCGCCGACTCCTGGTCGGGCCGGGGGGCGGGCACGGGGACGCTCAAATCGGTGACGCTGAAGCCACCGGTGGGCGGCTCGGCGCCGCCGTTGGTCTTCGGCCTGGGCGGGATCACGGTGCGCTGCCGCTCGGCCCGGGCACTGTTGATCGCCGCCGTCGTCAGCGTGGGCCGGAACGGCTCGCCGGCCTCGGCGGGCGGCACCTTGCCCCGCTGCACCGGAGCGATCGGAGTGATGCCCGGCGGCGGCGGAGGCGGCGAGGAGACCGGACGGTTCGTCGGCGCGTCGACCGGACCCGCCGGTCGCGCGGGCGGGGAGGAGACCGGGGGACCGGCCACCGCGGCGGGGGTCACGGGCTCGGGCGCGACCGGCGGCGGGGCGACCGGCTCGGGCGCGACCGGCGGGGGCGTGAGGGGCCGGGGCGCGGGCGACGGGCTGCCCGCGGAGATCGGCTCGGGACGACTGCGGCGGCCACCCGAGGCGGGCTCGGTCGTGGCCGGACGGATCGTGCGGAGCCCGGAGGTGCTGCCGGTCAGCCCGGGCAGCTCGCCCACCGTCTCACCGCGACGGGCGGCGGCACGCCGGCCGGCGGCCGGAGCGGGCGTGGTGACGCGGGCGTTGAGAGCGCCCACGAGAGCATCGCAGCCGGCATCGCAGGCCCGGACCGAGGCGACCGCCTGCCGGACCGTCTCCGCCACCGCGGAGGTGAGGGCCCGGTTCACGGTGGCCCGGCGGGGGGTCTCGGAGATGGCCACCCGCAGCGCGGTCACGGCCTCGTCGATCTCCTCCGCGTCGGCGACGCCGTCCGCGGCGAGGTGCGCGGCGACGGCGTCGGCCGCGACGGAGGCGTCCCGGCCGCGAGTGGCGGTGCCGCCCAGCATGCCCGGCTCGGGCAGCGCGTCCAGCACGGCCAGCGGCACCGGCTCGGCCGGGTCGGGGTACGCCCGCAGCGCCGCCGGGTAGAGCTCGCGGAGCACCTCGCGCAGCGCCACGGCGGCGGAGTGCCGACCACTGGCGAGCGCGGCGTGCGCGGAGAGGACCTGCTTGTAGCCGGCGAGGTCCCGCGGGGCGGGGAGGGTCACCGCGGAGAGCGCGCCGGCCTGCAGCGCCCGGGCCAGGCCGACCGCGCGGCGCTCGACCTGCGGCGACTGCATCTCCTCCAGCGAGTCGTCGTCGGCGAACCGCTCGGCGAAGTCGTCGACGGAGTCGTCGTCCGCGATGGCGAGCGGGCGCCCGGCGGCGCTGAGCAGCGACGTGACCGTGTGGTCGTCGCTGTCGGCGGCGATCGCCGCACCGCTCGGCCCGCCCGACCGCTCCACGAGCAGCGCGACCAGTTGGGCGTAGCCAGCCGGGTCGTCACCGATCTCGCAGACATGCAGCAGACGGCCTGCGTCGTCGACCACAGCGGACGTCAGCGTCGAGCCGGCCGAGGCCGGTCGGTCGGCCGGATCCGCCGAGGCCAGACCGCAGTACACGCGCACGAGCGCCACGGCGTCGTCCTCCTCCCGGGACAGGTGTTCCTCTGCCAGAGACTGATGCTCCCCGGTGAGGGGTCAGTCGCGCCAGTCCACGACCGCAGAGATCTTGCCGACAATGGTGCGCCAACCGAGACTTGCGGTTTGTGCCCCGATTTTCTTGAGCCGGCGGCGACCGAGGAAACCGCCGATCCCGCCGTTGACCGTGGCCCGCAGCGCCTCGTCCAGGTCGTCGAGGCTGGAGCCGGCGGAGAGCATGTCGAGCACGGCGGGTAGCCGCAGGGCGTACGAGATGTCACGCGCGACCTCGCCGGCCTCGATCAGGAGCGTGGGATCCCACGTGTCGTGCCCGCCGCGGAGGTTCTCCACGACCAGGTCGAGCTCGTAGATGTCCTCGTCCAGCGGGGCGATGTCGCCCGGTTCCACCCGTTCGGACAGTTCTCCCCAGCTGTCCAGTTGGGACAGATCGTTGGGCGCGCCGGATCGGATGAAACTGACCAGGGACTCCGGGGACTTGAAGAGCAGCAGCCGGCCCTTGTGGCTGAGGAAGACCGGCACCTCCTCGTCGCCGGCCTCGTCGGCGGCCTCGTCCTCGTCGGTGTCGGCCTCGTCCGACTCCCGGCGGCGGAGCTGGTCCTCCTTGTCGCTCTCGGCGAACTCCTCGGCCAGCTCCTCGTCGAGGATCACGACGGTCTCGTCGTCGTCCTCCTCCTCGATGACCTGGCGACGAGCGAGGAACGGGTCGTCCTCGTCGCGCTCGGCCACGTCGGTCGGGGTCAGCTCCCGGGCCGGCCGGTACGCCCGCAGTGTGAACCCGGTGCCGGCGGGAAGGGCGATCTCCACCGGGTCGATCCGGACCGCTTCCCAGAGCGACCGGTCGATGTCGACCGCGGGGCGACCGGCCTCGGTCTCCTCCGTCTCGGCCGGTTCGGCGGTGTCGTCGAGCTCGGGCTCGTCGGCGTCGGGCCGTTGAGGCGACTGGCGGGCCACGCTGACCTCCGTGTGCTTCGGGCTGCCCACCCCCCGGCGCTCCGCCGGCGAGTGACTCTGGGCACATACCCTAGTGGGCCGCTCCGGAACACCGGTGGCCGCACCCCGTGGGTCCGTCGTCGCCGGTGGCGCTCCGGCGCGTAGACAAGTAGCGTAGCTACGTATGAAGGCCCAGGCGCTGCACGGACACCTCGACGCCCTGCTGCTGGCGGTGCTGGAGGGGGGAGCGCTGCACGGCTACGCCATCATCGAGGCGCTGCGCGCGCGCAGCGGCGGCACTCTCGACCTGCCGACCGGCACCATCTATCCCGCCCTGCGCCGGCTGGAGCGGGCCGGGCACGTGGTGAGCACGTGGAGCACCGTCAACGGACGCGAGCGGCGGACGTACCAGCTCACCGACGCCGGCAACCGGGCGCTCGCCGGCGAGCGGGCCGGCTGGCGCGAGTTCAGCGCCACCGTGGGGCGGTTCCTCGACCCCGGCACCGCACCGGCCTGATCCGGCCGGCCGCCGGTCACCCTCGCCGACCGGCGAGCGGGGGGCACGCCACCCCATCCGGGCCGCCGCGCGTCTGCCCGCCCCCGAGGGCGCTGCCGTCAGCGGGCGGCGAGCACCCAGCCGCGTGCGGCGTGCCCCACCCACAGGTAGCCCGCACCCGCCAGCAGCGCACCGATGATCATCGGCGGCCAGGTGAGGGCGGCGTCCCAGAGGAGGGCCGACCAGGCGAAGAGGCCCGCTCCGGCCGGCACGCCCAGCACCAGAGACGCGGTGAGCCCGGTGCCGACCAGCCGGGCGAGCACGGTGAGGGCGGGACGGGCCGACCGGGCGGCCAGGCCGACCAGCAGGAAGCCGGCGACCGACAGCGCGAGGGCGGCCACCCAGAGCCCGCTCACCGAGGCGGAGAGGAGCAGGTAACCGGCGGGTGGGCGGCCGCCGGTCCAGCTCGCCCCGCGCCAGGTGAGATCGCCGGCGGCGACCAGCGTCGAGGCGACCGCGAGGGCCCGCAGGGACAGCCCGCGCAGGGCTCCCATCGCCAGCTCCGCCTGCCAGGTCGGCACCAGCTGCGCCGGGCTGCCGAACTCGGCCACCGCGCGCCGCTCGGCCTCCGTCTCCGGCAGACCGTCCGCGCGGTACGCCTCGGCCGCGTCGAGCAGCCCGTGCCGCGCCTCCGTCAGCAGGTCGGCCTTCATCCTGGCCGGCCCGCGCAGCCGCTCGGCCAGCTCTCGCAGGCGGTCCTCCATCAGGGCGTCGTCGCAGCGCGGCATGAGACCCACACTGCCACGGCGGGGCGGCTCACGTTGTCCGGGAAAACCCTGGTTGGACCCGGAGAGCGGTCACGGGGCCAGCGACAGGTAACCGCGTTCGGCCGCCTCCTGGAGCAGCCACTGGTCCCGGTACCAACCGGGGCTGGCCACCAGGTCGGCGTGCCGCCCGCGCTGCGCCACCCGCCCGGCCTCGAGCACGACGACCTCGTCCAGCTCGGCGAGGCCGGTGAGCCGGTGACTGATCAGCAGCACCGAGTGCCCGGCGGGTGTGGCGGCCAGCGCGGACGCGAGCACCGCGTCGGCGGTCGCGGGGTCCAGCCCCTCGGTGGGCTCGTCGAGCACCAGCACCGGCGGCGCCGCGAGCAGGGCCCGGGCCAGGGCGAGCCGCTGTCGCTGCCCGCCGGAGAGCTGCCCGCCCTCCTCACCGACGACCGTGTCCCAGCCGGCCGGTTGCGCGCGTACCCAGTCGCGGAGCCCGGCCGCGGCCGCGGCGTCGGCGAGGTCGTCCTCGCCCGCACCGGGCCGGCCGAGCATCAGGTTCTCCCGGACGGTGGCGTGGAAGACGTACGCCTCGGCGAGCAGGCCGCCGACCACGCGCGGCAGCTCGTCCTCGGCGTAGGTGCCGATGTCGCGGCCACCGACGGTGACCTCACCGTCGGTGGGCCGCACCGCGCCCGTCAGGACGGCGGCCAGGGTGCTCTTGCCGGCCCCGCTGGGCCCGACCACCGCGACCCGCCGGCCCGCCGGCAGGTCGAGGCTCACCCGGTCGAGCGCCGGCGCGGCGCCGCTGCGGTAGCGGACCGTCACAGCGTCGAGCCGGACCTCCGTCGGTCCCGCCTCCGGGGTCGTGCCGACGGCCGGGGGCGCGGCCTCGGCGGAGTCGCCGAGCAGCGCGGCCACCCGGGTCAGGCCGGTGCCGAGCTGGGTCCGCTGCCGGGCCGCGCCGACCAGCGCCAGCGCGATCTCGACCGCGCTCAGCGTCCCCACGGCCAGTACGCCCACCAGCACCCCCGGCACGTCCGCGGCGAGCGCGACGAACACCACCGCGCCGGCCGTGAGCCCGGCAACCAGCGTGCCGGCCGCGTCCACCGCGAACCCGGCGGCGGCGAGCCGGCGTTCCAGCCGGGCCAGCCGCCCGGCGCGGCCGGTGGCGGCGCGCAGCGCGGAGTCGGTGGCCCCGAACGCGGCGAGGTCGGCCGCGCCATGGGTCAGGTCGATCGCGTCGGCGGCGAGCGCGCCGCGCAACGGCGCCAGCTCGGCCGCGCTGCGGCGCGTCAGCGCGGTGGCCAGTACGGGCAGTCCCACCCCGGCGACGAGCAGACCGACGGCGAGCACCGCGGCGGCCGGCGGCGACACGAGCGCGGCCCAGCCCACCGCCAGCACGCTCACCAGGGTGGCCGCGGCACCCGGGACCAACACCCGCAGCAGCAGGTCCTGGACGGTCTCCACGTCCGACACGAGCCGGCTCAGCGCGTCGCCGGTGCGCGGCGGGGCGGCCCGCCGGGCGGCGAGCGTCGCGAAGACCCGGGCCCGGACGTCGGTGATCAGTCGGAGCACCGCGTCGTGCCCGGCGAGCCGTTCCGTGTAGCGGAACACGCCGCGGCTGATCGCGAGCGCGCGGACGGCGACGATGGCGACCGTGAGCCGGTCCAGCGGCGGCCGGCCGGCGGCGCTCATGAGCAGCCAGGTCGCGGTCGCCATCAGGGCCAGGCCGGCGGCCTCGGTGGCCGCGGCGAGCAGCCCGGCCCCGACCAGCCGGCCGAGGTACGGCCGGGCCAGCCGCAGCACCGCCCGCTCCGCCGCGCCGGCGCGCCCGGCCGGCTCCGCCCGGTCGGCCGGGTCGGGCATCCGGACGGCCGGGTCCACGGCGGCGGGCCCCGCCACGTCGAAGCCGGCGGCCACACCGGCCGGAGCCGGCGGGACCGCGCCGGCCACGGGCGGGCCGATCGCACCCGCTGCGTCGAGGCCGCCGGGGTCGACCGCGCCGGCCGCGTCGAGGCCGCCGGGGCCCACCGCCGCGCCGCCAGGGTCGGCGGTGTTGTCGGGGCCGGTCGGAGTCGGGCGGGCCCGGCCGCCCGGGTCCGGTACGGGGTCGCGTCGTGGTGCGGGGCTCACGGGGCCGCCTCTCCGGTCGGCACGGGGGTCAGCTCGGTGACCCTGCCGTCCTCGACCCGCAGGATCCGGTCGGCGTCGGAGAGCAGGGCCGGGCGGTGCGCGACCAGCAGTGCCGTACGCCCGGCGACCAACCGGTGGGTGGCCGCCAGCACCACGGCCTCCGAGGCGCTGTCGAGCCGCGCGGTCGGCTCGTCGAGCAGCACCACCGGGGCGTCCCGGAGGAACGCGCGGGCCAGCGCCACCCGCTGCCGCTGCCCGCTGGAGAGGCCGTGCCCGCGCTCGCCCAGCACGGTGTCGAGCCCGTCGGGCAGGCCGGCGAGCACCTCGTCGAGGGCGGCGTCGTGGATCGCCGCGGCGAGCCGGTCGTCCGGGGTGTCGGGGGCACCGAGGCGGATGTTGTCGGCCACGGAGGCGGCGAAGAGGTGGGCGCGCTGCGGCACCCAGGCGACCTGGCGGCGCCAGGCGTCCAGGTCGGTGTCGGCGAGGTCCACCCCGTCGACGATGACCCGGCCGCTGGTCGGGGTGACGAAGCCGAGCAGCAGCCCGAGCAGGGTGCTCTTGCCGGCGCCGCTGGGCCCGATGACCGCGATCCGCTCGCCCGGTCGGACGGTCAGCGTGACGTCGCGCAGGGCGGTGGTGCGTTCGTACGCCACGGTCACCGACTCGAACCGGATCTCGCCGCGGCCGTCGGGCACCCGGCGGACCTCCCGCCCGCCCTGTGGCACGGGCGCGCCGGCCTCCACGGCGAACGCCTCGTTGAGCGCGGTCAGGCCCTCCATGCTGGCGTGGAACCGGCTGCCGGCGGCCCGCAGCGGCAGGTACGCCTCCGGCGTGAGCAGCAGCACCAGCAGCGCGGTCTGGAGGGCGAGCCCGCCGCCGAGCAGGCGGATGCCGACCGGCACCGCGACGAGCGCCACGGACAGGGTGGCGACCAGCTCCAGCACCAGGGCGGAGAGGAAGGCGATGCGGAGGGTACGCATGGTGGCGACCCGGTGCCCGTCGGCCATCCGGCGCACCACACCGACCTGGGCGCGGGCACGGCCGAAGGCCCGCAGGGTGGGCAGCCCGGCGATCATGTCGAGGAAGTGCCCGCCGAGCAGGGACAGCCGCCGCCACTGGCGTTCGGTGGCGGCCTGCGCCTGCCAGCCGAGCAGCGCACCGAAGATCGGGATCAGCGGCAGGGTCAGCGCGATGATCAGCGCCGAACTCCAGTCGGCGAGACCGATCCGGGCGAGCACGGCCAGCGGGACGGTGACGCTGAGCACCAGTTGCGGCAGGTATCCGGTGAAGTACGCGTCCAGCGCGTCCAGCCCGCGCCCGGCCAGGGTGGCGAGCTGACCGGCGCGCTGCCCGGCGACCCAGCCGGGCCCGTTGCGGCCCACGGCGGCGAGCAGGTCGGCGCGCAGCGCGGCCTTGACCGTCGCGGCCGCCCGGGCGGCCACCGTGCCCTGCGCCCACACGACGAGCGCGCGGGCCCCGACGGTGGCGGCGAAGCCGGCCAGGGCGGGGCGGTCCAACCGACCGTCGAACGCGGTGGCGAGCAGCGCGGCCAGCGCGGTCGCCTGTGCGACCACCAGCCCCGCGGCGAGGACGCCCAGCAGCGCGAGCAGCGCAAGGTCGCGGCGGGCCGCGGGGACCCGACGCAGCAGACGCGGGTCGAAGGGGCGGCGGTTCACCAGTACACCGGTGCCCTGCCGTCCGTCCGTCCCCGGAACACCCACCAGCACATCAGTTGAAAGCCTAGTAGGGCCGGTACGAGGGGCAGCGCGAGCCAGCCGAGCAGGCGGAGGGTGGGCGCGCTCGCGGCGGCGTCGGCCACGGTCAGGGACGCGCCCGGATCGACCGTGGAGACCAGCACGTACGGCCACAGGGTCGCGCCGACCAGCGCCACCGGTAACGCCAGGGCCACCGCGGTGGCGGCGAAGGCCCGGCCGGGTCGCCGCCGGGCGAGCGCCGCGCGGGCCGCGAGCAGCGCCGCGACCAGCAGGACCGGCAGCAGTACGCCGACCAGTGGCCGCTGTGCGGTGGCGCGTACCCGGTCGGAGAGGAGACCGACGACGGTGGCCGCGCCGACCGCGGCGAGCGCCACCGGGACGAGCCGGCGGGCCAGCCGCCCGACCCCGGCGGCGTCGGCGGCCGGGAGCCGGAGCGTGAGGAACGTCGCACCGTGCACGGCCACCAGCGCGACCATGGCCAGTCCGGCGGCGGCGGCGAACGGGGTGAACAGGTGGGTGAGCCCGACGACGTGACCGTCGGCGTGCAGGGGCACCCCCTGGAGCAGCCCGGCGAGCACGGCGCCCCAGCCGAGCGCGGCCAGCACGCTGCCGACGACCACGACCCGGTCCCACCGCGCGCGGACCCGTTCGCGGGCCGGGCGGCTGCGCAGCTGCACACCGGCGGTCACCAGGATCACCCCGGCGAGCGCGCCGAGCACCGCTGGGTAGAACCCGGAGAGCAGCTCGCCCTCGAGCACCGGGAAGGCGCCGAACAGGATGCCGACGGCCGCCACCAGCCAGACCTCGTTGCCGAGGAAGAACGGGCCGACGGCGTTGAGCGCGGCGCGACGGCGGCCGGGTTCGGCGCTGCGGGCGAGCAGCAGACCCACGCCGTAGTCGTAGCCGCCGAGCACCAGGTAGCTGGCGAAGAAGAGACCGAGCAGGGCGTACCAGGCGAGTTCCACGGTCGGCTCCTCAGGCGAAGGCGGGTTCGGAGGGGAGGTCGGCCGCCTGCCCCGGTGGGCGGCCGAGGGCCGGGTCGAGCGCTCCCCGCGCGGCGTGCCGCGCCATGAGCACCCAGTTGGTGACGGCGAGCGTGCCGAGCAGCAGGCTGAAGCCGATCAGCGAGGCGAGCATCACGGGCGCGGCGACCGGCGAGACGGCCTGGTCGACGGGGAGCAGCCCGTACGCGGCCCAGGGCTGGCGGCCGACCTCGCGCGCGATCCAGCCGAGGATCGCCGCGACGAAGGGCAGCGGCAGGGCGAGCAGGATCAGCCAGAGCGGGAACCGCAGCCGGATGATCCAGTCGCGCCAGAGCAGCGGGAGGAGCAGCCAGAGCGCGCCGAGGGTGAGGCCGATCAGGATCATGAAGCCGAGCCCGACGTTGGCGAGCACGGGCGGGGTGTAGTCGCCGGGCCCGAACCGGGTCGTCCACTCGGCGGCCAGGGCCTCCGCGTCGGGGCCCGCGCCGAACTTGGTGGGCTGCACCTCGCCGACCGGGCCGAACTGGGCGAAGCCGAACCCCTGCACCATCGAGATCGCCAGCGCGGCGGTGACCAGACCGATCCGCAGCGAGGTGCGGTGCAGCGCGTGGTCCGCTGTGCGCCGGATGAGGTGGCCGGCGCTGACGGCGGCCATCAGCATCCCGCCGACCAGCAGCGCCGCGGAGACGACGTGGCCGAAGGCCATGCCGAGGCTGGGATTGGCGAGCAGCGCGGCGAAGTCCGTGAGGTGCGCCAGGCCGTCGCGCAGCTCGTAGCCGACGGGGTTCTGCAACCAGGAGTTGGCCACCATGATCCAGAACGCCGACGCGTACGCGGTCAGCGCGACGCCCCAGAGCAGCGCGAGGTGCGCCCCACGCCGGAGCCGGTGCCATCCGAAGATCCACATCCCGAGGAACGTGGACTCCAGGAAGAAGGCGACCAGCGTCTCGATCGCCAGGGGCGCGCCGAAGACGTTGCCGACGTAACGGGAGAGGCCGCTCCAGTTCAGCCCGAACTGGAACTCCATCACGATGCCGGTCGCGATGCCCAGCACGTAGTTGATCACGTAGAGCTGCCCCCAGAACCGGGTCAGCCGCTCGTACTTCTGTTTGCCCGTGAGCACCCACGCCGTCTGGAGCCCGACCAGGAGGGTGACCAGGCCGAGCGTGACGATCACGAAGAGGAAGTGGATCGACGTGGTGGTGGCGAACTGCAGTCGGGCGAGGAGCAGGGTGTCCATGCCGGCACTCCAACGGTTGGCTCGCTTGTCGTAGCGAGCCTACACGTAGATTCACTACACATCACTACTACGTGCTGTCGTAGTAAATATTACGACAGGACGTAGTAGCCCGGTAGGTGCCGGATCAGTTGAGGAAGAGCGAGATCGGAAGCGCCACGAGTGTGGAGGCGACCGCCAACGCGACGGCGCCGACCAGCCGGGCCGGCTCGTCCGCGACCAGCAGGCGCTGGACCCGGACGTCCAGGTCCCGGTCGCCGAGACCGAGCGCCCCGGCCGGGGTGATCCGGTGACCGGCCGTGGCGAACCGCCGCAGCGCGCCGGCCAGCGGGGCCTCGGCGTGCAACTCCCGGGCCTTGTCGTCGGCCCGCATCTCGACCAGCAGGGCGACCCGCTCGTGCGCGTCGCGTACCCACCCGAACCAGGGCAGCGCCCGGCCGAGCGCGGTGAACGGCAACAGCACGAGATCGTGGCGCTCCTGCGCGTGCGCCCGCTCGTGGGTGAGCACCGCGGCCAGCTCGGCGCGGTCCAGCAGGCTCAGCGTGCCGGCGCTCACCACCACCTGCGGCTTCACGCCGGGCAGGCAGTAGGCGGCAGCGCTCGGGTGGTCGAGCACCAGCGCGCCGGGCGCGGCCGGGTCGTCCCGCGCCACGAGGGTCAGCAGGTCCCGGTGGCGGCGCTGGGCGCGGAGGGTGGCGTGGATGCTGCGCACCGTCGTGGTCAGCAGCACCGCCCCGATGCCGAAGCCGACGCCCACACCGGCCAGGTGCAGCACGTTCACCCCGGCGGGGAGCCGGTTGTGCAACAGGTCGTCGAAGAGCGCGACCAGCGCGCTGCCCGGCGGCAGGTCGTACGCGCTGAGACCCAGGGACATCGGCAGGCCCATCGCGGAGAGGCCGAGCGCCAGCCCCACGGACTGCCAGCAGACGATGGCGACGCGCGGGCTGCGCCACGGCCAGGTCGAGCGGGCCAGCACCTGGGCGGTCACCCAGCAGGCCAGTATCGTCAGGGCGAAGTGCAGGGCGTACGCCATGGCCGCCGCCCTACCTGTCCGCTGCCTCGTCGGAGGTCGGGCGGTCGACCCGCCCGCTGGTCGGCGCCTCGATCCGGTCGGTCAACCCGGCGGGCCCCGCGTCCCGCGCCTCGGCCCCGAGCGCCGCGCGCAGCACCTCGGCCTCGGTGCCGGTCACTGAGCGGGCGAAGCGCACGAGTGCCGCGTCCCGGCTGCCGCCGAGGTCGAGCGCGTCGAGCATCAGCTGGGCGATGTGTGCCTCCCGGCTGGCCGCGGCCCGGTAACGCCAGGCCCGCCCCTCCCGTTGGCGCTGCACCATGCCCTTGCCGGCCAGCCGGTCCAGCACCGTCATCACGGTGGTGTAGGCCAGCTCCCGGCCGGCCAGCGCGTCGGCGACCTCGCGCACGGTCACGCCGTCCGACGTGCTCGGGACCGAGTCCCACAGCACGTCCATCACCGCACGTTCGAGATCACCGAGCCGAGTCACGCACCAATCCTACCCCCGGTAGTAGACCCAGCCACTCCGACCGGCCCACCGACCCCCGCCGGGCCGCACCCCCCGGTGGGCGGCCCCGCCGCGGCGGCGAGGCCGTACCTTCCGCGAGGTAGTGGCCTCGACCCCGCAGGGAGACGACAACTTCCGGGACGTCGCTCGGATCATGACGGGCTAGGGGCTACCGGACCCGCAGCGGGACGACCGGGACGGCCCTCACACGCCCTTCGGGTGCCAGACCGTCTTCGTCTCCAGCAGCGCGGTCATGCGGGTCAGGCCCGGGTCGGCGAACCAGTCGTGGTCGGCCGGGGCCGGGCGCAGCACCCGCTTCAGGTTCTCCGCCGCCTTGACCTCCAGGTCCGCCGCCAGGTCGGCGTCGTCCACGCCGGTCAGGTCGATGGCGTTGACGTCCATGTGCGCGGCCAGCGTCGGCACCGTCTCGGCGATCCGCCCGGTGAGGATGTTGACCACACCGCCGGGCAGGTCGGAGGTGGCCAGCACCTCGGCCAGGGTGACCGCCGCGAGCGGCTCCGCCGGCGACGCCGCCGCCACCACGGTGTTGCCGGTCACGATGGCCGGGGCGATCACGCTGACCAGCCCGAGCAGCGCCGGCCGCTCCGGGGCGACCACGGCCACCACACCGGTCGGCTCGGGCGCGGAGAGGTTGAAGTACGGGCCCGCGACGGGGTTGGCGCCGCCGTACACCTGGGCGAGCTTGTCGGACCAGCCCGCGTACCAGACCCAGCGGTCGATCGCCGCGTCCACCTCGTCGACGGACGCGCCGAGCGCCACGAACTGGTCGCGGCGGCCCTCCAGCATCTCGGCGACCCGGTAGAGGATCTGACCCCGGTTGTACGCGGTCGCCCCGGCCCACCCCTTCACAGCGGCGCGGGCGGCGACCACGGCGTCCCGCGCGTCCTTGCGCGAGGCAAGTGCCACATTCACAGTGCCGTCACCGCTCTGCACGAGATACGACCGTCCCGACTCGCTGCGGGGGAACTTCCCGCCGATGAAGAGCTTGTACGTCTTGCGTACCGCGACCCGCTCAGACATTGAGGTACGCCTCCAGCCCGTGCCGGCCGCCCTCGCGACCGTAGCCCGACTCCTTGTAGCCGCCGAAGGGCGACGTGGGGTCGAACTTGTTGAACGTGTTGGCCCAGACGACGCCGGCGCGCAGCCGGTCGGCCATCCAGAGGATCCGGGAGCCCTTGTCGGTCCAGATCCCGGCCGACAGCCCGTACGGCGTGTTGTTCGCCTTCTCCACGGCCTCGGCCGGCGTGCGGAACGTGAGCACCGACAGGACAGGCCCGAAGATCTCCTCGCGGGCGATCCGGTGCGCCTGGGTGACCCCGGTGAAGATGGTCGGGGCGAACCAGAAGCCCCGGTCGGGCAGCTCACACGGGGCGGACCAGCGCTCGGCGCCCTCGGCCGAGCCGGCGTCGGAGAGTTCCCGGATCCGGGCCAGCTGGGCGGCGGAGTTGATCGCGCCGATGTCGGTGTTCTTGTCCAGCGGGTCGCCGAGCCGCAACTGGCTCATCCGCCGCTTCAGCGACTCCAGGACCCGGTCGGCGACCGACTCCTGCACGAGCAGGCGGGAACCGGCGCAGCAGACGTGGCCCTGGTTGAAGAAGATGCCGTTGACGATGCCCTCGACGGCCTGGTCGATCGGCGCGTCGTCGAAGACGATGTTCGCCGCCTTGCCGCCCAGCTCCAGAGTCAGTTTCTTCCGGGTGCCGGCGACCGAGCGGGCGATCGCCCGGCCGACCTCGGTCGAGCCGGTGAAGGCGACCTTGTCCACGCCCGGGTGCTCGACGAGGGCCCGGCCGGTCTCCCCGGCGCCGGTGACGATGTTGACCACACCGGGGGGCAGGTCGGCCTGCTGGCAGATCTCGGCGAAGAGCAGCGCGGTGAGCGGCGTCGTCTCGGCGGGCTTCAGCACCACGGTGTTGCCGGCGGCCAGCGCCGGCGCGATCTTCCAGGCCAGCATCAGCAGCGGGAAGTTCCACGGGATGACCTGCGCGGCCACGCCGAGCGGCCGGGGAGCCGGGCCGAACCCGGCGTGCTCCAGCTTGTCGGCCCAGCCGGCGTAGTAGAAGAAGTGGGCGGCG
The DNA here is from genome assembly GCF_056150165.1 of Micromonospora xinjiangensis. Taxonomy (NCBI): domain Bacteria; kingdom Bacillati; phylum Actinomycetota; class Actinomycetes; order Micromonosporales; family Micromonosporaceae; genus Micromonospora; species Micromonospora xinjiangensis. The sequence goes on along the minus strand of NZ_JAXCFO010000001.1, from coordinate 1,238,196 downwards.
ACCAGTGGAAGATCGACGTCCCGGGACTCCTTGATCGGCTTGCCGTTGTCCAGGGACTCCAGCACCGCCAGCTCGCGGGAGCGCTCCTGGATGATCCGGGCGATCCGGAACAGGTACTTGGCCCGGTCGCGGCCCGGCATCGGGCCCCACACCGTGTCGTACGCCGCCCGGGCCGCGCGGACCGCCCGGTCCACGTCGCCGGTGCCGCCCTCGGCGATCTCGGCGAGCACCTCCTCGCTGGCCGGGTTGATCGACTTGAAGCTGCCGCCGTCGGCCGGCTCGACGAACTTCCCGTCGATGAAAAGCCCGTACGCGGGCTTGATGTCCACCACCGAGCGGGACTCGGGGGCGGGGGCGTATTCGAACATCGCGCTCAGTCCAGGGTGAAGTAGTCGGGACCGGCGTAGACGCCGGTCTTCAGCTTGGTGCGCTGCATCAGCAGGTCGTTCAGGAGGCTGGAGGCGCCGAAGCGGAACCAGTCCGGGTCCAGCCAGTCCGGGCCGACCGTCTCGTTCACCATCACCAGGTACTTGATCGCGTCCTTGGTGGTGCGGATTCCGCCGGCCGGCTTCACCCCCACCTGACGGCCGGTGGCCTCGCGGAAGTCGCGGACGGCCTCCAGCATCACGAGGGTCACCGGCGGGGTGGCGGCCACCGGGACCTTGCCGGTAGAGGTCTTGATGAAGTCGGCACCGGCCAGCATCGCGAGCCAGGAGGCGCGCCGGACGTTGTCGTAGGTGGCCAGCTCGCCGGTCTCCAGGATCACCTTGAGGTGGGCGTCGCCGCAGGCCTCCTTGGTGGCGACGATCTCGTCGTAGACCTCGGCGTAGCGGCCGGCCAGGAACGCGCCCCGGTTGATCACCATGTCGATCTCGTCGGCGCCGGCCGCGACGGCGGCCCGGGTGTCGGCGAGCTTGACCTCCAGCGGCGCCTGCCCGGACGGGAAGGCCGTCGCCACGCTGGCCAGGTGCACCTGGGATCCGCGCAGCACCTCGGCGACGTACGGGACCATGGCCGGATAGACGCAGACGGCGCCCACGTGCGGGCACGACGGGTCGGCCGGGTCGGGGCGCAGCGCCTTCGTCGCCAGCGCCCGCACCTTGCCCGGGGTGTCCGCGCCCTCCAGGGTGGTGAGGTCGACCATCCGGATCGCGAGGTCGATCGCCTCGGCCTTGGCGGTGGTCTTGATGGAGCGGGTGCCGAGCTGTGCCGCCCGCTGCTCCGCGCCGACCTGGTCCACGCCGGGCAGGCCGTGCAGGAAGGTCCGCAGAGCGGTCTCGGATCGTCCCAGCTCGGAGAGGTCCGACCGGGCCGACGTCGCTGTCGCCGTCATGGCAGGAAGTCTACGCATCCCGCCCGTGGGTGATCTTGGTCACGTGGGCGTCGCCCGTCCGGGGTGAGCGGCGTCGCCCCGTCACCCCGCGCCGGCACCGCAGCGCGGGGTGGGGCGGTAGGTTGAGCGATCGTGGATGTACACGTCATTGACCACCCGCTGGCGCAGTCCCGACTGACCGCCATGCGGGACGAGCGCACCGACTCCGCCTCCTTCCGGGCGGCGCTGCACGAACTCACCACCATGCTGGTGTACGAGGCGGCGCGCTCCTTCCCGGTCGAGCGGTACCCCGTACAGACTCCGGTGACCGGCACCGAGGGCACCCGGTTGGCCAACCCGCCGCTGCTGGTGCCGGTACTGCGCGCCGGTCTGGGCATGGCCGACGCCGCCCTTGGGCTGCTGCCCGAGTCCTCGATGGGCTTCGTGGGGCTCGCCCGGGACGAGCAGACCTACGAGCCGCGCGCCTACATGGAGTCCCTGCCCCGCGACCTGACCGGCCTGCCGGTGCTGGTGCTGGACCCGATGCTGGCCACCGGCGGGTCGCTGGAGCACTGCTGCCGGCTGCTCGCCGACCGGGGCTGCGACGACATCACCGTGCTCTGCGTGCTCGCCGCGCCGGCCGGCATCGCGCGGCTGGAGCGCTCCGGCCTGCCGCTGCGCCTCGTCACCGCCTCGATCGACGAGGGCCTCAACGACCGGATGTTCATCGTGCCCGGCCTCGGTGACGCCGGGGACCGCCAGTTCGGCGGCATGCCCCGCTTCTGACGCCCCGCCCCACCGGGCCCACCAAGCGGTGGACCGGCAGGCACGGCCTGCTCCGACGGCCCGCCGACCCCAGCGGTCGGCGGGCCGTCGCCATGTGACGGCCGGGCCGACACGCGGTGCCTGCTCCTTGCCGGTGTCGCGCTGACCGGTAACGATCCGCCCCCGTCGCGACACATAACCGTTGTCCATGCAGCGACGACGGTCGGGAGAGCGATCTGATGAAACCCGTGGGTGAGCGGGGCGAGGACTGGTTCACCAGCCTCTACGCCACGCACTACCCGGACATCGTCCGGTACGGCCTACGCCGGCTCCCCGACGCCGAAACGGCTGCGGAGCTTGCCCAGGACGTGTTCGTCGTCGCCTGGCGGCGGCGGAGCGAGGTGCCCGAACGGGCCCTCCCGTGGCTCTACACCGTGGCCCGCCACACCATGGCGAACCGGTGGCGGCACGGGCGGGGCGTGCCCACGCTGCTTCCGTTGGCCGAGGCGGACCGGGTGCCGGGGCGGCTCGTCGACCCCGACGCCCTGGCGCCGATCCTCGACCTGCGTCGCGCGCTGCGCGCGCTACCGGAGGCGGACCAGGAGATCCTCCGGCTGGTCGGCTGGGAGGACCTCAGCGTCGGGGACGCCGCCGCCGTCCTGCGTTGCAGCCGGTCCGCCGCGGCGGTGCGACTCTTCCGAGCCCGACGTCGACTCCGCGCCGCCCTGGCCGCAGCCACTCCGGCCCACCACTCACGGCCGGCGTCCGCCCATGTCTGAGAGGAGCAGCATGCGAGCGCAGCAGCAGGTTCGGGACCTTCTGGGCCCGGCCGATCCGGCGCGGGACGCGGTCGTGACACCGGCGCCCCTCACCGCGCACGACGTGATCCTTCGCGCGGAGAGCACCATGCCGTCCCCGCCGATGCCGTCCCACCGGCTGCACCGCCGCACCCTGATGGCCGGTGCGGCCGCGACGGTGACGGTGCTCGCCTCCGCCGGGGTGGCGCCGCTCCTGCGGGACCGGACGGCGCACCCATCGGCGCCGGTCGGCGGGGCCGTCCTCGAACCGGTGGCGTACGAGATCGCCACCGACACCGAACCGGCCGGCCCGCACCTGCGGGCGCTCGCCGCGCGCCTCGTGGAGGCGCCGTACGACCGGGCGCGGGGCCGGTACGCGTACCACCGGGTCACGTCGTGGGGCGGCGCGATCCAGGAGTCGCCCGAGGGGCACGTGGCCAGCTACGTGGAGGAACGCCGTAGTTGGGTGACGGACGACGGCAGGCGCTGGTCGGAGCGGCGGACCCTGGACATCGAGTACCCCGACGAGGCGTCCCGGGACTACTGGACGGCACGCCTGCCGCGCACCGTGGACCCGAGCCCCGGCCAGCCGTCTCCGGACGGGGGCCCGGTCGAGGAGCCGCGTGAGCCGGACGCCCGGCGGCTGCCCACCGATCGGGCGGAACTCGCGCGCCGGCTCCGGACCGACCTGCCGGCCGGCGACGTGGCGAGGGCGGTGTACCAGACGTACGCCCGGCACCTGGTGCCGCGCGGGACGCGGGCGGACATCCTCACCGTCCTCGCGGGTGAGCCCGGTTTCGTGTGGCGCGGACGGGTCGTCGACCGGGCAGGTCGCCCGGGTCTGGCCGTCACCGCCGACCTCGTTCCGCCGGCGGATCGGCCGCAGAACCCGGAGAAGGCACAGATGTTGCTGATCTTCGACCCGTCCACCGGTGTGCTGCTCGCCCACGAGTATGTCGAGCTGGCGCCGCAGCGCCGGGTGCTCTACTACGGGCTGCTGCGCGACGCCGGTCGCACCGACGCGCTCGGCTGACGGTGACGCCGGCGAACAGGGGCGGCGTTACCGGGGCGGCGGGGCGCCCCACCGGCGCGGAGTCGTGCGCGCCCGTGCGGGAAGCGGCTACCGTTCCGGGCCATGACTGGTGTTGCGCTCGCCGAAGAGTTGCTGCTGCTGGCGTACGACGACGAGACGGGCAAGGCGACCATGCCGCGGATCAGCCTCGACCTGGGGATGGCCGCCGCGGTCCTGATCGAGCTGGCCCTGGCCGGCCGGATCGCGTACACCGACGGGAACCTGACCGTCGTCGACCCGACGCCCACCGGCGAGCCGGTCACCGACGGGGTGCTGGCCCGGATCGCCGCCGACACGCCGCACACCCCGTCCTCCTGGGTGCAGCGGCTGCGCCACGGCCTGCGCGACCGGATCCTCGGCGACCTGTGCAGCCAGGGTGTGGTGCGGGACGTGGACGAGACCGAGCTGGGCTTCATCCACGTGCACCGCTACCCCGTGGTGGACGCGTCCGTGGAGGCGGACACCCGGCGGCGGCTGGCGACGGCGCTCACCGGCGGTGTGGCCCCCGACGAGCGCACCGCCGCGCTGGCCACCCTGGTGGCCGTGCTGCGCATGGAGTCCGCGCTGGGGGTGAGCGGTGAGGCGGCCGAGGACGCCCGGCGCCGGCTCGCCGAGATCGCGAGTGGCGCGGGCTTCTCGGGTGAGGTGAGCCTGGACGACTCCGTGGTCCGCCCCTCGGTGGGCCTGGTGGTGGCCGCCCTGGCCCGGGCGGTGGACGCCGCCCTCGGCCCCCGCCGCTGACCCGCCCCACCGCCGACCGCCCCCCGTTGACCAAGAGGTTCCCGTCAGGATCACGCTCCCGGTGACGCGAACCTCTTGGTCAACACGTCAGAGGCCGAGGGCGGTGGCGATCTCGGTGCGGAGGCTGGTGACCGAGGATTCCGCGCGGGTGCGGGCGGCGGCCACGTCGCCGTCGGCGGCGACGGGCTCCACCACCTCCAGGTACGCCTTCAGCTTCGGCTCGGTGCCCGACGGGCGGATCACCACGCGGGCCGTGGCGGTCCGCAGGATCACCACGTCCGCCTCGGGAAGCAGGTCCTCGGCCTTCTCGACCGGGTGCCCGAGCAGGCTGGTGGGGGTGGCGGCCCGGATGCGGGCCATCGCGTCCGCGATCTCCCGCAGGTCGTCGACGCGCACCGAGAGCTGGTCGGTGTGGTGCACACCGAACTCGGCGGCCAGCTCGTCGAGCCGGTCGGTGAGCGTGCGCCCCTGCGCCTTGAGACCGGCCGCCAGCTCGGCGACGGTCAGCGCGGCGGTGATGCCGTCCTTGTCGCGTACCAGGTCGGGGGCGACGCAGTAGCCGAGCGCCTCCTCGTAGCCGAAGACCAGCGGCGTCGAGCCGCCACCGGCCCGGACGATCCACTTGAACCCGGTGAGGGTCTCGTCGTACGGCAGGTCCCGAGCGGCGCACATGGCTTTCAGCAGGGACGACGAGACGATCGTCGTGGCGTAGAGGCCAGCGACCCCGCGACGCATCAGGTGGTCGGCGAGCAGCACACCCACCTCGTCACCGCGGAGCATCCGCCAGCCCGCCCCACCGCGGTCGCGTACGGCAACCGCGCAGCGGTCCGCGTCGGGGTCGTTCGCGATGGCGATGTCCGCCCCGGTGGTGTTGGCGAGCCCGACCAGCAGGTCCACCGCGCCCGGCTCCTCCGGGTTGGGAAAGGAGACCGTCGGGAAGGCCGGGTCCGGCTCGGCCTGCTCGGGCACGATCCCGGGCACCGGGAAGCCGGCCCGCGCGAAGGCGGCGGTGAGCACCGCGGCGCCCACGCCGTGCAGCGGGGTGTACGCCACCGACAGGTCCCGCGGGCCGTCCGGCGCGATCACGGCGGCGGCCCGCTCGACGTAGGACGCCACCAGGTCGTCGCCCAGCACCGTGCCGGGCGGGCCGAGCGGCACCTCCGCCAGCGGGCCGACCGACCGGATCGCGGCCTCGATCCCGGTGTCGGCGGGGGGCACGATCTGCGCACCGGCGCCGAGGGCCCCGCCCAACTGCGCACCGAGGTAGACCTTGTAGCCGTTGTCCTGGGGCGGGTTGTGGCTGGCGGTGACCATCACCCCGGCGACGGCGTCGAGGCGCCGCACCGCGTACGCCAGCACGGGGGTGGGCAGCGGGCGGGGCAGCAGCAGCGCGGGCCGTCCCGCCCCGGTCGCCACCTGCGCGGTGCGCTCGGCGAACTGGCGGGAGCCGTGCCGGGCGTCGTACCCGATCACCAGTGGCCCGGTCCCTCCCTGGGCGGCGAGCCAGGCGACCAGCCCGGCGGCCGCCTGGGTGACCACGGCGAGGTTCATCCCGTTCGGGCCGGCGCGCAGCGGGCCGCGCAGCCCGGCGGTGCCGAAGGTCAGCGGCCCGGCGAACCGGTCGGCGAGGTCCGGTGCGCTCGCGGGCAGGGCGTCGAGGACGGCCTGCAGCTCCGCCCGGCTGGCCGGGTCCGGGTCGTCGTCGAGCCAGCGCCGGGCTTGCTCGCGAATGTCGTCGATGTCAGTGGTGTCCGCCGGCATGCCTCTTGATAGCACGCCGGCGGATCACCGCTGACAGTTCCCTCCGCTCAGCTGGCGTCGGTGAGCTTGAAGGTCCTGACCATCTCGTCGAAGATCGGCTTGCTCTCGGCGAACCGGGCGTCGGTCGAGGTCAGGTAGAACGAGTAGGACTTGCCGCCGGCCGCCACCCCACGCCACACGCCGTGCCGCATGGCGTCGCCCTCGCCGCAGGTGTACTCGAACTCGGCGGCCGCCTTTCCGGCCAGCTGCTGCTCGGTCATGGAGATCTGGTTGTAGGGCGACGGGCAGCTCTTGGCCTTCTTGAGACCGTTCGCGGCCACCTCCGCCCACCGGGCGGAGGTGCTGGTCCACTTCTCGGTGATGATGCGGACCTTGCGGCCGTTGTCCTCCGGGTCGATGTAGTCGACGTAGCTGCCGCCGGTCGCCCGCTCCCAGCCCTTGGGCACCATCACCTGGACACCCCGGGCGGCGTGCTCCTGCATCTCGATCCCCGGCCCGTCCGGCGCGGTGGCCGTCGGCTGCGCCTGCGGGGCCGGCGGGGTCTCGTCGTCGCCGCCGGACAGCGCGACCACCCCGACCAGGAGGACCACGGCGAGCCCGCCGGCGGCGGCCAGCTGGATCTTGCGCGGCCAGCCCCGCACCGTACGGACCAGCTCGGAGCCCATCCGGCGCACCCGGTCGACCGGGCTGCCACCGGCGGCGGACGGGCCGGCCGGCGCGGCCCATGGCTGCCCCGTGCCCGGCACCGACCACTGGCCGCCGCCGTAGGTGCCGCCCACCCGCTGGGTGGCGTCGGGCGCCCCCGCGTACGGCACCGCCTGCGTGGCGTCCGGCCGGACACCCCACCTGACCGGCTGCGTCGCGTCGGGCTGGGCGCCGGCGTCCACCCGCTGGGTCGCCTCCGCGCCCCCGTAGGTGCGGCCCGGGGCCGGCATGGTGCCGGTGGGGGTGTGCAGGGGACCGGCGAGCGCGTCGGCGCTGGTCTCGTCGAGGGCGGCCGCGCCCGTCCCGGCGGGCGACGTGGGCTTCTCACCGCGACGCAGCGCCGCCAGCCGGTCGGTCAGCGACTCGCCCGGCGCGAGCATGGCCCGCCCGCCGATCTGGCCGGACGGCTTCGGCTCCGGCTGGATGGCCGGAGGCGGGCTGACGGGCCGCTGCACCGGCACCACCGAGTACGGGTCGGTCACCGAGTGCACGGCGGCGGCGTTGTTGCTCAGCGCGCCGGCCAGCAGCTCGCGGAGCATGGCCCGGGAGGTGTGCACGTCCAGCCGGCGGGCCGGGTCCTTCTCCAGCAGCCCCATCAGCACGCCGGTCAGAGGGCCGCTGCGCTGCGGCGGTGCGGGCGGGTCCTCCACCACGGCGTGCATGGTCTCGATCGGGTCGCCCTTGTCGAACGGGGGTCGCCCCTCCACCGCGGTGTAGAGCGTCACGCCGAGCGAGAAGAGGTCGCTGGGCGGGCCGAACTCCTGCCCCATGGCCCGTTCCGGCGAGATGAAGTGCGGGGAACCCAGCACCATCCCGGGCGTGGTGAGCTGGACGTCGGTCGGCATCCGCGCCACACCGAAGTCGGTGAGCACGCAGCGCCCGTCGGTGCAGATCAGCACGTTGGCCGGCTTCACGTCGCGGTGCAGCACGCCGATCGCGTGCGCCACCTCGAGCGCGCCGAGCAGCGCGATGCCGATCTTGGCGACCACCCGGGGGGCCACCGGCCCGTCCTCGATCACCATGTCGGCGAGGCTGCGGGCGTCCAGCAGTTCCATGACGATCCACGGCCGGCCACCCTCGGTGACCACGTCGTAGACCTGCACCACCGCGGGGTGCTGGATCGCCGCGGCCGCCCGGGCCTCGCGAAGGGTCCGTTCGTACATGGCGTCGCGGTCGCTGGGGGCCAGCCCCGGGGGGAGGACGACCTCCTTCACCGCCACGTCCCGCCGCAGCAGGGTGTCTGTCGCACGCCAGACCGTACCCATGCCGCCGTTGCCCACCGCGGAGCGCAGCTCGTAGCGACCACCGATGGTGGTGCCGGGTGCCGCGCGTCCACTGGGGGGACTGACAGGTCCGCCGCTCCAGGTCGGGATCTGAGTCACAGAAGAGCCACCGGGGGATATCGAGGGGGCTGGGACACAACCCCCCTATCTTGCTTGTTCGGACGCCCGATGCGGAAGCCGACGCGTCGGACGTTTATCGAAGTCGACAATCCGTGCCCGGGCGTTCACCTGCCGTCGACCTTCCGGGACGCAGTGTGCGGTATCCCTCACCCGCAGCCGTCGCGGCTCGTCCTACCATCCGGGGATGAGCGAACGGCGGTCAAGCGAGTCCGGTTTTCCGATCAAGGGCGTCTATACGGCGTCCGACCTCCCGGAGAACCTGGACGCGCGGCTCGGCGCACCGGGGGACTTCCCGTACACCCGCGGGGTCTACCCGACCATGTACACGTCCCGCCCGTGGACGATGCGCCAGTACGCCGGCTTCGGCACGGCCACCGAGTCCAACGCCCGCTACCACCAGCTGCTGCGCGCGGGGACGATGGGCCTCTCGGTCGCCTTCGACCTGCCTACCCAGATGGGCTACGACTCCGACGACCCGATCGCGCACGGCGAGGTGGGCAAGGTCGGGGTGGCGATCGACTCCATCGAGGACATGCGGCTGCTCTTCGACGGCATCCCGCTGGACAAGGTGTCCACCTCGATGACCATCAACGCGCCCGGCTCGGTGCTGCTCCTGCTCTACCAGCTGGTCGCCGAGGAGAACGGCGTGGCCGGTCCCGCCCTGAACGGGACCATCCAGAACGACATCCTCAAGGAGTACATCGCCCGCGGGACGTACATCTTCCCGCCGAAGCCCTCGCTGCGGCTGGTCGCCGACACGTTCGGCTACTGCCGCAAGGAGGTGCCGAAGTGGAACACCATCTCCATCTCCGGCTACCACATGGCCGAGGCCGGGGCGAGCCCCGCGCAGGAGATCGCGTTCACCCTGGCCAACGGCGTGGAGTACGTCCGGGCCGCGCTCGCCGCGGGGCTGGCCGTCGACGACTTCGCCCCCCGCCTGTCGTTCTTCTTCGTGGCCCGCACCACGCTGCTGGAGGAGGTCGCGAAGTTCCGCGCCGCGCGACGGATCTGGGCCCGGCTCATGCGCGACGAGTTCGGCGCGAAGAACCCGAAGTCGATGATGCTGCGCTTCCACACCCAGACCGCGGGCGTGCAGCTCACCGCCCAGCAGCCCGAGGTCAACCTCGTCCGGGTCGCGGTGCAGGGGCTGGCGGCGGTGCTCGGCGGCACCCAGTCCCTGCACACCAACAGCTTCGACGAGGCGATCGCGCTGCCCACCGAGAAGGCGGCCCGGCTCGCGCTGCGTACGCAGCAGGTGCTGGCGTACGAGACGGACCTGACCGCCACCGTCGACCCGTTCGCCGGCTCGTACGTGGTCGAGGCGATGACCGCCGAGCTGGAGGCGGCGGCGACCGAGCTGATGGACCGGGTGTTCGACCACGGGTCGGCCGTGGACGCCATCGAGGCCGGCTTCCAGAAGCGGGAGATCGAGCAGTCGGCGTACCGGATCGCCCAGGAGATCGATTCGGGTGAGCGGGTGGTGGTCGGGCTCAACCGGTTCCAGATCGACGAGGAGGAGCCGTACGAGCCGCTGCGGGTCGACCCGGCGATCGAGGCGGCGCAGGCGGAGCGCCTGGCCGAGCTGCGGCGCACCCGCGACGGTGCCGCCGTGCGGCGGGCCCTCGACGAGCTGCGGGCGGCCGCCTCGGGCACCGAGAACGTGCTCTACCCCATGAAGGAGGCGCTGCGGGCCCGGGCCACCGTCGGCGAGGTCTGCGGGACGCTGCGGGAGGTGTGGGGCCAGTACCGGCCCAGCGACCGCTTCTGACCGCCCGTCGTCAGCCGCCCGGTGCCCGGCGCCACCCGGGCGGCTGACGTGTTTCCGCTGGTCAGACGCTCGGCCGGCGGCCTCGTGGGGAGCTACAGTCGAAGCAGTTCCTCGGCCGGCGCGACGTGGCTTCGCCCCCGGGGCGGTACGCGCGGCGTTGCCCGTGCCGTCGCGGGTCGCAGCGGGGCGGCGCGGCCCCTGACGGGACGCCGGCGTGTGTCCGCGAGGTTTGCGGGTACCCCGGCCGGGTGAACGGTGACGGACACCATGTGCGTTCCTGTCGTACGGCTGCGTGTGAGCGTCTGTTCCGGCTCGTTGCGGAGAGTGGTCGGCTAATTGTCGGAGTGTCAGTTAACCAGCCCGACTAATGCGACAATTCGCAACGAAGGCCCACGTAGGGCGCGCTCGGATTCGTGACCGCCGATTCGGTTACGCGTTGTAGGAGGTGAGGCGGCAGATGACGGCGTTCGACCGCGATCTACCTGCTGTCCCTCGTATCTCCGAGCGCTCCCAGCAGGGCATTCGTGACGCTGCGCGCTCCGATCGCTACCGGAACGAGGTTGCGCAGCGTCACCGGCGGAGGTCTAGGCTGTCTGCGGTTCATGATGATCCATCCATCTCTAGTGAACGAGAATTCGACGTGACGAGTGCGTTGACGCTGCCGACGAGCAGCCAACTGGCGTCCTCCTGGCCGGAGGCGCCGTCCGGGTCCCAACCGCTGCCCTTCGCGCTGGACGAGTTGCTCGCGCTCCGCGTACCCGGGCTCATCGCCACCCGTCGTCACATCCACGCGCACCCCGAACTCTCCGGCAACGAGTTCGACACCGCCGCCCTGATCGCCCGGGAGCTGACCCTGGCCGGGCTGAACCCGCGGCTGCTGCCGAAGGGCAACGGGGTGCTCTGCGACATCGACGGCCGTCCGGACGGCCCGGTGGTGGCCCTGCGCGCCGACATCGACGCGCTGCCGCTCACCGACATCAAGGACGTGCCCTACCGCTCCACGGTGGAGGGCGTCTGCCACGCCTGCGGCCACGACGTGCACACCACGATCATGCTGGGTGTCGCGATGCTGCTGGGCAAGCTGGCCGAGCGCGGCGAGCTCGACGGCCGCGTCCGGCTGATCTTCCAGCCGGCCGAGGAGATCCTGCCCTGCGGCTCCCTCGAGGTCATCGAGGCCGGCGGCCTGGACGACGTGGTGCAGATCTTCGCGCTGCACTGCGACCCCAACCAGCCGGTCGGCCGGATCGGCCTGCGGGTCGGTCCCATCACGGCGGCCGCGGACAACGTCACCGTCCGGCTGACGGGCCCCGGCGGGCACACGGCCCGCCCGCACCTGACCGTCGACCTGGTCGACGCGCTCGGCCGGCTGGTCACCGAGGTGCCGGCGCTGGTGAGTCGCCGGGTGCCGGCCAACAGCGGGCTGCTGCTGGTCTTCGGCCACGCCTCGGCCGGCACCCGCTACAACGTCATCCCCTCGGAGGCGTGCGCGGCCGGCACCCTGCGGGTGATGGACCGCGACACCTGGGAGCTCGCGCCGAAGATCGTCGGTCAGGTCGTCCGGGACGTGATCGCGCCGACCGGCGCCACCGTGGACCTGGAGTACCTGCGCGGTCGCCCACCGGTCAGCAACGACGCCAAGGCGATCCAGATCCTCACGGCGGCCACCACGGCGGCGCTCGGCCCCGAGGGGGTCGCCGAGACGCCGCAGAGCATGGGCGGCGAGGACTTCTCCTGGTACCTGGAGTACGTCCCCGGCGCGCTCGCCCGCCTGGGCGTCGGCCGCTCCGGGCCCAACGTCGACCTGCACCGCGCGTCGTTCGACGTCGACGAGCGGGCCATCCCGGTCGGCATCCGGGTCATGGTGCAGACCGCGCTGCGGGCACTGGAGGCGGCGCGCTGACCGGTGGCTCCGGGCGCCGGCGTCGCCGCCGGCGCAGCACCGCGAGCAGCACCGCCAGCGGTACGCCGAGCGCCACCAGCCACGGCAGCAGTGCCCCGAGCACGGTCAGCAGGAGGGTCATCGAGGTCAGGAAGACCTTCCAGCCGCCCTTCAGCCCGGTCAGGAAGCCCAGCTCCGTCTCCTCCTCCGGCACGGTCGTCTCCGGGCCGACCAGGGACAGCGTGATCGTGGAGAGGGCGGTCAGGTCGGCCAGGCGGCGCTTCTTCGCCTCCAGCGAGGCGAGGTCGGCCTCCCGCCGGCCCAACTCGTTCTCCAGCGACACGAGGTCACCGATGGTCGTGGCCCGGCTGAGCAGCCTCCGGGCACTGTCCACCCGCGCGCGCTGGGTGGCGATGCGGGCGTCCAGGTCGACGACCGCCTCGGTGACGTCCTCCGTGTTGATCTCGCGCTGCTCCGGCCGCCCGAGCGTGGCCAGCTCGTCGACGACCGCGGTGAACCGCGCCGCCGGCACCCGCAGCTGCAGGTCGGCCCGGGCGTCGTCGTCGGAGCTGTGCCGCTGGTCACCGCCCACGAAACCGCCGGCCGCGGTGACCACCCGGACGGCGGCCCGCGCCGAGGCGTCCACATCGTCCACCCGTACCCGCATCGATCCCGTGTAGATGATCGACCGCTGGTCGACCCGCAGGTCGGGGGTGGCCGCGCCGCCCTCGGCGGGGGCGCCCGCACCGCTCTCGGCGGGGGCGCCCGCACCGGCGTCAGCGTGCTCCGGCGCGACCGCGCCCGTCGCGGCGGTGTCGCTCGTGGCCTCGTCGCCCCCCGACGAGCTGCATCCGCCCACCGCCAGCGCCGCCACCAGCACCACCGCCAGCGCGGCGACGTGCCGGCGTCCTCTCCGTACGTCCATCCCCACTCCCATCTCCGCCCGCCAGGTGGGCGATAGCTCGGACGTGGCGCGCCAGCACGCCGGTTCCGGCAGACTGCGCTCAGGACGTCACGATTCGATAATCGAGGAGTCACGATGCAGCTCACCAAGTACGCCCACTCCTGCGTCCGGGTGGAGCACGACGGGGGAGTGCTCGTCATCGACCCCGGCGTGTTCAGTGACCCGGCGGCGCTGGACGGGGCGGACGCGGTGCTGATCACCCACGAGCACCCGGACCACCTGAACCTCGAGGCGGTCACCCGGCAGCTCGACCGACGGCCCTTCGTGGTGCACGGCCCGGCCGCGCTCTCCGCCGCCCTCGGCGACGCGGCCGAGGTGCTGCGTCCGGTCCAGCCCGGCGAGCAGTTCACCGCCGCCGGGGTGGCCGTCCGCGCCTACGGCGGACGCCACGCGGTGATCCACCCGGACATCCCCGTGGTGGAGAACCTCGGCTACCTCGTCAACGACGTGGTCTACCACCCGGGTGACGCGCTGGTGGTGCCGGACCTCCCGGTCGACACGCTCTTCGCGCCGATCCACGCCCCCTGGTCGAAGTTCTCCGAGGTGGTCGACTTCATCCGGGCGGTCGCGCCACGGCGGGCGTACGCGCTGCACGACGCCCTGCTGAACGACAACGGGTTCGCGGTGCTCGACCGCCAGTACGCGGCGCTGTCCCGCACCGAGTACCGGCGGCTGGAGCCCGGCACCCGGGTGGACGCCTGAGGCGATGCCCGGCCCCTCGCCCGAGCTGGTCCAGCAGCTCTACAGCACGCCGCCCGACCGGTTCGTCGCCGCCCGGGACGCGGCCGTCGCCGAGGCCCGCCGCGCCGGGGACGCGGCCGCCGCCCGGCAGATCGCCCGGCTGCGCCGCCCCACCGTCGCCGCCTGGCTGGTCAACCTGCTCGCCATCCGCCGTCCCGAGCTCGTGGCCGATCTCGTGCAGCTCGCCGAGGCGCTGCGCGCCGCCCAGCGGGAGCTGCGCGGGCCGCGGCTGCGGGAACTCTCCGCGCAGCGCCGGGCGGTGGTCGGCGCGCTCGTCGCCGAGGTGCGAAAGCTGGCCGCGCAGGCCGGTGGGCCGTCGGCCGGCAAGCTCCCCCTGGCCGAGGTGGAGCAGACCCTCAACGCGGCGCTCTCCGACACCGAGGTGGCCGAGCAGGTCCGCGCCGGCCGGCTGCTGCGGGCCGCCAGCTACGCCGGCTTCGGTGAGGTGCCCCGCCCGCAGCTGCGCCTGGTCACCGGGGGCGAGGACGAGGAGAGGACGGGGCGACGGGAGAAGGGGCGGGCGCCCGCCCAGCGGGAGCCCGGCGGGCGGGCGGCCGAGCGGGCCGCGGAACGGGCCGAGCGGGCGGCGCGCGCCGAGCGGACACGGCAGCGTCGGGCGTTGGACCGCGAGCTGGCGAAGGCGCGTACCGAACAGGAGCGGGCGGAGTCCGAGCTGGCGGCGGCCGTGGCGGCCGAGCGCGACGGCGCCGCCACGCTCGACCGGATCGAGACGGAGCTGGCCGAGCTGGAGCGGCGGCGGGCGGTCGCCGAGCAGGAGCTGAGCCGCGCGAAGCTGGCGCGACGCGGCGCGGAGCGGGGGCTCACCGCGGCCCGGCGGCGCACCGGCGAGGTCGAGGCCGCCGTGGAGGCGTGGGAGGCGGAGGAGGAGGGGGCTGCCGGGACGGGCGCCGGCGAGGCAGACTGACGTCGATGGACGGACGTGGGGTACGGGTGCGGTGGGCCGGCCGGCGCGGAGGGTCCCGGTGACACCCGAGCAGGTCGCCGCGGCGAGTAAGCCGCTCGTGCTCGACCTCGGTGACGCGTTCAGCCGCTGCCCGGTCACGCTGCGCCGGGCCCGGCTGCTCGGCATCTCCGGTTGGGCCTTCTACGTCACCGGCCGGGCCGGCGCGCTCGGTGACGTCCGCGCCGAGACGGTGGCCGCCGCGCTCGGGTTCCTCGCGCCGGACGCGGTCGCGGACGGCTGGGCCGGCGCCGTCCGCACGGTCCGGCCGTCCGAGGTGGCCGCCGCGACCCTCGCCGAGTGCTGTCGGTGGGGTTCGCAGCACCTGGACGGCGCACCCCGGGTCGAGCGGCTCGTCGGGTTGCTCGAGCGGGTGGTCCACGCGGCCGACGCCAGTGGGATGCCGCTCTTCGCGGCCTGGCGGGCGATGCCGGCCCCGGGGGGCACCTCCGGGTCGCGGGCGGCCGTCGCGCTGCGCCTGCTGCGGGAGTACTACACCGGCGCCTACCTGGTGGCGGTCCGCGCCAGCGGGATGACACCCCTGGAGGCGGTGCTGGCCGGGCCGGAGGGCGAAGCCGGTGCGATGACCTGCGGCTGGGCGCCCCCGTACCCGCCGGTGGGGCCGCTGGTCCGGCGGCGCCTCTGGGCGGAGGCGGTGACCGACCGCCTCGCCGCGCCCGCGTTCGCGGCGCTCGGGTCGGTCGACGGCGCCGAGCTCGTCGAGCTGCTGACCGTGACCCGGGCGCATCTCGGCACGGTGGCCCGCTCGCACCCGGCCGCCTGACCTGTGGGGCGGCTAATTGGGGAGCGCGGGCGGGGCGTGCCCTGCCAGGATCGCGCCGTGACCCTTCCTGCTGGCTGGACCGCGCGCCGCCCCGCCCTCGACGACGTCCCGGCGATCCTCGCGGTGGTGCACGCCGCCGACACCTTCGCCGTCGGCTACCCCGACTTCGACGCCTCCGACGTGGAGGCGGCGCTGACCGCCCCCCACGTCGACCCGTCCCGAGACTCCTGGCTGGTGCAGGACCCGGAGGGCGCCGTCGTCGGATGGTCGATCGTCGACAATCCGACGGGTGTCGGCCGGGAGTTCGTGGAGGTCTACGTCGACCCGGAGCGGGGCGCGCACGTCCGCGGGCCGCTGCTGGCCCGCCAGCTCGACCGGGTCGCCGAGCGGGCCGCCGAACGGTCGGTGCCGGCACTCACCGTGCGCTGCGCGGTGTTCGAGCCGGAGCGGGACTGGGAGCGCATCCTGCGCGAGACCGGGTTCACCCTGGCGAAGCGGTACGTCCGCATGAGCCGCTCGCTGGCCGACCTGCCCGCCGAGCCACCTCCGCCGGCCGGGGTGACGGTCCGCCCGGTCCGGCCCGACGACGACCGTGACCTGCGGGAGTTCCACCGGATCTTCGACACCGCCTTCCGGGACACGCCGGACTACGAGCCGGTGGGCTACGCCGAGTGGCGCAAGAAGATCACACAGCACGGCACCACCTGGGACGAGTGGTTCGTCGCCGAGGTGGACGGCGTCGCGGCCGGCGCCCTCCAGTCGTCCGACCAGGCGCTCGACCAGGACGAGGGCTTCGTCCGGAGTCTGTCGGTGCTGCCCGCCTTCCGGCGGCGGGGCGTGGGAGCCGCCCTGCTGCGGCGGGCCTTCGCCCGGTACGCCGAGAAGGGGCGGACCGCCGCGGGCCTGGGGGTGGACCTCACCAACCCGACCACCCCGCTGTCGCTCTACCGCTCCGTGGGGCTGCGGGAGACCCGCTGGACGGACATGTACGAGCTGGTCGTCCCCGCCGCGCCGCCGTCGGCCGGCTGAACGGCGTCGACGAGGCGGGGCGGTGGTCGGCTGTCCCCGTCGTTCCGGGCGGGGAGGCCGCGCGCGGTGTGTGATGGGCGACCCTCGTGGGGGCCGACGGGCCGCGCGGGCAGGGCCGGGAGCAGACTGGACGGGTGCGATGGACGCTACGCCGACGCGGTGCCGGTGGGGCGGGACCGCAGCTCCGTGACGTAGTCGTCCGGCGCTCCCGCCTTCTCGGCCGCGTTCGCGATCTCCGACAGGTACCACGAGGTCGGCAGGCCGCCCTCGTACCCGTCGAAGACATAGATCCAGGCCGTCACGTCCCCGTCGAGCGTGGAGACCCGGACGTGCAGCTTCCGGTAGGTGCCGGCCGTCACGCCCTCGATCTCGTCGAGCTGGGCGGCGTCGTACGGGTGGATGTCGTAGAGCGCCACGAAGACCCGGTCGCCGGGGGACTCGACCACGGTGCTCACCGCGCCCTCCCAGCCGATCACGTCCTCGCCCGCGAAGGTCAGCCGCCAGCCCTCCAGCCAGCCGGTGCCCACCATCGGCGAATGCGGGCAGTAGGCGCGCATCCGGCCGGGGTCGAGGTTTGAGCCGTAGGCGGCGTGAAGACGCACGGCGATGACGATAGCCGGGTGAACCGGTGGGGGAGAATACGACGGTGCGTGTCGGACGCGTTCAGGAGAAGAAAGTCACTGTGAGCATCGACGAAGGGCGAGCGCTGTGAGCCGCATCGTGATCATCGGCGGCGGGCCGGCCGGCTACGAGGCGGCCCTGGTGGCCGCACAGCTGGACGCCGACGTGACCGTCGTGGAGGCCGAGGGCGCCGGCGGGGCCTGCGTGCTGTCCGACTGCGTACCGTCGAAGACCTTCATCGCCAGCTCCGAGGTGGTGACCGGCTACCGGGACACCGAGGAGTTCGGCGTGCACTCCGACGGCCTGGAGGCGGTCACGGTCGACGCGCGGGCGGTGCACGAGCGGGTCAAGCGGCTCGCGCTCGCCCAGTCGGCCGACATCCACGCCAAGCTGCTCAAGGCCGGGGTCACCTTCGTGGCCGGCACGGCCCGGCTCGGCGAGGACACGCTCGGTCACACCCACCGGGTGGTGGTCAACCCCGCCGATGGTGAGGGGGAGTACACGATCGACGCCTCGACGGTGCTGATCGCGACCGGCGCCACCCCGCGCCAGCTGCCGACCGCCGTCCCGGACGGCGAGCGGATCCTCACCTGGCGTCAGGTGTACGACCTGCCCGAGCTGCCGGAGCACCTCATCGTGGTCGGCTCCGGCGTGACCGGCGCCGAGTTCGCCAGCGCGTACCTGGCGATGGGGATCGAGGTGACCCTCGTCTCCAGCCGCGACCGGGTCATGCCGCACGAGGACGCCGACGCGGCCCAGGCGATCGAGCGGGTCTTCCGGGGCCGGGGGATGAGCATCCTCAACAACTCCCGCGCCAACGCCGTCCGTCGCACCGAGACCGGCGTCGAGGTCGAGCTCTCCGACGGCCGCAAGGTGTACGGCTCGCACGCGCTGATCGCGGTCGGCTCGATCCCGAACACCGCCAACCTGGGCCTCGCCGAGTACGGCGTGGAGCTGGCCGAGGGCGGCTACGTCACCGTCGACCGGGTGTCCCGCACGAACGTGCCCGGCATCTACGCCGCCGGTGACTGCACCGGGGTGCTCCCGCTGGCCAGCGTCGCGGCGATGCAGGGCCGGATCGCCATGTGGCACGCGCTCGGCGAGGCGGTCCGCCCGCTGCGCCTGCGCACGGTCGCCGCGAACGTCTTCACCGACCCCGAGCTGGCGACCGTCGGCGTCTCCCAGGACGAGGTGGACGCCGGCAAGGTCCCGGCGCGGCAGGTGATGCTGCCGCTGGCGGGCAACGCCCGGGCGAAGATGGACGACCTCGCCGACGGCTTCGTGAAGCTCTTCTGCCGGCCCGCCAGCGGCCAGGTCGTCGGTGGCGTGGTGGTCGCCCCGAAGGCCAGCGAGCTGATCCTGCCGATCACGATGGCCGTGGAGAACAACCTCACGGTCAACGAGCTGGCCCAGACGATCACCATCTACCCGAGCCTCTCCGGCTCGATCACCGAGGCCGCCCGCCAGCTCATGCTCCACGAGTTGGAGTAGCGGCCGCCCGCCGGCCCGCGCCGATCATGCGCTCGTGGCGCCCGCCTCCTGACGGTTCGCCCAGTACGCGAGGTGTCACAACTGCGTGATCGCGGGGCACTCGGCGGGACAGGGCCACGCTCAACGCGAGCGTGGTGATCAGGGCCACCTCGGTCACGATGAGCACCCGCTCGACCAGACCGATGAGCACCCGGTCGCCCGGGTACGCCGACCAGACCATCGCGGCGGCGAGCACGCCGCTGGCGATCGCGAGCCGGCGTACCCACCGCGCGGCGGTGCCGGGCAGCCGGCCGGTCAGCAGCCACCCACCGACCGGCATGGCCAGGAACGCGACGACCGAGGCGTACCGGTGGACGTACGCCGCCGCGTCCATCGGTGAGCCGGGTTCGTTCGTGGGGATCACCGCGGCCAGCAGCAGCCCGCCCACCCAGGCGACGACGAGGGCCTCGGCCCACGCGTACCCGCGTGGCCGGCCGGGGCCGACGGGCCCGCCGGCGGCGGCGAGACCCCGGGGCGGCGGCGTGGGCCGGGCCCGGCGCAGGGCGGGCAGCAGTGCCGCGGTGGCCGCCGCGAGCACCACCATCGCGACGTCGATGACGCCGCCCCGGTCGGAGACGGCGAAGTCGCTGACGGTCAGCGACCAGGGCGACAGGTCTTCGTTCACCTCGACGTGGCCGATCACCGCCAACACCGCCGCGAGGGCGATGCCGCCGAGGGCGAGCAGGCCGGCGTTCCGGGTTCCAGGCATGCCTCAGCCTGTCGCCGGAGCCACCCGAAACGGATCGGGGCCGGCCACCGAAATCGAACCCGGGGACGACCCCTAGGAGCCGCGCGCCGCGACCCGGAGAACCGGTCGGCGCGTCGTCACGTCCTGGACGACTCGGCGACGGGCGCCGGGACGGGGAGCTCGGCGTCGCGGCGACGGGCGCCGACGATGGTCATCACCCAACCGGCGGCGGCGAAGCCGGTCGCCGCGATGGCCGCGATCACGGCGAGCCGCCAGGTGGACGAGGTCAGCGCGGTCCCGCCGAGGTGTCCGACCAGAGCCCCGTAGCTCGCCCAGGCCAGCGCCGCGATCGTCTCGTAGAGCAGGAACAGGCGGTACGGGTAGCGGCTGCGGCCGGCGGAGAAGCAGGCGGCCATCCGGCCCCCGGGCACGAAGCGGCACAGCAGGATCACCATGGGCCCCGGGCGGCGGAGACCGCGGGTCACCCGGTTGGCCACCCGGCGGGTGCGGCTCGACGGGCCGGGCGGGCGTGCCCGCCGGTCCGGCGCCGTCCGCCCGAGCAGGTAGCACGCGAGGTCCCCGGCGATCACGCCGGCCGCGCCCACGGCGATCGTCAGGGGCAGGTCCAGGCCGCCGTAGACGGTGAGCGCCCCGCTGGTGATCATGATGACCTGGGTGGGGATCACCGGGACGAAGGCGTCCAGGAGCAGCAGGGCGAGCAGCAGCAGGTACGCCCACGTCGGCGACGCGACGTCAGTCAGAAGTTCGGGCACGCCTGCCACCTCGTCGGATGCGGCCGATCGGATGTACCGAGCCTGACGACGTGTCCGCCGTCACCGAGGGGAGCCCTGGCCGGGGGTGACCACGGACACGGCAGGGCCACCCAGGTACAACGACCCGCCGGCACTCCGGTGACGGTCGGCGGATCGGCAGGCGTCGGCGTACCGTTGCGGGCGCGGCTCCCCGTCGGGTCCCCCGTTCTCGACGACCGGGCCGCACCGGGCCGCCGGCAGGTCCCGTGCCGGCGGCCCACCCCGGCCGCCCGCCCCCCGCTGGAAATGCGGGTGCGGCCGCCCTCCACCCACGCGTACCGTCGCGGCATGCGCAGTGCGAATCCGACCACGACGCCGGGAGACCCCGGCGTGCCGCACTGACGTTTCCGTCCAGAGGCCCCGGGGCGATCCGCCCCCGAGGGCCTCGCGGCGTTCGGTGACCAGGTCGCCTCCGGGTCGTACGCGATCAAGGAGAGCGACATGATCGACCACCGGAGGCTCGGCCGCGAGCTGGAGTTGTTCGTCTCCGACCCGCTCGCCGGCGCCGGGCTGCCGATCTGGCTGCCGGCCGGCGCCGCTGCCCGGCACGCCGTCGAGGAGTACGTCCGCGAGCTGGAGCGGCGGGCCGGCTACCGCCACGTCTACTCGCCGCCGCTCGGCAAGCGGGAACTCTTCGAACGTTCCGGGCACCTCGGCTACTTCGCCGACGACATGTTCCCCCCGATGCGCCTGTCGGCCGACGACGAGTTCGTCCTCCGGCCGGCGCTCTGCCCGCACCACGCGCTGGTGTTCGCCGCCCGCGGCCGCTCCTACCGGGAGCTGCCGCTGCGCGTCGCCGAGCTGGGCGGAATGTACCGCGCCGAACGCTCCGGCGTGCTCGGCGGCCTCTCCCGGGTACGGGCCATCTCGCTCAACGACGCACACAACTTCTGTGCGCTGGACCAGGTGGGGGAGGAGGTCGCCGAGATCCTCCGGCTGATCCGCGAGGCGCACGCGGCGCTCGGCGTACGGCCCGCCGGGTTCCGGTTGTCGCTGCGCGGGCCCGATCAGCGGTACGCCGGCGACGACGCGCAGTGGGCCCGTGCCGAGGAGCTGCTGCGGGCCGCCCTGGACGGCATGGAGTACGTCGAGGCGCCCGGCGACGCCGCCTTCTACGGCCCGAAGATCGACATCCAGATCGTGGACGCGGGGGGCCGGGAGTCGACCCTGTCGACCGTGCAGCTCGACTTCGACAAGCCGGAGCGGTTCGACCTGTCGTACACCGACCGGGACGGGGCGCGGCGGCGGCCGGTGATGGTGCACCGGAGCCTGGTCGGCAGCATGGAGCGGCTCTTCGCGTACCTCATCGAGGTGCACGAGGGCGCCTTCCCGGCCTGGTACGCCCCGGTCCAGCTGGTGGTGCTGCCGGTGGACGACGCGCAGGGCGGCGCCGCGGCCGACCTGGCCGGGCGGGCCGAGGCGGCCGGGCTGCGGGTCGACGTCGACGCGGCCGGCTCGCTGGGCGCCCGGATCCGGGACGCGTCCCGCCGCCGGGTGCCGTACGCCGCGGTGGTCGGCGCCCGCGAGGCCGCCGCCGGCCGGGTGTCGCTGCGGCTGCGTGACGGGCGGGTGCTGGACCCGCTGCCCGTCGACGCCGCCCTCGGCCTGATCGGTGACGTGGTGGCCGCGCGCTCGGCCGAGCTGCTGCCCGGCTGACGCGGCAGCGACGTCGCCCACCCGGCGGTCGGTGGCGTGGGGCAGTCCGCCCCACGCCCGGCCGGCCGGGGCGCGCGCGGGACGCCCGCCCGCCCCGGCCGGCTCGTGGCCGAGCCCCCGCCCGGTCGGTCGGGTCACCCCGACAGCGCCCCCTGGGCCGGTGCCGGCTGCCGAGGCGCGCCGTCCACCTGCTCCTCCTCCTCGGTGAGCGCCTGGCTGAACTGCGACAGGTAGAGCCGGTGGTACGCGCCCCGCGCGGCCAGCAGCTGCTCGTGGGTGCCCTGCTCGACGATCCGGCCGCTCTCCATCATGAGGATCAGGTCGGCGTCCCGGATGGTGGAGAGCCGGTGCGCGATCACGAAGCTGGTCCGGTCGGAGCGCAGCGCGGCCATCGCCCGTTGCAGCAGCACCTCGGTGCGGGTGTCGACCGAGCTGGTCGCCTCGTCGAGGATCAGCAGCGACGGCTCGGCGAGGAAGGCCCGCGCGATCGTGATGAGCTGCTTCTCGCCCGCGCTGACGTTGCTGCCCTCCTCGTCGATGACCGTGTCGTACCCGTCGGGCAGGCTGCGGACGAACCGGTCCACGAAGGTGGCCCGGGCGGCCGCGAGGATCTCCTCCTCGGTGGCGTCCGGTCGGCCGTAGGCGATGTTGTCCCGGATGGTGCCGCCGAAGAGCCAGGTGTCCTGGAGCACCATCCCGATCCGGCCGCGCAGGTCGTCGCGGCGCATCGTGGTGATGTCCACGCCGTCCAGCGTGATCCGGCCGGCGTCCAGCTCGTAGAAGCGCATGATCAGGTTGACCAGCGTCGTCTTGCCCGCGCCGGTCGGCCCGACGATCGCCACCGTGTGGCCCGGCTCGGCGACGAGGGACAGGTCCTCGATGAGCGGCTTGTCCGGCTCGTAGCGGAAGGACACGTCCTCGAACTCGACCCGGCCGTGCGGCTGCGCCACCCGGGCCGGCCGGATCGGGTCGGTGCTCTGCTCGTCGGCGTCCAGCACGGCGAAGACCCGTTCCGCCGACGCCACCCCGGACTGGAGCAGGTTGGCCATCGAGGCCACCTGGGTCAGCGGCTGGGTGAACTGCCGGGAGTACTGGATGAACGCCTGCACGTCGCCGAGGCTCATCGACCCCGAGGCGACCCGGAGCCCGCCGACCACGGCGATCGCCACGTAGCTCAGGTTTCCGATGAACATCATCGACGGCATGATGATCCCGGAGATGAACTGCGCCCCGAAGGCGGCCTTGAACAGCTGCTCGTTCTTCTCGGTGAACGCGGCCTCGACCTCGCGCTGCCGTCCGAAGACCTTCACCAGCTCGTGGCCGGTGAACGCCTCCTCGATCTGGCCGTTCAGCTCACCGGTGTGCGCCCACTGGGCGATGAACTGCTTCTGCGACCGCTTCGCGATGCGCTGGGTGACCAGCACGGACAGCGGTACGGCGACCAGCGCCACCAGGGCCAGCAGCGGCGAGATCCAGAACATCATGCCGAGGACGCCGACCACCGTGAGCAGCGAGGTGAGCAGCTGACTCAGCGTCTGCTGGAGGCTCTGCGAGATGTTGTCGATGTCGTTGGTGACCCGGCTGAGCAGCTCGCCCCGCGGCTGCCGGTCGAAGTAGGGCAGTGGCAGCCGGTTGAGCTTGTCCTCCACGTCGGAGCGCAGCTTCAGCACGGTCCGCTGCACGATGCCGTTGAGCAGCCAGCCCTGCCACCACATGAGCAGGCTCGCGGCGAGGTAGAGGCCGAGCGCCAGCAGCAGCACCCGGCCCAGCGCGTCGAAGTCGATGCCGGCGCCGGGCACCGGGTCCATCCGGGCCAGCATGTCGGCGAAGGCGTCGTTGCCGCTGGCGCGGGCCGCCGCGACGGCCTGCTCGGTGGTGGTGCCGGCCGGGAGCTGCCGGCCGATCACTCCCGTGAAGATCAGGTCGGTCGCGTGGCCCAGGATCTTCGGCCCGGTGACGCTGAACCCGACGCTCACCACCGCCAGCGCGATCACCACGCCCAGCTGGAACCGCTGCGGCCGGAGCCGGGCGAGCAACCGACGCGCCGACGGCCCGAAGTTCATCGACCGCTCGGCGGGCATCCCCGCCCCCATGTGCGGACCGCCGCGCCCACCGGGGGGCAGGCGGCGCGGCGTCGGATCGCCGGCGGCGGGTTTCTGCGCGGGTACGGCCGAGGCACGCTCGCTCATGCCGCCACCTCCCTGCGGTCGGCGGCGGCATGAGGCTCGTCCGCACTGTGCCCGATGATTCGCTCGCTGCGCTCGCTCATGCCCGCCACCTCCCTGCGGTCGGCGGCGGCATGAGGCTCGTCCGCACTGTGCCCGATGATTCGCTCGCTGCGCTCGCTCATGCCGCCACCTCCGCGGTCTGCTGGGAGGCCACGATCTCGGCGTATGTCGGGCAGGTCTTTCGCAGTTCCTCGTGTCGTCCCATCCCGACGACTCCCCCGTCCTCGAGCACGATGATCTGGTCGGCGTCGACGATCGTGGAGACCCGTTGGGCCACGATCACGACGGCGGCGTCCGCGGTGACCGGCCGCAGCGCCGCTCGCAACCGCGCGTCGGTGCCCAGGTCGAGCGCGGAGAACGAGTCGTCGAAGAGGTAGATCTCCGGTTTCCGGACCAGGGCCCGTGCGATGGCCAGTCGTTGCCGCTGCCCGCCGGAGACGTTGGTGCCGCCCTGCGTGATCGGGGCGTCCAGGCCCCCGGGCATCTCCGCCACGAAGTCGGCGGCCTGGGCGATCTCCAGTGCGGCCCAGAGGTCGCCGTCGGTGGCGTCGGGGTTGCCGTAGCGCAGGTTGCTGGCGACGGTGCCGGTGAACAGGTACGGCCGTTGGGGCACCAGGCCGATGCGCCGCCACAGCTGCTCCGGCGCCAGGTCGCGCACGTCCACCCGGTCGACGAGCACCGCGCCGGCGGTGACGTCGACCAACCGGGGAATCAGCGACAGCAGCGTGGTCTTGCCCGCCCCGGTGCTGCCGATGATCGCCGTGGTGGTGCCCGGCGTGACCCGGAAGGAGATGTCCCGCAGCACCGGCTCGGCCGCGCCCGGGTACTGGAACCGGACGTCGCGCAACTCCAACTCGGCGTGCGCGGGCACCTCGACGACGGGTGCCGCGGGCGGCGCCACCGAGGTGTCGGTGCCGAGCACCTCGACGACGCGCTCGGCGCAGACCGCGGCGCGGGGCACCATCATCAGCATGAAGGTGGCCATCATGACGGCCATCAGGATCTGCATGAGGTACTGGAGGAAGGCGGTCAGCGCGCCCACCTGGATGGCGCCGGCGTCGACCCGCTGCGCGCCGAACCAGAGCACCGCGACGCTGGAGAGGTTGAGCACCAGCATCACGACGGG
The DNA here is from genome assembly GCF_056150165.1 of Micromonospora xinjiangensis. Taxonomy (NCBI): domain Bacteria; kingdom Bacillati; phylum Actinomycetota; class Actinomycetes; order Micromonosporales; family Micromonosporaceae; genus Micromonospora; species Micromonospora xinjiangensis. Next base: position 1,212,853 of record NZ_JAXCFO010000001.1, on the reverse strand, counting down.
GAAGATCAGTGCCAGCAGGCGGCCGACCCGGAGCGCGGTCGCGGTCAGGTCCTCGTTGGCCGTGCCGAAGCGCCGCGTCTCGTACGGCTCGCGGACGAAGGCCCGGACCACGCGGATCCCGGTGATCTGTTCGCGCAGCACCCGGTTGACCGTGTCGATGCGGGTCTGCATGAGCCGGAAACCGGGGACCATCCGCCGGATGACCAGCGCCAGCGCGACGGCGAGCACCGGTACGCAGACGAGCATGAGCCAGGAGAGGCCAAGGTCCTCCCGCAGGGCCATCACCACCCCGCCGACGCTCATGATCGGAGCGGCCACCAGCATGGTGCAGCTCATCAGCACGAGCATCTGCACCTGCTGCACGTCGTTGGTGGTGCGGGTGATCAGCGAGGGCGCGCCGAAGCGGGCGACCTCGCGGGCGGAGAAGCGGTTCACGTGGCCGAAGATGGCGGCGCGTACGTCTCGCCCGAAGCCCATCGCCGTGCGCGCGCCGAGGTAGACCGCGGCGATCGAGCAGACGATCTGGACCAGGCTGACGGCCAGCATCCAGCCGCCCGTCCGCACGATGTAGCCCGTGTCACCGCGGGCCACGCCGTTGTCGATGATGTCGGCGTTGAGGCTCGGCAGGTAGAGCGAGGCCATGGTGCCGACGAACTGGAGCAGCACCACCGCCGTGAGCGGTCCCGGGTAGGGCCGCAGGTGGTCGCGGAGCAGTCGGATCAGCACCGGCGACCTCCTGGTTCGTCCGTGGACGCGGTCATGCGCGGGTCCTCTCCACTACCGATGGCCTCCAGCAGGAATGCGCGGATCACGGCTGCCTTCTCCGGGTCGGCGTCCACGGAGGTGAGCGGCCTCCGGGAGCGGATCAGGGCGGTGAGCGCGGCCACCCGTTCCCGACCGGCGGGGGTGATGGCGAGCCGTACGCTGCGCCGGTCGTTCTCGTCCCGCTGCCGCTCGACCAGCCCGTCGCGTTCGAGGGTGTCGATGATCCCGGTCAGCGTGGCGGGCCGGACGAAGCCGCGCTGGGCCACCTCACGGTGCGGGAGCGCGCCGTGTTCGGCGAGCGTCATGAGGGTGACCATGCCGGCCTGGGTGAGGTTGAACTTCTCGGCCAGGAAGCGGTTCCACCGCTGACTGACCACGTGGCCGGCGACCACGAGGAGTCGGGCCAGCGGCACGTCGTTGAGGGTGACCAGATCCACGAGGAGCAGATTAGCCCCCTAATCGTCAGGGGCCAAACGAAATAACCGCGGCGGTGGCGAGGAACAGGACCTGCAGGGCCGTACGTGGCGCCAGCGGGGTGACGGGCCGCCCGGCCAGCGTCAGTCGACGCCGGGCCGCCGAGACGTTGGCCGGGAACATGGCGAGCATCAGGAGCCCCAGCCCGGCGGCCGCCCAGCGTGCCGTGGCGGGGATCAGCAGGCCCACCGCGCCGACCAGCTCCAGCACCCCGGTCAGCGTGACCAGCGGACCGGGGTGCGGCAGCCGTGGCGGCACCATGGCGATCAACCCGGAGCGGCGGGGCTCGGCGAAGTGCGCGACACCGGTGAGGACGAACATCACGGCCAGCCCCACCCGCAGGGCGGCCAGCCAGCCGTCCAGGGGGTCGAACCCGGCCAGGCCGGCGACGCGCGCGAGTGCGGTGCCGGCGATCAGTGCGATCAGGGGGGCCATGGGTCATCTCCCGTCGTCGAACTTGTCGGTGACAAGATGCCGTGCCGTGCGCCATCTTGTCAATGGCAAGATACGATCGCGGCATGACCCCGACGCGTGGTTACCATCACGGAGACCTCCGGCGTGCGCTGCTCGACGCCGCGGTGGCGGTGATCGGCGAGTCCGGCCCCGGCGCGCTCAGCCTGCGCGACCTCGCTCGGCGGGCCGGCGTCTCACACGCCGCGCCCGCGCACCATTTCGGGGACAAGGCGGGCCTGCTCACCGCGCTCGCCGTGCAGGGCTTCGACCTGCTCGCCGAGACACTGCGCGGCGCCGGTGACGACCTCCTCGGCGCCGGCGTCGCGTACGTCGACTTCGCGGTCAGCAACCGTGCGCACTTCGAGGTGATGTTCCGGCCCGACCTCTACCGCGCGGACGATCCCGCCGTGCGGGCGGCCAGTGACCGGGCCGGCGACGTGCTCCGCGCCCGGGTCGCCGGTTTGCCGGCGCGTGACGGCGGGCGGAGCGACCCGGGGCGGGACGCCCTCGCCGCGTGGTCGATCGTGCACGGGTTCGCGACGCTCTGGCTCGCGGGCGCGCTGCCGCCCCGCATCGGCGACGACCCGCGCGAGGCGGCCCGGGTCGTCATCCGCCGGCTCTTCGAGTGACGGCCGACAGCCGCGTCACCAACTGGTCGGCAGCGGCATCCCCTCGGTGTAGCCCGCCGTGCTCTGCACGCCGACGACAGCCCGCTCGTGGAACTCCGGAAGGTTGCGGGCGCCCGCGTAGGTGAAGGCGCTGCGCACGCCCGCGATGATCTCGTCGATCAGGTCCTCGACGCCCGGGCGGTTCGGGTCGAGGTACATCCGGGCGGTGGAGATGCCCTCCTCGAAGACCGCCTTGCGGGCCCGGTCGTACGGGCTGTCCTCGGCCGTGCGGGCGCTGACCGCCCGGGCCGAGGCCATGCCGAAGCTCTCCTTGTAACGCCGGCCGTCGGGGTCGGTGTAGAGGTCGCCCGGCGACTCGTAGGTACCGGCGAACCACGAGCCGATCATCACGTTCGAGGCTCCGGCGGCGAGCGCGAGCGCCACGTCCCGCGGATGCCGGACGCCGCCGTCGGCCCAGACGTGCCGCCCGAGCGACCGGGCCGCCGCCGCGCAGTCCAGGACGGCGGAGAACTGCGGCCGTCCCACCCCGGTCATCATCCGCGTGGTGCACATCGCGCCCGGCCCGACCCCGACCTTCACGATGTCGGCGCCCGCCTCGACCAGGTCGCGTACGCCCTCGGCGGTGACCACGTTGCCGGCCGCCACCGGCACCGCCGGGTCGAGCTTGCGCACCGCCCGCAGCGCGGAGATCATCCGTTCCTGGTGACCGTGCGCGGTGTCCACGACGAGCGTGTCCACCCCGGCCTCCAGCAGGGCGGCGGCCTTGCCGGTGACGTCGCCGTTGATGCCGATGGCCGCCGCGATGCGCAGCCGCCCCTGGTCGTCGACCGCCGGCCGGTAGAGGGTGGCGCGCAGCGCGCCCTGCCGGGTGAGCACGCCGACGAGCCGTCCGCCCGGGTCGACCACCGGGGCGAGCCGGCGGCGACCGGCGGAGAGCAGGTCGAACCCGGAGCGCGGGTCTGCGTCGACGGGCACCGTGTGCAGCTCCGAGGACATGACGTGGCGCAGCTGAGCGAACCGGTCCACGCCCACGGTGTCCGCCTCGGTGACCACCCCGAGCGGCCGGCCGGCCTCGTCCACCACGATCACCGCCCCGTGCGCCCGCTTCGGCAGCAGGTGGATGGCGTCGCCAACGGTGTCCGTCGGGCCGAGCGTGATCGGCGTGTCGTACACCAGGTGCCGCCGCTTGACCCAGGCCACCACGGTGGTCACGACGTCGATCGGGATGTCCTGCGGGATGACCGCGATCCCGCCGCGCCGGGCCACCGTCTCGGCCATCCGCCGGCCGGAGACGGCCGTCATGTTCGACACGACGAGCGGGATGGTGGTGCCCGTGCCGTCGCCGGTGGAGAGGTCGACGTCGAGTCGGGAGCCGAGGTCGGAGCGGGACGGCGCCATGAAGACGTCGTTGTAGGTCAGGTCGTGCGCGGGGACCGCGCCGTGAAGGAACCGCACCCGGCAATCATGGCTGGCCGACGCGCCTCCCGCCCCCGCCGGTAGCGGAAAACACCCCCGTCCCCGCCCCGGCCGGCCCGCCCCGGGAGGGCTAGGTGAGCAGGAGGGTCGCCGCCAGGGCGGTCATCAGGGTGGCGATGGCGCCGTCCAGGAGGCGCCAGGCGGCTGGCCGCGCCAGCAGCGGCGCGAGCCGGTGCGCCCCGACGCCGAGCGCCGTGAACCAGACCACGCTGGCCAGGGCGGCGCCCACGCCGAAGAGCCAGCGGTGCGGGTGCTGCTGGGCGATCCCGCCGACGAGCAGCACGGTGTCCAGGTAGACGTGCGGGTTGAGGTAGGTGAAGGCGAGGCAGGCCAGCAGGGTCGCGCCGAGGGTGGCGGGGGGCCGCTCGGTCGGCACCAGCGCGCCCGGGCGCAGCGCGCGGCGGGCGGCGAGCGCGGCGTAGCAGAGCAGGAACGCGGCGCCGCCCCAACGGACCGCGGTGAGCAGCCCCGGGCGGCCGGCCACCAGCGTGCCGAGCCCGCCGATGCCCGCCGAGATCAGCAGCGCGTCCGAGGCGGCACAGGTCAGGACGACCGGTACGACGTGCTCACGGCGCAGCCCCTGCCGCAGGACGAAGGCGTTCTGTGCCCCGATGGCGACGATCAGGGCGATGGACACGGTGAAACCGGCGACGGCGGAGCTGAGCATGCGACCGAAGGTAGTGAGCATCGCCGAATCAGTCGAACTAAACATTCTGAGGTTACTTAAGCTGGACTGATGGAAGGTCTCGACTTCGCGCAGCTGCGCACCCTCGCGGCCGTGGTCTCCGAGGGCAGCTTCGACGCGGCGGCGCGGCTGCTGCACGTCACCCCGTCGGCGGTCAGCCAGCGGGTCAAGGCGCTGGAGGAGGCGGTCGGTCAGGTGCTCGTCCGCCGGTCCCGACCCTGCGTCGCCACGGACGCGGGTGCGCCGCTGCTGCGCCTCGCCGGTCAGCTCGTGCTCCTGGAACGGGAGGCCCTGGCCGACGCCCGCGGCCCGCTGACCGGGGGCGGCGCCCGGACCCGGCTGGCCGTGGTGGTGAACGCCGACTCGCTGGCCACCTGGTTCCCCGCCGCGCTGGCCCGGCTGCCGCACGGGCTCGGTCTCTCCTTCGACATCCGGCAGGACGACCAGGACCACACCGCCGAACTGCTCCGCGACGGTGTCGTGACGGCGGCGGTGACCGCCCAGCGCGAGGCGGTGCAGGGCTGTCGCGTACGCCGGCTCGGGGCGATGCGCTACCGTGCCCTCGCCGCGCCGGCGCTGGTCGAGGCGTACTTCGCCGACGGGCTGACCCCGGCGGCGCTCGCCGCCGCCCCGATGGTCGTCTTCGACCGGAAGGACCGGGTCCAGCACCGCTTCGTCCGCGCCGTGACGGGGCAGGTGCTGGATCCGCCCGTGCACTACGTGCCGTCGGTGCCGGCGTTCGGCGCGGCCGTACGACTGGGCCTCGGCTGGGGCATGGTGCCCGAGCAGATCGCCGGGGACGATCTCGCCGCCGGGCGCTACGTCGACATCGCGCCCGGACGGCATCTCGACGTGCCCCTGTACTGGCAGCACTGGCGGCTGGAGTCCGACGCGCTGAACGCCCTCACCACGGCCGTGCGCGCGGTGGCCGCCGACGTCCTCCGCTGAGCGGCGGGGCCTCGGTGGGAGGCCCCGCCGGGGCGGTTCAGGAGATGGTGCAGATCGCGGCGCCGGCGGTGATCACCGCGCCGACCTCGGCGGTCAGTCCACTGACGGTGCCCCCCTTGTGGGCGTGCAGCGGCTGCTCCATCTTCATCGCCTCGAGCACCACGACGAGGTCGCCCTCGGCGACGGTGTCCCCGTCGGCCACGGCGATCTTCACGATCGTGCCCTGCATGGGGGAGGTGAGCGCGTCACCGCTGACGGTGGCGCCGGCCTTGGCGGCACCGCCGCCCCGGCGGGCCGGCTTGCGGCCGGCCGGTGCGGCGGTGGCCGTACCGGCGCCGAGGCCGGCGGGGAGCGTGACCTCCAGCCGCTTGCCGCCCACCTGACCACGACGGTTTCCCGCTCGGCCGGCTCCGCGACCGGGCCGGCGGTGGGGCTGAACGGCGGGACCGTGTTGTCGAACTCGGTTTCGATCCACCGGGTGTGGACGGTGAACGGCTCGGCCGTGAAGGCCGGGTCCCGGACCACCAGGCGGTGGAAGGGCAGCGCGGTCGCCATGCCGTCGACCACCATCTCGTCGAGCGCGCGGCGGGCCCGCTCCAGGGCCTCCGTACGCGTCTCGCCCACGATGATCACCTTGGCCAGCAGCGAGTCGAAGTTGCCGCCGATCACGTCACCGGCCGTGATGCCGGCGTCCACCCGGACGCCGGGGCCGCTCGGCAGCCGCAGGGCGGTGATGGCGCCCGGGGCGGGCAGGAAGCTGCGGCCCGGGTCCTCGCCGTTGATGCGGAACTCGATGGCGTGCCCGCGCGGGGTCGGGTCCTCGGTGAGGCGCAGCTTCTCCCCGTCGGCGATGCGGAACTGCTCGCGTACCAGGTCGATGCCGGCGGTCTCCTCGGTGACCGGGTGCTCGACCTGGAGCCGGGTGTTGACCTCGAGGAAGGAGATGGTGCCGTCCGCGCCGACCAGGTACTCGACCGTGCCGGCGCCGTGGTAGCCGGCCTCGCGGCAGATGGCCTTGGCGCTGTCGTGGATCTGGGCCCGCTGGGCGTCGGTGAGGAACGGCGCGGGCGCCTCCTCGACCAGCTTCTGGTGCCGCCGCTGGAGCGAGCAGTCCCGCGTGCCCACCACGATCACGTTGCCGTGCTGGTCGGCCAGCACCTGCGCCTCGACGTGGCGGGGCTTGTCCAGGTAGCGCTCGACGAAGCACTCGCCCCGACCGAACGCGGCGACCGCCTCGCGGGTGGCCGACTCGAACAGCTGGGGGATCTCCTCCATGGTGCGGGCCACCTTGAGCCCGCGACCGCCGCCGCCGAAGGCCGCCTTGATGGCGACCGGCAGGCCGTGGTCGACCGCGAAGGCCATCACCTCGTCGGCGCTGCCCACGGGGTCCGGGGTGCCGGGCACCAGGGGGGCGCCGGCACGCTGCGCGATGTGCCGGGCGGTCACCTTGTCGCCGAGGTCGCGGATCGCCTGCGGCGTCGGGCCGATCCAGGTCAGCCCGGCGTCGATGACGGCCTGGGCGAAGTCGGCGTTCTCGGAGAGGAAGCCGTAGCCGGGGTGGACCGCGTCGGCGCCGGACTTGGCGGCGACGTCGATCAGCTTGTCGATGCGCAGGTAGCTGTCGGCCGCCGTGTCCCCGCCGAGGGCGTACGCCTCGTCGGCGAGCGTGGCGTGCAGTGCGTCCCGGTCGGAGTCCGCGTAGACCGCGACGCTCTCCAGGCCGGCGTCGCGGCAGGCGCGGATGACGCGGACGGCGATCTCGCCGCGGTTGGCGATGAGTACCTTGCGCACCGTGGGGGCTCCTCCCGGGAGGTCGTTGACCGGGAGTGTATAGGCCGAGCTGCGGGCCCTAACGATCGCTCAATGTGGGATGGCGCACGATCACATCGCGCTCTAGTCAAACTTGCTTATTACGCTTGTGCGATGTCCGCCACTCGCATGATGATTCTCGGCCTGGTGCGCTGGATGCAGCCCGTCCACGGCTACGACGTGCGGCGCGAGTTGCTCAGCTGGAGCGCCGACAAGTGGGCCAACGTGCAGCCCGGTTCGATCTACCACGCGCTGCGCAAGCTGACCGAGGAGGGGCTGTTGCGCGCGGTCGCGACCGAGCAGGTGGGTGGTCGGCCGGCCCGCACCACGTACGAGATCACCGAGAAGGGGCAGGACGAGTTCGAGTCCCTGCTGCGCGGGCTCTGGTGGCAGCTCGACGAGCCGGCGGACCCGTTCGTGGCGGCGTTCTCCTTCCTGCCCGCGATGCCCCGGGAGGAGGCGGCGGCCGCGCTGCGCAACCGGGCGAACCTGCTCCGGGCCGGCATCGCCTGGATGCAGACGTCACTGGAGTCGGGCTGGCTGCGCGACACGAAGCCGGTGCACGTGGGGTGGATGTTCGAGCTCTGGACGGCCCGCGCGGAGGCGGAGATCGCCTGGTGCGAGCGCGTCGCGGAACGGGTCGAGTCAGGCGTGTCGTACCTGCCTCCGGGGCTCGAGCGGGCGGAGGGTTGGTCCGGGTGGCAGGAACGCCTGCCCGAGCGACCGGAGAACGAACAATAATCAACGTTGACCACAGACGTTATATCGCGTTAGCCTCTCCCGCGAACGTGACGCGGCGCCCGGCGCTGCCCACCGACGGACCGTTGGCCGGCCGCACCGGCCCGGACGACCAGGAGCACGCATGATCGAGACCAGAGGGTTACGCAAGTCCTTCCGCTCGCGTGCCGGGCGGGAGACGAAGACCGTGGAGGCGGTGCGCGGCGTCGACCTCACCGTCGCCGAGGGGGAGATCTTCGGGTTCCTCGGCCCGAACGGCGCCGGCAAGACCACCACCCTGCGGATGCTCGCCACACTCATCGAGCCGGACGACGGCCACGCCACCATCGCGGGAGCCGACCTGCGCAAGGCGCCCGGCGAGGTGCGCCGCCGCATCGGCTACGTGGCGCAGGGCGGCAGCACCTGGGACGAGTCCACCGCCCGGGAGGAGCTGGTGCTCCAGGCCCGCCTCTACGGCATCGGCAAGGCCGAGGCGCACCGGCGCGCCGTCCGCGCCCTGGAGGCCTTCCAGCTCAGCGAGTTCGCCGACCGCAAGTGCAAGACCTACTCCGGCGGGCAGCGCCGGCGCGTCGAGATCGCCCTCGGCATCATCCACGAGCCGAAGATCGTCTTCCTGGACGAGCCGACCACCGGCCTCGACCCGCAGAGCCGCGCGCACATGTGGGACGAGATCCGCCGACTGCGCAGCGACGGCATGACCGTCTTCATCACCACGCACTACCTCGACGAGGCGGACGCGCTCTGCGACCGGATCGCGATCATGGACCACGGCGAGGTGGTCGCCGAGGGCACCCCCGCCGACCTCAAGCGGGAGATCTCCGGCGACGTCGTCCAGGTCGGCCTGGACGTCACCGTCACGCCACAGGCCGCGAAGGCGCTCGACGGCGAGGCGTACGTCCGGAAGTTGGAGACCGTCGAGGAGGGCGGCCTGCGGTTGTACGTGGACGAGGGGGCGACCGCCATCCCGCAGATCCTCCGCCGGCTGGACCAGTCGGGCCTCGCGCTCTCCTCGATCGAGCTGCACCGCCCCAGCCTGGACGACGTCTTCCTCACCAAGACCGGCCGCTCGCTGCGCGAGTCCTGACCACCCGGAGACCGATCATGAAGCTCGCCCGCGACACCTGGCTGATCTTCCAACGCCAGTTCCAGCTGCTCATCCGCAACCCGGTGTGGGTCTTCGTCGGCGTCTTCCAGCCGGTGATGTACCTGCTGCTCTTCGCCCCGCTGCTCAAGCCGGCGCTGAACGCGCCGACCCAGGCCGAGGCGTACAAGATCTTCGTCCCCGGCCTGCTGGTGCTGCTCGCCATCTTCGGTGGCCTGTTCCAGGGCTTCGGCCTCATCGCCGAGCTGCGTGCCGGAGTCATCGAGCGGTCCCGGGTCACCCCGGTCAGCCGACTCGCCCTGCTGCTCGGCCGCTCGCTGCGCGACGTCGTCTCGCTCATCGTGCAGGCGGTCATCATCACCCTGCTGGCCCTGCTGTTCGACCTGCGGGTCGTCCTCGGCGACCTGCTGCTCGCGTACCTCATGCTGGCGCTCATCGCGCTCATGACCTCGGCCGTCTCCTACGGCGTGGCACTGAAGGTCAAGAGCGAGGACGCGCTCGCCCCGCTCATGAACACCGTCGCCCAGCCGGTGCTGCTGCTCTCCGGCATCCTGCTGCCGCTCAGCTTCGCGCCCGGCTGGCTGCAGGGCATCGCCGACTGGAACCCGTTCTCCTGGGCGGTCGACGGCACCCGGGCCCTCTTCGCCGGTGATCTCGGCAACGACAAGGTCTGGCAGGGGCTGACGATCATCGCGGTGCTCGCGGCGCTCGGCGTCTTCTGGGCGGCCCGACAGTTCGCCCGCAGCGTCCGCTGACGGGGAGAGTTCGCTCTCACCAGGGGCGGGGCGCCGGACCTGCGCTTGTAGCGTAAGGGCCGTGCCCCGCCTCGCCCATGACCGGATCACCTGGCTGATGTACGCCCAGCTGGGGCTGTGGGGCTTCTTCCTCTACGGCTTCGGCCCGATCGTGCCGCTGCTGCGCGACGAGCAGAACACCAGCGCGGCCGTCGCCGGCCTGCACAGCACCGCCATCGCGGTCGGATCGCTGGTGGGCGGGGCGGTGTTCGCCCCGCTCGCCGCGCGGATCGGCCGCGGCCCCGCGATCTGGACCGGCCTGGCCGGCGTGGCCGCCGGCGTCGTCGCGTTCGGCACCCTCCGGACGCTGCCCGCCACGCTCACCGCCGCAGCCGTGATCGCCACCTTCGGCATGATGGTGATCAGCGGGGTCTCCGTGGTGCTCACCGCGCGGCACGGCCCGGCCGCGCCCGCCGCGCTGACCGAGGCGAACGCCGCGGCGGCCGGCATGGGCATCCTCGCCCCGCTGGTGATCGGCGCGTCCGTCGGCACCGCGCTCGGCTGGCGGCTGGTGCTGGCCGTCGAGGTCGGGCTGATCGCGCTGGTCGCGCTCGCCGCGACCGGGTTTCGCGTACGGATTCCGAGGGGCGGGTCCGCTGCCGCGGCTACCGACGAGCAGCCCGGTGTGACCGCCGCCTCCGTCACCGACCCGCCCGGTGCGGCTGTGACCGAACGGCCCGGCGCCGTGCCCCCGGCCTCCGTCGGCCGAGCACCCGCGCCCGACGCGTCGGAGCGGCTGCCGAGGGCGTACTGGATCGCGTGGGCCCTGATGGCCGTCACCGGCTCGATCGAGGTCTGCCTGTCGCTGTGGACCGCCGACGTGCTCCGCTCGCACGCCGGGCTCAGCGCCGGCACGGCCAGCGCCGCCGTCGCCGCCATCGTCTGCGGGATGTTCCTGGGCCGGCTCGCCGGTGGACGCGTCGCCCTGCGGCTGCCGCCGGTGCCGCTGCTGCTCGGCGCGCTCGGGGTGTCGCTGACGGGTTTCCTCGTCTTCTGGACGGCGACGGTCGGATGGCTGGCGGTCACCGGGCTGGTCGTGCTCGGCCTGGGCAACGCGCTGCACTATCCGCTGGCGCTCTCCATCGCGCTGCGGGTGGCCGGCGCGGCCGCGGACCGGGCGGCCGGCGCGTCGGCGTACTCGATGGGCATCGGCTTCGGTATCGCTCCGGTGGTGCTCGGCCGGGTGGCGGACGGCATCGGCGCGCACACGGCGTTCCTGCTGCTCCCGGCGTTCATCGCCGTGGCCGTGCTGCTCGCCGTCCGCCTCGGCCGTTCACTGCGGGTCAGCCGACCGAGCGGGGAGCGCGAACTCGCCCCGTCCAGAGCCTGAGCCCCCCTTCCGCCGGTGCCCGGCCGGTGGCGGCCTCCGGCACCGACCGGTGGCCGGTCCCGCCTCCGGTCAGTGCACGCGGGCCAGGGTCACCCCGTCCGCGATCGGCAGCATCACCGCGTCCACCCGCACGTCGGCGAGCACCTCGTCGTTGAAGGCGGCGATGGCCCGGTCGTCGGCGTTCTGCGGTGCGATCACCCGGCCACCGCGCAGGACGTTGTCGACGGCGATCACACCGCCGGGCCGCATGCGCGGCACCAGCTCGGCCCAGTAGATCGGGTAGCCCGTCTTGTCGGCGTCGATGAACGCGAAGTCCAGGTACCGCTCGTGCGGCAGCTCGCGCAGCGTCTCCCCGGCCGGGCCGATGCGCAGCTCGATCCGGTCGTCGACGCCGGCGCGCGCCCAGTAGCGGCGGGCCACCCCCGTGTACTCCTCCGAGATGTCGAAGCAGGTGAGCCGGCCGCCCTCGGCGAGCCCCCGGGCGATGGCCAGGGACGAGAGCCCCGTGAACGTGCCCACCTCCACCGCCTGCCGTACGCCCAGCAGCCGGGTCAGGAAGGTCAGGAACGCGGCCTGTTCCGGTGCGACCTGCATGCTCGCCCGGTCGGGCAGCAGTGCGCGGGTCTCCTCCGCGAGGTCACGGATGATCTCGTCGGGCGGGGAGCCGTGCCCGACGAGGTACGCGTGCATCTCGTCGGTGAGCGGGATCGACTTGGTCGTCATGGGTGGACGCTAACCGAGCGGCTCGACGGATTGGCCCCCCGGCGCGACCTTCGTCCAGAGGTCGGTGATCCGCAGGTCGAGTTCGGCGAGCAGGCGACGCAGCAGCGGCAGTGAGAGGCCGACGACCGTGCTCGGATCCCCCTCGATCCGCTCCAGGAACGGGCCACCCAACCCGTCGATCGTGAAGGCACCGGCCACGGCAAGCGGCTCACCCGTCGCGACGTACGCCTCGATCTCCTGATCGCTGATGTCGGCGAAGTGCACGACGGTGGACGCGACCGCCTCGGCCCGCCGCCCGGCCGTCGCGTCGATCAGGCAGTGCCCGCTGTGCAGCACCCCGCTGCGGCCACGCATCCGGTGCCAGCGCCGCGTGGCGTCCGCGGCGTCGGCCGGCTTGCCGTACGTCTCCCCGTCGAACTCGAGCACCGAGTCGCAGCCGATGACGAGAGTGCGCTCGTCGGCGGCCGGCCGCAGCCGCGTCAGCACCGCCTGCGCCTTCAGCCGGGCCAGTTCCAGGCAGAGCAGGTCTGCCCGGTCGGTGACCACCTGGGATTCGTCGACGCCGCTGACCAGCACGTCCGGCTCGACGCCGGCGGCCTGAAGGATCTTGCGGCGGGCGGGACTCGCGGAGGCGAGCACGAGGCGGAGCGGCAACTGGTCACGCACCCCGCTGACGTTACCGGCTGCCGGACCCCCGCCCACACGATGGCTCGCGGCGGCCGCGCCAGCGGGTGCGGTGCCTCGCGCGGTTCCCGGTGCTCCTGCGATGCCCCGCGGCTCTCGGTGGCCCGCGCAGGAAGGTGGTCTCGCCGCGTCACCGTCTCGTGTGACCGTCTCGCAACGTCAGGGAGGTAGTGGCCTCCGCGCGTCACCGCCTCGCAACGTCAGGGAAGTAGTGGCCTCCGGCCGCGGGAGGGAACTACTTCCTTGAAGTGGTTGCCTCCACGGGTGACCGTGCGCATGACGCAGTTCAGTGGCTGATTCGGGGCGGAGGGTCGTCGCTGCGTCGCCGCCGCCGGGCGATGAGGGCCCAGGTCACCCCGCCCGCCACGATCACACCGAGCGTGACCAGCCCTCGGATTGTGGCGGCCTGATCGCTGGCACCCTCGTCTCCGGTCGGATCCGCGCCAGCCGTCGTGCTCGCGTCGCCCGCCGGCGCGCTCGCCGTCGCCGACTCAAAACCCAGCGGTGGTACGTCCGCAGTCAGCGCCGCCACGATGTCGATGACCCCGTAGCCGTACTCGTCGTCGCGCCCGGGTGGCCCCTTGTCGACCGCTGTGGCGGTCAACCGGTGTACGACCTCCCGCGCGGGAAGGTGCGGGTACTTGGATCGGATGAGCGCCACAGCCCCGGCCACGATCGCCGTAGCACCCGATGTCCCCGTGCCCTTCGAGTACTTCCCGTCGTAGCTGGTGCTGTAGATATCCACTGCCGGCGCGACCACGTCGACTTCTGGTCCGGTAACGGAAACGTCCGCATGGTCCCCCGATCGCCCCACACCACCGACGGCTATAACGCCTTCCTCGGACGCCGGAAAAGCGACAGTGCCATCTGAGGGCAAGTTCCCTGCGCTTGCTACGACAACGATGTCTGAGGCGAGGGCAGTCTGGATCGCTTGCCGAAGACGTGGAGTAGTGCCACCTCCACTAGAGACACTGATGATGCCGACCTTGTGTTCAATCGCGTATTCGACGGCCTGTGCTAGTGCATCGGGTTGGCCATCGTGCTGGGGTGGCGAATCGTATATCGGAAGGATCTTTGCCTGGGGTGCAACCCCGAGTGCCCCGGTGTCGCCGCTCTGTCCGTGGGCAGCGATAAGGCCAGCCATCGACGTCCCATGGCCATCTCTGTCTTGCTGGCCGGTCCCTGATCCACCCGGGATTATGTCGACTCCTGGCAGCAGGTTCCTTCGCAAATCAGGATGCTTGTCGACGCCGGTGTCTGGAACGGCGACTACTACACCAGCGCCTCGGGAAATCTTATGGGCTTCCGAGATGCGGAGGAAGCTCAAGTGCCACTGGTTTCTTCGAATGGGATTCGTGGTTGCGTAGTCGAGATTAGCCGGCTCTTGTGCCGAGGTTGGCTTAACGGGCAAGCAGATTGCGGTGAGTGCTGTTAATAACGCAAGTGCAGCGGTCGTCGCGCGAGTGTTCAACGGTTCGTACCGATGGCCGGGCCTGGGTCGATGGGGCCGTTTTCCTCCGGCGGCTCGAGGACGGGAGGAACACCAGGGTCAACTACCCATGGCTCATCAGGGTTCCAGGTTCGGTGTTCGCTGCTTCCAGCACCCTGCTCCGAAGTTCGATCCCGGTTTAATCCGGCTCGCGTAGCGGTGCTGGTTGGCCCGGCAGCATGCGAAATGCCAGCGGGGGGATTACCGAAGCTGCGACTACCCCCTGGGCGAGAGCCGGCCCCGCCCGTTGGTGCCGTACCTGCATTGCCGCCACCGATCAATCCGCCGATCGGATTAATTCGACGTGCCTGCGAATTGGCGGTTGGATGGCCCGTGATCGCGCCTGGAGTACCCCCAATTACCCCTCCATGTGGCACCGGAGATTGTGGAGCACGTGGAGCAGACGGATTTACGTTGGGAGCATTGCTTCGGCCGAGAGGACTTGGTGAATCGCCGGGTCTTAACGGCGGCGACCATGGACTGTAATTTGGCAGCCGGTGTGATGTTGTTGGCAGGTGGCCAATTGTAGATTCCGGGCCTTTGGGGGGACCCGGAGGGACCGATCCCGTCACCTGCGCTGGATCGAGGCGAGGAGCCGCGCCGATGCCAGCGCCGCCGAGTACTGGCCCCGAGTTGGATGTGGAGGGCGTCCCGGGCGGTCGGGTGTCCGCGCTTTCTGGAAACCTTGGTTGAGGTCGATTAGTAGCGTCGTACGTCACCGGAACGATTGGGGGGATAATTGGTGCCGAACTAGTGCCGTAGACGTCAGGGTTGCCCTCCTGTTGCGGCGGCCTTGTCGGTGGAGGGGGCTGGCGGAGCGTTACCTGGGCTTGTTGGAGTTCCGCGCTGAGGCCGTACATGATGCCGCGCGCCTGGACGTTCAACTGCTCCAGATCGGCGTCGGTCACCGGACGGTCCGGTACGCGGCTGCCCATGGCGGCCTTCGGGTCGGCCGCCGTCGCCTCGTACGCCTGCTTCTGCTGGAGCTTGGCCGCGTACTCCTGGTGAATCTTCTCCAGCCGCGCGCGCGTGCCGCCGATGGCCTGCGTGGCGGCGGCGAGCGCCGTGTAATTGGTGGCGGCGGCGTCGTGGGTGCGCCGCACCTTCTCGATGAGCTCGTCGAGTTGGGCGAGGTACGCGCGGGCGGCCTCGTTTGTGGCCGGCGGCCAGGCCTCGGCGAGGCCCCGCCGGTATTGCTGGAGTCGGCTCAGGTGCGTCTGCGCCAGGTCGCAGATCTTGCGCCAGCCGGCGACCTGCTTCCAGTGGTTGGTGGTGTCGTGGTCCTGAAGGCAGGCCCACATGCTGTCCACGTCCATCAGGTGCCAGTCCGTGAGGCCGGACGTGCGGCCGCCGCCCCGCTCGATCATGGCAGCACCACCGGCCCGGTCTCGGCCGCGGTGGGATCCCGCAGCACGACCGGCGGTGTGCCCGCGGACGTGACCATGCGCGGGTCCGCGAGGGCGTGCTCGACGTCGACGACGCGGGCGGCGGAGAAGGCGTCGGTGTCGGCGTACCGCTCGGCGATGGTGCCCGCGGCGGCGGCGAGGTGACCGGTGGCCCCGCACACGCCCCAGACCATGTCGACGCTGGCCTGCTGGGTCTCGTGGTGCGCCTGCAGAAAGTGGACCAGCTCGATGAAGGCGTCGCAGGGGTTGGGCAGTGGGGCCGTCACATCCTCGGCGATGTGCGACAGGTGCGGCGCGTAGTTGCGTTCCACCTCGGCCGCGAGCCGGTCGGCGAACTCCCGCAGCTGCCGGATGTCGGCGTCGATCGCGCCGTTCCCGCTCAGCCACGCCGCGGGGCGATCCTCCTCAGGGATCATCGACCCTCCCATACCGTCACCGCACCGTTTCCCTGAGTGAGGTTAACGGCTCCCAGCCACCCTGGCAGCCCCACGACGAGTGGGATCCGCCGCGACCGCCGCTGGACGGGCGTGCCCCGACGGAGGCGCACCGATCTCATTCAGACGGGCGCGACCAGGCAGAACTGAGGCTTGCCCGCGCGACCCACGTGTGACGACGGGGGCGCCGGCCGCATGCGACAGCGCCCCAGGCCCGAGCGCTCGGCCGGCCGGCGTGACGAGGGCTCAGTGAGGCAGGCCGGAGGCCCGCCACGCCCCGGGCCCGGCGGCGATGCCGCCACCGGTCGGCCGTCCGCTGCGCGCCCAGGCGGACGCCGGAACGGGGGCGGGTGCGGCGGCGGGCCGGGACCGGGTGACGATCGCGCCCACCAGCGCGGCCAGTTCCTCGGCGGTGGGGACCCCGCGGACGACCCGGAACAGCGGCTCTTCGGCAGACATGCGGCCAGCGTACGCGCCCGGGAAGTTGACCTTCGCCGCACTGTGGCGTGCCGGCGGTGTGCCTGTCGGCGTCGCCGGGTACCGTCTCTGCGATGTCGAACGCGCTTCCCCAACTCGTCGCTGACCGATACCGGCTCATCTCGCCGCTCGGTCAGGGTGGCATGGGTCGGGTGTGGAAGGCGCGCGACGAGGTGCTGCACCGCGACGTGGCGATCAAGGAACTGGTCCCGCCGCCCAGCCTCACCGACGACGAGCGGCGCGAGATGCGGGAGCGCTCGCTGCGGGAGGCGCGGGCCATCGCCCGCCTCAACCACATCAACGTCGTCCGCATCTTCGACGTGCTGCGCACCGACGGCGATCCGTGGATCGTCATGGAGTACGTCCCGTCGAAGTCGTTGCAGGACACCCTCGCCGAGTCCGGCCCGGTGCCGCCAGCCCAGGCGATCGAGATCGGTCTCGGCGTGCTGGGGGCGTTGAAGGCCGCGCACAAGGCCGGTGTGATGCACCGCGACGTCAAGCCGGGCAACGTGCTCCTCGGCAACGACGGGCGCGTGGTGCTGACGGACTTCGGTCTCGCGACGATCCCCGGCGACCCGAACGTCACCCGCACCGGCATGGTGCTCGGCTCGCCCGCCTACATCGCACCCGAGCGGGCACGCGACGGCACCGCCGGGCCGGAGGCCGACCTCTGGTCGCTGGGCGCCACGCTCTACGCGGCGGTGGAGGGCAAGTCGCCGTACGCCCGGCCGTCGGCGATCGCCACGCTCGCGGCGCTGGCCACCGAGCCGTTGCCGCCGCCGAAGAACGCCGGCCCGCTCAAGCCGGTGCTCCAGGGCCTGCTGCGTAAGGACCCGAGCGAGCGGATGAACGCCGAGACGGCGGAGCGGTTGCTACGCCGCGCCAACGGTCGGCGCTCACGGGGCATCTCGCTGCTCGAAGGCGTACGCCGGCCGGGGCCGAACGGTCCGCGCGTGCCCCGCCCGACCGTCCTGCCGGCACCGCGACCCGCCGAACCGTCCGCTCCGCCGGTCACTCCACCGACGCCGCGCACCCCGTCGACCGTGCGTGGCGCGGCCATGGCGGGCGCGGCGGACGCCACCGCGAAGGTGTCGGCCGACGCCGCGCCGACGGCGAAGGTGGACCGGCCGGCGTCCGCGGTGGACGCCGCGCCGACCGCGAAGGTCGAGCCGCCGACGACCGGCACGGAGCCGAAGGCCGACCGTCCGACCTCCGACGCCGAGCCGACCGCGAAGGTGGAAGCCTCGACCGCCGGGGCCGGCGACGACGCCACGACCAAGGTCGACGGCAGGGCCGTCGGGGCGGACGCCGATCCCACCACGACGGTCGACGGCCGGGGGGTCGGGGCGGTCACCGAACCGACCACGACGGTCGAGGGCCGGGCGGTCGGTGTGGACGCCGACCCGGCCACGACGGTCGACGGCCGGGCTGCCGAGGCGGACGCCGACACGAGCGGCGCCGGGGAGCCGGCCACGAGCGCCGGCCACACGGCTGAGAAGGCGGCCGCCGGCCCGACGACCGAGGCCGGGACCACGACCGAGGCCGACGGGTCGACCGCCACGGTGGAGAGGGCCGCCGACCAGGCCGGGTCGACGCGGACGCAGCCGGCCGCCGAGCGGCGGCCCGAGGCGACGGCACCCGAGCCGCGTCGACCCGCCCCGACCTCCCTGCTGCCGGCGACTCCGGCGGCCGCCCCGACCGGGCGGGCGTCGATCCCGGCGGTCGCCACCACGACGACCGACCACAAGCGGCGCAACCTGCTCGTCGGCGCGCTGGTGGCCGTACTCCTGATCGGCCTCGCGGTGGTCGTGCCGCTGCTGAGCAGCGGCGACGACCCCGAGGGCGGTGATACGCCGCAGGCCGGCAACAGCAGCGTCGCGTCGGCGTCGGCGACCGCGCCGCAGACCTCCGCGCCCGCCGCCCCGCCCCCGACCAGCGGCGCGCCGAGTGTGACTCCGAGCGCCAGCCCGTCGGCGAGTACCTCCCCGGGTGCCGGCCTGCCGCCCGGGTGGACGCTTCGCCGGGACCCGGTCGGTTTCCACCTGCCGGTGCCGGACGGGTGGACCCGCAGCGCCGGGGGCACCTGGGTCAAGTACGAGGACCCGAACGGCGTCGGCGAGCTGACCATCGACCGGACGGACCGCCCGGGATCGGACGCCGAGCAGGCCTGGCGGGACATCGAGCCGGCCCGGAAGAACCTGGTGAGCAACTACCGGCTCCTCGGCATCCGGTCGATCGACTGTCGCTGGAGGACCTGCGCGGACTGGGACTGGCTGGAGCGGCGGGACGGCACGCAGATCCACGTCCGCAACCGTGGCTTCGTGACCGCCAGCAACCGGGGCTTCGCCCTGCGCTGGGAGGTCGCGGACAAGGACTGGAACGCCCAGCTGCCCAACTTCGAGATGATCTTCCGCGAGTTCGTGCCGGACCGGCAGGACTGACCGCGGGATTCGCGCAGGTGCGAGTGGCGCTCGCATGACCTCCCCCCGTCCGGGGTATCTGGAGCCGGACGACGGAAGGAGGTACGACATGGGTTACCGACGGAGGGACACCCGGCCGCGGATCGCACTGTGGATGCTCGTCGCGCTCGGCGACGCGGTCCTGCTCCTGGCCAGTGTCGGGATCCCGGCGCTTGTCGCGCTGTTCAGCGTCGTGGCCGTCACCGTCGCCGGGGTGGGCGCCTGGCTGGTCTCCCGGCGCGGCGCGCTGGTCCGCGAGGAGGCGCTGCCGGCCCGGGTCGCGGTGCCGGTGGGCGACCGGCGACGGGCCTGATCCCGCACACGCCGCGGTGGCGGCAGCCGGACCGTCTGTCGACCGTACGGTGACAGTCGACCCCGCTGCCGCCACCTGCCACGCGGGATCAGGCGGTGTTGTTCGCCAGGGCGATCAGCCGGGTGCGGTCGCCGTTCCAGTAGTTGCGGTCGACGTTGCCGCTGATGCCGGGGACGCTGCCGGTGCTGGTGTACTGCCAGAAGCTCCAGAACGGGGCGCCGGCCGGCAGGGTGCCGGGCGCGCTGGCCCAGCGGGCGATCCACAGCGGGTGGTTGCCCCACGGGCCGCTCCAACTGCCGGTGCACTGGTTCCACCAGCTGGTGGTGGTGTAGATGACCGCGTAGCGGCCGGTGCGTGAGCGGTAGGTGTTGAGGAAGTCCTGCACCCAGTTGCGCATACCGGTGGTGCTGAGGCCGTAGCAGTAGCCGCCGCTGTACGGGTTCGCCTCCAGGTCCAGCGCAGCGGGCAGGGTGCGGCTGTCGGCGGACCAGGCGCCGCCGTTGGACGCCAGGTAGTTCGCCTGGACCGCGCCGGACGAGATGTTGGGCCGGGCGAAGTGGTACGCGCCGCGGATCACGCCCGCGTTGTACGCGGCCACGTAGTTGGTGTTGAACTGCGGGTCCTTGTAGCTCGTGCCCTCGGTGGCCTTGATGAAGGCGAACTGGATGCCGGCGTTGCGGACGCTGGTCCAGTTGATGGAGCCCTGGTAGTGCGAGACGTCGATGCCGGGGACCGTGGCGGCCGCGGCGGGTCCGGCGGTGGCGACGAGCGTCGCGGCCGCGGTGGCGAGGACGGTGAGGCCGGCCGCGAGGAACCGGCGCAGCGGCGATCTGGGGGTCATGGGGGTGCCTCCAACCGGGGGTAATCGATTGATGTAAATCATTGGAGGTATCCGCCCAAGGTCGCAAGAGTGCCTAAAGAAATTTTCATCGTCGACCGGGTGGCGGGCCTTCGCCGGGACCGTGCGTGTTCGGTGGATCACGTCACGTGACGATCGGTATCGGTCTCGACGTCCGGACGCGACGGACCGGTAGGCTCGCGCCCCATGGTGTCGTTCGACGGGCTGACCGACCTCTGGGACCGGCTGTTCGGCGCGCAGCCGGACCCGCCGCCGCTGCTGGTGCTGCTGACCGGGCTCGCCGCGCTGCTCGTGGTCTCGACCCGGCTGCCCTGGCGGGTCGCCCGCAACGCGATCACCATCGCGCACGAGGGCGGGCACGCGCTGGTCGCCCTGCTCACCGGACGGAAGCTCCGGGGCATCCGGCTGCACTCGGACACCTCGGGGCTGACCCTCTCCGCCGGCCGGCCCACCGGACCGGGCATGATCCTCACCCTGCTCGCCGGCTACGTCGCCCCGCCGCTGGTCGGGCTGGCCGGCGCGTGGCTGCTCGGCGGCAACCGGATCACCCTGCTGCTGTGGGTGGCCGTGGTCCTGCTGCTGGCGATGCTCGTCATGATCCGCAACGCCTTCGGCGTGGTGTCGCTCCTGGTCACCGGTGGTGTGGTGCTCGCCGTCTCCTGGTACGCCTCGCCCCAGGTCCAGGCGGCGTTCGCGTACACCGGGGTGTGGTTCCTGCTGCTCGGCGGCGTACGGCCGGTGGTCGAGCTGCAACGGCTGCGGTCCCGGGGCCGGATGCCCGCCTCGGACGCCGACCAGCTCGCCGGACTCACCCCGTTCCCGGCGTTCTTCTGGGTCGCCGTCTTCGCCCTCGTCAACCTGGCCGTACTGGCCCTGGGCGCCGTCCTCCTGGCCAACCCCCTCCTGGAAACCCCCCTGCCCACCCTCTGACATCCCACCCCTTGACCGCGACGGCAAGGGAGGGCGGACGTGGAGGGCAGAATGAGCGGCGTGCGGTACGTGATCATTGGGGCCGGCGCGGTCGGCGGGACCATCGGCGGGCGGCTGGCCGCCGCCGGGCACGACGTGACGCTCGTGGCGCGGGGCGGGCACCTCGCGGCGATCCGGGAGCGTGGGCTCACCCTGCGACAGCCGGAGCAGGAGCAGACCCTACGGCTGCCCGCGGTGGACGGACCGGACGGGCGACCGCTGCCGGCCGACACCGTGCTGCTGCTCACCGTCAAGTCGCAGGACACCGCCGCGGCCCTCGCCGCCTGGGTGGACGCGCCCGTGGCCGGTGGCGGTACCGCGGGTGAGCGGCTGCCGCTGTTCACGGCGCAGAACGGGGTCGCCAACGAGCCGGCCGCCCTGCGACTCTTCGCCCGGGTCCACGGCGTGTGCGTCTGGCTCCCCGCCACCCATCTCGAACCGGGCGTGGTGGTGGCCAACGGTCACCCGCACCCGGGGATGCTCCACCTCGGCCGCTACCCGTCCGGTTCGGACGACACCGACCGGGCGGTGGCCGCCGACCTGACCGCCGCCGGCTTCGTCGCCCCGGTGCGGCCGGACGTGATGCGCTGGAAGTACGGCAAGCTGCTCGGCAACCTCGGCAACGGGCTCCAGGCGCTTTTCGGTCGTGATCTCCCGGAGCACCTGGCCGAGCGGATCCGGGCCGAGGGCGAGGCGGTGCTCGCCGCGGCCGGCGTCGCGCACACCACCCGGGCGGAGGAGGCCGACGACCGCGGCGACCTCGTGCAGCACCGCCCGGTCGGCGGTGCGCAGCGGGCCGGCGGGTCCACCTGGCAGAGCCTGGCGCGGGGCACCGGCTCGGTCGAGACCGACCACCTCAACGGTGAGATCGTGCTGCTGGGCCGGCTGCACGGCGTCGACACGCCGGTCAACGCCGCGGTGCAGCGGGCGGTCCGGCGCGCGGCGCGGGAGCGGATCCCGGCCGGGGAGTTCCCCGAGGCCGAGTTGACGAAAATGCTCGGCTGACCGGGCAACCGTGGGGAGCCTCCGGCGCGTGTCTCCTGCGAGCCACGGGGGAGGTAGCAGGTGCCCGACGTCGAAGGCTTCGACGAGTTCTACCGGGGCAGCCGGCAACGGCTGCTCGGGTTCGTCTACGTGCTCACCGGCAACCTCGCCGAGGCGCAGGACGCGGTCCAGGAGGCGTACATCCGGGCCTGGCAGCGGTGGTCGACGGTGGGTGGCTACGAGGACCCCGAGGCGTGGACGCGGGTGGTGGCCACGCGGATCGCGGTCAGCCGGTGGCGGAGCCTGCGGAGCCGGGCGCGGGCGTACCTGCGCCACGGCGCCGTCGAGACCGCCCCACCGCCCGGCACGGAGACCGTCGACGTGGTCGCCGCGCTGCGGCGTCTTCCCGAGGAGCAGCGCACCGCGATCGCGCTCTACTACCTGCTCGGCATGCCGGTCGCCGAGGTCGCCCGGGAGACCGAGGCCCCGGTCGGGACCGTCAAGGCCCGCCTCTCCCGGGGGCGCGCCGCGCTCGCCGGGCTGCTCGCCGTCTCTGACCTGGAGGAGGCCGCCGATGCGTGACCACGACCCGCGCTTCGTCGAACGGGTCCAGCGGGACCTGCGCGACGTGCGGTGGCCGGAGCCGGCCGAGATCCGGGCGACCGCCCGGCGACGCAGCCGGCGGACCATGCTGGCCGCCACCGTGGCGCTCGCCCTCGCGGGGACCGGCGCCGTCGCCCTGATGGGTCCCGATCGTTCCTCGACCCCCCCGGTCGCCGCACCCGGCCCGGCCGCGTCCCCCCGGGCCGAGATCACATCGGAGGCTCTGCTCCGGCCGGCCGACCTGGGGTTGGCGTCGGCGGACACCCAGCTCACCGGCTCGGGGCTCGCGGAACCCATCCGGATCGACGACCTGCTCGAAGCCTGTCGGACGAGCAAGGGGCTGTCGCAGACCTGGCCGTCCCGCTGGTCGCGCTCGCAGACTCTCCTCAGCGAGCGGGCCGACGGCGTCGACCTCGCCGGTGACGTCCTGGCGATGCAGGACGTCTACCGGCTCACACCGGAGGGCGCCAGGGCGTTCCTCGCCGACCTCGACCAGGTCGTCGCCCCGTGCGCCCAGTGGCGCAGCGTCGGGCCGTACGAGTGGGAGGGGCGGGCCGGCACGGCGGAGGCGGTGCACGAGTGGCGGATCGTCCGGCGCGGTTTCGCGGGCGACGACGCCGCCATGGTGCGGCACGTCGCGTCCCGGCCGCGCGACGTGAAGACCGGTGAGACGTACGGCGACGAGCCGCAGCCGACCTACCGGGCGGTCATCCGGGTCGGTGACCTCGTGGCCGTGCTCGGCCTCGGGCGGTCCGCCACCGAGTCCGAGCTGCTCCAGCTCGCCGTGGTGGCCGCGGCGCGGATGTGTCAGGCGGCCAACCCGGGCTGCTGAGCGCCCGTCGATCCGCGCACCTTCGGAGAGAGCAGGCTCTCCCGCCCTCGGGAGGCGACACCGCCGAAGGTGCGCGGATCTCGGCTACAGCGGGATGTTGCCGTGCTTCTTCGGCGGCAGGGTCTCGCGCTTGGTGCGCAGCACCCGCAGCGCCCGCACGATCTGGGTCCGGGTCTCGTGCGGCGGGATGACCGAGTCGACGTACCCGCGCTCGGCGGCGACGTACGGGTTGGCGAGGGTGTCCTCGTATTCGGTGATCTTCTCGGCGCGCAGCGCCGCCGGGTCCTCGGCGTTCGCCAGCTCCGAGCGGTAGAGGATGTTCACCGCACCCTGCGCGCCCATCACCGCGATCTGCGCGGTCGGCCAGGCGAAGTTCAGGTCCGCCCCGAGGTGCTTGGAGCCCATCACGTCGTACGCCCCGCCGTACGCCTTCCGCGTGATCACGGTGACCTTCGGCACCGTGGCCTCGGCGTACGCGTAGATGAGCTTCGCGCCCCGACGGATGATGCCGTCCCACTCCTGCCCGGTGCCGGGCAGGAACCCGGGAACGTCCACGAAGGTCAGCACCGGGATGTTGAACGCGTCGCAGGTGCGGACGAACCGGGCGGCCTTCTCCGAGGCGGCGATGTCCAGGGTGCCGGCGAAGTGCATCGGCTGGTTCGCCACCACGCCGACCGGACGCCCCTCGACCCGGCCGTAGCCGACGACGATGTTCTGCGCGTACAGGGGCTGGACCTCCAGGAACTCCCCGTCGTCCAGCACGTGCTCGATCACCCGGTGCATGTCGTACGGCTGGTTGGCCGAGTCGGGGATCAGCGTGTCCAGCTCCCGGTCGGTGTCGGTGACGTCCAGGTCGGCCGGCGCGTCGTAGACGACCGGCTCGTCGAGGTTGTTCGACGGCAGGTACGACAGCAGCGCCTTCACGTACTCGATCGCGTCCTCCTCGTCGCTGGCGAGGTAGTGCGCGTTGCCGCTGCGGGTGTTGTGGGTGCGGGCGCCGCCGAGCTCCTCCATGCCCACGTCCTCGCCGGTGACCGTCTTGATGACGTCCGGGCCGGTGATGAACATGTGCGAGGTCTGGTCGACCATGACGGTGAAGTCGGTGACGGCCGGTGAGTAGACCGCGCCACCCGCGCACGGGCCCATGACCAGCGAGATCTGGGGGATGACGCCCGAGGCGCGCACGTTGCGGAAGAAGATCTCGCCGTAGAGGCCGAGGCTGACCACGCCCTCCTGGATGCGGGCGCCACCGGAGTCGTTGATGCCGATGACCGGGCAACCGATCTTCATGGCGAGGTCCATGACCTTCACGATCTTCTCGCCGAAGACCTCGCCGAGGGAGCCGCCGAAGACGGTGAAGTCCTGGGCGAAGACGCAGACCTGCCGGCCGTCCACCGTGCCGTAGCCGGTCACGACACCGTCGCCGTACGGGCGGGTCTTCTCCAGCCCGAAGTTGGTCGACCGGTGCCGGGCCAGCTCGTCCAGCTCGACGAAGGAGCCCTCGTCGAGCAGCATCTCGATGCGCTCCCGGGCGGTCTTCTTGCCCCGGGCGTGCTGCTTCTCGACCGCCCGCGCCGATCCGGCGTGCACCGCCTCGTCGACCCGGCGCTCCAGGTCCGCCAGTTTGCCCGACGTGGTGTGGGTGTTGATCCCGGTCTCGGTAGTCACCCAGGGAATATAACGATGGTTCAGCGGCGGGCCGCTGTGCAGTACACCTCAGTACCCGCCGCCGGCCCGGCCCGTAGGCTGGCGGGATGCCGGGCTCCCCGTACACCGATCTGGACCGCCCGCCGCTGTCGGCGGCGCGGCTGCGCCGGGCGTTGGTCGCCCCGTACGGCCCGTGGGCCCGGCTGGAGCTGCGGGCCGAGACCGGCTCGACCAACGCCGACGCGGCGGAGGCCGCGCGCGCCGGTGAACCCGAGGGCCTCGTGGTGGTCGCCGAGCGGCAGACCGCCGGGCGTGGGCGGCGGGGGAGGGTGTGGCAGTCGCCACCGCGCGCCGGCATCGCGACCAGCGTGCTGCTCCGCCCCGGCCTGGCCGTGCCGGAGCGCGGCTGGTCGGCCGCGCCCGCTACCGGGTACGGCTGGCTGCCGTTGCTGGCCGGCGTCGCGCTGGTGGAGGCGGTGGCCCGCCTGGCCGAGCTGGACGCCGCGCTGAAGTGGCCCAACGACCTGCTGATCGACGGCGCGAAGTGCGCCGGGGTGCTCGCCGAGGCGGTGCCCGGCGCCTCGCCGGCCCAGCCACCGGCCATCGTCATCGGCATCGGGCTCAACGTCACCGTGCGGGCCACCGAGCTGCCGGCGAACCCCACCGGTCTGCCGGCCACCTCGCTCCAGCTCGCCGGGGCCGCGGCCACCGACCGGGACCCGCTGCTGCGGGCGCTGCTGCGCTCGCTCGCCGACTGGTACGACCGCTGGCGCACGGCCGGCGGGGACGCGGTCGCGAGCGGCCTGCGGGAGGCGTACGTGGCGGCCTGCGGCACGATCGACCGGCCGGTGCGGGTGCTGCTGCCCGACGGGGCGGAGCTGACCGGCACGGCGACCGGCGTGGACCCCGACGGTCAGCTGATCGTCGAGACGTCCGAGGGGACACGCCACCTGGCCGCGGGGGACGTCCTGCACCTGCGCTGAACGGGATCGGTGGGGCCGGTGACGCCCGACCGCGCGGCGGATGGTCGGATGTGCGGCGACCGGTTACGGTCACCGCGTCCGTTTCTGCGAGGAGGTTCGCGTGGCGTTCCCTGAAGACGTGCTCACCGCGGACGAGCATGTCGTGTTGCACCTGCACCCGCACTGGAAGGCCCTGATCCGGCCGGTCGTGGTGCTGGTGCTGGCCGTCGCCGCGGTGGTGGCCGGCGCGGTCCTGCTCCCCTCCGGTACGGGCGGGTCCATCGGGCTGGCCGTGATCGGTGCGCTCGCCCTGGTGGCGGTGATCTGGTTCGCGCTCTGGCCGTTCCTGGTGTGGCGCACCACCCACTACCTCTTCACCAACGAGCGGGTGCTGCTCCAGCACGGTGTCTTCTCTCGGGACCGGCGGGACATCCCGCTCACCCGGGTGAACGACCACGCCATGAGCCAGCGGTTCGTCGAGCGGCTGCTGGGCTGCGGCACGCTGACCATCGAGTCGGCCGGCGAGCGGGGCCAGACGGTCCTCGCCGACGTGCCCGGGGTCGGCCAGGTGCAGACGAAGCTGTACGAGCTGGTCGAGGAGCAGCACGACAAGCATTCGCTGGGCGACGGCGAGATGCGGGAGATCCTGGCGGACATGCGCGAGGGCAAGCCGCTGCGCGACCCTTCCGCCTGACCGGGCCCGCGACCTGAGCCACCCCGCCCGCTGGCGCAGAGACGCGGCCGGGGTGGGCTCAGCGGCGGGGCCTGGGCGGGGTGATCGGTTCGAGCTGGGCGGCCAGCTCCGCGTCCAGGTCGGCGTCGGCGAAGCCCGGGTCGAGCCCGGCCAGCCGCTTCTGGGCCGGCGGGGTCAGCCTGCCGTTCGTGGGCGTCCCGGCCGGGCGGCTCTGGTCGCTGCCCGACGACTCGGCCTCCTCCAGCTCGGAGACCGACTCGGCCAGCTCGGCGACCGGGTCCATCTCGGCCATCGTGTCCCACTCGTCCCGCGGGATGCTGTGCCACGTCTTCTCTTCCTTCGCCGCCGCCGCGGGCGCGGGCTGGAAGACGAACGTGCGGTAGGACCAGAAGCGGAACATCGTGGCCAGCAGGACACCGGCCGTCTTGGCGACGTTCAGGGCCAACAGGCTGGTCACGCCGAGGCCGTACTTGGCGGCCGCCAGCACGCCCAGCTCGATGAGCAGGCCGGTGGCGTTGAAGAGGAAGAACAGGGCGTACTCGCGACGGAGGGCCGATTTCGGCCGATCCCGGTACGTCCAGTGACGATTCATCAGATACGAGGTGATCGTCGCCACCACGGTGGCGATGACCGTCGCCTTCAGCTGACCGTCGACAAAAACGGTCAGTGCCAGCGCATTGAACACCGCGTAATTGATGACGGTGTTGATGCCACCAACGATGCCGAATTTGAGCGCCTCGTGGATGAACTTCTGCCAGCGCTCGGGCAGCAGACGGACAAGACGCATGCGGAACACCTTAGGGCAGTGAGTTGGGCCGGCAGGTTCCGGCCGGACGGGATGGGCGGCAGGTCACGCCCCGTGGTCTCGGTCGTGCTTCACTTCCGGCACCGCTGGGGTTCCCGCTTCGGGGAAGACGAACCGCCGGTAGGACCAGAACCGGAACAGCGTGCCGAGCCCGGTGCCGACGACGAAGCTGGCGATGTTGTCGGCGAGCGGGGTCCGGAACACCTCCGGCCAGAGGCTGCCCAGCCCGTAGCGGCTGATCGCGAGGCAGGCGACCGCGATGCCCAGGCCGACGCCGTTGAAGAAGAAGAAGAGAGCGTACTCGCGCGCGGGGTTGTTGCGCTGGCGGTGTCGCCACGTCCAGAAGCGGTTGCCCAGGAAGGCGATGGTGGCGGCGAGGACCGTCGAGATGATCTTCGCGGTGACCTGCTCCGCGCCCTGGACGAAGGCCAGGTAGTTGAAGAGTGCGAAGTCGATCAGGAAGGCGATGCCGCCCACGGTCGCGAACTTGCTCAGCTCGCGGATGAGGTGGCCGAAACGGTCGAGCAGCGCGCCGATCAGACCTCTCCGGGTCTGTTGAGAGCTTTCCTGCTCTCCCGTCATGGTCACGGCCACCCGGCGAGCTTACCGGCTCGGAGCGGACGGCACGGGGAGCAACGGCGAGCAGGCACGGCCCGCCTCGCCGGAACCCGCGGCGGCCGTGCTGGACATGAACAGAGCGTAATCGGGTGGACCACGGATCCGGGCCGGATCGGTGGAAGCCGTACGCCCCGGCGGTTCGCGTCCGGAACGCGCCGGTCGATCGCCGGCCGATCCCCGAGCGAGAGGTTCACCGCAGGATTTGCGTGAAACTGCGCGCAAAAACGGGTATCAGATCGCGATGCCGCAGCGTGGCCGTACCTTGTGCAGTTCTTCACAACCAGTCCCACTGACTGGGGAGGCTGCCCGGTTTACGCTGAGGCCAATCCCAGGTTTCCACGAAGGCGCAGCGGTTCCCGCCCGCCGAGACTCGTGCATCCCATAGATCGGTCAGCGTCGACCACAAGGAGATGTGTCATGGTTGCTCCGGCTACTGTTCGGGGTATCGATCAGGCCCCGACGTCCCATCCGAAACTGCTCGCCTGGGTTCGTGAGGTCGCGGAACTGACCACACCCGACCGGGTGGTCTGGGTGGACGGGTCCGACGAGGAGTGGCGCCGCCTCACCGACGAGCTCGTGGAAGCCGGCACGCTGATCCGGCTGAACCCGGAGAAGAAGCCGAACTCGTTCTACGCCCGTACCGACCCCACCGACGTGGCCCGGGTCGAGGAGCGCACCTTCATCTGCTCGGTGGACGAGGCGGACGCCGGCCCCACCAACAACTGGATGGCCCCGGCCGAGATGAAGCGCGTCATGACGGACCTCTACCGGGGTTCGATGCGCGGCCGCACCATGTACGTCATTCCGTTCGTGATGGGGCCGGTCGAGGCGGAAAGCCCCATGTTCGGCGTGGAGATCACCGACAGCCCGTACGTGGTGGCCTCGATGCGGATCATGACCCGGATGGGCCGGAAGATCCTCGACGCGATGGGCACCGACGCGGACTTCGTTCACGCGCTGCACTCGATCGGCGCGCCGCTCGCCCCCGGCCAGAAGGACGTGGCCTGGCCGTGCAACGAGACCAAGTACATCTCGCACTTCCCGGAGACCCGTGAGATCTGGTCGTACGGCTCCGGTTACGGCGGCAACTCGCTGCTGGGCAAGAAGTGCTACTCGCTGCGGATCGCCAGCGTGATGGGCCGGGACGAGGGCTGGCTCGCCGAGCACATGCTGATCCTGAAGATCACCTCGCCCGAGGGGCGGGTCTACCACATCGCCGGCGCCTTCCCGTCGGCGTGCGGCAAGACGAACCTGGCCATGCTCGAACCGACCATTCCCGGCTGGAAGGTCGAGACGATCGGCGACGACATCGCCTGGATGCGGTTCGGCCCGGACGGCCGGCTCTACGCGGTCAACCCGGAGTACGGCCTCTTCGGCGTCGCGCCCGGCACCGACTGGAAGACCAACGCCAACGCGATGCGGACGCTCGACCGGGGCAACTCCATCTTCACCAACGTGGCCCTCACCGACGACGGCGACATCTGGTGGGAGGGGATGGGCGAGCCGCCGGCCCACCTCATCGACTGGAAGGGCAACGACTGGACGCCGGAGAGCGACAGCCTCTCCTCGCACGCGAACAGCCGTTTCTGCACCCCGATCACCCAATGCCCGATCCTGGCCGAGGACTACTACGACCCGAACGGCGTGCCGATCGACGCGATCCTCTTCGGTGGCCGGCGGCGGGACACCATCCCGCTGGTGACCGAGGCGCGCGACTGGGTGCACGGCGTCTACATGGGCGCCACGCTCTCCTCGGAGACCACGGCGGCCGCCTCCGGCGCCGTCGGTGTGGTCCGGCGCGACCCGATGGCCATGCTGCCGTTCATCGGCTACCACGCCGGTGACTACTTCCGGCACTGGATCGAGATGGGCAAGGGCGCCGACGGCGACGAGTCCAAGCTGCCCCGGATCTACTACGTCAACTGGTTCCGCAAGGACCCGGAGGGCAACTTCCTCTGGCCCGGCTTCGGCGAGAACTCCCGTGTGCTCAAGTGGATCGTCGAGCGCATCGAGGGGCGCGCCGAGGCGGTCGAGACGCCCATCGGCATGGTGCCGGCGCCCGACGCGCTCGACGTCGAGGGCCTGGACATGACGCCGGAGGACGTCCGGATCGCGCTGAAGGTCGACCCGGAGGAGTGGCGCAACGAGCTGCCGCTGGTCACCGAGTGGTTCGAGAAGTTCGGCGACAAGCTGCCCGGGGTCCTCTGGGCCGAGCTGGACGCCCTGCGCGCCCGGCTCGACGCGGAGCAGCCGCAGCGATAGGTGTACGCCGCCCCGTGGCGGGGCATCATCGGATCCCATGAGGACGGCCGCCGAGACCGAGGTCCGGCGGCCGTCCGCCGTCCGGGCGCTGACCGCGCTGCTCGCGGTGACCGCGGCGGCCACCGTCGCGGTCGAGCTGCTCAACTGGTGGTACGCCCCGGAGCAGGGCGTCGGCTTCGCGGTGCGGACGGGCTGGGCGATGCTGCGCTCGCTCGGCTTCCTGGTGCTGATCGGGCACGTCCGTCGCGGTCGGACGGTCGCCCGCCCGTTCGGGCTGATCCTCGCCGTCACCACGGTCTTCGCCGTCGGGCGGCTCGTCGTGCCCCGGGCCGGCGTCCCGCCGCTGCCCGGTGTCCTCGGCTTCGCCCTGCTCACGGGGCTCTGCGTGGCCGTGGTCTGGCTCCTCTACCGTTCACCGGCGCTGGCCGGCCACCTCGTCCGGCACCGTCCCCGGCTGGTCATCGGCCGCTCCGGTGTCTCCTGGCGGGAGGTTCCGCCGCGCCGCCCGGAGGTCAGCGGCTGGCTGCTCACGAGCCGCGCGGCGGCGTTCACGTACAGCCCGCTCATGCTCGTGCCGGCGCTGGTCGCCGTGGGAGCGGCGCTGGACGGGCGGCTGATCGCCGTCCCGGCCGTGCTGGCCTGGATCGGCGCCGGGATCGCCGCGAGTTACGCGGTGCTGTTCTGCACGGCCTTCCTCCTGCGTGGCCGCCGCTGGGCCCGCGGTCTGCTGGTCGTGGTCACGGTGCTCGTGCTCGCCGTCGACCTGCCGCTGTGCCGGTGGCTGCTCGGCGTGGACGGGCTGGTCCGCGACGGCGGGCCGCTGGTCGTCGCCGCCGGGGTGGCCCTGTACGGCGTCTGGCGCGCCGGCCGGGCCGAGCGGGCCGCCCCACCGCCCCCACCCGGTTGATCCCGACGTCCACGGCGGCCCCGACCGCCCCGAGCCTCCCGATCGGTGGGCGATCGGGGAGGAAGCCCGGTGCGGTGACCGTGCTCCCGCGCGTGGACGGGGCAGGATGGGCCCACGGGGCGAGCCGACCCGGTGCCTCGGGTGACTGCCGGAGGAGGACGCGGTGAGCGACGACTTCGACGTGGTGGTGGTCGGGGCCGGCCCGGCGGGATCGGCCGCCGCCCTGGCGGCCCGGCGGGCCGGTGCCCGGGTGCTCCTGCTCGACCGGTCCGACTTCCCCCGGGACAAGGCCTGCGGGGACGGTATCGCCGCGCACACCCTGGACGTCCTCGCCGAGCTGGGCGTGCCGGACGCGGTCGCCGGCTACCCGCCGCTGCCGGCGCTGCGGCTGGTCGGCCCGGGCGGCGGCAGCGTGGCCCGGCCGCTGCCCCGGCCCGCGTACACCGTGCCGCGGACGGTCTTCGACGCCCGGCTGGTCGCCGCAGCGGTGGCGGCCGGGGCGGAGCTGCGGCGGCACACCGTGCGCCAGGTGGAGCAGCGCGACGACGTCGTCGTCCTCGACGGGGAGCTGACCGCCCGGGCCGTGGTCGGCGCGGACGGCGCCGGTTCCGTCGTGCGGCGGGCGCTCGGGAACCCCGTGAACCCCGACCGTCACCTCGCGCTGGCCATGCGGGGGTACGCGCCGGCACTCCCCGGCCCCACGGAACAGCTCATCGTCACCTCGCAGGCGCGCTGGCCGGCGTACGCCTGGTCGTTCCCGATCGGCGACGGGCGGGCGAACGTCGGGTACGGGGAGGTGCTGCGGGGCGAGCCGCTGACCCGCGCGTACCTCCTCGACCGGCTCGCGTCGCTGCTCCCGGAGATCGACCCGGCGACGGTCGAGGCGCTCCGCGCCCATCACCTGCCGCTGTCGACCCACCGTCCGCCACCCGGGCGGGGGCGGGTGGTGCTGGCCGGTGACGCGCTGTCGCTGATCAACCCGTTCACCGGCGAGGGGATCTTCTACGCCCTGCTCTCCGGAGCGCTGGCGGGCGCCGCCGCCGCCGCGGCGCCGGCGCAGGCCGCCCGCCGGTACGCCCACTCCCTGCGCCGGCGGCTCGGCACCCACCTGCGGCACAGCTCGGTCGCGGCCTGGCTGGCCCGGCACCGTCGGGTGGTCGACGCGGCGGTCCGTGCGGCCCGGCGGGACGAGCGGGTCTACCGGGGCGTCGTGGAGCTGGGCCTGGGCGACGGACGGCTGGACGCGCGTACCCTCGTGATGATCGGCATTGGTCTTCCGGGCCGGGATGAGGCTCCGCGGCGCTGATCCCGCCGGCAGGTCGCTACGCTGCTAGGTGATGTCTGTGCGGAACCTTGTCTACTCCGTGTACGAGCGACGCCTCAAGGCGAAGCTCGTCGGCAAGCCGGTGCCCCGGCACGTCGGCGTCATGTGCGACGGCAACCGCAGGTGGGCCCGGGAGATGGGGTACGTCGACCCGAATGACGGGCACCGGGTCGGCGCCGCCAAGATCAAGCACGTGTTGGGCTGGTGCGACCAGGCCGGAATCGAGCACGTCACCCTCTACCTGCTGGCCACCGACAACCTCCGCCGCCCGGCCAGCGAGCTGGATCCCCTGCTCCAGATCATCGAGGACCTGGTGGTGGAGCTGGCCGAGGAGGGCAACCCCTGGCGGCTGCGGATGGTCGGCGCGCTCGACCTGCTCCCCGCGCAGACCGCGGCCGCCCTCAAGGCGGCCGAGGAGCGCACCCGCGGGCGCAGCGGCGGGGCCGAGGTCAACATCGCGGTCGGCTACGGCGGGCGGCGGGAGATCATCGACGCGGTGCGCTCGCTGCTGCTGGAGCACGCCGCGACCGGCGGCACCATCGAGGAGCTGGCCGAGGAGCTGGACGTCGAGCACATCGCGGAGCACCTCTACACCCGTGGGCAGCCCGACCCGGACCTGGTGATCCGCACCAGCGGGGAGCAGCGTCTGTCCGGGTTCATGCTGTGGCAGTCGGCGCACTCCGAGTTCTACTTCTGCGAGTTGAACTGGCCCGACTTCCGCCACATCGACTTCCTCCGCGCGCTGCGCTCGTACGCCAACCGCCAACGCCGCTACGGCGCCTGACCCGCCCCCTTCTTCCGGCCGCCCTTCTCCGCCCGCCCCTTCTCGTCGATCACGCAGTTGTGGCGCCCGGATCGCCCCTTCGGTGGCTTTTGTGAGGTGCCACCAGTGCATGATCGACGCGACCGGGGCTGAGGGCCGGTGCGGGGTGGGGGCCTGGGAGCGGGGGCCGTCAGGTGAGGCGGTTGGTCGCCTCGGTGAGGAAGTCGCCCAGCGCCGCGGGGGAGTCGATGGTGAGGTCGGCGGCGTCCGCGACCTCCTGGCCGGTCTCCGGGTTGTTCACGGCGACGCACACCCCGAAGAAGTCGGGGTCGGCGGCCGCCCGCGCCCGCAGCGCCGCGAAGGCCTTGATGTCGGAGACGTCGTCACCGAAGTACCAGGCGGCGTGCGCCCCCTGGATGACCTCGCCGATCACCATGCCCTTGTCGCGGTCGACCGGCGGCTTGAGCTCCAGCACCATGCGACCACCCTGCACCCGCAGGCCGAGGCGGTCGGCCTGGGCCCGGCCCCACTCCTGCACCGCCTCGCCGAGCTGTGGCGCGGTGCGCCAGTGCAGCGCCACCGACAGCCTCTTGAACTCGACCAGCGTGCCCAGCGGAAGCTCGGCCCGGGCCAGGTCGGCCAGCTCGGCCATGGTGGGCACCCAGGGCAGCGCGGCCGGCTCGGTCACCGTCTCGCCGCCCGAGTGGCTGTGCTCGAGGCCGTAGAGACCGTAGAGATCCACCCCGGCGAGGCCGCCGAGGCGGTCACGGAGGAAGTCCACCGGTCGGGCGGAGACGATCGCGATGCGGCGCACCAGGGGAGCGAGCGCCTCGATCGCGGCCAGCACCTTCGGTGCGGGCTGGACCGCGGTCGGGTCGTCGCCGACCGGCGCGAGGGTGCCGTCGAAGTCGAAGAAGAGCACCGTCCCGGATGCCCGGTCGGCGGTGGTCCGCCAGGCCTCGTCGGCGTTCAACGGGGTCCCTGGCTGCTGGTTGCCCAAGTTCAACGGCGGCACGCGCGTCAGCGTACCCCGGCTTCGGCGGCTCAATCGTGGCCGAGCGTGGCCCCTCGGCTCGGGCGGTGGATCACCGTTCGGCGGCTCCCCGCTCCCGCCGTCCGAACGGCACGACCGCCGCCTCCTGGCCGTGGCTGAGCAGGTAGCCCTCCACGAACCCGGTGTTGCGGTCGCCGGCGCGTGACTCGATCTCGTTCAACCGCGCGACCAGGAACTCGGTGAGCGCACTGACCCGGTCGTTCATCCGCTCGTGCAGCTCGGCCAGTACGGCGAGAACCACCGCGGTGCCGGCGGCGGTGAGCGCGAAGAGATTGACGAGCAGGGGAAGCTGCCCGCCGTCGACCACGAGTGTCACCGCGTTACCTGTGACGCACAGTGTCATGGACACGGTGGCCACCACGACTGCCAACCATTTCAGGGTCATGAAAAGACCCCTCCTTCTGTCCCGCAGGGCTGGGTTCGGCCTTGTCCCGTCCCCCCGCCGACGACGAGCCCAAGCAGTACGAATACGGACGCTAGCGTGCCCGTTCCTGCCCCGGAGCGAAACGAAAGAGTCTGACCTGCCGTTCTTTCGCTATCTGAGGAACTACCCGGCCTGTTTACCCCGTTTACGGACATCGACCGGGAGAGTCGGGCGATAAGCGAGGTATCGAATGGTTTCGCGAATGTGGAACTTCTCCGCGTCCGACACGTTCGGATCCACCAGCCGGCGCAGCAACGCCTCCACGTCCGGGTCCATCGGCGGGGCGGGTTCGTTGCCGCGCGGGGCGGTGGCGGTCCGGTCCCAGCCGAGCGCGGCGAAGGCGGTGGCGGGATTCAGGCCCAGGCCCTCGCAGAAGGCGACCACGCGCTCCGCCTCCGGATCGCTCGCCCAGTCGCCGCGGACCCACCGGTTGATCGTCTGCCGGGAGACGCCGGTGCGTCGGGAGACCTCTGTGCCACTCCAGGCCCGTGTCGCCCGCGCCTCGTCGAGCGCGCGGCGGACGAAGGTGGCGAATGCGATCTTCCGTGCGTTGGCGGTCTCGGTCACCTCGTGACGGTACGACCAGTCGACTCGGGACGCCGACCCTGGCACGCGGTTGTCACGCGAACGTGACGGGGTGCTCGGATTTCCGGTAAACGATCCAGCACCGCTTCTGAGGGGCATCACGCGGGCAGAATAGATGACCGTAGGTGTCGGCGTAAACGGACGAAAAGCTGATACTGTCACGTCCATGGGACATCCTACGGTGTGTCACGTGCCTGAGACGACTGGTGCTCACATGCGTCACGCCCCCGGTGCGAGGGGGGTGTGGTGACCGAACTCGCGACGCGTGCCCAGGCCTTCGGCCTGATCGCCGAGGGCGTCGCCGCCGGCCTGAGCGCCCCCTGGCGCCTCTATCTGGCCCGGGGCTGCCGTTACCTCTCGCTGAGCGTGGGCGACCGGACCGAGTGGGACGCCTGGCGTACCCACCTCGGCTGCCCGGAGCTGAGCGTGCGGGTCTACGACGCCGGCGGGGAGATCCGCCGGTCGTCGGTGGCGGAGGTCGTCCTCGACGGCTGCCGGATCAGCGTCGAGCTGGTCGAGGAGATCGGCACCGCGGACCTGGACAAGCTGCTGCTCCCGGACCCCGCCTCGGCCGAGCCGGAGGAGCGATGAGCCCCTTCCTCGCGATCTTCCTCGTGCTGGTCCTCGGCGCGACCAGTTACGCGGCCGGGCGGCTGCACGGCCAGTTGAGCTACCGCATCGGCTACCGGTTCGGCTACCGGCAGGGCTACTTCGACGGAGACCGGGGCGCGTGGAACCGGCGCCGTCGGGACGCCCAGGCGGCCATCGCGTCGGCGCTCGCCGCGTCCCCGCCCAGCACCATCCGGGTGAGCGGGACGGTGGCCGGTCCCGGCACCACCTACACTGGCTCGTCGTTCTCGGCGCCGGCCGCCCCGGTCACCGGGCGGCACCCGACCGGCACCCTGGTCAGACGGACCGGTTGAGACGGCCGGCGGAGGCGCCCCGGCCGCGCCCCGCCGACCGGCACCAGGCGCGGTGCGTCGTCCGCGGCGGACACGCACCGTCGGGGCCACGTCAGACCGGTGACGGTGGTCCCACCGGCCGGGATGCGCGCAGGGGGCATGCATCCCGGCCGGCTCCGCCGCCCGCGGCTCGGTAGCCGGCGCGCCCGATCGCGCCGGCTACCGCTGTGACGTGCTGTTCATGTACCGGTCGGCGGAGAGCCACGGCCAACCTCTAGCCGGGATGCCCGTACGCCGCTAGCGTCTAGGCATGGCACGGGGTTCTCCCGGGCCAACCGGCAAGCCCGGACCTGCGATCCTCGCACACGGGGCCCGCATCCGACCCCGTGTCCCCGGGCACCGGAGGAGGCGGAACGCGGATGGCCGGGTGCACATCCGCCGGAGCAGGCCTGTGACGACTCGCCGTACCACCGCCGGTGCCGACCAGACCCCGGCCGCGACTGCCACGACCCGCCGCGCCACCCGGAGCCGCCGCACGGCGGCCAGCGCGCCGGCCGACGCCAAGGAGCCCCGACCAGCCGGCCAGGCCTTCGTCCTGGACACCTCGGTGCTGCTCTCCGATCCGGCGGCGTTCCACCGCTTCGCCGAGCACGAGGTGGTGCTACCGCTCGTGGTGATCTCCGAGCTTGAGGGGAAGCGGCACCACCCGGAGCTGGGCTGGTTCGCCCGGCAGTCGCTGCGCATGCTCGACGAGCTGCGCGTGCGACACGGCCGGCTCGACCGGCCGGTGCCCGCCAACGACCTCGGCGGCACGCTCCGGGTGGAGCTCAACCACACCGACGACGGGGTCCTCCCGCCCGGCTTCCGCAACGAGAGCAACGACGCCCGCATCCTCTCCGTGGCGCTCAACCTGGCCGCCGAGGGGCGGGAGGTCACGCTGGTCAGCAAGGACATGCCGCTGCGCGTGAAGGCCGCCTCGGTGGGCCTGCGCGCCGACGAGTACCGGCACGGCCAGGCCAGCGACCCGACCTGGACGGGCATGGCCGAGTTGCAACTGACCGAGGAGCAGATCGGTCAGCTGTACGCCGGAGAGACGCTCGACGTGGACGAGGCGGCCGGCCTGCCCTGCCACACCGGGCTGGTGCTCCACTCCACCCGGGGGTCGGCGCTCGGCCGGGTCCTGCCGGACAAGACGGTGCGCCTCGTCCGCGGCGACCGGGAGGCGTTCGGCGTCCACGGCCGCTCGGCCGAGCAGCGGATCGCTCTGGACCTGCTGCTGGACGAGTCGGTCGGCATCGTGTCGCTCGGCGGCCGGGCCGGCACCGGCAAGTCCGCGCTCGCCCTCTGCGCCGGCCTGGAGGCCGTGATGGAGCGTCGCCGGCACAAAAAGGTGATCGTCTTCCGCCCGCTGTACGCCGTCGGCGGCCAGGAGCTGGGCTACCTGCCCGGCACCGAGTCGGAGAAGATGTCGCCCTGGGCCCAGGCGGTGTTCGACACGCTCGGTGCGGTGGTGCACGAGCACGTGCTGGAGGAGGTCACCTCCAGAGGCCTGCTCGAGGTGCTCCCGCTCACCCACATCCGGGGCCGCAGCCTGCACGACGCGTTCGTGATCGTGGACGAGGCGCAGTCCCTGGAGCGCGGGGTGCTGCTCACCGTGCTCTCCCGGATCGGGCAGGGCTCCCGGGTCGTGCTGACCCACGACGTCGCGCAGCGGGACAACCTGCGGGTCGGCCGGCACGACGGGGTGACGGCGGTCATCGAGGCGTTGAAGGGCCATCCGCTCTTCGCGCACGTCACGCTCAGCCGTTCGGAGCGGTCGCCGATCGCCGCAATGGTGACGGACCTGCTGGAGGACATCCCGACGTGATGACCCGTTAGTGGGCTTTTGCCTACATAAATTCTGTGGCGCAAGTCACAAATCCGTCTCTTGGTTTCCCATCGGCCTCACCGTGCGCGATGGTGTCCCACGAGCGCCCACGCACCGGAAAGATCGTCAGGGATCATTCGTCACACCCGCCACGACACCGGTACGTCGGCTGCGGCCGGCGACGGTCGGGGCGCTCACGGCGCGGGACCGGCCCTCGACGGCCCGGCACCGCGCCGTGTCCTTGCCCCCGACGAAGGGACCACTTCGTGAGTCGGCTGTGGAGCCGGTTGGGTGCCCGTACGGCCGCCGTCGCGTTGCTCTCCGTGGGCGTCGCCGGCGGCTTCTATCTGGGCGAAGACCGACAGACCCAGCAACAGGGCCTGACCGCGCAGGTCGGCGCGGAGGTCGACCAGGCGGAGTACGAGTACCAGCGCGAGCGTCAGGCCGTCCACCAGGTGCAGTCGGCCCGGCAGCGTGCCGCCGAGTACCAGGCCAAGCTCCGGGCCGCCGAGGCGGCCAAGGAGGCCGCCGAGCGGGCCCGCCGGGCCGAGGAGGCGGCGGCGTCCCGCAAGCGGCAGCGCGAGGCCGAGAACGCCGCCCCGAAGCCGTACGACGGACCGATCCCGGCCTCGTGCGAGGAGTACAGCGGCAACCGGAAGATCGGTTGCGCGGAGATGATCAATGCGGGCTTCCCCATCAAGGAGTTCCCCTGCCTGGAGAAGCTCTGGACGAAGGAGAGCGGCTGGAACCACAAGGCCCGCAACTCCTCGTCGGGCGCCTACGGCATCCCGCAGGCCTACCCGGGCAGCAAGATGGGTTCCGTCGCGGACGACTGGCAGACCAACCCGGCCACCCAGATCAAGTGGGGGCTGGGCTACATCAAGGGTAGGTACGACACGCCCTGCGGAGCCTGGGGCTACTTCCAGAGCAACGGCCACTACTGACGCGGTCGACGGTGGGGGGTGGGTCGACCACCGCCCCACCGTCGCTCGTACCGGCCCGCCCGGGCGGGACGCGAGTGGCGGCCGGCCGCATTTACTGATAGCAGTTGGAGGGTGACCCTGCTCCCCGGCAACGGCGACCCGCACCGGTTCGGCACCGAGGCGTTCTACGCCTCCATCGGCCGGGCGTTCGTCGCGATGTGCGCGGTGGTGCCGTTCCTCTTCCTCATCGAGGTCGCCGACCAGGGTCTCGCGTTCGGCCTGGACGCCACGGCGGGCATCATTCCGAAGCGCATCGACGGGCTCGACGGGGTCTTCTTCTCGCCCTTCCTGCACCACGGGTTCGACCACCTCTACAGCAACAGCATCCCCCTGATCCTGCTCGGTACGTTCGTGCTCGCGGCTGGCGCGCGCCGCTTCCTCTGGTCGACGCTGTTGATCATCCTGGTGAGCGGCCTCGGCGTCTGGTTCACCGGCTCGCCGAACTCGGTGGTCGTCGGCGCCAGCGGTGTGATCTTCGGCTATCTCGGCATCCTGCTCACCCGGGGCATCTTCGAACGCAGCTGGTGGAACTTCGCCGTCTTCCTGCTGGTCGGGCTCCTCTACGGCTGGCAGCTGGTGGGCGTCCTGCCCACCGACGAGCGGATCTCCTGGCAGGGGCACCTGTTCGGGCTGCTCGGCGGGGTGATCGCGGCCATCCTGTTCCGCCGCCGCCGCCACGACCCCTACCGCTCCGAGTCCACGCTCTCCCTGCCCTGAGGCGCGCCGTCCGGGACGTGCTTGCCCCGGGCCGCCACGTCGCCCTACCGTCGGCATCAGCACGCGTTGATCGCCGAGCGGGAAGCGACGGTACGCCATGCGCGAGGTCGATGTCGCCGTCATCGGAGCCGGCCCTGCCGGCCTCTTCGCCGCGTACTACGCGGGCTTCCGGGGGCTGTCGGTGGCACTGATCGACGCGCTGCCCGAGCCGGGCGGCCAGGTCACCGCCATGTACCCGGAGAAGCTGATCCTCGACGTCGCCGGGTTCCCGTCGATCAAGGGGCGCGAGCTGGTGGCCAACCTGGTCGCCCAGGCCGCGCCGTTCGACCCGTGCTACCTGTTGGGCACGCGCGCCGAGCGGCTCTCCTACGACGACGGGCGGCCGGTGCTGGGGCTCGCCGGGGGAGGGCAGCTCCGCTGCGGCGCGGTGATCGTGACCGGTGGGCTGGGCAGCTTCACGCCGCGCCCGCTGCCCGTCGCCGAACACTTCGCCGGCAAGGGGATCGTCTACTTCGTACCGCAGCCGGCGGAGCTGGCCGAGAAGGACGTGCTGATCGTCGGGGGAGGCGACTCCGCCTTCGACTGGGCGCTCACGCTGCATCCCCTGGCCCGCTCGGTGACCCTGGTCCACCGGCGGGAGCGGTTCCGGGCGCACGCCGCGACCGTCGCCCGGGTGCTGGCGCTGCCGATCAGGGTGGTCGTCAACGCCGAGGTCACCCGGCTGTACGGAGACGGCGCGGTCAGCGGCGCCGAGATCACCGTCCGGGGCGGTGCGGCCGAGACCCTGCCGGTCGACGCCGTGGTCGCCGCGCTCGGGTTCACCGCCGACCTGGGCCCGCTCGCCGACTGGGGGCTGCGGCTGGACCGCAGGCACGTCCTCGTGGACAGCAGGATGGCCACCAACCTGCCCCGGGTCTTCGCGGCCGGCGACATCACCGAGTACCCCGGCAAGGTCCGGCTGATCGCCACCGGGTTCGGGGAGGCCGCCACGGCGGTGAACAACGCGGCGGTGGCCATCGACCCGAACGCGCACCTCTTCCCGGGCCACTCCTCCGACGGCGGTTGAGCCCCCACCGGTACGGATCCACAGCGCGGGTCGTGCTGCTGCTGGCCGCGTTGGTGGTGCTCGTTCCACCGGGCTCGCCGTCGCCGCGTTCTTCGCGCTCGCACCCCTGCTGCTCGTGTGGCGGCGTGGCGACGTACCCCTCCGTGTCGACCGCGCCGTGGGCCCTGACCGCCGTTCCGGCCCGCGTCGCTCCGGCCCCGTCCGGGTACGGCTCGCCGGTGAGGCGTGCGCGTGCTCAGCGGGGCGCGGGCGGTGCCAGGGCGGCGACCAGCACGGCGACCAGCGTCAGGGCGGCGCCGGCGAGGGTGGTGAGACCGGGGTGTGAGGCCGCCGTCGGCAGCGCCAGGTCGAGCAGGACGGCGCCGACGACCTGGCCCGCGATGGTGGCCAGGCCGAGCAGCAGCACGCCGGTGAAGCGGACGATCGCCGCGGCGAGGGCGATGAAGACGATGCCGATGGGGCCGCCCAGGTAGAGCCAGGGCTCGGCGGGCAGGCTCCCCGCGGGCCAGCCCCGCACCGCGATGTCGACGGCGAACGCGACGAGCAGGGCCACCGTGCCGACGGCGAAGTTCACCAGCGTGGCGGTCAGCGCGCTCCCCGAGGCCACCCGTACCCGCCCGTTGACCGCCTGCTGCCAGGCGATGGCCACGCCCGCGAGCAGCGGAAGCACGGCCAGGACCAGGGCGTCCGGCTGCCCGAGCCGGTCGCTGACCGCCAGGAGCACCGCGACCACGGTGAGCGCCGCGCCGACCAGGCGTTGACCGGTGACCGGCTGCCGGCCGGTCGGGCCGAGGCCCAGACCGTCGACCGCCAGGCTGCTGCCGGACTGACCGGCCACCACCGCCACGGTGAAGACGGCCACCCCCAGCGTGCCGATGGTCAGGCCCTGGGTCGCCACCAGGAACGCGCCGCACACGCCGCCCAGGCACTGCCAGGGCCGCAGCGTGCCGGCACTGAGCGCCTCCCGCAGGGCGACCAGCCCGCGCCGCCCGGTCGGGGCGGCGGGGACCAGCACCAGCAGCACGATCAGCCCGAGGCCGAAGGAGATCACCGCGGCGGCGAAGCCGTCGTCGAGGCGTACGCCCAACTCGCCGTTGATCCGCGACTGCACGGCCACGGCGAGGCCGGAGAGGGTCGCGAGTCCCACGCCCACGATCCGCTGGGTCGCGGGCAGGAGGGACCGTTCGGTCGTCGCGGTGCTCACTCCTGCTCGGCCAGCGGTCGGCCGTCGAAGTCGACGGCCGAGTAGAGCGCGAGCTTCTCCAGCCGGTGGTACGAGTCGATCACCCGGATGGTGCCGCTCTTCGAGCGCATCACGATCGACTGCGTGTACGCCCCACCGGCCCGGTAGCGCACCCCGCGCAGCAGGTCGCCGGAGGTGACGCCGGTGGCCACGAAGAAGCAGTTGTCCCCGGTCACCAGGTCGTCGGTGAACAGCACGCGGTCGAGGTCGTGCCCGGCGGCCAGCGCCTTCTCCCGCTCCTCGTCGTCCTTGGGCCAGAGCTTGGCCTGCATCACCCCGCCCATGCACTTCAGCGCGCAGGCCGCGGTGATCCCCTCCGGCGTGCCGCCGATGCCCATCAGCACGTCGACGTCCGACTCGCCCCGGGCGGCCGCGATGGCGCCCGCGATGTCGCCGTCGGAGATGAAGCGGATGCCCGCCCCCGCCCGCC
The DNA here is from genome assembly GCF_056150165.1 of Micromonospora xinjiangensis. Taxonomy (NCBI): domain Bacteria; kingdom Bacillati; phylum Actinomycetota; class Actinomycetes; order Micromonosporales; family Micromonosporaceae; genus Micromonospora; species Micromonospora xinjiangensis. Next base: position 1,170,165 of record NZ_JAXCFO010000001.1, on the reverse strand, counting down.
GGATCTGGTCGACCAGGTCCTTGTGGCGCGGCCGGTCGAGGACGCAGACCGTCACCTCGGAGACGTCGGTGCCCTTGACGCGGGCGATGCGCCGCAGGTTCTCGGCCACACCCGCGTTGATGTCCACCACGTCGGCGTAGAGCGGGCCGACGGCGAGCTTCTCCATGTAGAAGACGGCGCTCGGGTCGAACATGGCACCCCGCTCGGCCACCGCCAGCACCGCGAGGGCGTTCGGCATCCCCTTGCTCATCAGCGTGGTGCCGTCGATCGGGTCGACCGCGACGTCCACCTCCGGACCGGTGCCGTCGCCGACCTCCTCGCCGTTGAAGAGCATCGGGGCGTTGTCCTTCTCGCCCTCGCCGATCACCACGACGCCCCGCATCGGGATCGAGTTGATCAGCTTGCGCATGGCGTCGACGGCGGCCCCGTCGCCGCCCTCCTTGTCGCCACGGCCGACCCACCGGCCGGCGGCCATCGCGGCCGCCTCGGTGACCCGAACCAGGTCCAGGGCGAGGTTGCGGTCCAGATTCTGCGGGATCCGGGTCCTGGTGTTCGTCATGACGGCTCCTCCTCGCGACGTTGCGGGGCGGACCGGCGTCACGGATGTCCGTCGCCGCCGGCTCTGTCGCTGATCCTCACACGATGGCGGACGGAGCGCCGGAGCGGGGCGGCGATGGCCCGGATACCGCCGGTCGGGGCGGCTGCGAGAATGGAGAGGTGGAACCCGCACACCCTGCCGACCGCGTACCCGCCGACCGGAATCCGACCGACGACCCGGCTGCCGGAGCCGACCCCGGCGTGGCCCGCACCGGTGCCGTGGGCGCGCCGGACGCCGAGGCCCGCGGTGTCGTTCCCGCACCGGACGCCCCGACCCTCGCCGGCGCGGCCGACCGCCCGGCGGCGGAGGCGGTAGGGGAGCCGGCGCTCGTCGAGCCGGCGGGAGCGCGGCGGGAGCCGGCGACCGTCGGGGCCGGGACTGCCGAGGACGTCACGGTGGACGCGCCGGCCCCTCCGGCCGTCACCGACGCGCGCCGCTCCGACGGCCGTTCGCCGAAGGACATGGCGATCTCGCTGCTGGTGCTGCTGATCCCGATCGCCCTGCTGCTGGCCTTCTACCGGGGCTTCCTCGGTGGTGACCAGCCGACCCAGGTCGACGCCACTGCCGCGATCGACCAGGCCCGGGCGGCGAACGCCTTCACCGTGAGCCAGCCCGCCGACCTCGGCGACGACTGGCGTACGGTCAACGCCCGCTACCAGACGGTGGAGGGCGGCTCGACGCTGCGGCTCGGCTACGTCACCCCGGAGGGGCGGGGCGCCCAACTGCTGCAGAGCAACGTCCCCGCCGAGCGGTTGCTCCCGAGCGAGCTGAGCGACCGGGCGCAGCCGCAGGGGCAGATCGAACTGGGCGGACGCACCTGGCAGCGCTACGACGCGCGGGAGAACGAGCAGGCGCTGGTGCTGCTGGAGCCCGGCCGGACGGTGATCGTGGTGGGCGACGCCCGGGAGAACGAGCTGCGCCGCCTCGCCGTGTCGTTGCGCTGACGTCGTGCCGGTCGGGTGGTCCGGTCTCGCGCCGGCGGGCGTCGCGCGGAAACCGGACAGCCGGGTGATTGTGTGACCCCGGGGCAGGGAACAGGAGTGGTGTGAGCCGAGCGGGCCGGCGGACCGCCGGAACCTGGGCTCGCGCGACGCAGCCGAGGACCGCTGCGTCGCCCGTTCCCGGCGCGCGAGCCCGCGCCCGGTGACTCTCGGGAGACACTGATGACTGTTCGAAGGCTGGGCGCCGGTCTGGTGGCCGCCGCCCTGTTCACCCCGGGTCTCGCCGCCTGCAACGCCACCGGCACCCCGTCGGCCTCGCCGAGCGCGTCCGGTTCGGCGTCCGCCTCCGCCACCGGCACCGCCGCGCCGGTGACCGGCACGGCCTCCGCCGGCGCGGGCGACGCGAAGCAGGCGTTGCTGGCCTCCACCAGCGCGATCCGTGACGGCAACTTCCGCTTCACGATCAGCGGCGGCGGCAGCAACGCGGAGGGGCAGGTGCACGAGCCGAGCCAGAGCGCCCAGATGCGGGTGTCGCTCGGTGACGCCTCGTCGGACCTGTCGATGACCCTCGACGTGATCCACTCCAGGCCCGACAGCTGGGTGAAGGTGGACCTGGGGGGCCGGGCGGCGAGCAGCATTCCCGGCCACGAGCGGCTCAACCTCGGCAAGTACCAGCACCTCGACCAGACCCGGATCAAGGGCGATCGCAACCTGGGCTTCGACTTCGACCGGCTCGACCCGGCCGGCAGCGAGGTGCTGACCCAGGGCATCACCGAGGTCCGGCAGACCGGCGAGGGCGCGTACGCGGGCACCATCGACGTGTCCAGGGCGGCCGAGGCCGGCTCGCTCGACGCCAGCATGATCAGCGCGCTCGGGGCGCAGGCCCGGTCGGTGCCGTTCACCGCGAAGCTCGATCCGCAGGGTCGACTCGGCGAGCTGGTGATCCAGATCCCGGCCGCCGGTCAGCACAAGGCGCAGGACGTGAAGATCACCTACTCCGACTACGGCGCCGCCACCGCGGCCCAGAAGCCGCCGGCCGACCAGGTCGTGGAGGCCCCGCCGGAGCTCTACAACCTGTTCAACTGACCCGCCCTGCTCGCTCGCCCGCCCGACCCAGCGGCGGGCCGGGCGCGCGGGCTTGGGTCAGGTGGGTTGGTTCTCGCGGGCGGCGTCCAGGCGGGCGCGGGCGCCGTCCAGCCAGCGCTGGCAGATCACCGCCAGGGCCTCGCCCCGCTCCCACAGTGCCAGCGACTCCTCCAGCGAGGTGCCGCCGGCCTCCAACCGCTCCACCACCGACGCCAGTTCGGCGCGCGCCTGCTCGTAGCTCAGCCGCTCGTCCGGCCCGGCCTTCGTCTCCTCAGTCATCGGCTCCATCCCAGCACACGGCCACCCCGTCCGGCGAGCGGCGCCACGTCGCACGCGACCCACGGCCCGGGCGAGACCGTCACCCGTCCACCGTCGCGGCCAGCTCGCCGTCGGCGAGGCGTACGCGCAGCGGGTCGCCCTTGCCCACCTCGGCCGCCGCCCGGACCACGTGCCCGTCGGCGCGCTGGACGATCGCGTAACCCCGCTCCAGCGTGGCCGCCGGGGAGAGCGCACGCAGCCGCGCGAGGGTGTGGCGCAGCTCGTCCTCGCCGGCCGTCAGTCGGTGCTGCAGGCAGCGCCCGGCCCGCTGGCGCAGCATTCCCAGCTCGGTGGCCCGCTGGTCGACCATCAGCTGCGGTCGGGCCAGCACCGGGCGGGAGCGCAGCGCGTCGAGCCGGTGCGCCTCGCGGTCGACCAGGTTGCGTACGGCCCGTTCCAGGCGGTGCCGGGCCTGACCGATGAGGCGCACCTCCTCCGCCAGATCGGGCACCACGCGCTTCGCCGCGTCGGTGGGCGTCGACGCGCGCAGGTCGGCGACGTAGTCGAGCAGCGGGGCGTCCGTCTCGTGGCCGATGGCGCTGACGACCGGGGTGCGGCACGCGAAGACCGCCCGGCAGAGCGCCTCGTCGGAGAACGGGAGCAGGTCCTCGATGCTGCCGCCACCCCGGGCGATGATGATCACGTCGATGGCCGGGTCGGCGTCCAGCACCTTGAGCGCGTCGACGATCTGCGGCACCGCGCTCGGCCCCTGCACGGCCACGTTGACCGTGCGGAACTCGACGGCCGGCCAGCGCCGGCGGGCGTTTGTCAGCACGTCCCGCTCGGCCGCGGAGGCCCGCCCGGTGATCAGGCCGACCCGGTTGGGCAGGAACGGCGGGCGACGTTTGCGGGCCCGGTCGAAGAGGCCCTCGGCGGCGAGCAGCTTCTTGAGCTTCTCCAGCCGGGCCAGCAGCTCGCCGAGGCCCACCTGGCGGATCTCGTCGGCCCGCAGGCTCAGGGTGCCCCGGGCCGGATAGAACTCGGGCTTCGCGTGCAGCACGACCCGTGCGCCCTCGCGCAGCTCCGGCGCGCCGATGTCGAGCACGTCCCGGTTGGTGGTGACCGTCAGACTCAGGTCGGCCGACGGGTCCCGCAGGGTGAGGAAGACGGTGCTCGCCCCGGGGCGGCGGCTGATCTGCGCCACCTGACCGTCGACCCACACCCAGCCGAGCCGGGCGATCCAGGCCCCGATCTTCTGGCTGACCACCCGGACCGGCCACGGCTCCTCGGACGTGCTCCGCTCCACCTCACCCGTGCTCACGAGCCCACCCTACGGCCCGCCCCCGACCGGTCCGTGTCGATCATGCACGGGAACGGCGGTGTCGATCTCGTGGTGACGGTCGCAGCCGATGTCGGGTTCCCCGCCGGCACGTACGATGGGCGGGTGACCGAGGCTCAGGCGACCCCCCAGACCGGCAAGCGCGTGCTCCTGGCCAAGCCCCGCGGCTACTGCGCGGGAGTCGACCGCGCGGTGCAGACCGTGCAGGAGGCGCTCAAGCTCTACGGCGCCCCGATCTACGTGCGTAAGCAGATCGTGCACAACAAGCACGTCGTGCGGACGCTGGAGGCCGAGGGGGCGATCTTCGTGGAGGAGAACGAGGAGGTGCCGGAGGGCGCCACCGTCATCTTCTCCGCGCACGGCGTCGCCCCCGAGGTGTACGAGCAGGCGAAGGCGCGCTCGCTGAAGGCGATCGACGCGACCTGCCCACTGGTCACCAAGGTCCACCAGGAGGCGAAGCGCTTCGCCGCCGAGGACTACGACATCCTGCTGATCGGTCACGAGGGGCACGAGGAGGTCATCGGCACCTCCGGCGAAGCCCCGGAGCACATCCAGCTCGTCGACGGCCCCGACGCCGCCGACACGATCACCGTCCGCGACCCGAACAAGGTCGTCTGGCTCTCCCAGACCACCCTCTCCGTCGACGAGACGCTGGAGACGGTCGCCCGGCTCAAGAAGCGGCTGCCCCTGCTCCAGTCGCCGCCCAGCGACGACATCTGCTACGCCACCTCCAACCGGCAGCACGTGGTCAAGCAGATCGCGCCGGAGTGCGACGTGGTGATCGTCGTCGGCTCGCGCAACTCCTCCAACTCGGTGCGGTTGGTCGAGGTGGCGCTCGACGCCGGCGCCCGCGCCGGCCACCTGGTCGACTTCGCGCACGAGATCGACGACGCCTGGTTGACCGGCGCCCGCACGGTCGGTGTGACCTCCGGGGCGAGCGTGCCGGAGGACCTGGTGGAGCAGGTGCTCGCACACCTCGCCGAGCGCGGCTTCACCGACGTCGACGAGGTCACCACGGCCAACGAGCGGCTCACCTTCTCGCTGCCGCAGGAGCTGAAGCGTGACATGCGGGCCGCCGCGGCGGCGCGTGGCTGACCGGGCGGAACTTCCGGCCGCCCCGAGACGTCCGATACCGGTATGAGGACCCTTCGGCTCGCCGCCGTCGCCCTGGTCGCCGCCGCCGCGCTCAGCGCCTGCGGTAACGCGGACGACGGCACTCCGACCACCATGCCCACGTCGACGGGAGTCTCCCCGGTGACCGAGCAGCCCAGCCCGTCTACCGACCCGGCCACGCCGACCCCACCGACCGCGTCCCCGCCGGCCGTCCCGACGAAGAGCCCGGGTGGCCCCACCCTGCCGCCGCCGGTGGGCGCCACCGAGCTGACGGGCACGGTCGTCGCCGGCGTCGAGCCCAACTGCCTGCTGCTCGACGACTACCTGCTCATCGGCGGCCCGCGGGACGTGCTCGCCGTGGGCGCGACGGTGGTCGTCACCGGCCGCGTGGAGCCCGGCATGATGACCACCTGCCAGCAGGGCACGCCGTTCGTCGTGGAGGGCGCCCGACGCGGCTGACCCCGCCCGCCGCGCGGGGTCAGCGGGCCGGAAGGTCCCCGTCGGCCGGGTCGAGCAGTTCGGGCGCCTGCGGCTGCCGGGGTGCCAGCTCGACCTGCGCCGGGGCGGCCAGCTCCTGGTCGGAGACGCCCAGCTCCGCGAGCTTGCGGGCGCTGACCAGCACCCGCGCCTCCAGCGAGCCGACCGCCCGGTTGTACGCCGTCACCGCGCTGCCCAACGCCGAGCCGAGCTTGCCGACGTGCTCGCCGAGCGTGGCCAGCCGGCCGTGCAGCTCCCGGGCCAGCGAGTGCACGGCGGCCGCGTTGCGGGCCAGCGCCTCCTGCCGCCAGGAGTAGGCCACCGTGCGCAGCAGCGCGACGAGCGTGGCCGGGGTGGCCAGCACCACGTTGCGGGCGAAGGCGTGCTCCAGCAGCGTCGGGTCGCGCTGGAGGGCCACGTCGAGGAACGGGTCGGCCGGCACGAACAGCACCACGAACTCCGGGGTGCTGTCGAAGGCGGCCCAGTAGGTCTTCGCCGCCAGTGCGTCGACGTGGGCGCGCAGGTGCCGGGCGTGCGCGTCGAGGTGGCTGTCCCGGCCGCGTTCGTCGCGCGCCTCCATCGCGGTCAGGTAGGCGTCGAAGGGCGCCTTCGCGTCGACCACCACCGACCGACCGCCGTGCAGCCGGACGACCAGGTCGGGGCGGACCCCCTGGTGGTCGGTGGCCGCCGTCACCTGCTCGGCGAAGTCGCAGTGCTCGAGCATGCCGGCCGCCTCGACGATGCGGCGCAGCTGGTGCTCGCCCCAGCGGCCCCGCACCTGGGGGGCACGCAGCGCCGCCACGAGTTGCTTGGTCTCGGTGCGCAGCTCACCGGAGACGACGCTCATCGAGCGCACCTGCTCGCGCAGCTCGGCGTAGGCGTCGACCCGATCGCGCTCCAGCTCGGCCACCCGCTGCTCGTAACGGCGCAGGGTCTCGTGCAGCGGGGCGACGGCCCGGGCCACCGCCTCCTGCGACTGGGCGGTCGCCTCGTAGCTCAGCGCCCGCAGGGACTGCTCCAGCCGCCCCTCGCCGTCGCGGGTGGCCCGCAGGGTGGCGTCCAGCCGGGCGATCTCGGTCGCGGAGCGGGCCCGGGCGGCGAGCCACCCCACCGCGCCGCCGGCGCCGAGACAGACCACCACCACGGCCAGCGTCGGGAAGTCCATCACCGAAGCTTGCCAAACGGGTACGACCTTGCCGTCGTGGGTACCGTCGTGGTCATGGAACTTCTGCTGGTGGTCCTGCTGGCGGTGCTGGTGGTGCTGGTGATCGGCGCGGCCGTCTGGTGGCGGCGCGAGGCCGTCGCCCGCCAGGCCCGCGAGCTGGCCGACGCGCGGGCCGACGCCCAGCGCTGGTACGAGCGCCTCGGCGGCCAGGTGATGAACCTGCACGGGGACACCCCGGCGGTGCGGCAGGCGCTCGTCGACGCCGGGGAGCGCTACAACGCGGCCGGCAGCCAGCTCGAACAGGCCCGCACGGTGCAGCAGTACCGGCTGGCCCGGGAGACCGCGCTGGAGGGCCTGGCCTACGTGCGGGCCGCCCGCGTCGCGCTGGGCATCGACCCCGGCCCCGACCTGCCCCCGCTGGCCGCCGCGGCGGGCGCCGGGCAGCTCACCCGGGAGCGCCAGGTCGAGGTGCAGGGGCAGACGTTCAAGGCCGGGCCTCAGCCGGGGCGGGACACCCCCTACTACTACCCGGGTGGGCGTTTCCAGGGCCGGCCCGTGCCCGCCGGTTGGTACTCGACGCCCTGGTGGAAGACGGCGCTCGGCGCCGGCGCCGGGGTGCTCGGCGGCCTGCTGATCGCCGACGCGCTCTTCTCGCCCGCGTTCGCCGACCCCGGTTACGGCTACGAGGCCGGCTACCAGGAGGGCTTCGGCGACGGCGCCGACTACGGCGACCAGGGCGACGTCGGTGGCGACCAGGCGCAGGCCGGTGACTTCGGGGGCGGCGACTACGGCGGCTTCGGCGGCGGCGACTTCGGCGGCGGCGACTTCGGCGGTGGCGGCGACTTCTGACCCGCTGGGGTGAGCGGCGCGCGGTGGTTCGCTGCTCGGGTGCCTCGCCGGGTCCGTGGCCCGTGCGGGGCGCGACCGCCGCGGGGACGGCACCGGCCGCGAGCCGGATGCCGTCGAGCACGACCCCGAGGCATCCGGCGTCGACGAGGAGCCCGGGCCGGGGCCCCGGTGCGGAGGGTCAGCCGGTGTTGCGCATGCCGGCCGCGATGCCGTTGACCGTGGTCAGCAGCGCCCGCTCCAGCGCCGTACCGTCGCTCGGCGGCCGGCGGCCACCCGGCGCGGTGGCGACCGCCCGGCCGGCGGCGCCGGAGTCCCGGTACTGGCGCAGCAGCGCCACCTGGAGGTGGTGCAGCGGCTGGAGGTAGGTGTCGCGCACCGCCAGGGTGCGCTGGAGGACCGGGGAGTTGTCGAGCAGTGCGGGCGAGGCCGTCACGGCCAGCACCTCGCGCCTCGTCAGCTCGTACTCCTGCTCGATCTTGTGGAAGATCGGGTGGAGCTGCTCCGGCACCAGCGTCTCGACGTACCGACGGGCGATGGTCAGGTCGGTCTTCGTCAGCATCATCTCGACGTTCGACAGGAACGTCCGGAAGAAGTGCCAGTTGCGGTGCATCTCGGCCAGCACGTCGGCCAGCCCGGCCTCCCGCGCGGCGGCCAACCCGGAGCCGACGCCGAACCAGCCCGGGACGATCTGCCGGGTCTGCGTCCAGCCGAACACCCAGGGGATGGCCCGCAGCCCGGACAGGCCGGCGCCGGTGTTCGGCCGCTTCGCGGGACGGGAACCGATGTTGAGCGCGCCGAGCAGCTCCGTCGGGGTGGATGCCCAGAAGTAGGCCGGCAGGTCCGGGTCCTCCACGAGGGAGCGGTACGACCGGTACGCCGACTCGGAGACCACGTCCATCGTGGCGTCCCAGCGTTCGAGCAGCTCGGCGGGCTGCCGGGGCGCGGTGTGCAGCAGGGTGGCCTGCAGTACCGCCGCCAGGGTGAGCTCCAGGTTCTCCCGGGCCAGCGACGGCAGGGTGTACTTGTCGGAGATCACCTCGCCCTGCTCGGTCACCTTGATCGCGCCGTCGAGGGTGCCGTACGGCTGGGCCAGGATCGCCTCGTGCGTCGGCCCGCCGCCGCGCCCGACCGTGCCGCCGCGGCCGTGGAAGAGGCGCAGGTGCACCCCGTGCCGGGCGGCCACGTCGCGCAGCGCGCGCTGCGCCCGGTGGATCGACCACTGGCTGGTGGTGATCCCCGCCTCCTTGTTGGAGTCGGAGTAGCCCAGCATGACCTCCTGCACGTCGCCGCGCGCGGCGACCAGCGCCCGGTACGCCGGCAACGAGAGCAGTTCGTCGAGCAGCTCGCCGCCGGCGTTGAGCTCGGCCGGGGTCTCCAGCAGCGGCACGAACCCGATGCGGGCGCGGCCGCTGTGCACGTCCACCAGGCCGGCCTCGCGGGCGAGCACCACGGCGGCGAGCACGTCGTCCACGCCGAGGGTCATGGAGATGATGTACGACTCGATGACCTCGCTGCCGAACCGGTCCTGCGCCTCGCGGATGGTGCCGAAGACGTCGAACGTCTTGCGGGCGGCCTCGGTGAGCGGGGTGTCCAGGGTGGAGAGGGGACGGCGACCGGTCAGCTCGTCGGCGAGGAGCTTGGTGCGCTCCAGCCGGGTCAGCGACGGATAGTCGGAGACCTCGCCGACGGCGGCGTAGAGCTGGGCCAGCACCGCGTGGTGCGCCTCGGCGTGCTCCCGGACGTCCATCGTGGCCAGGTGCAGGCCGAACGCGGAGACCGTGCGGATGGTGGAGGCGAGCCGGCCGACCGCGGTCAGCTGACCGGAGTTGCGGGCCAGCGAGGCGCGCAGCAGCTCCAGGTCGGCGATCAGCTCGGCCGAGCCGCGGTAGTCGCGGCCGGGCACGTGCGGGGTGCCCTGACGCAGCCGCTCCCGCGTGTTGGCCAGCTTGGCCTTCACGCAGCGGGCCTTGAGGCGGTAGGGCTCCTCGGCGTTCACGCGGCGGAACCGGGGTGCGACCTCCGGCAGCGCGTCGAGGTCGGCGGCGAGGCTGGCGGAGAGGTCGAGGGACACGCCGCGCAGCCGACGGGAGACGGAGACCTCGTTGATCAGGTGCTCCATGGCCGACTCGGTGGCCTGGATGCCGTGCTCGTGCTGGATCCGCAGCACCTCACGGGTCACCGTCGGAGTGACGAACGGGTTGCCGTCCCGGTCCCCGCCGATCCAGGTGCCGAACGTCAGCGGGCGGGCGGTCGGCGAGGTCTCCACGCCGAGGGCGCGCAGCGTGTCGGCGAGGTCGTCGAGCACCTGCGGGGCGGCGTCGGCGTACAGGTCGCGCAGGTAGTAGATGGCGTTGCGGGCCTCGTCGGTCGGGTCCGGCCGGTCCAGGCGCAGCTCGTCGGTCTGCCACATGAGATCCAGCAGCTCGGCCAGGCGCCGGTTCGTCGGCCCCTCGTCGCTCGCGCCGTAGAGGATCGCGTTGGCGGTCTCGGCGTCCAGCTCGTCGGCGATCGCGCGCAGCTTGGACAGGATCGACCGGCGGGCCGCCTCGGTGGGGTGCGCGGTGAAGACCGGGCGTACGGCGAGGCGCCGGGCCACCGCGGCGATCTCCTCCGCCGGTACCCCGCGCTCGGCGATCATCTTGGCGGCCTGGTCCAGCCAGCCGCCGTGCGTCGCGCGGCGTCGGCGCAGGTCGCGGGCCCGGTGCACCTGTTCGGTGATGTTGGCCAGGTGGAAGTAGGTGGAGAAGGCGCGGGCCAGCTTGGTGCCGGTGGTGACGTCGAGGGTGGCCAGCCGCTGGGCGGCGGTCGGGGCGTCGGAGCGGACCAGCGCGCGGATCTCCTCGACGAGGTCGAGCAGTGGGCGGCCCTCCTGGCGGGCCAGCGTCTGGCCGAGCAGGGTGCCGAGGCGGCGGATGTCGGCTCGCAGGGCGGCGTCGGGGCCGTCGTGGTCGTGCTGGTCGGTCACGGGGCGCTCCTTACGTGGCGTACGAAGGACAGCGCTGTCCGACTATCTCGAATCGTATCCGCGAGGACGGGGATGGAAGGAGGGGACCCGTGTTATCGCCTTTCTCATAGGAGGGGTGCTTGCGTTCGCCTCAGCCGTCGGGTCGGAATGCCTGTGCGGTGGCGGCGGCGGTTCGGCGGCGGGCGCGGAACAGGGTGGCGGTGAGCAGCCCGACGGCGCCCGCGACCGCCCAGAGCGCCAGGCCGGCGGCCGGCCAGCCGGCCGACCGCCAGTCGAAGTAGACCACCGACTTGGTCAGGTCGTTGGCCAGCCCGGGCGCGTTCCACCGGTGCATGCCGCGCAGCGGATCGGGCAGGAACTCGGGGGCGAAGATGCCGCCGGAGCCGGGATTGCCGAGCACCACCAGGAGCAGGATGACCAGCGCCGTGCCGAGGATCCCCAGCCAGCCCTGGATGGCCGTGGCGATCATCGCCGCCGCGAAGACGGTCAGCGTGCCGGTCGCGATGATCGCTGGCACGTCGTGGTGCCAGATCCCCAGGCCCGGCCCGACGAGCAGCGCACCGGCGACGCCGAGCAGCAGGCTGTAGACGGCGAGCGCAGCGATCCGCAGGCCGGCGCGGCGCAGCGAGCGCGGGGTCGTGCCGACGCCGATCCCGAGCACCGTCGAGGCGAGGTAGCCGCCGAGCACGAACCCGACGTTGAGGTAGAACGGCACCACCCCTCGCGGGTCGGTCGAGGCGACCGGCACTTCGTCGGTCACGGTCAGCGGGGTGCCGGCGCGTCCGGCGGCGGCGCGGAACACCTCGGTGACCGCACCCGTGGCGGACGGCCCGGACGCACTGGCCACGGTGAGCAGCAGGCCCTGCGGATCGGAGCGGAGGACCGCGTACACCTGGCGGTCCCGCAGGCCGTCGTCGGCGTCACCCGGGTTGTCGTACTCCACCGGTTTGACGATGTTCGTCTGGTTTCGTACGGCCAACAGGGTCTGCGTCGCGCGCTGGTCGCTCAGCACGAAGCCGACGGGCAGGTCCCGGGGCGTGGGGTCGTGCAGGGCGCCGACGTACGCGGCGATGAACGCGGTCGCGAGCACGAGGGTGCCGAGGAGCAGGCCGGCCGTGCGTGGCAGCCAGTCCCGCGTCCACCTCTCCGCCGACTCCGCCACGCCGTCAGCGTATGGGGATCCGGTCGCTTCTGTGGCGTTTCGTCTTGGCGGAAAACCGGTGGTCGCGCCCGCTAGCGTTCGATCATGGAACCGTTGCGATACCCCCCGAAACCGAGGCCGGGCGACCGGGTCGCGGTCGTCTCACCGTCCGCGGGGCTGCCGGCTGTCTTCCCCCACGTGTACGAGCTGGGCCTGCGCCGGCTGCGCGAGGAGTTCGGCCTGGAGCCCGTCGAATACCCGACCACGCGGACCATGGGCGCGGACCCACGCGACCGGGCCCGCGACCTCACGGCGGCCTTCGCCGACCCGACGATCACCGCGGTGCTCGCCACCGTCGGCGGCGACGACCTGATCACGGTCACCCCGCACCTCGACGACGAGGTGATCCGCGCCAACCCGAAGCCGTACTTCGGGTACTCGGACAACACCAACATCCTCAACCACCTCTACCGGCTCGGCATGGTCGCCTACCACGGCGGATCTGTCCTGGTGCACCTCGGCCGCCCCGGCGCGCCGCACCCGCTGACCTTCGACTCGCTGCGCGCCGCGCTCTTCACGTCCGACTGGTACGAGCTGACGGCGGCGAAGGAGTGGGGCGACGAGCCGCGCGACTGGCGTGACCCGGCGACGCTGCGCGAGGAACCGGTGATGTTCCCCGGCGAGGGGTGGCGCTGGCAGGGCCCGGCGCGCGTGGTGCAGGGGAGGACCTGGGGCGGCAACCTGGAGATCCTGCACTGGCTGATGGCCGCCGACCGGATCCCGTCGGCGGCGGAACTGGCCGGATCCGTGCTGATCCTCGAGACCTCCGAGGAGCTGCCGTCCGCCACCGAGGTCTTCCGGATCGTGCGCAACATGGGGGAGCGGGGGCTGCTGGCGGCCTTCCCGGCGATCGTGGTCGGCCGCCCCAAGGCGTGGGACTTCGAGAAGCCGCACACCCTGGAACAGCGGCTGGACTGGGCCGCCGCGCAGCGGGAGGCCGTCACGAGGGCACTGTCGGCGTACCACCCGGACGTCGTGGCGGTCTTCGACGTCGACCTCGGCCACACCGACCCGCAGGTGATCATCCCCTACGGCGGGGAGATCCGGGTGGACGCCGTCGAGCGCCGGATCGCGGTGCGTTACTGACCCCGGCTGGTCCGGGGTGCCGGGTGGGCCTTCCGGGCCGGTGCGGCCGGCCGGCCGCCGTCCTCAGGCGTCGACGACCGCGAACGCGCGGGCGGGGAAGGTGCCCATGCCGGCGACCCGGGGCGGGGCGGCGGTGAAGCGGAAACCCTCCGGCGGCAGCGCGTCGAGGCCGGTCAGGTGCTCCACGATCGGGATTCCGGCGGCCAGCAGAGCGGTGTGCGCGGGGCGCTCCCCGCCCGCGGCTCGGCTCATGTCGTCGATGTTGATCGAGTCGATGCCGACCAGCGCGGCGCCCGCCTCGGCCAGGGCCCCCGCCGCCTCGCCGGAGAGGTACGGCGCGTCCGGCGACCCGTACCGCTCGGTGCCGAAGTACGCGTCCCAGCCCGTGTGCAGCAGGACCGCCTTCCCGGCCACGTCGTACGGGGCGAGCATCAGCCGATCCACCGCCCGCGTGCCGGCCGGCAGCCGGACCACGAGCCCGGGCAGGTCGGCGAGGCGGTCCAGCGGCATCCCGGCGAGGTCCACGCCGTCGGCGAACCGGTGGGCCGGGGTGTCCACGTACGTGCCGGTGTTGGCGATCATGTCGATCCGGGCGACCCGGAACTCGGTGCCGGGCGCGTAGTTCGCCCGGGACGCCGCGAAGGTCAGCCAGTCGTCGATCCGCGGCGACGGCCAGCCGGGCAGGGTGACCATGCCGTCACTGATCACGTGGCTGAGCTCGACCAGTCGCCGTCCCGGCCCCGGCTCGGTGGCGTCGACAGCGCGACCGCCCTTGTGCGGCTCCCGGACGACCGTCTTGTTGCTCACCCGCACCTCGGCCACCATCAGCAGGCCGAGATGCCGCACCAGCAGCGCGCCCAGGTCCGCGTCGCTGATCTCCCGGCCGGGGATGTCGAGCCGGAACCCCTCCGTACGCAGCCCGCCGCCGTTGGCGAAGCTCACCTCCGCGTCGAACTGTGCCCGCCACTGCTCGCTCATCCCGAAACAGGACCACGCCCGCCCGGCCAGGTCAAGATCCACGCAACTTCAGGGAACTGGTGGGGTCGCGGTAGCTCCAACGCCACTACTTCCGTGAACCTGCGGCCTCGGAGGGCAGGGTGCCCGGACTCGCAGGTGGTGGGCGGGGGCGGGTCGGGGACTGGTGTCGGTCGGCGGAGATAGGCTGGATTCGTGCACCCCCCGTCCGTCCGGGCGCGGGGGATCTGTCGTGTGCCGCGAGTGCACCCCGCGCGTCGACTCCCCTGGAAGTGATCGCAGATGCTCACCGGACTGTTCTCCGCCGCCCTGGCCGACCCCGGGCTGGCCCGGGCGCGTGACCTGGCGCGCTCCGGTGCCGCGCGGGTCGACGGGCTCGACATCACCGCCCCGACCGCGCTGCGTCCGTTCGCGGTCGCCGCCGTCGCGGCCGACCCCGGCGACGCCGGCCCGGACGGCAAGCCGACCGGTGGTGCGGGGCGGCCGGTGCTCGCGGTCACGGCGACCACCCGGGAGGCCGAGGATCTCGCCGCCGCGCTGGGCAGCCTGCTCCCGCCCGAGCAGGTGGCGGTCTACCCGTCCTGGGAGACGCTGCCGCACGAGCGGCTCTCGCCCCGGTCCGACACGGTCGGAAGGCGGCTCGCCGTGCTGCGCCGGCTCGCGCACCCGGAGGCCGCCGACGCGCACGGGCGCACCGGCCCACTGCGGGTCGTGGTCGCGCCGGTGCGTTCGCTGCTGCAACCGCAGCTCAAGGGCCTCGGCGACCTGGAGCCGGTGCAGCTGTCCCCGGGCGCCGAGGCCGACCTGGAGGAGGTCGCCCGCCGGCTCACCGACATGGCGTACGCGCGGGTCGACCTGGTCACCAAGCGTGGCGAGTTCGCGGTGCGCGGTGGCATCCTCGACGTCTTCCCGCCCACCGACGAGCACCCGTCCCGGGTCGAGTTCTGGGGCGACGAGGTGGAGGAGATCCGCACCTTCGCCGTCGCCGACCAGCGCACCATCGAGCAGGTCGAGCGGCTGTGGGCGCCGCCCTGCCGGGAGCTGCTGCTGACGCCGGACGTGCGTGAGCGGGCCGCGGCGCTGGCCGAGCGGCACCCGGAGCTCGCCGAGATCCTGGACAAGCTCGCCGAGGGCATCCCGGTCGAGGGGATGGAGTCGCTGGTTCCGGCGCTGCTGGGCAACGAGAGCCTGGAGCTGCTGCTGGACGTGATGCCGGCCGGCACCCACGTCCTGCTCTGCGATCCGGAGCGGATCCGCACCCGGGCACACGACCTGGTGCGTACCTCCGAGGAGTTCCTCCAGGCCAGCTGGGCCGCGGCGGCCGTCGGCGGCCAGGCCCCGGTCGACCTCGGCGCCGCCGCCTTCCGCGGCCTCGCGGAGGTACGCGCGGCCGCTGGCAAGCTGGGGCAGCCGTGGTGGACGCTGTCCCCGTTCGGGCTGGCCGAGGCGGAGGCGGCCCCGGCGAGGCAGCCGTGGGAGGACGAGCCGGCCGAGGTCAGCGTCACGCCTGACGACGCGATCGCCGTGACGCTCGCCGCGCAGCCGGCGCCGCTCTACCACGGTGAGACGTCCCGGGTGGTCGACGACCTGAAGCGGTGGGCCGGCGAGGGCTGGTCCGTCGCGCTGGTCTTCGAGGGGCACGGGCCTGCCCAGCGGGCGGTCGAGGTGCTCCGCGACGGCGGGCTGGGCGCCCGGCTCATCGAGCACGTGTCGAGCGCGCCGGCCGCCGGGGAGCTGCTGGTCACCTGCGGGTCGCTGAGCGCGGGGTTCGTCGACGAGGCGTCCCGCCTGGTCCTGCTCACCGGCAACGACCTCACGGGCGGGCGGGGCACGTCGACCCGCGACATGCGCAAGATGCCGAGCCGGCGGCGCAACACCATCGACCCGCTGGAGCTGAAGGCCGGCGACTACGTGGTGCACGAGCAGCACGGCATCGGCCGCTACATCGAGCTGGTGCAGCGCACGGTCAACGGCGCCAGCCGGGAGTACCTGGTCATCGAGTACGCGCCCAGCAAGCGCGGCCAACCCGGTGACCGGCTCTTCGTCCCCACCGACCAGCTCGACCAGCTCAGCCGGTACGTCGGCGGTGAGCAGCCCACCCTGCACAAGATGGGCGGCTCGGACTGGCAGAAGTCCAAGGCCCGGGCCCGCAAGGCGGTCCGCGAGATCGCCGCCCAGCTGATCCAGCTCTACGCCGCCCGCAAGGCGTCCAAGGGGCACTCGTTCGGCCCGGACACCCCGTGGCAGCGGGAGCTGGAGGACGCGTTCCCGTGGCAGGAGACGCCCGACCAGCTCGCCGCGATCGAGGAGGTCAAGCGGGACATGGAGCAGTCGGTCCCGATGGACCGGCTGATCTGCGGCGACGTCGGCTACGGCAAGACCGAGATCGCGGTTCGGGCGGCGTTCAAGGCGGTGCAGGACGGCAAGCAGGTCGCCGTGCTGGTGCCCACGACGCTGCTGGTGCAGCAGCACTACAACACGTTCGCCGAGCGGATGAGCCAGTTCCCGGTGACGATCCGGCAACTGTCCCGGTTCCAGACGCCCAAGGAGGCGGAGCAGACGCTGGCCATGGCGGCCGACGGCACGGTCGACATCGTCATCGGCACGCACCGCCTGCTCCAGTCGGCGACCCGGTTCAAGCAGCTCGGGCTCGTGATCGTCGACGAGGAGCAGCGGTTCGGCGTCGAGCACAAGGAGCACCTGAAGACGATGCGGGCCTCGGTCGACGTGCTCAGCATGTCGGCCACCCCGATCCCGCGCACGCTGGAGATGGCGATCACGGGTATCCGCGAGATGTCCACGATCGCCACGCCGCCGGAGGAGCGGCACCCGGTGCTCACCGCCGTCGGGGCGTACGACGACCGGCAGGTGGCCGCCGCCATCCACCGGGAGCTGCTCCGCGACGGGCAGGTCTTCTACCTGCACAACCGGGTCGAGTCGATCGAGCGGGCGGCGCGGCGCATCCGTGAGCTGGTGCCCGAGGCGCGCGTGGCGGTGGCGCACGGGCAGATGAGCGAGGAGGCGCTCGAGAAGGTCATGGTCGGCTTCTGGGAGAAGGAGTTCGACGTGCTGGTCTGCACGACCATCGTGGAGTCCGGCATCGACATCCCGAACGCCAACACCCTGATCGTGGAGCGCGCCGACCTGCTCGGCCTCGCCCAGCTGCACCAGATCCGCGGCCGGGTGGGCCGGGGCCGGGAGCGGGCGTACGCGTACTTCCTCTACCCGCCGGACAAGCCGCTCACCGAGCACGCGCACGAGCGGCTGGCCACCATCGCCCAGCACACCGAGCTGGGCGCCGGCATGTACGTGGCCATGAAGGACCTCGAGATCCGTGGCGCCGGCAACCTGCTCGGCGGCGAACAGTCCGGGCACATCGAGGGCGTCGGCTTCGACCTGTACGTGCGGATGGTCGGCGAGGCGGTGCAGGCGTTCAAGGGCGAGCGCCCCGAGGAGGAGACCGACGTCAAGATCGACCTTCCGGTCGACGCGCACCTGCCGCACGACTACGTCGGGGTGGAGCGGCTGCGGCTGGAGATGTACCGCAAGCTCGCTGAGGCGCGGGACGAGGAGCGGCTGCGCGAGGTGGTCGCCGAGATGACCGACCGCTACGGCGAGCCGCCCGCGCCGGTGCAGAACCTGGTGGCGGTGGCCCGGTTCCGGCTGCTGGCCCGCCGCTACGGCCTCACCGACGTCTCGATGCAGGGCAAGCACGTGCGGTTCGGCCCGCTGCCGCTGCCGGACTCGAAGCAGATGCGGCTCAAGCGCTACCACCCGGACGCGGTCTACAAGCAGGCCACCGACCAGGTCAGCGTTCCCCGGCCGAGCACGCGGCGGGTCGGTGGCGAGCCGCTGCGCGACCAGGCGCTGCTGGAGTGGTGCGCCCAGCTCCTGAAGGACGTGCTGGGCGAGCCCGCCCTGGTGGCGGCGAGCTGACCACTCCCGCGCCGCCGCGCCCCGCGTACCCGGGACGCGGCGGCGGGCGGCGGGGACGCGCGGCGCGTGGTGTGGTGGGGGGCGTCACAGGTGCCGGCCCGGCATGAGAGAGTGACGCACATGCGTGCTCGTCGTCTGATCGCCGCCGCCGGCGTCGCAGCCCTCGGTCTTGTCTCCCTCACCGCCTGTGGCAGGTCCGCTCCGGACGTCGCCGCGTACGTCGGCGACACCGCCTACCGGGTGGACCGGGTCGACGCGATCCACGAGGAGGCCCGGGCGACGTACGTCGAGTCCGTCCGCGGGGCGGCCCGGCAGGAGAACGGCCCGTCCGCCTCGACCAGCCCGGAACAGCCGCGGTGGGACGTCGAGCGGCAGGACGTCCTGAACCTGCTCGTCGGGCTGGACCTGGCCAAGCGGATCGCCGCGGAGAAGCGGATCCAGGTGCCGAGGCAGGTCGATGCCCAGCAGCTCGGCCAGGAGCTCTCCGTTCCCGACACCGAGTACGCGGCGCTGGCCGCCGACTGGTACGACCACTACCTGGCACTCCAGGGCTCCCTGCCCCTCACGGAGCTGACCGACGAGGCGCGGGCCACGGTCTACGACCGGATGGTGGAGGCCGGTGTCGCACCGCCCGGATGGTCGGTCGACGACCAGCGCATGCAGTTCGGGCAGCCGGAGATCGCCGGGCAGGTGGCGGCGGTGGTGGCGCTCAGCCGGGAGTTCCAGGAGGAGGTGGGCCGGGAGGACGTCGTGGTCAACCCGCGTTACTCCGCACTGGAGATTCCGGCGCTCCTCCAGTTGCCGGGTGCGGGTGTCCGCTTCTACGACCTGCCCTACCTCAGCCAGGAGACCCCGGTCACCGACATCTCCACTCCGGAGCCGCCGACGGCGTCCGAGCCGGCTGAGGCCGCCGGCACCGACGGTTGAGCATGACCGCTCGGATCGTCCTGCTGGTCACCTCACCCCGGCTGCCGGCCGGGCTGCTGACCGCCGCCGCCTGGGACGTCGTCCGTTCCGCGCCGGTGCTGGCCGGTGCGGAGAGCGAGTTGACCGTCGCGATCCGCAACGCGGGTGGCACGGTCAGCGTGGTGGACGGGCCGGCGACGCAGGCGTTGCTCGACGCGGTCGACGCGCACGGCACCGTGGTCTGGCTGGCCGGGCCGACCGGTGACGAGTCCCTGGCCCGCGAGTTGGGGCTGCGGCTGGCCCGGGAGCCGGGCCTGGCCGAGCTGGAGCTGATGTACGGCTCGTGGGACCCGCCGGGTGCCCGGCTGCTCGACGCGGTGGCGGTGATGGACCGGTTGGCCTCGCCCGGCGGCGACCCGTGGAAGCGGGCGCAGACGCACCAGAGCCTGGCCCGGTTCCTGCTGGAGGAGTGCTACGAGGCGTACGACGCCATCAACGCCGCGGACACCGACGCCCTCCGCGAGGAGCTGGGCGACGTGCTGCTCCAGGTGCTGCTGCACGCACGGCTCGCCGAGGAGCTGCCCGAGGGCGAGCGGTGGAATGTGGACGACGTCGCCGGCGGGCTGGTCGACAAGATGATCCGCCGCAACCCGCACGTCTTCGCGGGCGCCGAGGCGGGCACCCTGGACGAGATCACGGCCAACTGGGAGCGGATCAAGCGCATCGAGAAGCCCCGCGGCTCGGTGCTGGACGGTGTTTCGCCCAGCCAGCCGGCGCTCGCCCTGGCCGCGCAGATCCTGGAGCGTGCCGGCCGGATCGGGCTGGCGGTGCCGCCGCCGCTGGCCGAGGGGCAGGTCGATCCGGAGGCACGCCTCGGCGCGGGCCTCCTGGCCACGGTCGCCGCGGGCCGCGAGGCGGGGCTGGACGCCGAGGCCGCCCTCCGCCGGGCCGCCCTGGCCTACGCCGACGCCGTCCGCGCCGCCGAACCCCGCGCCCCCGGACCCGCCCCCGGCCAGGCGAGTTGACCAAGAGGTTCGCGTCGGGATCTCCGCCGCTGGTGACGCGAACTTCTTGATCACGGCGGACGAGGTGGGGGCGGGTGCCGGTAGGGTCGGCGGGTGGAATCGTTCGCCCCGCTGGCCGAGCGGATCGTCGAGGCGCTGCTGGAGAGCCGTCCCGGGCTCGCCACGTCCGCCGGTGACCACCGCTTCGACGACCGGCTGCCCGACTTCTCGCCCGACGGCCGCGCCGCCGACCGCAGCATGCTCACCGAGGCGGCCAACGCGCTCTCCGACCTCGACCCGGGCATGCTGGAGGTCGAGGAGCAGGTCGACCACGCCCTGCTCAGCGCGCTCGTCGACCGGGAGCTGTTCGAGCTGACCGAGATCCGGTCGTACGAGTGGGACCCGCTGCGGCACAACCCCGGCCCGCTGCTGCACGCGATCGTCGCCCGCCCGTACGCCCCCGCGGACGTACGGCTGACCCAGCTCGCCGGGCGGCTCGCCGCCATCCCGGACACGCTGGCGATCGCCCGCGGAACGCTGCGGGACATGCCGAGGATCCACGCGGAGACCGCGGTCGGGCAGTTCACCGGCACGGCGGCGCTGATCCGCGACGAGGTGCCGGCGCTGCTGACCCAGGCCCCGGAGCTGCACGACCGGGTCGAGCCGGCCGCCACCGCGGCGATCGCCGCGCTGGAGGAGTTCGTCGCCTGGCTGCGGGCCGGGCTGGCCGCCGACTCCGGCCCTGGGCGAGACCCGCGGCTGGGCCGGCGCCGCTGGGAGGCCCGCCTCTGGCACACCCTCGACACCGAGCTGGGCGCCGCGGAGATCCTCAAGCGCGCGTGGGCCAACCTGGACCGGGTCACCGCGCAGATCCGGGAGGCGGCCGTCGAGCTGGTCGGCGGCCCGGCCGACGACGAGACCGTACGGCGGGCGCTGGACCTGCTCGCCGCCGAGCACCCGGACGACCACACCATCGTGGACCTGGCGGGGGTGACCCTGGACGAGGCGACCGACTTCGTCCGCGCCCACGACCTCGTGACCCTGGTCGACGACCCGTGCGTGATCCAGGAGATGCCGGAGTTCGCCCGGGGCGTGGCGGTGGCCTACTGCGACTCGCCGGGCCCGCTGGAGACGGCGGATGTGCCCACGTTCTACTGCATCGCGCCGACCCCGGTGGACTGGCCGGCGCACCGGGTCGAGTCGTTCTACCGCGAGTACAACGACCACATGGTCCGCAACCTCACCGTGCACGAGGCGATGCCCGGGCACTTCCTCCAGCTCGCGCACGCCCGCCGCCACGCCGGGACGACGCGGGTGCGGGCGCTGGCGCGCTCCGGCCCCTTCATCGAGGGCTGGGCGGTCTACGCCGAGGAGGTGATGACCGGGCTCGGCTTCGGCGGGCTGCCGGTGCGGTTGCAGCAGCTCAAGATGCAGCTGCGGATGACCATCAACGCGTTGCTCGACCAGCTGGTGCACTGCGAGGAGCTGCCCGAGGCGGAGGCGATGGCGCTGATGACCGGGCGCGGATTCCAGGAGGAGGGTGAGGCGGCCGGGAAGTGGCGGCGGGCGCTGCTCACCTCCACCCAGCTCTCCACGTACTTCGTGGGCTACAGCGAGATCGCCGATATCGCGGCGGCCCGGCCGGAGGGCGTGTCGCGGCGCGACTGGCACGATGCGATGCTCGCCCACAACTGCCCGCCGCCGCGCCATCTGCGCACCCTTCTCGGCCTCTGACCCCGCGCGCCTCAGCCCGGCGGGGCGACGCCGGGAGACGGGCGGCGGGCGCCGGTCGCGGCGGCGTCGATCAGCCAGCGGGAGATGGAGTACGCGGGCGGCAGCTCGGTCGGCAGCGCGTCGAGCGGGAACCAGCGCGCCCGCACGAGTTCCCGGCCGTCCACCACCGGCTCGGCGTTCGGCTCGGCGGCCGTGGCGGTGAAGCCGGTGAGCAGCACACCGGGGCCGGACATCGCCCAGGGCTGGCTGCCGAAGTAGGCCAGGTCGGTGACGGCCACGCCGACCTCCTCGCCGACCTCCCGGTGCACCGCCGCCTCCAGGGTCTCGCCCGCCTCGACGAAGCCGGCCACCAGTGCCCACAGCCCGGTCGGCCCGTACGAGTGCCGCACCAGCAGCAGCTCGTCGGGGCGGTTGGCGGGCCCGGGACGGGTGATCGCCACCAGCACCGCGGGGGAGAGCTGCATCGGCACGTAGAGCGCGCAGTCGGGGCAGCGGCGGGCCGCCTCTCCCGGCACGTCGGTCATCTCGGCGCGGCAGGCTCCGCACCAGCGGTGGCTGTGCCGCCAGGCCGTCACCTGCAGGGCGCGACCGGCCAGCGCGGCGAGCGAGCCGGGCAGTTCGGCGGCGAGGACCGGCCAGGTGACCCAGCGCCCGGGCGCGCCGGCCGTGACCGTGGTGCCCCAGGCCGGCACACCGTCCAGCCGGCCGAGTGGCACCCAGCCGGTGCCCGTGGGCACGTCGGCGATCCGGGGAAACCGCCCGTCGGGGCCGAGCAGCAGCTTGCGGTCGGCCACCGCCAGGGCGACTTGCTGCGGCTCGGGCGTACCGGCGATCGCGGCGCCGGGCACGAACACCGGCTCGCCCGCGCCGGGCCGGTCGGGCGAGGGCCGGTCGGTCACGAGGTGGTCGAGCGCCGGTCGACGACGCCGGCGCCGGGCGGCAGCTCGAACGCCGCGCCGTCGACCGTCTCCGAGTAGTTGCTCAGCGCCAGCTCCACGGACCGGCCGTCGACCAGCCCGGTGAAGCTGCCCAGCGCCCCCTCGGTGGTCACGCAGGCGCTGAACTCCTCGCCCGTACGGTCCACCTCGACGCAGGTGGCGTGGTGCCCGGCCACGGTGGTGTCGCTCTGCTCGATGACCGCCGCGGGGTCGAGCGCGGCGGCCGTCAGCATGCCCACCACCACCGGCGGGGTGACCAGGCCGCGCCGCTTGGCCTCGGTGAAGACGGCCACCGAGGGCTTGCCGCCGGGCACCGGCGGCGGGGCCAGCGTGCAGACCGTACGGTCGCCGGCCGCCTCGCACAGGGTGGTCGCCTCGTCGGTGACGGTGACCTTGCCGCCCGGATAGCTGTACGCGGACCGGGCCGGGTCCTGCGCCTGGGCGATGGAGGCGGTCTTCCCGCCGGAGAGCTGGTAGTCGGCCGAGTACGTCAGCTCGAGCGCCCGGTCCAGCCGGGAGGCGAGGTCGTTGACGAGATCGGCTCGCCCGACCACCTGTCCGGCGTCGTCCAGGGTCTGACAGCCGGTTACCGTGAGCGACGCGATCACCGTCGCGGCGAGCATGCGGAGTTTCGTCGAGGCGGCGGGCATGTGACCCAGCCTTATAGATCGAGTCCACACGACGCAAACCCGTTGCCGGTTGAGGCCGGAGAATCCGGGAATGTCCGGGCACGATGTTGCGAACGGCAGGTTTCGGATGGGCGTCCGTGCGCCCGGACCGCCCGCGCCCAATCGTCGCCCGCTACGCTGCGTTCAACACCTGCCTCAGCCGCACCGTCGCGGCCCGCACCCGAACGACACATACGAGGAGCGACTCAGTGGCAACCATCGAGGGAATCGTCGCCCGGGAGATTCTCGACTCGCGGGGCAACCCGACCGTCGAGGTCGAGGTCGGCCTGGACGACGGCACGGTGGCTCGCGCCGCGGTGCCCTCCGGCGCCTCCACCGGCGCCTTCGAGGCGCTCGAGCTGCGCGACGGTGACGCCGACCGCTACCAGGGCAAGGGCGTCGAGAAGGCCGTCTCGAACATCGAGGACCGCATCGTCGACCAGATCATCGGCTACGAGGCCAGCGAGCAGCGCCTGATCGACCAGAAGATGCTCGACATCGACGGCACGGACACCAAGTCCGAGCTGGGCGCGAACGCGATCCTCGGGGTTTCCCTGGCGGTAGCGAAGGCGGCGGCGGGCAGCGCCGAGCTGAGCCTCTTCCGCTACCTGGGCGGCCCGAACGCGCACCTCCTGCCGGTGCCGATGATGAACATCCTCAACGGTGGCGCCCACGCCGACTCCAACGTCGACATCCAGGAGTTCATGATCGCGCCGATCGGCGCGCCCAGCTTCCGCGAGGCGCTGCGCTCCGGCGCGGAGGTCTACCACGCGCTGAAGTCGGTGCTGAAGAAGAAGGACCTCTCCACCGGCCTCGGCGACGAGGGCGGCTTCGCGCCGAACCTCCCGACCAACTCGGCGGCCCTGGACCTGATCGCCGAGGCGGTCGAGAAGGCTGGCTACCGGCTCGGCAGCGACATCGTGTTCGCGCTCGACGTGGCCGCGACGGAGTTCTGCGAGAACGGCGTCTACACGTTCGAGGGCGCGCAGAAGTCCGCCGAGGAGATGAGCAACTACTACACCAAGCTCATCGGCGACTACCCGATCGTGTCGATCGAGGACCCGCTCTCCGAGGACGACTGGAGCGGCTGGCAGACGCTGACCGCCGCGGTCGGCGACCGCATCCAGATCGTCGGCGACGACCTGTTCGTGACGAACCCGCAGCGCATCGCCCGGGGCATCGCCGAGAAGGCGGCCAACGCGGTGCTGGTCAAGGTGAACCAGATCGGCTCGCTCACCGAGACCCTCGACGCGGTGGACCTGGCCCACCGGGCCGGCTTCATGTGCATGATGAGCCACCGCTCCGGCGAGACCGAGGACACCACCATCGCCGACCTCGCCGTGGCCACCGGCTGCGGCCAGATCAAGACGGGCGCCCCGGCCCGTTCCGACCGGGTCGCCAAGTACAACCAGCTCCTGCGGATCGAGGAGGAGCTGGGCGACGCGGCGCGGTACGCCGGCGCGGGCGCGTTCCCGCGCTACCGTTCCGCCTGAGACGCGCGAGGCCTCGGGGGAGGGGTGTGACGATGCAGCAGCGCCGCACACCGGGTGGTCAGCGTCCCGCCCGCCGGCCCGGCCAGTCCGGCCGGCCGGGCGGGGCCCGCGCCGCCCGGCCGGTCCGGGAGGCCGGCGTCCGGGCCGAGCCGCGGGGCACCGCCGGCCGCGCGCCGGGTGCCGTGCGCGGCGTCGACGGCGTACGCTCCGCGAGCCGACCGGCCGCGGCCCGGCGCACCGGCGCCGGTGGCCCGGTCAAGCGGCTGTCCGCACCCCGCCCCCGACGCTTCACCGGTCGGGCCACAGTCCTCTTCGCGGTGCTCATCGCGCTCGCGCTGGCCTACACCTACCCGGTGCGGGTCTACCTCGACCAGCAGGCCGACATCGAGCGGATGGAGGCCGCCCAGGCGGAGCAGGAGCGGCTGATCGCCCGGCTGTCGGCCGAGGCGGAGAACTGGAACGACCCGGCCTTCATCGAGACGAAGGCCCGGGAACGCTTCTTCTACGGTCGGCCCGGGGAGAAGCTGGTGATCGTGCTCAACGACCCGGAGGGCGCGGCCCGGGACGCGGGGCGGACGACGCCGAGCGCGCCGGCGGAGCCGGATCCGTGGTACGACACGCTCTGGTCGAGCGTGCGGGCGGCGAACGGCGAGCAGCCCACCAACTGAGCACCAGCCGAGCAGCGAACGAGAGATGGGGACCGTGACTGTCGTACCACCGCAGGAGCCGGCGGCGGATTCCGTGAGCCCGCCGGAGCGGGAACCGGCCACCGAGGCCGACCTCGCGGCGGTGGCCGCGCAGCTGGGCCGCCCGCCGCGTGGCACCCGGGCGGTGGCGCACCGCTGCCCGTGCGGCCTGCCCGACGTGGTGGAGACGACGCCGCGGCTCGCCGACGGCACCCCCTTCCCGACGCTGTTCTACCTGACCTGCCCTCGCGCGACGGGGGCGTGCAGCCGGCTGGAGTCGGCCGGGCTCATGAAGGAGATGGCCGAGCGGCTGGCGGCCGACCCGGAGCTGGCCGACCGCTACCGGGCCGCGCACGAGGACTACCTGGCCCGCCGCGAGGCGATCGGCCACGTCCCGGAGATCGCGGGCATCTCCGCGGGCGGGATGCCGGGGCGGGTGAAGTGCCTGCACGTGCACCTGGGCCACGCGCTGGCCGCGGGCCCCGGGGTGAACCCGTTCGGCGACGAGACGTTGTCGCTCGTCGAGCCCTGGTGGACCACGGGGCCGTGCGTGGACGTGCCGGCGGCCGAGTGAGCCCGCGGTGACCGACGAGATCGTGGTACGGCGTGCCCGCACCCGTGACGTGCGGGGGATCCGCCGGCTGGTGGACACCTACACCGACGACCGCCGGTTGCTCAGCAAGGCGACCGTCACGCTCTACGAGGACGTGCAGGAGTTCCGGGTCGCGGCGCGCGCCGACGACGACACCGTGGTCGGGTGCGGCGCCCTGCACGTGATGTGGGAGGACCTCGCCGAGATCCGTACGGTCGCCGTCGACCCCACCTACCGGGGGCGGAAGATCGGGCACCGCATCGTCGGCGAGCTGATCGACGCGGCGCGAGAGCTGGGTGTCGCCCGGATCTTCGTGCTCACCTTCGAGACCCGGTTCTTCGGGTCGTTCGGCTTCACCGAGATCGACGGCGCTCCGGTGCCGCAGCCGGTCTTCGAGCAGTTGCTGCGCTCGTACGACGAGGGCGTCGCGGAGTTCCTCGACCTGGAGCGGGTGAAGCCGAACACGCTCGGCAACACCCGGATGCTGCTGCGACTCTGACCAGCGAGCCGTTCCGGTCAGGAGCGGCGCGGGTGGGCGGCGAAGAATTCCCAGATCAGCTCGGTGGCGGTGAGCCCCGCGTCGGGGTCGGCGAGCTGTCCGCTGGTCGCTCCGGGCCACGAGTGACCCATCTCGGGCAGGGTGTGGACGACCACGTCGCTGCCGTCGGCACAGCGGGCCTCGGTACGGCTCGCTCCGCGCGGGCCGGCCGGACCGGCCGGTGCCGCCTCGCACCTCAGCCGTCGCTGCCAGGTCCGCACGCCGTCGCGGAAGACGTCGGCGTAACGGTCCTGCCCGCCGATGAAGGTGATCACCGACACGGGCTGCTTCGGCACGTAGTCGTCCGGCTCGGTGCGAGGGCCGCTGTAGCCGCCGCTGACCGCGCCGATGGCGGCGAAGACACCGGCCGCCTCCACGGCGGCCCGGAAACTCATGTCACCGCCGTTCGAGATGCCCGTGAGGTAGATCCGGTCGGGATCGGCGCCCCAGGCGTCCACCAGATGCGTGGTGAGGGCGGTGAGGAAGCCGACGTCGTCCTCGTCGCCGCAGCAGATGAGGGCGTTGAAGCCGCCCGAGACTCCGTCCGGGTAGGCCACCAGGGCGTTCTCCCGGTCGGCGACGGCGTCGAACCCGGTCATCTCCCGCATCGCGGCGCCGGTGCCCGGATAGGGGTGCAGCGCGACGATCAGGGGGATCGGCTCCGTCCGGTCGTAGGCGGGCGGGGCGTGCAGGAGATAGCTGCGCTCGCCCCCGCCGTGGCTGAGGGTCAGCCGGTGGTCGCCGGGGCCCGGCGCCACCGTGCTGCCGGTCGCCGAGGGCCCTGGCGTGGCGGCGCCCCCGTCACACGCGGTACCGGTGAGCACCAGTCCCGCCGCCGCCAGCGCCAGAAGCCGTCGCATGCCCCGTCCCTTCGTCCCCGATGGCGCACACCCTCGGACGCGAGCCGGCGCCCGGTCAACCCTTTCGGCGACGGCCGAAGGCGGGCAGGCTCATCGCATGCTTCGACTCCGGCTCCGCCCGGCGGACCTGCGCAACGTCCGCTTCGCCGACCGCCTGCACCCGGTCGGCACGGCGGTGCTCGCCAGCCAGGCGCTGCGCGGTCCGACGGCCGCCGCCACCGCGCCCGCACTGGCGGAGCGGGCCGCCGAGGTGGCGGCGTACGACGACGTGCGGGCCGCCGCCGCCGCGCTCCGGCACCTGCTGCCCGCCCGTGGCCGGCTCCCGGACTTCCTGACCCCGTTCGACGGGCTCGACTCGCTGGCGGCGGGCCTGGACGCGATCCGCGCCACGCCGGTCCGACGGGTGCGGGCGGACGTCGTCGACGCGTACGCCGAGCTGCCGGCCACGCCACTGCGCCGGCGCTTCGCGGCCGCCGACCCGGAGGTGTTCGACCTGCTCGCCCGGGCGACTCGCACCTGGTTCGACGCGGTGCTCGCACCGCACTGGGCGGACCTGGCGCTCGCCCACCGCCGTCAGGTGACCGCGGCGGCCGAGCGGTACGCCACCACCGGGCTGGATGGGCTGCTCGGCGGGCTGCACCCGCTCATCCGCTGGAACCCGCCGGTGCTGGACGTCGACACGTGGTGGGACGGCGACCTGCCGGGCACCGGCCACGGGTTGATCCTGGTGCCGTCCGCGCTGGCCGGGCTGCGTCCCCGGGTGCGCGTGGAACCGGGCCGACCGGTGCTGCTGGTCTATCCCGTCGCGGTCGGTGCTCCCGCGCGGGCACCCGAGGGGGATCCGCTCGCCCGGGTGCTCGGCCGGACCCGGGCCGCGGTGCTTCGCCGCCTCGCCGAGCCGGGCACGCACAGCACCACGACGCTCGCGCGGGCCACCGGGATCAGTCTCGCCTCGGCGTCGGAGCACGCCACGGCCTTGCGCGCGGCCGGTCTGCTCGCCACCGACCGCGACGGCGGGGCCGTCCGGCACCGGTTGACGTCGCTGGGCGAACACCTGCTCGGCGCGCCCCCGCCGTGACGTCGTGACGCGTGGGCCGGCGGCGGGGAGCGGCGGGGACTCCGGTCCGGGCCCGCGGGCTGCCGTAGGGTGGCGGGCGTGACGACGCGCGTGGCCGCCATCGACTGCGGAACGAACTCGATCCGGCTCCTGGTCGCCGACCTGCCCGACCCCGACGCCGGGCCGGAGGCGCCGCTGGCCGACCTCAGCCGGCGGATGGAGATCGTTCGGCTCGGGCAGGGCGTGGACCGGACGGGTCGGCTCGCCCCGGAGGCGATCGAGCGGACCCGGGTGGCTCTGGCCGACTACGCCGCCGAGATCGAGCGGTTCGGGGCTGAGCGGGTCCGCATGGCCGCCACCTCGGCGACCCGTGACGCCGCGAACGCCGACGAGTTCCGTGCCATGGTCGAGCGGACCCTGGGGGTCGCTCCCGAGGTGGTCAGCGGTGACGAGGAGGCGCGGCTGTCGTTCACGGGTGCGGTGCGGGGCCTGCCCCGCGACGCGAAGGAGCCGTTTCTCGTGGTGGACATCGGCGGTGGCTCCACGGAGTTCGTGGTGGGGTCCCGCGAGGGCGGGGTGCGGGCGGCGGTGTCGATGGACATCGGCTGCGTCCGGATGACCGAGCGGCATCTGCATGGTGACCCGCCCACCCCGGACGAGGTGGCCGCCGCGCAGGCCGACATCGCGGCCGCCGTCGACCGGGCGCTGGAGGTCGTACCGGGCCGCGAGGCGGCCACGCTGGTCGGGCTCGCCGGGTCGGTCACGACCGTGGTGGCCATCGCCCTGGGCCTCGAGGCGTACGACCCGGGGCGCATCCACCACGCCCGGGTTCCCTACGAGGCGGTCGCGGAGGTGACCGGGGACCTGCTGACCAGGAAGCGGGAGCAGCGGCTGGCCATCCCGGTCATGCACCCGGGCCGGGCGGACGTGATCGGTGCGGGTGCACTCGTGCTGCGAGTGATCATGGAACGGGCCGGCATGCCCTCCGTGGTCGCCTCCGAGCACGACATCCTCGACGGCATCGCCTGGAGCCTCGCGTAGCCGACGGCGCCCGCCCGTGGGGTGCGCGCCGGGCCGGGACGTCCGGGGACGGGCGGTCGCGCGGGCGACCCCTTGTCGCGGTGGTCAGGCGCGTTCGGTGGCGAGGCGGACGCCGAAGCCGAGCAGGGCGACCCCGGTGAGGCCGTCCAGCCAGCGGCGGACCCGCCGTCGGGAGAGCACCTGCCGGGCGCGGTGCAGCGCGCCGACCAGGACGAGCAGGTAGGCCAGCGAGAGCACCGCGTGGCTGAGCGCGAAGGCGACGAGCACGGCGAGAGGCGCCGACCCGCCGACGAACTGGGGGAGCACCGCCAGATAGAAGGCCAGCACCTTCGGGTTGGTGATGTTGGACAGGAAGCCCTGCCGGAAGCCGGTGAGCGCCTGGCCGGGCGGGGCCTCACCGTCGACGAGCGGCGGATAGTGCCCCAACCACGCCGAACGCCACGCCTGCACACCGAGGTAGGCCAGGTAGGCCACGCCGGCCCAGCGGATCGCCTCGAACAGCGGCTGGGAGCGGACGACGAGCGCGCCGAGCCCGGCCGCCGCCGCGATGCCCTGGACGGCGTTGGAGACGGTCACGCCGAGGGCGCTCCACCTCCCACGACGCCGGCCGGAGGCCAGGGTGTTGCGGGTGACCACCGCGAAGTCCGGGCCCGGGATGAGGATCAGCACCAGGGCGAAGACCAGGAACGATCCGTAGCTGCCCCACGACATGGTTCGACCCTACGCCGCCCCGCCGACACACCACCGGCCCCGCGGACCGCCCGTGCGGCGCAGGGCCGGTCCACTGTGCACCGTCAGGCGACGCGGCGTCGCTACCGCGTCCTTGACGGTATTACGCATCGCGCACTAGTGTGCGATGCGTGGATACCACCCAGCTCCTCAAGGGCGTGCTGGATCTCGCCGTGCTCGCGGTGCTCCGTGACGAGGACGGTTACGGCTACGACATCCTCCGCAGGCTGCGGGAGGCCGGTCTCGACGAGGTCGGTGACGCGTCGGTCTACGGCACCCTGCGCCGGCTCTTCGCCGCCGGGCTGCTGACGACCTACGTCGTGCCGAGCGAGTCCGGCCCGCACCGGAAGTACTACTCGCTGAACGCGGCCGGGCGGGACCAGCTGACCCGCTCCGGCAAGACCTGGCGCTCGTTCGCCACCACCATGGACACACTGCTCGACGAACGGGGGGTGGCGGCGTGACCGTCACGGAGCAGGAGATCACGGATTACGTCGGCCGGGTCCGGGCGGCCCTGGCCGACCTGCCGCCGTCGGTGCTCGACGAGTTGACCGAGGACCTGGCCGAGCACCTGGCCGAGGTCGCCGCGGAGGCGGGCGGCTCGCTGGTCGACCGCCTCGGCGCACCCGAGACGTACGCGGCCGAGCTGCGGGCCGCGGCCGGCGCGCCGGCGCGCTCCGGACGCAACCTCGACCAGCGGCTGGCCGTCGCCGTGGGTCGGGTGCGCCGCCGGTTGCGCGCCCTCGACGTCCGGCTGGGCCCCCCGCTGGGGTACGCGACCGCGAGTGACTTCCTGCGACTGCTCCGACCGGCCTGGTGGGTGCTGCGCGGCTATCTGGCCGCCCTGCTGGTCGCCACGATGCTCGGGGCCGACTTCGGCCTCCTGCCCCGGCCGTTCCTGAGCGAGTTCGCCGGGCTGGTGCTGCTCGTCGGCTGCGTGCTCGCCTCGATCTGGCTCGGCCGTCGTGGCGTCCGACGGCGGTGGCCGCGCTACGCGCTGTACGCCGCCACGGTGGTGCTCGTCTTCTTCGGCCTGGTGACGGTGGTCAACGTCGACGAGCGCGCCCAGTGGGGCGGCGACTACGGCTACCACCCCGCGGGCGTGGTCAACCCGTACGACGAGGTCCGGGACGTCTTCGTCTACGACAGCGAGGGGCGGCTCGTGGAGAACGCCCGGCTCTTCGACCAGAACGGCAACCCCATCCGGCTCGGCTATCCGGACTGTGTGGACGAACGGGACCCGTACCACGGCAACCCGCTGCTGCGCCCGTACCCCTACTGCCCGGAGCAGGCGCCCTTCGCGCCGCGGGCGCCGAGCGGCGCGTCGCCGTCGCCGGTCCTGCCACCGCTCGCGACCCCGTCGTCGACCGGCGCGCCGGACCCCACGGCCAGTGCCGGTGCGAGCGCCACGGTGGCCCCGAGCGCGACGCCGGCGCCGACTGCCAGCTCCGCGCCGACGGCCACGCCCAGCGCCACCCGCTGAACGTCCGCCGCGGGCTCCCGGTCGCCGCCACCCGGCCGACCGGGAGCCCGAAGCTGTGAGGTAGCTGGACAAGCTGGGAAATGGCTGAACGGATGAGGCCGACGGGGCGGCGGGCGGAGTTGATGATCGCTACGGTGTCGTCTGCTCATCCACCCCTCGGAAGGAACCCCCGTGTCAGAGCAGGTCGCACCGCCCCCCTCGGCCAACCCCGAGCAGCCTCAGCCGGGCGCGCAGCCCGAGCCGGGCGCACAGGTGCCGCCCCCGGCCGAGCCGGAGGCGAAGAAGTCCGGCGCGAAGAAGGCGCTCGGCATCGTCGGCGCGATCGTCGTGTTCGTGGTCATCGCGGGTCTCAAGTTCGGCCTCGCCAGCGCGATCGGCAACTTCTTCGACAAGGACCCCACGGCGGAGGCGAAGGCCGGCGACTGCATCGCCGAGCTGCCCGAGGTCACCGGCACCGAGGAGGAGGAGGTCGACGACGCCAAGGTCGTCGACTGCACCTCGACCGAGGCGGCGTACAACGTGGTCGGTCGCGTCGACGGGCAGACCGAGGCGCAGGCCCAGGCCGGCACCGCGTGCGAGCAGTACATCAAGGAGAACGAGGAGGGCTACCTCTTCTACAGCATCGAGCCGGGCAAGACCGGCTACCTGCTCTGCCTGACCAAGAAGTCCTGACCACCCCCGGCCGGCCGGTTCGACCGGCGTGAGCCATCGACGACGGCGGCGCGAGCTCCTCGCGCCGCCGTCGCCGTACCCGGCGCGAGCACCGGTGAACGGGAGGTGAATGCCACTGCTCCGGCGTCTTCCCGGCGCGGTCCCGGCGTGGCAGGCTACCGGCACTGGGCGACCAGCCAACGATGACTGACCGCTGGGAGGATGGGCCGATGGGCGAAATGGTGAGGTACCGCAGTGAGGGCGCGGGTGAGGGGTATCTCGCGATACCCTCCGGCGGTGCGGCCAGCCCGGCGGTCATCGTCATCCAGGACTGGTGGGGTCTCGTGCCCCACGTACGGGCTGTCGTCGACCGGTTCGCCGAGGCGGGCTTCGTGGCCCTCGCTCCGGACTTCCGGCACGGCGGGCCGGCCAGCAAGCCGAGCGAGCCGCGGCAGATCCTGAACAGCGTGCAGATGGACGAGGCGGCGGCCGACATCTCCGCCGCGGCCGACTACCTCGCCGGCCGCACCGAGGTCGCCGGCAAAATCGGGTGCGCCGGCTTCTGCGCCGGGGCCAGCCTCGCCCTCTGGGCGGCCACCAAGTCGGAGCGGATCGTGGCCACCGCGGCCTTCTACCCCCGCCTTCCCTGGGACGGGATGAGCGGCGAGTGGCACGACTACGCGGGCAAGGCGGCGGTCGTGCACTGCTCCGAGGCCGACGGCACCTCCGCCGACGAGGGCGTGCAGACCGTACGCCGGGCCATCGAGACCGCCGGCGGCACCTGCCAGACGTACGACTACCCGGGCACCGCGCACGCCTTCTTCAACGAGGACCGGCCGGAGAACTACGACCAGCGTGCCGCCGCCACCGCCTGGGCCCGCACCCTCGAACTCTTCCGGGCCAAGCTTGGCTGAGCCGCGTACGCCCGACGAGGTGGTCGACCGCGCGTCGCGGGCGACCAGCCTCGCGGACCTCGACGCCGCCGTGAGCGACTGCTCCGCCTGCCCCCGGCTCGTCGACTGGCGGGAGGAGGTCGCGCGGGTGCGTCGCGCGGCCTTCCGGAACCAGCGGTACTGGGGCCGCCCGGTGCCCGGCTTCGGAGCCCCGGACGCCCGGATCGCCATCCTCGGCCTGGCCCCCGCCGCGCACGGCGGCAACCGGACCGGCCGGATCTTCACCGGTGACCGCTCCGGCGACGTCCTCTTCGCCGCGCTGCACCGTGCCGGCCTGGCCAACCAGCCGACCAGCGTCGCCGCCGACGACGGCCTCACCCTGCGCGACACCCGGATCTTCGCCGCGGTGCGCTGCGCTCCGCCGGACAACAAACCGACGCCGGGGGAGCGCGACACGTGCGCGCCCTGGCTGCATCGCGAGGTGACACTGGTCCGGCCCACGCTTCGCGTGGTCGTCGCGCTGGGCGCCTTCGCCTGGGCCGCCTGGTGGCCGGCGCTGCGCGCCGTGTACGGAATGCACCCGCCCAGCCCGCGACCGGCCTTCGGGCATGGGGCACACTGGTCCGGCACGGCCGTACCGGACCTGCTCGGTTGCTACCACGTCAGCCAGCAGAACACCTTCACGGGGCGGCTGACACCAGGAATGCTGGACGATGTGTTCGCCCGGGCGAAGCAGCTGGCCGGAGTGGACTGAAACCGCGTGGGACGGTGGCGATGACGGACGGCACGCGCCAGGCCACGTCGTACGCCCCGGGCGCCGAGGGTGGCGGGCGGACCGCTCTGGCCCGGCTCCGGCGCTGGTGGCCGGTGGCGGCGGTGGCCCTGCTGCTCGCCGCCGCCGCGGTGTCCGCCGCCCACTCGTCGATCGGGGCGAGCCGGATCCCGCCCGCCGCGGAGGACATCCCGTGGGTTCCCGAGTATCCGACGGCCGAGCCGTCGCCGTCGATCCCCATCGAGCCCCGCGACGCCGGTGAGGCGACCCGGGCGCACGTACCGCGGTGGATCACCACCGTCGCGATCGTCCTGCTCGGGCTCGCCGTCCTCGCCGCGCTCGGCTACCTGGTCTGGGTGCTGCTCCGGGGCGCGCTGCGCCGCACCAGCCGGGCGCTGCCCCGGCAGCGGGGCCGGCGCACCGCCGCCGGCACCGCCGAGGAGGTGATGGCCGCCGTCGACGCCGGCCTCATCGACCTGGACGACCGGGACGTCGACCCCCGGGTGGCCGTCATCGCCTGCTGGGTCCGGTTGGAGGAGGCCGCTGGTGCGGCGGGGGTGCCGCGGCTGGCCGGCGACACGTCGACCGACCTGGTCACGCGGCTGCTGCGCGGGGATCCCGCCGCCGGTGTGCCGGCGATCGTGAGCGCCGACGTGCTGGCCGAGTTCGCCCACGTCTACCGCGAGGCGCGGTACGCGACCCGGCCGGTCGACGAGCGCACCCGCGACCAGGCGCGGGCCGCGTTGCGCCGGCTGCGCGGCGAACTGACCCTGGGCGAGGTGCCGGCATGAGCGGGCGGGGCGCGCGGGGAGGGCTCGCATGAGTGGCAGCGCGAGCATCGACGACCTGCTCACCTTCGAGGAGGAGCGCCCTCGCCGGGGGGAGCGGGACGGTCGCAGCCGGCTGGGGCAGCTGCTGCGCCTGCTGCTGGGGGTGGCGTCGGTCGTCGTCGTCCTGATCGTCGGCCTGCGCGCGGTCGGGCTGAAGGTCTCGCTGCTGATCCTCGTCGCCGGCGTCCTCGCGCTGTTCGTCGTGCGCCGGATCGTCGCCACGCTCGCGCCCGGGCCGCTCCCGCCCGCGTCCCGGCCGGCCGCCGGCGTGACCGCGCCGGACGACGGCACCTGGAACTGGGGCGCCCGGGACGCGCTGCGCACCGCCATCAACGGCTGGGAGGTCCCGCTGGACTGGTCCACCACCCGGCCCGAACGGTTCACCGGTGTGATCCTTCCCCGCCTCGGCGAACTGGCCGACGAGCGGCTGCGCCTGAGACACGGCGTGACGCGCGAGTCGGACCCGGCCCGCGCCCGCAGCCTGCTGGGCGAGCGGCTCTGGACGTTCCTGGAGTCCCCGCCCCGCCGCACCCCGTCGCCGCGCGACCTCGCGGTGATCGTCGCCGAACTGGAGAGGATCTGATGAACGACGTGGACCGGAGCATGCCCGCCGTGGAGGTCGGCCACCTGGCCCGAGCGGTGCTGGACGCGGTCGGCTCGGTCGTGGTCGGCAAGCGGGACGCGCTGGAACTGGTCCTCGCCGGCATCCTGGCCGGTGGGCACGTCCTGCTGGAGGACCTCCCGGGGCTCGGCAAGACGCTGACGGCGCGCTCGTTCGCCCAGGCGCTGGGGCTGGACTTCCGTCGGCTCCAGTTCACCCCCGACCTGCTGCCCGCCGACGTCACCGGCTCGTTCCTCTACGACCAGCGCAGCGGCGACTTCTCCTTCCGGGCCGGTCCGGTCTTCACCAACCTCCTGCTCGCCGACGAGATCAACCGGACTCCGCCGAAGACGCAGTCGGCGCTGCTGGAGGCGATGCAGGAGAAGCAGGTGTCGGTCGAGGGCGTCACCTACCGGCTGGACGAGCCCTTCCACGTCCTGGCCACCGCCAATCCGGTCGAGTACGAGGGCACGTACCCGCTGCCCGAGGCGCAGCTCGACCGCTTCCTGCTCCGCGTCTCCTTCGGCTACCCGGAGCACGAGGAGGAGTGGGAGGTGCTGCGCCGGCGCATGGCCCGCCGCCGCGAGGAGGCCGAGATCAAGCCGGTGGTGGACGCCGCCACCCTGCGTGCCATGCAGGCCGCGCTGGAGGACGTGGTGGTCGAGGACTCGATCGGCCGCTACATCGTGGCGCTCACCGCGGCCACCCGCGAGCACGCGTCCGTGCTGGTCGGCGCGTCGCCCCGCGGATCCCTGGCGCTGCTGCTGCTCTCGCGGGTCCGGGCCGTGTTCGCCGGCCGGGACTACGTGGTGCCGGAGGATGTCAAGGAGGTCGCGGTGCCGGCGCTCGCGCACCGGATCACGCTGCGCCCCGAGATGTGGCTGCGGCGGGTCGATCCGTCCTTCGTGGTCGGTGAGGTGCTGGAGGCCACCCCCGCGCCCGCCAGCGGCGCCCTGCCCAGCTACGCGGCCGGCCGGCCGGGGCGCTGATGGCCGGAGCGGGCGTGTCGGACCAGCAGCCGACGACCGGCTGGGTGCCCACCCGGGCGCTCGGCCGGGCCGTGCTGCTCACCGGCCTGCTGCTGGTGGCCGCGGTGGTCCTCGGCCGGATCGACCTGATCGTGCTGGCCACCCCGTTCGCGCTCGGCACCGCGTACGCGCTGCGCCGCCGGCCCGTCGCGC
Organism: Micromonospora xinjiangensis; assembly: GCF_056150165.1. Lineage (NCBI taxonomy): Bacteria > Bacillati > Actinomycetota > Actinomycetes > Micromonosporales > Micromonosporaceae > Micromonospora > Micromonospora xinjiangensis. The sequence goes on along the minus strand of NZ_JAXCFO010000001.1, from coordinate 1,133,519 downwards.
TGCCGCAGGTCTGGGTGGAGGGGGAGGACGGCCACCTGGTCGAGGGTGGTGAGCTGGCCGGCAGGGTCAGCGTCGGCAACCCGGACGAGGTGGAGTACGAGGTAGCCGTGGTCCGGAGCCGCGTCTCGCCGTGGCTGCGGATCGAGCGGGCCACCCTCGCCGGTGGTGCCCGGGTCGAGGGGGCCGCGCTGACCGACCGCCCGTTCGTGACGTCGGTGCCCGCCACGGCGGCGGTCGACCTGGAGCTGGTCGGCACCGCGCTGCGGTGGGGGCGGCACCCGCTCGGCCCGGCGGGCGCCCGGGTCGCCACGGCCGGCGGGCTGCTGATCTCCCGTGCCGTGGTCACCGAACCCGCCCTCGTGCGCGTGTACCCGAAGACCGAACCGTTCGACGCCGTGGAGGCCATGCCCCGGGCCGCCGGGCTGGTCGGCGCACACCACTCCCGCCGCTCGGGCGAGGGCGGTGAGCTGGCCGGCGTACGGATCTTCGCGCCGGGGGATCGGCTGCGGCGGATCGACTGGCGCGTGTCCCTGCGGGCGCGGCAACTGCACGTGGCCGCCACCCTCTCCGACCGGGACGCCGAGGTGGTGGTGCTGCTCGACGTGCTCGCCGAGGCGGGCCGCTCGGGCGGCGTCTCGGGCGCGGCGTCGGTGCTCGACACCACGGTGCGGGCGTCCGCGGCCATCGCCGAGCACTACCTGCACCGCGGGGACCGGGTGTCCCTGCTGGAGTACGGGCCGGCCGCCCGCCGCCTGCGCCCGGCGACCGGTCGCCGGCAGTACCTGACCGTCCTGGAGTGGCTGCTCGACGTCCGCGCCGAGGCCAGCCCGCACGAGCCGTACGACCAGGTCTTCGGTCCGCAGCTGCTCTCGGCGGACGCGCTCGTGGTCGTGCTCACCCCGTTGCTGGACGAACGGTCGGCGCAGATGCTGGCCCGCCTCGCCCGCTCCGGCCGTTTCGTGGTGGCGGTGGACACCCTCCCCGCCGACCTGACGCCCCCGACGGACCGGGGATGGGCCGAGGTCGCGTACCGGTTGTGGCGACTGGACCGGGACACGATGATCGCGCAGCTGCGTGAGCACGGTGTGCCGGTGGTGCGCTGGGCCGGCGCGGGCAGCCTGGACGAGGTGCTGCGCGACGTGGCCCGGCTGGCCACCGCACCGCGGGTGGGTGCCCGGTGATCGAGGCCCTGACCGAGCGGGTGCGGACCCTGCGGTCGGTCGTCGTCCGTGTCAGCCTGACGCCGCTGCTGGTGCGGGCCGCCGTCTTCCTCACCGTGCTGGCCGGCTTCGTGCTGGCCTTCCCGGCGCAGGCGCTCACCGGCCGCGCGCTCGGCCTGCTGGTCATCGCGGCGCTGCTGCCCACCGTCGGGCCGCGTCGCGTCTGGCCGACGTTCGCGGCGCTGGTCACGGTGGGCGGGTGGCTGCTCGCCTCCGACGGGTACGACCGGTCGGTGGCGCTCTGGCGGCTGCTCGCCCTGACCGCTCTGCTCTACCTGGCGCACACCCTCTGTGCGCTGGCCGCGCTGCTGCCGTACGACGCGGTGGTGGATCCCGAGCTGATCACCCGCTGGCTGCTCCGGGCGGGTGCGGTGCTGTTGGCGTCCGCGGTGCTCGGCGTGCTGCTGACGGCGGCCGGCGGTCTGGGCGGCGACGGCGGCCACCGGCTCGCCACGGTGGCGGGGCTCCTGGTCGCCGTGGCGGTGACGGCGATGCTCGCCTGGCTGCTGCGCCGGCGGTGAAACCGGCTCCCCGGGAACGTTGCGCAGGTCACAGCGGTTGTGCTCCGTCACATAAGGGGGGCGCGATCGGGATTAGCTGAGCGGGCCGGGGAAAGATAGTAGGCGTGAATCCGAAGCGGATCCTTGTGGTGGGTGCCGGTCACGTCGGCCTCTACGCGGCCCTGCGCCTGTCGAAGAAGCTCAGCTCTCTCGAGGCTGAGGTCATCGTGGTGGACCCCCAGCCGCACATGACCTACCAGCCCTTCCTGCCGGAGGCCTCGGCGGGCAACATCTCCCCCCGGCACTCCGTGGTGCCGCTGCGACGGGAGTTGCGCCGCTGCACGGTGGTGGCTGGTGCGGTCACCCGGATCGAGCACGCCCGCAAGGTCGCGACGGTGCAGCCGATCGCCGGCCCGCCGCGGGAGATCTCCTACGACCACGTGATCGTGGCGCCGGGCTCGGTCTCCCGCACGCTGCCGATTCCCGGCCTGCACGAGCACGGCATCGGCTTCAAGACCATCGGCGAGGCCATCTACCTGCGCAACCACGTGCTGGAGCGGCTGGACGTCGCCGCGGCGACCTCCGATCCGGAGATCCGCCGCACCGCGCTGACCTTCGTCTTCGTGGGCGGTGGCTACGCCGGCATCGAGGCGCTCGCCGAGATGGAGGACATGGCCCGGGACGCCCTGCGCTACTACCCGGAGCTCAAGCCGGAGGACATGCGCTGGGTGCTGGTCGAGGCCACCCAGCGGGTGCTTCCCGAGGTCGACCGGGACATGGGCGCCTACACGGTGCAGCAGCTACTCAAGCGGAACATGGACATCCGGCTGGACACCCGGCTCGAGTCCTGCGTCGACGGCGTGGTCAAGCTCTCCGACGGCGACAGCTTCCCGGCCGGCACCATCGTCTGGACGGCCGGCGTCAAGCCGTCGCCGCTGCTCGACAAGACGGACCTGCCGCGCGGTGAGCGGGGCCACATCACCTGCGTGCCGACGCTCCAGGTGGTCGACGGTGACCGGATCGTCGAGGGCGCGTGGAGCGCGGGCGACTGCGCCGCCGTGCCCGACCTGACGAAGCCGCCGGGCGCCTACTGCTCGCCGAGCGCCCAGCACGCCGTGCGTCAGGCCGCCCGGCTGGCGGACAACATCGCCGCCGTGATCCGGGGCCGGGAGCCGGTGGAGTACCGCCACAAGCACGCCGGCAGCGTCGCCAGCCTCGGCCTGCACAAGGGCGTGGGCCAGGTGTACGGGTTCAAGGTGAAGGGCTGGCCGGCCTGGTTCATGCACCGCACGTACCACATGAGCCGGATCCCCTCCTTCAACCGCAAGGTCCGGGTCGTGGTGGACTGGAGCCTGGCGTTCTTCCTCAAGCGTGAGGTGATCGCCCTGAACCAGCTGCACGACCCGCGCGAGGAGTTCCTCGAGGCGTCGCAGCCGGTGCCCGCCCGCCAGGGCTGACCCGTGTCGACGCGGCCCCTCCGCGCCGCGGCGGAGGGGCCGCGTCGTGTCTGCCCCCGGTCACCCGGCCGCGCTCACACCCGCCAGATCCAGGCGTCGGCGACGCGGGTGGCCGGACCGTAGAGCTGTTCCAGTGTGGCCCGCAGACTGTCGCCGTGCGGGGTGCCGTCGGCCAGCACGACACAGGACGCGCCCCAGTGGTCGACGTCCCGCGCCGCCTGCCGGCGCTGCTCGCCGCCGATGACCGGTCGGTCGCCGCGCCGGGCCACCTCGGCCAGCAGGCCGGACGTCGGGCGCGGGTAGGCGCCGAAGGCGGCGCTGCCCCGGCGGCCGTACGGGCCGATGAAGAAGCCCTCCGGCAGGCGGAAGGCCGCGTCGGCGGCCGCCGCCCAGCGCATCGGCCAGGGCTCCTTGGGGCTGGGCAGGGGCACGGGCACCAGGACGCCGCCCGGTGGGACGCACGCCCGCCAGTGCCCGCCCGTCACGAACTCGGGCAGCGGCGGCCGGTCGGCGGTCGGCAACGGCCCGGGGACGAGCGGCAGCAGCGCGGCGCCGACCGCCGCCGGCACCAGCCGCCGGGCGCGCCCGGTGCCGCGCAGCGCCCGGTCCACGGCCAGCACCAGCAGCGTCCCGGAGAGCGGGAGCACGGCGAGGGCGAAGCGCATCGGCAGCGCGCCGTCCACGACCGGCAGCCCGGAGAGCAGGACGTACGGGCCGGGCAGGCCGGTGCGGGTGCCGCCGACCACCAGGCTCGGGCCGAGCGCCAGCGCGCCCATCACCAGCGCGGCCACCGCGCAGGCGAACGCGGCGAGCGTACGGCGGCCGAGCCGGACCGCGCAGGCCACGGTGACGAGCAGCAGGGGCCAGCCCAGGAACGTGTTGTACTCGGCCGGCCCGGTGGTCAACCCGGCCGCCTCCGCGCTGCCGCCCACCGACAGCGGCGAGATCGCCCACCAGCTGCGCAGGTCGGCCGAGAAGTGGCGCGGATCGAAGACGCCGTCGGCGACGCCCTGCGGGCCGGCGAACTGGAACCACAGCGGGTACGCGAGCACCAGCAGCGCCAGTCCGGTGGCGAGCGCCATTCCGCCGGCGAAGCCGGGCAGCGCGCGGCGGGCCAGGTCCCGGTCCACCACCGCGCAGGTGACCGCCATGACCAGCAGGGTCACCGCCGCGAGGAACAGCACCTCCTCGCCGATGAAGACCTGGGCGGTCACCGCGGCGGCGAGGCCGGCCGCCGAGCTGACGATGCGGCGTACGTCCCGGCGTGGCGCGCCTGCGGCCCCCGTACGGGCCGGATCGGCCGCGCGCAACAGCCGCACCACCAGCCAGACGATCACCGGGACCAGCCACTGCGCGGTCATGTGCAGGTGGCTGTTCGACTGCGACACCATGCCCGGGCCGAAACCGCACAGGCCCGCCCCGAGCCCGGCGGCGAGCCGGCGGGCCCGCAGGGTCCGGGTGAAGAACAGGTACCAGGCGATCGCCGTGCCGGCCAGGTTGCCCGCCGCCAGCAGGGCGAAGGTGACCGGCGGGCCGAGGAGCAGGGTGATCGGGGCGAACACGACGCCGAGCGCGATGACGCTGGTGTTCGCCATCAGGTTCACCCCGTCGGGTGCGTTCAACCGGTCGGTGAGCAGCCCGAAGTCACCGAGCAGGGCCCGCGCGTCGACCGCGAGGAACCACTCGTAGAGAGCCTGGTCGGCGGGGTTCAGCGCCAGCGTCCGGGCGGTCGGGTCGGGCCAGAGCCCGTGGGTGAGCCACCCCGCCGAGACGACGAAGAACAGGGCGACGGCGAGGTCCGGGCGGTGCCGCCCGAGCGCGGCCCGGAGCCGGGCCGGTCGGGACCGGCCGGTGGCCCGTCCGGTCGGCCGCGGAACGGGCTCGGGGACGACGTCGGTGGTCGTGGGGGCAGCCATGCTCACAATCCGGCAACGGCGGCGGGGTACGCCGGGTCGCGGCCGACCCGATAACGTGGCACTGCACCGCTGCGTGTCGACGCGCCGGTGCCGACCGGCCCGGGTGGTGGAACGGCAGACACGGCCGCCTTAAAAGCGGCTGCCGCAAGGCGTGCGGGTTCGACCCCCGCCCCGGGCACCGGCATATTTGCCCCTTCCTCGTACGGTCGGTGATCTCCATGGACCGGCGCGGCCGTTTACTCTTGTGTGTGCGCGTTCACGTGCATGACGACCCCCTGAGGGAGGCCAGACAGTGAAGACCTCGAACCCGGTGCTCGCCCGGCTCGGCCAGGCGGCCGAGCGCGAGCGCTCCGCCGGGTACGCCCCGACCGGGCCGTACGGCGCGCCCGGCATTCCGCAGCAGTACCCGACCCAGGCCGGCTACCCGGCGGCGCCGCCCACCGTCGCCCCCATGTCCATCGACGACGTGGTGGTCAAGACCGTCGCCCTGCTCGGCATCCTCGGCGTCTCCGCCGCGGCCGCCTGGGTGCTCGTTCCCGACGCCCTGACCGGCGTGGCCTGGATCGGTGCCGCGGTCGTCGGCCTGGTCCTCGGCCTGATCATCTCCTTCTCCCGGATGGCGAACCCGGCGCTGGTCGTCACCTACGCCGTCGTCGAGGGTGTCTTCGTCGGCATGGTGAGCAAGACCTTCGAACGGGCCTACGACGGCATCGTGCTCCAGGCCGTGGTGGCGAGCTTCGGTGTCTTCTTCCTGATGGCCATGCTCTACAAGGCGCGGGTCATCCGGGCCACCCCGGCGTTCGTCAAGGGCATGATCGCCGTGATGGCCGGCCTCTTCGCCGTCATGCTGATCAATCTGGTGCTGGCGTTCGCCGGTGTCAACACCCATCTGCGCGACGGCAGCAAGTTGGCCATCGGCTTCAGCCTGCTCTGCATCGTGGTCGCCGCGCTGAGCTTCGTGCTCAGCTTCAAGGAGGTCGAGGACGGCGTCCGGATGGGGCTGCCGCAGCGCTACTCCTGGGTGGCCGCGTTCGGCATCCTGGTCAGCCTCGTCTGGCTCTACCTGGAGCTGCTGCGCCTGCTGAGCTACTTCCAGGGCGACGACTGACGCTCCGCCCGCCCGACACCGGCGCCCGTCCCCGCACCGCGGGGGCGGGCGCCGTCGTGTGCGACCCCCGGCCCGCGCCGGCCGGCCCCGCCGTTTTCCCGCCGCCGTGGCACGCACCGGTGCAGAGTGACTGCGAGGGGTACGGGCGGCGAGGGGGGTGGCGCGGTGCGCAGCAGCAACCCGGTGCTGAACCGGCTCGACGAGACCACCCGGCTCGAGGGCCGGGTGCTCGGCGTCGGCGTCGCGGACGAGATGACCGTCGACGACGTGGTCGTGCGCACCGTCGGCCTGCTCCTGCTCACCGGGGGCACGGCCCTGGTGGCGTGGCTGTTCGTGCCGCAGGCGGTGTGGCTGCCGGCCGCGCTCGCCGGCAGCGCCCTGGCCGCCGTCGTGCTGGTGTTGGTGATCTCGCTGCGCGGCATCACCCACCCGGCGCCCATCGTCGGGTACGCGGTGGTGCAGGGCGCGCTGCTCGGCGTGGCGAGCCGCTCGTTCGAGCTGGTCTACCCGGGCATCGTGGCGCAGGCGGTGGCCGGGACCTTCGGCGTCTTCCTCGGCATGGCGGCGCTCTACCGGGCCCGGCTGGTCCGGGCGACGCCCCGGATGGCCCGGCTGGTCATCGGCACCCTGCTCGGCATCGTGGCGATCACCGTGGTGAACCTGGTGATCTACCTGGTGACCGGACGGCAGGGCGTGCAGGTCTACAGCCTGACCGGGAACGTCGGCGGATGGGCGTACGTGATCGCCGTGATCGCGATCATCGCGGGGGCGTTCAGCTTCATCCTCGACTTCGACCTCGTCGAGCGGTCGGTCCGGGCGGGACGGCCCCGCCGGTACGCGTGGCTCTGCGCGTTCGGGCTGCTCACCGGCCTGGTCTTCCTGTACTGGCAGCTGCTGCGCCTGCTCAGCTACGTTCGCCGGTGACTCCCGGCCGGTCCGCCCGACCGGGGCGCGTGCGGGCACCCGGCCGCCGGCCGGTCCGTACACTCGGCGGCGATGAGCGCAGCAGAACTGGAACGGGCCGTGGAGCTGCTGGTGCGCCAGGTCGGGCACTGGCAGCAGCCCCGCTGGGCGGCCAAGGCGGATGCCGGCAACGCGCCCCGCGCGGACGTGGTGCACCGGCTGGTGCAGGAGATCGCCAACCTGGCGGCCGACGCCGAGGGCCTGCCACGTCGTACGGTGCCCCGGTTGCCGAACGACCTGGCCCTGCCGGACCAGCTCCGGGTGGTCGCCGCGGACCTGATCACGGCCGGTGCGACGCCGGAGGTGCTGGCCCGGGCCGCCGCCGAGGTGACGGCGACCCGGAGCGCGCTCTGATCCGCGCCGGCCAGCGGGCGGCTGCCCGGCTCAGCTGAGCCGCTCGACGACCATGGCCATGCCCTGGCCGCCACCGACGCACATCGTCTCCAGGCCGATGGTCTTGTCGTGCCACTCCAGGGCGTTGAGCAGGGTGCCGGTGATCCGGGCACCGGTCATGCCGAACGGGTGGCCGACGGCGATCGCGCCGCCCATCACGTTCAGCTTCTCCAACGGGATGCCGAGCTGCCGGTACGACGGGATGACCTGGGCGGCGAACGCCTCGTTGATCTCGACGAGGTCGACGTCGTCGATGGTCATACCGGCCCGCGCCAGCGCCTGCCGGGACGCCTCCACGGGGCCCAGCCCCATGATCTCCGGGGAGAGCGCGGTGACGCCGGTGGAGACGATCCGGGCCAGCGGCGTGATGCCGAGGTCCCGCGCGCGCTGGGCGCTCATGACCACCACGGCGGCGGCGCCGTCGTTGAGCGGGCAGCAGTTGCCCGCGGTGATCCGCCCGTCGGGCCGGAACACCGGCTTCAGGCCGGACACGCCCTCCAGGGTCACGCCGGGGCGCGGACCGTCGTCGGTGCCGACCACGGTGCCGTCCGGCGTGGTGACCGGCGTGATCTCCCGCGCCCAGAAGCCGTCGGCGATGGCTTTCTCGGCGAGGTTCTGGCTGCGTACGCCGAACTCGTCCATCTCCTCGCGGGTCACGTCGTACACCTGGGCGAGGTTCTCCGCCGTCTGCCCCATGGCCAGGTAGATGTCGGGCAGCTCGCCGGACTCGCGGGGGTCGGTCCAGACCTCGGCGCCGCCCTGGGCGCGAGCCTTCGACCGCTCCCGCGCGGCCGCGAAGCGCGGGTTCTCCCAGCCGCCGCCGACCAGGGCCTGCGCCTCGGGAGGGAGACCGTCGGAGTTGCCCCGGGCGTAGCGGGAGACGGTCTCGACGCCGGCCGAGATGAAGACGTCACCCTCGCCGGCCCGGATCGCGTGCATCGCCATGCGGGTGGTCTGGAGCGAGGAGGCACAGTAGCGGGTGAGGGTGGCACCGGGAAGGCCGTCCAGACCCATCAGGGTGGCGACGACGCGGGCCATGTTGAAGCCCTGCTCGCCGCCGGGCAGGCCGCAGCCGAGGTAGAGGTCGTCGATCTCGGTGGGGTCGAGCTGGGGGATCTTGTCGAGGGCGGCCTGGACGATGGTGGCGGCCAGGTCGTCCGGGCGTACCTCGCGCAGGGAACCCTTGTGGGCCCGGCCGATGGGGGAGCGGGCGGTGGCGACGATGACGGCGTCGCGGGACGACTCAGTCGACATGGAGCAACGTTAACTCGTCGGTAACATGGCGCGGAAGCTGCCCGCCCGACGGGAAATGTCACTCCCGGCCACTCCGGACCCGCGCGGGTGCCGGCCGCGGCCGCCACGTCACGAGCGGCCCCAGGACGGGTGGACGGGGTCAGCGCGGCGAGGCGACCGCGGCCGCCGCGGCGACCGCGGGAAGCAGGGCGTGGGCCCAGACCCGGTAACCGTCGGCCGAGGGGTGGTAGCCGTCGTGGCAGAGGGTGCCGGCGTCGGCCCGGAAGACCGGGCCCGTCTCGGTCGCCAGGTCGACCACCGAGCCGCCGGCGTCCAGCACGGCGACGGTCTGCGCGCGGGCGACCCGCCGCCCGGACCAGCCGACCACCTGGCGCAGCGGTGGGGCGATCGCGCGGACCGCGCCGAGATCGGGACAGGTGCCGACCACCACCTCCACCCCGGCCTCACGCAGCCGGTGCACGGCCGCGCCCAGGTAGGCCGCCGCGTCGGCGGGACGGCGCAGCCCGGTGGCGTCGTTCGCCCCGATGAGGATCAACGCCACGTCGGGTCGCTCGCCGAGCAGCGCCCGGGCCACCTGGGTGGCCAGGTCGGTCGAGCGGGAGCCGGAGACCGCCACGCTGGAGAGATGCACGAGACGGCCGTTGGGCCCCTCCGCCAGCAGGTTGGCCAGCTGGCCGCCGATCGTCTCGTCGAGCCGGTCGACGCCGACGCCCAGGGCCGACGAGTCGCCGAGCAGCACCAGCCGCAGCGGTGACGCGCCGGCCCGGCCGACGGTCGCGCGCAGGGCCAGCCCGAGTTGGGGCTCGGCGTAGCGCCGATGCCGGGCGAGGAACGCCTCGCCGGCCAGCACCGCGGCGCCGCCCACCGTGCCGGCGATCAGGGTGAGCGCGGCCGCGCGGCCGAGCCGGCCGGCGACCCTCCTGGCGACCTCCCGCTCGCTCATGCCGCCGCCTCGCTGCGCTCGGCGCCGGCACGAGGCACCAGCGCACCGTGCTGATGATTCGCTCGCTGACGCTCGCTCATGCCAGTCCCTCCACTGTGGGTGAATCGGAGGCGGGACCGGACTGCGGTACCGCTCCGACGCCGAAGAACGCCCGACGTCGCAGCTGAGCCCACCGGCCGGCCGGCCCGCGGTCGTGGCCCCGGACCTGGGCCCCGCTGACCTCCGTGCCGGCGTGCCGGGCCGCCTCCTGCGCCGCCTCGGGAAGTGACCGTACGCCCCGAGCCAGCACCGGTGCTGCCCGCCGCTCCGGCCCGACGCCGAGCGCGGAGAGCACGGTGGGCAGCATGGCGGCGGCGGCCACCGCGTAGCCCTCGGCCGACGGGTGGAACCGGTCCCAGGCGAACATCCGGGCCGGCTCGGCCGCGAACCGGGGGCCGAGCAGGTCCCCGAGGGAGACGGTCCAACCGCCGGCCTCGACCACCGCCACCGTCTGGGCCGCGGCGAGCTGGCGGCTCCACCGCCGGGCCAGCCAGCGCAGCGGCGGCTGGATGGGCTGGATCGCCCCCAGGTCCGGGCAGGTGCCGACGACCACCTCGCAGCCGGCCGCGCGCAACGCGCGGACGGCCTCGACCAGGTAGCGCACCGCCAGGGTGGGCGGGGTGCGGTTGGTGACGTCGTTGCCGCCGATGAGGATCACGGCGACGTCGGGCTGGCACTCCAGCGCCGCCTCGACCTGGTGCCGGAGGCCGGCCGAGATCGCGCCGACGACGGCGAAGCGGCGCAGCCGCACCGGCCGCTGCGTACGCCGGGACAGCCCGGTGGCGAGCAGCGCGCCGGGTGTCTCCCGGCGACGGTGCACGCCGTAGCCGGCGGCCGAGGAGTCACCCAGCACGACCATGGTGAGCGGGGGGCCGTGGAACTTCGCGCCGTAGACGCCGTCGCAGCGCGGCGGAGGGGCCTCGGCCATCGGGATGGTGCGCCGGGCCTGACGGGCCTGCCCGAGCAGCACACCGGCGGTGGCCACCACGGCCGCGGCGGTGGCGCCCGTGCCGATCGCCGCGAGGCGGGCGACCTGCCGGGCGCGCTGCCAGCGCGGACCAACCGGTGCGACGGAACCAGCCACCCCCATACCGCGACAGTATCGCGCCGGGCCGACAGACCGCTGTCGTCGCAGCGGCAGAGCGAGTGGGACGCACCGCGCCCATCTGGGTACTACCTCCCGCGACCCGTCCGGCGCGGTCGGGTCCGCCTCCGGAGCGGCCGGGCGCCCGGCGGACCCGCCACGAGGGGCCGGTCCGGCCGGGCCGCGTCACCCGGGCCCGACCGTCGTCCGTGCTTGCGCCCGGACGGCATGCTGACCGCGGGAAGGAGCACGAGGATGGCGAAGACACTGAAGCGGAGCGCCGCGTTCGCGGCCCTGGCCCGGGCTCTGGCCTCCGGTTCGCGCGGCGGCCCGCCGCTCGGCGCCCGGCTGGTCGCGCTGCCCCGGATGATCAGGGCGACCGCCCGGGGGGAGTACGACGGCGGCCTCCGGCTGGCGCTCATGGCCGCCGCGACGGCGTACATCGCCTCCCCGGTGGACCTGGTGCCGGAGATCCCGCTGGCGATCTTCGGCCTGGCCGACGACGCGGTCATGGTCGCCTGGCTGGCCGGCAGCGTGCTCGCCGAGACGGAGCGCTTCCTGGAGTGGGAGGCGCGTCGTGAGCAGGTCATCCCCGGGCGTGTGGTGCCCTGACGGCACGTACCCTGGGCGCTGGGACCCCGCCCAGTCGCCCGGCCGCCCGACGCCGGCGCCGAGGAGAAGGACACATCGAGGTGCAGTACTACGACAACGTCGTCGACATGATCGGAAACACCCCGCTGGTACGCCTGCGGAGCGTCACGGAGGGCATCCAGGCCACCGTGTTGGCGAAGGTGGAGTACCTCAACCCGGGCGGCTCGGTGAAGGACCGCATCGCGCTGCGCATGGTGGAGGACGCGGAGGCCGCCGGCCTGCTGAAGCCGGGCGGCACCATCGTCGAGCCGACCAGCGGCAACACGGGCGTCGGCCTGGCTCTGGTGGCCCAGCTCAAGGGCTACCGCTGCGTGTTCGTCTGCCCGGACAAGGTCAGCCAGGACAAGCAGGACGTGCTGCGGGCGTACGGCGCCGAGGTGGTGGTCTGCCCCACCGCGGTCGCCCCGGAGGACCCGCGCTCGTACTACAACGTCTCCAACCGCCTGGCCCGTGAGATCCCCGGCGCGTGGAAGCCGGACCAGTACAGCAACCCGGCCAACCCGCGCTCCCACTACGAGACCACCGGCCCCGAGGTGTGGAAGCAGACCGAGGGCCGGATCACGCACTTCGTGGCGGGCGTCGGCACCGGCGGCACCATCTCCGGCATCGGCCGCTACCTGAAGGAGGCCTCCGACGGGCGCGTGCGCGTCGTCGGCGCCGACCCGGAGGGCTCGGTCTACTCGGGCGGCACCGGCCGGCCCTACCTGGTGGAGGGGGTCGGCGAGGACTTCTGGCCGGAGACGTACGACCGCGGCGTCGCCGACGAGATCGTCGAGGTCTCGGACAAGGCCTCGTTCGAGATGACCCGGCGGCTGGCCCGCGAGGAGGGCCTGCTGGTGGGCGGATCCTGCGGCATGGCCGTGGTGGCCGCCCTGGAGGTGGCCCGCAAGGCCGGCCCGGACGACGTGGTGGTGGTGCTGCTGCCGGACGGCGGCCGCGGCTACCTCTCCAAGATCTTCAACGACGACTGGATGGCCCGGTACGGCTTCCTCGACAACTCCGGCACCGAGCCGACCGTGGCCGACGCGCTCGCGAGCAAGCCCGGCGGCCTGCCCGAACTGGTGCACGTGCACCCGACCGAGACCGTCCGCGACGCGATCGACTACATGCGCGAGTACGGCGTCTCGCAGCTGCCCGTGCTGAAGGCCGAGCCCCCGGTGGTCACCGGCGAGGTGGCCGGCTCGATCGCCGAGCGGGACCTGCTCGACGCGCTCTTCACCGGCCAGGCGCACCTGCACGACACGATCGAGCGGCACATGGCCGCGCCGCTGCCGATGATCGGTGGCGGGCAGCCGGTGACCGAGGCCGTCGCCCTGCTGGAGAAGTCCGACGCCGCGCTGGTGCTGGTCGACGGCAAGCCCAAGGGCGTGCTCACCCGGCAGGACCTGCTGGCCCACCTCGGCGCCCGCTGACGAAAGTCCGCCGACCCGCGACAGCCCGCCGACCCGCGACCGGGCCCCTTCTCGTACGGGAAGGGGCCCGGTCGTGCGGTGGCACCGGTGCGGCGCTCAGCGACCGAGCTCGGTGGGTACCGCCACCACGTCGACGAACGCCCCCTTGCGCAGCACCGTCACCGGCAGGCGGTTGCCGATCGCCGAGCCGAGCATGAGTCGTTGCAGCCCCTGGCCATCACCGATCGGGCGACCCCCGGCCGAGAGGATCACGTCGCCCAGGTAGATCCCGGCCAGTCCGGCCGGGCTGCCCGGCACCACCTCGACGACCCGCAGCCCGCGCCGCTGGCCGGTACGCGCCGCCACCTCCGGCGGCAGCGGCACCGGGGCCCCCGCGACGCCCAGCCAGGCCCGGCGCACCCGGCCGTCGCTCGCGAGGTCCGCGATGATCTGGCGGGTGGTGGCGTTGATCGGCACGGCGAGCCCCAGCCCGTACCCGGCGACCGCGGTGTTCACCCCGATGACGCGTCCGGCCGAGTCGGCCAGGGCGCCACCCGAGTTGCCCGGGTTCAGCGCCGCGTCGGTCTGGATCACGTCCTCGATGAGCCGGGTCACCCGGCCGTCGCGGGCCGGCAGCGACCGGCCGAGACCGGAGACCACGCCGGCGGTGACCGAGCCGGCCAGCCCCATCGGGTTGCCGACGGCCACCACGAGCTGGCCGATGCGCAGCCCGTCGGCGTCGCCCAGCTCGACCGGCGGGACGGTGGTCTCGTCCACCCGCAGCACGGCGAGGTCCGACAGCGGATCGGCGCCGACCACCCGGAAGCGGGCCTCGGTGCCGTCGCCGAACGCGGCCGTGCCGTCCCGCGCGCCCTGCACGACGTGTGCGCTGGTCAGCAGGAGGCCGTCGGTGCCCACGGTGACCGCCGAACCGGCGCCGGCCCCGCGCGCGGTCCGCACCGACAGGGCGGCCACGCTGGGCAGCACCCGGGCCGCCACGGTCGTGACCACCTGGGAGTACGCGTCGAGAGCGGCGGCCTCGGCCCGCTCCGGCGCGGTGTGCTCGGTGTCCATGACGGGAGCAACGCGGCCCGATCGACGGTCATGCCCGGACCGGCTCCGCCCAGAGCGAACAGCCCGCCGCCCGGCGGCGCATCGGGACGGGGAGCGCACCGCCGGGGTGGGGGGACAGCACCGGTGCGCCAGCGTGCCGGATCGGGTGCCCTTCGGTCTACAGCGGGCGGGTGTAGCGCAGCTGGGTGACGGGCGCCGAGCCGATGAGGTCGACGCGCTCGCCGCCGGTCGGGGTCCAGCCGCCGCGCGCGTAGAAGCGCCGGGCGTGCGCGTTCCGTTCGAGCACCCACAGCGCCGCCCGCCGCCACCCCCGGTCCCGCATGGTGGCCAGCACGTCGATCATCAGGGTCCGGCCGGTGCCCCGGCCGCGCTCGGCCGGGTCCAGATGGATCGCGTTGAGCAGGCCGGTGGCCGGGTCGTCCTCGTCGTCCGGGCCGAGGTAGCTGAAGCCGACCAGCTCCCCGTCGCGCTCGGCGACCGTCATGAGGTGGCTGTCGCGCTCCCACCCCCAGCGCTCCACCCAGTACCGCCCCATCGCCTCGGCGGTCGGCTCGGCGAGCGCCTCCGGCGGCAGGAAGGGCGAGTACGCGGCGACCCGCGACCGCTGGTGCAGGGCGCCGACCGCCATCAGGTCGTCGGCGGTGGCCGGGCGGAGCGTGACCGTCACCCGGCCGAGGCTACCCGGCGGGGCGGGACCTGCACCGTGGTCAGGTCCGCAGCGATGACCAGGTCCCCGTCGAAGTGCGCCCGCGCCTCGTCGAGGAACCGGCGCGGATCCGCGTACCGCTGGGAGAAGTGGGTGAGCACGAGCCGGCGTACGCCCGACTCGGCCGCCACCCGCGCGGCCTGGGCTGCCGTGAGGTGGCCGACCTCGGCGGCGAGGGCGGCCTCCGGCTCCAGGAAGGTCGACTCGATGACCAGCAGGTCGGCGTGCTCGGCGAGGGCGTACACGCCGTCGCAGAGGCCGGTGTCCATCACGAAGGCGAACCGCTGCCCGGGCCGGGCCACGCTCACCTCGTCGCGGCTGACGCGGCGGCCGTCGAGGTCGAGGTGGCCGACGCGGATCAGCTCCCCGACGGCCGGGCCGGCGATGCCGTACGCCGCCAGCCTCTCCGGCAGCATCCGGTGGCCGTCCGGCTCCACCAGCCGGTAGCCGTACGTCTCAATGGGGTGGCGCAGCCGGCGCGCCTCCAGCGTGCCGCAGCGCAGCGCGATCCGCTGCCCGTCGGTCTCGATCGGCTCGACCCGCAGCTCGGCGGTCTCGTAGAAGCTCGTGGCGTACCGCAGCCGGGCGAAGTACTCCGCGCCGCCGGCCGGGAAGTGCACCGCCACGGGGTGCGGCACCCGGTCCAGGGAGAGACGTTGGATGGTGCCGGGCAGGCCGAGGCAGTGGTCGCCGTGGAAGTGGGTCACGCAGATCCGGGTCAGGTCGGTGGCGGTGACCGTGGTGTGCAACAGCTGTCGTTGGCTGCCCTCACCCGGGTCGAAGAGGATCACCTCGTCGTCCCAGCGCAGCACGTAGCCGTTGTGGTTGCGCTGCCGGGTCGGCGCCTGGCTGGCCGTCCCGAGCACCACCAGCTCGCGCATCGACACGGTGTCCTCCGGCGCATATGAAGCGACCCCCGGGGTGTCCGCGCTCGCGCGCGGGCCGGCTGGACTTGGGCCGGCACCCCGGGGGTCGGGTGGCTGTCGTGGATTCGCCGCACCGCTGCCACACGGTCTCGACGATGGTGCCTGTGCCCGCCTCGCGGCGGACGGGATTACTGTCGAGGACAGCGGCTAGCGGACAGCCACCTCACGAGTCCGATTGCTATACAAGTCTGGACCACCTCCTTTCCCGTGTACCGCCACGCTATCCAGTCCCCGGTGGCCTCGGCAACGGATTTCGATCACAGCGGTGGTGGGAATGCGCGCCGCCCGCGGCGCGGGGCCACGGGCGGCGGGATCGGTGGGTATGTCGGGTCAGCCGGCGGTGCGCGCGATGCCGACCGGGCAGCTCAGCCCGTTCGGCCCGTGGTTGCAGTAGCCGTTGGGGTTCTTGGTGGGGGCGAGGTACTGCTGGTGGTAGTCCTCGGCGAGGTAGTACGCACCGAGCCGGTCGATCTCCGTGGTGATCTCACCCTTGCCGGCGCGCGCCACGATCGGCGCGAACGCGTCGCGGGAGGCGGTCGCGGTGGCCAGCTGCTCGTCGGTGGTCGCGTAGATCGCCGACCGGTACTGGGTGCCCACGTCGTTACCCTGGCGCATGCCCTGCGTCGGGTCGTGGTTCTCCCAGAAGACCTTGAGCAGGTCCTCGTAGGTGATCTTCGTGGGGTCGTAGACGACCTGGACCACCTCGGCGTGCCCGGTCATCCCGGAGCAGACCTCCTCGTACGTCGGGTTCGGCGTGTAGCCGCCCGCGTAGCCGGCGGAGGTGGTGATCACGCCCGGCAGGGTCCAGAACAGCCGCTCGGCGCCCCAGAAACACCCCATGCCGAAGACGGCGACCTGGCTGCCCTCCGGGAAGGGCCCCTTCAGCGGGGTGCCGAGGACCTCGTGCCGGTCGGCGACCGGCATGGCGATCAGGCGGCCCGGCAGGGCTCGGTCAGGGGAGATCATCTCGGCCTTCATGCGGCGAAGGAACACGGTGGGACTCCTCTCTTGGCTTTCCCAGCCTGTGCAACACCGCCGGGTCACCCATCCTTACCCGCTGAGCCTGCGCGCAGGCAGGTCCCGCCGGCTCGACAGAGATCTTGGTGGTGGCCGGCCTCTCCCCGGGCCTGTTCCGACCAGGATCTCGACGGATCAGAGGGCCTTCGTCACCCGGTCGGCGTACGACCGCGCCTCGGCGTCGTCGGTGTAGCGGGTGCGGGGCCAGAAGAAACCCCGCAGCCCGTCGCCCTTCGTCCTCGGCACGACGTGGGTGTGCAGGTGCGGGACGGACTGCGACACCTTGTTGTTCATGGCCACGAACGTCCCACCGGCCCCCAGACCGGACTCGACCGCCACCGCCAGCCGCTGCACGAGCCCGAAGTAGCCGGCCAGCGAGTCGGCGGGCAGCTCGGCGAGCGTCACCAGGTGGGTGCGCGGCACCACCAGCACGTGCCCCTTGAAGACCGGCCGGGTGTCCAGGAAGGCCACGCCGTCCGGCTCGTCGGCCACCCGGAACGCCGGCACCGTACCCGCCACGATCCCGCAGAAGACACATTCCGCCACGCCGCCAGGCTATGCGGCGCCCCTGTCCGGCACCACAACGCCGATCCGGCGGGGCGGCGGGTCGGGACCCCGCCACCGCGGCGACCCGCCGCCCACGCGCGCCGCCGCCCGCGGATCCGGCCGGCCGGATGACGTCGTGACGCGCGCCGGGTTGCGCCCGGTCTGCGGGGCCGGCGGACTAACGTCACGGGAATGAGTCACGGCTTCGAGACGCTCGCCATCCACGCCGGTCAGGACCCCGAGGCCCGCACCGGCGCGGTGATCCCACCCATCTACCAGACCAGCACGTACGCGCAGGACGCGGTCGGCGCGCCCCGGCTCGGCTACGAGTACAGCCGGTCCGGCAACCCGACCCGCGACGCGCTCCAGGAGTGCCTGGCCGCGCTGGAGGGCGGCGCGGTCGGGCTCGCGTTCGCCAGCGGGCTGGCGGCCGAGGACACGCTGCTGCGTACCGTCTGCAAGCCCGGTGACCACGTGGTCATCCCGGACGACGCGTACGGCGGCACCTACCGGCTCTTCGCGCGGGTGGTCGAGCGGTGGGGGCTGGAGTTCACCCCCGCCAAGGTCTCCGACCCGGACGCGATCCGGGCCGCGATCCGCCCGGGCAGCACGAAGATCGTCTGGGTGGAGACGCCCACCAACCCCCTGCTCGGCATCGCCGACATCGCCGTCCTGGCCGCCGTCGCGCACGACGCGGGCGCCCTGCTGGTGGTCGACAACACGTTCGCCTCGCCGTACCTGCAGCAGCCGATCGCCCTCGGCGCGGACGTGGTGGTCCACTCGACGACCAAGTACATCGGTGGTCACTCCGACGTGGTGGGCGGCGCCCTGATCACCGCCGACGCCGCGCTCGGCGAGGAGCTGCGGTACCACCAGAACGCCATGGGCGCCGTCAACGGGCCCTTCGACGCGTGGCTCACCCTGCGCGGCCTCAAGACGCTGGGCGTACGGATGGACCGGCACTGCGACAACGCGGAGCGGCTGGCCGCGTACCTCGACGGGCACGCCAAGGTGGCGCAGGTGATCTACCCGGGGCTGCCCTCGCACCCCGGCCACGAGGTGGCCGCGAAGCAGATGCGGCGGTTCGGCGGCATGATCTCCTTCCGCGCGGCCGGGGGCGAGGACCACGCGGTCGAGATCTGCAACCGGGCCAAGCTGTTCGTGCTCGCCGAGTCGCTCGGCGGCGTGGAATCCCTGATCGAGCACCCGGGCCGGATGACACACGCAAGCGCTGCGGGCTCGCCGCTTGAAGTTCCCGGCGATCTCGTGCGACTGTCTGTCGGCATCGAGACGGTCGACGACCTGCTCGCCGATCTGGAGCAGGCGCTGGGCTGACCGCTGGCTGGGGAGGGTGGCCGTGCAGGACATCATGCCGACCTGGGTCGGGGCGACCGCCAAGCAGATCGCCCGGGGCGTACGGCGGGGCGACGTCTCCGCCACCCAGGTCGTCGCGGACCACCTCGACCACATCGTGCGGGCCGACGCCGACCTCGCCGCGTTCCGCGCGGTGCGCGGCGGGGAGGCGATCACCGAGGCGGAGAAGGTCGACGAGCAGGAGGACCTGGCGAACCTCCCGCTGGCCGGGGTGCCGGTGGCGGTGAAGGAGAACACCCCGGTCGCCGGCCTGCCCACCTGGAACGGGTCGGCCGCCGTCCGTACGCCCGTCGCCGAGGCCGACCACGAGGTGGTCCGCCGCCTGCGCGGCGCCGGTGCGGTGATCCTCGGGGTGACCCGGATGCCGGAGCTCGGCCTCTGGGCGCTCACCGACGACGAGAGCGGCGTGACGCGCAACCCCTGGGACACCCGGCGTACGCCCGGCGGGTCCTCCGGCGGCGCGGCGGCCGCGGTGGCCGCCGGCCTGGTGCCGATCGCGCACGGCAACGACGGCCTCGGCTCCATCCGCATCCCCGCGGCCTGCTGCGGCCTGGTCGGGCTCAAGCCCGGCCGGGGTGTCATCCCCTGCCAGCTCGGCGCGGACGACTGGTTCGGTCTCACCGAGCACGGGATGCTGACGACGACGGTCGCCGACGCGGCGGTGGGCTTCTCGGTGCTGGCCGGGCGCCGCCCGGAGAAGCTGGTGCCTCCGCAGCGGCTGCGGGTCGGCGTGTCGCTGCGCTCCCCGGTGCGCGGGGTGTCGCCGGACGCCC
The DNA here is from genome assembly GCF_056150165.1 of Micromonospora xinjiangensis. Lineage (NCBI taxonomy): Bacteria > Bacillati > Actinomycetota > Actinomycetes > Micromonosporales > Micromonosporaceae > Micromonospora > Micromonospora xinjiangensis. The sequence continues at coordinate 1,114,184 of NZ_JAXCFO010000001.1, read as the reverse complement.
CCAACCGGGACGCGGTCGCCGCCGCGGGGCGGCTGCTCGCCGCCGCCGGGCACGACACCGTGCCCGCCGACCCGGTCTACCCGACGCGGCTCGGCCTCCAGGGGATCGCCACCTGGTTCGCGGCGGCCGCCGCCGAGGTGCAGGCGAGCGGCGTCGACCGGCACGGCCTCCAGCGGCGCAGCCGCCGGCACGTGGCGCTGGGCGAGTGGGCACAGCGGCGCGGGTACGTGCGGGAGGCCGACCGGGCCGCCTGGCGGGACCGCTCCATCGGCTTCTTCACCGACCACTCGGTCGACGTGCTGCTCACCCCGGCGCTGGCCGGGCCGCCACCGGAGGCGACCGGCTGGTCGTCCCGCTCGTGGCGCGCCAACATGGCGGCCAACATCCGGTACGCCCCGTACGCGGCGCCGTGGAACATCGCCGGCCTGCCGTCGATCGTGGTGCCCGTGGGGCGGCGCCCGGACGGGCTGCCGGTCGCCGTGCAACTGGTCGGGCCACCCGGGTCGGAGCTGCTGCTGCTCGGCGTCGCCGGCCAGTTCGAGATGCAGTCCCCGTGGCCGCGGCACGCTCCCGGCTACCCGAGGGTGGGCACCGGATCGCCCGCCGTGGCGTGATCATCCGGCCTGTGTCGCGAGGCTGACGGCCCGGGGGCGTCGCCGCCGGAGCCGGCGTGGCCGGGTGGCACGATCGGGGCATGACGGAACTGGTCGGTCTCGCCGACGTACGGGCCGCGCGGGAACTGCTCGCCGGCGTCACCCGCACCACCCCCCTGGAGCCTTCCCGGCCGCTCAGCGCCGTCCTGGGTGGCCCGGCCTGGCTGAAGTGCGAGAACGTGCAGCGGGCCGGGTCGTACAAGGTGCGCGGCGCGTACGTGCGGATCTCCCGGCTGTCGGAGGAGGAGCGGGCGCTGGGGGTCGTCGCCGCGAGCGCCGGCAACCACGCCCAGGGCGTGGCGCTGGCGGCCGGGCTGGTCGGCACGCACGCCACGGTCTTCATGCCGGTGAACGCGCCGCTGCCGAAGGTGGCGGCTACCAAGGGGTACGGCGCGCAGGTCGAGCTGGTCGGCAACACCGTCGACGAGTCGCTGGTGGCCGCACAGACGTACGCGGAGCGCACCGGGGCGGTGCTGATCCACCCGTTCGACCACCGGGACGTGATCGCCGGCCAGGGCACGGTGGCGCTGGAGATCCTCGAGCAGTGCCCGGACGTCAAGACGATCATCACCGGCGTGGGCGGTGGCGGCCTCGTCTCCGGGATCGCGGTGGCCGCCAAGGCGCTGCGCCCCGACATTCGGGTGATCGGCGTCCAGGCGGTCGGCGCCGCCGCGTACCCGCCCTCGCTGAGCGCCGGGGAGCCGGTGCGGCTGCCGGCGTTCAGCACCATCGCCGACGGCATCGCGGTGGGCCGCCCCGGTGATCTCACCTTCACCCACGTGCGGAAGCTCGTGGACGAGGTGGTCACCGTCTCCGAGGAGGACATCTCCCGGGCGTTGCTCATGCTGCTGGAGCGGGGCAAGCAGGTCGTCGAGCCGGCCGGGGCGGTCGGCGTCGCGGCACTGCTGGCCGGGGTCGTGCAGGTCGAGGCGCCGGTGGTCGCGGTGCTCTCCGGCGGGAACATCGACCCGCTGCTCATGCTGCGGGTCATCGAGCACGGGTTGGCCGCCGCCGGCCGCTACCTGCGGTTCACGGTGCGCTGCTCGGACCGCCCGGGCCAGCTCGCCTCGCTCCTCGGCGAGATCGCCGAGCACCGGGCGAACGTCGTGGACGTGGTGCACCAGCGGGCCCACCCGCACCTGCACCTCGGCGAGGTGGAGGTCGCGCTGTCGGTGGAGACGCGCGGCGTGGAGCACTCCGACACGCTGATCAGCGCCCTGCGGGCGAGCGGCTACCAGGTCGTCTTCGCCGACGAAGCCTAACCCCCGTCCCCGCCCGATCTTGGTGGGTACGTGCGCGTGGTGGGGCTGAACGGCACCACCATCCCTTGCTTCCCGGGGCCCTCAGGCGGCGAGGCGTGGCACCGATGGTGCCACGCCTCGCGAGGTCGGGTGCGGGGCCGGTCGAGCGGCCCGCGGGGCTCAGCCGCCGAACGGCTCGAAGCTGACCACCGTCACCTTGATCTCGGCGCCGCTGGGCGCCGTGTAGGTGCAGGTCTGACCGGCGCGGCCGCCCATGATGGCCTTGCCCAGCGCCGACTCCGGGCTGTAGACGGTGAGGTCGGTCGTGGACGCGATCTCCCGCGAACCGAGCAGGAAGGTCTCGGTGTCGTCCTTGTCGTCGTCGAAGTAGATCGTCACCACCATGCCGGGTGCCACCGCGTCGGCCGACGGCGCCTCGCCGACCTTGGCGGTGCGCAGGAGCTCCTGGAGGTAGCGGATGCGCCCCTCGGCCTTGCCCTGCTCCTCACGGGCGGCGTGGTAGCCGCCGTTCTCGCGCAGGTCGCCCTCCTCGCGCCGAGCGTTGATCTCGGCGGCGATGACCGGACGGTTGGCGATCAGCTCGTCGAGCTCCGCCTGGAGTCGGTCGTAAGCGTCCTGCGACAGCCAGGTGGCGGGCGCCTCGTTGCCAGTGGACACAGGCGATCTCCTCAGATGTGCGTGGCCGGCTACAGGTGAACCTCCAAGTTACCAGTGCGCTACGACACGGCGTGGCGACGATCACCACCGGTGGGCGCTCCGGGCACCGGCGGTGAGCCGCCCCGCCGGCGCGCGGGCGCGGCCGCGTTCGCCGCGTACGCCCTGGTCAGCAGGCTGTCGGCGGCGCTGGCGTCAGGCCGCCGGCCGGCACCGCAGCACCTCGCCGATGAAGGCGCGGCCGGTGGTCGTCAGCCGGTGCTGGACGGTCACGTGGCGTTCCCCGGCCGGCGCGGTCACGGTGACCTCCTCGCGGGCCACCTCGTTGCCGGCCCGGTCACGGGCGCGCAGCACGCAGACCGCCGAGCCGCCGGACGGAACGGTCACCCGGAAGTCGACCCGCACGTGGGTGTCCGTGACGTCGGTGTAGGTGACGACCTGGGCGTCGTAGTTCGGGTCGCCGTACTGCCGGTAGAGGCGGACCGCGATCACGCTCAGCACGGCGAGCAGCGCGACCAGCGCCACCACCGCCAGGACCTTCGGACCGCGCCCGCCCGGCTCCCGGCGGCGGCCGTAACGGCCGGGCGGGAATACCGGGGCTCCCGGTGTGATTGTGGTGTGCGTCTCGCTCACCGGCGGGTATCTCCTGGCGTCGTTGTCGGCGGCATCGGCAAGAATGGCTCTTGTCCATCCTCTCAGCCCGGATCCGCCTCAAGCATGGCAGGTCGGCTGTCGGAGGTGACCGCCCGGCGGGGCGCCGGGTGGGAGGATTTTGGCAGGTCACCGGCCCGGCCGGGTCGACCGCCCCAGACGAGGAGTGCCCACGTTGGCAGAACAGCTGCGCCTCATGGCCGTCCACGCGCACCCGGACGACGAATCCAGCAAGGGTGCCGCCACCATGGCCAAGTACGTGGCCGAGGGCGTGGAGGTCCTCGTGGCGACGTGCACCGGGGGTGAGCGCGGCAGCGTGCTCAACCCGAAGCTCGACCGGCCCGACGTGTGGGCCAACATCGGGGAGATCCGGCGCGCCGAGATGGACGCGGCCCGCGCCATCCTCGGCGTCGAGCAGGCCTGGCTCGGCTTCGTCGACTCCGGGCTGCCGGAGGGCGACCCGCTGCCGCCGCTGCCCGGGGGGTGCTTCGCCCTCCAGGAGGTCGAGGTCGCCGCCGGCCCGCTGGTGCGGCTCATGCGCGAGTTCCGTCCGCACGTCGTGACGACGTACGACGAGCGCGGCGGCTACCCCCACCCCGACCACATCATGTGCCACAAGATCACCGTGGCCGCCTTCGACGCCGCGGGCGACCCGGAGCGCTACCCCGACCTGGGCGAGCCGTGGCAGCCGCTGAAGCTCTACTACGACGCCGGGTTCTCCCGGGGCAAGATCATGGCCCTGCACGAGGCGATGCTCGCCGCCGGGCTGGAGTCGCCCTACCAGGACTGGCTCAAGCGCTGGGAGGAGGAGCCGGACGACGCGCGTCCGGAGATCACCACCCGGGTGCCGTGCGGGGAGTACTTCCCCGTCCGCGACGACGCGCTGCGGGCCCACGCCACCCAGGTCGACCCGGACGGCTTCTGGTTCCGCGTGCCGATGGAGATCCAGCAGAGCGCCTGGCCCACCGAGGACTTCCACCTGGCCCGCTCGCTGGTGGACAGCCCGGTCCCCGAGTCGGACCTCTTCGCCGGCGTCCGTGAGACGGTGCATGCTCGCTGATCCGGGGCGGCGCTACGCTGGTCACCAACCGCATCTCGGAGGAACGCCATGCTGACCGCTGCACAGGTGCTCGCGGAGAACAACTTCGGGGACACCCGCACGGGTGGCCTGGCCGGCCCGATGGGTCTCTTCCTCATCCTGCTGCTGGGCACCGCCACCGTCCTGCTGATCCGCAACATGAACTCGCGGCTGCGCCGCCTGCCCGACCGGTTCCCCCGGCAGGGGCGACCGGGTGAGCCCGGCCGGGCGGACGCGGCGGCCGTCGATCCGACGGACGGGACCGGAGGACAGGATTCATCCGCGGACGCTCCCACCGGGCACCAGCAGCGCCGAAACGGGTAGTTCGCGCGTGAATCACGCTGAACCCGGCGGTCGCCCCCTGTTGCGACCATCGGGTTTGGCTTAGCCTTCCGCCGGGGGGACCGAAAGTCCCCGAGCCGTGCGCGGGAGGGGGCGCCGATGACCGTCACAGCAGCGGCTGCCCGCCGTACGGCCCCACGGGCAGCCCACGGAGCGGGTCGGTGACGTCCGGCAGGGCCGGCGAGCAGGCCGATCGGCTCGGGGTGCGCGGGGTCGCGCCGCAGGTGCTGGTGCTGACCGTCGCGGTCGCCCTCACCAGCCTCGCGGCCGCGCTGGTCGGGCTCACCCTGCCCCACCGGCTGCCCGCCGACGACCCGCTCCCCCCGGCGGCCCGCTACGGCATCGCGGTCGTCGTGGTCGCCCTGGCCCAGCTGGTCCGGCTGCGGTTCCGCGCCCCGGCCGGCATGGTGAGCATCGGCTGGGGCGAGGCCGCCCTGATCATCTGCCTCCACCTGGTGCCCACCGGCTGGATCCCCTCCGCCACCCTGCTCGGCGCCGGGCTCGCCTGGTCGGCGCTCTCCGCGTTCGGTGAGCGCCGACCGGTGCTGGAGACCGTCCGGATCGCGGCGTCGCTGGCGGCCGCGTCCGCCCTCGCCGTGGCCGTCACCACCGCGCTCGGGCAGCCGCTCCTGGCGCCCTTCACGCCGGGGCTGGCGGCGGCCCTGATCGCCGGTGCGGTGACCTACCTGCTCGTCACGGTCGGCCTCAGCGCGGCCACGTTGGGCCTGCGGCACGGCGTCTCGATCGGGGCGCTGCTGCTCGCCACGCTGCGCGGGAAGCTGCTGATGTTCGTCGGCAACGTCGTGGTGGGTCTGGTGGTGGTGCTGCTGCTCCAGATCGACCCGCGCTGGCTGCTGCTGCTCCCGCCGCCACTGTGGCTGCTCCACCAGACCTACCGGCACCGACTCCGGGCCGACCAGGAACGCCGCACCTGGCGTACCTTCGCCGAGGCCACCTCGGCGCTCAACCAGCTCGACGAGCGGGGCGTGGCCGCCGCCGCCGTCAACGGGGCGCTGGCCCTGTTCCACGCCGAACTGGTCGACGTGGACGTGGCCCGGGGTGACGGGCGCTGGCGGCGCTACCGCGGGGACGCCGCGGGCGGCCTGGTCGACCGGGAAATCGCCGAGCCGGGGCCGGGGGAGCCCGTGGACCACGAGCTGGTGCGCCTGCTCACGGTCGGCGACACGCCGGTCGGGCGGCTGCGGGTCCGCTTCCCCCGGTCGGCGCCGCCGAACGGACGGGAAAGGGACGCGGTGGCCGCCTTCGGCGACGCGCTCGCCGCCGCGCTGCACGACGCCGCGACCCACCGCGAGCTGCGCCTCGTCACCGCGCGGTCGTCGTACGAGGCGGTGCACGATCCGCTCACCGGGCTGGTCAACCGCTCGGCCATGCTCAGCAAGGGCGACCAGGCGTTGCGGCAGCTCGCCCACGACCACCCGGTGGCGCTGCTGCTGCTCGACATCGACCAGTTCAAGGAGGTCAACGACACCCTCGGGCACGCGGCCGGTGACCAGTTGCTGCGGTTGGCCGCCAACCGGCTGAGCGCGCTGGCCCGTCCCGGCGACCTGCTGGGCCGGCTCGGCGGCGACGAGTTCGCGCTGCTACTCACGTCGGTCCCGGTGATCGGCGACCGCGCCGCGCCGATGGCGTACGCGCTGCGACAGGCCCGCGAGATCGCCGAGCGGCTGGCCGCGCCCACCGAGGTCGCCGGGGTGCGGATGTCCGTCGAGGTGTCCGTGGGCGTCGTGGTGGCCGACGCCGGCACCGCCGACCTGACGGAGCTGCTCCGCCGGGCCGACATCGCGATGTACCAGGCCAAGGAGGGCGGCGGCAACGTCGCCGCGTACGACAGCACCCGGGACGCGGCGAGCACCGACCAGCTCGCTCTCCTGGCCGAGCTGCGGGAGGCCCTGGAGGTGGAGGACCAGCTCGTCCTGGCGTTGCAGCCGGCGGTCGACCTGGCCACCGGCGCGCCGACCGGCGTGGAGGCGCTGATCCGGTGGCGGCACCCGCGGCGCGGCTGGCTCAGCCCGGTCGACTTCATCCGGCCCGTGGAGAACAGCGAGCAGCTCGGCACGTTCACCCGGTACGTGCTGGACAAGGCCCTGGCGGTCGCCGCCGGCTGGGGTCGGCAGGGGTTGGACATCCCGATCTCGGTCAACCTCTCCGCGCGCAGCCTGCTCGACCCGCGCCTGCCCGACGAGATCGCCGAGGCGCTGCGCCGCCACCAGGTGCCCGCGCACCGCCTGGTGCTGGAGATCACCGAGACGGTGGTGATGAGCGAGCTGGAGGTCATCGACGAGGTGCTGGCCACGCTCCGGTCGATGGGCGTGCAGCTCGCCGTGGACGACTTCGGCACCGGCTTCTCGTCGCTGACGTTCCTCACCCGGATCGCCGTGGACGAGCTGAAGGTGGACCGCTCCTTCGTGATCCGGATGGCCGATTCGCCGGAGGCGGCGGCGATCGTGCGTACCACCGTCGGTCTCGCCCACGAGCTGGGCCTGCGGGTCGTCGCGGAGGGGGTGGAGACCGCCGAGCAGCGCACAGCGCTGGCCGAGCTGGGCTGCACCGCCGCCCAGGGCTACCACTTCTTCAAGCCCATGCCGGCCGACAAGATCGGGGCGGTCCTCGGCACCCTGCTCGACGACGCCCGCCCCAACGTCTTCCCCCTCCGCGCCGACGGCGCCTCCTGACCCCCTGAGCCCGGTGATCAGGAGATCCCCTCATCGCGGGCGGCGGTTTCCTGACGCGGCGCCCCTGCTCACCGAGCAGGTGGGCGGGGGGCGGACGGGCGGAGCGCGGGCGGGGTACGCGCCGGCTGGTTATGGTCGTCGGGTGAACCGACTCGCTGACGCCACGAGCCCCTATCTGCTCCAGCACGCCGGCAACCCGGTCGACTGGTGGCCGTGGTGCGAGGAGGCGTTCGCCGAGGCGCGCCGGCGTGACGTGCCCGTGCTCATCTCGGTCGGCTACGCCGCCTGCCACTGGTGTCACGTGATGGCACACGAGTCGTTCGAGGACGAGTCGGTCGCCGCCCTGATGAACGCCGACTTCGTGTCGGTGAAGGTGGACCGGGAGGAACGGCCGGACGTCGACGCGGTCTACATGACCGCCACGCAGGCCATGACGGGCCAGGGCGGCTGGCCCATGACCGTCTTCGCCACCCCGGACGGCACGCCGTTCTTCTGCGGCACCTACTACCCGAAGGCCACGTTCCTGCGCCTGCTGTCGTCGGTGAGCACCGCCTGGCGCGACCAGCGGGACGACGTGCTGCGCCAGGGCGCCGCGGTGGTCGAGGCGATCGGCGGCGCCCAGGCCGTGGGCGGCCCGTCCGCCCCGCTGGAGGCCGCGCTGCTCGACGGCGCGGCCGCTCAGCTCGCCAAGGAGTACGACGGGACGAACGGCGGCTTCGGCGGCGCCCCGAAGTTCCCGCCGCACATGAACCTGCTCTTCCTGCTCCGGCACCACCAGCGCACCGGCTCGGAGCACAGCCTGGAGATCGTGCGGCACACCTGCGAGGCGATGGCGCGCGGCGGCATCTACGACCAGCTCGCCGGTGGCTTCGCCCGCTACTCCGTCGACGCGCACTGGACCGTGCCGCACTTCGAGAAGATGCTGTACGACAACGCGCTGCTGCTGCGGACGTACACCCAACTGTGGCGGCTGACCGGTGACCCGATGGCGGCCCGGATCGCCGCCGAGACCGCCGCGTTCATGATCGACGACCTGGGCACCCCGGAGGGCGGTCTCGCCTCCGCGTTGGACGCGGACACCGAGGGCGTCGAGGGGCTCACCTACTCCTGGACGCCGGCCCAGCTCGTCGAGGCGCTCGGCGAGGAGGACGGCCGGTTCGCCGCCGACCTGTTCGCGGTCACCGAGGCGGGCTCCTTCGAGCACGGCACCAGCGTGCTGCGCCTCGCACGCGACGTGGACGACGTGGACCCGGCCGTCGGCGCGCGGTGGGAGCGGGTCCGAGCCCGGCTGCGCGAGGCCCGCGACGCCCGCCCGCAGCCGGCCCGCGACGACAAGGTAGTCGCCTCCTGGAACGGCCTGGCGGTCACCGCGCTGGTCGAGCACACGGCGCTGACCGGCGACCCGGTCACCGGCGCCGCCGCGATCCGGATCGCCGAGGTGCTCGCCGAGCGGCACCTCGTCGACGGCCGGCTGCGGCGCGTCTCCCGGGGCGGTGTGGTGGGCGAGCCGGCGGGGGTGCTGGAGGACTACGGCTGCGTGGCGGAGGCGTTCTGCGCCGTGCACCAGCTCACCGGCGAGGGGCGGTGGCTGGAGCTGGCCGGTCGGCTGCTCGACGTCGCACTGGAGCGGTTCGCCGCCGGTGACGGCGGGTTCTTCGACACCGCCGACGACGCCGAGCAGCTGGTCACCCGGCCAGCGGACCCGACCGACAACGCCACCCCGTCCGGCCGCTCGGCGATCGCCGCCGCGCTGGTGGCGTACGCCGCGCTGACCGGCGAGACCCGGTACCGGGAGGCGGCCGACGCCGCCCTCGCCACCGTCTCCCCGATCGTCGCCCCGCACGCCCGCTTCACCGGGTACGCGGCGACCGTCGGAGAGGCCCTGCTCTCCGGGCCGTACGAGATCGCCGTCGTCACCGACCAGCCGGCCGGCGAGCCGCTGCTCGCGGCGGCGCACCGGCACGCCCCGCCCGGCGCGGTGATCGTGGCGGGTCGGCCCGACCAGCCCGGGGTGCCGCTGCTCGCGGACCGGCCGATGATCGACGGGCGGCCCACCGCGTACGCCTGTCGGGGTTTCGTGTGCGAGCGCCCGGTCACGGAGGTGGACGACCTGGTCGGCCAGCTCGGCCGGCGCTGAGCCCGCCACGGACGGACGTGTGATTCGCCATCCGGCGACGGTGTCGACCAGCGGCCCCGATAGGCTGGCGCCGCTATGGATTCCCGTACCGGTCTGCCCGTTGTCGGCATGGTGGGTGGCGGCCAGCTGGCCCGGATGACCCACCAGGCCGCGATCGCCCTCGGCCAGTCACTGCGCGTGCTCGCGCTCGCCCCCGACGACGGCGCCGCGCTGGTCGCCGCCGACGTCCAGTACGGCGACCACACCGACCTCGCGGCGCTGCGCACCTTCGCGAAGGGCTGTGACGTGGTCACCTTCGACCACGAGCACGTGCCGAACGAGCACGTCCGCACCCTCGCGGCGGAGGGCGCGACGCTCTACCCGCCGGCCGACGCGCTGCGCTACGCGCAGGACAAGCGGGCGATGCGGGAGCGGCTCACGGAGCTCGGCGCCCCGGTGCCGGCCTGGCGGCCGGTGGGCACGCCGGACGACCTCGTGACGTTCGGTGCCGAGGTCGGCTGGCCGGTGGTGCTGAAGGCGGCGCGCGGCGGCTACGACGGTCGGGGCGTCTGGATGGTGACCGACGCCGCGCACGCCGCGGAACTCGCCGCCACGTTGCTCGCCGGAGGCACCGAACTCATCGTCGAGGAGCGGGTCCCGCTCCGCCGGGAACTCGCCGTGCAGGTGGCCCGTTCTCCGTTCGGTCAGGTCGCCGCGTATCCGGTGGTCGAGACCGTGCAGGTGGACGGCATCTGCGTGGAGGTCCTGGCCCCGGCGCCGGACCTGCCCGAGGAGCTGGCGCTCGGCGCCCAGCAGCTCGCCATCGACCTGGCCACGTCACTCGGCGTGGTGGGTCTGCTGGCGGTCGAGCTGTTCGAGGTGGTGGACGCCGCCGGCCGCCCGGCGATCGTCGTCAACGAGCTGGCGATGCGCCCGCACAACTCCGGGCACTGGACCATCGAGGGTGCGCGGACGTCGCAGTTCGAGCAGCACCTGCGGGCGGTGCTCGACTACCCGATGGGGGACACCTCGCTCGCCGCGCCGGTCGTGGTGATGGCGAACGTGCTCGGCGGCGAGCCCGGCGGAATGTCGATCGACGAGCGGCTGCACCACCTCTTCGCCGCCGAACCGGGCGCGAAGGTGCACCTCTACGGCAAGCAGGTCCGGCCGGGCCGCAAGATCGGGCACGTCACGGTGCTCGGCGACGACCTGGACGACGTACGGGCGCGGGCGGCGCGGGCCGCCCGCTGGCTGCGGGAGGGGCAGGAGTGACCACGGTCGGGCTGATCATGGGCAGTGACTCGGACTGGCCGACCATGAAGGCCGCCGCCGAGGTCCTCGACGACTTCGCGGTGCCCTACGAGGTAAGCGTGGTCTCCGCGCACCGCACCCCGGTGAAGATGATCGAGTACGGCCAGACCGCGGTCGAGCGGGGCCTCAAGGTGATCATCGCGGGGGCGGGCGGCGCAGCCGCTCTGCCCGGTATGGTCGCCTCGGTCACCCCGTTGCCGGTGATCGGCGTGCCGGTGCCCCTCAAGCACCTGGACGGCATGGACTCGCTGCTGTCCATCGTGCAGATGCCGGCCGGCATCCCGGTCGCCACGGTCTCGATCGGCAATGCCCGCAACGCCGGCCTGCTCGCCGTCCGGATCCTCGGCGCCGCCGACCCGGAGCTGCGCGCCCGGATGGCGACGTTCCAGGAGGACCTGGAGCAGATGATCAACGAGAAGGACGCGGCGCTGCGCGCCGCCGTGGCTTCGCCGGCCTGATCGACGCTCTCGGTCCGCCGCGACCTCTTCCCCCTGATCGGCGCTCTCGGCTCGCGCTGTCGCGCGACCCCTTCCCCCTGATCGGCGCTCTCGGCTCGCGCTGTCGCGCGACCCCTTCCCCCTGATCGACCGGCTCTCGGCGTACGTTCCCCACCGCGTCGCTCTCCACCGAGCCGGGAATTCCTGATCACCCGGTCAGTTCCGCTGGCCCACCCGGGGCCACTCTCCGTGTTCACCAGGAGAGAAACGACTCTCGCTTGCGCGTCCTTTGCTCTGCACCCGTATCTGCGCCACGTGCGGACAGTGACGAGGGGTGCGGCCGAGGCTGGACGAGGCTCGCGGGTTTCCCCTGGTAGGGAGGGGTGGTGCACACAGGGGTGCAGAGCAAAGGAGAGCAGGTGGGGTGGGCCCGCTCGCCACGCGGTCACGTTCCGTGATGAGGGCGGGATGTAACGATGAGTGAAACTCTGGGGCACGGCCGGCCCGGTCAGCGCATGCCGCGCAGCGCCGTCTGGAGGCGCTCCTGGGCGCGGCGGCGGCGTTCGTTGCTCGCACCGAGCACGAGCAGCAGGATGCCGATGGGGATCAGCGCCAGCCACGGCCCGAAGGCGAAGAGCGCGTGGATGGCGGTGATCGCCGTGACCGTCGCGCCGACGATCACCGGCGCCTGCTGCCGGCTCGACGAACCGAAGATCAGCACCGCGACGGCGCCGAGCAGCAGCAACACCTGCCGCAGCGTCGTCGACCCGGTGGCGAGCACGATGGCCAGGCTCGGCAGGAACGCGGTGACGAGCGCCGGGCCGTACGCCACCCAGCTGCTGAGATCCGGCCGATGGCGGAGTTCGAGCACGCCCACGAGCAGAGCCAGCGCCGCGAACGGCAGTGTGTACGCCTCGGGCAGCGCCACGTCGGCGACCCGCATGAGGATCCACCAGGCGGTGATCTCGCAGATCACGACCGCCCAGAACAGGACGCGACGCTCCACCGGCCGGCGGTTGGGCCGCGTCGCCGCCACCCCGAGCACCGCGCCCCACGCGGCCAGCAGCGCGGCGATGTGCCGGGGCGAGTCGAACGCCAGCGCCAGCGCGATCAGGGCGGCGGCGTGCCCGCTCCACTCCACGGTGGCCGCCTCGCGCTGCGCCTCCGGCCGGCGCAGGCGCGGCAGCAGGGCGGCGAAAACCTGTAGCGCGGCACCGACGGCGAGGACCCCGAACGCGGACCAGACCGCGGCGAACCCGGCGACCAGGCCGGCGGTCAGCACGAAGAGTTGCGCCATCAGTGAGGCGAAGAGCCAGCCCAGGATCCGCGCCCGCTGCGTCGTGCCGAAGAGCGCCGCGACGGTGCCGACACCGACGGCGCCGCCCAGCGTGAAGAGGGTCAGCTCCCGGGTGGCCAGGCTGCCGGCGAGCCCGGCGCCGCCGGCGGCCAGACCGATGAGGAAGACCAGGACGCGGGCCAACCGCAGCGACCGAGCCGGCTCCACCAGCGGTGGGGGCGGCGTCAGGGCCAGCCCGAGCATCGAGATCGTGAACACCGCCAGCGCGGCGAGGACACTGGCCGGCCAGCCGTTGCCCAACGCGGTCGGCGTGATGAGCAGCGTGACCGCCGCGCCGGGCAGCACCACCGGCACCGCCCGCGTACGCCGGCCGCCGCTGAAGCCGGTGGCCGCGAGGGCGGCCGTCGCGGTCAGCAGGAGCGCGGTCAGCACGTGCGTCGGGTCGACCGCCCCGGGCGCCGGGGTCAGCAGCTCCGGCGGTGGTCCCTCCCAGACACGGGCCAGCGTCCGATGTGGCTCCACGAGAGCCACTTCCAACGCCCGCGCGATCGAGGCGAGCGCAAGGATGGTGGGCAGGACCGCCGCGGCCAGCGCACCGGCGGCCGGGCTGACGCGCCAGCGACGCTGGTCCGGGTCGTCCGGCAACCGGCGGAGCGCCCCGTCCAGCAGCACCGACCAGCGGCGGACCGGCTGGGCCGCGCCGGCCGGCGGAACCGTGGCGCCACGGACCAGCTCGGCCAGCACGCCGAGCAGCGCCGCGGCGGCGGCGTACACGCCGACGGCGAGGCCCGTGGGGAAGGCGGCCAAGGCGCTGATCGTGGCACCGCCGGCCACCGCCACGCTCGCCCAGGGCAGGTACTGGGGGATCCGGCGGCGGGCGGCGGCCACGGCCGCCAGCCCGAGACTGGACGCCGCCAGCGCGGCGGTCAGCACCACCTGTGCCGAGTGGCCGAACTCGGCGGACAGCGCGGCCAGCGCGCCGGGGAGCGCGAGCAGCGCCGCCCCGGCCGCCGCGCCACCGATCTGCGCCAGGTGCGGCGGCATGCCCTCGGTCTCGACGTCGTCCACCAGCGTGCCGGAGAGGTTGCGGGCCAGCGCCGCAACGACGAGACCGATCAGCGCGATGCTGCCCAGCGCGAGCGCGGTCGTCCACGGACGGACGAGGCCGGCGCCCGCCGCGTGCAGGGCCACCACCCCGGCGACGGTGGCCCGGGACAGCGCGGCGCGCGGCTCGACGGCCGCCACGGCGGCCATGGCGAAGACCGTGGCGACCATCGCGCCGACCAGGATCGGCGACCACCAGGGCAGCGCGAACGCGGCCGGCGTCCCGATCGTCGCCAGGACGACCGCAGCGCCGGAGACGTCGTACTTCCAGGGCGGTGGCAGCAGGATCGCGGCCGCCAGGGCGAGCAGCACCAGGGCGACCGGCGCTTGCCAGCTGGAGCCGCCGGTCGGCGCCGCCGGCCAGCCGGAGAGGTCACCGGCCCAGATCGGGCCGGGCGTGGCCAGCACGCCGACGCCGCCGCGCAGGGCGGTCCAGCCGGCCACCAGACCGATCAGCAGGCCGCCCACGGCCATGCCGAGGATCGGCCCTCGCCGCCACTCCTCCGGCAGCGCGCGGGCGGCCACGGCCACCACGAGCACCAGGCCGGCGGCGACCGCGAGCTGGCCGCCCGGGGCGAGGACCGCCGCGATGCGGACCAGCGTGGCGATCAGCGCGGCGGTGACCGCGGCGGCCGCGAGGTCCGACCCGTCGAGGGTGAGATCGGAACGGCGCCCGGCGTCGATCGACGGGGCCAGGAAGAGCAGCACGGCGGCGACCAGCAGCAGCGCGCCGACCCAGGCGTCGGCCACGGTGGCGCCGGGCGCGCCGAAGGCGGCGGCGGTCACCACCAGCGCGCCGAGCCCCGTGCCGACCGCCAGCGGTGCGGGGATGTGCCGCTGGGACACCTGCACGATCGCCGCGTAGCCGAGGGTCACGCAGACCGCCAGGAAGGCCGCCGCGAGCACCGGCACCGTCGCCTCGCGCAGGCTCGCCGGCGTGGGCGTCGCGCCGGTCGGCACGGTGGCGGCGACGAAGGCGGCCACGGCGCCGGGCAGGGCGAACGCCGCGCCGCCGGCGGCCCAGGCGGAGACCAGGTCAGCCGGCGCAGGGGCGATCCGGACCCGGGGCGCCACCGCGACGAGGACACCCGCCACGAAGAGCACGATCAGCACCGCCGCCGTGAGCGCCGGCCGGGCCAGCGCGGCACCCGCCCCGAAGAGGCCGACCGCCGCCGCGGCCACCGAGTGCGCCTGCGCGGCCCGCGGGGTGCGGGCGGAGAGCCCCGTGGCCCCGATGCCCACGGCGGCCAGCACCATCGGCCACGGCGCGGCCGCCCAGCCCAGGCCGAGCGAGGCGGGTACGGCCAGCGCCGTCAGCGCCGCCCCGGCCACGGCGAACTCCCGGCGGATGTCGGCCGGCAGCGCCAGCACCGCGGCGATCGTGAGCAGGAAGGCGCTCGCGGCCAGCTGCCAGGCGGTCGGACCGACCGCGGCGGCCAGCTCGGCGGCGTACCCGTCAAGGTCGGCGGCCCACGCGGGGAGCGCGGCGCGTACGGGGGCCACGCCGGCGCGCAGCGCGCCCCCGGCCACGACCATCCCGCTCACGGTGAGCGCCACCGCGGAGGCGAGCTGAGGGCCGCGCCGGGCGGCCTCCGGCACGGCGCGGACGGCCAGGCCGGTGACCGCGATGACCGCCGCGATCAGCAGCAGCGCCCGACCCGGCAGCGCCACCGAGGCGACGCGGCTCAGCGCACCGATGACGGCGAGGGTGAGGATGCCGGCGCCGACGTCGGGCAGGGGTGGACGGCGCAGCGCCAGAGTGCCGGCCAGGCTCGCGGTGGCGGCGAGCAGCAGCACCAGTCCGGCGCCGACCGCGGCCGGTACCGTAGCGGCGCGCAGCAGGGCGGTGACCGCGTACGCCAGGGCGATCGCGACGGCGATCCCGTGCAGCAGCCAGGTCAGCTCCCGCAACCCGGGCACCGGTCGGGCGGGGGCGTCGACCGCCACGGCCTCGGGCGGTGACACCACCTCCCCGGCTTCCTCCGGGGCCCCCTCCGGGCGGGTGTCGCCGGACCGTTGCCGCGGCGCGGTCGGCGTGGTCGGAGGCTCCGACGGCGGCTCGGGCAGGTCGCGGCGGACGGGCCGTTCCACGACGACGCCGGAGCGGGCCAGCCAGAGGTCGAGCAGGGCGACCGCGGTGAGCGCCAGCGCCCAGCCGACGGGCCCGCTGATCCGGTCGTACGCCAGCAGTGGCACCACGGGTTGGGCGGCGAGCACGGTGGCGAACCGGGGTGCGCGCAGCCCGGTCCAGGCGGCGTAACCGACCGAGACGCCGGCGGTGGCCGCGAAGATCAGGCCGGCGAAGACCGCGCCGGATGCGCCGCCGTTGCCGATCCGGTCCACGGCCCAGAGGGCGTACCCGGCGAGCGGCACCAGCAGCAGGCCGACCGCGGCGATCGTCTCGGCGGTGGAGGTGAGCCCGCGTCGGGCGAGGAACGGCGGCGCGAGGAGCAGCAGCACGGTGGCGACGAGCAGGATGCCGAGCCGGGCGAGGGCGTCCATGGAGCTGGTCGCCACGGCGGCGAACACCACCGCGGCCACCCCGAGCAGCAGGGCGCCGAGCCCGAGCGGGATGTTCTGCACCTCGCGCGAGGACGCCTCCGGCGGGTGCTCCGGGTTGTCGGCGTCGAGCCAGGTGGCGGTGGGCGGTGGTGGTGGCGGCTCGCTGGCGCCGGGTGGGGTGCCCTGCCGGGGAACCCGGGGCGGGGCGCCGGTGGTGGCGGTCGGGGGACGGCGGCCGGGGCGGCGACGCAGCACCCGGCGTGGCCGGGTGGCCTGCTTGAGTCGCTCCTCACCGGCGTGCGCGAGGATGTCCCGTTGGAAGAGCGCGGCCTGCATCTTCGCGGCGATCTGCCGCTGCTCGCGGGCGATGGCGGCGTCGCGCGCCTTCATCTCCGCGATGGAGCGCTCGATCTCCGCCAGGTGCTCGACCCACTGTGGCTGTTCGGCACCGCAGTGCGGGCAACGGACGGCCGGCTTGATGTCCCGGCCGCACGAGGAGCACTGAAAGCTCGCCACGACACCCCTCCACCCGCACTGTGGACTCCCACTGTCGCAGCATGCCCAAATCCGGCGCGTTTTTCGACAGTTGTCGGCGGGTCCAGGACCAACGAGTCGGCTCCGCAAAGGAAACGGCCGGCCGCGGAACAGGTCCGCGGCCGGCCGTGGTGGCTCGTCCGGGTCAGGGTCGGCCGAGGCCGCGGTACTCCCAGCCGGCCTGCGTCCACAGTGCCGGGTCGAGGCAGTTCCGCCCGTCGACGACCTTCCGGCCGGCGGCCAGCTCGCCCAGCGCCACCGGGTCGGCGTTGCGGAAGTCGGCCCACTCGGTGAGGACGCAGACCAGGTCCGCGCCGGTCACCGCGTCGACGATGCTGGCCTCGTAGGTGAGTTCCGGCATCGCCCGGCGGGCGTTCCCCATGCCCTCGGGGTCGTAGACGTGCACGTCGGCGCCGGCCTTGTGCAGCAGGCCGGCGACGGCGAGCGCCGGCGCGTCGCGTACGTCGTCGGTGTTGGGCTTGAACGTGGCGCCGAGAACGGCGATCCGGGTGCCGGAGAGGTCCGGGCCGGCCGGGCCGGAGCGGCGGCCGAGCAGCTCCGCGGCGAGTTGCAGCACACGGGTGCGGCGGCGCAGGTTGATGAGGTCGACCTCGTGCAGGAAGCGCAGCGCCTCGCCCGCGCCCAGCTCCTGGGCCCGGGCCTGGAAGGCGCGGATGTCCTTGGGCAGGCACGCGCCGCCGAAACCGAGGCCGGCCTGGAGGAACCGGTTGCCGATCCGCGGGTCGAAGCCGATCGCCCGGGCGAGCTGGGTGACGTCGCCGCCGGCGACCTCGCAGACCTCGGCCATGGCGTTGATGAACGAGATCTTGGTGGCCAGGAAGGCGTTCGCGGCGACCTTGACCAGCTCGGCGGTGGCGAAGTCGGTGACGACCAGCGGGACCTCGCGGTCCTCGGTGGCGGCCAGGTCGAAGACGCCCTTGTGGGCGGCGTAGAGCATGCCGTTGGCCCACTCGCTCTTCACGCCGACGACGATCCGGTTGGGGCGCAGCACGTCGT
The DNA here is from genome assembly GCF_056150165.1 of Micromonospora xinjiangensis. Taxonomy (NCBI): domain Bacteria; kingdom Bacillati; phylum Actinomycetota; class Actinomycetes; order Micromonosporales; family Micromonosporaceae; genus Micromonospora; species Micromonospora xinjiangensis. Next base: position 1,096,533 of record NZ_JAXCFO010000001.1, on the reverse strand, counting down.
CGACGGCGAAGCCCTCCTGGAGGAACTCGGGGCTCCACGCCACCTCGACGCCGAGGTCGGCCGGGGTGTGCTTGCCGACCAGCTGCTCCACCCACTCGGCGGTGCCGACCGGCACGGTGGACTTGCCGACGATCAGCGCCTTGCGGGTCAGGTGCTGGGCGAGGCTGGTCACCGACGCCTCGACGTACGACAGGTCGGCACCCATGCCGTCGGCCCGCTGCGGGGTGCCGACGCAGATGAAGTGGACGTCGCCGAAGTCGGCGGTCTCCGCGATGTCGGTGCTGAACCGCAGTCGACCGGCGGCGAGGTTCCGCTTGAGCAGCTCGTCGAGGCCGGGCTCGTGGATCGGCACCTCACCGGCGTTCAGCTTGGCGATCTTGTCGGCGTCCACGTCGAAGCCGAGCACCTCGTAGCCCAGTTCCGCGTAGCAGATCGCGTAGGTCGCGCCGAGATAGCCGGTGCCGAGGAACGTCACGCGGGGTCGGGAGGCACCCGACGGCGGCGTGACCGCGGTGATGGGAGGCACCGGCTGGCTGTTGGGGTACGGGGTCGTCACGCCTGATTTCTCCGCTCGCACTGGGCGGCGCACCGTCGCGTCGCGTACTGCTGCGGCGCCTGGCTGGGCACCGAGGGGAATCCGTTGTTCTTCTATGGTCACCCGGCGACGTTGGCGTTCGTCGAGAACTAGCCTACGCCGCGGTAACTTGTAGCTAAACCTTGTCGCTATCCTTCAGTCTGCGCGGTGACCGGTCAGGAGACCGTACAGACTGCGCATGATAGCGGTGAAGGGGAGGGGCCGGCATGCCCGCTGAGGAGTCGTTCGACGTCTACCGTCTGCCGGAGGAGCACGAGGCGATCCGGGAAGCGGTTCGTGAGGTCTGCGCGGCGAAGGTCGCCCCGCACGCCGCGGAGGCGGACGAGACCGGCGAGTTTCCGAAGGCGTCCTACGACGCCCTGCGCGCCGCGGACTTCCACGCGCCGCACATCCCCGTCGAGTACGGCGGCGCCGGCGCGGACGCCCTGGCCACCGCCATCGTGATCGAGGAGGTGGCCCGGGCCTGCGCCGCCTCGTCCCTGATCCCGGCCGTGAACAAGCTCGGCACCATGCCGCTGCTGCTGGCCGGCTCCGAGGAGCTCAAGCGCCGGTACCTGACCCCGGTGGCCGCGGGTGACGCGATGTTCTCGTACTGCCTCTCCGAGCCGGAGGCCGGCAGCGACGCGGCGTCGATGACCACCCGGGCGGTGCGTGACGGGGACCACTGGGTGCTCAACGGTGTGAAGCGGTGGATCACGAACGCCGGTGTCTCCGAGTACTACACGGTCTTCGCGGTGACCGACCCGTCCGCCCGGTCGAAGGGCATCTCCGCCTTCGTGGTGGAGAAGTCGGACGCGGGGGTCAGCTTCGGGGCGCCGGAGAAGAAGCTCGGCATCAAGGGCTCGCCGACCCGCGAGGTCTACCTGGACAACGTGCGGATTCCGGCGGACCGGATGATCGGCGCGGAGGGGACGGGCTTCGCCACGGCGATGCGGACCCTCGACCACACCCGGGTGACGATCGCCGCGCAGGCCGTCGGCATCGCCCAGGGCGCGCTGGACTACGCGAAGGGCTACGTCCAGGAGCGCCGGCAGTTCGGCAAGGCCGTCGCGGAGTTCCAGGGAATCCAGTTCATGCTCGCCGACATGGGCATGAAGCTGGAGGCGGCCCGGCAGTTGACGTACACCGCGGCCGGCAAGTCCGAGCGTGGTGACGCGGATCTCACCTACTTCGGCGCGGCGGCCAAGTGCTTCGCCTCGGACGCGGCCATGGAGATCACCACGGACGCGGTGCAGCTCCTCGGCGGCTACGGCTACACCAAGGACTACCCGGTCGAGCGGATGATGCGGGACGCCAAGATCACTCAGATCTACGAGGGCACCAACCAGGTGCAGCGCATCGTCATGGCCCGTCAGCTGCTGCGCGGCTGACGCGGCACACGGCATCGGCGCGGTCCGTCACGGCGGGATCCGCGCGCTGGTCGGGGGCGGGCCGGGGTGACCCGGCCCGCCCGCGGTCTCAGCGGATGCCGCTGCTCTCCTCCGGCTTGCGCGGCGGCGCCGACCACGGCGACTCGCCGGCGGTGCGCCGGGGCAGCGGTTCGGTGGGCGTGGAGTCGGGGTACGCCAGCGTGATCGGGGCGGTCGTCTCCTGGTCGGCCGAGCTGGCCGGCGGCCAGTCGGTCAGGGTGTCGTCGGTCTTGCCGTTCCCGGTCGCCTCCGCCACCGCCGCCGGCTCCGGTGCCGGGGCCGGCCAGCGGCGCCAGCGCTGCACGCTGAACGTCGCCATGATCAACAGCAGGCCGATCAGGAACAGGGTGCCGTTCTCCACCGGAAGTTGAAGCGGCAGCGGATCGCCGAACACCTTCCAGCCGTCGGGGATGCGGTCGCGCACCTCGAACGGCGCGACGAACATCCCGACGTACGGGGTGACCAGCAGCAGCCCGGCCACCAGCGGGCCGAGCGGCGAGATGCGCAGCGTGCCGAGCAGGCCCAGGAGGACGCCGCCGACACCGAGGTAGACGGCCGGTTCGATCAGGTTGGCGGTGTTGAACTTTCCGATCTCCGCCCAACGGCTGACCGTGCCGCCCGACCCGTCCTGCCCGAGCGTGACCAGCACCCACGTGACAGGCGCCACCACCAACCCGGCGAGGAAGCTCCAGAGATGTCGCATCCGCGCACCGTACCGTTTTCGTCATGACCGAGCACCCCTCGACCTCACCGGCGGGAAAGCCGACCTCCTACTCCCGGGTCACGCTGAGCCGCATCATGACCGCCGTCGACGTCAACCTCTACGGCACCGTGCACGGCGGCGTGCTGATGAAGTTCGTCGACGACGTGGCGGGGGCGGCGGCGGCCCGGCACAGCGGCGGGACGGCGGTTACGGCGGCGATCGACGAGATCGTCTTCTCCGAGCCGGTGCGGGTCGGCGACCTGGTGCACGCCCACGCCCAGGTCAACTGGACCGGCCACAGCTCGATGGAGGTCGGTGTGCGGGTCGTCGCCGAGCGGTGGGACTCGGCCGAGGACCAGCCGATCCGGGTGGCCACGGCGTACCTGGTGTTCGTCAGCGTCGACGTGGGCGGCTCGCCACGCCCGGTCCGGCCGGTGCTGCCGGAGACGCCGGAGGACGAGCGGCGTTACCGGGAGGCGGAGATCCGTCGGGCACACCGGCTGGCCCGCCGCCGCGCCATCCAGGCGCACCGCGCGGGCTGAACCCCACACAGGAGGCCTGGTCGGCATGTGGGCCGGCCATGCCCCCTCCGGGCCGGCGGGTGCGGACAATGGCGCTTCGAGGTAGGGCAAGATGGCGCCACGGCCCATCGCACAGTGTCGTGTCCGGGGCCGGGGGAGGGTGGAGCAGTGGGTGACGTGCTGTGGACGCCGCCGGCGGACGTACGCGAGCGGTCCCGGATCGGGAACTACCTGCGCTGGCTGCGGGAGCACCGCGGCCTCGACTTCGCCGACTACGACGCGCTGTGGCGGTGGTCGGTCACCGACCTGGAGGCCTTCTGGCGCTCGATCTGGGACCACTTCGAGGTGGTGGCGCACACCCCGGCGACCGCCACGCTGGCGGACCGGGCGATGCCGGGGGCGCGCTGGTTCCCCGGCGCGACGCTCAACTACGCCGAGAACGTGCTGCGGATGCCCGGGCGGGCCGACGACGACCCGGTGGTGATCGCGCACGGCCAGACCCGGCCGCCGGTCACGCTGACCGCCGCCGAGCTGCGCGATCAGGTCCGCCGGGTGGCGGCCGGGCTGCGCCGGCTGGGTGTCACGGCCGGTGACCGGGTGGCGGCGTACGCGCCGAACATCCCGGAGACGTACGTGCTGCTGCTCGCTACGAGCAGCATCGGCGCCATCTTCTCCTCCTGCGCGCCCGAGTTCGGCACCCGCAGCGTCACCGACCGCTGGCAGCAGATCGAGCCGACGGTGCTGGTGGCCGTCGACGGCTACCGGTACGGCGGGAAGGCCGTGGACCGGCGGGCCGAGGTGGCGGCGATCCGCGCCGCCCTGCCGTCGCTGCGGCACACCGTCGGCATCGCGTACCTCGACGAGGCCGGGGCCGACGGTCGCGATCCGGCCTCCGCTCCCGACGGCGTGATCCCCTGGGCCGACCTGGCGGCGCCGACCGACGAGCCGCTCACCTTCACGCCGGTCGCCTTCGACCACCCGCTCTACGTGCTCTACTCGTCCGGCACCACCGGGCTGCCCAAGCCGATCGTGCACGGGCACGGGGGCATCCTGCTGGAGCACCTGAAGATGCTGGCCCTGCACCACGACCTCGGCCCGGCCGACCGGTTCTTCTGGTTCACCACGACCGGCTGGATGATGTGGAACTTCCTGGTGTCCGGCCCGGCCGTGGGCGCCACGATCGTGCTCTTCGACGGCAACCCCGGTCACCCCGATCTCGGCGCGTTGTGGCGGTTGGCCGAGGAGAGCGGCACCACGTACTTCGGCACCTCCGCGCCGTTCCTGCTGGCCTGCCGCAAGGCCGGCCTGGTGCCGAGGGAGATCGCCGACCTCTCCGCGCTGCGGGGCCTCGGCTCCACCGGCGCGCCGCTGCCCGCCGAGGGCTTCACCTGGGTGTACGAGGCGGTCGGCGATGGCCTCCAGTTGCAGTCCCTCTCCGGCGGCACCGACGTGTGCACCGGTTTCGTCGGCGGCGTGCCGCTGCTGCCCGTGCACGCCGGGGAGATCACCTGTCGGGCGCTCGGCGCCAAGGTCGAGGCGCGCTCGGCCGACGGCACGCCGGTCATCGACGAGCTGGGCGAGCTGGTGATCACCGAGCCCATGCCGAGCATGCCGGTGGGCTTCTGGAACGACCCGGACGGCTCGCGCTACCGGGAGGCGTACTTCGACGTCTACCCGGGCGTCTGGCGGCACGGCGACTGGATCACGATCAACTCGCGGGGCGGCTGCGTGATCACCGGCCGCTCCGACGCGACCCTCAACCGGGGCGGCGTACGCCTGGGCACGGCGGAGTTCTACTCCGTGGTCGAGGGGCTGGACGAGGTGGTCGACTCCGTCGTGGTGCACCTGGAGGACGACGAGGGCGGCGCTGGTGAGCTGCTGCTCTTCGTGGTGCTCGCCGAGGGCCTTGAGCTGGACGACGCCCTGCGCGCGAAGATCTGCCGCGAGCTGCGGACGGCGCTCTCGCCGCGGCACGTGCCCGACGAGATCCACCAGGTGCGGGCGGTGCCGCGCACGCTGTCGGCCAAGAAGCTCGAGGTGCCGGTCAAGAAGATCCTCACCGGCACCCCGGTCGACCGGGCCGCGGCGACGGGCGCCCTGGCGAACCCGGAGTCCCTCACCGCGTTCGCCCAACTGGCCCAGCGCCGAGCCCCCGAGGACCACCGGACCCCGGCCTGACCGACCCCGCCGCCGCCCCCGCCCCGCCGACCGGGGCGTGGGCCGGCGGGGGAGAGTTCAGGCCAGGATCCTGGTGATCTTCTCCGCGGTCTCGCGGGTGCGCAGGTGGGACGCGTCCAGGTTGCCGCAGAGCACCACGGTGGCGCCCGCGGTGAGCGGGGCGAGCAGCCAGTCCACCGGGTCGGGATGGCGGGCGGCGTCGATCAGCACCCGGTCACCCGGGGCGAGACCGAACTCCTCGGCCCGGGCGCGCGCCGCGCCGATCAGGTCCGCGTCGGCCGCGCCGCCCGGGGCGTACGGAGTGAAGTCGTCGCCGTACCCGCGTACCTCGACCACGTAGTCGACGAAGCCGGTGGGCACCTCGCGCAGCGGCAGGGCGAACGGGGCCAGCGCGAGTGCGTACCGCTCGTTCGCGGGCCAGGCGTCCGCCTCGGCCACCCGGTCGGCGGCGGCGAAGAGCACGTCGACGGGGCCCGGCGCCTCGGCCACCGTGAGCCCGGCGGACCAGCAGCCGAGCAGCACGGCGGCGGCCTGCCAGTGCGGCGGGAGGAGCACCCCGGCGGTGTCGTCGGGACCGAGCGCCATCCCGTCGACCAGCAGGTTGCCGGTCTTGGCCACCCAGTTGGCGAGGGTGGCGCCGGAGAGTTCGGTGCGTTCGCCGGTGGCGTCGTCGTACCAGGTGAGCAACGGTCGGGTCGGGTCGGGCGTGATCGCGTCGGCGAAGACCCGGGAAATGTTCTCGGCCATCGGCGCGAACGATACGCCGCCGCGGTCCGTACCTGACGGCGATGACAAGTCCGCGTACCGTCGGGTCGCAGTCACCGCCCGGGCGGGGCTCGGGCGTAGGCTTGCCACCGGAGTGTCCTTCCCCACATACCCGCCAGCAAGGAGTCGCCCCGTGACCGCCGGTCGCCCGCCCCGCGTGCTCATCGACGCCACGAGTGTCCCCGCCGACCGCGGCGGCGTCGGTAGATACGTCGATGGCCTGCTCGGCGCGTTGGGAAAGGTGTGCGGGTCGGGCCTGGAACTGGTCGTGGTGAGCCTCCGCACCGACCTGGAGCGCTACTCCCGGATGCTGCCCGACGCCGAGATCGTTCCGGCACCGGCGGCCGTGGCGCACCGGCCGGCCCGGCTCGCCTGGGAGCAGACGGGGCTGCCCCTGCTCGCCCAGCAGGTCGGGGCGCAGGTGCTGCACTCGCCCTTCTACACGTGCCCTCTGCGGGCGGGATGTCCGGTCACGGTGACCGTGCACGACGCGACGTTCTTCACCGAGCCGGAGCACTACGACAAGTCACGCCGCACGTTCTTCCGCAGCGCCATCAAGACGTCGCTGCGCCGCGCCGACCGGGTCATCGTCCCGAGCAAGGCCACGCGGGACGAGCTGATCCGCCTGCTGGACGCCGACCCGACCCGGATCGACGTCGCCTACCACGGTGTCGACCACGCCGCCTTCCACGCCCCCAGCGAGGAGGAGAAGGCGCGGGTGCGCGCCCGCCTGGGTCTGGGCAGCAGCAGCTACGTCGCCTTCCTGGGCGCCAAGGAGCCGCGCAAGAACGTGCCGAACCTGATCCGGGGCTGGGCCCGGGCGGTCGCCGACCGGCCCAACCCGCCGGCGCTCGTGATCGCCGGTGGTCAGGGGCACGACGACGACATCGACCGCGCCGTCGCCGAGGTGCCCTCGCACCTGCGCCTGCTGCGCCCCGGCTACCTGCGCTACGCGGACCTGCCCGGCTTCCTGGGCGGGGCGCTCGTCGCGGCCTACCCGTCCTACGGTGAGGGCTTCGGGCTGCCGATCCTGGAGGCGATGGCCTGCGCCGCACCGGTGCTCACGACGCCCCGGCTCTCGCTGCCGGAGGTGGGCGGTGACGCCGTGGCGTACACCAGCGAGAGCCCCGACCAGATCGCGACCGACCTGGCCGCTCTGCTCGACGACGAGCCGCGCCGGTTGACGCTGGCGAAGGCCGGGTTCGACCGGGCGAAGGAGTTCACCTGGGAGTCGTCGGCCGAGGTGCACATCGCGGCGTGGAGCCGGGCCCGGTCCTGACGACGGGGGCAACCTCCCTTCCCCACGTGCGCCCGTCGGGCATGATGTGCTGATGCTCTATGCCGTCATTCCGGCGGGTGGCAGCGGCACAAGGTTGTGGCCGCTCTCGCGTGCCGGTCACCCCAAGTTCCTCCACCCGCTCACCGGGACGTCCGCGTCGCTGCTCCAGGCGACCGTGGAGCGGCTGGCGCCGCTGACAACACCCGAGCGGACACTGGTGGTGACCGGGGCGGCGCACGTGGCCGCGGTGGCCCGGCAGCTCACCGGCCTGCCGGAGGAGAACATCCTGGTCGAGCCCTCGCCGCGCGACTCCTGCGCGGCGATCGCGCTGGCCGCCGCGGTGATCGCGCTGCGCGACCCGGACGCGGTGATGGGCTCCTTCGCCGCCGACCACCTGATCGGTGACCCGCAGCGGTGGGCCGAGACCGTACGTGAGGCGATGCGCGGCGCCGAGCAGGGCCTGCTCATGACGGTGGGCATCACCCCGACCCGGCCGGAGACCGGCTACGGCTACCTGGAGTGCGGGAACCTGATCGGTGACGGCCCGCTGCGCATGGTCGCCGAGTTCAAGGAGAAGCCGGCCTTCGACGTGGCCGAGGCGTACGTGCGCTCCGGGCGGCACCTCTGGAACGCCAGCATGTTCGTGTGGCGGGTGGACGTGTTCCTCGCCGAGCTGGCCCGCCAGCAGCCGGCGCTGCACGCCGGTGTCACGGCGATCGCGGCGGCGTGGGGCACCCCGGAGCAGGACGAGGTGCTCGGGGCGGTCTGGCCGACCCTGCCGAAGATCTCCGTCGACTACGCGGTCATGGAGGGCGCGGCGACGGCCGGGCGGGTGGCGACGGTCCCCGGCGACTTCGGCTGGAACGACGTCGGCGACTTCCACACCCTCGGCGACGTGCTGGCCGCCGACCCGGCGGGCAACGTGGTGCTCGGCGCCGCGAAGCCGGGCGTGCTGCTGCGCGACAGCAGCGGTCTGGTCGTGGTGCCGCACTCGGGGCGCCTGGTGGCCGCGCTCGGGGTGCGTGACCTCGTGGTGGTGGACACCCCGGACGCGGTGCTGGTGTGCCCGCGCGAGCGGGCCCAGGACGTCAAGGCCCTGGTCGACGAGCTCAAGGAGCGGGGCGAAGAGGGCTACGTCTGAGGGCTGCCCGGGCCGGCGCGACGAGTTGGACGGTCGCGTCGGCCAGCGGCTCGGGCAGCCGGTCGGGCGGGAACCAACCGAGCGCGGCGGACTCGTCGCTGACCCGCTCCACCGCACCCGCCGGGGCCACCACGGCGAAGCGCACGTCGTAGTGCAGCGACCCGCCCTGGCAGCCGACGGGGTGGATGTCCACGTCGATCGGCACCGGGTCGATCCGCAGACCGCGGATGCCGGATTCCTCGGTGGCCTCGCGCAGCGCCGCGCCGGCGAGGGTCCGGTCCCCGGCCTCGCAGTGACCGCCGAGCTGCACCCAGCGCCGGAGCTTGCCGTGCAGGCAGAGCAGCACCCGCGTGCCGGTGGCGTCCAGCACCAGGGCGCTCGCGGTGACGTGGCCGGGTCGGTGCGCCCGGCTCATCGCCACCGGCCCGGCGTCGAGCAGCGCCAGGGTGCGTTCCCGGGCCGCGGCTGCCCCCGGGCTGGTCGGGGTCCAGCGGCCGAGCAGGGCGGTGGCGTCCGCGTGCAGGGCCGCGAACGTGTCGTCGGTGTCCGCGGGTCGGGTCGGCCGGGGGTCGGTGGGCGCGGGCGGGGCGTCGGGCATCCCGCCACTGTACGAGCCGGCCCCGCCTACCCTGGCCGGGTGACCCTGCGACTCGTCGAGTTCGTCGTCGCCGGCAACGAGGCCAGCGACCTGCTGCCGGTCCGGTCGGCGGCGTTGCTGCGCGCCCACCATGCCCGGCGCGGCTTCTGGACGGTGCTGGACGAGGGGCCGGTGGAGCGCTGCCTCGCCCTGCTGCTGGAGCGGGAGGACGGCACCTGGGTCGCCCACCACGTGCCCGCCGACGCCGGGGCGGAGAACGGCCGGACCGAGGACGGCGAGGCCCTCGCCCACCACGACGGCTGGGTGTACGTCTTCGGCTCCCACTTCGGCTCCAAGGCGGGCCCGCTGCGGCCCCGGCGGGCGTTCGTGGCCCGCTTCCGTGAGGAGGACGCGGCTCGCGGTCCGCTGCCGGTGCACGTGGTGCGGAACCGGTTCCGGGCGCACCGGGCGATCAACGACGCGTTGGCCGGCTCGGCGCTGACCCCGCTGCCGCCCGGGGAGCGGGTCCGGGCCCGGTTCATCGTCGAGACCCTGGCGCGGGGCACCGCCCGGGCCAAGAGCTGGGTCAGCCGGTTGAGCCCGGACGACCTGCCGCTGAACGTGGAGGCGGCCGCCTTCACGGCGGCCGGGACCGTGCTGCTGGGGCTGCGTTTTCCGGTCACCGTGGACGGTGAGCCGATCCTGGTCGAGCTGGCCGACGTGCCGGCCATGTTCGACACCGAACCCGCCTGGCCGCGCCCGGTCGGTGCGTACGCCCTGACCGGGGTGACCCCGCCCGGCGCGCTGACCGGCTTCCGTGCGATCGCGCCCACCCGCGACGGCGGGTACGCGGCGGTGACCGGCTCGATCGACGCGCTCGGCAAGGGCTCGGTGCTGCTCGACGACCATCCGTTGGGTGGGGACGTCACGTCGCGCCACGTCCGGTTCCGCCTCCCCGACGCCAACAGCGTGGGGCGTGCGGGCGGGTCGACCCATCTGCTCGCCGGTGAGGTGGTCGCCGACCTGGCGCCGTTCCGCCACGTGGAGGGGCTCGCCGAGCTGGACGGGCAGTGCTTCTACGTCACCGACGAGGACCATCGGGTGGCGCTCTGGGTCGGCTGACCGGAGGCGACGGGCGGGTCACGTCGGCGGGGGAGCGGCCGGGCGGCACCCCTGCGGTGCAAGGGCCGCAGACCCTCGTGGTGCCGCCCGGTCGCCGGCCCTCCCCGGCCCCGGTGCCCGGTGCCGTGCGCGGTCGACGCGCCGGCACCACCGGGCAGCGCAAGCATGCCCAACGGGGGGCGGGGACGTCGAGCTTTTTCAGCTCACGCTTAAAGATGGAGATAAGTGCCGGCCGGTAGAGTGCAAGAGGTCGCTCGGCACCCCCATGCCGGGCGAGCGGGAGCGCGCCATGTTGAAGATCTACTTTTCGGGTGAGGACGTCCTGCGGACCCGCGTCGCACCGGCAGCCGACGCGGTCTGGGAGCTGATCCTCAGCCTGCACCTGCTGCAGGGCCGCAGCCGGGATCCGCTGATGGCCACCTGGCGGCGTACGGTGGCCCGCGGCCTGCGCCAGGACAGCGCCTCCGACCAGCTGCGCCTCCTGTTCGCGCTGAACCCGCCCCGCGGCTACTTCCCCGACTTCCTCACCCCGTACGCGAGCCTGAGCGGCTTCGAGGCGGGCCTGGACGCGGTGCGCAGCACGCCGACCCCGCTGCTCGAGCACGACCTGACCGTGCTCGCCTCGGAGAACGCGCTGCCCACGTCGACGTCCGCGCTGGCCCGGGGTGAGCCGCAGGCCCTGCGGCACCTGACCGATTCGATGGAGCAGTACCGCGCGGTGGCGATCAGCCCGTACTGGGCGCGGATCCAGGCCGCGGTGGAGGCCGACCGGACGCGGCGGGCCCGCGCCCTGCTCGATGGCGGCGTGGAGGGGCTGCTCGCCAGCCTGCGGCCGGCGATGCGCTGGGACTCCGGCGTGCTGGAGGTACGCGACTATCCGGACAGCCGGGAACTGCACCTCGACGGCCGGGGACTGCTGCTCGTGCCGTCGTTCTTCTGCGCGCGTACCCCGGTGGCGCTGCTCAACCCGGCGCTCCCGCCGGTCCTGGTCTACCCGGTCGACCGGCTCGGCGGGCTGCTCCCGGCCGGGAGCGAGGGCGGCGTCGCCGGCCCGGCGGCCGGTCGGGAGGCGCTCGCCGCGCTGCTCGGCCGGACGCGGGCGGCGGTCCTGGAGGCCAGCGACGACGGCTGCACCACCGGGGAGGTGGCCCGCCGGCTGAACATCTCGGCCGCGGCGGCCAGCCAGCACACGGCGGTGCTGCGCAACGCCGGCCTGCTGGTGAGCCAGCGGGACCGCAACACGGTGCTGCACACCCTCACCCCGCTGGGCCGGGCCATGCTCAACGCCTGACCGGCCGGGGTCGGCGGCTCCTACAGCGCCAGCGAGGCGTTGGCGGTGCTGGCGGGGGGTGGTGGCAGGAGCAGGGACGGGACCCCTTCCACGGCCAGCGCGATGCGCAGCCGGTGCAGGTCGGCGCCGAAGCGGACCAGGTCGGTCGGGTCGACGGGGGTGGGCGCCGCGCCGAGGATCAGCGCGGTGGCCCGCTCCGGCCAGCCGGGGACGGCGGCGGTGAGCCCGGGACGCGTGTCCTCGTCGACGAGCGTGAAGACCGTGCCGGGCGCCACGAGCCCGGCCACCGCGTCGATCGCGCGCCGTACGGCGGCCGGGTCGGCCGGCTCCGGGCCCGGCCCGTCCGGCAGGGCGGCCCCGGCGGCGAGGCCCGCGGCCCGCGCCTCGGCGGTGCCGAGGGAGAAGAGGTCCTGCGCCGCCTCCCGGACCAGCGTCGCCGCCCCCGGGCCGTCCTCGTCCAGCGGAGCGGTGAGGTAGCCGCGGATCACCGCGACGGGCACCTGGTCGATCTTCCCCTTGATCAGCTCACCGGCGGCGGCCAGTTCGTCCACGACCGCCATCTGGGTCACGTGCAGTTCGTTGCCGTACGGGTCGACCTCGCCGCGATGGTCACGGATGGCGGCCATCCCGGCCACGCCGAGCGCCACGTCGGTGAGGCCGTTGCGCCACGGCCGGCCCATGGTGTCGGTGACGATCACGGCGACGTCGAGGTCGTACCGCTCGCGGAACGCGGCGCGCAGCAACCGGGCCGACGTGTCCGGGTCCTTCGGCAGGAGCACCAGGTGGGTCCTGTCGACGTTCGAGGCGTCGATGCCCGCCGAGGCCATCACGAAGCCGTGGTGGGTCTGCACGATCCGGGTCGTGCCCCGGGTGGCGACCACCCGGGCCGTCTCCGCGGCCAGCACGTCGTCGCGGGCGACCTGCCGCTCCGGGTCGTCGGCGGGGATCTCCACCAGCCGGCCCTCCGCCTTGGAGACGATCTTGCTGGTCACCACCAGCACGTCCCCGTCGCGCAGCCAGGGCGCCGCGGTCGCGATCAGGGCAGCCAGGTCGTCACCCTCGGACACGTGGCCGATGCCCAGCACCGGCAGGATCTCCAGCTTCACCGCATCTCCACCGCGGCGCGGACCATCGCCGCCGTCGCCGCCTCGTCGGTCATCCGCAGCGGTACCGCGCGGACGGTCACCTCCGGCACCAGGGTGCCCTCGTCCTCCTCGGCGACCAGCCAACCGTCCAGCAGGCCGCCCGTCGACCGGCCGCCGTAGAGGCCGCCCACCCCCGCCGCGCTGCACTCCACGCCGAGCACGGCGAGGCAGCGGTCGGCCATCCCGCGTACCGGGGCGCCACCGATGATCGGCGACACGCCGACCACCGGCGCCGGTCCGTCGGTGACCGCCTCGCGCAGGCCCGGCACGGCCAGGATCGGCGCGATGCTGACCACCGGGTTGCTCGGGGCGACCAGCACGACGTCGGCGGAGCCGATCGCGTCGAGCACGCCGGGCGCCGGCTTGGCGGTCTCCGCACCGACGAAGACGAACCGGTGGGTCGGCACGTCCGCGCGGTGACGCACCCACCACTCCTGGAAGTGGATCGCCCGCTGGCCGCCGTCGAGGTCGACCACCGCGTGCGTCTCCAGCCGGTCGTCCGTGGCGGGCAGCAGGCGTACGCCGGGCTGCCAGCGCGTCGCCAGCGCCTCGGTCACCGCGGAGAGCGGGTAACCGCCGGTGATCATGGTGGTCCGCACCAGGTGGGTGGCGATGTCCTTGTCGCCCAGACCGAACCAGGTGGGCTCCGCCCCGTACGCGGCGAGCTCCGACTTGACCGTCCAGCTCTCGCCCACACGCCCCCAGCCCCGCTCCGGGTCGGCGCCGCCACCGAGCGTGTACATGACGCTGTCCAGGTCGGGGCAGATCTTCAGGCCGTGCAGGTACAGGTCGTCGCCGACGTTGACCACGGCGGTCACCTCGGCGCCCACCTCACGGGCGTACGCGCGTACGCCCACCAGGAACCGGGCGCCTCCGATGCCACCCGCGAGTACCACGATGCGCATGGCAACCATCCTCCCGCACGCCACGCCTGCGGTCCGCCGGTGGCCCGGGAGACTAGGCTCACGTCGGCAACTGTCCGCTTCGCCCCAGGGAGAGCTCGTGACCAGCCCCGCCGAGCCCGCGTCCGCCACCGACGCGACGCAGGCCCGCCAGCTGACCAAGCCGCTACGCGAACTGGCCGCGCTCGCGCTGCTCGGCGCGAACGCCGTACTGCTCTTCGTCGGCCTCATCCGCCTGCTGGCACCGACCGACTACGGCGACTTCACCGGCCGGGCGGGCAACGCCTTCTTCGCGTTCGTCGGCGTCGAGGCGGTGGTGCTGCCGGTGCTGGCCGTGCTGCTCGCCACGCACGTCTCGCCGGTGCTGTCGAAGGCGAAGACCATCACGCAGGTGGCGCTGGTCGAGTACGCGGTCAGCGCCTTCTTCGGTGCGCTGACCGTGCTCATCTGGACGGTCGGCCGACTGGCCCGGGCGGAGGTGCTCGACGCGCTGCTCGGCCTGCTCACCCGGCTGGCCTGGATGGCGATCTTCGCGGTCGCCGCCTTCGTGGTCTGGACCGTCTGGCGTGCGCTCTACTACGTGCCGAAGCCCAAGCCGCAACCGGGCGTCTACGGGTCGCCGCAGCCCGGCTGGCCGCAGCAGCCCGGTGGCTGGCCCGGCGCCGGCCAGCCCGGCGGCTACCCGGTGCCCGGTCAGCCCGGGGCGTACCCCGCCCCCGGCCAGCCGTCCGGCCCGTACCCCGGACACCCCGGCCAGTACGGCCAGCCGACTCCGCCGTTCACCCCGGCGCCGCAGTCCGCGCCGCCGGCGAACCCCGCGCCGCAGTCCGCGCCGCCGGCCAACCCCGCCCCGCCGTACGGTCAGCCGCAGCCTGCCCCGCCGTTCGGCCAGCCGCCGTCGGCCGACCCGACGCAGGCGATTCCGCGTCAGCCCGCCGAACCGACCCAGGCGCTCCCGCGCCCGACCGAGGGCGGGAGCGACCGGACCCAGGCGATCAACCCCGGCGACGACCCGAACAACAACCCGCGCTGACCGACACCAGCGGGACCACCCGGCCGCGCCCGAGGGGGCGGAGCCTCCGCACGCACCTTCAAGGGGTGCCTCCCCGCGGTTGGAAGGCGACAACTTCCCGGAAGTCGTCGCCTTCACGGCGCCGGGCCGTGCCCGGCCGTCGGCTCGACCCGGCCACCGGCGGGCGCCCGGGTCGGGTTCGCCCGTCCGGGGTGTGGGATCGCGGAGGTGTGGTTCCCCACGGAGCGGGCGGAGCCGTCGGGGCCGCGCCGATCACCGCTTAGTCTGGGCGGATGGTTGATCGAACCGACTCCGCGCCGACCGAGGCCGGCGTGCGCAGGGCACTGCGCCGGGCCGCCACGGGTCGGGCGCTGGACGTCGACGAGGCGACCGCGCTGCTCGGCGCGCGCGGCGACGCCCTCGACGAGCTACTGGGCATCGCCGCCGGGATCCGCGACGCCGGCCTGCGGGACGCCGGGCGGCCGGGCGTCGTCACGTACTCCAAGAAGGTCTTCATCCCGCTCACCCGGCTCTGCCGGGACCGGTGCCACTACTGCACGTTCGCCACGGTGCCGCACCGGCTCCCGGCGCCCTACCTGGACCGCGACGAGGTGCTGGCGATCGCCCGGGCGGGCGCGGCGCAGGGCTGCAAGGAGGCCCTGTTCACCCTCGGCGACCGGCCGGAGGAGCGCTGGCCGGCGGCCCGGCGCTGGCTGGACGAGCGCGGCTACGACTCCACCCTGGACTACCTGCGCGCCTGCGCGGTGGCCGTGCTGGAGGAGACCGGCCTGCTGCCGCACCTGAACCCGGGGGTGCTCTCCTGGTCGGAGCTGCAACGGCTCAAGCCGGTGGCGCCGAGCATGGGGATGATGCTGGAGACCACGGCGACCCGGCTCTGGTCGGAGCCGGGCGGGCCGCACTTCGGTTCGCCGGACAAGGAGCCCGCCGTGCGCCTGCGGGTGCTCGACGACGCGGGCCGGGTCGGCGTGCCGTTCACCACGGGGATCCTCATCGGCATCGGGGAGACCCACGCCGAACGCGTCGACGCGCTCTTCGCGATCCGCCGGGCGCACCGGGAGTACGGCCACCTCCAGGAGGTGATCGTGCAGAACTTCCGCGCCAAGCCGGACACCGCGATGCGCGGCATGCCGGACGCGGAGCTGCACGACCTGGCCGCCACGGTGGCCGTCGCCCGGGTGCTGCTCGGCCCGCGGGCGCGCATCCAGGCGCCGCCGAACCTGATCGAGGGCGAGTACGACCTGCTGCTGCGCGCCGGGATCGACGACTGGGGCGGCGTCTCACCGGTGACACCGGACCACGTGAACCCGGAACGCCCGTGGCCGCAGCTGGACGAGCTGGCCCGGCGTACGGCCGACGGCGGCTTCACCCTGCGTGAGCGGCTCACGATCTACCCGGAGTACGTCCGCGCCGGCGACCCGTGGCTCGATCCGCGCCTGCTGGCGCACGTGAGCGCCCTGGCCGACCCGGCGACCGGGCTGGCCGTCGAGGACGCCCGTCCGGTGGGCCGGCCGTGGCAGGAGCCGGAGGAGGTGTTCGGCGGGCGGACCGACCTGCACGTCACGATCGACACCACCGGCCGTACCGACGACCGGCGTGGCGACTTCGACAGCGTCTACGGCGACTGGGCCGAGGTGGCCACGAAGGTGACCACCGGTCCGGCCGCGGCCGGTGACCGGGACCTGCGTGCCGGGCTGCGGCTCGCCGCCGAGGACCCGGCGGCGTTGCTGGAGCCGCGGCACACCGACGCCGCGCTGGCGTTGTTCGGGGCCGACGGCCGGGAGCTGGACGAGCTGTGCCGGATCGCCGACGACGTGCGGCGCGCGACGGTCGGCGATGACGTCACCTACGTGGTCAACCGCAACATCAACTTCAGCAACGTCTGCTACGTGGGCTGCCGGTTCTGCGCCTTCGCCCAACGTGAGCGGGACGCGGACGCGTACCGGCTCTCGGTGGACCAGGTCGCCGACCGGGCCGAGGAGGCGTGGGCCGCCGGGGCGACCGAGGTGTGCCTCCAGGGCGGCATCGACCCGAAGATGCCGGTGACCGGATACGCCGACATCGTCCGGGCGATCAAGGCGCGGGTGCCGGAGATGCACGTGCACGCGTTCTCGCCCATGGAGATCGTCACGGCGGCCGCCAAGGCGGGCGTGCCGGTGCGCGAGTGGCTGACGCGGCTGCGCGAGGCCGGGTTGGACACCATTCCGGGGACCGCCGCGGAGATCCTCGACGACGAGGTCCGCTGGGTGCTGACCAAGGGGAAGCTGCCGGCCGCCGCCTGGGTCGAGGTGGTCAGCACCGCGCACGAGCTGGGCATCCGGTCCAGCTCCACGATGATGTACGGGCACGTCGACCACCCGGGGCAGTGGCTCGCCCACTTCCGGGTGCTGGCCGGGGTGCAGGACCGCACGGGCGGCTTCACCGAGTTCGTGGCGCTGCCGTTCGTGCACACCAACGCCCCGATCTACCTGGCCGGGATCGCCCGCCCCGGGCCGACGTGGCGGGAGAACCGGGTCGTGCACGCGATGGCCCGGCTGCTGCTGCACGGTCGGATCGACAACATCCAGTGCTCCTGGGTGAAGCTCGGTGACGCCGGAACGGTGGCGATGCTCCAGGGTGGCTGCAACGACCTGGGCGGCACGCTCATGGAGGAGACCATCTCGCGGATGGCGGGTTCGGCCAACGGCTCGGCTCGTACGGAGGAGCAGTTGAGGGCCATCGCGGCCGCCGCGGGCCGGCCGGCGCGCCGGCGGACCACCGCGTACGGCGCCGTACGACCCTGAGGTCGAACCGTTCCGCGCCGCCGGCCGTACCCCTGGGGGCCGGGACTCCGAACAGGGAACCCCAGACCGGGACCAGGGACCGGGAGCGGAGACCGGGGATCGGGATCGGGGAGCGGGAGCGGAGACCCGGGACCGGAGACCGGAGGTTGGGGCAGAGTTCGCGCGAGGGCCGAGACCGTCCCACAACCCGGGCGTGCTGACGTCGGCTCCGCGCGCCGCTGCGCCACAAGATCCGCGCAACATCAGGAAAACAGTGGCTTCGCGAGCCCTCGAAGCCACAACTTCCCTGAAGTTGTGCGGATCTTGTTAGGTCTCATGCGGGTTCTGCACGGGACGGGACGGGGAGCAGGGACCGCACGGGAGCTGAACGGCCGCGGGGCCGGGACCGGGCGGGAGCAGGGACCCGACGGGAGCGGCGGCGCTCGCCGTACGGCGGTGCCGGTTCGCGGACCGGGATCGACGCGGCGGGTGGCGTTTCCGGGCCGGGAAAGGCTCTTCTCCCGGCCGCTCTCGTGGAGAACGCCCGCACGATGATCGCCGATTGAGTGACGTAGCAACGTGAGGCGGACGACGCCCTCGGTTCGGGACGGCGTGTCGGCCACGAGACCGATATCGGGTCGCCGCGCCGGCTTCACCGCGCCGGCGAATTCGTCTCCGGGTGCGAATTCGCGCAGCTTTCTTTACCGATCGCGACGGGTGGGGCTCGGGGGAAACGGATCGCGGATCCGTCCCGGATCGCGGGGCGGGTCCGTGCGGACGTGCCGGTCGGGTAACCCGTTGTTCACACGAGCCGGTTCCGGCCGCCCCGACCGCGAACCGGTGGCGGCGCGCCCGTCCGGTCGCTGCCGCAATGGCGCGTCGCCCCCCCGGGGGCTGCCCTGTGGACGGTGCCCGGCAGCAGCCAGGTCGGTGACGGGCCCTCCGTCGCGGGCGCTCCTCCACTGTGCCGTCCGGCGCGCCCCACCCGGGCCGTGTACCGGTCAGTGGGACGACCGGATGCCGGATCAGCCACTGTGTCCGTAGGTCCGCGGCGGGCGGGGTTCGGCCGATGGCCCAGGATGTCGGCCGGACGGCGGCCGTCCGGTCCGACGCGCGCGACCTGCTCCGTCCATCATGTGGAAACGGTGCCCTCGTGCGGAGCCGCTCGACGGGCGGTCCGGCGTGAGTCGCGTTAACCTGTGCCCCACCAAGATCAGCATGGCTGTTCGGGGCGCGCCCCGGCGTCTCGCCGCGGGCTCCGTGCGGGCCGGTGCCGGAGCGCCACGGGAGAAAACTCCGGCAACTCGCCGGAGAGGGCGTTACTCGGCCGGGGTCTGAATCGATAGGGCAGGTTGCGAGGCCGGGTGGTCGGATGGCCGTCCGGGGCGTGTCGGGAGGGCGACTCCATTATCAAGTTTGGCTTGACGGCGCACGCATTACACGCGTGTAATTTGAATGGGGTTGTTCGCACGGAACGCATCAAAACGGGACCGGACGGACAAGCACGCCTTTCGCGTGGGGGGTTGCAGCGGCGATGACGCCGGTGCGCGACAAGGAGGCATTTGATGGACGGCCAGCTTGAGGTGGCCGACCTGCTCGGAAACGCGCCGGAGTGGCAGGAGCGGGCGCTCTGCTCGCAGACCGACCCGGAGGCGTTCTTTCCCGAGAAGGGCGGCTCGACCCGCGAGGCGAAGCGGATCTGCTCGCGCTGCGAGGTCAAGACGGAATGCCTCGAATACGCTCTCGGCCACGATGAGCGGTTCGGGATCTGGGGCGGCCTCTCCGAGCGGGAGCGGCGGAAGCTGAAGCGGCGGGCCGCCTGACGAGAACGCCGGGCCCGGGCGGTGGGGGCCGCCCGGCTCAGGTGTCGACACGCGGCGGCACCGCGTGTCGGGCCGCTCAGGCCAGCTCGTCCGGGTCGACCCCGAGCAGGTTCGCCACCTGCTCGATGATCACGTCGTGCACCAGGTCGGCGAGATCCTCGCGGTCCATCGCCCGGAACTCCAGCGGCCGCCGGTAGAGCACGATCCGGGGCGGCACCTCCTGCCGGCCTGGCCGGCCGGGCAGCAGGCGGGCCA
This sequence comes from Micromonospora xinjiangensis, assembly GCF_056150165.1. NCBI lineage: Bacteria > Bacillati > Actinomycetota > Actinomycetes > Micromonosporales > Micromonosporaceae > Micromonospora > Micromonospora xinjiangensis. The sequence continues at coordinate 1,077,035 of NZ_JAXCFO010000001.1, read as the reverse complement.
GCGGCACCTCGCCGTCCTCCAGGACGTCCGAGTCGTAGACGTTCAGCTCCGGCGGGACGTCCTCCACCGCGAACTCGACGCCGGCCAACTCCTTGGCGAACCGCCGTTCGAGCGTCTCCACCGTGTCCAGGACGAGGTCGTCGAAGACCTCCGCCTTGGTCCGGGCGAGGGGCACCGTGGCCGGCACCAGCCGTCCGCGCAGGCCGCGCCCGTGACGGTCGCGGTGGGCGCGCCGGCCGGAGCCGGGGCGGCGGTGTTCCGGGCTCGTCATGAGGCAAAGGGTAGCCCGCCCACCGGCCTGGCCTGCGGTAGCGCCACCACTGCGGCGCGCCGGACGCCGGACGGCGCGTCGGCACGGTGAATTGTGATCACCACGACGGGCGTGTCGCAACGCGAACCGGTGCGCCGGACCCGGTAATGGAGATACCCTGCCGCCGTGAGGTCACCACGGCGCTGCTCCCGTAACGGCTGCCCCCGGCAAGCGGTCGCCACGCTGACCTATGTCTACAACGAGTCCACCGCGGTGGTGGGTCCCCTCGCGGCCTTCGCCGAGCCGCACACGTACGACCTCTGCGAGCCGCACGCCCGCAACCTGACCGCGCCGCGCGGCTGGGACGTGGTCCGTCACGAGGGCGAGTTCGAGCCCCCGCCCCCGACCACCGACGACCTGGTCGCCCTGGCCGAGGCGGTCCGTGAGGCCGCCCGCCCGGCTCCGCGCCCGCCGGGCGACGACCAGGATCCGCAGACGAACCCCACCGGCCGCCGCGGCCACCTCCGGGTCATCCCGCCGAACGCCTGACCGGCGGCAGCGCGCCGTGCCGGCCCCGGTGCTCAGCCCAGCGGCACCTGGACCGCGACGTCGTGCCTCGGGTAGTAGTCCCGCACCTGGTCCGCGCCGTACTTCTCCCGGAACATCGCCACCACGTGGCCGACGCGGTCCGGCTCGGTGATGGGCGTGGCGGTCGAGTTCACCGCCGTGCCGTTCGCCGACACCCGGATCACCGGCGTCCGCTGGATGTTCTTGAACCAGTCGCTCTCCGAGCCGGTGACCGGCACCAGGAACATGCTCTGCTCCTCCTGCACGAACCACACGGGGTGCGTGATCTGCCGCCCGGTCCTCCGCCCGGTCACGGTGATCTCGACCTCGCGCTCGTCCGCGAACGCGTCCATGACCGCCTCAGTGCTCACCCTGGCCTCCGTTACGGGCTCCGAGCCGTTCCCTGCTGTTCAGGCTAGGCAGCCGGCCGGCGGGTCGGTGCCGGTTCCGGCACACCCGGGGGACGGCCGCCGGGGTCAGTGGCCGAGGAAGCGACCGAACAGCGCGGCACGCCGCGACGGGCGGCCGCTGCGCGCCTCCGCCGCGTCGGCCGAGAACATCACCCGCAGGCCCGCGTTCACCGCGAGCCAGCGCAGCGGCTCCGGCTCCCAGCGCGGTGACCGGTGCCCCACCCACGGCAGCCTGGTGAGGTCGCTCGGCACGCCCCGGATCAGGTCGGCGAGCGTACGCCCGGCGAGGTTGGTGGTGGAGACCCCGTCGCCGACGTAGCCGCCGGCCCGGGCGAGCCCGGTGGCCCCGTCCAGCCCGACCGAGGGCGACCAGTCCCGGGGCACTCCGAGCGGACCGCCCCACGCGTGCGTGACCGGCACGTCCGGCCCGAGCACCGGGAAGAGGTCGCCGAGCGTACGACGCAACGCGGCGAAGACCCCGGGTTCCCGGTCGTAGGCGGCGCGGACCCGGGACCCGAAGTGGTAGGGGGCGCCCCGCCCGCCGAACGCCAGCCGCCCGTCCGCGGTGCGCTGCCCGTAGATGATCACGTGCCGGTGGTCCGAGAAGGTCTCCCGCTCGGCCAGCCCGATCCGGGCCCAGGTCTCCTCGGGGATCGGCTCGGTGGCGATCATCAGCGAGTACACCGGCACCACGGCCCGCCGCTGGCCCGGCAGGGTCGGTGTGTAGCCCTCGGTGGCCCGGACCACCACGGGCGCCCGCACCCGCCCGCCGGGGGTCGAGACGACGCCGGGCCGGACCCCGACGACCGGCGTCCCCTCGTGGATCGTCACTCCGCGCCGCTCCACCGCCCGCGCCAGCCCTCGGACCAGCTTCGCGGGATGCACCGCCGCGCAGTGCGGCGTGTACGTGCCGCCGCGGACACCCTCGGCGGCGCAGCGCGCGGCGGCCTCGGCGGCGTCGAGCAACGTCAGGTCCTCCGGGCCGAAGCCGAACGCCCGTGCCTCCTCGACCGCGGCGCGGGCCCGGCTGAGCTGGACGTCGCCGCGGGCGAGCACCACCGTGCCACCGGCCGCCCAGTCGCAGTCGATCCCCTCGGCCGCGACGACCCGACCCACCTCGCGCACCGTCTCCTGCATGGCCCGCTGCATGGCGATCGCGGCGTCCCGGCCGTGCCGCCGGGCCAGGCCGGTGAGCGAGGTGGGGAAGAGGGCGGAGCACCAGCCGCCGTTGCGTCCGGACGCTCCGTAGCCGGCGATCTCCCGCTCCAGCACGACGATCCGCAGCGCCGGATCGGCGCGGGCCAGGTAGTAGGCCGTCCACAGCCCGGTGTAGCCGGCCCCGACGATCGCCACGTCCGCGTCGGAGTCGCCGGGCAGCGCGGGACGCCGTGCCAGCGACCCGTCCACGGTGGACATCCAGTAGGAGAGATCTCGGTAGCTCATCGCCACCGCACCCGCCGGCTCGTGGCTCGACCCCGTCCCGCCGCCGCTCAGAGTCGCTGCCACGCCTCGGTGAGCACGCCGCGCAGGATCTGCTCGATCTCGTCGAACTGCTCCTGACCGGCGATCAGCGGCGGGGCGAGCTGCACCACCGGGTCGCCCCGGTCGTCCGCCCGGCAGTAGAGGCCGGCCTCGAAGAGCGCGCTGGAGAGGAAGCCGCGCAGCAGCCGCTCCGACTCCGCCTCGTCGAACGTCTCCCGGGTCGTCTTGTCCTTGACGAGCTCGATGCCGTAGAAGTAGCCGTCGCCGCGTACGTCACCGACGATCGGCAGGTCGTTCAGCTTCTCCAGGGTGGCGCGGAAGGCCCCCTCGTTCGCGCGTACGTGCCCCGTCAGGTCCTCGCGGGCGAAGACCTCGAGGTTGGCCAGGGCGACCGCGCAGGAGACTGGGTGGCCGCCGAAGGTCACCCCGTGGGCGAACATGCCGGTCTCGGTGAGGAACGGCTCCATGAGCCGGTCGCTGGCGATCATCGCCCCGAGCGGGGCGTAGCCGGAGGTGATGCCCTTGGCGGTGGTGATGATGTCCGGCTGGTAGCCGTAGCGGACGGCGCCGAAGTACTCGCCCAGCCGGCCCCAGGAGCAGATCACCTCGTCGGAGACGAGGAGCACGTCGTACGCGTCGCAGATCTCCCGCACCCGTGCGAAGTACCCGGGCGGGGGCGGGAAGCAGCCGCCGGAGTTCTGCACGGGCTCCAGGAAGACCGCCGCCACCGTGTCCGGCCCTTCCCGCTCGATCGCCCGGCCGATCTCGTCGGCGGCCCAGCGGCCGAACGCCTCCGCGTCGTCGCCGTGCTCCGGCGCCCGGTAGAAGTTGGTGTTCGGCACCTTGATGCCGCCGGGCACCAGCGGCTCGAAGTCCGTCTTGATGCCGGGCAGGCCGGTGATCGACAGGGCGCCCATGGAGGTGCCGTGGTAGGCGATGTAGCGGCTGACCACCTTGTGCTTGGTCGGCTTGCCGACGCGCTTGAAGTAGGCGCGGGCCAGTTTCCAGGCCGCCTCGACCGCCTCGGACCCGCCCGTGGTGAAGAAGACCCGGTTCAGGTCGCCCGGGGTGAGCGAGGAGATCCGCTCCGCCAGCTCGACCGCCTTCGGATGGGCGTACGACCAGAGCGGGAAGTAGGCCAACTCCGCCGACTGCTTGGCGGCGGCCTCGGCCAGTTCGGTGCGGCCGTGGCCGGCGTTGACGACGAAGAGGCCCGCGAGCCCGTCCAGGTAGCGGCGGCCCCGGGTGTCCCAGACGTACGCACCCTCGCCGCGCACGATGGTCGGCACCTCGCCGGCGGAGTAGCTCGCCATCCGGGTGAAGTGCATCCAGAGGTGGTCGGTGGCGTTGGCCATGTCAGCCCCATCGGGTCTCGGGCCGGTCGGGGGGTCGTACCGGCCGCTCTGCCCACGGTTATCGCACAGCCGTAGCCGCCATGGCAAGTGGTATCGGTGGCGCTTGGTCGATTTCGCGACGGATTCTGCGAGCTGCTGTGTGGAAGGCGACGGATTCCGTATCAGCGATGGTGGCGGCGGCGAACCGGGCTCAGGCCGTACCCCAGGTGTAAGTCTGCTTGCGCAGCTTGAGGTAGACGAACGCCTCGGTGGAGAGCACGCCCTCGACGGCCCGCAGCCGTTGCAGGATCTCCAGCAGGTGGTCGTCGTTGCGGCAGACCACCTCGGTGAGCAGGTCGAACGAGCCGGCGGTGATCACCACGTAGTCGACCTCCTCCAGCTCGGCGAGGCGGTCGGCCACCGCCTCCAGGTCGCCGTCGGTCCGCAGGCCGATCATCGCCTGCCGCGGGAAGCCGAGCTGGAGCGGATCGGTGACGGCCACGATCTGCATCACCCCGGCGTCGAGCAGCCGCTGCACGCGCTGCCGCACGGCCGCCTCGGAGAGGCCGACCGCCTTTCCGATGGTGGCGTACGGCCGGCGCCCGTCCTCCTGGAGCTGTTCGATGATCTGCTTGGCCACGTCGTCGAGCAGTGCGTGAGTCGCGCCCTCACGCACGGTGAGCCGGCGCCCGCCATTGCCGTTCTCCTGCTGCCGGTTCGTCATCGACCGCTCCCCATGTCCAATCCGCGCTGTGAGCCTAATGCCTCGGGCAGTGTGGCGTATTTCGTCGTCCAGAGCTAATCCCGCAACGGAATCCCTTGTAAGGAAGGTCACCCCATGCCAGGATCAGTCGTCAATCGCACATGACCCTCCCGCCGGCGTCGCCACCCCCGTCCCCGCCGCCGACGATGACCCCCCTAAGGAGTCGTCTCATGCGCACTCCCTTCCGGCCCGTCTCCCGGCGCGGGCTGCTCACCGGCGCCCTCGGCTCGGCCGCCCTGCTCGCCGCGGGCGGCGCGCTGACCGGCTGCGGTACGAAAGGCGCACAGCAGACCGAGGCCGGCTGCGTCAGCGAGGATCTCTCCGGCACCGAGAAGAAGCTCGCGTTCTCGAACTGGCCCCAGTACATGGACGTCGACGAGGCGGACGAGTCGAAGCGGCCCACCCTCGACGCGTTCATCGCCAGCAGCGGCGTCCAGGTGACGTACACCGAGGACATCAACGACAACAACGAGTTCTTCGGCAAGGTGCAGAACCAGTTGGCCGCCTGCCAGCCCACCGACCGGGACATCGTGGTGGTCACCGACTGGATGGCCGCGCGGATGATCCGCCTCGGCTGGATCCAGAAGCTCGACCCGGCCAAGATTCCCAACGTCCAGGCGAACCTGCTGCCGTCGCTGCGCGGGCGCTCCTTCGACAAGGAGAACCAGCTCGCCGTGCCGTGGCAGTCCGGGCTCGCCGGCATCGCGTACAACGGCAAGGTCACCAAGGAGCTGCGGACGGTCGACGAGCTGCTCACCCGCCCCGACCTGAAGGGCAAGGTGACGGCGCTGTCCGAGATGCGCGACACCATGGGGCTGCTGCTCCAGTCGAACGGCCACGACCCGGCGAACTTCACGGCGGCACAGTTCGACGACGCGCTCAACACGCTGAAGAAGGCCGTCGACTCCGGCCAGATCCGCAAGTTCACCGGCAACGACTACGCGCCCGACCTGGCCAAGGGGGACATCGCCGCGTGCATCGGCTGGTCCGGCGACGTCATCCAGCTGGGCTTCGAGGACGAGAACGTCAAGTTCGTGGTGCCCGAGTCCGGCGTGATGCTCTGGTCGGACAACATGCTGGTGCCGAACAAGGCCAGCCACAAGGGCAACGCCGAGCAGCTCATGAACTACTACTACGAGCCGGCGGTGGCCGCGAAGCTGGCCGCATACGTGAACTACATCTGCCCGGTGCAGGGCGCCCAGGCCGAGATGGAGAAGATCGACCCGGAGCTGGCCGCCAACCCGTTGATCTTCCCCGACGACGCGATGCTCGCGAAGGCCAAGGTCTTCATGGCTCTGGACGAACAGCAGGAGCGCGAGTACGAAGGCAAGTTCCAGCAGGTCATCGGGGCCTGACGAGCAAGATGGGCGGGACGACAGTGGGACGCGACACCCCGGCCGGCGACCTGCGACTGGCCAACCTCACCAAGCGGTTCGGCATCTTCACCGCGGTCGACGAGCTCGACCTGACCATCCCACAGGGCTCGTTCTTCGCCCTGCTCGGGGCGTCCGGGTGCGGCAAGACCACCACCCTCCGGATGATCGCCGGGCTGGAGGAGCCGACCAGCGGGCAGGTGCTCCTCGGAGAACGGGACATCGCCCGGCTGCGGCCGTACAAGCGGCCGGTGAACACGGTGTTCCAGAGCTACGCCCTCTTCCCGCACCTGGACATCTACGAGAACGTGGCGTTCGGGCTGCGCCGGCGCGGTATCCGCAAGGTCGACGAGCAGGTCCAGCGGATGCTGGCGCTGGTGCAGCTCGACGGCTACGGCCCGCGCCGGCCCGCCCAGCTCTCCGGCGGCCAGCAGCAGCGGGTCGCGCTGGCCCGGGCGCTCATCAACCACCCGCAGGTGCTGCTGCTCGACGAGCCGCTCGGCGCGCTGGACCTCAAGCTGCGGCGGCAGATGCAGATCGAACTCAAGCGCATCCAGACCGAGGTCGGCATCACCTTCGTGCACGTCACCCACGACCAGGAGGAGGCCATGACGATGGCCGACACGGTCGCGGTGATGAACGCCGGCCGGATCGAGCAGCTCGGCGCCCCGGCCGACATCTACGAGTTCCCGGCCACCGCGTTCGTGGCGAACTTCCTCGGCCAGTCCAACCTGCTGGCCGGGGAGGCCGCCGGCGCCACCGGGGGAGAGGTGCCGGTCACGGCGTACGGCGCCCGCTACTCGGTGCCCGCCGGCCGGGCGCGGGCCGACCGGGGGCCGGTCCACCTGGGCGTACGCCCGGAGAAGCTGCACCTGATCGGCTCCGCCGACCAGGTTCCCGCCGGCCACCAGCACCTGGCCGGAGTGATCACCGACGCCTCGTACGTCGGGGTCAGCACCCAGTACCTGCTGCGTACCGCCTGGGGGAGCGAGCTGTCGGTCTTCGCGGCCAACAGCGGCAGCACCGAACGCCTGGCGGTCGGCACCGAGGCGGTGGCCCACTGGGATCCCCGGCACAGCTTCCTGCTGGCCCGCGATCCCGGCGAGCCGCAACCGGCCACGGCGCCGCTCGACGAGCCGGTCGGGGCGTCCTCGTGACAGCCCTCGCCCACGTACCGACCGGCACACCGTCGGCCACCCCGGCACCGGCCGCACGACGGGGGCGGCACCGGCTCCTGCCGTACCTGCTCCTGCTGCCCGGCGGGGCCTGGCTGCTGCTGTTCTTCGCCCTGCCGCTCGTGCAGCTCGCCGCGGCCAGCCTCTACGACCCCGCCGGCTCCCTCGCCACCGGGTACGCGCTGACGTGGGAATTCGGCAACTACCCGGACGCGCTGGCGGCGTACTGGCCGCAGTTCCTGCGCTCGTTCGGCTACGCCGCGGCGGCGCTGGTGCTGGCGCTGCTGATGGGTTACCCGCTGGCGTACGCGATCGCGCAGAAGGCCGGTCGTTGGAAGAACCTGCTGCTGGTGTGCGTGGTCGCGCCGATGTTCACCAGCTTCCTGGTCCGCACCCTGGCGTGGAAGACGATCCTGTCGGACAACGGCTGGGTGGTCGGGTTGCTGCGCGACGTCCACCTCCTCGGCCCCGACGGGCGGCTGTTGGCCACGCCGATCGCGGTGGTGCTCGGCCTGACGTACAACTTCCTGCCGTTCCTCGTGCTGCCGCTCTACGCGAGCCTGGAGCGGCTGGACTCCCGGCTGCTGGAGGCGGCGAGCGACCTGTACGCGAGCCCCGTCCGGGCGTTCCGCACGGTGACCCTGCCCCTGTCGATGCCCGGCCTGGTCGCCGGCACGCTGCTCTTCTTCATCCCGGCGAGCGGCGACTACATCAACGCCGAGCTGCTCGGCACCCCGAACGAGTACATGATCGGCAACGTCATCGACTCGGCGTTCCTGGTCCGGCTCGACTACCCGCAGGGTGCCGCGCTGTCGTTCCTGCTGATGGCGGCGATCCTCGCGGTGGTCTTCGTCTACCTGCGGCGCAGCGGCACGGAGGAGGTGCTCTGATGGCGCGGTTCTGGCGCTGGGTCGCCGACCGGTGGGTGCTGGGCGTGGCGCTGCTGGTGCTCGGCTACCTGTCGCTGCCGATCGTGGTGGTGGCCGCGCTGTCGTTCAACCGCCCCACCAGCCGGCTCTCCTACGACTTCCACGAGTTCACGCTGGACAACTGGCGCAACCCGTGCGCCACCTCCGACATGTGCGACGCCGTGGTGCGCAGCGTGCAGATCGGTTTCCTCGCCACGGCGGTGTCCACGGTGCTCGGCACGCTGATGGCGTTCGCCCTGGTCCGGCACCGGCTCCGCGGCCGGGCCGGGATCAACGTGCTGATCTTCCTGCCGATGGCCACCCCCGAACTCGTGATGGGCACCTCGCTGCTCGCCCTCTTCGTCGCCGCCGGGGTGCCGCAGGGCTTCTGGACGATCGTCATCGCGCACGTCATGTTCTGCGTCTCGTTCGTGGTGGTCACCGTCAAGGCGAGGCTCGCCGGTATGGACTCCCGCCTGGAGGAGGCCGCCATGGACCTCTACGCCAGCGAGTGGCAGACGTTCCGGCGGATCACCCTGCCGCTGGTGCTGCCCGGCATCGTGGCCGCCGCGCTGCTCGCCTTCTCGTTGAGCTTCGACGACTTCATCATCACGAACTTCAACGCCGGCACCACCGTCACGTTCCCGATGTACGTCTGGGGCGCCGCCCAGCGCGGCATCCCGCCGCAGGTCAACGTGATCGGCACCGCGATGTTCCTCGTCGCGCTGCTGCTGGTGCTCGCCAGCACGCTGCGCGGACGCCGGGCACGGCGGGCCGCGCTGCCGGTCGGCCCGCCCGACACCCGAGCGGCACGGCGGGTGTCATGAACCCCCGGCAGGCCGGCCGCACCCTGACCGACGCGGCGCCGGTGCCGTACTGGCTGGACCGTCCGGAGCGCCCGGACCCGCTGCCGCCGCTGTCCGGGGCCGACTCCACCGACCTGCTGGTGATCGGCGGCGGGTACAGCGGGTTGTGGGCCGCCCTGCTCGCCAAGCGCGACGACCCCGGTCGGGACGTGTTGCTGGTCGAGGCCGGCACCTGCGGCTGGGCCGCCTCCGGGCGCAACGGCGGGTTCTGCGCCGCCTCGCTCACCCACGGGTTCGCCAACGGCGCCGAGCGGTTCCCGGGCGAGATCGACGTGCTGGAGCGGCTGGGCCGGGAGAACCTGGACGCGATCGCCGCGACCGTCGCCGAGTACGGCATCGACTGCGACTTCGAGCGCACCGGGGAGCTGGCCGTGGCGGTCGAGCCGTACCAGCTCGACGGGCTCGCCGAGGACGCCGAGCTGGCCCGCCGGTACGGCCACGACGTGCGGCTGCTCGACGCCGACGAGGTGCGCGCCGAGGTGAACTCCCCGACGTACCTCGGCGGGATGTGGGACCGGGACCGGGTGGCCATGGTCGACCCGGCGAAGCTGGCCTGGGGGCTGCGCCGGGCCTGCCTGGGCCTCGGGGTGCGGATCGTCGAGCACACCCGGGTCGCAGGGCTGGGCCGCGACGGCGCGGCGCTGCGGGCCACGACGGTGGGCGGCCCCGACCGGGAACCCGGGTCGGTGCGGGCACGCCAGGTCGTGCTCGCCACCAACGCGTTCCCGCCGCTGCTGCGCCGGCTGCGCGCGTGGGTGGTGCCGGTCTACGACTACGCGCTCATGACCGAGCCGCTCGGGGACGACGAGCGCCGGTCGATCGGCTGGGCGAACCGGCAGGGCCTCGCGGACACCGGTAACCAGTTCCACTACTACCGGATCACCGCCGACAACCGGATCCTGTTCGGCGGATACGACGCCGTCTACCACTACGGCAACCGCGTGGCCCCCTCGCTGGAGCAGCGGTGGGACACCTTCTGCACGCTGGCGGGGCACTTCTTCACCACCTTCCCGCAGCTCGACGGCCTGCGCTTCAGTCACCGCTGGGCGGGGGTCATCGACACCTGCACCCGGTTCTGCCCCTTCTTCGGCACCGCGTACGAGGGGCGCCTCGCGTACGCGGCCGGGTACACGGGGCTGGGCGTCGGAGCCACCCGGTTCGGTGCCCGGGTGATGCTCGACCTCCTCGCCGGCGCGGACACCCCGCTGACCCGGCTCGACCTCGTCCGCACCACACCGCTGCCGTTCCCGCCGGAGCCCTTCCGGGCGGCCGGCATCAACCTCACCCGCTGGTCCCTGGCGCGCGCCGACGCGCGGCAGGGCCGGCGCAACGTCTGGCTCCGTACGCTCGATCGTCTCGGTCTGGGGTTCGATTCCTGATGCGTATCCTCCTCGTCGGCGCCGGTGGCGTCGGCTCCGCCGCCGTCGCCATCGCGGCCCGCCGTACCTTCTTCGACGCCCTCGTGGTGGCCGACCACGACGTCGACCGGGCGACGCGGGCCGTCGCCGGGCGCGACGACCGGTTCACGGCCGCCCGGGTGGACGCCTCGTCGGCGGCGGAGGTCGCCGCGCTCTGCCGGGCGCACCGGATCACGCACGTGCTGAACGCGGTCGACCCGCGGTTCGTGATGCCGATCTTCGACGGCGCGTTCGCGGCCGGCGCGGACTACCTCGACATGGCGATGTCACTGTCCCGGCCGCACCCGTCGCACCCCTACGAGCGCACCGGGGTCAAGCTCGGCGACGAACAGTTCGCGCGCGCCGACCAGTGGGCCGGGGCGGGCCGGCTGGCGCTCTGCGGCATCGGTGTCGAGCCCGGTCTGTCCGACGTGTTCGCCCGGTACGCCGCCGACGAGCTCTTCGCCGAGATCGACGAGATCGGCGTACGCGACGGGGCGAACCTGACCGTCGACGGCTACGACTTCGCTCCGTCGTTCTCCATCTGGACGACGATCGAGGAGTGTCTCAACCCGCCGGTGGTCTGGGAGTCCGGCCGCGGCTGGTACACCACGCCGCCGTTCTCCGAGCCCGAGGTCTTCGACTTCCCCGCCGGCATCGGCCCGGTCGAGTGCGTCAACGTGGAGCACGAGGAGGTGCTCCTCATCCCGCGCTGGGTGCCGGCGAAGCGGGTGAGCTTCAAGTACGGCCTCGGCGACGAGTTCATCGGGGTGCTCAAGACCCTGCACAAGCTGGGCCTGGATGCCACCTCCCCGGTGCGCGTCGGCGACGTGTCGGTGTCGCCCCGGGACGTGGTGGCCGCCTGCCTGCCCGACCCGGCCACCCTCGGCCACCGGATGCGCGGCAAGACCTGTGCCGGTACGTACGTGACCGGCACGGGGGTCGACGGCCGGCCGCGGCGGGTCTACCTCCACCACGTGGTCGACAACGAGTGGTCGATGCGGGAGTACGGCCACCAGGCGGTGGTCTGGCAGACCGCCGTCAACCCGGTGGTCGCGCTGGAGCTGCTCGCCTCGGGAACGTGGGCCGGCACCGGGGTGCTCGGCCCGGAGGCGCTGCCCCCGCGGCCCTTCCTCGACCTGCTGACCGACTACGGCTCGCCCTGGGGCATGGAGGAGCGATGAGCCGCTACGGCGCCATGTACGGGCCCGACCTGACCTTCCTCGGCGTGCCCGCGTGCGACCTGACCGACCCGGCGTCCTTCGCCGACGCCGACGTGGTGATCGTCGGCGCGCCCTTCGACGGAGGCACCTCGCACCGGCCGGGCACCCGCTTCGGCCCGTCCGCCATCCGGCAGGCCTGCTACCTGCCGCACGACGGCTCCCGCCCGTCCCTCGCCCTGCGTGTGGACGCGTTGCGCGACCTGCGGGTGTACGACGCCGGTGACGTGGAGATGTTCGCGGGCGACATCGAGCGGTCGCTGACGGCGCTGGAGAGCGCCGTCCACGTGGTCGCCGCGGCGGGGGCCGTCCCGATCGTGCTCGGCGGCGACCACTCCATCGCCCTGCCCGACGCTACCGGGGTGGCCCGCCACCACGGTCTCGGGCGGGTGTCGCTGGTGCACTTCGACGCGCACGCCGACACCGGCGACGTCGAGTTCGGCAGCCTGTACGGCCACGGCCAGCCGATGCGGCGGCTGATCGAGTCGGGGGCCGTCCGGGGCGACCGGTTCCTCCAGATCGGACTGCGCGGCTACTGGCCGGGGCCGTCGACCCTCGCCTGGATGGCCGCGCAGCGGATGCGCTCGTACGAGATGACCGAGCTGGTGGCGCGCGGGCTGGACACCTGCCTCGCCGAGGCGTTCGAGATCGCGGTGGACGAGTGCGAGGGCGTCTTCCTCTCCGTCGACGTGGACGTGGTCGACCCGGGCATGGCGCCGGGCACCGGCACCGCGGAACCTGGCGGGCTCACCTCCCGGCAACTGCTCGACGCGGTCCGCCGCTGCTGCTACGAGCTGCCGATCGTGGGGGTGGACGTGGTCGAGGTCGCGCCGCCGTACGACCACGCGGACATCACGGCGTACCTCGGCAACCGGGTGGTGCTGGAAGCCCTGTCGGCGATCGCCCGTCGCCGCCGCGACGCCGCCGGCGGCCCTGCCTGGAACCCCCACCAGCCCCTCCTCGACGGCCGCTGAGCCCGGCCGGGCCCGTGTCGGCCGTGGCGCGCGGCCATAATCGGCGCATGGCTGCGACTCCTGTCGATCCCCGCCGACCCGATCCGCGGGCCACCATCCTGGTCACGCTGGCGTGGTACGTCGCCGTGGTCGTGGTCTTCGCGGGCGGGCTGGCGCTGCTCTCCGACGCCGTGCCCCAGGGCTGCGGCGACGAGTGCGCCTCGGAGCGGGAGCGGTGGCTGCTCTTCGGTCTCTACACACTGGTTCCGGCGCTGTTCGCGGCGACGCTGGCCAGCCTCGTGTTGCTCTGGCTCACCGTACGGCGTGGCCGGCTCCGGTCCCCGGCGGTCGCCGGCACGCTGTCGGCCCTGCCCGTGCTCCTGCTGGCCGGGGGCCTCGCCGCGGTCACTCTGCGCTAGCCGCGACTCCACCGCGAGTCCGGTTCCTCAGTGGCCGATCGGCTCCTCGGCGGCACCGGTGGTTGACACAACAACTACTTTCAGTGTCGATCTGTGCCCGCGTCGACGCCGCCGCCGACGGTCGTCGCGGGCGATCAGGCAGGTAAGGGGATCTGCCACACGGTCGAGTGCCGCGAGACTCGCGGCGTGACACATCAACCGCCACCGTTCTCGCCGCCGCCGGGCGCGTTCGTGCCGCCGCCCCGCAGGAGCTGGTTCAGCCGGCTCAGCCCCGCTCAGCGCGCCCTGACGATCGTCGGCGCCGGAGCGCTGTCGTTCGTGCTGTTCTGCTGTGGAGGCACCACGGTCGTCGCCGCCGTCTTCGGAGACCCGCAGCCCAGCCCGTCGTCGGGTGCTCCGGCCAAGCCGGGCCAGGCCGTCGCCGCCGCCGAGCCGGAGATCCCGGCGAGCGTTCCCACGGAGCCGTCGACGGCGGCGACTCCGCCACCGACCACCCCCGCCGCGACTCCGTCCCCCGCCGGCACGTCCACCCCGCCGTCGCCCGCCGCCAGGCCCAGCCCGAGGGTGCAGACGCGTACGGTCACCGAGACGGCCACCATCAAGCACGGTCGGCGTACGGTGAAGGACCCGAATCTGGCCGAGGGCAGGCGGGTCACCCGGACCAAGGGTGTCAACGGCGTGCGGACCCTGACCTACCAGGTGACCCTGACCAACGGCGTGCAGACGGGCAAGAAGCTCGTGAGATCCGTGGTCACGAAGCAGCCGGTCACCGAGGTCGTCGCGGTGGGGACGAAGGCCGCCCCGACCTGTGACCCCAACTACGGCGGGTGCGTCCCGGTGGCCAGCGACGTCGACTGCGCCGGCGGCGGAGGCAACGGCCCCAGGTACGTGACCGGCCCGGTGAAAGTCATCGGCACCGACATCTACGACCTGGACCGCGACAACGACGGCTACGGCTGCGACGACTAACCCCTCCCCTTCTCGCGTCGATCATGCAGTCGTGGTGCCAGGCTTCGTGCCGATTCACGCCTTTCGTGAGGTGCCACAACTGCATGATCGACGGGGTAGAGGGGGAGAGTGGGGGTCAGGCCAGGTGGGAGCGGATCAGGAAACGGACGCCCTCCGGGGCTTCCAGGGAGAAGCCACTGCCCCGCCCGGGCACCACGTCGACGGTGAGCCTCGTGTGCTTCCACAGCTCCCACTGGGAGCGGGACATCCAGAACTGCACCGGCTCCGGTACGCCGTCGACCACGAGCGACGCGAGCAGCACGTCCGAACCGCCCGTCCGGAACTCGCCCGCCGGGTAGCACATCGGGGCGCTGCCGTCGCAGCAGCCGCCGGACTGGTGGAACATCAGCGGCCCGTGCTGCTCCCGCAGGGTCCGGATCAGCTCCGCCGCGGCCGGCGTCAGCGACACGGGGTCCGGCGCGGGGGGAAGCGAGATCCCGGACGGAGCGCGGGGGAGCGGGGCCGGGGAGGGCGGCGCCGCGGCGCCCGGCGTACCGGGAACCGCGGCGCCCGACGGATCGGTGCCCATCAGAAGAAGCCGAGCTTCTTCGGGGAGTAGCTGACCAGCAGGTTCTTGGTCTGCTGGTAGTGCTCCAGCATCATCTTGTGGTTCTCCCGGCCGATCCCGGACTGCTTGTAGCCGCCGAACGCCGCGTGCGCCGGGTACGCGTGGTAGCAGTTCGTCCACACCCGACCGGCCTGGATCGAGCGGCCAGCCCGGTAGGCGGTGTTCATGTCCCGCGTCCACACGCCGGCGCCCAAGCCGTACAGGGTGTCGTTGGCGATCTTCACGGCGTCGTCGAGGTCGGCGAACGAGGTCACCGAGACGACCGGGCCGAAGATCTCCTCCTGGAAGATCCGCATGGAGTTGTCGCCCTCGAAGATGGTCGGCTCGACGTAGTACCCGCCGGAGAGCTCGCCGCCGAGGTCGGCCCGCGCCCCACCGGCCAGCACCCGCGCCCCCTCCTGCCGGCCGATGTCCAGGTACGACAGGATCTTCTCCAGCTGGTCGTTGGACGCCTGCGCCCCGATCATCGTGTCCGTGTCGAGCGGGTGCCCCTGCCGCACCGCCTTCGTCCGCTCCACGGCGGCGGCGAGGAAGTCGCTGTAGTGGCCCTGCTGGATCAGCGCCCGGGACGGGCAGGTGCAGACCTCGCCCTGGTTGAGGGCGAACATGGTGAAGCCTTCGAGCGCCTTGTCGAAGAAGTCGTCGCGGGCGGCGCTCACGTCGTCGAAGAAGATGTTCGGGCTCTTGCCGCCCAGCTCCAGGGTGACGGGCTTGATGTTCTCGCTGGCGTACTGCATGATCAGCCGCCCGGTGGTGGTCTCGCCGGTGAACGCGACCTTGGCCACCCGCGGCGAGGAGGCGAGCGGCTTGCCGGCCTCGACACCGAACCCGTTGACCACGTTGACGACGCCGGGCGGCAACAGGTCGGCCACGAGCGACAGCCAGTAGTGGATCGACGCGGGTGTCTGCTCGGCGGGCTTGAGCACCACCGCGTTGCCGGCGGCGAGGGCCGGGGCGAGTTTCCAGGTGGCCATGAGCAGCGGGAAGTTCCACGGGATGATCTGGCCGACGACGCCGAGCGGCTCGTGGAAGTGGTACGCGACGGTGTCGTCGTCGATCTCGCCGAGGGAGCCCTCCTGGGCGCGGATCGCCCCGGCGAAGTACCGGAAATGGTCGATGGCCAGGGGGATGTCGGCGGCCAGCGTCTCGCGGATCGGCTTGCCGTTCTCCCAGGTCTCGGCGATCGCGAGGGATTCGAGGTTCTCCTCCATCCGGTCGGCAATCCGGTTGAGGATGCGGGCCCGCTCGGCCACGGACGTGCGGCCCCAGGCGTCGGCGGCGCCGTGCGCGGCGTCGAGGGCCTTCTCCACGTCCTCGGCGGTGCCCCGGGCCACCTCGCAGAAGGTCTGCCCGGTCACCGGGGTGGGGTTCTCGAAGTACCGGCCGCCGTGCGGCTTCACGTACTCGCCGCCGATGAAGTGGTCGTAGCGGGACTGCCAGTGGGTGGGGGCGTCGTAGCGCGTCATGGGTACCTCCGCCGTCCGTCACGGGTGGACGGCGGGGACGTTAGTGTCAGCGACGTTGCAGGGACGTTGCGCGCGGCAGCTCGTACTCCTCGGCGAGCTGGCGGGCCCGGGCGAGGGCGAGGGGCCGGCGGGGCGCCCCCGGCGGCAACGCCCGCGCCAGCGCCTGCCACGCGGTGAGGTCGTCGGCGCCGGCGGGCGTCGCCGTCCAGGCCGCCAGCAGCGCCGGGTCCGCGGCGGCCAGGACGGCCGCGCGGAGCTGCCCGTCGACGAGGCGGCGCAGCCGGGCCACTCCCGGCGCGTCCGACGCGGGCAGCAGCGGCCCGCGGTACGCCCGCAGCGCTCCCGCCGGATCGCCGCGTTCGAGCAGCTCGGTGACGGTGCCGAAGTCGGCGCGTACGGTGCCGCGCAGGCGGTAGGGGCGGGAGTCGAGCAGCTCCTCGCCGAGCACCCGGCGCAGTCGGGACAGCTCGGCGCGCAGGGTCACGGGGTGCAACCGGTCGTCGCCGTAGAGGTCGAGGCCGAGCTGTTCACCGGTGCGCCCCTCGGGGTGGTCGCAGAGCAGCACGAGCAGTTCGCTGTGCCGCCGGCCGAGGCGGATGCGCCGACCGCCGACGCGTACCTCCGCCTCGTCACGGCCCAGCGCGGCGACGTGCACGACCGCCGGGTCGGCGGGCGCGTCGCCGGCCAGGAACGCCTCGGCGGCGCGCGCGGTGGCCCGCACCAGGGCGAGGCTCTGCGGCGTGGCCAGGTGGTCCCCGCCGGTGATGTCGATCGCGCCGAGCGGCCGGCCGGTGACCGGGTCGTGGATCGGGGCGGCGGCGCACGTCCAGCGCTGCACCGGCCGGACGAAGTGCTCGGTGGCGAAGATCTGCACGCTGTGGTCGACGGCGAGGGCGGTGCCGGGGGCGTTGGTGCCGGCGTGCGCCTCGTCCCACCGGGCGCCGGGCACGAAGTTCATGCGTTCGGCGCTGCGGCGCACCCCCGGATGGCCTTCCACCCAGAGCAGCCGCCCGAACTCGTCGCACACCGCCATGAGGTGCGCGCCGTCGAAGGCGATGCCGCCGAGCAAATCGCGGAAGAGCGGCAGCACCCGGGCCAGGGGGTGCGCCGCCCGGTAGCTCTCCAGCGTGTCGTCGGCGAGGTCGACCGGGGCGGTGGCCTCCGGGTCGACCAGCGCGGACCGCTCCCACGACCGCCGTACGACCTCGCGGACGCGGTCGGGGGCGGTGCCGGCGGTGAGGAACGCCTCGTGCGCGGCGGCGACCTGCGCGATCCGCTCCGCCGGATCGGCGCCGAATTCCAGGGCGAGCCACGGGTCAGCCACCGGCGACCTCCTCCCGCCCCATCGTGACCCACATCACCGCCGGACGCCAAGGGCGATCGGAGCGCCCGCCGGGGCGGCCCATGGGGTGATTCAGGTCACTCCGCGCTGCTTCGCGGCGGCGTGAGCAGGGACGAAGAGCCCAGACAGCGCAGGACCGACGCTCGCTGGCGCACTCCGGCTTGACACCATTTGTCCTTGTGCCCCCGGAGTGGAGGATGGCCCCGGTGGCTCTTACGGAACCCTTATCTCCTGGCTGGGACCGTATGCCTGACAACGAGGAACCACGGGGGAAGAGAGCGTGCGGGTACTGGTGGCGGACGACGAGCGCCTGCTGGCGGACACGGTCGCCGAGGGGCTGCGTCGCTTCTCGATGGCGGTCGACGTCTGCTATGACGGCGACGGTGCGCTGGAGCGGATCGCCGTGAACCGGTACGACGTGGCCGTGCTGGACCGGGACATGCCCGGACACACCGGCGACGAGGTGTGCCGCAGCCTAGCCGGGTCCGACGCCGGCACCCGGGTGCTGCTGCTCACCGCGGCCGCCGGCATCCGGGACCGGGTGGAGGGCCTCGGCCTCGGCGCCGACGACTACCTGACCAAGCCGTTCGCCTTCGCCGAGCTGGTCGCCCGGGTGCAGGCCCTCGGGCGGCGGTCCGCGCCGGCCGTACCGCCCGTGCTGGAGCAGCATGGTGTGGCGCTCGACGTGGCCCGGCACACGGTCAGCCGCGACGGGCGCCAGGTCAACCTCAGCCCCAAGGAGTTCGCCGTCCTGCACGTGCTGATGCGCGCGAACGGGCGGGTCGTCAGCGCGGAGGACCTGCTGGAACAGGCGTGGGACGAGTTCGCCGACCCGTTCACCAACGCGGTGCGGGTGACGGTGATGACCCTGCGCAAGAAGCTCGGCCAGCCCGGCATCATCCACACGGTGCCCCGGGCCGGCTACCGGATCGGCGGGCCCGAGTGACCCCCCGCCGCCGGGTTGTCCTGGTCGGCGCAGTCGCGCTGTTCGCCGGGCTCTACATGCCCGGCCTGACCAGGTGGTTGCTGGGCATGCTCTGGCGGCCGGCCCTGGAGATCTGCAGCCTGCCGGTGCCCGGGCTCTCCGTGGCGTGCGAGCCGGCCCGCCAGCTCGACACGGCGATCCCGGGGGCCATCGAGCTGCTCCTCGTGCTGGCCGCCCTGGCGGCGCTCTGGGGCGCGGCGCAGTGGTGCCTGCGGCCGGTGCGCGACCTCGCCGAGCCGATCGGGCACGTCGGGCCGCAGAACCTCGGCTACCGCATCCGCCGTCACGGCCGTGACGAGCTGGCCCGGCTCTCCTCGGCCATCGACCAGATGATGGAACGCATCGCCGCCGGGTACGAGGGGCAGCGGCGGTTCGCCGCGAACGCCTCGCACGAGCTGCGGACGCCGCTGGCGGTCCAGCGGACGCTCATCGAGGTGGGCATGGCGCAGTCGCTCACCGGCGACCAGATGGAGCTGCTGACCGCCCAGCTGTTGCAGACCAACGAGCGCAACGAGCGCCTCATCGAGGGGCTGCTCGCGCTCAGCGAGAGTGACCAGGGGCTGCGCTCCTCGACCCCGCAGCGCCTCGACGAGATCGCCCGCGCTGTGCTGGCCGCGCACCAGGACCGCGCCACGGCGGCCGGCGTGACGGTGCAGCACCACCTCGCTCCCCGCGTCGTGATGGGCGAGCGGGTGCTGCTGGAGCGCCTGGTGACCAATCTCGTGGAGAACGCGATCAAGTACAACTGTGCCGGCGGCTGGCTCACCGTCACCGTCGGCCGGGCCCCCGCGCTGAGCGTCGCCAACAGCGGTCAGGTGGTCCCGGCCGAGGCGGTCGCCGGCCTCTTCGAACCCTTCCGGCGCCTGGCCCGGGACCGCACCAACCAGAGTGGCGGCGCCGGGCTCGGCCTCGCCATCGCTCGCTCGATCACCCAGGCGCACGACGGCATCATCGCCGCCCGACCCGTCGACGGCGGCGGCCTGCGCGTCGACGTGGAGCTGCCCGCCCCGCACCTGACCTGACCCGACCCACCAGACCCGACCGTTCGCCCCAGGGATCCGCGTCGCCGGAACCCGGTTCCGGCCTGCCCGGAAACGACCGGTCCCGCCGCGGTGCCCCGGCACCGGCGGCGCCGCCGGAGAGGAGACACGTTGAGCACCGCCACCCAGCCGTTGCCCACGGTCACGGCCGCCCCGAAGGCGGGCCGCGAGATGTGGGCCGACGTGGCGAAGGGCGCCTGCATCATCCTCGTCGTCGTCTGGCACGTGATCGTGAAGGACTACCTCCAGATCGACTGGCGGGTGGGCGTGCCGGTGCCGGGGGCGTGGGGGCTGCTCGGGGAGCAGCTCCTGCCGCTGCGGATGCCGCTCTTCTTCACCATCTCCGGCATCTTCGCGGCCAACGCCGTCGCCCGGTCGTGGCGGGTGTCCGGCCGGCCGCGGATCGCCCGCAACCTCTACCTCTACGGCGCGTGGCTGCTGATCCACACCGCCCTGCTGGCGCTCGCCCCCGGCTTCCCGACCGACCGGGCCACCAGCCTCGGCGGGTTGTTCGCCCAGCTCACCGTCACGCCGTCCAACCTCTGGTACCTGTACGCGCTGGCTGTCTACTTCGTGGTGGCCAAGGCGCTGCGGCGGGTCCACCCCGGGGTCGTGCTCGCGGCGGCGGGAGTGCTGTCGGCCGTCGCGGCCGCCGGCCTGCTCGACACCCCCGGCAACCGGGGCGGCGTCTACCAGAATCTCGTGTTCTTCCTGGCCGGCGTGCACCTGCGCCCGCGCCTGACGCGCTGGGCGTCGACCGCCACCCGCCGTCGCCTGGTCTGGACCGCCGTGGTGTACGCGGTGGCGCTGGCCGCCATGGGGCTGGCCGGCGCCGAGCGCTGGTTCGGCGTGTGGCCGCTCGTCTCCGTCACGGCGGTCGCGTTCGGCCTCACCGTGGCGGCCGTCGTCGCCCGGCGGCAGCGGGTGCTCGGCCGGGCCCTCGCCGCGCTCGGCACCCGCACGCTGCCGATCTACGTGATCCACATGCCGGTGCTCGCCCTGCTGCACCGGCTCGTCGCCGACCCGGTCACGCAGCTGAGCGGGCCGGAACGGGCCCTGTTGGTGGCCGGATACCCGGTCCTGCTCACCGCGATGGTGCTGGCACTCAGCCTGGCCGTCCACCGCGGGCTGCTGGCCGTCGGCGCGTGGTGGCTGTTCGAGCTGCCGCCCCGCGCCGACCGGAGGCACAAACCCGAAGGAGAGAAGATGTCCCGCACAGAACCGCCGGCCCCGGCCGCGCCACCGGTCCTACCGGACCGGGCCCGTGTGCAGGAGGCCGCCTGGTGGCTGTCCGGCCGGGTCGTGCGTACGCCGGTGCTGAACTCGCCGACGATCGACCGGCTGGCCGGCGTCCGGATCCTCATGAAGGCGGAGAACCTGCAGACCGGCGGCTCGTACAAGATGCGCGGCGCCATGCTGGCGGTCGGGCGGCTCGCCGCGGCCGGGCACACCGGGGTGGTGGCGCAGAGCACCGGCAACCACGGGGTGGCGGTGGCACTGGCGGCCCGGCGGCACGGGCTCACCGCGACCGTGGTGCTGCCCGTCGACGCGGCGGCGACCAAGGTGGCCCGGGCCCGGGCGGCGGGCGCGCAGCTCGTCTTCGCCGGCACCACGCTCGAGGAGCGGATCGCCGCCGCCCGCCACATCAGTGAGACGCAGGGCCACCCGCTCATCGACGCCTACGACCACCCGGACGTCATCGCCGGGCAGGGCAGCGCGAGCCTCGAGCTGATCGAGGAGGCGGAGCGCGCCGGCACCCCGCTGGACGCGCTGGTATTGCCGGTCGGCGGTGGCGGTGGTGTCGCGGGGGCGTGTCTCGCGGCCGCCGGGACGCCGATCGAGGTGTACGGCGTGGAGCCGGTGGGCTGCGACTCGCTGGCCCGCAGCCTCGCGGAGGGCCGGCCCACCCCGGTCTCGCCGGCGCCCACGATCGCGGACGGGCTGCGCCCGACCTGCGTCGGCGAGCTGCCCTTCGCCGTGGCGCGGGACGCCGTCCGCGGTGTCGTACGGGTCGACGACGACCAGATCGCCGCGGCGTTCCAGCTGCTCCTGATGGAGCTGAAGGTGCTCGCCGAGCCGTCGGGGGCGGCGGGGCTGGCCGGCGCGCTGCGGTTGGCGGCCGACCTGGGCGAGGCGGTCCACCGGCCCGGCGCCGTCGTGCAGGGCCGGGGGCGTGAGCGGTACCGCACGGTCGGCGTGGTGCTGACCGGCGGAAATGTCGAAGCGGAACTGGTCGCCCGGTTGGCGACCCGGCAGTTCGCCGACCTGGCGACGATGGAAGGGGTGGCGGCATGAGCACGCCTGTCCGGATCGGAATTCTGTTCGGCGGCCCGTCCGCGGAGCACGAGGTGTCCTGCGCCTCGGCGCTCGGCGTGGCCCGGGCCCTGGCCGACGCCGGCCACCGGGTGGTCGCCATCGGCGTGACCCGCACCGGCGGTTTCCGGCTCGTGCCGGATGCCACGTTCGCGGAGCTGCGCGTCGGTGTGGGTGGCGGCCGGGCCATCGACGACCGGCTCACGGTGACCGGGCCGCTGGTGGAGCTGCGGGCCGGCAACCGCGCGGGCACGGCGGTCGTCACGGCCGTGAACGCCTCCGGCGCGGTCCACGCCGAGCTGGACGTGGTCTTCCCCGTGCTGCACGGCCCGTTCGGCGAGGACGGGGTGGTACAGGGCCTGCTCGAGTCGATCGGCGTCCCGTACGTCGGCTGCGGCATCCTCGCCTCCGCCATCGGGATGGACAAGGTGGCCATGAAGCGCGCCCTGCGGGCCGAGGGGGTGCCGGTCACCCCGCAGGTCTCGTTCGACGCGCAGACCTACCGGGCCACCGACGACCCGGAGAAGCTGGTGGTGGGGCTGAACCGCCCGCTGTTCGTCAAGCCGTCGCGGATGGGCTCCTCCATCGGCATCTCCCGGGTGGGCGAGGGCGACGACCTGGCGGCGGCCGTCGAGGAGGCGCTGCGGCACGACAACGTCGTCATCGTCGAGCAGGGCGTGACCGGTCGTGAGCTGGAGTGTGGCGTGCTCGGCGGCTGGCGTCCGGAGGCGTCGGCGGTCGGCGAGGTGCGGGTGGAGGGCGGCTGGTTCGACTACCGGCAGAAGTACTTCGGCGACTCCGACCCGATGATCGTCCCGGCGGTGCTGCCCGACGAGGTGGCCGAGCGGATCCGGGAGCTGTCCGTGCGGGCGTTCCAGGCGATCGGCGGTTGGGGGCTGGCCCGGGTCGACTTCCTCTACGACGAGGCGAACGGCGAGCTGTACGTCAACGAGCTGAACACCATGCCCGGCTTCACCGCGCACTCCATGTACCCGAAGGTGTGGGCCGAGTCCGGCGTCGGCTACCGGGACATCGTGAACCGCCTGGTCGACCTCGCCTTCGCACGGCACGCGGAGCGGCCCACGGGCGTACGGCCGGAGAGCCAGGGATGATCCTGCTCTCCGATCCCCGGGTGGCGGCGGTGCCGAGCACGGACGACGGGGATCCCTTCGTCGACCTGCGCGAGCTGACGGAGCTGCGGGTGGACACCCGCGCCGCCGATCCCGCCGGGGCGTACGCCCGGGTGCGGCGCGGTGTGGCGGAGCGTCTGCTGGCCGCGCAGCGCGCGCTGCCGGCCGGCCTGCGGCTGCTGGTCATCGAGGGCTACCGCCCCTACGAGGCGCAGCTCTCCATCTTCACCGGCTACCGGGACGAGCTGCGGCGGCGGTACCCGCAGTGGTCGCCGGAGCGGCTGCACCGGGAGACCACCAAGTTCGTCTCGCCGGTGGAGGTGGCGCCGCACAGCACGGGTGGCGCTGTCGATCTTACCCTGTGTGACGACGATGGTGTCGAGCTGGACATGGGCACGGCCGTCGACGCCACCCCGGAGGCGAGTGCGAACGCCTGCTTCACGGCGGCGGAGCACATCTCGGCGGCGGGCCGGCGGAACCGGGAGATCCTGGTGGCGGCGCTCGGCGGGGTGGGGTTGGTGAACTACCCGACCGAGTGGTGGCACTGGTCCTATGGGGAGCGGTACTGGGCGCTGATGACCGGAGCGGGGTCCACCCGCTACGGACCGTCGTGACTCGCGGACGCCGCTGAACGTAATCGGCCCGCCGTCCGTACCAGGCGTCGTACGACACCAGCGGACGACGGGAGTGACACGTGAAGGTGCAGCGCAGGCACATGCTGGCGGCGACGGTGGCGGTGGCCGCCGCGGCGGTCGTGGCGGTGGGCACCGGGCTCGGTTTCGCCGACACCGCTCCGGCGGCAGGGCAGTCCGTCTGCTCCGGCTCGGTGACGTTCTCGGCGGAGGGGGGCGCTCCGGCGGCCACCAGTGGCCGCTTCCCGGTGGGCACCCGGTTGCGGGTGACCAATCTGGACAACGGGCGGGCGGTGACGGTGGCGGTGACCGGCCCGTCGGGCAGTTGTGTGCTGTTGAACGCGGCGGCGATGGACCAGGTCCGCGAGCCGGGCCGGAACGTGATCCGGCGCAACGTCGTGGAGCGCCTCGACGACGGGGTGGCCGCGCCGACTCCGGGCGAGACCCGGCCGGGCAGCGCCCAGCCGGGCGCGGCCCGGCCCGGCGCGGGCCAGCCTGCCGCCCCGGCGCCCACCGGCGGTGCGACGGCGCGCGGTGTCTGCACCGGCTCGGTGACGTTCTCGGCGGCGGGGGGCGCTCCGGCGGCCACCAGTGACCGCTTCCCGGTGGGCACCCGGTTGCGGGTGACCAATCTGGACAACGGGCGGGCGGTGACGGTGGCGGTGACCGGCCCGTCGGGCAGTTGTGTGCTGTTGAACGCGGCGGCGATGGACCAGGTCCGCGAGCCGGGCCGCAACGTGATCCGGCGCAACGTGGTCGAACTGCTCAGCTGACGTTGAGGGAGCAGGGGGGGCGGGCGCCACCCGCCCCCCTGCTCCGCCTCCCACGACCTCGCTGCCGTCGCGCCCGGCGGACCCGTCCGGCACGTCGTCGGGCCGCCCGGCGGGAGCCGGCGGGCACATCGCCGCCGGGCGGCCCGTCAGGCCACCCGGCGGAGTCGTCGGGCGGCGAGGTAGAGCAGCACCGCGGCCAGCGCCACGAAGATGCCGGCCTCGATGCCCTGGAACAGCCAGAACCGGTCGGCCGGCTGGTAGAGCTGCCAGTTGTAGGCGCCGGCGCCGAACTCCTGCAACGGTCGGCAGGGCCCGCCCGCGGGTCCGGTGGCGTTTTGCGGGCACCACGCCTGGGCGCCGGACATCACCATATTCCCGCCGGCGTCCCGGATCCCCTTGTCGATGATCCAGTCACCGAACGTGCCCGGCTCCCCGGCGGTGCCCTCGATCGGGAGGGTCCGCGTCTCCTGGGGCAGGTAGTGCGGTCTGGCTAGGAGGGTCAGGACGACCCTCAGGCCGATGAACCCGCCGAGCGTGACGGCCATCGCCGGCACCATGCGCGGCCAGATCACGCCGGCGCTGACGCCGAGGGCGACCGCGAAGAGGGTGTACCCGATCGGGACGACGCCCTGCATGTCGAAGATGAAGACGTCGAAGCGGCTCTGCTGCCCGGCCCCGCTCAGCGGCGCCGCCCACCAGCTCATGCCGAGACCGTAGGCCACGGCGGTGAGCGCGGTGATCGCGCCGACGAAGCCGAACTTGACCAGTGCCCACCGCCGGCGGCTGACGCCCTGCGTCCAGGCGAACCGGTGGGTGCCCTGCTCGACCTCGCGGGCCACGAGGGGAGCCCCCCAGAACAGCCCGACGAGCAACGGCAGGACGAGGAACAGCACCCCGAGCAGGTTCATCGACTCGAACCGGTCGGTGAACTGGTGCAGGACCCGGTTGCAGGCCTCGGCGCGGTCGGGGTCGGGCTGCCCGTCGCGCAGCGTCTGGAGGCACCCGGCGAGGCCCTTGTCGGCGTACGCGTCGCGCATCAGCAGGCCGGTGGGCACCATGAGGGCGGCCAGGACGGCCAGCCCCAGTGCGGTGAACAGCGCCTGCCGGCGGTGCTGGCGCCAGGTCAGCCAGATCACGCGGGCACCTCCCAGTCGGTGCGAACGACGGCGGTGCCGTCGTCGGCGAGGTAGGCCAGGATCACGTCCTCCAGCGTCACGTCGTGCACCGTCCACTCCGGGTCGACGACCCCGGCGATCCGGGCCAGCAGGGTCGACTGGCGGTCGGTGTGCCGGGCGCGTACAACAGTCCCGACGCCCGCGATCGGCTCGCCGGCGTGCCGGGGCCCCACCAGCTGCCGGTGCGCGGCGACCAGGTCGTCGACCGGGCCGGCGAGCCGGACCCGGGAGGAGTTCAGGACGATCAGGTGGTCGCAGGTGCGCTCCAGGTCGGCGAGCAGGTGCGAGGAGAGCAGCACGGTCGTCCCGGAGTCCGTGACGCTGCCCATCAGCGACTGGAGGAACTCGCGGCGGGCGAGCGGGTCGAGACTGGCGACCGGCTCGTCGAGCAGCAGCAGCCTCGGCCGCTTGGCGAGGGCGAGCGCGAGGGCGACCTGCGCGCGCTGCCCGCCGGAGAGCTTGCCGACCGCCAGCTTCGGCGGGATCCCGAGCTGGGCCAGCCGATCCCGGGCGAGTGCCGCGTCCCAGCGCGTGTTCATCCGGCCACCGAGGTGCACCAGCTCCGCGGCTGTGAAATCGCGGTAGAGCGGCGTGTCCTGTGCGACGAAACCGATGTCCGGCAGGACCGCCGGGTTGTCGTACGGCGATCGACCGAAGACCCGCACCTCGCCGGAGTCGGGTCGGAGCAGGCCGACGGCGAGGTGCAGGAGGGTGCTCTTACCCGCGCCGTTGGGGCCCACGAGGCCGACGATCCCGCCGGCCGGGAGGCTCAGCGAGCAGTCCTGCAGGGCCCACCGCCGTCCGTAGCGCTTGCCGAGCCGGTCGGCCTCCAGCGCGATGTCCATCTGCTCTCCTCTCATCCTGCCGCGGCGGTCTGCGCGCGGGCCGCGTCGGCGGCGAGCGTGGCCCGGAGGGTGGTCTCGACCAGCGCGACGACGTCCTCGGGGGTGAGGCCGGCGGCGCGGGCGCGACGCAGCCAGACCACCAGCTCGTCACGCAGGTCGGTCTGCTCGGCGAGGGGAGGGCCACCGAGGGTGCGGCGGACGAACGTGCCCACGCCCGGCCGTCCCTCCACGAGACCCTCGATTTCCAGCTCGCGGTACGCCTTCAGCACCGTGTTCGGGTTGATCGCCAGCGACTGCGCCACGTCGCGGACCTTCGGCAACTGGTCGCCGGGTGCCAGCAGCCCCACCCGTAGGGCCTGCTTGACCTGCTGGATCAGCTGCACGTACGTGTTCACCTTGGACCGGGCGTCCAGCACGAACTCGATCACCTACGAAGGCTCCCCTCTATTGTCCTACGACAGTAGGACTATAGGACAAGACGGGTCGCCGTGGTGCCCGGTGGTGGGAAGTCGCGTGGTGTCGAGAGACGGTGCGGTGACGGGGTGGCACACCACGGGTGGGACCTGGGGGGAAACGCACACCCGTGGCGTGCCACGAACAGGGCCGACCTCGGTCAGCCGAAAGCGGCCTCCAGGATGTCCAGGCCGCGGGCCAGCTCGCCGTCGGAGATGACGAGCGGGGGGAGGAAACGCAGCACGTTGCCGTACGTGCCGCAGGTGAGGGTGAGCAGGCCGGCCGCGTGGCAGGCCGCCGAGACCGCAGCCGTCGCGGCCGGATCGGGGGTCAGCGTGCCCGGCCGCACCAACTCCACGGCCAGCATGGCGCCCCGGCCGCGGACGTCCGCCACGCGCGGGTCGCGCTCGGCGATGGCGCGCAGGCGGGGCGTCATGACGGCGCCGATCCGCCGGGCCGCGGCCGCCAGGTCCCGCTCGCGCATCGTCTCGATGCTGGCCAGCGCGGCGGCGCAGGCGAGCGGGTTGCCGCCGTACGTCCCGCCGAGCCCGCCCACGTGCACCGCGTCCATCAGCTCGGCCCGCCCGGTGACCGCGGCCAGCGGGAGCCCGCCCGCGATCCCCTTGGCGAGCGTGACCAGATCCGGTTCCACGCCCTCGTGCTCGCAGGCGAACCAGTCGCCGGTCCGGCAGAACCCGGTCTGGATCTCGTCGGCCACGAACACCACGCCGGCCGACGTCGCCCACTCGCGCAGCGCCGGGAGGAAGCCCTCGGCCGGTACGACGAAACCGCCCTCGCCCTGGATCGGCTCGATGAGCAGCGCCGCCACGTTCTCCGCACCGACCTGCTTCTCGATCGTCTCGATCGCCCGCGCCGCGGCCGTCGCGCCGTCCAGGCCGCCGTCGCGCAGCGGGTACGACATCGGCACCCGGTAGATCTCCCCGGCGAACGGCCCGAACCGGTGCTTGTACGGCATGTTCTTCGCGGTCAGCGCCATGGTCAGGTTGGTCCGCCCGTGGTAGGCGTGGTCGAAGACGACCACGGCCGGCCGCCCCGTCGCGTGGCGCGCGATCTTGACGGCGTTCTCCACCGCCTCGGCGCCGGAGTTGAACAGCGCCGACCGCTTCTCGAACCCGCCCGGGGTCAGCCCGTTGAGCTGCTCGCAGATCGCCACGTACGACTCGTACGGCGCCACCATGAAGCAGGTGTGGGTGAAGCGTTCGACCTGCGCGCGGACCGCCTCCACGACGCGCGGAGCGGCGTTGCCGACGTTGGTGACCGCGATGCCCGCCGCGAAGTCGATCCACTCCCGCCCGTCGACGTCGGTGACCGTGCCGCCCGCCGCGCTGTCCACGTAGGAGTCGATGACGCTGCCCACACCCCGGGCCACCGCCGCCGTACGCCGCTTGTGCAGCTCCGCGGAGCTGGTCACCGCGCCAGCCCCGGTACGCGGCCGGGGCGTGCCCGCGGATGTGCTCGTGACCTCCACCGGTCAGCCCTCGATGTGGTGCATGACGTGCTTGATCCGGGTGTAGTCCTCCAGGCTGTAGACCGAGAGGTCCTTGCCGTGCCCCGAGTGCTTGAAGCCGCCGTGCGGCATCTCCGAGACGAAGGGGATGTGCGTGTTGACCCAGACGCAGCCGAAGTCCAGCCGGCGGGTCATCCGCATCGCCCGGCCGTGGTCCTTCGTCCAGACCGAGGCGGAGAGGCCGTACTCGACGCCGTTGGCCCAGCGCACCGCCTCGTCCTCGTCGGAGAAGCGCTGCACGGTGATGACCGGGCCGAAGACCTCCTGCTGGATGATCTCGTCGGCCTGGCGCACCCCGGAGACGACCGTCGGGGAGTAGAAGTAGCCCCGCTCGCCGACCTGCGTGCCGCCGGTGTGGAGCCGGGCGTGGTCGGGCAGCCGGTCCACGAAGCCAGCGACCCGGGCGAGCTGGTTGGCGTTGTTGAGCGGCCCATAGAGCACGTCCTCGTCGTCCGGGGCGCCGGTCCTGGTGCCGCGGGCCTGCTCGGCGAGCGCCGCCACGAAGTCGTCGTGGATGCCGGGGCCGGCCAGCACCCGGGTGGCGGCGGTGCAGTCCTGCCCCGCGTTGAAGTACCCGCCAACGGCGATCGCCTCGGCCGCCGCCGCGACGTCCGCGTCGTCGAAGATGACCACCGGCGCCTTGCCGCCCAGCTCCAGGTGTGTGCGCTTCAGGTCGGGGGCCGCCGCCGCGGCGACCTCCATGCCGGCTCGGGTCGAGCCGGTGATCGACACGAACTGCGGCGTGGGGTGCGAGACGAGGGCCCGGCCGGTGTCGCGGTCGCCGCAGACCACGTTGAACACCCCCGGCGGGAGGAACTCGGCGGCCAGCTCGGCGAGCAGCAGCGTCGAGGCCGGCGTGGTGTCCGACGGCTTGAGCACCACCGTGTTGCCGGCGGCGAGCGCCGGGGCGATCTTCCAGACCGCCATCATGAGCGGGTAGTTCCAGGGCGTGACCTGGGCGCACACGCCGATCGGCTCGCGCCGGACGTACGACGTGTGCCCGGCCAGGTACTCCCCGGCCGAGCGGCCCTCCAGCAGGCGGGCCGCCCCCGCGAAGAAGCGGAACTGGTCGACGCAGGGCGGCAGCTCCTCCTCGGCGGTGAGCTGGCGGGGCTTGCCCGTGTTGCGCACCTCCACGTCGACCAGCTCGGCGGCGCGGGCCTCGACCGCGTCGGCGAGCTTGAGCAGCGCCTTCTGCCGCTCGGCCGGGGTCACGTCCCGCCAGGTCTCGAAGGCGTCGGCGGCGGCCTTCATGGCCGCGTCCACGTCGGACGCGCCGGAGACCGGCGCCTGCGCGAAGACCTCGCCCGTGCACGGGTCGATCAGGTCGGCGTATCCACCGTCCACCGGGTCGACGTACTGGCCGTTGACGAAGTTGCGCAGCTGCTGCTGGTCACTCATGGGAGTCTCCGAGGGGGGTGGCCGGGGATGAGGTCAGCGGAGGTTATCGCAGTTTGACTGCCATCTTGGCTACTGAATTCGCGGCATACAAGCCCTTGGGCGACTGTTTCCGTGAACCGGAGGGTCGTCTAGGCTGCGGACGTGGAGTCGAGAGCCTTCTACGTCGCCGGTCGTCCCGCCCACGGCGAGGGCGAGCTGACCGTCCACCACCCCTACGACGGCCGGCCGGTGGGGCGTACCACCCTGGCCACGCCCGACCAGTGCGAGACGGCCGTCGCGGCAGCCGCCACGGTGGCCGCGGAGGCCGCGGCCCTGCCGGCGCACGTCCGCGCCAGCGCGCTCGACCACGTGTCCCGGCGGCTCGCCGAGCGGGCTGACGAGATCGCGCGGCTCGTCACCGACGAGAACGGCAAGCCGCTGAAGTGGGCCCGCGCCGAGGTGGGGCGGGCCGTCTCCACGTTCCGGTGGGCGGCCGAGGAGGCGCGGCGGTTCTCCGGCGAGCTGCAACGGCTCGACACCGACCCC
The DNA here is from genome assembly GCF_056150165.1 of Micromonospora xinjiangensis. Taxonomy (NCBI): domain Bacteria; kingdom Bacillati; phylum Actinomycetota; class Actinomycetes; order Micromonosporales; family Micromonosporaceae; genus Micromonospora; species Micromonospora xinjiangensis. Next base: position 1,046,734 of record NZ_JAXCFO010000001.1, on the reverse strand, counting down.
GCCGCCACCGGCCGGATCGCCCTCGTGCGCCGCGTGCCGCGGGGGCCCGTGCTGGGCATCACGCCCTTCAACTTCCCGCTGAATCTGGTGGCGCACAAGGTGGCCCCGGCGATCGCGGTCGGTGCGCCCATCGTCGTCAAGCCGGCGCCGGCCACCCCGCTCTCCGCGCTGCTCCTGGGCGACCTGCTCGCCGAGACCGAGCTGCCGGCCGGGATGTTCTCGGTGCTGCCGGTGCCCAACGACCGCGCCGGCGACCTGGTCGCCGACCCGCGGCTGCCCGTGGTGTCCTTCACCGGCTCCGGCCCGGTCGGCGCGGCGATCCGCCGCTCGGTGCCCGACAAGCACGTCACCCTGGAACTCGGTGGCAACGCGGCCGCGGTCATCTGCGCGGACTGGGCCGCGGACGAGGACCTCGGCTTCGCCGCCCAGCGGATCGCGACCTTCTCCAACTACCAGGCCGGGCAGTCGTGCATCGCGGTCCAGCGGGTCTACGTGCACGAGTGGATCTACGACGGCTTCCTGCCCCGGCTGGTCGCCGCCGTCCAGGAGCTGCGCACCGGCGACCCGGCCGACGAGCGGACCGACGTGGGGCCGATGATCTCCGTCGAGGCCGCGCGCCGGGTCGAGGCGTGGGTCGACGAGGCGGCGACGGCCGGCGCGACCATCGAGGTCGGCGGCCGGCGCGACGGGGCGACCTACCCACCGACCGTGCTCTCCGGGGTGCCCGCCGACGCCCGGGTCGTCGCCGAGGAGGTCTTCGGCCCGGTGCTGGTGGTCAGCCGGGTGCAGGACGACGACGCCGCCTTCGCCGCCGTCAACGACTCGGCGTACGGGCTCCAGGCGGGCGTCTTCACCCACGACGTACGCACCGCGTTCCGGGCCGGCCGGGTCCTGGAGGTGGGTGGGGTGATCGTCGGCGACGTGCCGTCGTACCGCGCCGACCAGATGCCGTACGGCGGGGTGAAGGGCAGCGGCGTCGGCCGCGAGGGGCTGCGCAGCGCCATGGAGGACTACACCGAGCCACGGGTGCTCGTCCTCACCGGCGTGCAGCTGTAGAAGCCGCCGGTGGTCGTACTCGGGCAGCACGTGGGCGACCACGATCAGCCCGGCGTGCCGGTCGCCGCCGCGGACCAGATGGCCCGTGGGCAGCTCGTCGACCAGCGGCGGGCGGGCGACCCGGCCGCCGATCCGGCTCTGGGCACGGACCAGGGGCAGTAGCCGGAAACGGCTTGCGGGCCACGGTGGATGTGCACGAGGGTCGCGGTATGGCCGACTCGCCCGACCCCGACGCCACCGACAAGGCCGCGCACCGGCCCACGCAGAACTTCGCCTGGTCGAACATGTTCATCCACCCGGACGAGGATCCGCGCTCGGAGGGTGGCTTCGACGACGAGCGGTCCATCCTCGTCGAGTACCTCCGCGACCAGCGGCTCACCCTGCAGCTCAAGTGCGCCGACCTCGACGCGGAGGAGCTGGCCCGGCGCGCCGTACCGCCCTCGACGCTCTCGCTGCTCGGCCTGGTCCGGCACATGGCCGAGGTGGAGCGGGGTTGGTTCCGCCGGGTGATGGCCGGGGAGGACGCGCCGCCGATCTACCGTACGGACGAGGACCCGGACGCCGACTTCAACGGCGCGATCGCGGATTCCGAGACGGTGGCCGAGGCGTGGCGGAACTGGCGGGCCGAGATCGAGTTCGCCGACCAGCTGGTGGGCCGGACGGACCTCGGCGCCACGGGACGCAAGCGCGATGGGGAGGTCATCTCGCTGCGCGAGCTGCTCGTCCACATGATCGAGGAGTACGCGCGGCACAACGGCCACGCGGACCTGCTCCGCGAGCTGATCGACGGTCGGGTCGGCCAGTAGCCGGGGGCACCCGAGGAGGGGCGACAGCCGTGCCGGACCCGACGGCGACGCCGCGCAGCGTGGCCGAGGCGGTGGCCGTACAGGAGGAGTTGCGTTCGCGCGTCGACCTGGTCGGGCCGGGCCCCTCCGCGCCCGCGACGGTGGCCGGCCTCGACGTGGCGTACGCCGGGAGCGGCGACCTGCTGGCCGCCGCCGTCACCGTGCTCGACGCCCGGACGCTCGCGGTGGTCGACCGGGCGGTGAGCGTGGGCCGGCCCGCGTTCGCGTACGTCCCGGGGCTGTTCGCGTTCCGGGAGTTGCCCGCGCTGCTCGCCGCGCTGGATCGGCTGACCGTCCGCCCCGAGCTGCTCGTCTGTGACGGGCACGGGCTGGCCCATCCGCGCCGGTTCGGGCTCGCGTGCCACCTCGGCGTCGTCACCGGCCTGCCGGCGATCGGTGTCGGCAAGACGCCGCTCGTGGGTGAGTGGGCGTCGCCGGCCGCGGAGCGGGGTGCCTGGTCGGCGCTGCGGGACGGAGATGAGGTGGTGGGCCGGGTGGTGCGTACCCGCGAGGGAGTGAAGCCGGTCTTCGTCAGCGTCGGCCACCGGATGAGCCTCGACAACGCTGTCGCGCAGGTGCTGGCGCTGACCCCGTGCTACCGGCTGCCGGAGACCACGCGGACGGCCGACCGTCTCTGCCGGGACGCGCTCGCCACCGCCGAGCAGGCATCGGGTCGCCGTCGGGGCGGCGGCTGACCGGCGCCCACCGGCCGCGGCGCACGGCCGCCCGCCCGGCCCCCGGACCCGCCCCGCCGGGGGCGAGCGGTCCGGCCGAGAGCGGTTCGTCGCCCTCGGACGCGCTCGTCGGAAGAGGGTTGACCTGCGGGGAGGAGGGTAATGCGGCGCACATCCGGGGCGCTCTATGACCGGTGGGCCGGGTGGGGCGGTAGTAGCCTGGCCGCCGTACCCCACCCGGGGAGGAACGGCGAGGTGATCATGTCGATACGTCGGCACGCGGCGCGACTCGCGACCGTCTGCGCGCTGCTGGGTGGCCTGGTGCTGCTCGGCGGGTCGCCGGCGTTCGCCGACGACGACTCGGTGCAGGTGCGGTCCGCCGGCAGCTTCGAGGCCGGCGACTCGGCCGAGGGCGTGACCATCTCGGTACGCAAGCGCACCGACGGCTGCGTGATGCTGCGGACCACGCTCGGGTTCCGCCTGGACGGCCTCCGCCCGGAGCAGGTGAACGTCGACGTCAACCACGGTGGGCGCTGGTTCCCGGTGCCTGTCAGCGGTGCCGGCGGCTCGGTCTACACGGCGGCCGTCTCGCCCGCGAAGCCGACCCTCTGCAAGGGCAAGGGCATCACGGTGCGTTACCGGGTGGCGTTCGTCGAGGGTACGCCGGGCGGCCGGCTCGACGTGATCGGCGAGGCCACGAACGCGACCGGGCGGTCGCTCGGGCGGGGCTCCGACTCGGCCCGGCTGGAGGGTGCGCGGGTCACCGCCTCCCCGACCCCGTCGAAGAAGCCGTCGCCGAGCCCGACCCCGGAGCCCACCGAGGCGGCGGGAGCCGGTGCGACGCCGGCGGCGTTGGCCCAGCCGACCGGGGCGCCGGACACCACCGACACCTCCGGGTCCTCGAAGATGTCTCCGGTGATGTTCGTCGGTCTGGCCCTGGTCGCTCTCGGCGCCCTGCTGATCGTCCTGCTGCTGCGCCGGTCCAAGGCGGACAAGGCCTCGGTCGAGGAGCACGCCGTGCCGGTGCTGCCGAGCCCCGGCGGCACCACCTACCGCTCCACCGGGGGCACGGCTCCCACGCCGGGCCGACCCGGCCAGGTGTACGGGGCGCCGCCCGCGCACGGCGGTGTCTACGGCGTGCCGTCGCAGCGCCCGGCGGGCGGGGTGTACGGCGCTCGCCCGACCGCCGGCAAGGACGTGACGCGGCCGTTGCCCGGTGAGTCGGACATGACGCGGCCGTTGCCCGGTGAGTCGGACATGACGCGGCCGTTGCCCGGCGGGCCGGACGCGACCCGGCCACTGCCGGGTGAGCGGAACGCCCAGGTCTCGGCCCCGCCGGCCCGGATCCCGACGCAGCCGGGTGCCGTCCCGCCCGTCGTTCCCGGCTCGACTCCCGCCGCGTCCGGCCCGGAGGGTGACCCGAAGGCGACCGGCGCGGGCGGCGACCACACGGTCTTCATGCCCCGGCTCCCCGGCTGAGCGAGGCGCGGGGGGCGCCCTCCGATACGCTCAGGGTGCGTGACGACCTGCGGCCAAGGAGTGAACTGGTGTCTGATCTGTCCCAGATCGTAAAGGCGTACGACGTCCGCGGGACGGTGCCGGACCAGTGGGACGAGCGGGCCGCGGAGGTGCTCGGTGCCGCGTTCGCCCAACTGCTCAACGCCACCGACGAGCCGGGCGACGCCGTCGTGATCGGGTACGACATGCGAGCCACCTCGCCCGGCCTGGCCGCCGCCTTCGCGAAGGGCGTCCGCGCCGAGGGGCGTTCGGTCATCGAGATCGGTCTCGCCTCGACGGACATGCTCTACTTCGCCGCCGGGTCGCTGGACCTGCCCGGGGCGATGTTCACGGCGAGCCACAACCCGGCGCGCTACAACGGCATCAAGATGTGCCGCTCCGGCGCCCGCCCCATCGGGCAGGAGAGCGGTCTCGCCGAGATCCGCGACCGGGCGCAGGCGTTGCTGGACAAGGACGAGCCCCGGCCGACGGGCGAGCCGACCCGTCCGGTCGAGCGCCGGGACATGCTCGCGGACTACGCCGCGCACCTGCGCAAGCTCGTCGACCTCTCGCACATCCGTCCGCTGCGCGTGGTCGTCGACGCGGGCAACGGCATGGCCGGGCACACCGTGCCGAGCGTGCTCGGCGAAGAGGTGCTGTCGGCACTCCCGCTGGAGATCGTGCCGCTCTACTTCGAACTCGACGGCACCTTCCCCAACCACGAGGCCAACCCCCTCGACCCGGCGAACCTGGTCGACCTCCAGCGGGCCGTCGTCGCGCACGGCGCGGACATCGGGCTGGCCTTCGACGGCGACGCCGACCGCTGCTTCGTGGTGGACGAGCGGGGCGAGCCGGTCTCGCCGTCGGCGATCACCGCGATGGTCGCCGCGCGGGAGCTGGCCAAGCACCCGGGCAGCACGGTCATCCACGGCCTGATCTGTTCGCGTGCCGTGCCGGAGATCGTTCGCGAACACGGCGGCGAGCCCGTGGTGGCCCGGGTGGGGCACTCCTTCATCAAGGCGGAGATGGCCCGCACCAACGCGGTCTTCGGCGGCGAGCACTCCGCGCACTACTACTTCCGCGACTTCTGGTTCGCCGACACCGGCATGCTCGCCGCCATGCACACCCTGGCCGCGCTCGGCGAGCAGTCGCTGCCGCTGTCGGTGCTCGCTGGGGAGTACGAGCGGTACGTCGCGAGCGGTGAGATCAACTCCACCGTGGCCGACCAGGCGGCGACGATGCGCGAGGTACGCGAGGCGTACCCGGACGCGGAGGCCGACGAGATGGACGGCCTCACGCTGCGCTTCCCCGACGGTGCCTGGTTCAACCTGCGCGCCTCCAACACCGAGCCCCTGCTGCGGTTGAACGTCGAGGCGCCCACCCGGGACCGGATGACCTCCCTCCGTGACGAGGTGCTCGACCGGGTTCGCCGATAAGATCGCCTGCGCCGCCCGGCACCGCCGGCGGTGAAGCCGCACACGTGGAAGGAGCCGCGCCGTGGCCCTGGATCCGCAGTTGCTCGAGATACTCGCCTGCCCGGACACGCATCACGCACCGCTCGACTACGACGCGCAGGGGCAGACGTTGACCTGCACCGAGTGCGGCCGGATCTTCGAGGTCCGCGACGACGTGCCGGTGCTGCTGCTCGACGAGGCGCGCGGCGGTCCGGGGCAGCAGCCGTGATCGACGGTACGGCCGGGGTCAGCGGGCACCGGGAGGCCGACGAGGCGCTCCTGGACGACGCCGGCGGGCTCGCCGAGCGCGACCCGGGCGGCATGCTGCGACACACCGCCTCCGCGGGCGCGCAGGTCCGCGAGTCGGCCGCGCTGGCGGCCGAGGCGAACCTGTCCCTGCTCGCCGACGAGGGACGGCCGCGCGCCGTGGTCATCGCCGGTATCGGCACCGCCGGCCGGACCGGGGACGTGCTCGCCACGGTCGCCGGCCCGCGCTGCCCGGTGCCGGTGATCCCGCACCGGAGCGCCGGCGTGCCCGGCTGGGTGGGCGCCGCCGACGTCGTCATCGCGGTGAGCGCGTCCGGCCGCAGCCCCGAGGCGCTCGGCGCCGCCGAGGCCGCGCACCGCCGGGGCGCCCGGCTCGTCGCGGTCGGCGCACCCGACTCCCAGCTCCAGTCGGTCGCCGAGCGGGCGCGCGCGCCGTTCATCCCGGTGCCCCGGCGCGCCCCGGCCCGGGCCAGCCTCTGGGCGCTCACCGTCCCCGTGCTGCTCGCCGCCCGTACGCTCGGGCTCGTCAAGGTCAACGAGGCGGACCTGGCCGAGACCGCGGCCCGGCTCGACGCGGACGCCGACCGGTGCCGACCCACCGCCGAGTCCTTCGTCAACCCGGCGAAGTCCCTGGCCCTGGGGCTGGCCGGGTCGATCCCGATCGTCTGGGGCTCGTCGCCGCTCGCCACCGTCGCGGCCCGCCGGTTCGGTGACACCCTCTCGGCGAACGCGCGCTACCCGGTGGTGACCGGTGCGCTCGGCGAGGCCGGGCGGGGCCGCGTCGGGCTGCTGGACGGCGTCTTCGGCGGCCTGGCCGAGGGGGAGCGGGACATCTTCGCCGACCCTGACGAGACCGACGGGGAGGGGACGCGGCTGCGCCTGGTGCTGCTGCGCGACGGCGGGCTCAACGCCGAGGACGACGCGGACGAGCCGCTCGCCGTCGAGGAGCGCCGCGCCGAGGCGGTGCAGACACTGGCCGAGCGGCGGGGCGTGCGCTGCGACGTGGTGACCGCCGAGGGCGGCTCCGCGCTGGAGCGGCTCGCCTCGCTGACGGCGGTGCCGGACTTCGCCTCGATCTACCTCGCCCTGGCGCACGGGCTGGACCCGATGGCGGTACCGGCCATCACGGAGATGAAGGAGCTGTCGAACCAGTGATCGGACGTTGTGGGCGGCGTGGGACCCGGGCGTCGGCCCGGGTCGCGCGGCCCGGGGGAGCGGTGAAGTGAGCACCGAAGGCGGGACCAGGGCGATCGTCGCCGCGCTGCTGGCGAACATCGGCATCGCCATCACGAAGTTCGTGGCGTTCCTGCTCACCAACTCCTCGTCGATGCTGGCCGAGGCGATCCACTCCGTCGCGGACTCGGGCAACCAGGGTCTGCTGCTGCTCGGCGGGCGCCGGGCCAAGCGGGAGGCCACGCCGCAGCACCCGTTCGGCTACGGTCGGGAGCGCTACATCTACGCGTTCATCGTCGCCATCGTGCTGTTCAGCGTCGGTGGGCTGTTCGCGCTCTACGAGGCCTACCACAAGTGGTCGGACCCGCACCCGATCGAGAGCTGGCACTGGGTGCCGGTGGGTGTGCTGGTCGCGGCCATCGTGATGGAGTCGTTCTCGTTCCGGACGGCCATCAAGGAGTCCAACCCGCTGCGGGGCAAGCAGTCCTGGGTGAAGTTCATCCGCCGGGCGAAGGCCCCGGAGTTGCCGGTCGTGCTGCTGGAGGACTTCGGCGCGCTGGTCGGCCTGATCTTCGCGCTCTTCGGCGTCAGCATGACGCTGGTGACGCACAACGGCCGGTGGGACGCGTTGGGCACCGCGATGATCGGTCTCCTGCTGGTGACCATCGCCATCGTGCTCGCCATCGAGACGAAGAGTCTGCTGCTCGGTGAGGGCGCGGAGTCGCACGACCTGGCCGCCATCGAGCGGGCCGTGACGGCCGGCCCGGAGGTCGAGCGGATCATCCACATGAAGACGCTCTACCTCGGCCCGGAGGAGCTGATGGTGGCCGCGAAGGTGGGTGTGTCGGCGTGCGAGACCGCCGAGGAGGTGGCCCGGGGCATCAACGCCGTCGAGGCGCGCATCCGCGCCGCCGTGCCGATCGCCCGGGTCATCTACCTGGAGCCGGACATCTACAGCGCCTCCGCCGCGCGCGCGGGCACCGGATCCGCGTCGCACACCGCCGCGCCGGCTCGCGAGGACACGACCGACGACGCGGCCCAGCGGCCGGGGAGCTGACACGTGGAGCTGTTGTACGGCCCGATCCGCGACTACGCCTGGGGATCCCGCACGGCCATCGCGTCCCTGCAGGGGCGTCCGGTGCCGAGCGACGGCCCCGAGGCGGAGCTGTGGCTCGGCGCCCACCCGGGTGCCCCGGCTGCCGTCGAGCGTGACGGCAGCCGGGTCAGCCTGCTGGACGTCCTCACGGCCGAACCGGAGCGGTGGCTGGGCCGGGACGTCGCCAACCGGTTCGGTGCGCGGTTGCCGTTCCTGCTCAAGGTGCTCGCCGCCGACGCGCCGCTGAGCCTCCAGGCCCATCCCGACGCCGGGCAGGCGCGGGCCGGGCACGCGGCGGATCTGGCGCGCCCGGCGGGGGAGCGCAACTACGTCGACCCGTACCACAAGCCGGAACTCCTGGTGGCGCTCTCGCCGTTCCAGGCGCTCTGCGGGTTTCGCGATCCCGCGGACTCGGCTCGGGCGCTCGCCGCGTTCGGCGTACCGGAGGTGGAGCCGGTCGTGGCGGCGCTGCGGACCGGTCTGCCGGGTCTGCGTACGGCCGTCCGCACGCTGCTGACCTGGCCGCAGGAGGAGCGGGCGGGGCTGGTGGCGGCGGTGGTGGCCGCCCCGGCGGAGGGGCCGGACGCGGAGCTGGCCCGGGCGCTGGCCGCCAAGTACCCCGCCGATCCGGGGGTGCTGGTCGCGCTGCTGCTCAACCACGTCGAGCTGGCGCCCGGTGAGGCGATCTGGATGCCGGCCGGCAACCTGCACGCCTACCTGCACGGCTGCGGTGTCGAGATCATGGCGGCCAGTGACAACGTCCTGCGCGGCGGGCTCACCCCGAAGCGGGTGGACGTGGACGAGTTGCTGCGGGTGTTGCGGTTCGAGGTGCTGGAGAAGCCGGTGCTCTCGGCACAGCCCGAAGGGCCGGGGCTGGACTCCTGGCCGGTGCCGGTGGACGACTTCGTGCTGCACCGGGCGACGGTCGGCGGCGAGGCGTCGGAGGTGGACCTGCCGGTCGTCGGTCCGCGCGTCGTGCTCTGCGTGAACGGCACGGTCACGGTCGACGACGGGACCGGCGTGCTGACGTTGTCGCGGGGCCAGGCGGCGGTGGGCAGCGCGGAGGCGGGGCCGCTGAAGATCAGCGGGGCTGGCGAGGCGTACGTGGCCTCGTGCGGCGTGCGCTGAACCGGCCGACGTGGGGCGGGCGACTGGTCGTCGAGGATCGGCGCTCAAGCGCAAGTCCGACTTTCCCGAAATAGCTTGACGCAGGCCTAGCGCAGTGTGACTCTATGGGTACGCAGCGTTATCGCGACGACGGTCCGAGAACGCGCGGGGAACCAAACCGGGGGGATGCACGGGGCGGCCGGCTGGTGGACGGAGAGTCCGTTCACGACCGACCGCCCCGTGCGCTGTCCACGGTCGCCGACGCCGGCCGCCCCCGACGCGCGTCCGTCGGCGCGCGTAAGGTGGAGGGTCGCGCAGCACATCGTCCGACAGGAGCTTCCATGACCAGCACCCTCCCGGCGGCCAGCGGCACGCCGTCCGAGGCCCGGCCGAGCAGCGTCGCCGACGGCGACTACAAGGTGGCGGATCTGTCGCTCGCCGAGTTCGGGCGCAAGGAGATCCGGCTCGCCGAGCACGAGATGCCCGGCCTGATGGCGATCCGCCGCGAGTTCGCCGACGCGCAGCCGCTGGCCGGCGCGCGGGTCACCGGGTCGCTGCACATGACCATCCAGACCGCGGTCCTGATCGAGACCCTGGTCGCGCTCGGCGCGCAGGTCCGCTGGGCGTCCTGCAACATCTTCTCCACCCAGGACCACGCCGCCGCCGCGATCGTGGTCGGGCCGAACGGCACCCCCGACGCGCCCGCCGGCGTCCCGGTCTACGCCTGGAAGGGCGAGACGCTGGAGGAGTACTGGTGGTGCACCGAGCAGGTGCTCACCTGGCCGGACGGGCAGGGCCCGAACATGATCCTCGACGACGGCGGTGACGCCACCCTGCTCGTGCACAAGGGCGCCGAGTTCGAGAAGGCCGGCGCCGTGCCGCCGGTCGAGTCCGCCGACTCCGAGGAGTACGCGGTCATCCTCAAGCTGCTGCACCGCTCCCTCGCCGAGGACGGCCAGCGCTGGACCCGGATCGCGGCCGGCATCAAGGGCGTCACCGAGGAGACCACGACCGGCGTGCACCGGCTCTACGAGATGCAGCGCGACGGCACGCTGCTCTTCCCGGCCATCAACGTGAACGACTCGGTGACCAAGAGCAAGTTCGACAACAAGTACGGCTGCCGACACTCGCTCATCGACGGCATCAACCGGGCCACCGACGTGCTGATCGGCGGCAAGATGGCGGTCGTCATGGGCTACGGCGACGTGGGCAAGGGCTGCGCGGAGTCGCTGCGGGGCCAGGGCGCCCGGGTCGTGGTGACCGAGGTCGACCCGATCTGCGCGCTCCAGGCGGCGATGGACGGTTACCAGGTGGCCACGCTGGACGACGTGGTGGAGCAGGCCGACATCTTCGTGACGGCCACCGGGTGCTTCAACGTCATCACCCACGAGCACATGGCCCGGATGAAGCACCAGGCCATCGTGGGCAACATCGGCCACTTCGACAACGAGATCGACATGGCCGGCCTGGCCAAGCGCCCCGACGTCACCCGGGAGAACATCAAGCCGCAGGTCGACCTCTGGCGCTTCGACGACGGCCACGCGATCATCGTGCTCTCCGAGGGGCGCCTGCTGAATCTCGGCAACGCGACCGGTCACCCGAGCTTCGTGATGTCGAACTCGTTCTCCAACCAGACGATCGCGCAGATCGAGCTGTTCACGAAGACCGAGGAGTACCCGATCGGCGTCTACGTGCTGCCGAAGCACCTCGACGAGAAGGTCGCCCGCCTGCACCTGGACGCCCTTGGCGCCAAGCTGAGCACCCTCACCAAGGAGCAGGCCGCCTACCTCGGCGTGCCGGTCGAGGGCCCGTTCAAGCCCGAGCACTACCGCTACTGACCCGAGAGTCACCCGCACCGGGCCGGCCGCGCACGCGGCCGGCCCGGTGCGCGTCTACGGCCTCCGTGCGCGGAGAGCGGTCCCGCCGGGGCGGACCGGCCGACCGGCAGGCCAGCGTCCACCCGCGTGGTCGGGGCCCGGTCGGCCCGGGGTCGCGGCGCGCGAGTCCGGAGTCGGGGTGCGGGGTCAGTCCGGGCCGCGGCGGCGGGGGCGCACCCAGGTCCAGACGCACCAGGCGAGCCAGGCCAGCGAAACCGCCGTCGCGAGCGGCCGCAGGCGCAGCGCGCTCAGCAGGACGACCACGGCCAGCACCGCGAGCCAGGGGCCGAAGCCCCTCACCGTCGCGGCCCGACCGTCGGGGCGCCGGCGGGCGCGATGAGGCGGGTGGAGACGTCGTCAGGCACGGTCGTCCTGTCTGCGCGTAGGGACGTGCCGGAATCCTGCCACAGCCGCCGTGCGGTGGGGTGTCCGGTCAGCCGCCGGGCTGCGGCGGCGCCGGAGGCCGGGGCGTCTGTGCGGGCGGGCCGGGCGGCGCCGGAGGCCGGGGCGTCTGTGCGGGCGGGCCGGGCGGCGCCGCTGGCCGGGGCACCGGCGCGACCGTCTCGGGCACGGCCGGCCGGATGGACCTGGTCCGCGGCGCGGGCACCAGCTCCGGCCAGAGCGCCGCGGTGGCCGCCCGCGACCGTTGCAGCCGGTGCACGGCCCGGCGGTGCCGTTCGCCGAGCACGGCCGCCAGGTAGACGGTCTCCGGCGCGGCCAGCGGCGGGGGCGGTGTGGTCACGGCCGCCACCTCCGCCCAGAGCCCACGGGCCAGTCGGGTGCGGTCCGGCTCCACGAGCTGGTGCACCCGCGCGAGGTAGTGCCGCGCGGCCAACGCCAGGTCGTCGTCGAGCCGGCTCAGGTCCACCGTGTACGCCCAGTTCACCAGCGGCGGCACGGCGGTCGGGACCGGCCGCCAGACGGCGGCGGTACGGGTGTGCACCACCAGCGTGCCGGCCACCAGGTCGCCGAGGCGGCGGCCACGACGGTCGGTGAGCATCACGGTGACGCCGGCCACCCAGCTGACCAGCGGCAGGATGAGGCCGGGCCACTCCACGGCGACGCCCACGAGCGCCCGGGTGAGCGACTGCCGCAGCCCGACGCGACTGCCGTCCGCGCTGATCACCCGCAGGCCGACGGCGAGCTTGCCCACCGTCCGGCCGTTGTTGAGCCGCTCCATGAGCACCGGGTAGCCGACCAGCACCAGGACCATCGAGAGGGTGCCGGTGGCGCTGTTCAGCGCGGCGTCGACCAGCTCGAACGGCAGCGCGGCGAAGAGGAGCGCCATCAACACGGCCAGCACCAGCGCGGCCGCCAGCTGGACCAGCACGTCGAGCAGGAGGGCGAGCACCCGGGAGCCGAGCCGGGCCACCCGGACGTCCAGCTCCACGGCCTCACCGCTGATCAGCCCGGCGTCGTTCCAGCGGAGGGCGCCCGGACGGGCGGGCGTCGGCGACGACGGTTGCACGCTCACCCCGACAGTGAACACTATGATCGCCGGACGGGGGTGAGCGTGGATCTCGACGCGTACGTCATGGAGCACGGTGGTCAGTGGCGGCGCCTCGACGAGCTGTGCGGGCGTCGCCATCTCGACGCCGCCGAGGTGGACGAGCTGCTCGCCCTCTACCAGCGGACGGCCACGCAGCTCTCCGTGCTGCGCAGTCGCGCACCCGATCCCGCGCTGGTCAGCCAGCTCTCCCAGTTGGTGCTGCGCGCCCGGACGCGGATCACGGGCCGCCCCCACCCGTCGCTGCGCGCCGTCACGCACTTTCTGGTCGCCGGTTTCCCGGGAGCGGTCTACCGGGCCTGGCCGTGGTGGTGCGCTGTGGCGACGGGCTTCAGCGCGCTCACCTTCTTCCTGATCTGGTTCGTCGGCGGCAATCCGGACAGCGCCGCGGCGCTGATCGGCGACGAGGCGGCGGCCGAGCTGGTGGAGTCGGGCTTCGCCGGCTACTACACCGAGTTCTCCGCGCCGACCTTCGCCTTCCACCTCTGGACGCACAACGCCTGGATCGCCGCGCAGTGCCTGGCGTCCGGGGTGCTCGTCGTGCCGGTGTTCTACCTGCTCTGGCAGAACGCGCTCAACATCGGCGTGGTGGGCGGCGTCATGGTCTCCTACGGCCGTGAGGAGGTCTTCTTCGGCCTCATCACCCCGCACGGCCTGCTGGAGCTGACGGGGGTGTTCGTGGCCGCCGGGGTCGGGCTGCGGACCGGCTGGGCCTGGATCTCGCCTCCGGCGGACCTGACCCGAGGGCAGGCGGTGGCGCGCGCCGGGCGGGCGGCGATCCTGGTCGCGGTCGGGCTCGTCGGGGTGTTCGCGGTGTCCGCGCTCGTCGAGGCGTTCGTCACCCCGGCGCCGGTGCCGGTCCCGCTCCGCGTCGGCCTCGGCGCCGCCGTGTGGCTCGCCTTCCTCGCGTACGTCCTCATCCTCGGCCACCGGGCCGTCCACCCGCCGACCGACGGCGCTTCCCCCGATGAGCGCGGCTCGGTGGGTGCGGAACCGCGCGAAGGCGCGCGATGAACGGCGTGCCGACGCGGACGTCCTCGCCTGGCGCGGGCGCGCGGCACCGGTGACCGTCGGCGCCGAACGCCACGCTGCATCACATCACGGACGGTCACCATCCTCGCGGGATCGACGAGCCCCCTTCCGGCGCTTTGCTCTGCACCCGCATATGCGCCATCGTCTGGACCTGCGCAGACGCGTGCGAGGTGCCGGCGTTCGTGGTGAGGAGCCGTGACGCGGCGTCACCGGTGCACATTCGGGTGCAGAGCAAAGGGGGTGGTGCGGGTGGGTGGGACGCGACGGTCGGTCACGCATCGTCATCCAGCGGCCACGGGAGTCGGCTAGAGCTGCGCCTGGGACTTCAGGCGCAGGTAGGCGTCCGCGAGAGAGGTCGCCAGCGCACCGGCGGGGGCGTCCACCACGGTGACCCCGTAGCGGGTCAGCGCCGCCCGCACCCGGTCCCGCTCGGCCAACGCCCGCCAGCCGGCCGCCGCCGCGTAGGCGTCGGCCGCCCGCGTCGGCGTGCCGGTGACCATCGCCGTCAGCACCGGATCGTGGGTCGCGGCGATCACCACCCGATGCCGGGCGGCCAGCCGGGGCAGCACGGGCAGCAGACCCTCGCCGAGGGCGCCCGGCTCCAGCGCGGTGAAGAGCACCACGAGGCTGCGTTGGCGCCGCCGACGCAGGATCTCGCCGGCGATCAACTCGAAGTCCGTCTCCACGAGGGCCGGTTGCAGTGGGGCGAGGGCGTGCACCAGCCGGGGGAGCAGCGCCGGCCGACCGCTACCGGTGACCGTGGCGCGGATCGCGTTGTCGGCCGCGAGCAGGTCGACCCGGTCGCCGGCCCGCGCGGCCAGCGCGGTCAGCAGCAGCGCGGCGTCGATCGCCGTGTCGAGGCGGGGCTCGTCGCCGATCCGTACGGCCGAGGTGCGGCCGGTGTCGAGCACACAGACGAGCCGCCTGTCGCGTTCGGGCCGCCAGGTGCGCACCAGCACGTCCGCCTGCCGGGCGCTCGCACGCCAGTCGATCGACCGCACGTCGTCGCCCACCACGTACTCGCGCAGCGTGTCGAACTCGGTGCCGTGGCCGCGCCCCCGGGTGACCTGCGTACCGTCGATCACCCGCAGCCGGGCCAGCTTCTCCGGCAGGTGCCGCCGGGAGTCGAAGCGGGGCAGCACCCGCAGCGTCCACGGTGGCGTGGCCGGCCGGCCCGCGCGCTGCCGGAACGCGAGCCGCAGCGGCCCGTAGGAGCGGACGGTCACCGCCACCGCCGGCCGGTCGCCGCGCCGGGTCGGCGTCAGCCGGGTGGGCAGCACCAGCGTGTCGCCGGGCGCCACCGTGACCGTCTGCCGCGGGGGCACGTCGGGGTGGGCTCCCGCCGAGGGCACCCAGGCGTCGCGGACCTGCGCGCGCAGCGTACGCCCGGAGGTGTTGCCGAGCCGCAGCACGACGGTGGCGGTGCCGCCCAGCCGTACCGCCCGGTCGCCCTCCCGTTCGGCGCTGAGCGCGGCGGGCGGGACGGCCAGCAGCCGGTCGACGAGGACCAGCAGCAGCACCGCGCCGGTCATCACCAGCACGCCGGCGAACGGCGACGGCCAGAACGGCAGGGTCAGCGCCCCCGCCGCCAGCAGCAGCGCCGCCCGCCAGGTCATCGCGGCGTCGGCACGGTGGCGAGCACCGTGTCCAGCACCGAGTCCACCCCGACGCCCTCCAACTCGACCTCCGGCCGCAGCCGCAACCGGTGACGCAGCGTCGGCCGGGCCACCGCCTTCACGTCGTCCGGCACCACGTGGTCGCGCCCCGCCAGCCAGGCCCAGGCCTTCGCGGTGCCGAGCAGCGCGGTCGCGCCGCGCGGCGAGGCGCCCAGCTCCAGGGCCGGGGTCGCGCGCGTCGCGCGGCAGAGGTCGACGAGGTAGCCCAGGAGCGGCTCGGCCACGTGCACCCGGCCGACCGCGGACCGGGCGGCGGCCAGATCCGCGGCGGTGGCCACCGGCCGTACGCCGGCCGCCGCCAGGTCACGCGGGTCGAAGCCGGCGTGGTGCGCCCGGAGCACGCCCAGCTCCTCCTCCCGGCTGGGCAGCGGCACGGTGAGCTTCAGCAGGAAGCGGTCCAGCTGCGCCTCGGGCAGCGGATAGGTGCCCTCGTACTCGACCGGGTTCTGCGTCGCGGCCACGATGAACAGGTCGGGCAGCGGACGCCGGGCGCCCTCCACCGACACCTGCCGCTCCTCCATGACCTCCAGCAACGCAGACTGGGTCTTCGGCGGCGTCCGGTTGATCTCGTCGGCGAGCAGGAGGTTGGTGAAGACCGGACCCTCGCGGAAGGTGAACGCGGCGGTGTGCGGGTCGAAGATCAGCGAACCGGTGACGTCGCCGGGCATCAGGTCGGGGGTGAACTGCACCCGCTTGGAGTCGAGGTCCAGCGCGGTGGCGACGGTGCGGATCAGCAGTGTCTTCGCCACGCCGGGCACGCCCTCGAGTAGCACGTGCCCCCGGCAGAGCAGGGCGATCACCAGGCCGGTGACCACGGCGTCCTGGCCGACGACCGCCTTACCGACCTCGGTCCGCAGCCGGTGCAGGGCGGCGCGCGCGTCGTCGGGGCCGATGGTCGGCGGCTCGGCGGTTCCGGCGGGTCGGGTCACCGGGGTCCTCCTTCGGTGGGGTCGGTGCGGTGCGGGTCGGCGGGGCGCGCCCGCTCGGGTGGGGACGCCGCGACGGTACGGCCGATCGCGTCCAGCGACCGCGCCAGGTCCAGCAGCTCGGCGTCGGTGTCCGGGTCACCGCCGTACAACAGCTCCTCGACCTCGCCCGGTTCGTCGCCCGTACGCGCGGCGACGGCCTCGGCCACCTGCTCCGGCGGCGCGTCCGCTGGCAGGTTCAGCCAGGGCAGCACGCGGGCCAGGGTGGCCGCCCGCAACGTCCGGCCGGCCGCCTCCCGGGCGCCGTTCTTCTGATAGAGCCGGGCCCGGCCGAGCGCGGTCTCGGCGGACCGTACGGTCACCGGCAGCGGCTCGGGCGCGGGGGGCCCGAGCCGGCGGGCACGCCAGAGCGCGGCCAGCAGCAGGGCCAGCGCGAGCTGCGCCAGCACCGCCCAGAACCAGGGCGGGAAGGCGCCCCAGAGCGGGTTGGACGCCGGGCCGTCACCGCCGTCCGCGTCGGCCGGGGGCGGCACCCCGGAGTCGCCGCCCGGACCGGGACGGCCTTCGCCGGTGCCGCCGGGGTCGGGGGAACCGTGGCCCGTGCCGCGCGGGCCGGGTGACCGGGACGGTGACTCGCTGCCGCTGCTCGGCGGGGGCGGCTCGGGACCGGCCAGGTCGAGCCAGACGACCCGGTCGTGCAGCCCGAGCAGGCCGGCGGCGAGAGCGTGGTTGTCGTGCTCGCCGATCCGGTCGTTGCGGAAGGGATCGTCGGCCCCGACGAGCACCGTCTCGACGGGGCCGGGGAGCCGGGCCAGCCCCGCCGAGAAGCAGAGGTCGGCGGGGACGCTGTCGTCGTCGGCCGCGTACCGCTGGCGTTGCGCGGCCGCCCGGCGCACAGCGGCCAGTTCGGGGAGGGCACACACCCGGTCGGCGGCGCCCGGACCGACCACCCGGGTCGCCCAGCGCCGGTCACCGCGCGTCAGCGGCAGGCCGGCGCTGACGAGCGCCCGCTGCGACGGGTCGACCAGCACCACCCGGGTTCCGCCGGGCAGGCGGGTCAGCCCGGCCAGGGTGCTCGGGCGCAGGTGGTCCGGGGCCGGCACGAACACGGTGGCGGGCCCGGTATGGGCGGCCCGCAGCGCCGAGGGCACCTCGGTCTCCCGCTGCACCACGACGCCGCGTTGGCGCAGGGCATCGGCGAGGCGACTGGCGCCCTGCTCGCCGGCCTCCACGGGCGAGAGGTAGCCCGGGTCGGACGGGTCGGGGCGGTCCAGCGCCTGGGCGACCAGCGTGGTGACGAGCAGCGCCGTGACCAGCCCGAACGGGATCACCAGCCGGTGCCAGCGGCGTCGGCGGCGAGGCGCGGGACGCGGGTTCGCCGGGCGGGGGTCGGCCGGCGCGGTGGCCGGCGGGGCGGCCGTCATGCGCGCTCCTCCCGCGCCGTGGGGTGCTCGCCGGATCCGCCCTGTCCGGGTACGGCGGGTGGGCCCGGGACGGTCAGCACCCGGTGCAGTTCATCGGCGAGTTCCCGCATCCGCCGGTCGTGCTCGGCGGAGGCGGGTCGCTGCGCGTACCAGAGGTCGGAGAAGATCGCCCCGGCCGCGGCCACCGGCGGGCCGGTGGGCGGGCGGTTCCGGGCCGCCGTGGCGCCGACTTCGCGCACGGTCAGGCCCGGCTGTGGAGGCACCACCTGCCGCGCGGCGAGCTCTCCGATCATGGTGCGGAGCCGTTCCCGTACCGCCTCGGCGTAGCGTCCCTCGGCGGCGAGCCGGTCGGCGAGCGAGAGGTGGGCCGGGAGCGGATCGCCCGGCTCGGGGGTCGGAGCCGGCGTCGGTGGGGGCGTCACGTCGGGGGCGTCCGGGCGGCGCCGACGCCGGAACCAGGACAGCGACGGCCGCCAGCGCAGCCGGGGCCAGCGCAGCCGGGGCCGGCGTGGCCGGGGAAGCCGGAGCCGGGGCAACCGCACCCGGGGCAGCCGGGGGAGACGGCGGGGCACCCAGGCCGGGAACGTGTACCAGGCCAGCGCGACCACTGCGGCGGCGACGACGAGCAGCAGCGCGAGCAGCGACAACGGGATGTGATCGCCGATCGCCGCTGTGGTCTCCGTCCACCACCGGCTGAAACTCATCGCTCGGCCGCCAGCAGGGACCGCGCCGGCAGGTCGGCCGGCGCCCGGGCGAGCAGGATGTCCAACCCCTCGGTACGCATCCTGGTCTCCAGGTGCAGCACGGCGTCCAGGCAGGCGAGCCCCGCGTAGGCGACGGTGTTCACCGCCGCCCAGGCCAGCAGGGCGGCCGGCATCCGCCAGTCGGGGTCGAAGAAGTCGAACCCGGCGACCCCGAGGAGGATCCCGCTCGCCAGGCCGACCCGGAGGATCCACCAGCCGACGTAGCCGAGCACACGGATCATGCCGGCCCGCATCGCGCCCCGGCCGGCCAGCGCGACGGCGCGGGGCAGGACGCGCGACAGCGGCACCCGGTCGACCACGAGCACCGGAGCGACCGCCCCGAGCAGGAGGAAGCCCACGAACCAGAGGGGCCCGCAGAGCGCGGCCGTGTACATCAGGGCGCCGACCGTGAGCGCGAACAGCAGCGTGGCCGGCCAGCGCCCCCCGGACGGCCGGAGCACCTCGCCGGGACGGGCGGTACGGCCGAGCAGCGCCGCCGCGGCGGCCCGGGCGGCCGGGTTGCCGAGCAACGCGATGATCACGCCTTCGGTGGCCGCCCCGGTGGCCAGCAGCAGCCAGTACGCGGCGAACGAACCGTCGGAGAGCCACCAGATCGGCGGGACGGTGTCGGCCGCGAGCCGCAGCGGCAGCAGCACGAGGCACTGCTCCGCCGCGGCGAGCACGGCGGCGAGCGGCAGGAGCACCCGAGCCTGCTCGCGCAGGAGCAGGACGGCCGAGTCCAGCAGCTCGCCCACCGTGAGCGGGCGGTGCGGGAGCACGGCGATCGGGCCGGCGTCGGGCACGCGTACTCCTGGGAGGCGGACGACGGTGGCGCGCGACGGCGCACGCGGGGATCATGGTGTCACGCCCGGAGCGATCCGGTGGACCCGCAGGTGGCCGCCGGCGCGCGGTCTCCCAGCGGCCGGGACCGCTGTGGCAAGCTTGCCGCGGCGATACCGTGCCGGGTGACGCCGGTCCCACCGACATGGAAATGGGGATGGAAAATTAATCCCATGAGAGCACGGGTACTGGTGGTCGACGACGACCCCGCGCTCGCCGAGATGCTCGGCATCGTGCTGCGCAGCGAGGGGTTCCTGCCGTCCTTCGTCGCGGACGGGGAACGGGCACTCGCCGCGTTCCGTGACAACCGGCCGGATATCGTCCTGCTCGACCTCATGCTGCCCGGAATGAGCGGCATCGACGTGGCTCGCGCGATCCGGGCGGAGTCCGGCGTGCCGATCGTCATGTTGACCGCGAAGAGTGACACCGTCGACGTGGTCCTCGGGCTGGAGTCCGGCGCCGACGACTACGTGGTCAAGCCGTTCAAGCCCAAGGAGCTGGTGGCCCGGATGCGGGCCCGGCTGCGCCGGGGCGAGGACGTGGCGCCGGAGATGCTGACCATCGGCCCGCCCGGCAACCAGATCAGCATCGACGTGCCGGCGCACACCGTGAGCCGCAACGGCGAGGAGGTGAAGCTGACGCCGCTGGAGTTCGACCTGCTGGTCGCCCTCGCTCGCAAGCCGCGTCAGGTCTTCACCCGTGAGGTGCTGCTGGAGCAGGTCTGGGGCTACCGGCACGCCGCCGACACCCGGTTGGTCAACGTGCACGTGCAGCGGCTGCGCGCCAAGATCGAGCCGGATCCGGAGCGACCGGAAATCATCCTCACCGTGCGTGGCGTGGGCTACAAGGCGGGCACCGGATAACCTGGGGCGCACTGTGGCCTCCTCCGCGCTCCCTTCCCCCGAGCCAGCGACGCCGCGCCGGATCGGCGCCGGTCGCGAGCTGTGGCGTGCGCTGGTCGGCCGGGTCACGCGGCTGACGGCCGGGGTGCACCGGACGTGGCGCCGTTCGCTCCAGTTCCGGGTCGTCACCATCACGCTGGTGGCGTCCAGCCTGCTGGTGGGCGGTTTCGCGTACCTGATCGCCGACAAGATCACGAGCATCCTGCTGGAGAACGCCGAGACCGACGTCCGGCTGCGCCTCGACAGCGGCGCGGACTACGCCGCCAAGCAGGTCTACCTCTTCGGCCAGCCGCAGGAGGCCCAGCTCCAGGAGACCATCGAGGGGACGGTCAACTACCTCGCCGGCGGTGACCCGCAGCAGACCAGCGGCGTGGTGGTCGCCATCACCGCCGCGGGCTACCCGGGGACCATCCAGACGCGCAGCGCCCCGGCCGTCGACGTCCAGCCGCTGATCAGTCCGGAGCTGCGGGCCGCGGTGGCCGGCGGCAACGTGGCCAGCCAGATCGGCACGGGCCGGCTCACCGGCGAGCGGACGAAGTACCTGGCGTACGGCTCGCCGGTGCCGACCCGGTTCGGCCAGATCGAGCTGTACTACCTCGTGCCGCTGGCCCGGCAGGACGCCACCGCCGCCGACGCCCGGGCCACCGTGGGGGCCACCGGCGCGGCCCTGGTGGTGCTGCTCGGGCTGCTCGCCGCACTGGTCACCCGGCTGGTGGTGAACCCGGTACGGGTGGCTGCCCGCACCGCCCAGCGGCTCTCCGCGGGCCTGCTCGACCAGCGGATGGTGGTCAACGGCGAGGACGACCTGGCGTTGCTGGCCGCGTCGTTCAACCAGATGGCCACCAACCTCCAGCGGCAGATCCTGCGGCTGGAGGAGATGTCCCGGTTGCAGCGGCGGTTCACCTCCGACGTGTCGCACGAGCTGCGTACGCCGCTCACCACGGTCCGGATGGCCGCCGACCTGATCTTCGCCGAGCGCGACGAGTTCGACCCGGCGGTGGCGCGCAGCGCCGAACTCCTCCAGGCCGAGCTGGACCGGTTCGAGGAGCTGCTCACCGACCTGCTGGAGATCAGCCGCTTCGACGCGGGCTTCGCGATGCTGGACGCCGAGCCGACGGACCTGGTGCCGATCGTGCACCGCGTGGTGGAGCGGTTGGCCGGCCTGGCCGAGCGGGTGGGCGTACCGATCGAGGTGGAGCTGCCGGAAGACGAGGTGATCGCGGAGGTGGACCCGCGCCGCGTCGAGCGGGTGCTGCGCAACCTGGTCGGCAACGCGGTCGAGCACGGTGAGGGCCGACCGGTGCTGATCCGGCTCGGCATGGACGAGACCGCGGTGGCGATCACCGTGCGGGACCACGGGGTCGGGCTGAAGCCGGGTGAGGAGAAGCTCGTCTTCAACCGGTTCTGGCGGGCGGACCCGTCGCGGGCGCGGCAGACCGGCGGCACGGGGCTCGGCCTGTCGATCAGCCTGGAGGACGCGCGGCTGCACGGCGGCTGGCTCGAGGCGTGGGGCGCGCCCGGGCAGGGCGCCCAGTTCCGGCTCACCCTGCCGGCGCGGGCGGGTGACCGGTTGACCACCTCGCCGCTGCGCCTGGTGCCGGAGGACGCCCGGCTGCCCTACGGCGGCCCCGCCGACGGCGCCCCGCTGGCGATCGGCCCGGGTGCCGGCGGTGCCCTGGCGATCGGCCCGGCGGCGGCCGACGGCACGGAGTCGGTACGGGCGGAGGTGCGGTCGTGAGGGGTCGCTTCGTGGCCGGTGCGCTCTGCGGTGCCCTGGCCGTGGCGGGGTTCTCGGGGTGCGGCATTCCGGAGCGCTCCGAAGTCAAGATCGACGAGCGGCGGGAACCGGCGACGGAGTCCGGCGCGGTCAACGCCTGGCGCCAGGAGCCGCCGAGCCGGGCGAGCAGCGGGGCCGACCGGAAGCTGTTCGTCGACAACTTCCTCTCCGCGGCGGCCGGCGAGCCCGACCGGGCCTACTACCGGGTGAAGCAGTTCATCGACCCGCAGGGCAAGAGCCGCCTCCAGGAGAAGACGGGCAGCGAGGTCAGCCTGACCGTGGTCCGCCTGCTGGAGTCACCGGAGTTCACCGACAACAGCGACGGCACCACGACGGTGCGCATCAAGGTGCAGCAGATCGGTCTGCTCCGGGCCGACGGCAGGCTGGTGCGGCCGGTGTCCACCGAGAAGCAGTACGAGTTCCGGCTGCGCAGCGGGTCCCCGCTCGGCGCGGCCGACGACGGGGCGGGGCTGTACGTCCTGGATCCGCCGCCGAACGTGCTGCTGCTCAGCGACACAGCCCTGCAGACGTACTACGAGAGCCACTCGATCTACTTCTGGAGTTCGGACCGCAAGCGGCTGGTGCCCGACCAGCGTTACCGGCTCGTGAGCGTGCCCGCGGAGCGGCGGCTCAACGAGGTCGTGAAGTGGCTGGTGGACGGCCCGTCGGACTGGCTGACCCCCGGTGTCGTGGGTCTGCCCGACCGGACCGAGCTGATCAACAACGCCACCGGCGGGAACGGCCGCTGGGAGGTGAACCTGGACATGCCCGGCGACGACGCCGTCCGGGTCGACCAGTTCATCACCCAACTCGCCTGGTCGCTGCCCGATCTCGACGGCAAGATCGAGGTGAAGATCCGCAACAACTCGAAGCGGGTCGAGGACCTCGACCAGCGCCGTTCGATCTGGCCGCTCTACCGGTTGCCGGACGGGCCGCGGCGCTACTGCGTCTACGAGGGTGCGATCCATCCGCTCACCGTGCCGGGGGAGCCCAGCGGCACGGTGCCGCTCGACCCCGCGGCGAACCGGGACGTGCTCTCCGCCGCGCTCACCCGGACCCCCGAGAAGATCCTCGCCGCGCTGGTGGTGGGCACCTCCGGCGGGCGGCAGAGGCTCAGCGTGGGCACGGGACAGGACCCGGTGACGACCTTCGCCCAGGGCGGCGAGCACGCCGCGATCGGCCGTCCGGTCTGGCTGCGCGCCAGCGACTCCACCCAGCCGCAGGGGCTCGTGGTGGCGGACGACCGGCTCTACCGGTTCGACCAGAGCGCACGGATGACCGAGGTCCCGCTCAACCTGGGGAAGGTGACGGCGGTCGCCGCCTCGCTGGATGGCCAGCGGATCGCGCTGATCGCCGGTGGGGTGCTCTACGTGGCGGCGCTCAACCTCGACGGTGGCGGGGCCTCCATCGGGCCGCCCCAGGAGGTGGCCACCCTGCTGACGGGTCTCACGGCGGTCGACTGGGGCGACGAGAACCGGCTCATCGTCGCCGGGTCGGCCGGCCGGCCGGCGATCGACGAGATCAGCGTGGACGGTGCGCTGCGGACCCGGCTCATCGACGAGGCGGGCGCGAAGGTCACCCATCTGTCGGCGTACCCCAGCAATCCGACCATCCAGCTGCCCTCGGGCGCCTTCATGTACGAGGCGAACGGGGTGGCCTACCGCAGCAGCCCGTTCGAGCGGATCCACCGGGAGCAGGTGCTCGAGGTGACCCCGCCCCCCACCGGGGTGCGCCCCGGTAACCCGTCCGCCCCCTTCTTCGTCTTCTGACGCCGTGCGCGGCCTCGGCGGGCTCTGGACGGACCTCGGCGACCTGGTGCTGCCCGCCGACTGCGCGGGGTGCCGGCAGCGCCGCCCGGGGCTGCGGCACGGGGTCTGCCCGGAGTGCGTGGCGGCGTTGGAGTCGCAACCGCCCCGTCCCGTGCGACCCACGCCCGCCCCGGCGGGTCTGCCGCCCTGCTTCGCCCTCGGCCCGTACGCCGGTCCGCTGCGGGAGGCGCTGCTGGCGTACAAGGACCATGGGCGGCACGGACTGGCACGCCCGCTCGGCGCGCTGCTCGCCGAGGTGGTCGCCGCGGCCGTGCGGCCGGTCAATCCGGTGGCGCTGGTCCCGGTGCCGGACACCGCGGCGGCGGCCCGCGCCCGCTACGGCGACCACCTGGACCGCCTTGCCCGGCACTGCGCGCGGCGGCTGCGCCGCGCGGGATGGCCGGCGCGGGTCATCCGGCCGCTGCGCGCGCTGCCCCGACCGGACTCGGTGACGCTGGACAGCGCGGGCCGTGCCGCGGCGGCCGAGGCCGCGTTCCGGGCGCGGCCCACCCGGCGGGTCGACGCGACGGTCGTGGTGCTCGACGACATCGTCACCACGGGCGCCACCCTCGCCGCGGTGAGCCGGGCCCTGGCTGCGACGGGCCTGTCACCCACGGTCGCCGCGGTGCTCGCCGCGACCGAAAAGCGACACCGGGGGTGACTCTTCGTGTTTCATTTTCACCCGATGGTGTACGACCTGCGAGAAATCATGACGGTCTTGGCAACCGGGGGTGACTGCCCCGAGAACAAGAGTTAGCGTCAACGTGTCGGGGGTAGGAGGTCTTTCCACCCGCCCCCGGCGGTGAAAGGAGGCGTAGCCGCACTGACCGGTCGACGCCGAGCAGGGCCTCATCCCTAGGGGCGAACGACCGGGTTACCGATCGAAGACCGTCCGAGCCAGGGAGGTCACGTGGACATCGTGGTCAAGGGCCGAAACGTCGAAGTGCCGGACCATTACCGGGTACACGTAGCTGAGAAACTCGCCAAGATCGAACGCTACGATCACAAGCTCATCCGGGTGGACGTGGAGCTTTTCCACGAACGCAATCCGCGCCAGTCGGACCACTGCCAGCGGGTGGAGATCACCTGCATTTCCCGAGGCCCGGTGATTCGGGCCGAGGCCTGCACCAACGACTTCTACAGCGCGCTCGACGCCGCCATCGCGAAGCTCGACACCCGGCTGCGCCGGGCGGCCGACCGGCGCCGGGTCCACCGGGGCCGCCACGCCCCGCTCTCCGTCGCCGCCGCCACCGCGGCCCTGCCCGTCAGCGACCTGGGCGCCGACCCGCTCGGCGCGCTGAGCGACAACGGGCGCGCCGCCACGGCCGTGGCCGACCGGGTCGAGGCCGAGGAGGAGTACGACGACCAGCCCTGGCACATCGCGCGGGAGAAGGTGCACCCCGCCGAGCCGATGACGGTCGACGACGCCCTGTTCCAGATGGAGTTGGTGGGCCACGACTTCTACCTGTTCCTCGACAAGGAGTCCGGCCGCCCGAGCGTCGTCTACCGCCGCCACGCCTACGACTACGGCATCATCTCGCTGGCCGTCTGAGCCCCGCGCCGATCAGGGGGCCGTCGCGACCACGGCTCCCTGATCCGTCAGCGGAGTTCCCCGGCCAGGAGGCCGAAAACCAGGTCGTCGACGCGGGTTCCGGCCAGGCCGGGGAGCCGGCCGCGCTGGGTTCCCTCCGCGAGGAAACCGACCCGCTCCAGGACCCGGTGGGAGGCGACGTTGTCCGGCATCGTGCCGGCGGTGAGCCGGCCGAGCCCGACCGGTCCGAAGGCCCAGCGGGCGAGGAGCCGGACGGCGCGGGTCGCGTACCCACGGCCGCGCCACTGCGGCAGCAGCGCGTAACCGACGCTGCCCTCACCGTCGCTCAGGCCGGTCAGCGAGAGCCCGCAGCTGCCGACCGCGGCGCCGCTCGCCGCGTCCACGATCAGCAGCCGGGCCAGCTCGCCCGTGAGCCACCGGCTCGCCGCCGACCGGCAGCGCCGTTCGATCGCGGCGCGGTCCGGTGGCACGGGCGGGGCCTGGTTGGCCACCACCTCCGGCCGGGTGTGCAGGCCGTACATCACGTCGGCGTCGTCGGGGCCCAGCGGGCGCAGGGTCACCACCGAGTCGGTCAGCCGGCCGTCGGGGAGGTCGGGCAGCCGCCGGGGCGTGGGGGCCGCGGGGTCGGCGGCGAGACGGACCCAGGCGAGCAGGTCGTGCCGCCCGCCGTCGCGGGACCCGCCGGCGGCTCGGCGTACGCCCTCGTAGCGGAAGCCGGCGCCGAGGGCGACCCGCTGGCTGGCCGCGTTCTCGGCGTCGGTGAGCAGCTCCAACCGGACCGTGCCGGTGGCGAACGCCTCCTCGGCGAGCGCCCGGGCCGCCGCCGTGGCCACGCCGCGCCCCCGGGCCGCCGGTGTCACCCAGTAGCCGATCTCCGCCTGCCCGCGCTGGGCCACCGCGTTGCTGAGGCCCACGGTGCCGAGCAGCCGGTCGTCGGCCGGGTCGGCGATCGCGTACGCGGCCCCGCCGCCGGCCCGGGCCGCCGGTGCCGCCTCGGTGATCCAGGCGCGTGCGTCCGCTTCCGTGTACGGCACGGGCAGGCCGGTGAGGTAGCGCGCGGTCAGCGGGTCGGTGCACCCGGTGACCACGTCGGCGGTGTCGTCGAGCCGGAACGGGCGCAGCCGCACGCCGTACGCCTCGATGACCTCTCGGGTCATACCAGGTCCTCGGGGAGCAGGGCGCCCACCCAGACGTCCACCCGTTCGTCCCGGTGGGCGAGCGCGCCCCGGGCGATGCCCTCGACGGTGAAGCCGGCCTTCTCGGCCGCCCGACGGGAGGCGGTGTTGCCGACGTTGGCCCGCCACTCGATCCGGGCCAGCCCGAGCGTGGTGAATCCCCAGGCGCAGAGGGCGGTGAGCGCGGCCGGCATGAACCCTCGACCGCGCGCGGCCGGGGCGGTCATGTAGCCGACGTCGGCGAGGAGCGGGTCGGTGGGGGACAGCCGCAGGTCGACGGAGCCCGCGTACCGGTCGTCGGGGCCGGTGAAGACGTAACCGACGCTGGTGCCGGCCGCCCACGTCCCGCGCAGGAAGTCGAGGAACGACTCGGCGTCGGCCCGCTGGTACGGGTCGGGCACGCTCGTCCAGCGGACGGTGTCGGGGTCGCGGCAGGTCTGCACGATCGCGTCGAGGTCGCGCTCCTCCATCGGGCGCAGTCGCAGCTCTTCACCGCCGCTGGCGGCGAAGAGGGTCGGTTGCGGGCGCCCGAAGACGGCGGCCCGGCGGGCCTGAAGGGTCCCGGGACCGGCGGGGCCGGGTGCGCCGGGTGCGGGCACCTCGCCGGGCAGGAGGGAGCCGACCCAGGCGTCCGGCCGGCCGTCCGGCGCCGGGTGGGCGAGCCGGAGCCGCCCCTCGATCCGGAAGCCGCAGCGGAGCGCGACCAGCCGGGAGGCGTGGTTGCCCACCTCCGCCTGCCAGACCAACCGGCGCAGCTTCAGCGAGTCGAACGCCCACCGGGCGACCGCGCGGGCGGCTCGGGTGGTCACGCCCCGGCCGCGGGCCCAGGGGGCGGCCCAGTAGCCGATCTCGCCGGAGCCGAGGTGGGTGTCGAGCGCGACGAGCCCGCAGGAGCCGAGCAGTTGACCCGTGACCGCGTCGCAGACCGCGAACGGGGCGCCGGTGCCCTCCGCCCAGGCCCGGGCGGAGAAGTCGGTGACGAACTCGTTGGCCCGTTCGGGCAGGTACGGGCGGGGTACGGTGGTCCAGCGTTGGATGTCCGGATCCTGGCACGCGCGGTGCACGGCGTCGGCGTCCTCGGCCCGCCACGGGCGCAGCAGCAGGCCGTCCTCGCTGATCTCCACTGGCTCCACCCGAGCATCGTGCCGGATCGTTCGCCCATGGCGTAACCGGATATCCACCGTGGTTCGTACCGGCCGCGTCTTATGTCGGTTTCGGCGGTCCGGTCCGTCGCCACCACTGACCATCGGGCCGATGGAGCGCCTACGATGGTTCGAGACCGTCTAGGGGAGCGTTGATCCGTGTCGATTCTGGAAAGGGTCCTCCGCGCTGGCGAGGGCCGCATGCTGCGTCGGCTCAAGGCCATCGCGGCCGCCGTCAACTCGATCGAGGACGACTACGTCAACCTCACCGACGCCGAGCTGCGCGGCATGACCGAGCAGTTCAGGGAACGGCTGGCCGACGGCGAGACCCTCGACGACCTGCTGCCCGAGGCGTTCGCGGTGTGCCGCGAGGCGGCCGCCCGGGTGCTCGGCCAGCGTCCGTACGACGTCCAGGTGATGGGCGGCGCGGCGCTGCACTTCGGCAATATCGCCGAGATGAAGACGGGTGAGGGCAAGACCCTGACCTCGGCGTTGCCGGTCTACCTGAACGCGCTCTCCGGCAAGGGCGTGCACGTGGTCACGGTCAACGACTACCTGGCCCAGCGTGACGCCGCCTGGATGGGGCGCGTGCACGAGTTCCTCGGGCTCACCGTCGGCGTGGTGCTGCCCAACCGCCCCGCCGACGAGCACCGGGCCGCGTACGCCTGCGACATCACCTACGGCACCAACAACGAGTTCGGCTTCGACTACCTGCGCGACAACATGGCCTGGTCGAAGGACGAGCTGGTGCAGCGCGGGCACAACTTCGCGGTGGTCGACGAGGTCGACTCGATCCTGATCGACGAGGCCCGGACGCCGCTGATCATCTCCGGCCCGGCGGAGCACTCCGCCCGCTGGTACCAGGAGTTCGCCGCCGTGGTGGCCCGGCTCCAGTCGGGCAAGGACGGCGAGGGCGACTACGAGGTCGACTACGCCAAGCGGACGGTCGCGATCACCGAGCGGGGCGTCGCCAAGGTCGAGGACCGGCTCGGCATCGACAACCTCTACGAGTCGGTGAACACTCCCCTGGTCGGCTACCTGAACAACGCGATCAAGGCCAAGGAGCTCTACAAGCGCGACAAGGACTACATCGTCAGCGACGGCGAGGTCCTCATCGTCGACGAGTTCACCGGCCGCATCCTGCACGGGCGCCGCTACAACGAGGGCATGCACCAGGCGATCGAGGCCAAGGAGGGGGTGGAGATCAAGCAGGAGAACCAGACCCTGGCCACCATCACCCTCCAGAACTACTTCCGTCTCTACGAGAAGCTCTCCGGGATGACCGGTACGGCGCAGACCGAGGCGGGCGAGTTCAACAAGGTCTACAAGGTCGGCGTGGTCACCATCCCCACCCACCGGCCGATGATCCGGCAGGACCGGCCGGACGTGATCTACAAGACCGAGAAGGCCAAGTTCAACGCCGTGGTGGAGGACATCGCGGAGCGGCACGAGGCGGGCCAGCCGGTGCTGGTCGGCACCGTGTCCGTGGAGAATTCCGAGATCCTCTCCCAGCTGCTGCGCCGCCGGGGCATCCCGCACTCGGTCCTCAACGCGAAGTTCCACGCCCGGGAGGCGGAGATCGTCGCCCAGGCCGGGCGCAAGGGCGCGGTGACCGTGGCCACCAACATGGCCGGCCGTGGCACCGACATCCTGCTCGGCGGCAACCCCGAGTTCCTCGCCGCGAACGAGCTGCGCCAGCGCGGCCTCGATCCGGTGGAGCACGAGGAGGAGTACGCCAAGGCGATGGAGGAGGTCCTGCCCAAGTGGAAGCAGGCCTGCGACGCCGAGGCCGAGGAGGTGGCCGCCGCCGGTGGGCTCTACGTGCTCGGCACCGAGCGCCACGAGTCCCGCCGCATCGACAACCAGCTGCGTGGTCGCTCGGGCCGGCAGGGTGACCCGGGCGAGTCCCGCTTCTACCTGTCGCTGCAGGACGAGCTGATGCGGCGGTTCCGCGCCGGGGCCGTCGAGGCGGTCATGGAGCGCTTCAACATCCCCGAGGACGTGCCCATCGAGTCGAAGATGGTCACCCGCCAGATCAAGACCGCGCAGGCCCAGATCGAGGGGCAGAACGCGGAGATCCGCAAGAACGTCCTGAAGTACGACGAGGTGCTCAACAAGCAGCGCCAGGTCATCTACGCCGAGCGGCTGCGGGTGCTCAACGGCGAGGACCTCTCCGAGCAGGTCCGCAACATGATCGACGACGTGGTCGAGGCGTACGTGCGGGGTGCGACGTCGGAGGGCTACGGCGAGGAGTGGGACCTCGACCAGCTGTGGACCAGCCTCAAGCAGCTCTACCCGGTCGGTGTGACGATCGAGGAGCTGGAGGAGGAGGTCGGCGGCTCCCGCGCCGGCATGGACGCGGACTTCCTGGTCGCCCGCCTCAAGGAGGACGCGCACGCCGCGTACGACCGGCGTGAGGAGCAGCTCGGCGAGGAGGGCGTCCGGCAGCTCGAGCGGATGGTCCTGCTCCAGGTGATCGACCGGAAGTGGCGCGAGCACCTCTACGAGATGGACTACCTCCAGGAGGGCATCAGCCTCCGGGCGTACGCCCAGCGCGACCCGGTGGTCGAGTACCAGCGCGAGGGCTTCGACATGTTCGCCACCATGATGGACGGCATCAAGGAGGAGACGGTCGGCTTCCTCTACAACCTGGAGGTCCAGGTCGCCGAGCCCGAGCCGGAGGCGGAGGCCGAGGAGGTCAAGCTGCTCGACAAGCCGGTGGAGCTGCGCGCGAAGGGCCTCAACCGGGCTCCCCAGCAGCAGGGCCTCCAGTACTCGTCGCCCACGATCGACGGTGAGGCGGGCGCCGGTGGGGTCGCGGTGGAGCAGGCCGACCAGCAGGCGCCGGCGCTCGGCGTCGGGCGGGCCGCCAAGTCCGCCCCGGCCGCGCCGGGGAGGACGGCTCCGTCGGCGCCGCAGCGCCCCGCCAGCGGGATGAGCGGGCCGGCCGTCGCGGGGAGCGGCGCGCGGCGGGTGGCGCCGGGTCAGGCCGAGGCCGGCAACGGGCCGTCCCGGAACGCGCCGTGCCCGTGCGGCTCGGGTCGCAAGTACAAGCGGTGTCACGGCGCGCCCAACGGCGGCGCCTGATCCTGAGCTGAGGTGGCCGCCTCGGGGCTTCGGCCCCGGGGCGGCCGTCGCGTGCCGGTCACAGCACGTGCAGGGCGGTGCAGAGCCAGCGGCCGCGGCGGTGTTCGAGGCGTAGCGCGAGGGCCCAGGTGCGCCCCTCGGCGACGGTGAGCACGGCGGCTGCCTCCACCGCTCCGGTGCGGGGCTCGCCCACGCGCAGCCGGCGCAGCCGCACGGTGGGGCGGGTAGGCCGGGCCGAGCGGCGGCGGGTCGCACCGGTGCGTGCCCCGGCGCGGGACAGCTCGGGCAGGAGTTCGTGCGCCCGGGCCGGATCGAGCAGGTGACGCAGCTGGGCCGGGGGCCGGTAGCCGTTGAGCACTTCCACACAGGTGCCGACGAAACGATGGGCGGCGCGGGTGGCCTCGGGGGTCGCCGTCACCAGCGCGGCGGGTGGCAGGGGCGCGGGGCAGCCGCGCCCCGGGCCGGTGGGCACCGGACGGAGCCCGACCCGCCGAGCGGGCGGGTGGTCGCTGTCGGACCGGGTCGATCCGAAGAGGTCGAGGGCGAGCTGACCGTGGGTGGGCGGTGACCAGGCGGTGGTCTCGTCGAGATACGGCGGATCGAGCGGCGGCGCGGGGCGGAGTCGGATGGCGGGCCGGACCGGCCCGGGGCGACGGTTCATCGGCTGCTCCCCGTTCCTTCTGTTTGCCTTCGTTTGCCTTCGACTTCCTTTCATTGTTGGTCAGGGGAGCGGCAACGGTCAATGCCGGGTAGCTGGCCGACTACTCCTCGTCGCGCTCGACGAGCGGGTTTCCCCGCACCCACTCCGCGGTCTCCTCGTACTTGCGCTGGATGTACTCCTCCAGCCGGGCCCGCTCCACCCGCCACTGCCCCCGGCCGCCGATCTTGATCGCCGGCAGCTCGCCGCTGCGGACCATGTGGTAGACCTGCGAATCCGACACGTTCAGCTCGGCGGCCACGTCGGAGAGGAGCAGGAACCTCGGCTCCACGAAGACTCCCTCGTTTGATTGCGGTTGCCTCAGTTTGCCATCAACGGCCGACGTGCCCCAGCCTCCCGCGCCCCTCGGCGTCGAGCGGCTGTCGACACACCGGTGACGGAACTTCCACAGGTCGGGCGCGGGGTGTATGACGGTCACGGCGTACGGCATGATCGGCGCCCGGGCCGGCGGACGCCGGTGGAGGACCTGAGCGGGGAGACGACCGGTGACCGACCAGCTTGTCCGGGTGTACGTCCCGGCGACCGTACCCATGCTGGCCCGGCTGCGCGAGCACGGGCTCACCGCCGCCGAGGCGCACGCGGTCACTCCGGCGCTGCGGGAGTGGTACGCCGAGGGCGACGAGGAGGAGTTGGAGTACGTCGCGTTCACGCGCGCGGCTCAGGACGCGCTGCTCCTGCTCCGGGCCGACGCCGCGGCGCCCCGCCGCCGGGTCGTGGTCTCCGCCGACCTGCCGGCCGCCGCCGTGGGCCGCGGTGACCCGGAGCTCGGTTCCAGCACGGTCGGCCTCACCGCGCCCGTGCCGGTGGCGGCCGTCGCGGCGATCCACGTCGACGGCGCGGAGGCCGTCGGGGACGTCGCCGCCGCGGCCGACGTGGTGACGGAGGCGCTCGCCGGTGACCCGGACGCCCAGTTCACCGTCGACGGCGCGGAGGACCACGAGCTGGAGTGGTACGACGTCACCGAACTGGACCTGCTGCTGCGTACGGTCGACTGACCCCGGCCGCCCCCGGGCCCGTGCCCGGCGCGGCCCCGCCCGGTCAGCGTCCCGCGCCCGCCGCCACGGTCTCGTCGGCCGGCTCGTCCCCGCTCGGGCTCGGGCCCAGCGTGCGACCGAACGCGATCATGGCGGTCAGCGCCCCCACGAAGAGCACCCAGATGGCGTTGTCCACGCGCGACGTGCCGAGCAGGGTCTGGGCCACCGCGTCCGCCTCGCTGAGCGCGCCGGCCAGGTCCAGCAGGGCGCGCCCGCCGATCCGCATGACCACCTCGGTCACCAGCAGGAGCAGGCCCGGCCCGGCCCCGGCCAGCAGGTAGGCGGGCCAGCGCGGCGTGGTGGCGGCCGGGTCGTGGCGGAGGGCGCGACGCCGCGCCCAGGTCAGGTACGCGAAGGCCAGCAGCCCGGCCACCAGCCCGGCGAGCAGGGACTCGGTGCGGGACACCCACTTGGCGGCGTTCGCCAGCGACTCCTGGGTCTCGCCGGCGCCGAAGAGGTCGAAGAGCGGGCCACGGGCCCGGCTGAACGCGACCACGAAGATCAGTACGCCGAGGCCGGAGGTCGCCATGGCGCCCACCACCGGGGCGCTGCGGGCGCCCGCGACCGCGCCGCCGATGATCGCCGCGGCCACGGTGGTGCCCGCGATGGTGTTGGTGGTGGCGTTGTCGGCGTAGGTCAGGTTCACCGCCATGGCGGCGGCGAAACCGACGAGCAGACCGGTGCCGATCGCGGTCAGGAAGCGGAGGGTGGCGCGGTCGCCGCTGCGGCCGGCGAGCACGTTCCCGGCCAGGAGCGCGACCGCGGCGCCCGCCACCAGCGCGGCGGAGATCACACCGGGCAGGGCGAAGGCGGAGAGGCTGATCGCGGTGACGCCGATCCCCTCCGAGTGGATGGCCTCCCGGGTGGACCAGAGCATCGCGGTCAGCCAGCCCAGCGACAGCAGCGTGAGCACCGCCGCGCCGGGGGCGGGCACGGGGCCGACGGTCGCCTCCGCGGCGGCGGGCTCGTCGTCGACGGCGGCGTCGGCCGTCTCCGGTGCGGCGACGGCAGCCGGGGCGGCCGCACCGTCCGTGCCGGCCTCGGTGTCGCCGACGGCGGGCTGGTCCGGCTCCGCGGCCTTCGGGTCGCCCGGCTGCTTGGTCATCGTTGTCCCTTCGCGGGTCGGCAGGTCACCGGCCCTCCAGGGTAGCCGCCCCCGGTCCCAGCGCCCCGTCGACGCCGGCCGCGCGGACGGTCCCCCGGCCCGCCTGGCCGCCCGGGCCCACGGACCGGGCCGGCCCGGCCCGATCCTGACCCGCCGGTGCGCCCGGCGGCGCCCGGTCACGGGTCACCCATCGACGCGCGGCGGCGGAGGCGGGGTGGTTCCCCGAGCGTGGGAGAATCGCGCCAGGTCCCGCCGTCGTGGCCGGTCAACCCGGTGCGGCGTGCGGCGTCCGGCCGTCCGGTCGGTGCCCGCGGGTCCGGTTCCGCCACCGCTGTCGAGATCGCCAGGAGCCTTCATGGACGCCGTGTTCTCCGTCCCCGAACCGCGCAACGAGCCGGTACGCACCTACGAGCCGGGCAGTGCCGACCGGGAGCGGCTCCAGCGGCGGTTGACCGAGCTGGCCGCCGAGCGGATCGACCTGCCGATGACCATCGCCGGCGAGCAGCGGATGGCCGGCGGCGAGTCGATCGACGTGGTCCAGCCGCACAAGCACGCGCACGTGCTGGGTGTCACCGCCCACGCCACCCACGACGACGCCCGCGCGGCGGTCAAGGCCGCGAAGGACGCGGCCCCGATGTGGCGGGCCCTGCCGTTCGAGGAGCGCGCGGCGATCTTCCTGCGCGCGGCCGACCTGCTCTCCGGCCCGTGGCGCGACACCCTGAACGCCGCCACCATGCTCGGCCAGTCGAAGACCGCCGTGCAGGCGGAGATCGACTCGGCCTGCGAGTTCATCGACTTCCTCCGGTTCAACGTCCACTTCGCCCGCAAGCTCCTCGCCGAGCAGCCGCTCTCCTCGCCCGGCACCTGGAACCGGTTCGACCACCGGCCCCTGGAGGGCTTCATCTACGCGGTGACGCCGTTCAACTTCACCGCGATCGCCGGCAACCTGCCGTCGGCACCGGCGCTGCTGGGCAACACCGTGGTCTGGAAGCCGGGCCCGACGCAGCAGTTCGCCGCGCACTTCACCATGCGGCTGTTCGAGGCGGCCGGCCTCCCGCCCGGCGTGATCAACATGGTCACCGGGCGGGGCGAGGAGGTCTCCGACGTGGTGCTCGCCGACCCCGACCTGGCCGGCATCCACTTCACCGGCTCGACCAAGGTCTTCCAGCACCTGTGGCGGACCGTCGGCGAGAACATCGCCCGCTACCGGGGCTACCCGCGGCTGGTCGGCGAGACCGGCGGCAAGGACTTCGTCGTGGCGCACTCCAGCGCCGACGTCGACGCCCTGCACACCGCGCTGATCCGCGGCGCCTACGAGTACCAGGGCCAGAAGTGCTCGGCCGCGTCCCGGGCGTACATCCCCCGCTCGATCTGGGAGGGTGGGCTGCGCGACCGGCTCGCGGCGACCGCCGACGGGCTGGCGTACGGCGACGTCACCGACTTCCGCAACTTCGGCGGCGCGGTGATCGACGACAAGGCGTTCGGCCGGCACACCGCGGCCCTCGACCTGATCTCCGGTGACGACACCTGCCGGATCCTGGCCGGTGGCACCGCCGACGACTCGGTCGGCTACTTCGTGCGGCCGACGCTCTTCGAGTGCACCGACCCGGCGCACGAGACCTTCACCACCGAGTACTTCGGGCCGATCCTGGGTGTGCACGTCTTCGACGACGCGCGCTTCGACGACGTGGTGGCCCAGGCCGAGTCGATCGCCCCGTACGCCCTGACCGGGTCGATCTTCGCGACCGACCGGGTGGTGGTCGACCGGGTGGCCGAGAAGATGCGGTACGCGGCCGGCAACTTCTACATCAACGACAAGCCGACCGGCGCCGTGGTCGGGCAGCAGCCCTTCGGCGGCGCCCGGGCCAGCGGCACCAACGACAAGGCGGGCTCCTGGCACAACCTGGTCCGCTGGATGTCGCCGCGGACGATCAAGGAGACGTTCGTCCCGCCGACCGACCACACCTACCCGCACATGGGCTGAGACCCGCCGCGAGGGGCCCCCTGTCGGACAGGGGGCCCCTCCGCGCCTCAACGGACTGTCGTCGGCCGACAGTGCACATTGGAAGTCCTGTCGGGTGGCAAACCGCCAAATCCTGGACGGCGCGCAAGCAAAGTGGCAGCGTAGTGCCCATGGCGGATTCCGGAGTCAACCCCACGGCAGCGGCCCTGCTCGGGCTGCTGCACGAGGGCCCGATGACAGGCGGCCAGCTGATGGCCGCCGCTGAGCGCCGTCTGGCGCCGTACTGGTCGATGACCCGCAGCCAGGTCTACCGCGAGTTGCCGGTGCTGGCCGAGCGGGGTCTGGTGCGGCTGGGCAAGCCCGGGCCGCGGTTGAGCCAGCCGTACGCGATCACCGCGGCCGGAAAACGGACGTTCTCCAAGTGGCTGGCGGAGAACCCGGGGCGGGACACCATCCGCAACCCGATCGCGCTGCGGATGGCCTTCGGCGACCTGCACTCGCCCAGCCAGCTCAAGAACCTCTACGCCCAGGCCAACGAATACCACAGCGAGGCCCTGGCGCAGGTCCGGGAGCAGGTCAAGAACGCCAAGAAGGAGGGCGAGACGTACGACGCGAGCGCCCTGGAATTCGCCGTCGCCTACCACAAGGCGGCGCTGTCCTGGCTGAAGACCGCCCCCGTCGGGTGAACCCGTGGGGTGTGCACCGCGCGGCGGGCGACCGAATGGCGCGCCACCCGAGGCCCGCGGGGCTCCTCCGCCCCCCGCGCACCGGCTTTTTGCCCGCGACGGCGGGGCTCGGGGGCTGACTCGCCGCCCCTCGCAGTACGCTTGTCAGTCGTGACCGCTGCCGACTACGCCGAACAGCTCAAGGAACTCGACGCCACCCTGCGCAACATCGAGGCCGTGCTCGACCTTGACCGGCTGCGCGAGGACAAGGCCCGACTGGAGCAGGAGGCCTCCGCGCCGGATCTCTGGGACGACCAGGCCAAGGCGCAGGAGGTGACCTCGCGGCTGTCGTACGTCAACGGCGAGATCAGCAAGCTCGCGAGCCTCCGCTCCCGGCTCGACGACGCCCAGGTGCTGCTGGAGCTGGCCGAGGCGGAGTCCGACCCCAGCGTGCTCGGCGAGGTCGAGAGTGAGATCACCGGGCTGACCAAGGCCATCCAGGAGATGGAGGTCCGCACCCTGCTC
Organism: Micromonospora xinjiangensis; assembly: GCF_056150165.1. Lineage (NCBI taxonomy): Bacteria > Bacillati > Actinomycetota > Actinomycetes > Micromonosporales > Micromonosporaceae > Micromonospora > Micromonospora xinjiangensis. The sequence goes on along the minus strand of NZ_JAXCFO010000001.1, from coordinate 1,010,087 downwards.
TCCGGCGAGTACGACTCCCGGGAGGCGCTGGTCGCCATCCGGGCCGGCGCCGGTGGGGTGGACGCGGCGGACTTCGCCGAGATGCTCCTGCGGATGTACCTGCGCTGGGCGGAGCGGCACGGCTACCCGACCGAGGTCTACGAGACCTCGTACGCCGAGGAGGCGGGCCTCAAGTCGGCGACGTTCACGGTCAAGGTGCCCTACGCCTACGGCACGCTCAGCGTCGAGTCGGGCACCCACCGGCTGGTGCGGATCAGCCCGTTCGACAACCAGGGCCGCCGGCAGACCAGCTTCGCCGGCGTCGAGGTGCTGCCGGTCGTGGAACAGACCGACCACATCGACATCCCCGAGAACGAGATGCGGATCGACGTCTACCGCTCCTCGGGTCCCGGTGGGCAGAGCGTCAACACCACCGACTCGGCCGTGCGGATCACGCACATCCCCACCGGCATCGTGGTGACCTGCCAGAACGAGAAGTCCCAGCTGCAGAACAAGGCATCCGCCCTGCGGGTGCTCCAGGCGCGACTGCTGGAGCGCAAGCGCCAGGAGGAGCAGGCCAAGCTCCAGGGGTTGAAGACCGAGGCGGCCGGCTCGTGGGGCGACCAGATGCGCTCGTACGTCCTGCACCCGTATCAGATGGTGAAGGATCTCCGAACCGAGCAGGAGACCGGCAATCCGAGCGCGGTCTTCGACGGCGACCTGGACGACTTCATCGAGGCCGGAATCCGTTGGCGTAAGCAGCGGGAGCTTGCCGGCGACAATGCGTGACGGCCCGTGGGCGCAGCGCGTCATCGATCTCCACAGAACCGGGTAAATCGATGACGCGCGCCGGGTCGGTGGGGCGTGGGGCTTGGCTCTTCCGTTACACCGCGTAGACTCACCACCCGTGATTCAGCTTGAGCAAGTGACGAAGACGTACCCGAAGGCGTCCCGGCCTTCGCTCGACAACGTGTCCGTCTCGATCGAGAAGGGCGAGTTCGTCTTCTTCATCGGTCCATCTGGCTCCGGCAAGTCCACCATCATCAAGCTGTTGCTGCACGAGGTCACGCCCAACAAGGGTCGGGTCATCGTGAACAGCAAGGACGTCACGTCGATGCGGTCGTGGAAGCGGCCGCACTTCCGGCGCTCCATCGGCTGCGTGTTCCAGGACTTCCGGCTGCTGCCGAACCGGACGGCGTACGAGAACGTGGCGTTCGCCCTCGAGGTGATCGGCAAGACCAAGGCGGTCGCCCGCCGGGTCGTGCCCGAGGTGCTCGAGCTGGTGGGCCTCGGCGGCAAGGAGCACCGCTACCCGCACGAGCTCTCCGGCGGTGAGCAGCAGCGCGTCGCGGTGGCCCGGGCGTTCGTGAACCGCCCGCTGATCCTGCTCGCCGACGAGCCGACCGGAAACCTGGACCCGGACACCTCGATCGAGATCATGCGCCTGCTGGACCGGATCAACCGCACCGGCACGACCGTCGTGATGGTCACGCACGACTCCAACATCGTGAACCAGATGCGTCGTCGGGTCATCGAGATCGAGAGCGGCCGCATCGTGCGTGACCAGGCCCGCGGCGTCTACGGGTGAGCCCACGCTCCCACCCCGCCGTACGACCTGACGACGAACACCTCATGCCGGAGACCCGGAGGAATTCCCGATGCGGATGAAGTACGTCCTGTCCGAGGTACTGGTCGGACTGTGGCGCAACGTGACCATGACCATCGCGATGATCATCACGATGGCGGTCTCCCTGACCATGCTCGGCGCCAGCGGTCTCATGTACCGCCAGGTCGACGACATGAAGGACCTCTACTACAAGAACATCGAGGTCTCGATCTTCCTGACCCAGGATGTGACGGACCCGCAGGTCGAGGAGCTGCGGGCCAAGCTGGAGAGCGACCCGCTGGTCAAGGACAGCATCTTCGTCAACCAGGACGAGGCCTACAAGCGCTTCCAGGAGATGTACCAGGACGCGCCGGACCTGGTGAACGCGGTGAAGCCGGACCAGCTGCCGAAGTCCTTCCGGCTCAAGCTCGTCAACCCGGAGCAGTACAAGAACATCTACGACCAGTACAAGGACACGGCGGGCGTCGACGAGATCGTCGACCAGAGCCGGTTGCTCGACAAGATCTTCGACATCCTCACGGCGATCCAGAACATCGCCCTGGCCGCCGCGATCGTGATGGCCATCGCGGCCCTGCTGCTCGTCGCGAACACCATCCAGGTGGCCGCGTACAGCAAGCGGCGTGAGGTCGCGGTCATGAAGCTGGTCGGTGCGTCCAACTGGTTCATCCAGGCGCCGTTCGTCCTGGAGGCGGTGGTCGCCGGCCTGATCGGCGCCCTGCTCGGTCTGGTGGCGCTCATCCTCGCCAAGTACCTGCTCTTCGACGGGTCACTGGAGGCGTTGCAGGGCCTGCTCTCGCCGGTCAGCTGGGGCGACATCCTGTTCGTCTTCCCGTTCATGGCGGTCATCGGTGGTCTGGTCAGCGCCGTCACCGCGTGGGTGACGCTCCGCTTCTACCTGCGGGTCTAGCCTCCGCCCGGGTCGTCCGCATCGTCGCAAGGGCCCTCCCGCCGCCGGAATAAACGGCGCGGGAGGGCCCTTGTGATTCCGGTAGCATGATCTCCGCCGTCCGGCCGGGTCGTCCCGGTCGTCGGCGTACCGGAAGGGAGGTGGCGCCGATGCCACGGGAAAAGGGACGCAAGGTGGTCGCCTCCAACCGCAAGGCGCGGCACGACTACGCCATCCTCGACACGTACGAGGCGGGCATGGCGTTGACCGGCACCGAGGTCAAGTCGCTGCGCGCCGGGCGGGCCTCGCTCGTGGACGCGTTCGCGCAGGAGCGCAACGGCGAGCTCTACCTGCACGGCATGCACATCCCGGAGTACACGCAGGGCACGTGGACCAACCACGAGCCGCGGCGCACCCGGAAGCTGCTGCTCAAGCGCCTGGAGATCGACCGGCTCGTCGGCAAGACCCGGGAGGCCGGCCTCACCCTGGTGCCGTTGCAGGTCTACTTCTCCGACGGCTGGGCGAAGGTGGAGATCGGCCTGGCGAAGGGTAAGAAGTCGTACGACAAGCGGCAGGACCTCGCCAAGCGCGACGCGGACCGGGAGATCGCCCGGGTCAGCGGTCGTCGCCGCAAGGGGATGGATGACTGATTTGTCTGCTTTGCGCGGGTCGACGCTCCGGGCCGGGGCTCGGGATGAAACCCGTTGCGGTAGGCGTTAGGCTAGACGGTGCTGCCGACAGGGCAGCCTGTCGAGGGGGTGACTGGTTTCGACTTCGTACGTTGCGGCAGGGGAAGCGAGCCGAGGAAGCCGACGTCGTCTCGTGAATCGTTCGTCGGAAAACAATAAGCGCCAAGCAGAATCGCGCTGACTTCGCTCTCGCCGCCTGAGGCGAGTAGCAAGTCTGTCGGCCTGGGAGTGCCTTCGACCCAGTTAGCCGGCATCAGCTAGGAGGCTGGCCAATCGGACCCGGTCGCGGGGTCCGTGCGGCGAGATCAATCAGCGACTGGGCCCGTCACACCGACTCGCTCGCGTGATCGGAGGGGCCGAGTAGAGGCACAGCGAGCTGCGCTCGGAGAAGCCCTGACAAGGCGGCGAAGGACCCGGGTTCGATTCCCGGCACCTCCACCACCTGACCTGTGCGCCCCGGTCCACGCGGACCGGGGCGCACAGTCGTCTCGAGGCCCGTCCGGCAGGCGTCCTCGCCGGGCCATCCTGCTCGGAACCGGGGGCCCGGGTGGCCCGTCCAACCTCGCATGCGCCGATCAGTTCTCCTCCTGGGCCTGCCGCTGCTGCTCACCGCCGGCTGCGCGCCGGCCGACGCCCCGCACACCACCCTCCCCACCGGCGGCCTCGTGCGCGACCAGCCGGGCGAGGACTTCGCCCAGCGGGCCACCGAGGTGGCGGAGGCCTGGCGGCCGGGCCCGGCCTGGACGAGCGGGTACGTGCCGCTGCAGGGGCCGACCCTGCTGACCGGGGACCCCGGGTTCACCGCTGCCACCGAGACGGCCTTCCTGGCCGGTTGGTACCGGGAACAGATCGCGATGCCCGCGGCCCGGCCCGCCGACGGCGAGATCCGGTTCCCGGACGGCGCCCTGACCGTGCCCCTGATCAGCGCCGCCGACGCCTACCGTGAGCTGGACCAGGGTGACCCGCCGCCGTGCCCGGGCCGGCCGAAGGCGCCGCCCCGGACCAAGGGCGGGCCCACCATCGAGCCGGGGCCGGACGGCTGGGTCGCCAGCGCCCCGGAGGCCGCCTGCGTCCCGCTCACGGTCACCGCCGTCCGGCTCGGCACGGCGCCCGTCCGCACCAGCCGCGGCGAGGCGCGGGTGCCCGCGTGGCTGTTCACGGTCGAGGAGCTGACCAGCCCGGTGGCCCGGCTGGCGGTCGCCCCGGACGCGGTCACCGCCGCCCCGGAGCCGGCCGCGCCGACCCGGCCGGCCCCCGCCGGGGTGGTCGGCGCCCAGGACCTCGAGACGGTGGACGGCAACCGGATCACCTACCGGCTGGGCGTCGGCGCCTGCGACACCGGGATCACCCCGCTCGTACGGGAGCACGACGACGTGGTGGTCCTCGGCGGCGCCGTCACCCGCGCCACCGGGGTCTGCACCGACCAGCTCGTGCTCGCGCCCGTCACCGCCACGCTGAAGGCGCCGCTGGGCGCGCGGGCCGTCCTGGACGTCCTCACCGGAGCCCCGCTGCGGTTCGGCTCCACAGGGGTCAGATGATCCGCGGCAGGTCGGTGGTGATCGGCGCCGGCAGCACGGTGGGGCCGTCGCGGCGGAGCCCCTTCGCGAACTCCTCGCCGAGTTGCTCGGGTGTCTCCACGACCGCGGTGGCGCAGCCGTACCCGGAGGCGACCGCCGTGATGTCCAGACCGGGCAGGTCCAGCCCGGGCACGCCGGGGGTCTCCTTGAGCTCGGCGAACGCCTTGAGGATCGCGTACTGCTGGTTGACCGGCACCACGACGACGAGCGGCAGCCGCAGCCGCGCGGCGGTCCAGAGGGCCTGCACCGAGTAGTGGAACGAGCCGTCACCCACCACCGCGATCACCGGTCGCTCGCGGCCGGTGTCCCGTTCGGCGAGCGCCACCCCGACGGCCGCCGGCAGGCCGTACCCCAGGCCGCCGCTCGCCATCGTGAAGTACGACGCCGGCCGGGTGATCCGCAGCTGCCGGCGCAGCGCCGGCAGGTTGGACGGGCTCTCCTGGACCAGCACCCCGTCCTGCGGCCACTGTGCGGCCAGCGCGGCGAAGAGCGCGTCCGCGGTGAGCGGCCGGGTGATCTCGGGCGGCGTCGGGGTGGGGCGGGGCTCCGGTGGCGGCCGGTCCGCCGTCGGCAGCAGGTCGACCAGCGCGGCGAGGGCCAGCCCCGGGTCGGCGAGCAGGGTGTCGCCGACCGGCGCCCGCGCGGCCTCGTCCGGGTCGTCGGTGACGTGCAGCAGCCGGGCCCCGTCGGGCAGGTAGGAGCCCGGGACGTAGGGGTAGTAGCGGAAGACCGGGGCGCCCACCACGAGCACCGTGTCGTGCCCGTGCAGCGCCTCGGCGAGCGGGCCGATGGCGAACGGCAGCACCCCCCGGTAGTGCGGGTGGTCCTCGGGGAAGCCGGCGCGCTCCGGCGCCGGGGCCGACCAGGCCGGGGCGGCGAGCCGCTCGGCGAGCGCGGCGGCCAGGGGCCAGCCGTCGGCCCGGTCCACCGCCGCGCCGAACACCAGCGCGGGCGAGCGGCTCGCGGCGAGCACGGCGGCGAAGTGACCGAGCTGCTCGGGGTCGGGCGCGTACCGGGTGGCCACCGAGCGCAGCGGCGGCGGCGGGTCGGCGGGCTGCGCCCAGTCGTCCAGTGGCAGGGAGAGGAACACCGGGCCGGCGGGCGGCTGCACGGCGGTCGCGTACGCCCGCAGCAGCGCCGCCGGGATGTCCTGCGCGCGGACCGGCTCGTAGGCCCACTTCACGTACGGCTGGGTGAGTTCCGCCGCGCGGCGGCTCGTGAGCCGGGGTTCGAGCAGCAGCATCTCGCGGGTCTGCTGGCCCGCCGTGACGATCAGCGGGGTCTTGTTGTGCCAGGCCGTGACGAGGTTGCCCATGCCGTTGCCGGTGCCGGGGGCGGTGTGCAGGTTGACGTGCGCCGGGCGGCCGGTGGCCTGGGCGTACCCGTCGGCCATCCCGACCGCCGACGCCTCGTGCAGCGCGAGCACGTAGTGGAAGTCGGCGGGGAACTCCTGGAGGAACGGCTCCTCCGTGGAGCCGGGATTGCCGAAGACGGTGGTCATGCCGAGGCCGCGCAGCAGGTCGTACGTGGTGTCCCGGACGGTTGCCATCGCCACCTGCCTTCGTGTCGCGGCGTCTGCTGCGGCTCGCCGGTGATGGCTGGCTGCCCCCGACGATCCCGAATCTATCGGGACCAGACGGGCAGGTCGGGCGTTTCCCCGTCGCTGTGTGCGGGGTCTCCGGGGCGCTACCGGCCGTGTGGACCTGCTCAGGGCAGCGCGAAGGGCAGCCGGATGCCGTCCAGCGCGTGCCCGCAGGCGCAGTCCCGCTCGACCGGCAGGGCGGCGAGCGCGTCCAGCAGCACCCCGCGTAGCCGGTCCGTGTTCTCCCCGAAGACCCGGAACACCTCCGCCTGGGTCACCGTCTCGCCGGCCGTCAGGCCGGCGTCCAGGTCCGTGACGAGCGCGATGCTGGCGTAGCAGAGGGCCAGTTCGCGGGCGAGCACCGCCTCCGGGTGGCCGGTCATGTTGACCACCGTCGCGCCGATCGAGGCGTACCACCGGGACTCCGCCCGGGTGGAGAAGCGCGGCCCTTCGACGACCACCACCGTGCCGCCGTCGACCGCCGTCACGCCCCGATCCGCCGCGGCCGCCAGCAGGGTGCGGCGACCGTTCGGGCAGTACGGGTCGGCGAAGGGGACGTGGACGGCGCCGGCGTCGTAGTACGTCTGCGTCCGCCCGCTGGTCCGGTCGATCAGCTGGTCGGGCACGACGAAGGTGCCCGGGCCGAGGTCGGGGCGCAGCCCGCCGACCGCGCACGGGGCCAGCACCTGGCGCACCCCGAGGGACCGCAGCGCCCAGAGGTTCGCCCGGTACGGGATCAGGTGCGGCGGATGCCGGTGATCCCGGCCGTGCCGGGGCAGGAACGCCACCCGCCGGCCGCCCACCTCGGCGATGGTGACGGCGTCCGACGGCGGCCCGTAGGGGGTCTCCACCTCGTGGGCGGTGGCCCCGTCCAGGAGCGCGTAGAGGCCGGAGCCGCCGATCACCGCGATCTCGGCCGTAGGAACCATCTGCCGCTCCCTCTCCCGCTCCGGATCAGCGCCGGTCAGACCTTAGCCAGCGCCCTGAACGCAGGCTATGGTGCCAGGCATGGCATTGACAGGGTGGGTGCCCGGCGACGACTCCCGTGCCGGGCAGCACGGGTGACGGGTGTGTGAGATGCACGGAGAGGGCCAGGCGATCGGCGGGCGGGCTATGGAGTCGATGACCGGGCGGCTGCTGGTCGCGACTCCGGCGCTGAAGGACCCGAACTTCGACCGTACGGTGGTGCTGCTGGTCGCGCACGAGCCGAACGGCGCGCTCGGCGTGGTGCTCAACCGGGCCACCGAGGTGCCGGTGGCCGACGTCCTCCGCGACTGGAGCGACCTGGCCCGTCACCCGGCCGTGCTCTTCGAGGGCGGGCCCGTGCAGCCGGACTCCGCGATCTGCCTCGCCCGGATGCGTCACCCCGTCAAGCGCCTCAAGGGCTTCCACCAGGTCTCCGGCGCGGTCGGCACGATCGACCTGTCGGTGGACCCGGAGCGGCTGCGGGAGAGCATCGGTGGCATCCGGGTCTTCGCCGGCTACTCGGGCTGGGGCGCGGGTCAGCTGGAGCAGGAGATCGAGGAGGGCTCCTGGTTCGTGCTCGACGCGCTGCCTGGTGACGCCTTCGTCGACCGGCCCGACGACCTGTGGCCCATGGTGCTGCGCCGCCAGGGCGGAATGATGGCCGCCGTGGCGCACTTCCCACCTGACGTGCTGATGAACTGAGCCCGGGACGGGGGCGGGCGGTCCGCCGGCCGAGGGGGACCCCCGCGAGATGACCCTCGCGGCCGGCATGTGTATAGTTTCGCCAGTGCCCGGGCGACCGGGGACGACAGCAAGGGGCCGTGGCGCAGCTGGTAGCGCACCACACTGGCAGTGTGGGGGTCAGGGGTTCGAGTCCCCTCGGCTCCACCCAAGCAAAACGCCCTGGTGAGGGACCGAATCCCCCACCAGGGCGTTTGTCATTTCTGATCTTCTAGGGCCGATGTGTGCCAGATCCGTGCCAGATCAGACGCTGATCTTGCCTCTCGCTTCCTCGATCAGCGCGTCCAGGGCGGCAGCGATGGCGTGATCGCGGTCACGGGTTGCGTGTTGGTAGATCATGGCGGCGCGGGTGCTGGAGTGCCCAATGCGCGCCATCAGTTCTTTGAGTGTCGCGCCGCTCTGTGCTGACCACGTGCTCCCGGTGTGGCGTAGGTCGTGGAGGTGCAGCCCGAGGCTTTCCGGGATACCTGCGGCGGCCAGGGCCTTGCGCCATACGCGGTTGAAGTTGCGGCGGCGCGGGATTCCGCCCTGAGCGCCAAGGAACAGCCGCCCGTTTGGGCCACCCTCGGCGAACTGTGCCAGGTGCCACTCAACATCGCCGCGTAGACCGGGCGGCAGACTGATCGGCCGCTTCCCCGCCTCGGATTTCGGGTCGTTGTCAATCTGCGTACCGTCCTCCATCTCGGCCGTCGCGCGGCGTACCCGCAGCTCCATCGCGCGTAGGTCGATGTCCCGGCGGCGCAGCGCCACCAACTCACCGAACCGCAGTTGCGCGAATGCGGCCAGGAGGACGAGTAGGCGGTAGCGCGGCTGGATGGCCTCGGCGATAGCGAACACCTGTTGCAGCGTGGCGGTAGGTCGTTCCTCGGCTTTGTCCTGGCCGGCACCCTTGATGCGGCAGGGATTCCGGCGGATCAGGTCGCATCAACGGCGGTAGCAAAGATCGCGTGGAGAATGCGATAGGTCTTTGCCGCGGTCGGTTTGCCGATCCCGTCGGCTAGCCGGTCCGCGCGCCATTTCCGAATGTGCGGCGCGGTGATGGCGTTTAGCGCCTGGTCGCCGAGCTGGGGCCGGACGTGGAGCCGAATGTGCCGGGCGTACTCTTCCCGCGTGCGTACCTTGAGGTCACCTTCACGTAGCCATCGATCGGCGTATTCGGTGAGAGTTATCTTTCCGGCATCGGGGTCGAGCCATTCCCCGCGCAGCATTTCCGCCTCGGTCTCAACTAGCCACTGCTCGGCGGCCCGCTTCGTGTCGAAGGTGTGCGGTGCCTTCCGGGGCAATCCGTCCGGGCCGGCGTAGCGGGCTTGCCACGCACCGGACGGCAACTTGCGCACGTTGCCGAATCGGCGCTTGCGACCCTTGGTGTTGCCCCCCACTAGGCAGCCCTCCGTCCCCGGCCGAGGTGACGCACCGGGGCAACCGTGCAGGTGGCACGCTGGTGGAACGGCTCATGGGGTCGGCTGACTCGCCGCGACGTTTGGCTGACTCGCGAGGTGCGGTGGCAGTCACGGCGCGGTCCGGCGACTCCGAGACAGGCAGGGTGCTCCGCTGGGAGTTCGGCGACGAGGAAGAGGCGCGCAAGATGGTTCAGCGGCTGATCCGGGCTGACGGTGGTCAGTGGCGCGAGCAGCCGAGTCAGCCAGAGCCCGCCGAGCTAGGCCGTGCCAGATCCGTGCCAGGTGGACGAGTCGGGGCCGGTGAGTAGCGGGGAACCAGAGGGAGTTTCGCGCCGCTCTGCCTGATCCGGGCCGCGCTGGTCATGCCGTGGCAGCGAGAGCCCCCTGGAACGGCCGCTTTGCTGAGCTGGGCTGGGCGAAGGGCTTCAACTCCTCAGGCTCTATGGTGAAGGACGTGGTGTGGAAAGCAGGATCGCCCAAGAGCGCGGTAGTGACCGAACCGTACAGGCAGCGCTGGTGACGAGCCTGCGCCGGTCACTGCCGGCCCTGGCGGCTGCGGTGGGGATTCTCCTCACCGCAGCCTGCGGGCTAAACAGCAGCAGCAGTTCCTCGGCCGGCGGGCAGCGGTCGTCGGCGGCCCCGCTCAGCACGAGCTCTGCGCTTACCGGGGTGCAGTCACCTCATGACTTCGCCCCAGGGGTCGAGGAGCAGATCGGCGAGGTGCTGATCGGGCCAGATCTTGATGTCGCCGATGTTCGGAGCGTGCCGCTGGAGTCGCCGTACGCCGACGACGTCCTGTCGCCTGTCTGCGGGAACCGTCCGGGCGACGGGGTCTACCTGAGCGCGTTCGGGCAGCGTCGTGAGTGGACCGGCCCGGATCTCGAGATCGAACAGTTCTCCGGCGCCTGGGGCGTGATCTCGGCGGCCGAGGCTGTCGCCCAAGTCCGCGGCAAGCTGGGCTGTGGCACGTACCGGGAACGCGAGGGACTGCACCGTTTCCTCGGCGAGCGGCACTTGCCCAAGTTGGCCGGGCTGGACGGCCAGCTCATGTTCTGCGAGGTGGTCGATGAGGACGGTCCGGAGCGGCCGACATATATCTGCACGGCGTTGCTGGCGCGGGATGGGGTCGCTACCCGGATCCAGGCCCGTGCCACCGGTGCCGACCAGGCCGAGCAGTTGGTTGGGGAGTTGAGCGTTCACGCAGCGCGCGCGCTTACGGCCGAGCCCTGACACCCGGTCCGGTTCTGGTAGAAGATCGCGTCCACGATCTCCCGCAGGTCATAGTCATTCTCACGACCCGATACCGAGACCGCGACCCGCTTGGCTTTCCATGCCTGCAGAAACGGTCCGATCAGCTCCCACTGCTCGTCGCTGACGTCACTGGGGTACGGCTTTCGATCACCCATGACCGGGCTAACGCCACAGCCGCCCGACGGTCACGACCAGAACTGACATTCAACCCATCGACCCACTGCTATCTATAGCGACCCCGCCGGAAGGCCATCCACCAGACGCAACGCATAGATCAGATCAAGCTACCGCGGACCGCCCTCTCAGGCTGAGTAGCTCATGACGCCAGCCCGGGGCCTGAGCCGGATGCTCAGGCCCTGGGCCGCGGACTCCCACGGCCAGCACTATCAACCAGGCAGCAAAAGCTCAGCCGATCACCGGTTTAGGGTGGTGCAGATGAGGGGCACCTACGATCCCGAACTGGCCCAACGCAGCGTCCACAAGTTGGCAGCCGTGTTGGATATCGAGTTGGCCGCCGACATTCGGGCCGCGTACACCGACCTTGTTGACCTGGCCGAGCAACGACGGCAGGCGGGCGGCTGGCCAAGTGAGCACTGGGATCGGGTGGCATACGCGGTCCTCCTGAAAGCCGAGATGCTCTGACGGGTGTACCTGACGATGCACCGCTGACCCTTCTGGAAAGGGCGGCTTCTGGACCTCGTGGCCAGTGGTGGCCGACTCGACCGGCAGCGGCCCAGGCGTTGGCCGCCGCTGTCGAGCGGCTTCGGATCGCCATCAAAGCGCGCCCGGCTATGGTGGCTGGCTGCCGGCGGCTCACTGCTGGGGAGTAACCGGAACTCCGCCCCGGACTGGACCCGCTCTCAATCCCAGGTATCCGCGCAGGTGCGTGTGTGGATCACCCCGTTCGACAGGGAGGGGCGCCCTTTGAGCCACCGACGGTAGCGCTTGGGTAAGCAGGAACAATCCGCCCAGGTGTGCATGTGGGAGGGTCAAATTCAGGCGGTCTGCACGAATGTTGTCGCGGCTGCAACGCTCTCGTCGACTGCATCGGGTAGCGCTACCTGGAGGGTGGGCGGACGGGATGGCACGAAGCCTCCCACGCCGATCGTGGTCACATTGGTGGTCACAGCCCAAGATTAAATAGTCATCATTGCGCGACATGTGGCGACAGGGGGTGTGATTTGACGTAGAGAATTTTCCCTGATCAAAGCACCTGTCGGCATCCGGCGGAACGGCGTGACAGAATCGTTACCATACTGGCAGTGTGGGGGTCAGGGGTTCGAGTCCCCTCGGCTCCACCCTTCGCGGTCGGGGCGTTCGTCGAAAACGACGGGCGCCCTTCGTCGTTCGGCGGGTCGGTCCGGCCCGCACCACCGGCGGGTCCGTGGGGTCAGCTCGCCTCCGTCGAGCAGCAGGAGCAGCCGGGTCGGCAGCCGCACGCGTCGCCCGCCTCGGTGGGGTGCCCGCCGCCCGGGGCGGCGGTGCGGGAGCCGGTCAGCGGGACGGTGCAGCAGGCGTCACCCCGCCACGCCTCGCGGCCCTCCTTGACCGCCACGGCGGCGATGACCAGCGCGGCGACCGGATCGGCCCAGGACCAGCCGAACAGGCTGTTCAGTCCCAGCCCGACGAGCAGGACGGCGGACAGGTACGTGCAGAGCAGGGTCTGCTTCGAGTCCGCGACCGCCGAACGGGAGCCGAGTTCGCGGCCGGCGCGGCGCTGCGCGTACGACAGCACCGGCATGATCGCCAGCGAGAGCGCGGCCAGCACCAGGCCCACGTTGGAGTGCGCGGCCTCGGCGCCACCGACCAGCGCCCGCGCCGACTCCACCGTGACGTAGGCGGCGAGGGCGAAGAACGAGACCGCGATGATCCGCAGCGCCACCTTCTCCCGAGCCTCCGGGTCGCGGCCGGCGAACTGCCAGGCCACCGCGGCGGCCGAGGACACCTCGATCACCGAGTCCAGCCCGAAACCGATCAGCGCGGTCGACGACGCGATCGTTCCGGCGGTGATCGCCACGACCGCCTCGACGACGTTGTACGCGATGGTCGCGGCGACCAGCAGTCGCACCCGGCGGGCGAGCACCTGACGGCGCGCTGGCGACGGGCCTGCCAGTGTCAGGTCGATGAGGGGCAGGTTCATCAGCAGCAGCCCCTCTCGTCCGCGTCGGGGCACGCGGCCGGGTCGACAGCCAGCACGAGACCGAGCAGGTCCGCCAGGGCGTGGGCCAGGCGCGGGTCGGCCAACTCGTATCGGGTGCGGCGGCCCTCCGGTGCGGCGACCACCAGCCCGCAGCCGCGCAGGCACGACAGGTGGTTCGACAGATTCTGCCGGGTGGTGCCCAGCAGCTCGGCCAGCTCGGCCGGGTAGCCCGGCCCGTCGCGCAGGGCGAGCAGCAGCCGCGCCCGGGTCGGATCCGACAGGGCGTGGCCGAAGCGTGCCAGCACCTGCCCGTACGTCGATGTCTGCACGCCCTGATGGTACATCGGGCGCTGTACTATTCAAGGGGATCGGTCAGTCGGGCGCGGCCGGAGCGCGGTCCCGTGGTCGTCGTGCAGCAGCCGGGAGAACTGGGTGAGGGCGAACGCGAAGGACAGGTCGAAGAAGAGTTCCTCCCACGTCACCGCCCTCCGGTCGGTGGCCGGAGTCGGGGTCTTCCCGATGGTCGTCACCGGAACCACCCCCGACGGCGCGATCTGAGGCGATGTTAACAGCGCATATCAGAGGATTGTCCGGTTTGGCCCGCCCGGGCGCCGCCGGGGCGCGGGTCCTCGCCGGGGTGCGCACAACCGGACCGAGGACGGCGAATGACGGGAACCGTGGCGGGGATGCGTGTGGTGAGCCGTGACCACGACGAAAGGCATCTCATCATGAGCAGCGCGACCTCGACCAATGGCGGCACCCCGACCGTGGTGCTCGTCCACGGGGCCTTCGCGGACAGCTCCAGTTGGAACGGCGTCGTCGAGCGCCTCCAGGCCGCCGGCGTGCCGGTGAAGGCCGTGAGCAACCCGCTGCGGGGCGTCGAGGAGGACGCGGCGTACGTGGCCAGCGCCCTGCAACAGACCGACGGCCCGGTGCTGGCCGTGGGGCACTCCTACGGTGGGGCGGTCATCACGAACGCCGCCGCCCGGGCCGAGAACGTGGTCGGACTGGGCTACGTGGCGGCATTCGCCCCGGACGAGGGCGAAAGCCTCATGGCGATCGAGGGCAACTCCCGCGACAGCGTGCTCACCGATTCGCTGGTGGAGGTGAAGTACCCGACCGCGCAGGGGATGGAGAGCGAGTTCCTCATCGACCCGGCGAAGTTCCGCGGCGCGTTCGCCGCCGACATCCCGGAGAAGGACGCCGCCGTCATGGCGGCCACGCAGCGGCCGGCGTCCGCGCTCGCCTTCGGCCAGCCGACCGGGACGCCCGCGTGGCGAGACCTGCCGTCCTGGGCCGTGGTCGCCACGGGTGACAAGGCCGCCGGCACGGACGTCCTGCGGACGATGGCCGAGCGCGCCGGAGCCGTCGTCACGGAGATCGACGCGTCCCACGTCGTGATGGTCAGTCAACCGCAGGCCGTCACTGACGTGATCATGCAGGCGGTCAACGGCGTCCGCGGCGCCTGACCCCCGGAAAAGCGGATGGCGCCGTCGCTGTCGCGACGGCGCCATCCGGGGTGGTTCAGCCCTGCCGGCCCTTCCAGCGCGGGTTGGCGCGGTTCACCACGACCGTCCGGCCACGGCGGCGTACGACCACCGAACCCGGCTTCTGCTTCAGCGAGCGCAGGGAGCTACGTACCTTCATCTCGACCCTCCTCGGGGTGGGGTCTCGTCGGTTCCGTGGATGAGAACGCCGAGGCCACCCCGGGGATTCCCGGCCGTGGCAGGGCCGGAGGACCTCAGCCCAGCAGGCGCTCGATCTCGGCGAGCTCCTCGGCGGTGAGGTCGAGGTTGTCCAGGGCCGCGACGTTCGTCTCCAGCTGCGGCACGCTGCTCGCCCCGATGATCAGGCTGGTCATCCGCGGGTCCCGCAGCGCCCAGGCGAGCGCGAGCTGGGCGAGCGACTGGCCGCGCCGCTCGGCGACCCCGCCGAGCCCGCGGATCGTCGCCATCCGCTCCTCGCTGAGATCGCTCTCGTTGAGGAAGACGCTCGTGCGCACCCGGGAGTCGGCCGGGATGCCACCGAGGTAGCGGTCGGTGAGCAGGCCCTGCGCCAGCGGGCTGTACGCGATGCAGCCCGCGCCGACCTCCTCCAGCGTGTCGAGCAGGCCGTCGTCCTCGGTCCAGCGGTTCAGCATCGAGTACGACGGCTGGTTGATCAGCAGCGGCGTGCCCAGGTCACGCAGGATGGCCGCCGCGCGGGCGGTCTGCTCCGAGTTGTAGTTGGAGATGCCGACGTAGAGCGCCTTGCCGGAGCGGACGATGGCGTCGAGCGCGCCCATCGTCTCCTCCAGCGGCGTGTCCGGGTCGAACCGGTGCGAGTAGAAGATGTCGACGTAGTCCAGGCCCATCCGGCGCAGCGACTGGTCGAGCGAGGAGATCAGGTACTTGCGCGACCCCCACTCGCCGTACGGGCCGGGCCACATCAGGTAGCCGGCCTTGCTGGAGATGACCAGCTCGTCCCGGTAGGGCTTCAGGTCGGTCGCGAGCATCCGGCCGAAGTTCTCCTCGGCGGCGCCGGGCGGAGGCCCGTAGTTGTTGGCCAGGTCGAAGTGGGTGATCCCCAGGTCGAACGCGCGGCGGACGATGTCGCGCTGCCGCTCGTAGGGGCGGTCCGGGCCGAAGTTGTGCCACAGGCCGAGGGAGACGGCGGGCAGCCGCAGGCCACTGCGGCCGCTGCGCCGGTAGGTCATGGAGTCGTAGCGGTCGTCCGCGGCGAGGTAGGTCACGATCATGAAGCCTACGCCCGCCCGGGGCCGCGTCACCCGGCCGCGCACCCGGGAGTTGACCACCACGGCGGCATCCGAACGGGGGGGCCAGATGGACGACATCACCGCGATGATCATGGACGACCATGCCGCGTTCCGGCGGGGTTTCGCCCGGCTCGACGACGCCCGGGACGAGCAGGAGCTGCTCGCGATCTGGGAGGCGCTCGCCCTGCACCTGGACATCCACGCCGAGGCCGAGGAGGCGATCCTCTACCCGCACCTGGTGCGCCACGGTGATGACGGCGAGGCCGAGACCAGCGACGCGGTCGGCGACCACAACAAGATCCGCGACGCGATCGCCGAGTCCAAGGTGCACCCGGTCGGCAGCGACCAGTGGTGGGCGGCGGTCTGGCGGGCCCGCCGGGAGAACAGCGAGCACCTCGCCGAGGAGGAGGACGACGCGCTGCCCGACTTCCGCCGGCACGCGAGCGCCGAGCTGCGGGCCGAGCTGGGGCACCGGTGGCTGACCTTCTACGGCGAGCACAAGAACGGCCGCAACCTCACGTTCCACGACAAGGACCCGGAGCGGTACGTGCGCGAGCACCGCTGAGATCTCCCCGGCACGGGGGAGTCGCCGCCCGCCGCGTCGACGCGAGAATGGGGCGATGAGCCCGCGCGCCGCCCTGGCACCGCTGCTGGCCGCCAGCACCTGGCGGCGTGGTGTCTTCCTGCTGCTCGGCGGCGTGCTCGTGCTGCCGTACGTGCTGCTCGTGGTGGCGTTCCGGCAGGTCCTCACCGGGCCGGCGGTGCCCCGGCCGCTCGGGCTCGGCCTGCTCGTGGTCGCCGTTCTGATCGCCGGGGTGCCACTGCTGCTGGAGGGCAGCCGGGCGTTGGAGATCGCGGCGGCCCGGGCCCTGCTCGGGGTGGACCTCCCGGATCCGGCCCCCGCGCACCGGGCCGACCGGGAGACCCGGCTGCGCGCCGCCCTCTGGATCGCGACCCACCTGGTGGTCGGTGGGCTGCTCGTCCTCGCGCTGCTCATGACGGTGCCGATGGCGCTGGCGTTCATCGCCCAGCAGTTCGGCATCGGCGTGGAGCTGCTCCGGGAGGAGCGGTTCGGCCCGCTCGACGGGCGGGACACCGGATGGCTCACCCTCACGGGGGTGGTGCTGCTCGTCGGCCTCGGCTACGCCGTCGCCGGGCTCGGCACGCTGGCCACGACCATGGCGCCGGTGCTGCTCGGGCCGGCGCAGGCCGAACGGATCGCCGCGCTGGAGGCCCGCGCGGCCCGGCTGGCCGAACGCAACCGGCTGGCACGGGAACTGCACGACTCCGTCGGCCACGCGCTCACCGTGGCGACCCTGCAGGCCGGGGCGGCCCGCGCGGTGCTGGACAGCGACCCGGAGTTCGTCCGCCGGGCGCTGGCCGCCATCGAGGAGGCCGGCCGGAACGCCATGGACGACCTCGACCACGTGCTCGGGGTGCTCCGGGAGCCCGAGCACCGCCGGCCCGCGCCGGTGCCGCAGCGTACGCTCGCCGACCTGGACCGGCTGGTGGCGGACACCCGCGCGGCGGGCCTGGCCGTGGACGAGCGCCGGACCGGCGACCTGGCGGCCGTGCCGGCCGTGGTCTCTCGGGAGGGGTACCGGATCGTGCAGGAGGGGTTGACCAACGCGGCGCGCTACGGCCGCGGCCCGGTCGAGCTGCGGCTCGACGTCGGGCCGGACGCGCTTGAGCTGGAGCTGGTCAACGAGCTGCTGCCCGCGCCGCGCCGCCCGGGGCACGCCGGTGGCGGCCGTGGCCTGGACGGCATGCGGGAACGGGTGCTGCTACTCGGCGGGCAGCTCGCCGCCGGACCGGCGGGCGGCCGGTGGCGGATCGGCGTGCGACTGCCGTACCGGGAGGCGCGATGACCATCGGAGTGCTGATCGTCGACGACGACGAGCTGATCCGGGTCGGGTTGCGAACCATCATCGACGCCCAGCCGGACCTGCGGGTGCTCGCCGAGGCCGCGGACGGCGCCGAGGTGCTGCCGCTGGTCGCCCGGCACCGGCCCACCGTGGTGCTGATGGACGTCCGCATGCCGGGTATCGACGGGATCCAGGCCACCCGGCACCTGCTGGCCGCCTCCGCCGAGCCGCCCCGGGTGCTGGTCGTCACCACCTTCGCCAACGACGAGTACGTCTACGACGCGCTGCGCGCCGGTGCCAGCGGGTTCCTGCTGAAACGGGCCCGGCCGGCCGAGGTGGTGGAGGCGGTGCGGGTGGTCGCGGCCGGCGAGTCCCTGCTGTTCCCGGCAGCGATCCGACGGCTTGTCGGTGCGTACGGCCGTGCGGGCGGTGACCGGCTGCGCGCCGCCCGGCTGACCGAACGGGAGGCCGAGGTGCTGCGGCTGATGGCCGGCGGACTGTCCAACCCGGAGATCGCCGCGCACCTGGTGGTGGGGGTGGAGACGGTGAAGACGCACGTCGGCAACGTGCTGGCGAAGCTGGCGGTGCGGGACCGGACCCAGGCGGTGATCGTCGCGTACGAGTCCGGGTTCGTCACCCCGGCGGGCTGACAGATCCCCCGGCCGGGGGAGCGGGTTCACCGACGTCCGGGAGGGTTTTCGGGACGCGCCGGCCGACGCTGAGGACATGACGATCACCGATGCGCCACCTCGCCCGGCCATTCGTTGGCCCGACCGACTCGCCCCCCTCGCGGCCGGCTGGCTCGGCCTCTGGGGCGTCCTCGCCCTGCTCGCCACGATCACCGGCGCCGGCTACCCGTTCGGCGCGAACGACCCGAACGGCGACGTGAACCTGCTCCGGCTGGTCCCCGTCCCGGTCGGCCCGCCCCTGTTCGCCGTCCTGCTGCTCACCGCCGCGGTCGCCGTGCTGGCCATGAGCCGCCCCGCCGCCCGTCCACCCCGCCCGCTGCGAATACTGCTCGCCGGCTACGGCTGGGCGGTCGCGGCCTTCCTGGCCCTGGTCGTACCGGACGCCCGGGTGCTGGTCGTGCTCGGCTACGCCCCGATGCTGATCATCGGTGCGCCGTTCGGCTGGCACCAGGACGACTACTCCGACGTCTTCACCTGGTCGCTCTTCGCCCGCTTCGCCGCCGTGGTCGGTGGCCTACTGCTCGCCGGTGCGGTGCTGGCCTGGCAGCGGCGTACCGCCGGGGCGTGCGTGGCCTGCGGTCGCGGCGACGGCGAGCGGGGCTGGACCACCCCGGCCACCGCCGCGCGGTGGGGCCGGTGGGCCGCCGGGATCGCCGCCGCCATCCCGCTGACGTACGCGGTGACCCGCTTCGCCTGGGCGGCCGGGGTCCCGCTCGGCATCTCCCGTGAATTCCTCACCGAGATGCAGGAGAACGGCGCGGTCTGGGCGGGATTCGGGCTGGGCGCGTTCGCCACCGTCGGTGCGGTCCTCACCCTCGGTCTGGTCCAGCGCTGGGGCGAACGGTTCCCCCGTTGGATGGTCGGCCTGGCCGGTCGCCGGGTGCCCGTCCGGCTCGCCGTGATCCCGGCCACCCTGGTCGCGGTGGCGGTCACCGCGGCCACGCTCGGGCTGGTGGGGCAGTCGAAGTTCTGGGAGCTGGGCGGTGCGCAGTTCAGCTCGGCCACCGCGCCGATGCTGCTCTGGCCGGCCTGGGGGCCGGCGCTGGGCCTGGCGACCTACGCGTACCACCTGCGTCGCCGGGGCACCTGCCGGCGGTGCGGGCGCGGCTGAGGGTGGGAGCGGGGGTACCCGTCAACGCGCGGGCGCCCCCGCCCCGGCCGCGCTAGCGTGGGTCGGGTGACTGCGCCCAACCCGGTAATCCCGGTTCCACCGGCCGACCTGCCCCGCACGCTCGGTGAGCTGCGCGCGGCCGGCCACCGCTACCGCACCGTCAAGCAGGAACTCCGCGACAACCTCATCGCCCGGATGCGCGCCGGCACGGCGCGCTTCCCCGGCATCGTCGGCTACGAGGACACCGTCCTGCCCGAGGTGGAGCGGGCGCTGCTCGCCGGGCACGACCTGGTGCTCCTCGGCGAGCGCGGGCAGGGCAAGACCCGCCTGATCCGTTCCCTCGCCGCGCTGCTCGACGAATGGACCCCGGTCATTCCCGGCTCGGTGCTCAACGAGCACCCGATGCACCCACTCACCCCCGCCTCGCGCGCTCGGGTCGAGGAGGCCGGCGACGACCTGCCGGTCGGGTGGCTGCACCGCTCGATGCGCTACGGCGAGAAGCTCGCCACGCCGGACACGAGCGTCGGCGACCTCATCGGCGACGTCGACCCGATCCGGATCGCCGAGGGGCGGACGCTGGGCGACCCGGAGACGATCCACTTCGGCCTGGTGCCGCGCACGAACCGTGGCATCTTCGCCGTCAACGAGCTGCCCGACCTGGCCGAGCGGATCCAGGTGGCGCTGCTCAACGTGTTGGAGGAGCGGGACATCCAGGTCCGCGGCTACCAGCTGCGACTGCCGCTGGACCTGCTCCTGGTCGCCAGCGCCAACCCGGAGGACTACACCAACCGGGGCCGGATCATCACCCCGCTGAAGGACCGGTTCGGCGCGGAGATCCGCACCCACTACCCGGTCGACCTGGACCTGGAGCTGGCCCTGATCCGCCAGGAGGCCGACCTCGTCGCCGAGGTGCCGGAGCACGTGCTGGAGGTGCTGGCCCGGTTCGCCCGGGCGGTGCGCGAGTCGCCGTCGGTGGACCCGCGCTCCGGCGTCTCCGCCCGGTTCGCGATCGCCGCCGCCGAGACGGTGGCCGCCGCCGCGCTGCGCCGGGCCTCGCTGCTCGCCGCCGCGTCCGCTTCCGGCGACGGGGAGGTACGCGCCGAGGCGCCGGTCGCCCGCGTGGGCGACGCGGTGTCGGTGACCTCGACGCTGCGCGGCAAGGTGGAGTTCGAGAGCGGTGAGGACGGGCGCGAGATCGAGATCCTCGCGCACCTCCTGCGTACGGCCACCGCCGACACGTTCCGGGCGCGGCTGGCCGGGCTGGACCTCTCCGGGTTCACGGACCTGGTCGCCGAGGGCACCACGATCGAGACCGGCGAGCTGGTCGGGTCCGCCGACCTGCTGCGCCAGGTGGGCACGGTGCCGGGGCTGGCGAAGGTGCTCGACCGGCTCGGGATGGGCGACGCGCCCACCCCGGCGGAGGCGGCCGCGGGCGTCGAGTTCGTGCTGGAAGGGCTGCACCTGACCCGCCGGCTCGGCAAGGACGTGACCGACTCCGGCCGCACCGTCTACGGCGGCCGGGGCTGAGCATGGCCGGCAACCGGTTCCGGTACGGGCAGTGGCGCGGCGGGCCGGACCCGCTCGCGCCCCCGTACGACGTGCGCGAGGCGGTGGACGCCGTCGGTGCCGAGGTGCTGGCTGGCGGCAGCCTGCGGGAGGCGCTGCGCGACCTGCTGCGCCGCGGCCCGCACGGGCGTGGCGGGCTCGACGAGCTGGCCGCACGCGCCCGGCGGCTCCGCCGGGAGGCGCTGCGCCGGGGCGACCTGGACGGCGCGGTGACCCGGTCGCGGGCCCTGCTCGACCAGGCGCTCGCGGCCGAGCGGGACGAGCTGCGTGGCCGCGACGACGACGCCGCGCGTTTCGCCGAGGCGGTGCTGGACAATCTGCCCCGCTCTACCGCGCGGGCGGTGCAGGAGCTGTCCGGCTACGAGTGGGCCAGCGAGGACGCCCGGCGTACGTACCAGCAGATCCTCGACGGGCTCCGCGACGACGTGCTGGGGCAGCGCTTCGCCGGCCTGCGCGACGCGGTGCGGGCCAGCGCCGACCCGGCGGCCCAGCAGCGGCTCGCCGAGATGATGCACGACCTGAACGACCTGCTGGCCCGCCACGCTCGCGCGGAGGACACCACCGACGCGTTCGCCGAGTTCATGCGCCGGCACGGTGAGTTCTTCCCGGAGCAGCCGAAGGACGTCGACGAGCTGGTCGACGTCCTGGCCCGCCGGGCGGCGGCCGGCGAGCGGCTGATGCGTTCACTCTCCGACCGGCAGCGCGAGGAGCTGGCCGGGTTGATGCGGCAGTCGCTCGGCGAGCGGCTGGCCGGTGAACTCTCCGCGCTCGACGCCCACCTGCGCGCGCTCCGGCCCGACCTGAGCTGGGGGCGGGGGGAGCGGGTCCGGGGCGAACGCCCCCTCGGCTACGGCGAGGCGGCCGGCGCGCTCGACGAGATCGCCGAGCTGGACGACCTGCTCGACCAGCTCGACCAGGAGCACCCCGGCGCGACGCTGGACGACGTCGATGTGGACGCGGTGGCCCGGACGCTGGGCCGGGACGCGGCCGATGACGTCCGGCGGCTGCGGGACCTGGAGCGGGAGCTGCGCCGGCAGGGCTGGGTCTCCCGCGACGCCGAGGGGCTGACGCTGAGCCCGAAGGCGCTGCGCCGGCTCGGCGGCACCGCGCTGCGGCGGGTCTTCGCCGACCTGACCGCCGGGCCGCGCGGCCAGCACGACCTGCGCTCCGCGGGAGCGGCCGGCGAGGTGAGCGGCGCCTCCCGCCCCTGGGAGTACGGCGACGAGCAGCCGCTGGACGTCGTCCGCACGCTGACCCGGGCGGTGCGCCGGGCCGGCCCGCGGGTGCCGGTGCAGCTCGCGGTCGAGGACTTCGAGGTGGTGGAGACCGAGCGCCGGGCGTCCGCCGCGGTGGCGCTCTGCGTCGACCTGTCGTACTCGATGATCTCGCAGGGGCGGTGGGGGCCGATGAAGCAGACGGCGTTGGCCCTGTCGCACCTGATGGCGACCCGCTTCCCGCAGGACGCGCTCCAGATCATCGGCTTCGGCCGGCAGGCGATGCCGCTGACCCAGCAGGAGCTGGCCGGCATCGATCCGGACTACGAGCAGGGCACCAACCTCCAGCACGCGCTGCGGCTCGCGGGCCGGCACCTGCGCCGGCACCCGGACGCCGAGCCGGTGGTGCTGGTGGTCACCGACGGCGAGCCGACCGCCCACCTCGACCCGGACGACGGGGAGGCGCTGTTCCACTGGCCGCCGCTGCCGGAGACGATCGAGGCGACCATCCGGGAGGTGGACCGGCTGGCCCGGTACCGGGCCACGCTGAACCTGTTCATGCTCGGCGACGACCCGGGGTTGCGCCGCTTCGTCGACGCGGTGGCCCGCCGGTCGAAGGGCCGGATGTTCACACCGGACCCCGACGACCTCGGTGAGTACGTCGTCTCCGACTACCTGCGCTCCCGCCAGCGCCGTCGCTAGTTCCCGACGATCACGCAGTTGTGGTGGGACAAAGCCCCTCGTCCGGGTGAACCGGGCACCACAACCGCGTGATCGTCGGGGTGGGGCGGGGTTGACTGGGGGAATGGACAGCGCGCGGCTGCGGCGGGCGTACGAGGAGGTGCTCGCGGAGATCGACGCGGGGGGCTTCGGCCCGCCGCCGGAGGGGCAGCTGAGCGCCGAGGAGATCGTCGCGCACCTCGCCGCGAACGACGAGCTGATGGTCGAGGCGACCGAGGCGGTGCTGGCCGGCGCCCCGTACGCCTACTATGACCTGGAAGACATCCACCGCCCGCAGGTGGACGCGCTGGTGGCGCAGTGCGGCGGGCTGGACGGCCTGGCCGCGCTGCTGCGCGGCACGAGCCAGAAGCTGTGCGCGCTCGTGGAGCGGCTCGGGTTGGCGGCGGAGACCCCCGTCGAGACCCACCTGCGCGAGGGCTTCGACCTCCGCGTCGACGACAGCCTTCCCTGGGGCCGCACCCTCGACCTGCACACCAGCGTGCACCTGCCCAAGCACCTGGCGCAGCTGCGCATGCTGCGCACCTGACCTCCGCCCCCGCGAGGGGATCAGGGGGTGCGGCGGAAGGTGCGGCGGTAGGTCGACGGCGCCACCCCCACCCGCTGGTGCAGTTGCTGACGCAGCGCGGCGGCGGTGCCGAAGCCGGCGCGGCGGGCCACCTGGTCGATGGTGAGGTCGGTGGTCTCCAGGAGCAGCCGGGCATGCTCGGTGCGCTGCTGGAGCAGCCACTGCGCCGGGCTGAGCCCGGTCTCGGAGCGGAACCGCCGGGTGAAGGTGCGGACGCTCATCCGTGACCGCTCGGCCATGTCGCGCAGGTTGACCGGCTCGTGCAGCCGCTGCCGGGCCCACTCCCGGGCGGGCGCGGTGCTGGTGTCGGCCACCTTCGGCACCGGGCGCTCGATGTACTGGGCCTGGCCGCCCTCCCGCCACGGCGGGACCACGCAGCGCCGGGCCGCCTGGTTGGCGACCTCGCTGCCGTGGTCGGTGCGGATGACGTGCAGGCAGAGGTCGATGCCGGCCGCGACCCCGGCCGAGGTGAGGACCCGGTCGTCGTCGATGAAGAGCACGTCGGGGTCGAGGTCGACGGCCGGGTGCAGCCGGCGGAATTCGTCGGCGTGGGCCCAGTGGGTGGTGGCCCGGCGCCCGTCGAGGAGTCCGGCCGCGGCGAGCACGAACGCGCCGGTGCAGATCGACATGATCCGGGCGCCCCGGTCGTACGCGTCGCGCAGCGCGGCGCGCACCTGCGGGTCGATCGTGCCGTCGGTCAGGGCCGGCCCGCCGTGGATGCCCGGGACGATCACCGTGTCGGCGCTCTCCAGCAGCTCCAGCCCGTGCTCGGGGAGCACCTGGTAGCCGCCGCTGGCGCGGATCGGCCGCCGGTCGGGGGTGCAGACCTCGACCCGGTACCACCGCCGGCCGTCGGGGTCCCGGGCGGTGCCGAAGACCTGGGCGGGGGTGCCGAGGTCGAGACCGACGACATGGTCGAGGGCGAGCACGGCGATCCGGTGCTGGGGACGGGCCATGGCCCGATTATTGCGCATCATGGCTTTCCGGCCACTCGTCGCCGGGCTCGCCGCTCCCGAGACTCGTAGCGTGACCACACGCCGCCCACACCCCGCCTGGATCGTCGCCGCCGTCGCCTTCGTCGCCCTGGTGGGCGCGGCCGGCTTCCGCGCCACCCCGTCGGTGCTGCTGCACCCGCTGCACGCCGAGTTCCGCTGGCCGCTGGCCACCATCTCGGCCGCGGTCTCGGTCAACCTGCTCCTCTACGGGCTCACCGCGCCGTTCGCCGCCGCGCTGATGGACCGGTTCGGCATCCGGCGGGTGGTCGCCGCGGCACTGCTGCTGGTCGCGGCGGGCAGCGGACTGACCGTGTTCATGACGGCGAGCTGGCAGCTCGTCCTCTGCTGGGGCGTCCTCGTCGGGCTCGGCACCGGCTCGATGGCGCTGGCCTTCGTGGCGACCGTCACCGGGCGCTGGTTCGTCAGCCGCCGTGGCCTGGTCACCGGGGTGCTGACCGCCGGCGGGGCCGCCGGGCAGCTCGTGTTCCTGCCGCTGCTCGCCCTGTTGGTGCGGGACCACGGCTGGCGGGCGGCGGCGCTCGTCGTGGCCGGTGCCGCGCTCGCCGTCGTACCGCTGGTGGTGTGGCTGCTGCGCGAGCACCCGGCGGATCTCGGCCTGCCGGCCTACGGTGCGACCGAGGTCACCCCGGCGCCGGTGGCGACCGGCGGGGCGGCCGCCCGCGCGCTCGGCGCGCTCGCCCGGGCCGCCCGGACCCGGCCGTTCTGGCTGCTGGCCGGCGGCTTCGCGATCTGCGGCGCGACCACGAACGGCCTGGTCGGTACGCACTTCGTGCCGGCCGCGCACGACCACGGCATGGCGGAGACGACCGCCGCCGGCCTGCTGGCGCTCGTGGGGCTCTTCGACATCGTGGGCACCGTCGCCTCGGGCTGGCTCACCGACCGCGTGGACCCTCGGGTGCTGCTCGGCGCCTACTACGCGCTGCGGGGTGCGTCGCTGCTGGTGCTGCCGAGCCTCTTCGCGGGCCGGGCCGAGCCGAGCATGCTGGTGTTCATCATCTTCTACGGGCTGGACTGGGTGGCCACGGTGCCGCCGACCGTGGCGCTCTGCCGGGAGTACTTCGGCACCGCCGGGGCGGTCGTCTTCGGGTGGGTGTTCGCCGCCCACCAGTTCGGCGCCGCGATCGCCGCCAGCGCCGCGGGGCTGGTCCGCGACCGGCTGGGGGACTACGCGCTGGCCTGGTACGTGGCCGGGGCGCTGGCGATCGGCGCGGCCGGTCTGTCGCTGCTGCTGCGCCGCCGTCCGGCCCGGATCACGCCGGTCCCGGCACTGGCCGCCGCCGGGCCGGCCGCGGCGAGGGCGTGGCGCTACCGGGGCTGACCCCACGCTCGCCCGTCGCCGCCCGCAGGGGCGGCGACGGGCGAGCGCTCAGTCGACGACCCGGACGTCCTTCCAGAACGCGACCCGGTCGCGCACCATCTCCGCCTCCGGCTTCGGGTCGGGGTAGTACCAGACCGCGTCGGCGCTGGCCCGCCCGTCGTGTTCGAGGCTGTAGTAGGAGGCGGTGCCCTTCCACGGGCAGCGGGTGTGGGTGTCGGAGTCGCGGATCACGTCGTCGCGCAGGGCGGAGCGGGGGAAGTAGTGGTTTCCCTCGACCACGACGGTGTCGTCGCTCTCGGCGATGACCAGGTCGTTCCAGACGGCTTTCGGCATGCGCTACACGCTATGCCGCCCGCTCCGCCGCGACCACCGGGTCGGGTCACCGGCTCGTCGGACGCCGGACCCGTCAGCGACCCGGCTCCGGGTCGGTGACGTCCGCGACGGTCGCGCCCAGCGCGGCGAGCGCCGCGTCGGCGTCCACCGCCACCGCCACCCCGTGCTCGCCCGCGCCGAGCGTGATGGTCCGCCCGCGTACCCGCTCGTCGGCGATCACCGGCCAGGCGGTGGTGGCGCCGAACGGGGTGATGGTGCCCCGCTCGTAGCCGGTGACGGCCTTCGCGGTGGCCGCGTCCGGCATGGAGATCCGGTTGACGCCGAGCAGGGCGCGCAGCTTCGGCCAGGAGATCACCCGACCGCCGGGGGTGAGCACGAACAGGTGGTCGTCCGGCCCGCGCCGCACCACGATCGTCTTCACCACGTCGGGCACCTCCACGCCGCGTACGGCCGCGGCCTCCGCGAGGCTGGACACCGCCTGGTGCCGGATCACCCGGTAGGGCAGACCGGCGGCGTCGAGGGCGGCGAGTGCGGGTGACGACATGCCGTGCACCGTAACGCGTGGTGAGCTGGCCGGAAGTGTGAAAAGGCCAACGTGGACATCCGGTGCGGAGGACGCCTTCGGGCGTACAGTGATCACATGTGCGCGGTCCGTGTGGATCATCAACCGGTCGATCACGAGAGTGCGGTGGCGGCGCTGCGGCGGTCGTACGACGCCGTCCCGCCCGGCGAGCCGGTGCGGCTCGCCAAACGCACGTCGAACCTGTTCCGCCCCCGGGCCACCGTGGACCGGCCGGGTCTCGACGTCAGCGGGCTGACCGGCGTGCTGTCGGTCGACCCCGACGCCCGCACCGCCGACGTGCAGGGCATGTGCACCTACGAGGATCTGGTCGACGCGACCCTGCCGCACGGCCTGATGCCGCTGGTGGTGCCGCAGCTGCGCACCATCACGCTCGGCGGCGCGGTCACCGGGCTGGGCATCGAGTCGACGTCGTTCCGCAACGGCCTGCCGCACGAGTCGGTCGTCGAGATGGACGTGCTCACCGGGTCCGGCGAGATCCTGACCGTCCGCCCCGACAACGAGCACGCCGACCTCTACGCGGCCTTCCCCAACTCGATGGGCAGCCTCGGCTACGCCACCCGGCTGCGCATCGAGCTCCAGCCCGTCCGCCGGTACGTGGCGCTGCGCAACATCCGGTTCACCAGCCTGGAGGCGCTCACCGACGCGGTCGCCGAGGTGACCGCCGGCCGGTCCTGGGCGGGGGAGCCGGTAGACGTGATGGACGGGGTGATGTTCAGTCCGGGCGAGGCGTACCTGGTGCTGGGCCGGTTCACCGACGAGGCGGGGCGGCCGAGTGACTACACCGGCCAGGACATCTACTACCGGTCGCTGCGCCGACGCGTCCGCGACACGCTGACCACCTACGACTATCTGTGGCGCTGGGACACCGACTGGTTCTGGTGTTCGGCGGCCTTCGGCGTGCAGCACCCCGTGGTGCGCCGGCTCTGGCCGGCGCGCTACCGGCGCAGCGACGTCTACCACCGGCTGGTCCGGCTGGAGCACCGGCACGGTGTCGCCGCCCGGGTCGACCGGCTGCGCGGCCGGCCCGCCCGGGAACGGGTGGTGCAGGACGTGGAGATCCCACTGGAGCGGACGGCCGACTTCCTGCGTTGGTTCGCGGGGAACGTCGGGATGACCCCGGTCTGGCTCTGCCCACTGCGACTGCGTGAGCCGGCGGGTCCCGGCTCGGCCCGGGCCTGGCCGCTGTATCCGCTGCGGCCGGGGCAGGACTACGTCAACATCGGTTTCTGGGGGAGCGTGCCGATCGCCGAGGGCGCCGCCGACGGTGACGTCAACCGGTTGATCGAGCGCGTGGTGTCGGAGATGGGCGGGCACAAGTCGCTCTACTCCGACGCCTACTACGACCGGGACTCCTTCGAGCGCCTCTACGGCGGGCCCACCTGGCGTGCCGTGCGGGAGCGCTACGACCCGGAGCACCGGCTCACCGGACTGTACGAGAAGGCGGTAGCACGAGCATGAGCCTGACCGACCGAGACCAGGGGGCCGCGAGCGTCCCCAGCACACCGCCGGCGGGGGGCCGGCGCCCGCGTACGACCGTGGCGGACGTGGTCCGCGCGGTGACCATCGGTGACCTGCCGGTGCGGGTCACCGCCTACGACGGCAGCGCCGTCGGTCCGGCGGACGCCGGCATCACCCTCGCCGTCCGCTCCGAGCGGGGCCTGTCGTACCTGCTCACCGCCCCGGGCGACCTGGGCCTGGCCCGGGCGTACGTCAGTGGGGACCTGGGGCTGGAGGGTGTGCACCCGGGTGACCCGTACGAGGCGTTCCGGGTGCTCAAGGACGACCTGAAGCTGCGCATGCCGGCGCTGGGCGAGGCGCTCAACCTGGTGCGCGGGTTGGGCTGGGAGCGGCTGCGTCCGCCGCCCGCCCCGCCGCAGGAGGCACAGCCGCGCTGGAAGCGGGTGATGGGCGGCCTGCGGCACTCCCGCGCCCGGGACAGCTCCGCGATCTCACACCACTACGACGTCTCGAACGCCTTCTACGAGCGGGTGCTCGGCCCGTCGATGACGTACACCTGTGCGGTCTTCCGCTCTCCGGACGACACGCTGGAGCAGGCGCAGGCGTCGAAGTACGACCTGGTGGCCGGCAAGCTGGCGCTCAAGCCGGGGATGCGCCTGCTCGACGTGGGGTGCGGCTGGGGCGGCATGGTCCGGCACGCGGCCCGCGAGTACGGCGTGAAGGCGCTCGGGGTCACGCTGTCCAAGGCGCAGGCCGAGTGGGCGCAGGCGGCCATCGAGCGGGAGGGGTTGTCCGAGCTGGCCGAGGTGCGGCACATGGACTACCGGGACGCGCCGCACGAGCAGTTCGACGCGGTCTCGTCGATCGGGCTGACCGAGCACATCGGAGTGCGCAACTACCCGGCCTACTTCGGTGCGCTGCGGGACCGGCTGCGCCCCGGTGGGCGGTTGCTCAACCACTGCATCACCCGCGCGGACAACCGGGCCCCGCACCGCTCCGGCGCGTTCATCGACAGGTACGTCTTCCCCGACGGCGAGCTGGCCGGGCCGGGCCGGGTGATCAGCGAGATACACGACGTCGGCCTGGAGGTGCACCACGAGGAGAACCTGCGGCAGCACTACGCGCTGACGCTCGCGGGCTGGTGCCGCAACCTCGTGGAGCACTGGGACTTCTGCGTCTCGGAGGTCGGCGCGGGCACCGCCCGCGTCTGGGGCCTCTACATGGCCGGCTCCCGGCTGGCGTTCGAGCGCAACGACATCCAGCTGCACCAGGTGCTGGCCACGCGCAACAATCCGGACGGCAGCAACGGCTACCCGCTGCGCCCGGACTGGCTGCCCTGATCCGTACCTGACCGCGACGAGAGGCCGCGCGACACGCGCGGCCTTTCGTCGACGCCATTGACAAACAAGTTTTGTACGTACAAACTGATTTTGCCATGAGAGACGTCCTGTACCTGGAGCAGATCGAGCAGGCCGAGGCCCTGCTCAAGCCGCAACGCGTGGAGGTGTTGCGGCAGCTGGCCGAGCCGCGCACCTGCACCGAGGTGGCGGCCCGGCTGGAGCAGACGCCGCAGCGCGTCTACTACCACGTCAAGCAACTGGTCGCGGCCGGCCTCGTCGACCTGGTCGCCGAGCGCAAGGTCCGCGGCATCACCGAGGGCATCTACCAGGCGGCCGCCCGGTCCTACTGGCTCTCGCCCCGCCTGGTGGGCCGCATCGGGCTCCGCCGCGCGCGTGACGAGCTGAGCCTGAGCTACCTGCTCGACCTCATGGAGGAGGTCCAGGCCGATATCGCCGCACTCGACCGTGC
Organism: Micromonospora xinjiangensis; assembly: GCF_056150165.1. NCBI lineage: Bacteria > Bacillati > Actinomycetota > Actinomycetes > Micromonosporales > Micromonosporaceae > Micromonospora > Micromonospora xinjiangensis. The sequence goes on along the minus strand of NZ_JAXCFO010000001.1, from coordinate 980,226 downwards.
CGCGCCCGAGCTGCCCTCCATTGGGGTGTCCGGCGAGATCCGGGTGCCGGCGGAGCAACGCCAGCAGTTCCTGCACGACCTGCAGACCGCGCTGCAGGACCTTTTCACCCGCTACGGCGGCGCCGAGGGAGACGCGTTCAAGCTCGCCGTGGCCTGCTACCCGAAGGGGAAAGACCGTGAGTGAACCGATGAAGCTGCACGCCCGCCTCGCCGCCCCGGTCGAGGCAGTCCGTCGGGCCCTGACCGACCCCGCCGAGCTGCGCGTGTGGCTGGCCGAGCACGCCGAGGTCGACCTGCCGAAGCGCTACGAGTTCTGGGGCCGGCACACGCCCGAGGGCGACGCGCCGCACCAGCGGGTGCTGCACGTCGACGACGACACGCTGCGCTTCGCGTGGCTGCTCGACGGCGTGGAGACGACCACCGAGTTCAGCCTCCGCGCCGAGAGCCCGACCACCACGATCCTCACCCTCAGCCAGAGCCACTTCAACCTGGAGGAGGCGATCAGCGGCACCGGCGGCATCCGCGGCGTGCTCCAGACCTACTGGAGTTTGTCCATCGCCAACCTCGCCGCCCACCTGGAGGGCGCCCCCCTGCTGCCGAAGGTCGACTTCACCTCGACCGACTTCCGGGGCGAGCTGCTCATCAACGCGCCGATGGCCAAGGTGTACGAGTCGCTGACCGACTCCGAGCAGGCCAGCGCCTGGTTCGGTTACCCGATCGGGATCGAGCCGTGGGTCGGCGGTCGCTACGCCATGGGCGGCTTCGAGAGCGGCTACGCGGCGAAGGTCGTCGACCTGGAGCCGGGCCGGAAGGTGTCGGTCGACTGGGGCCCCACGGGCGTGACCACCTGGGAACTCGCCGAGACCGACGGGAAGACCAAGCTCACCTTCGTGCAGAGCGGCTTCGACGAGTCGAACCCGCCGTACGCCGCCTGGGCCGGGTCGGTCAGCGGGTTGGCCGAGCTGCGCCGCTTCCACGAGGTGGCGGACTGGCAGCCCATCTGGCTGCCCGAGGCCGAGACGGCGACCGCGGCCGGCTGACGGCCCCGGTTTCGCCTGCCACACCGCGAAGCGCCCGATCGCCGGGGACGGGATCGGGCGCTTCGCCGTGTACGGCGTGCGGACGGCACGGACGACGCGGGTGGTGCCGCGGGGCGTGGAAGGTCCCTGACGGTCGGATCAGCGAATAGGGTTCGCGTATCCCCTGAACATGGGACAATTTCACCATAGGGCGCGAATTGCTGCACGTGTCGGAGTCTCCTGACCGGTGTCCCACCGACGCGTGGCGCCCTCGCGCGCCCGCGTCCGGCGCGGCCGGCCTCATCGCGCCGCGGTTCCGGGCTCGGGATGACATTCCGAGAAGGGAGCAGTAGTGATGATGGGACGTACGCGGCTGTGGGCCGTGACGATCGCGGCCGGCGCGGCGGTGGCGGTCGGCGCCCTCGGGACCGCCGCCATGGGCGACGGGAAGGACGACTCGGGCGACAAGCGTGAGTCGCACGACCAGCGGGGCGACTCCGGCGACTCGCGCCACCACAAGGACAGAAAGCTGACCCTGCGGGCCGACCTGAGCGGCTACCAGGAGGACCCGCTCACCATCTCCACCCCGGGCAGCGGACGGTTCGAGGCCCGGGTCGACGAGAAGCACCAGGAGATCACCTACCGGCTGAGCTACGACGACCTGGAGGACGTCGAGCAGGCGCACATCCACTTCGGTGGGCGGCACCAGAGCGGTGGGATCGCGGTCTTCCTCTGCTCGAACATCAAGGACGGCAAGGGCGGCCCGTCGAAGGACGTGGAGTCCTGCCCCGAGGCGCCGGCCACGATCAAGGGCACCATCAAGCCCGAGGACGTCGTCGGCCCCGCCGACCAGGGCATCGAGCCCAAGGAGTTCGACGAGCTCGTCGACGCCATCGAGGCCGGTGTCACGTACGTCAACGTGCACACCAAGAAGTACCCGAACGGCGAGATCCGTGGCCAGATCAAGGCCGACGAGGACCGCGAGGAGAAGAACGGCTCGCGGGGCGGGGACGAGCGCGACGAGTCCCGGGGCTGGAACGGCGACGAGGGCGACGAGTCCCGGGGCTGGAACGGCGACGAGGGCGACGAGTCCCACGGCGGCTGGAACGGCGACGACGAGGGCCGGGGCTCGGACAAGGGCGACGAGTCCCACGGCTGGAACGGGAACGAGGAAGGCTGGGGCTCGGACGAGGGCGACGAGTCCCGGGGCGGTAAGGACGACCGGGGTTCGGACAAGGGTGACGAGTCCCGGGGCGACGACAAGGGCGACAAGCACTGGGACGGGTGGGTGAACGGCGAGGCGTGATCTCGACCGGCGCGTCCAGGACGCCCGACCCCGTCACGGGGTCGGGCGTTCCCTGTCGACGGCCGTCGGGTTACGACCGACGGGTGATGAACGGGCTCGTGCGGGGTACTGCCGGGCGATGTTCCTCATCTTCGGGCTCCGCACCAAGGTCGACCGCTCCGGTGTGGCGCAGCAGGTGTGCCGCAACTGCGGTAACCTGGCCGCACAGGTGATCACCCGCCGGTCCACCCGGTTCACCCTCTTCTTCCTTCCGCTGATCCCCGTCCGCACCCGGTACGCGCAGCAGTGCACGTACTGCGGCGCCCAGTACGAGATCGCCAAGGCCGAGGCCGAGCGCCTCGCGGTGGGTTGAGTCCGGTGCCACGCTTCCTCTGCTGGCTGATCGGGCGGCGACCGCTCGCCGCCCCGGTGACCGCGGGCCGGCGCTGCACGCCCGATCGCCGTCCGCGTCGCCGCGTCCGCCGGCCGAGCGCCGGGACCGCCCTGCCCCGCTCCCCCTGGAACCGGTCGGCCGGCCGTTAGTCCCGACCGTCTCGGAGCTGTGATCTTCCACCCGGCCGGGCGTCGCCCCCACCTGCCGCAACTACGCTGAGGCGGCCGTCCGAACGGGAGAACGTGTGCGCAACCACCCGGCGATCGTGCTGGTCGCCGTCCTGCTGTCCACCCTGTCGTTGCCGATGTCGCTGACCGGCGCCTCCGTCGCCCTGCCGGACATCGGCCGCGATCTCCACGCCGAACTGGCCGGAGTGCAGTGGGTGGTGAACGGCTACAACGCCACCTTCGCCAGCTTCATGCTGGCCACCGGTGCCCTGGCTGACCTGCTCGGGCGGCGCCGGGTCTTCGCCACCGGCGTGACGATCTTCGCCGGCGCCGGGCTGCTCGGTGCGGTGGCCGGCGACATCCTGCTGCTCGACGTGCTCCGGGCGGTGGCCGGCATCGGCGCGGCCGCCGCCGCGACCAGCGCCTCGGGGCTGCTCGCCGACGCGTTCCAGGGCCGTGCCCGGGCCCGCGCGTTCAGCCTGTTCGGCACGACCATCGGCGTCGGTCTCGCCTTCGGTCCCTCGATCGCCGGGCTCCTCATCGACACGCTCGGGTGGCGGGCCGTGTTCGCCGTGCCGGCGGTGGCGGCGCTCGTGGTGCTCGCCCTCGTGCCATTGCTGCCGGAGTCCCACGGCACCCGGGCGGGACGCGTCGACTGGCCGGGCACCGTGACGTTCACCTCGGCGCTGCTGCTGCTCATCTTCGGGTTCGTGCAGGGCCCGGAGTTCGGGTGGGCCGACCCGCGGATCGTCGCCGCGTTCGTCGCCGCGCTCGTGTTGCTGGGGCTCTTCGTGCCGGTGGAGCGGCGTCGGGCCGAACCGATGTTCGACCTGGCCCTGCTGGCCAGTCACCGGTTCCTCGGCATCTGCCTGGCGGCGGCCACCATCGTCGCGGTGCTGGTGCCATTGCTGGTCTACCTGCCGTCGTACCTCACCACGGTGGTCGGTCTGACGCCCGGCGTGGCCGGCGCGACGCTCATCCTGCTCACCGCGCCCACCCTGGTGCTCCCGATGCTGACCGGGGCGCTCACCCGCCGGGTGCCGGCCACGCTGGTGGTCGTCGTGTCGGTCGCGGTGGTCGCCGTCGGCGCGGCGTGGGCCACGGTCCTCGGCCCGGACAGTCGCCCCGCCGCACTGGCCGGCCCGCTGCTCACCATCGGCGTCGGGGTGGGGCTCTCCATCGGATTGCTGGACCAGATGGCGATCGGCAGCGTGGCGGCGAACCGGGCGGCGACCGGCGCCGGGATGATCAACACGGCGCGCCTGGCCAGCGAGACGGTCGCCATCGCGGTGGTCGGCGCGGTGCTGGCCAGCACCACGGCGGGGCGGCTCGCCGACCCCGGTTTCACCGGCGGCCTGCGCACGGTGCTCTGGACGATGGCCGGCCTGGCGCTGGTCGCCGCCGCGACGACCGCGCTGCTGGTCCGTCGCCGGAGCGCCCTGCCTGCCGGACCGGCGGTGACCGCCTATCGTGGCGGGTCATGACGAGCAGCGAGCAGCGACTGGCCGCGATCCGGGGCGAGGCCCCGCCCCGCCGGCATAACGCCCGGACGATCGCCGCGCTGACCGGCAACCCCGGTTGCACGCGGCGGGCGTTGCTCGACGGGGCGGGCGTGGACAAGCCGAGGCTCGCCGAGCGGATCGGCTTCCCGGCCCGCTTCGGCCAGTCCCGCTTCGCCATCACGCGGGGCAACGCGTTCGAGGCGCAGGTCAAGGCCGACGGAGGGGCCGAGCTGCTCCGCCTGGTCGCCGAACGGCTCGGCGTCGAGCCCGGTGAGCGCGCCGACTGGACCGATCTCGGGGCCGACGACGACCTGCCCGAGCGGCACGCGCGGTCGCGGGAGCTGTTGACGGCGGCCGCGCCCACGGCCCGGGACCAGCCGGCCGCGCTCTTCGACCACCCACTGCTCGGCCTGGACGTGGCCGGCCGCCGGGTGCACCTGGAACCGGACCTGGTCGCCGCCCGGCTGGGCGGCCGGTTCCACGTGGTCGAGATCAAGTCTTTTCCGGTGATCGACGGGCAGGCCGACCCGGCGAAGGTGTCGGCGGCCGCGACCCAGTCCGCCGTGTACGTGCTGGCGCTGCGGGAACTGCTCGCCGACAGCGGCCTCGACCCCGAGCTGGTGTCGCACGACGTGGTGCTGATCTGCCCGAGGGACTTCACCAACCGGCCGGTGGCCAGCCTTCTCGACGTGCGCAGGCAACTCCTGGGGCTGCGCCGCCAACTGGCCCGGATGGCCCGCCTCGACGATCTGCTGGCGACCGTGCCGGCGGACTTCACCGCCGACCTGACCGCCGATCCGGCGGCGCTGACCGCCGCGCTGCACCGGGTGGAGGCGCGCTACGCGCCCGAGTGCCTGGCCAGCTGCGAGCTGGCGTACTTCTGCCGGCACGAGGCGGGCGGCCACACGGCCGCGCTGGGCCGGCCCGTCCGCGAGGCCCTCGGTGGGCTCGCCACCGTGGCGGAGGTGACGGCGCTCGCCAGCGGCGAACGCGCTCCCGACCCCGAGCAGGCCGAGGCCGCCGCGCTGCTGCGCGCCGCCGCCCGGTTGCGCGCCGACGCCCTGGGCGTTCCCGCATGAGTACGCTGCGCGCGCTCGCGAAGGCGCAGGCCGTCGCCTCCGGGGTGGCCCAGCCGGTGGCGACCGTACGGCACCTGCACCTGCACGAGCGACCGCTGGTGCTCGTGCCGCTCGCCCTGGCCGGTGAGGCGAACGCCCCGCTCGCCGCGCTCGTCGGGGCGGCGCCGGACGAGGCGCGGCTGCTCGTCGTCCCGCAGCCGCGCAACCGGGATCAGCGTTTCCGGTTCGCCGCCGACCTGGCCTCGATCGTGCTGCCCCACCTGGACGCCCACCGGTCGGTGAGCGAGGCGGTGCCGGTCGACCGGGGCCGCGACGTGCGGTACCGGTACGTCGACGCGCCGCAGCTGCTGGTGCCCAACCCGGCCGGGATCACGTTCCTGCGCCTGCTCGGCCGCTCCACGAGGTTCCGGCGGCCGGACGGGGAGTACCCCGTGCACCCGTCGGTGCCGCTGCTCGGCCGGTGGTTGACGTTCTTCGCCGAACGGGCCGAACATCCCGGCTCGTCGGCGCTCGTGGCGATGACCGACGCGTTGACGCTGCACTGGGCCACCGGGCAGAGCGCGGTCGAGGACCTGCACCTGCCGGCGCTGCTCGGCTGGATCGACCCGCCGCCGGGGCTCACCGGCGCCGAGGCGGCCGCCTCGGCCGAGGACCCGGCCACCCACCCGCCGGCCGGGCCGGCCACCGATCCCGACTTCGACAACCACCGGCTCGCCCCGGCCATTGAGGCGTACGCCGCGGCGGAGGGCGACCCGGCGGCGCTCGCCGAGGCGTACGCGACGCTGGAGGCTCTGCTGCGTGACCAGCTCGCGCCCACCTGGGAGCTGATGTGGCGCGGCGTGGGGCTGCTGCGCCGCCTGCCGCCGGGTGCCCGGGTCGAGGCGCGCTGGGCTGCCGACCGCGACGCGTTCACCGCGCACGCCGAGCACGTCGACTCGGGCGGCGGGCCGCAGCCCCGACGGGACGGCGCGGTGGCCGCCGCGGTACGGCTGCACCGGCTGGAGCGGGCGCTGACCTCGTACGCGGTGCAGCGCGCCTATGACGATCCGCTGGTGATGGCCGAGCACCGCCTGACCGGTGAGGCGTTCGTCGGCGAGGTGATCCTGGCCGATCCGAAGCGGGTCGACGACACCGGCAAGCGGCCGGTACTGCGCCCCCGGATCCAGTTGGTGACCACCGAGCCGGTGCTGGTACCGGTGGGCGCGACGCTGTACTCGCCGGCCCGGCCGGAGCAGAAGGCCCGCGTGGTGTTGCTGACCCCGGCCCCGGACGGCAAGACCGAGGTGGTGCTGGAGCTCTCCGGCGGGATGGGACGCGGGCTGACCGCGCCGCCGGGCAGCGTCCCGGAGGTGGGGGAGCGGCTCTGCTACACGACGCTGTCGGACGCGTTCCTGCCCGCCGGCGCGTTCCCGGCTCCGGAGGAGACGCCGTGGACGCACGGCGGCCCCCCGGCCACCATCCCCGAACCGGCCGCGCCCGGTCCTGCCGCGCTCGGTCCTGCCGCGCCCGAACCGGCCTCGTCCGGTCCTGCCGCGCCCGAACCGGCCTCGTCGGGATTGGACGGCGACCCCGACGAAGAGTGGGCCTGAGCGGCACCCCGCGACTCAGGTCGTCAGTGGCCCGGGCCGGGACGGTCGCCCCGAGGTTCGTCCCTCGGGCAACTCCGGGGCGGTCGGTCTTGCGTTCGTCCCTGGTCTGGATGACGGGCCGGCCCTGCGGCCTTGGACCGCCCCCCCCGGGCCGGTCGGGAACGGGTCGACTTCGCGCCCGCGCCCCCATTGGGAGCGCTCGCGGACGGGCGCTCATAGGGGTCTGACACGCTGTCGAGCTGCCCCAGATCTGGGACACGTCGGCGGTGCGGACGGGCCCCGGGGTCTGGGCTACGTCGGTGGTGCGGACGGGCCCCGGGTCTGGGCTACGTCGGTGGTGCGGACGGGCCCCGGGTCTGGGCTACGTCGGTGGTGCGGACGGGCCCCGGGGTCTGGGATACGTCGGTGGTGCGGACGGTCCCCAGGTCGGGGATACGTCGGCGGTGCGGACGGGCCCCGGGGTCTGGGCTACGTCGGTGGTGCGGACGGGCCCCAGGTCAGGGACACGTCGGCGGTGCGGATGGGCCCCGGGTCTGGGACACGTCGGCGGTGCGGACGGTCAATCAAGGCGAGCCGCACACGGTCCCCGGTCCCGAGGCGGGCCGCGCCTCATGTCTGGGGCAGTCAGGTCGTCGGTCCCCAGGCGCGCCTGCCCCATTTCTGGGGCAGGTCGACAGGACGCGCTCAGGTATAGCGCTGACCGTAGGCGGCCCGTTGACCCGCCGGTCGTGACGCAGGCGCAGACCGCTGGCCCGCGCACCGCGCGCACCGCGCGCACCGCGCGCACCGGTCGCACCGCGCGCACCGCGCGGTTCGCCTCGCACACATCCCGGCGTTCGCCGGACCGGGGCCGGTCGAGGCGTTGGCCCGGCGGACGCCCGCGAGCGGGTGCCGGGCGCAGCCGGGGCGCGTCGAAGGCCCGGGACGCGTCGGCCAGCGCGGGCCCTCACCGTCAGGGCACCTGCGGACCGCCCCCTCGTCGTCAGGAAACCACCGGCACCGTCGGCGTCGGCAGGCGGGACTGGGTCGGCAGGCGGGACAGGGCGGCGCGGTGTGCCACGTCGAGGGCCTCGGCGGCCGGTGACTCGACGTCCGGGGTCACACCGGTGCCCTCCCAGTTGGTGCCGCTGACCGGGTGGACCGGGCGGGCCACCGGCACGGTGACCTCCAGGTGGGCGTGCGCCCGGAAGCCGACCCGCGGGTGCGCGCCGCCGGCCGTCCGCTCGCCCACCACGGTGGCCCGGCCGAACTGCTGGAGGTTGTAGGCCAGCTCCTCGCCGCCGGAGAAGGTCCGGGCGCTGGTGAGCACGTAGACGGGCTTGTCGGAGGCGTACCGGGGACCGGGGAGGTAGGCGGCGCTCCAGGACTGGCGGACCGGCTCTCCGGCGCGGTCGTACATGGTGTGCAGCAGGGTCGGCTCGTCGAGCAGCCAGCCGCAGACGAGAGCCACCATGTCGGGGCTGCCGCCGACGTTCTCCCGCAGGTCGAGCAGGAGGGCGTCGGTGCCGGCGAGCAGCCGCAGCGCCGCGGTCACCTGGTCACCGGCGAGGGGCGGCGGGAAGAGCAGCGGCCGGATCTCCAGCACCCCGACGTTGCCGTCGAGGTGCTGCACCCGACCCACGCCGCCCATGGTGCCGGCGGCCAGCCGCGCGATCCGGTCGTCGTCCGGATCCTCCTGCCGGTCGGGCAGCGCCTCCTCGTGGTACTTGAGCCGCAGGTGCAGGTCGCCGTTGAGCGACTGGAGGTCCGCGGTGACCAGCGCGCCGAGCGCCCGCGGGTCGGGGGCGTCGGCGTACCGGCCGGCGGCGAGGTTGCCGGTGAGCAGGGTGGTCAACCGTGCGGCCACCTCGGGAAAGACGTAGTGCTCGTCGACCAGTTTCGCGGTGCGTTCCACAGCTTCGGTGATCTCGGCCTGGCGCATGGTGGTCTCCTGCTGACGGGGACGTGGGTGCCCAGCAGTAGAGCAGCCGATTGACAAAGCGTCAAGAGAATTAGACACTTTCTGGCATGGCCGACGCGCTCCCCGACCGCCCGCTCGACGAGTTGCTGGAGGTCACCACCGCCGAGCAGTTCAAGGCGCTCGGGCACCCGTTCCGCCAGCGGCTGCTCTTCGCGCTCGGCCAGCGACCGGCCACCATCAGCCAGCTCGCGGCGGGGCTCGGGTCGGCCAAGGGCAACGTGGCACACCACCTCAAGGTGCTCCGGGACGCCGGCATGGTGCGCGTCGTGCACACCCGGCCGGTGCGCGGCGGCACCGAGCAGTACTACCAGCGCTCCGCGCGGCGGTTCTCCGTCGCGCCGCGCCACCCCGGCGCGACGGCCGCGATGCTCGGCGCCGTCGCCGAGGAGATCGCCGCCGCGGCGGACGAGCCGCTGCTCCAGCTGCGGCACCTGCGGCTGACCGCCGCCCAGGCGGAGCGGCTCCGGGCCGCGCTGCTCGAACTGGTCGAGGGTGCCGAGGACGCCGGCGGCGACGAACCGCGCCACGGCGTGCTCGTCAGCCTCTACCGGGAGGGCACTCCGCCACCGTCCTGACCGCCCGTGGCCGGGGGGCGACCCGCCACAATCGGGCTTGACCCTCACGTAACGGCAGGGCGCAGCCTTGATGCCGGAAGGGAGGGAACCATGGCGTACACGGTGGGTCAGGTGGCGAAGCTCGCCGGCGTGACGGTGCGGACGCTGCACCACTACGACGAAGTCGGGCTGCTCTCGCCCAGCGGGCGCAGCAGCACCGGCTACCGCCGCTACGACGACGCGGACCTGGAGCGGTTGCAGCTCGTCCGCTACTACCGGGAGTTGGGGTTCCCGTTGGAGGAGATCGCCGCGATCCTGGACGACCCGGCGGCCGACCCGGCGGCGCACCTGCGCCGCCAGCACGAGCTGCTGTCGGTACGGATCAAGCGGTTGCAGGAGATGGTCACGGCGATCGAGTTCGCGTTGGAGGCGAAGAAGGTGGACATCCGGCTGACCCCCGAGGAGCGGTTCGAGGTCTTCGGGGACTTCGACCCGGAGGCGCACGCCGACGAGGCGGAGCGGCGGTGGGGCGGCAGCGAGGCGTACCGGGAGTCGAACCGGCGGGTGGCCCGGTACGGCAGGGACGACTGGCTGCGCCTCAAACAGGAGAACGAGGACTGGGGCCGGCGCATCGTGGCGGTGATGTCCTCCGGCGCGCCCGCGGACAGCCCCGAGGCCATGGAGCTGGCCGAGGAGCACCGGCAGATCATCGGGCGCTGGTTCTACGACTGCTCCTACGAGATCCACACCGGGCTGGCCGACATGTACCTGGCCGACGAGCGCTTCACCGCGCACTACGAGAACATCGCGCCCGGCCTGGCCGCGTACCTGAGCGAGGCGATCCACGCCAACGCGATCAGCCGCGCCTGACGTACGTCGGCCCGGCGGGTGGGACACGAATCCCGCCCGCCGGGCCGTCCGGCTCACTCCTCGTACGCGGCGGACCCGACGAGGTAGTCGTAGACGGTGCGGGCCAGCCGGCGTACCGTCTCGTCGCCGCCGGCCATCGGGCCGGAGGTGAGGAAGGCGACGGCGACCTGGGAGCCGGGGATGAGGTAGTAGCCGACGTGGTGCGAGGCGTCCGGCAGGTCGCCGGTCTTGTGGGCCACCGGCACGCCGGGCGGCAGCGCGGCCGGGATCTTGGTGTTCAGGGTCTGCTCGGCCATGAAGCCGATCATCAGGTCCCGGGACGCCGGCGTGAGGATCTGCGCGTCCCAGACCGCGCCGAGCAGCGCCACCACGTCGTCCGGGCTGGTGTAGTTCTCCTCGCCGCACATCGCGGCCTCGGTGTCGAGCATCTTGCGGGCCAGGATCGTTCCGGGGGCCGGCCCGGCCGAGGAGCGGGCCGTGGCGATCGGCGGCGCCGAGGTGCACCGCTACGCGATCTCGGCGGTCGAGACGCCGCGAGGCGTCCCGGTCACATCGGTGGTGGGGCCGCCACCGGTTCGGCGGGCAGGCCGGGCGCCAGCCGGCGCAGCGAGGTGAACGTGGGCACCAGCGCGTCGTACAGCTCGGCGAAGAGCGGCAGCAGCGTCGCGTACGTGGCGGCGGCCGCCGGGTCGGGTCGGATGATCTCCTCGATCCGGACCAGGTCGGCGGCCACGTCGATGGAGGGGATCAGGCCGAGCGCCTGCATGCCGAGCAGCGCCGCTCCGAAGCTGGACCCCTCGTGCCCCGCCGGGAAGCTCACCGGCACGCCGAGCGCGTCGGCGAGCATCTGGCGCCACAGGCCGCTGCGGGCGAACCCGCCGCTGGCCCGGACGTCGCGGACCTCGTTGCCGGCGGAGCGCACCGAGGCGAGCACCAGGGCCAGCTGCTGGCAGACGCCCTCCATGGCCGAGCGGACCAGGTGCTCCCGGCGGTGCCCGTGGGTCAGCCCCACGTAGGCGCCCCGGGGCAGCGCGCTCCAGTGCGGCGCCCGCTCGCTGAGCAGGTACGGCAGCATGATGAGCCCACCGGAGCCCACGGGCGCGCGGGCGGCCAGGGCGACCAGCTCGTCCTCGGCGTGCGCGCCCAGGTCCGGCGCGAGCGCGTCGCCGGCCCAGTGCAGCACGATGCCACCGTTGTTGATCGCGCCGCCGACCGCCCAGCGGTCCTCGGTGAGCGCGTAACAGAACACGCCCCCGAGCGGGTCCACCCCGGGGTGTTCGACCATCACCCGCATCGCGCCGCTGGTGCCGATCGAACAGGCCACCATGCCGGGATGCACCGCCCCGAGCCCGAGGTTGGCCAGTGGACCGTCGCCGGCACCGACCACCACCGGCGTGCGTACGGGCAGGCCGGTGGCGGCCGCGGCGTCGGTGGTGAGCCGGGGCAGCACGGCGGTCGTGGCGACCAGCTGCGGCAGCTTCTCCCCGGTGATGCCGGCGATCGCCAGCGCCTCGGCGTCCCACTCCAGCCGGTGGATGTCCATCAGGCCGGTGCCCGAGGCCACCGAGTGGTCGGTGACCAGCATCCCGCAGAGCCGCAGCAGCACCCAGTCCTTGATCCCCACCCAGTGGGCGACCCGCTGGAAGAGCAGTGGCTCCTGCTCGGCGTACCAGAGCAGCTTCGGCAGCGGGGCCATCGGGTGGATCGGCGTGCCGGTACGCCGGTGCAGCGCGAGCCCGGACGGGACGGCGCGCAGCCGCTCGGCCTGCCGGCTGGCGCGCGAGTCGGCCCAGGTGACCGAGGGGGTGAGCGGGCGGCCGTCGGCGTCGAGGCCGATCAGGCTGTGCATCGCGGTGCTGAACGACAGCCCGGCCACGGGGCGGTCGAGCTCGCGCACGGTCGCGCGGATCGACTCCTGCACCGCGTCCAGGATGCGTCGCGGATCCTGCTGGGCGTACCCGGGCTGCGGCTCGTCCAGCGGGTAGCCGACCGAGTTGGTGGCGAGCTGGCGTCCCTGCGTGTCGTACGCGACGGCCTTCGTACTGGTGGTCCCGATGTCGACGCCGAGCACCACCGGCGGCGCGCCGCGTGTCCCGGCCATCGCCCTCCCACCCCTCGACAGACCGGCGGCCCGGCCGGCTGCGGCTGACGTTACCGAGGGAGGTAGCCGTCACGCAGCGTTATCGGCCCTGCTCGGGTCGGTGCGACCGCGCGCTGTACCCCGAATCGCGAAGCGCCGCAGCATAACCGCCTACTCGTCCGAATTGGTCAGCCGATCGGATGATTCGTCCACTGCGGCGTGACCGCGCCGGACGCCGCCGTAGTTAACACGTGTGACACCCCGGTTGGTGGCCTGCGCGGCGAAGGAGTCGGCATGGCAAGGACTGATTCGACGGGTTCCACATGGCGGTACCGGTGGGCGCACCGGCAGAACGAGCGCCGGCACCGGACCTACCGGGCCGCTGAGGCGGCCTGGCGGCGGCGTGACGACGAACTACGACGGCTGCGCACCCTCGCCGCCGACTTCCAGGGCTCCGCGGCGGCCGGCGCCGGGCTGCCCCTCGAACTCGCACCGGACGAGGCCGTGCTCTGGGTGTGGCCGGCCGCGCAGCTGGTCGAGGTCCGGCACACCGGTGTCCTGCCCGCGCCTGACCTGGCCGTCGGCCCGGAAGCGACGCCGCTGCGCGCGCGCCGCCCGGACGGCGTCCGGGTCACCGACGCCGGCATGGCCGTGATCACCAGCCGTCGCCTGGTGCTGCTCGGCGGTCGCGGCCGGCGCGACTGGTCGTACGGGAAGATGACCGGCCTGGCCCACGACCCGACGGCGCCGGTCACCCTGATCCAGGTGCTCGACCGCCGCCGGACCTCCGGTCTGATGCTGCCCGTCAAGGCGGCGGCCGACTTCCGGTTCAAGCTGACCCTGGCCTTCGCCGACGCGATCGAACAGCGGGCCGCGGTGCTCGCCCAGCTCGACGACCTGATCGCCGAGCACGCCGAGCTGAAGCCGTTCCGGCCGGCTGTCGCGACCCCGGCCCAGGCTCGGCTCTCCGGGCTGGTGCCCGGCGGCCGGCGGACGGTCGCGGTGGCCGCGGCCATCGCGCTGCTGGTGCCCGCGGCACTCATCGAGAGCGGGCCCTCCGACCCCGGCGCGGAGGTGGCGGCCGCCGCCACGCCCGGCTCCAGCGCCGGCCCGACCCCCGGTCCCGCGCCGGTGCTGGCGCGCCCGGCCGCCTCCGCCCCGGCGGCGGCGAATTCGACGCCCAAGCCGAAGCCCACGTCGGCATCGCCGACCGCGACGCCCCGCCGGGAGCGGCTGTGCGGCGCGCCGGAGAACCCGATGGGGTACGACTTCTGCGGCGGGAACCGGATCCGCAAGCCGGCCGCCGAGATTTGCGACTACTTCGACTGCGCCCAGGAGTTCTGGGCCGGCCGGGGCTACCTCGTGCAGTGCCGCGACGGCGCGGTGAGCCTGACCGGCGGCCACCGGGAGGCCTGCGCGCAGCACCGCGGCGTGCGTCGCACGGTCTGGACCTGACCCACATGCCGGTCCACCGCTCGGGCGGACGACGCCGGTCAGCCAGCTGTCGCTTCGGCCTGCGGGCGGAGCGGTAGGAGGCCGGCGAAGATGAGCGCACCGCCGACCGGGAGCAGGTCGAGGTTGGCCGCCAGCGCCACGAAGCCGACGAGGACCAGGGGTGGAGCCCAGCGCGGCAGCCGGCGGGGTCGGAGGGTGGTGGCCAGGACGAGCAGCGTCAACAGCCCGAGCTGGAACAGCAGCGGCCCGACGGCGAAGAGCGGGTCCGGCAGGGGCGCGGCCTCGGCGAACCCGGAGAAAAGGTCGCCGAGGATCACCCAGAGGAAGCTCGCCGCGCCCGCGAGCGCCGCCACGGTGGCGGCCCCGGTGAGCGTACGCAGCCGCGGCGCCTCGGTCCGCAGCATCCGGCGCAGTTCGACGGCGAGGACCGCGAAGGCGACGATCGAGAGGAGGAACGACGTGTGGCCGATGTTCCACGCCGGGCCCGGCCCACGGTGGCCGTCGAGGCCGTCGGCCAGCCGGCAGATCCCGTAGAACAGGAGCAGGAGGGGCGCGGCGACGGCGGCCGCGCGCATCCGGGGCACACGGCGGACGGTGACGCGGGCGGTCGTGGCAGTCATACCCCCAGCGTCGTCCCGTGGTCCCGCCCCGACCATCGGGATGTCCCCGTAACCGCCCCGGAGTCGCCACCCCGAGACGGTCGGGGAGCCCTGAGCCGATCATGCGCCCGATTTCTTCCTCAAAGTCACTCTGTGTCCGAGATGATGGGAGGTATGGAGATACGCTCCGACGATGGTGCGCGGCTGAGGATCCGGCCGGTCGGCTACCAGCCGGGCGTCGAGCCGCCGGCCGATCCCGAACTGGCGGGGGAGTGGGACGACTGGCTCCTGATCGAGGCGGACGCCCGCACGGCCGACGGCCAGGCCTGGTCCCGCTGCGATCCGTGCCTCACGGTGGCCGAGGCGGGCATCCTCGCCGAGTGGTTGCGCCTCCAGGCCGACTTGGCGGCGACCCCCGCGATGCTGCCCGCGGTGCTGCGGTTCACCGAGCCGAATCTCGCGTTCCGGACCCGGGTCATCCGGCGTCGCCGGGTGGAGCTGACCGCCGAGTTCTCCCACGAGTCGCTGCCGCCGTGGATGCGTCGGCCGCTGAGCGCCGTGTACGCCCTGCCGCTGACCGTCTCCGCCGACGCCCTCGATCTGGCGGCCGCGCAGTGGGCGCGGGAGGTCGAGGCGTACCCCCAACGGGTCATTTCCTGACGCCGCGACGAGCCCCGGCGGCCAAATCTCTCTTATCGGAATAAAGGGAAGCATCGATCCCTCGTGCGTGACCTGTCACTCTGATGGGCGGTTGTACCGCGTGTGACCACCACATCACCGGGCACCCTTCTACCGGCGACCGCGCTCCCCACCTGGCGGGTCGCCTGGGCCGACCGCGAGAACGACCGGCGGCGGCGCGTCCACCTCGCCGAACTCGACACCTGGCGCCGGCGCGCCGACGAACTCACCCGGCAGCGGATCGAAGCGGCCACCTTCCTCGGCTGCACCGAGCCGCGCACCGGCCTGCCGGTGGAGCTCGACCGCGACGAACTCGTCTTCCGGATCCTCCCCACGGCGGAGCTGGTCGAGGCCGTGGCCCGGCACGTGCCCGGGCTGCCCCAGCCGGCGCTCACCGTCGGACCGCACGCCCCGACCGGCCGTACGCTCCCGAAGGGCCTGCGGGTCGCCGACGCCGGCGTCGCCGTCGTCACCAACCAGCGCGTGGCGTTCGCCGGGCGCGAGGTCCGGCGCGAGTGGTGGTACGCGGACCTGGCCGCCCCCGCCCACCACCCCGACGTGCCGCTCACGCTGCTGCACCCGCGGCGCCCCGGCCGGCTGGGCGGGCTGCGGGTGCCCGAGCCCGCCGCCGCGAACGCCCGCTTCTACCTCACCCTCGCCGTCGCCGCCGCCCGCGACGAGCGCGACGCCGTCGTCGCGGAGATCGACACGCTCATCGCGGCCCACCAACGCCACCGCCCGATGCCGCCGATGCCGGTCCAGCCGTGGCAGGCGCCGATGACCGCGCGGCGGCCCGACCGGCGGGCCACCGCGGTGGCCACCGTGGTCGCCGCCGCCGCGTTCGCGACGCTCACCGTCAGCGCGCACGGGTCGGAGGAGGAGATCCCGCGTCACCGCGCCGAGGCGGGCGGCATGCTCACCGTCGAGCCGCCCGTGGGGATCGGCGCCGTGCTCCCGACGCTCGCCCCCGCGCCAACCGGCCCGGCACCCACCGGCCCGGCCCTCGCCGGCCCGGCTCCGGTGCCGGGAGGCACCTCCGGCGGCGAGTCGGTCCCGCCAGCGGGAGCGACGGGCTCGGCCGACCGGTCGGCAGCCGGTGGGGTGGCCGCGTCGGCCGGCGACACCGCCCGTCCGGGGGCCGTGACGCCGCCGGGGTCGGCGCCCGTGCCGGGAGTGCCCGCCGGGCCCCCGCCACCCCCGCCCACCACCGCGCCCCCGCCCACCACCGCGCCGCCGCCCACCACCGCGCCACCGGCCAGCCCCGCGCCGGACCCGACCACGCCGCCGAGCAGCAGCCCGCCCCCGCCGGCCGCACCGGACACCGAGCCGACCACCACGCCGCCCGCGACCGACACGCGGCTGCTCACGGTCTGCCTGGACCCGCTCAGGCTGCCGCTGATCGACCCGCTGCTCTGCCCACGCACCGACTCGTGACCGGAGCACCGCGCCGGCGCGGCGCCCCGCTCAGCCCGTGGTGCCGAAGTCGGGCACGGTGAGGGTGCCGTCGGCCGCGAGGGGGAAACCCGGGTTCCAGGCGATCTCCCAGACGTGGCCGTCCGGGTCGGCGAAGCAGCCCGCGTATCCGCCGTAGAACGTCTCCGCCGCCGGGCGCGTCACCTCGGCCCCGGCCGCGACGGCTGCCGCCATCAGCTCGTCGACCTCGGCGCGGGAGCGGACGTTCTGGGCCAGGGTGATCCCGCCGAACCCGCTCCCACCCGGCTCGTCGACGCCCGCGTCGGCGGCCAGCTTGTCGCGGCCCCAGAGCACCAGCGCCAGGCCACCGGCCTGGAAGAAGACCGTCTCCTCGACCTCCTGACCCCGCCAGCCCAACCGGGTGTAGAAGGCCGAGGCCCGGCCCAGGTCGGCGACGCCCAGGGTGACCAGACTGATCCGCTGCTCCATGCGACCCTCTCCGCTCACTCCGGGGCGTGGCAGACGGCCTCGACGTTGTTGCCGTCCGGGTCCCGGACGAACGCGCCGAAGTAGGTGGGGTGGTATTCCGGCCAGAGGCGGGGCTCGTGCAGCACCTCCGCGCCGATCGCCACGGCCGCGTCCCGGAACGCCCGGACGGCGGCGCGGCTGTCGGCGGTGAACGCCACGTGCGCCTCGCGGGCGGTGCCGGGACTCGTCGTCGGGCCGAGCCAGAACTCCGGGCGCTCGCGGCCGTAACCCACGACGTCGGAGAACTCCAGCAGCCGCCGGCCGCCGAGCGGGGCGAGCACGGCGTCGTAGAAGGCGGCGCTGGCCGCGACGTCGCGGACCTGGACGGACAGATGGTCGATCATCACACTCCTCCGGGTGTCGTCGGCCCCACGCTAGGCCCCACCTCCGACAAACCTCACCGGCGTGCCGGAATCCGGGCCAGGTGGCGAACCGACGGCGCGGAGACCGCGCTCGGTGCCGGCGGGGCGACGCCGACCGCCGCGGACGGTTCCGCACCTGCTCGGACGCCCCCGGTGCCGGCCCGCCGGACCGGGCTGATGTCATGGTCCGGTGGAAGAATCCGAGGTGCGGCGCACGGTGGAGACCGTGTGGCGGATGGAGGCCGGGCGGGTCGTCGCCGCCATCGCCGCCATCGTCCGCGACGTCGGGCAGGCCGAGGAGCTGGCCCAGGACGCGCTGGTCGCCGCCCTCGAACAGTGGCCGCGTGACGGCGTACCGGGCAACCCCGGCGCGTGGCTGACGACCGTCGGCAAGCGGCGGGCCGTCGACCTGGTGCGCCGCCAGCAGACCGGGCAGCGCGTCGTCGCCGCACTCGGCCGCGAACTCGACGAGCACGTCCTGCCCGACTTCGACGCGGTCGGAGAGGACCGGATCGAGGACGACCTGCTCCGGCTGATCTTCGTGGCCTGCCACCCGGTGCTCTCGCCCCTCGCGCGGGCCGCGCTGACCCTGCGGCTGGTCGGCGGCCTGACCACGGGTGAGATCGCCCGCGCCTTCCTCACCACCGAGTCCACCGTCGGGCAGCGGATCACCCGCGCCAAGCAGACCCTCGCCAACGCCGGTGTGCCGTTCGAGGTCCCCGGCCCGGCCGACCGCGCCGAACGCCTCGACTCGGTGCTGGAGGTCGTCTACCTGATCTTCAACGAGGGGTACGCGGCCACCGCCGGGGACGACTGGATGCGTCCCACCCTGTGTCAGGAGGCGCTGCGGCTGGCCCGGCAGTTGCAGGCCCTGATGCCCGACGAGCCCGAGGTGCACGGGCTCGCCGCGCTGCTGGAGATCCAGGCCTCCCGCACCCGCGCCCGCACCGGCCCCGACGGCGAGCCGATCCTCCTCAACGACCAGGACCGCGGACGCTGGGACCAGCTGCTCATCCGCCGGGGCCTCGCCGCCCTCGACCGGGCCCGCACCGATCGGCCCGGCCCGTACGCCCTCCAGGCCGAGATCGCGGCCTACCACGCGCGGGCGCGTACGCCCGAGGAGACCGACTGGGGGCGGATCGCCGCGCTCTACGGGGAGCTGGCCCGGCTGGTGCCCTCGCCCGTGGTCGAGCTGAACCGCGCCGTCGCGATCGCGCAGGCCCACGGCCCCGCCGCCGGCCTGGAGGCGGCGCGGGCGCTGGCCGACGAACCGGCGCTCGCGCAGTACCATCTGCTGCCCGCCGTGCTCGGTGACCTGCTCAGCCGGCTCGGCCGGTACGACGAGGCCCGGCGCGAGTTCGAGCGCGCCGCGTCCCTCGCCGGCAACGCGCGCGAGCGGGCGCTGCTGCTCGACCGGGCCGCCGAAAGTCGCCGGAAAAATCTTGAGACGTGATGTCGGATCGCGCCCGGCCCGCTCGACGCGTCAGTGAAAGCCACCAGGGTCCGCACTCGCGGGCCGCTTCGGAGAGGAACATCTGAGATGCGCTACATGCTCATGCACAAGCTCGACGAGAACCAGCCCGGCGCCTTCGACCCGAGCCCGGAGTTCATGGCGCGGATGGGTGCCTTCGTCGGGGAGGCGGTGAACGCGGGCGTGCTGCTCGCGGGCGAGGGCCTCGAGAAGAGCAGCAAGGAGTCCGGGCGGATCACCGTCGAGAAGGGCAAGACCACCGTCGTCGACGGCCCGTTCACCGAGACGAAGGAGCTCATCGCCGGGTTCGCGCTCATGGAGGTGCGGTCCAAGGACGAGGCGATGGAGTGGGCGAAGCGGTTCGTCGAGCTCTTCATCGAGGCCGGGCTGGACGTCGAGGTCGACGTCCGCCGAGTCAACGAGGGCCCGGCCGAGGCCTGACCCCGGCCGTACGCGGACGAGGACGCGGGCCCGCCGGCACGCATCCTCGTCCGCGTCGCCGCTGACGGTGCGCGCGACGCCGCCAGTCTTCGCGGTTCGGCAATCTTCGCGTCAACGTTCGCTCAGGTCCCGTGACCTCGTCGGTCACCTGTGGTCGAAACGATCACCGGGTTTCCGCCCGCCCGCCGAGCGAATGAGAGTCCACTGTGCCGTCCCCCCGTCGTGCCCGGCGCCGTTTCCGGCGCCACGCCTGGGGACTTCTGGCGCTGGTGCTGCTCGTCGGGCTCGCTCCGGACGCCGCCTCGGCGCATCCCTTCGGGGCTCCACAGCAGATCGAGGTCGATGGTGAGGGCGAACGCGGTGTGCGGGTCCGCTGGCGGGTGGGCGGCACCGACGACCTGACCCTGCTCGGCATCTCCCTCGGGGTGCTCCCGAAGGATCGGGTGATGCTCGACGGCGCGGTCACCTACGAGGCCTCCGACGCGGCGGCGCTGGCCCACGCGCCCGCCTTCGCCGGCTACCTGGCCGAGCGGATCACCGTGACCCAGGACGGGCGGTCCTGCGCCGGCGACGTCGACGTCGCCGAGGACCTGGCGTCCCGCGGCGCCGAGCTGCGCTTCACCTGCGCCGCGCCGGTCGGCACGGTGACCGTGACCGCCCGGATGCTCACCGACCTGCACGAGGCCTACCGCACGCTCGCCCGTGGTCCCGACGGGCAGACGGCGGTGTACGACGCCGCGCACGAGTCGGCGCAGTGGCGGGTCGGAGACGGTTCCGGCCCCGCGTCGACCCGGACCGCCGCCGCGACCCCCGCGGAGCAGAGCGCCCGGCAGCTCGTGGTCGTCGGCGGCGTCATGCTCGCGGCCGTCGCCGCCGGGATCTTCTGGTACCGCCGGCGGCGACGAAAGGCCTGACCCATGAACGCCACCAGCAGCGTCGGCGCGTCCGCGGCCGGCCTCGGGCTCGACCCCCGGGCACTGCTCCCCGCCGACCTGTTCGGAGCCGCCGAGCTCGGCGACCGCCTGGTCGGGGCGGTGCAGTCACCGGGCTTCGTGCCGGTGGCGTTGGTGATCGCCTTCGGGGCGGGAGCGGCGCACGGCCTCGCGCCCGGCCACGGCAAGAGCCTCGCGGCCGCGTACCTGGTCGGCTCCCGAGGCCGGGTCCGCGACGCCGCCTGGCTGGGCCTGTCGGTGGCCGCCATGCACACCGTCTCGGTGCTGGCCGTCGCGGTCGCCTGGACCTTCTTCACCCTCTCCGACCTGGTCAGCCTCGAACGCCTGACCACCGGGCTGCAGCTGGTAGCCGGCCTCACCGTCGTCGCCGTGGGCCTCTGGCTACTGGGACGCCACCTGCGCCATCGTGGCCACGGCCACCCGCACGACCACTCCCACGGCCACACTCACGACCACGGCGGCGCGTCCCGGCCGGGGCTCCTCCTGCTGGGCGTGTCCGGCGGTCTCACCCCGTCGCCGGCGGCCTTCCTCCTGCTGGTGACCGGGATCTTCGCCGGCCGGGCCGGTTTCGCGCTCGTCCTCGTGGCCTGCTTCGGCCTCGGGCTCGCCACGGTCCTGTTCACCGTGGGGCTCCTGGCGCTGACCGGACGCTCCCTCGTGGTGCGCGCCGCCTCGTCCCGTTCCCTCCTGCGGCGGGCCGCGCGGGTCGCCCCCGTGCTGGCGGCCTGCGGGATCACCCTCATCGGCCTCGGCATCTCCGCCGCCGCCGTGACCGGCCTGCCCGGGACCTGACCAATCCTCGCCCCGACGCGGATGCCGCCCAACGACCCCCTCCCACACCCAGAGAAGTAACCCCAGAAAGGAGATGTCGTGGCGACACGACTCCATCCGATGGCCCGAGGGTGGCGCCGTCTCGGCGCGTCCGCCCTCGGGCTCGTGGTGGCCGGCGGCGCGTTGCTGCTGCCCGCCCAGGACGCGCCGACCTCGAACCTCGACCCGGCGGCCGCCGCCGTCACCGTCCCCGCCGCCGACGTGCTCGACGTCGCCTTCACCGGCGGCGCCGCCACCGACCGGGCCCAGGGCCTCGCCCCCACCACCTGGGGCGCCCCCACCTACCGCACCGACGCGGCGTTCGGCCACGACATCCTGCGGGTGGACGGCGTCGACGACGCGGTCTCCTTCGACCTCGCCGACCAGTGGGGCCGGTTCTCCACCGGCTTCGCCATCGAGTGCGTCTTCCGGATCGACACCACCATGCCGGTGAGCGGCGAGAAGGACCTCTGCTCCGACAAGGAGGGCGGCGGCTTCTCGGTCTACGTCAACGGCGGCAACCTGGGCACGATGGCCCACATCGGCGGCGGCTACAAGTCGGTGCTGACGCCGATCGCCGGCAACCGCTGGTACCACGCGCTCTCCGTCTGGGACGGCCAGACGCTGCGCCTGTACCTCAACGGCCAGCTCGCCGGCTCCACCCCGGCCAGCGGCGTGCTCGCGCTACCGGCCGCGACCGCCCGCCGGTTCGTGATCGGCGCCGACGCGGCGCCCTCCGGCATCGGGCAGGTCGCCCCGCCGTCCTCCTTCGCCGCCAGCAAGGTGTGGGACGCGGCGCTGGACCCCGCCCAGGCGGCCGAGCTGGCCTCGGCGTACGGGCTCACGCCGCCGGTGCCGGTCGCCGACGTCCTCGACGTCGACTTCGACGACAACACCCCGCGCGACGACGCGCAGAACCTCGCCGTCACCACCGTCGGCGAGCCGGTCATCGCGCAGGACAGCGCGGTGAAGGTGCCGGTCGCGTCCTTCGACGGCGCCAACGACGCGTACGCGTACGCGATGGGCGACGCGCAGTGGGAGAAGATCCGCAACCAGGTCTCGATCGAGTGCACCTTCAAGGACAACGGCACCCTGCCCAACTCCGGCGAGCACTCGGTCTGCTCGGAGAAGGAGACCGGCGGGTACTCGATCGTCGTCTACGGCGACAAGTTGACCTTCGCCGTGTACGCCAACGGCGCCTACCGCAACGCCCAGGTGCCGATCTCATCCGGTCGCTGGTACCACGCCGTCGGCACCTGGGACGGCGCGGTGGCCCGGCTGTACGTCGACGGCGTCCTGGCCGCCACGGTCGCCGCGCCCGCCCCGCTCGGGCTGCCCGGCGGCGCCGCCCGCAACTCCTTCTACGTGGGCGCCGACTCGGTCAACCAGTTCTGGGCGCCGGCCACCGTGCGCAACGCGCGGATCTACTCCCGGGTGCTCACCCTGGACGAGGTGCAGGCCCTCAACGTCGCCGCGCTCGGCACCGTCCGGGACGCCGGTGTCACCGTCACCTCGACCGTCCCGGCGCAGGGCGCCCACCTGAGCCGGCCCACGGAGCTCCAGGTGACGGTGACCAACCAGGGCAACGCCACCGGCTGGCGGTACCTGCTCGACGGCACGCCCGTCCAGGTCGGCCAGGAGGTCGGCGCCGGCCTGAAGTCCGGCACCCACACCCTGGAGATCACGGCCACCGACGTCTTCGGCAAGGCGGTCACGAAGACCGTCACCTTCACCTCGGACGCCATCCCCACCTCCGGCGGCACGGACGTCGGCCAGGGCAGCGGCCGCGTGACGCTGTCGGCCATCGCGCACAACCCCGACGGCGGCCCGGTGACCACCACCTTCAAGCAGGCCACGCCGAGCGTGCCGGTGGGCGGCTTCCAGGGCGTCGTGCCCGTCATGCCGTCCACGCTGGACTTCTCCTACACCGAGGGCGGCCAGATCGGGGCGAGCCCGCGTCCCGACGGCAAGCTGGCGACCAGCCCGTCCACGGGCAACATCCCGTTCCAGCGGTTCGACGTGCAGGTGCCGGCGTCGGGTGAGCGCCGCCAGATCCTGTGGAGCGGCGTGGTCGACCCCGAGCGGGCCGTCTCGCTGCTCGCGTGGGACACCACCGCGCGGGCGTGGACGCAGTTGGCCACCGCCCGCGGCCAGGCCGAGGGTGACACCGCGCTGAAGGCCGTCGTCCGGCCCGAGCTGGTCGACGGTGGCGTGGTCCACGTGCTGGTGGTCGGCGCCGACCCGTTCGCCGACGACCTCGCCCCGCGCGACGCGTCCGCCAACGACCCGGCGAACCGTGACCACTTCGAGGACCCGTCGACGTACGACTTCTCGCTCGCCCACTTCACGGACACCCAGTACCTGGCGGAGGGTGCCGCCGGCGGCACGTACGACGACTTCGACGGCGTCGACGAGCCGACCGACAAGATGACGATGGAGGAGCGGGCACTCTGGCAGAAGTCCTACCGGGACACCACCCGGTGGTTGGCCGACAACGCCGGCGGGAAGAAGATCGCGTACACCGCGCACACCGGTGACGTCATCGAGAACGACTACTCCGACCCGCTCGCCAGGGACTCCAGCGGCAACCTGCTCTACCCGGGGCTGGACGAGCAGGTGACCCGCGAGTTCCAGTTCACCTCCGAGGCGCAGCGGACGCTCGACGACGCCGGACTCGTCAACCAGGTCGTCGCCGGCAACCACGACAACCAGGGCGGCAACGAGACCGGCCCGACCTCGCGCTTCAACCGCTACTACGGCCCGGACCGCTACTACGAGGGGTCCCAGAAGTGGCCGGCCGTGTCGAAGGCGTCCTACCACGCGTGGGACGAGACCACCGACCCGGCGGGCAACACGGTCACCCGGGGCAGGGACAACCAGAACAACTACGTCCTGTTCACCGCGGGTGGCCTGGACTTCGTGGCGGTGGGCCTGTCGTACGGCGTCACGCAGGCCGAGGCCGACTGGGCCAGCTCGGTGTTCCAGCGGTACCACGACCGCAACGGCATCCTGCTGACCCACGCGTACCTCGCGCCGTCGACCACCCCGGACGGCCGCGGCGCCAACTTCTCCACCGACGGCTCCCGGGCCTTCTCGACGATCGTCCGGAACAACCCGAACGTGTTCCTGGTCCTCGCCGGCCACGAGCACGGCGTCGGCACCAACCTGAAGACCGGTGTCGGCGTGACGGTGGCGCACGACGTGGTGGAGCTGCTCGCGGACTACCAGTTCTACAAGATGACCGCGGGGGAGCTGTGGCCGGAGAAGGTCGACGCCAACGGCAACCTCGACCTCGACGGCGACGGGACCGTCGACCACAGGGCGAGCGACCTGCTCCAGTTCGGCGCGAGCTTCCTGCGGCTGCTGCAGATCGACGTGGACCGGTCCGAGATGAGCATCGACACCTACTCGCCGATGCTCGACAACTTCGGGGCCACCGAGTACGACGACCGCAAGCGCTACAACGGCGCCGAGGACAACATGGTGCTGCCGATCGACCTGTCCAGCCGCACCACGAGCTTCGGCACGGACAGCCTGGCCGTGGTCACCCCGACCGACACGGTGATCGGTGAGGCCACCGCGAAGTCCGGGTGGCCGGCCAGCGTGGAGTGGAAGGGCCTGACCGAGGGCGAGCTGTACGCGTGGACGAGCACCAGCCGCACCGGCGACGGCGAGCAGGTCGGCTCGGTGGACCAGTTCGGCGGCGTCTTCACGGCCACCGCGGCCGGCACGGACGTCACCCCGCCGGTGCTGACCGTCCCCGCCACGACCACGGTGAAGCAGGGCGCGGCCTTCGACCCGTTGGCCGGCGTCACGGCGCGGGACAACACCGACGGCGACGTCACCGACCGGATCCAGGTGGTCGGCGCCGTCGACACCCGTACCCCGGGCAGCTACCCGCTCACCTACCTGGTCTCCGACACCAACGGCAACCAGGCGGTCGCCAACCGCGTGGTGACCGTGACGAAGGCCGCGGGCGAGGAGCTGATCCGGACGTCGGTGCACGCCGACGACGTGACGGCGACCTGGCGCAAGAGCGTCAAGCTGACCGCCACGGTCAAGCCGGGTTCGGCGACCGGCCCGGTGCAGTTCCTCATCGGTGAGGACGTGCTCTGCGAGGCCAAGGTGAAGAAGGGCGTCGCCAGCTGCACGGTGGACCGGCTGCCCCGGCCCGGCACCCACCAGGTGCGGGCGGTGTACGGCGGTGACAGGAAGCACGCGCCGTCGTACGACGACTTCACCCTGACGGTGGTCGAGCGCCGCCGCTGATCCAGGGGTACGCCCCACAAGCGGGGCCGGTCCGCAAGGGCCGGCCCCGCTCCTCGTTCCGGCCAGCTCAGACGGTGTACGCCGGAGGTATATACGCGAGGTATACCCTCGGGGTATGGTGATCGCATGAGCGTTCCCATGACCCTCCTCGGCCTGCTCGAACGCGAGCCCAGTCACGGCTACGACCTCAAGCGCGACTACGACACCTTCTTCAGCCGGGGCAAGCCCCTGCCGTTCGGCCAGGTCTACGCGACCCTCGGCCGCCTCGTCCGCGACGGGAAGATCGTGGTCGGTGAGGTGGAGCCGGGCGTCGGGCCCGAGCGCAAGCGCTACGTCATCACCGACCGCGGCGCCACCGAGGTCGAGTCGTGGCTCACCGAGCCCGTCGAGGCCGAGCCCAATCTCCAGACCGTGCTCTTCACCAAGGTCGTGCTGTCGCTCATGCTCGGCCGCCCCGCCGAGGAGTACCTCGACGCCCAGCGCGCCACGCACCTCCAGCGGATGAAGGAGCTCACCGACATCAAGCGCGGCGGCAACCTGGTCGACACCATGCTCGCCGACCACGGCCTGTTCCACCTGGAGGCCGACCTGCACTGGATCGACACCACGGTCGCCCGCCTGGACGCCCTCAAGGAGATGGTGGTACGCCCATGAAGTCCGTCGAGGCCCGCGACGTCGTCCTCTCCTTCGGCGAGACCCCGGCCCTGCGCGGCGCCAGCGTCTCGGTCGCCCCCGGCGAGATCGTCGCCATCATGGGGCCGAGCGGCTCCGGCAAGTCCACCCTGCTGCACTGCCTCGCCGGGATCCTGGTGCCCGACGCCGGTGAGATCCACTTCGACGGCCACCGCATCGACACCCTCAGTGAGAGCCGCCGCAGCGCCCTGCGCCGCGACCAGTTCGGCTTCGTGTTCCAGTTCGGTCAGCTCGTGCCCGAGCTGACCGCCGAGGAGAACGTCGCCCTGCCGCTGCTGCTCAGCGGCGTCAAGCGCACCGCCGCCCTCAAGGCCGCGCGACCCTGGTTCGACCGGCTCGCGCTCGGCGGCCTGGAGCAGCGCCGCTCCGGCGAGCTGTCCGGCGGTCAGGCACAACGGGTCGCGCTCGCCCGTGGGCTGGTGGCCCGGCCCGGCGCGCTCTTCGCCGACGAACCGACCGGCGCGCTCGACTCGCTGACCGGCGAACAGGTCATGGACCTCCTGGTCACCTCCGCCCGCGAGCAGGGCACCACCGTCGTGCTGGTCACCCACGACGCCCGCGTCGCCGCGTACGCCGACCGGCAGGTCATCGTCCGCGACGGCACGGTGAACGCGCTGGTGCGCGCATGATCCGCTTCGCCGTACGCCTCACCCTGGCCGGCGGGCGCGAGGCCGCCACCCGGCTCGCCGTCATCGCCACCGCCGTGGCGCTCGGCGTCGGCATGCTCCTCACGGCCCTCGCCGGCATGAACGCCGTCGGCGGGCAGAACCAGCGGTACGCGTGGCTCAACACCGCCGTCGCCCCGGCCTCCGCGGACCCGACCGACGACGCGCTGTGGTGGCTGATCCGGGAGGACTACCACCAGGGCGAGTCCATCGGCCGCGTCGACCTGGCCGCCACCGGCCCGGGCGCGCCCGTCCCGCCGGGCCTGCCGCGCCTGCCCGCGCCGGGGGAGTACTACGTCTCGCCCGCCCTCGCCGAGCTGCTGCGGACGACCCCCGCCGCGGAACTCGCCGACCGGTTCCCCGGCCACGACTTCGGCACGATCGGCCGCGAGGCCCTGCCCTCCCCGGACTCACTCCTGGTCGTCATCGGCCGCACCCCGGCCGAGCTGCAGCAACTCGGCGGGCGGCAGGTCGACCAGATCATGACCACCTCGCCCAGCGAGTGCCCCAACGGCTGCTACATCGGTTTCAACAAGGCCGCGATGACGCTGCTGCTCTCCGTCGTCGCCGCCGCGCTGCTCTTCCCCGTACTCATCTTCATCGGCACCGCCACCCGGCTGGCCGCCACCCGCCGCGAGCAGCGCTTCGCCGCGATGCGGCTGGTCGGCGCCACGCCACGGCAGATCGCCCTCATCTCGGCCGTGGAGTCCGCCCTCGCCGCCGCCGTCGGCACCGCCGCCGGGTTCGGCCTCTTCCTCGCCCTGCGGCCCGCCGTCGCGGCCATCCCGTTCACCGGCGAGCGGTTCTTCGCCGCCGATCTGTCACTCACCACCGTCGACGTGCTGCTGGTCGCGGTCGGCATCCCGCTCGGCGCGGTCGTCGCGTCCTGGCTGGCGCTGCGCCGCGTGCAGATCTCCCCGCTGGGCGTCAACCGGCGCGTCACCCCGAATCCGCCGCGCGCCTGGCGCCTCATCCCGCTCGTCGCGGGGCTCGCCGAGCTGGCCTACTTCATCGGGCGGCGCCCCGCCACCACCAACGGGCAGCTCACCGCGTACCTCTCGGGGTTCCTGCTGATCCTCGTCGGCCTGGTGCTCGCCGGGCCGTGGCTGACCATGACGGGTGCCCGCGTGATGGCCGGGCGGGCCAGCCGGCCGGCGGCGCTCATCGCCGGGCGGCGGCTGGCCGACAATCCGCAGGCCGGCTTCCGCTCCGTCAGCGGCCTGATCGTGGCGCTGTTCGTCACGAGCGTGGCGACCGGCACCATCACCACGTTCGTCGCCAACCGCGGCGCGCCGAGCACCGCGTCGATCGCCGCCACGTCGCTGTCGAAGACCTTCTGGCCGGAGGACGGGCCCGCACCGACCGCAGACCAGATCCCCGCCGGCCTCGCCACCATCCCCGGGGTACGCAGCGTGACCGTCCTGCGGGAGAACCCGGACCCGGACGGGTGGCACGGCCTGATCACCTGCGCCGAGCTGGACCGCCTGGAGGTGTTCGGCAGATGCCCGGCCGGCGCCCAGGTCGCCGCGGTGCCCGTCGACCTGATCGGGCTCAACGCCGACGACCTCGCCGACGGCGACCACGTCTGGGAGGCCGCCGCCGTCACCCCCGCCAAGGCGGACCGGCAACCGATCCTGTCGCTGGTCGTCAACACCACCAGCCCGGCGGCGTTCGAGCAGGCCCGCACCGCGCTCATCAACGCCTTCCCGCTCGGACGCTTCCCCGCCAGCGGCGCCGAATGGGCAGCCCAGTCCGCGCGGCAGCTCATCCAGTTCCAGCAACTGGCCAACGTGGTCATGCTCGCCAGCCTCCCCATCGCGGGCTGCAGCCTCGCGGTGAGCGTCGCCGGCGGGCTCAGCGACCGGAGGCGGCCGTTCGCCATGCTGCGCCTCACCGGCGTGCGGCTGCGGACCCTGCACCGGGTGGTCGCCCTGGAGACCGTGGTGCCGCTGCTGGTCGTCGCCGTTGTCGCCATCGGCATGGGCTTCCTGGCCGCGCACCTGTTCCTCCGCGCGCAGCTGGAGTACACGCTGATGGCGCCGAAGCCGACGTTCTGGCTGATGGTGGCCGGTGGGCTGGTGGTGTCGCTCGGGATCATCGCCTCGACGCTGCCGCTGCTGCGGCGCATCACCGGCCCGGAGACGGCCCGCAACGAGTAGCCGCTGAGCGGCGCGGACGGGCTCGGGCGGCGCCGGGTCCGTCCGCCCGGCCCCCTACCGTGGTACGGGGGCGAGGATGCTACCGGGGAGTGACGCCGGTGCCGGCACTCCCCGCTTAGCGTCGCCGCCATGAAGAAGATCCTCATGGGCTTCGGGGTGCTGCTGGGGCTGTACCTGATCGTCCGCGCCGCCGCCGAGCCGTTCGTCATCGACATGACCGACCCCGCTAGCTACCGGCTCGACTGGGGCGGCCCGAGCCTGGCCGGGGTGCTGCTGGTCCACTGTGGGCCGGGCGTCGTCTCCGCGGTGCTCATCGGGCGAGCGCTGCGGTCGTGGTGGCAGCGCCGGCGGCCGCGAGATGACGGGCAGGACGGTCTGCGGATCTCCTCAGCGCGGTAAGACCCGGCGAACCGAAGCCGATCGCGGCATGGGTGTCTGCCGGGATTCACATCGCAGCTGTGGTTGAGTGGCGCGGTACATGACCGCTCTGCCGCATGGGGACGCGATGGCCGACGCCGTTCGAGAGATCGAGGTGAAGTATCGGGTCACCGATCCTGTCTCACTGGTCCACGCGCTCAATCATCGTGGGTGCCTGCTCTCCGAGCCGATCCGGCAGGACGATCAGGCGTACGCGGCGAACGGCTGGAGCTACGGACAGAGCAAGGTCGGTCAGACGTTTGCGCGGCTGCGGACTGAAAATGGACGACACACCTTCTGTGTGAAGAAGCCACACGACAATGAACTGGCCTGCGCCGAGCACGAGACCGAGGTGCTCGCTCGGGACGAGATGCACTCCGCGATTCTGGCTATGGGCTTCTATCCGACTACCCGGATCGTCAAGGTCCGTCGGACAGCCCGGCTGGGCTGGATGATGCTCTGCCTCGACGAAGTCGAAGGGCTGGGCACCTTCTTCGAAATCGAGGCGATGGTGGGGGATGGGCGGCCAGCGAGCGAGGTGCAACAGGAACTGGACGCCTTCGCTCGTTCCCTGGGTGTGGAGCTGGACAGGAGCACCGAGACCTACGACTCGCTGCTCCGGGCAGCGTTGTCCGCCAAGCGCTGACCGCTCGGATGGCCCAGCAACAGCCGTACCCGGATGTGTACCTCACTTGCCACCTGCTCCGCTGTCTGCTCGCCCACCTCGTGCAGGTGCACCGGGAACCCTACTGCCGCCAGGTCTACCGCCGCTTGCTCGTATCGCTCCCGTTCCTGTCGACCGGCCTCTGCGCCGCCCCGGTGGAAGCGGCTGTGAATGCCGCGAGCTTCAGCCCTGGCACGGGAGCGGACCGGGTCGCCGGTCAAGATGATCGTCAGGTCGGGTCGGTCGATATATCGGTTCAAAGTCCAGATGAAGTTGGCGTCCACGCCGTCCATCTGTTGCAGCACCAGACTGGTGGGGAGGTAGCGGTCGCAAAGCACGACCTTGCCGGCGGCGAGTGCGGGCCGGACCTCGGTTGCCAGATGGTGATAACGGTCCGCAGTGACCAGACAGGCGAGGGCCAACCCACGGTATTCGTCTGTGCCGTAGCGGGCCGTCTCACCCAAGCGACTTCGGGTGGGCTCCTTGGTCTGATGCACGCGCCAGCCGTCGGCCTGCAACAACCCTGCGAGCAGGCGAGTGACGGTCGTCTTGCCGACGCCGCTGGGCCCGTCGAGGACGACGAAACGGCCGCTCACCGGCTGGTCATCCTTTCGTGCTGGCCTCGGGCCAACTCGATGAGCCGTCGACGTATATGAGGCAACTCGACCTCCCCGAACTGGAGATTTACCGAAAAGTTGAACTCGTCTCGGGCTCGCATCGCCTCGTCGAGACCCTCGTCGGTGAGATCGACTGCCGTGTAGGCGAGGAGCTGTCCTGGCTCGTACCGGCCGGTTGCTAGCAACCGGTTCCACTCGGGCGTGCCCGGATAGGGCCGGAACTCGAAGACGCTTGCCCGGAAGTCGCCCGGTTCGTTCTCGCTGAGGTCCCACAGCTCGCGTACGTGCCGGACCGTCGTCTCCAACTCGGCGCGGGTCTCGGTCGGTAGGCCAAGGATGAAGTAGCCCTTGACGTTGATGCCGTTTCGAGTGAGCCGCCGGACTACCTCCCTGGTGAGACCCGGTGTGATGCGTTTGCCGATGTACCGCAGGACGCGTTCGCTGCCGGACTCGATCCCGAGGGCCACTTCACGGCAACCGTTCCTGGCGAGGGTCTCCAGCAGGGCATCGTCGGCGCGGGCCAGGACATTGATGCGACCGGTGGCGTCCCAGACATATCGGCCGCCGACATTTGCTTCGGTAAAGGCCGCCATACAGGCGCGGATGAATCGTTCATAGCCCAGGAACAGGTCGTCGACGAACCGGAAGGCCGTCACGCCATAACGACCGTGGAGGTCGTCCATCTCCGCAATGATGTTGGAGGGTTCGCGGGTCCTGATCGTCACGTCGGGGTTGGCGCTGACGGCAGCGCCGCAGAAGGAACAGTCGTACGGGCAGCCTCGCGCACCCACCATCGCCGCTTCTAACGGGCCACCGTCGGTTCGGTACGGATCTGCGGCGAAGAAGCGGCGATCGAGGAACGGCAGCGCGTTGATATCGGGGGCCAAGTGCCATGCCCGGCCGGGTAGGCCCCCGATTACCGGCCTTCGGAGTATCGGATCACGCCACATCACCCCCGGCAATTCGGCCCGCCGGCGGTGATCGTCGAGCAGCTCCGCGACCCGGGTCTCGCCCTCGCCGATAATCAGCGCCTCCAACCGTTGGAACCGCGGATCCTCGATGATGGCTTTGGGCATGGCCTTGGCCTGGTGTCCGCCGACCATTACACGGATCGCTGGGTCGAGACCAGCCGCAATGCGCGCGCTCAGCTCGTAGGTAGGCGCGAGAAGGTTGAAACCCGCCCAGCGCGGCGAGGCCTCGTTGACGATTGCCTGGATGCGGTCGATGCCGAGGCCAAGCGATTCACCGTCGAGGACGCCAACCGTGAATCCCTGGGCGGCGGCATAGGTCGCGAGGTAGCCCATGCCCAGAACGGGAAGAGTGAAGTCGTTGACGCGAGGCCGGAGCGAGTAGTCGCGAAGCGGCGCGTTGACCAGCAGAAGGTCGATCTGTTCATTCGATGCTGCGCCGAGGATTAGCTCCTTAGAGAGCTGCGACGTGCCGGTTTCCGTGGGCGAGGGTGAGCACGGTATAGACGGCGAGCTGCTCACCGGTCACTCGCCGCCACTCACGAACGAACGCCGGCTCCTCGTTCGGCCATGGGTGGTTCGGGCTGGCGTGCCGCGCCCACGTCCGCACGGCCAGGTCGCCATAGGGATAGAGCGACCAGTCGTGGCTCCAATCGGCGACCGCGGCGCCGGCACTCCATGGCCCGATTCCGGGAACGGCTTGGAGCTCCTTGACGAGGACGGATGGCGCGAGTTCCAGCCAGGACGGCTGATGGGTGAGGAAGGCGGCAGCGGCGTTTCGGAGGGTGCGACGCTTGAAGGCCATGCCACTCTCCGTGAAGCTGTCATCGCTTAGTGTTAACACACGTTCTGGCGGGGGGAAAGCATGCAGATCGATCTCTTCGGATAGTGCGATCCGGTCTCCGAAGCGGTGGCAGAAGTTCCGGTAGAGCTTTCGTGCATGTGCCGCCCTGATCACCTGACGGATGATCGCTGTGGCAAGTGCTTCCCACAGGCTCGGTGTGCGCATCCGGGCCACTGTTCCTGCCGGCAGCAGCGACGCGTGCAGCAGCCTCGCTTGTCCGGGCGGATCGGATGGCAGTGTGAAGACGTCGACGGCCGGCACAGGCAGCGCTGTAGAAATCTCGCGTCCGACGACGTCGACTACGCCGACGTCCCCTGAGTCGAGCAGCACAGCGCGTACGTGATGTGAGCCGTCGGAGTGCCAGGCGGGATGATCCGTCATGAGGAAGTCGAAGGTCACGAGTGCCCCTGCCGCTGGTCGATCTGCCGGTCCCGGATTCTGACACCACAGGTCGTGACCTGCTGCCCCGCCGCGCCGTGCTAGTCCATCAGGCAGCGATCGCCCGAGCGGCGGCGTACATGTCGGCGGGAAGTGGGTGGTGAAGCTGCCAGATGACGC
Source organism: Micromonospora xinjiangensis (assembly GCF_056150165.1). Taxonomy (NCBI): domain Bacteria; kingdom Bacillati; phylum Actinomycetota; class Actinomycetes; order Micromonosporales; family Micromonosporaceae; genus Micromonospora; species Micromonospora xinjiangensis. The sequence continues at coordinate 947,163 of NZ_JAXCFO010000001.1, read as the reverse complement.
GCATGGGACGGTCACCGGTGTGCTCGCGGTAGGACATGGTGCCGGCGTAGAGGTACGCCGGCGCGCCGAGGTCGCGGTCGGCGATCTTCGTCTCGCGGATGAAGAGGTGCACCGTCGAGCCGCGCTCTTCGTGGTTGATGTAGCGCTGCCCAGTCGCTGATGTCGACGAGGTGGTGCTCTGCGACTCCCATTGGAAAATGGTGTCGGTGATGGCCCGATCGGCGTACATGGTGGTGGGGGAGTAGTGCTCCTCGGACTTCACGAGGGTGACGAAGAAGAGATCGGCCTGTTCGTTCGGCAGCCACTTGACCCCTTCCCGCAGCGAGCCCGGGTTCGCCATGCCAAAGGCGGCGCACGCCTCGTTGCGGCTGTACCGGGCGTGCACCCGCAGTGGCAGCCCTTCGACGGGCAGGGTCACCCGGCGGATGCGGTCGCGCAGCACCTCAGCCACCTGCCACAGCTCCGCGCAGCGCGCCGGCTCGGCCCAGAGCCGCGCCAACCGCTCCTCCCGTTCGGTCAGCGGGACATCCGACCCCCAGAGGTCGAAGTGCAGCATGTCCCAGAGTCGCCCGGCCGCCGGCGGCTCGCCCGCCGCCACCCGGGCCAGCAGGTCGAGCCGGTCCGGGTCGTCGAGGTGCAGCATCCGGCCGATGCCCCTGCCCAGCCTGGGGTCATCGGGCCCGGGCGACGAGGTCTCCAGCCCGGCGAACCGCCGCAGCCCGGTCCACCCGCCGATGCTCGCCGACCGGTAGATGTCCTCGATCTCCACGCCGGCCTCGCGCAGGAACTCAGGCAGGCTGACGTCCCCGAGTAGCCGCAGCTCCCGTATCAGGCCGGTCTTCGAGGTCGGCATCGCCGACCTTAGGTTGGCCAGCACAATCTCCTTCGCCACCCGGTCGAGCTGGATGTGGCACCCACTTGGCAGGGACGGGAAGTCATCCCGTACGGCTTCGGTGATCGCTCGCCGGCTCACCCCGGTCAGGGCACGCCAGCGCAGGTCGAAGCGGAAGTTGGCGTGCTGCCCGCCAATGAAATCGAGCACGGTCAGGCACGGCTTGTCGTCGTCCAAGCGCAGACCGCGGCCGAGCTGTTGCAGGAAGATCGTGGCGCTCTCGGTGGGGCGCAACATCAGGATGGTGTCGACCATCGGCAGGTCGACACCCTCGTTGAACAGGTCAACGGTGAACAGCACCCGCAGCGTGCCGTCCCTGAAGGCCTTGATGAGGGCCTGCCGCCCGGCGGGGTCGACCCGGGACGTGATGGCCGCCGACTGCACGCCGTGCTCGGTGAACCAGTCCGCCATGAACTCGGCATGCCCGATGCTCACGCAGAATCCCAGCGCCCGCATCCGTCCCACATCAACCGTGTCCCGTACCGCCTGGAGCACCATCCGCGCCCGCGCATGGTTGCCGGTGTAGACGCCATCCAGCTCCGCCGGGTCGTACCCTTGCCCGCGTTTCCACCGCAGCTGGGATAGGTCGACGTCGTCGTGCAGCCCGAAGTACTGAAACGGTGCCAGCAACTGCCGCTCCAGCGCCTCCCACAGGTGCAGCTCCACCGCGGCGCGGCCGTCGAACCACCGCCGCACATCGCCGCCGTCACTGCGATCAGGGGTCGCGGTCAGCCCCAGGAGTACGCGTGGCCGCAGTCGCTCCAACAGTCGGGCGTAGGTCGGTGCCTCCGCGTGGTGGAACTCATCGACGATCACCATGTCGTACGCCTCGGGGTTGATCTCCCGCCGGTGCAGCGACTGGATGGAGGCGAAGACGTGCCGCCAGTGCTGCGGCTCGCGGCCGCCGACGAGCGTCTCGCCGAAGCTGCCGTCGCCCATTACCTGGCGGAACGTTGCCAGGCTCTGCCGCAGGATTTGCTCCTGGTGAGCGACGAAGAGCAACGAGTCCACCGCCTTGTCGCGGTAGAGCCGCCGGTAGTCGAGTGCCGCGACGACGGTCTTGCCGGTACCCGTCGCCATGACGACGAGGTTGCGCCAGCGGCCGTGGACTGTGCGCTCGGCGTCAAGGTCGGCCAGGATCTCGGCCTGGTATGGGTACGGCCGTACGTCTAGGTTGGCGATTTCGGTGGGCGCGTCGTCGGTGCGCTCCCCGCGCAGCGCGATCCTGAGCCGGTCGGCGTCCCTGTCGGGCTCGTAGTCCTCGAAGGCCGGGTCGTTCCAGTAGTCCTCGAAGGTAGCGGTGAACGTGTCGATGACGTGCGGCTGCTCGATGTTGGAGATGCGCACATTCCACTCGACGCCGTCGACCAGCGCGGCCTTGGAGAGGTTCGACGAGCCGACGTAGGCCGTAGACATGCCGTTGTTGCGGCGGAAGAGCCACGCCTTGGCGTGCAGACGGGTAGTGCGGGTCTCGTAGGAGATCTTGATGTCGGCGCCCAACTCGGCGAGGCGGTCGAGGGCGCGCTGGTCGGTCGCGCCGAGGTAGGTCGTAGTGATGACCCGGAAGCTGCCGCCGCGCTTGATCAGGTCGCGGATGGCCGGCTCGACGATGCGCAGGCCGTGCCACTTGATGAACGCGCAGAGCAAATCAACCTGGTCGGCGGAGGCCATCTCGTGACTAACCTCATGGCCGATGCGCGGCTGGTGACGGCCGTTGACCAGCAGCGCGCCGCTGGAGAGCGGGGTGGTGGGCCGCGACGGAAAGGCAGGCTGCGCGGGCGGGGTTGGCGGGGCGGCGATGGCGTGCAGGAGACGCTTGCCGTCTGTGATGTGGTCGGCAGCGGTGGCAGCCTGCGGATTGAGAGCGGCAATGCTCTCCGCGATGCGATTGGCGAGCTCAACCTGGCGGCGGAGTTTATCGTCGCCGCCACCGACAGCGTGCAATGCGCGGTGTGCCATGGTGGCGATGTGACGGGCGAGGGCATGGGGCGCGTCGGCCGGGTCGAGGTTCGCCTGTTGGATCAGCGCGGAATCGACATGCTGGAGGCGGTCGGCCAACTCACGCGTGATGAGGTGTTCGTAGATGCCCCACTCAAGATCACCCATCACCGCAAAGTAGCGACCTGAAGGGCTTCACCACAGTCCCGCCACGGAACGACTTTGCTGTCAAAACGACGACACATCAAGTCGGTCGAGGACAAGTCGCCAATCCAACTCAGCAGACAGGGGTGCCACGGCGACGGCCGCGTCCTGCAGAAGCCGCAGGTGACGGTCGTAGCTCGGATGAGTGGCCAACTGCTCCTTGACGTTGGGGAACGCGTATACCGGAATGCCGGCGCCGAGCGCCTCGTTGAGGATGCCGAGCGCAAGGGTGTCGTTGACGCCCTGCGCCCACTTGTTGATCACGTTGAAGGTGGCGGGCACGACGGCGACGGCCGTGGCCGGCGGGTGCGGTTCGGGTTCGTTGGGCTTCCGCCACTGCACCCGGACGGGGTAGCCGGTTTGCTGGGCAAGGGCTTCCCGGTCGATCCACGTTGCGGCGGTCGGCGTAGCGGTTATGCAGACTGTCCAGTCCTCGTCCTGCAGCAGGTTGATCAGTTCACCGATCCGCAGCACCGGGGGCGCGGCGCAGACGACCAGGGCAAGCACTCGTCGCTGAGTCATGCCAGCAACCCGGCCCGCTCCGCGAGCGGACGCAGCCCTGGCGTTGCCGCTCGGCGCTCCTTCGACAGGAGGTCGAGCAGTAGCGTGCGGGCTTGCACGTTGGCGTGGACCATTTCGGCGCCCACTCGTTCGGCTTCGAGCAGGTGCAGCACCGCGACGGACCTGTCACCCGACATCAGTGCCGCCACGGCTACGTCGACGTGTACCTGCGCTCTGCGGCCGACGAGCACTGGCGGCAGCCGCGACGTGTCGAGTGCGGTTCCGATCTCGATGGCGTGGTCCGCGTTGCCGGCTCGGACGGCGGTGGATACCGCGTGAATGACGACGTTCGTCGGCCCGAAGCCGGTCCATAGCCGGTTGCGGTCGGCGCCCAACCTTGTCGCCAGCGATTCGGCGCGGGCCAGGAACTGGCTGGCTTGCTTCGGCGCGCCTTGCCCGGCAGTCATAACGGCCGCCAGGAGCAGCAACGCGCCGTACGCGGACAACAAGTCGGGATCGGCGACCGGACGGGCTGCGGCCAGCCTATCGATGCTGGTTCTTACGATCTGCTCGGCCTCGGCTGCTCGTCCTGGCTGCGTCATCAGTCCGCACGCTGCCTGGCATGCGGCAACCGCTGCCAGTGCCTGATCGTCGGCGAGGCGGGCGGCAGTCGATGCCCGGTCGGCCGTCAGTAGCGCCGCCTCGCCATCACCTACCTTGACGGCGAGCTTGGATGCGGCGATGTAGGCGGCGGCGAGCAACCGAAAGGCTGTGCTGCGGTGGATGCCGCTTGCGCCGCTGGTTAAGGCCGTCGCTTGGGTGAGCACAGTCGGTAGGTGTCGGGCCGCGGAGATGTAGCTTGCCCGCTGGTAGAGGTTGTGCAACCTGCCCACAGATCGCCGCACCTCGACCAGCGATGGAGCCGGGTGGATGGAGTCCGTCAGATAGCTGGTGAGGAAGGTCCGGAGGCCGCCTAAGAGATCGGGCCGGGCAGCGGCAGCAGCGGTATCACGCCCCATGTCTTTCACAGTCTGCCCTCGATGTGCTGCCACCGACACATCGACGAGCATGCCGTCGAGTTGTTCGAGCGCAACTCCCAAAGCGTTGGCGATCCGGGCTCGATGCCAGGGCTGCGGATCCGTCTCGGCGTTCTCCCAGCGCACCACGGTTGACCGCTCCACCCCGAGAAGGTTGGCGAGATGCTCCTGGCTGTATCCGAGGGCCTTCCGCCGCTGACACAGCCGGTGTCGCTTCAACGCCACGGTCGACCTCCCTCCGCTTTGCCGCCACTGTATTAACAAGCCGTCGATTGGGTGAGTACGTAAACGCCACATTTCTGCGTCACGCAGGCTTCTCCGCCGCTGTAGTACCCGGTCAGCTCATCGCGAAGGCTGGGCGCGTGGCCCGGGGCGGGTGCTGGGCTCCGGCGGCGTCGACCTGAACGACGAGCGCCATCCCCGCCCGCCTCGGCGCCCCACCAACGCGAGGGAGGGACATGTACTCGACTGACGGGCTGCTCGAAGCGTTGCCGCTGTCGTACGTAACTGCCGGTGATGTCGGCCTCGCTGTCAGGGCATGGACCGTAGAGGGCGGCGAGCAGGAGGCGGCGCAGCGATGATTTATGTGATCGGCGAACGCCTATACCCGCACCACGTTTGTGCTGCCTGCTTCGACACCCGCTGGCGCGGTTTCGATCCGACGCAGGTCAACGACTACCTCAACCGGATCGCCGACGAGCTCGACCGGCTGCGGCGGGAGGTGGTCACCGCGAACACCGAGGCGGAGCGCATCCGCCAGGCGCTGCGACAGTGGCAGTCCAGCCACGCCGGCTGCCGCCACACCACCTCCGGTTCCCCCAACGGCAGGTGGCAGCGATGAGCGCACCCCGCTGGGTCATTCATCTCCCCACTACGCTGACCAACCGCGACGAGACGACGAGACTGGCGGCAGCACTGCGGGAATCGTTCGGTCACGTCACCGTCATCGACTTCGGTGAGACCACCCTCAGCGAGGAGGATCGCCAGTTCCTGCGTATCCGAGTCTGGTGTGACGCCCGGCTCGACGGCGCCCGCCGCTGCCTGCGCCGCAACGAGCACGACGGCCCGTGTGGGGTGACGGCGGAGTAGCGGCCGGATGGCTGATGCCACGCCCGAGTCGGCTTAGCCCGGCAGAGCCGTGCGGTATCCAGGCAGCACGGCTAGCGGACGAGGACCAGGAAGGTCGGAACGCCGTCGCGGTCACCAGCTCCCAGCCAGGCCGCGGCATGTGCGCGGTGAGCTGCTTGCGGTATCGCTCGGCGGTGTAGCCCGGCGCGTCGTGCGCATGGGCGTCCTGTAGATGTCGGCGAGCTGCTCCATCGACGCCTGTGCGTCCTTGGCCGCAAGTCCGGTAGCCAAATTCCTTCCGGCCGGCAACACCAGCGTCAGGTCGTAGCGGTCGATGACTTCCTGGGCACCGGCAGCGAGGTGCCCTTCCGCGCTCGGATCGTACGGGCGGACGCCTTCGAATCGATGACGCCCCTGGGGGCGAACCCGGAGGCGATTCCGGGTCGGCCACGGAGTGACCTGAGTAACTTTCACCGCTAGCCTCGGTCGGACCTGGACCGTCATCGATCGGGGGAGGACGTCCCATGCACCACCACCAGCGAGTCGCCCGATGAAGCCCCGTCCACTCGTCGCCGTCGCCACCGCGCTCGGGCTGGTCGCCGCCGGCCTCACCGTCACGGGCGGCACCGCCGTCGCGCACGGCGGCGGCTACTCCGCGCTGATCCAGCGCGCCTCCTACGGCGTCCCGCACATCACCGCGCGCGACTTCGCGAGCCTCGGCTACGGCGTCGGCTACGCCCAGGCGGAGGACAACGTCTGCCTGATCGCCGAGCAGATGGTCACCGTGCGCGCCGAGCGTTCGCGCTGGTTCGGCGCGAGCACCGCCAACGTCAGCAGCGACCTGTTCCACCAGAAGGCCATCGACGACCGGGCCGCCGAGCGGTGGCTGACCGGCCCGCGGGACGGCGTCCGGTCACCCTCCAATGAGGTACGTGACCAGATCCGCGGCTTCGTCGCCGGCTACAACGCCTACCTGCGCGGTGCGAAGCTGAGGATCACCGACCCGGCCTGCCGGGGACAGGGCTGGGTACGCCCCATCAGCGAGCTGGACATGTGGCGGGCCAACTGGGCCCGCATGGTCCGGGCCAGCTCGGGCGCCCTCGCCGACGGCATCCTCGCCGCCACCCCACCCGGGAGCAGCAACGGGAACAGCGCCGCCGGAGGGACCGCGAGCGCCCCGGGGGCCGAGGCCGTGGTCACCGCCCGCGACGGCGCGCCGGCCGGGGTGGGCAGCAACGCGTACGGTCTGGGGCGCGACGCCACCGCCAGCGGCGCGGGCATGCTGCTCGCGAACCCGCACTTCCCGTGGGACGGCGGCGAGCGCTTCTACCGGATGCACCTGAAGGTGCCGGGCCGGTACGACGTCGAGGGCGCGGCCCTGGTCGGTGACCCGCTGGTCGAGATCGGCCACAACGGGCGGATCGCCTGGTCGCACACGGTCTCCACGGCCCGCCGCTTCGTCTGGCACCGGTTGAGCCTGGTGCCCGGCGACCCGACCAGCTACCTCTACGACGGCAAGCCCCGCAGGATGGTCACCCGCACGGTCACCGTGCGGACGCCGGGCGGGCCGGTGAGCCGTACCTTCTACGACACGCACTTCGGCCCGGTGGTCGTGGTGCCGGGCCGGTTCGACTGGACCGCGCAGGCCGCGTACGCCATCACCGACGTCAACGCGGCCAACAACCGCGCGCTCGACGGCTGGCTCGCGATGGGGCGGGCGAAGTCGGTGAGCGAGCTGCGGTCGGTGCTGGACCGGCGGCAGTTCCTGCCCTGGGTCAACGTCATCGCCGCGGACCGCGACGGCCGCGCCCTCTACGGCGACCACTCGGTGGTGCCCGGGGTGACCGACGCGCTCGCGGCCGCGTGCATCCCGGCCCCGTTCCGGGAGCTCTACGCGACCAGCGGCCAGGCGGTCCTCGACGGCTCCCGCTCCTCGTGCGAGCTGGGCCGGGACCGGGACGCCGCGGTGCCCGGCATCCTCGGGCCGGCGAACCTGCCCGTGCTGGTCCGCGGCGACTACGTGACGAACTCCAACGACAGCTACTGGCTGGCGAACCCGGCCCGCCCGCTGGAGGGCTACCCGCGCATCGTCGGCGACGAGCGCACCGAGCGCAGCCTGCGCACCCGGCTCGGCGTGCACCAGGTGCGGCAGCGCCTCGCCGGCACCGACGGGCTCCCCGGGAAGGGCTTCACCACCGGGCGGCTGTGGGACGTGACGCTCGGCAACCGGGCGTACGGGGGCGAGCTGGTCCGCGCCGACCTCGTGAAGGTCTGCGAGGCGCAGCCGACGGCGACCGCGTCCGACGGCACCACTGTCGACCTGACCGCCGCCTGCGCGGCGCTGCGCGGCTGGGACCTGAAGGTCGACCTGGGCAGCCGGGGTGCGCACCTGTTCACCGAGTTCGTGCTGGCCCGCGGCCTGCGCTTCGCCGAGCCGTTCGACGCGCGCTCCCCGCTGACCACGCCGAGCCGGCTCGCCGTCGACGACCCGAGGGTACGCACCGCCCTCGCCGACGCGGTCCGCAAGCTGGCCGGCGTCCCGCTCGACGCCCGCCTGGGCGACGTGCAGAGCGAGCCGCGCGGCGGCGAGCGCATCCCGATCCACGGCGGTCGAGCGGAGGCCGGTGTCTTCAACATGATCGTCGGGGTGCTGGAGCCGGGCGCCGGTTACCCGAAGATCGTTCACGGCACGTCGTTCCTGATGGCCGTCGAGCTGGGCCGCGACGGGCCGTCGGGTCGGCAGATCCTGACCTACTCGCAGTCGGCCAACCCGAACTCGCCCTGGTACGCCGACCAGACCCGGCTCTACTCGGGCAAGGGCTGGGACACCGTCAAGTTCACCGAGAAGCAGCTGCGGGCCGACCCGAACCTGGTCACGTACCGGGTGGGGGAGCGGCGCCGCTGACCCGGCCGGCCTCCGGGCGCGACCCCCGGCCCGCAATGGAAGGGGCACCTGCCACCGTGGTGGCAGGTGCCCCGGCAACCGGACCGGCTCAGATCAGGCGGTGCCGCCCGGCTGGACGGCCCCGTTGACCTTCAGGGTGTACGGCGCGTACTGGTTGACCTGCTCGGTCGGCTCGTCGTACGCCACGACGGCGACGACCTTCGGGAAGATGCTGAGCAGGGCCAGCTGCACCCGGTTGAGAGTCAGATCGGACCTGCCGTCGAACTCGAACTGCCAGGCGAGCGAGTGCTTCTCGTCGATGCCGATGAGGCGCAGGTTCCAGTTGGCGACGGCGGTCGGCTTGATCTCGGTGGGCGAGTCGAACGGCGTGAGGCCGCTGCCGTCGCTGACCGTGGTGCCGCCGACGGTGATGTCGTCGATGAGCCAGCCGCCCTCGTTGACGCCGCCGTCGCTGACGTAGCGGAAGCCGAGGAGGACCGACTTGCCGGCGTACGCCGACAGGTCGTAGCTGTGGGCCTCGAACCCATCGGTGGTGCCGTTGACGCCGGGGCCGAGCGGCCCGTCGACCGTCTTGTCACCGGGGACGGCGGTGTAGGTGGCGCCCCCGTCGGTGGAGACCGTGACGTAGCCGTAGTCGAAGCCCAGCTCGGCGCCGTACTTGGCGACGAAGCGCAGCGTCGGGTCGGTGGTCGGCACGGTGAGCCGGGTGACGGCGGCGGCGTCGGTGTTGTTGCCGTTGCCGGAGAACAGCACGGGGTTGCCGGCGCGGTCCGGGTCGTCGTTCACCACGGTCCAGGCCAGCGGCAGGGCGGGCAGGGTCTTGCTGCCCTGGAACGACAGCGACTTCAGGTCCTTGCCGCGCAGCAGCTTGCCGTCGGCCTTCCGCAGCGGCACGTAGTCGGCGCCGTTGGGGGCGGCGCCCGGGGTGGCGTACGCGGCCGGGTTGTCCAGGTTGACCGTGGAGCGCAGGCTCTTGCTGGTCACCCGGCTCTTCGGCACGCCCAGCATGACGCCGAGCTTGGCGTCCCCGACTATCTTGTCCACCAGCGTCATGGTCTGGTAGTCGTGGATGACCTGGTACATGTCCCTGGCGCCCTCGGCCTTCAGCGCCTCCTCGAGGCTGGCCAGGCCCTGGCGGTCACCGTCGTTGTGCAGGCGGTGGACGATGTCGGCGCCGTACCGGTCGTAGAGGAACTGGATGAACGAGTACGCGTTGCCGTAGTCGGCGAGCACCGCGTTGGCGTTGGGGCTCTCGTCCCACAGGTTCAGCGAGTTCTCCGGGCCGCCGCAGTCGCGCGGGTTGGCGTTGTACGGCGTCTTCACCGTGCCGAAGCCCTGGTAGCAGTAGAGGTGGCTGTCGGCGCCCCGGTCGAAGACGGTGGCCTTGGTGTCGACGTAACCGGTCAGCGTCTGCGCGAAGTCGGACAGGCCCTCGTTGATCCAGGTGCCCTCGAACGGGTCGGTGTAGTACTGGGCCAGGTGCTGCCACTCGTGGGCGAAGGTGCCCTCGTAGCTGTGCGGGCGGGCCGGGCGGCTGGTGCACAGGTCGTCGGTCGGCTCGTCCGGCGGGTTCGCTCCGGTGCGGTGCAGCCAGTCGAACGCGTCGATGGTCATCACGTTGCGGTCGAACAGCTCGTTGAGCTGGGCCGAGAAGAAGCCGGCGATGTAGGTCGGCGCGGCCGGGAACTGGTAGTAGTTGTCGTCCCGGACGTTGTCGACGAGGGTGACCGTCTTGTTGCCCGCGCCGGTGTAGACGCCGCCGTTGCCGTCGGCGTCCGGCCCCACCAGGGCGTTGCTGCCGTCCCGGTCCGGCGGCCGGGAGAAGGCGACCGTCTCCTTCGGGTACATGTTGGTGTCGAACTCGTGGACGAAGTTCTGCACCTGGGCGTCGGTGATCTGCGTCGACGAGGCCACCTGGTTGCGGCAGTCGTTCGCCGGGAACCCGAGGTCGTTGGCGACCCACACTTCGATGTTCTCGCCGACGCCCCGCAGCGTGTAGTCCTTGCGGTAGTAGGCGCCGGTGGTGTCGTCGAGCCCGAGCCACTGGCGGACCGTGCCGACCGCCGGCGTCTCGACCGCGGCCTGCGCCCTCGACCGCGCCTGGGCGCGCGGCTGGTAGCGGGCCGGCGTCTCGACCTTCCGGCCGTCCAGCGTGAAGTCCTTGCGGGTGAGCTCGCGGGTGTCGTCGCTGGGCCGGTCGGTCTGCGCGGCGGGCTGGGCGGGAGCAGCCGCCGCGCCGGACGCGGGAAGGAGGCTCAGGAACGGTAGGACGAGTGACATGGCTGCGGCACCGGCGATCCGGCTGCGTGCCATTGGCCCCCCTTGGGTCTCGTGGGCCCGGCGACGGAGCTGTGTCGCCGGGATGGCCTCACCTTCGTACTGCCAGATGGTTGCCTTTGGCAATGATCTCCGCGGATGATCCACCGCACTGATATCCGTCCACACGGGCCGGCCGGGCCCGGCGACAATGCCGGACCCGGCCGGTGACACACCCGACTCGACGGGCGGTCGGCGCAGGTCAACCCGCCCGCAGGGCGGTGGCCGCCACCGGCCAGGTGCGCGCGTCGGTGACGTCGGCCAACGTGATCCCCTTCAAGATCTTGACCATCTCCGCGTCGGAGAGCCGGCCGCCACTGGACACCTGGATGGTGGTCGCGCCGTCGTGGCTCCAGGCGTTGCAGAAACCGTTGAAGCACTTCGGCTCGGCCGGCGGTCGCTCGCCGTCCGCCAGCGCCTGGTTGGACTCGGCGTCGGGCAGTACGAAGATGCTGAAGCTGCCCGCCGGCTCCTCGCCGTCGACCCCGCCGTACGGCTCGGTGAGCCCGGTCGTGGGCAGGGCCGGAGCGGCGAAGACCGCGCCGCCGTAGGTGCCGTCGCCGGCGCTCGCGATGCCGTTCAGGCCGGGGAACGCGTGCTGACCGAGCTCGGCGGCCCGATAGCCGGCGGGCAGGTAGCCGACGCTGAACGGCACCCGGGCCGGCACCGGGACGCGGGGCCGCAGCGCCGCCACCAGCCCCCGCAGGTCGGCGGCGCTCACGTGGGACGGCTCCGCGAAGGTCTCCGCGACCGCCCAGGCGTTGTCGGTGTACTCCCAGGCGAGCCCGCGGCCCAGGTTCGCGCCGTACGACGGCCCCTCCCGCTCGATGGCGCGCCGCCCGTCGACGGTGACCCGCGCCCCGGGGTACCTCCCGGCGTCGAACGCGCCCGGCCGGTACACCGTGAGGTAGGCGTAGACCTGCCGCTCGTCCGCGGGCGGCGGTGCGGACGCGGACGGGGAGGGCGGCGCCGACGGGGGCACGGCCCGGTCGTGGGTGACGAGCCCGTCGATGTGCAGCGGGGCGATCTGGTACGCCCTCGACACGACGATCGGGTCCCGCACGTGGAGCGCACCGGCGTCGAACCGCTGGAAGACGTACGTGAACGGGTCGTCCGGGAACTCCCAGTCGGTCGCCGGGGCGGGCGCCGTGGCGGTCACCACGGCGGCGGCCTCGCCGACGACGGGCCGCTGGGTGGCGTCCGGCAGGCCGATGCCGACCGCCGCGACCACGCCGGTGACGGCGAGCGCCGCGGAGGCCACGCTCCATCCGGTCCGGCGGCGTCGCTGCACCTTCCTGCCGGCCGCCACGATCTCCTCCACCGTGTAGCGCGGCGGCGGCGCGTCCGAGGTCGCCGTCTCCACCAGGTCAGGTACGTGCACCGGCCCTCTCCCTCTCTGTCTCGATGGTCTCGTCACGGTCGGCCCGTTCGGGCGCCAGCACCTCGCGCAGCCGGGCGAGTGCGCGGGAGGTCTGACTCTTGGCCGTACCGATGTGCCAGCCGAGCACGCTGGCCGTCTCCGCGAGGCTCATGCCGAGGTAGTAGCGGCAGACCACGGCGGCGCGCTGCCGGGGCGAAATCACCCGCAGCGCGGCCCGGACCCGGATCCGTTCCTCGACCGACGCCGTCGCGTCGCTCTGCGCCAGGTCCGGAAGCGCGTCCCCGGCGGCCCGCTCGCGCCGCCACGGCCGGCGCAGCTCGTCGATGGCGGCCCGGACCACCATCGTCCGCGCGTACAGGTCGGGTCGGTCCAGTCGCGGCCAGCGCGGGTACAGCTTGGCCAGGGCCGTCGCCGTCGCGTCCTCCGCCGTGTGCCAGTCACCGCAGGTGACGTACGCCAGTTTCCGGAGCGCGGGCAGTTGCACGGCGACGAACTCCCGGAAGCCTTCCTCGTCCTCGGCTCTCACAGCGGTAGGACGGGTCGGACCCCACCGGGTGTTGCCACCGAGGCGAAAATTTTTCTCCGGAGCTGCGGGTCGGGTCGCACCGCGCCGCACAATTCGCCGAAGTGTCAGCTGGAGTCGGTTTCGTGGTTCCACGGCGCCGCGAGGGTCGGGACATGACTGTTTCCCCTTCCGGCCTGCCCGGCCTTCGCCGTGTCGGCGCCCTCGCGGTCGCCGCGCTGGCCGCGATCAGCCTCGGTGTCGCGCCGGGTGCGCGCGCCGAGGCCGCCGCCGGCACTCTCCCGCTCGGCGACGCGGACCTGACGGAGGTACGCACCAGCCAGGCTCTCGCCGACGGCGTCACCCTCACCCGGATCGTCCGCGGCACCGAGCCCGCACCGACCGACCAGATCAACACGACCACGCGGGGTCCGTGGGTGGTCAACGTGCTCACCATCGATCCGCGCCGCGCACGGGGCCACCTGAAGGCGACGTACGGCCCCGACCTCGCCCGGGTCGAGAAGACCACCGACCTGGTCCGCGCCTCCGGCGCCCTGGCCGGCGTCAACGCCTCCTTCTTCACCTTCACCGCGAGCCAGCTCTACCCGGGCGACCCGGTCGGCCTGGGGCTCTTCGGCGGGAAGCTGCTCAGCGAGCCGCTCACCGACCCGGCCGAGGCCAACTTCGTCGTCGACGCCGACAGCAACCGGGCCCTGACCGGCAAGCTGAGCTGGTCGGGCAGTGTCCGCAACCGGTGGACCGGGGCGAGCCTGCCGCTGGAGTTCATCAACCACCCGCCGGTCGTACCCGCCGGCTGCGAGGCCCTCGCCGACCAGACCCAGTGCGCCGCGCCGGGTGACCTCGTGCGGTTCACCCCCGAGTTCGCGGCGGCCACCCCGTCCGGCGCCGGCGTCGAGGTGGTGCTGGACGAGCGTGGCTGCGTGGTGCGGACCGCCACCACGCGGGGCACCGCGCTGACGGCGGGCCAGACCTCGCTGCAGGCGACGGGACGGGACGCGGCGGCCCTGCGTGACCTCACCGCCCGCGGCTGCGTCGAGCAGACCTCGACCCTGACCGACCAGGACGGCCGGAAGCTGCCCCTGCGGCGCGGCCTGTTCGGCGTGACGGGGCGGTACCAGCTGACCCGGGACGGCCAGATCGTCGTGCCCGACGGCGCCCCCGGCGACAGCTTCTTCGCCCGCAACCCGCGGACGATCGCCGGCACCACGCGCGACGGGAAGATCGTGCTCGCGACCGTCGACGGCCGCCAGACCACCAGCGTCGGCACCACGATGGCCGAGACCGCCGCCGTCGCCCGCGCGCTCGGCATGGACGACGGGATCAACCTCGACGGCGGCGGCTCCACCGCCATGGCCGTCGGCGGTGCGCTGGTCAACCACCCGAGCGGGGCCGAGCGGGCGGTCGGTGACGCGCTCGTCTACGTGAACGGCCCGTACCGCGGCGGGAACTGACCGCCTGCCACGACGACGGCGCGGCCGGTCCTCGGACCGGTCGCGCCGTCGCTTGCTCGTGCCTGAAGTCGACGGTGCGGGGACGGAGGGGCGACCAGCAGCAGAATGAATGGATTCACGCCGCCGTTGATCGCTGACATTCATGTCGTCGTCCCGATAGAACGACCGTTCAGCTGATCAACGTCCGTCGATAGCGTGTCGCGCAAAGGCCGTCACGGAAAGGGCGGACGATGAACGACACGATTCCCTCGCTCTCCCGGCGACGCGTCCTCGTGGGGGCCGCCGCGGCCTCCGCGGCGGTCGCCGTCACCGCCGCCGGCGCCGCCCACGCGGCCCCGGTCGCCGCCGGGAGCCCCGCACAGGCCGCGCCGCAGCCGCTCGTCACCCGGCACCGGATCGCGGGCGCGCGGCTCGTCGGCGGGCCGGTCCGCGTCCAGGCGGACTTCGCCGACCGGCTCGACGACTGGCTGGCCTTCTGGTCGGCCAACTCGCCCCCGCGGTGGGGCAGCCCGGTGGAGGTGGACGGGGAGGTCAGCGCCACCGGTGAGACGTTCATGCTGCGCGCCATCCGGGTCGTCCGCGACGACGAGCCGGTCGAGGCGTTCGCCTCGGGTCGCACCGACCCGGCGCACCTCGCCACCCTCGCGAGCCTGCACCACCACTTCCCGCTGGTCGACGTCGTGGCCGGCGGTGGATTGCGGGTGACCGACGGCCCGGCCGGCTTCACCGGCACGCCCGGGCAGGTGGCGTTCGCGGTCGCCGCCTGCCGCCAGCTGTGGGGTGTGCGGACGGCCGACGCCGCCACCTGGCGAGACCAGGTGGGCGGGCGGCGGGCCGACGCGTGGGCGGCCTTCACCAGGGCGAGTCTGCGGCGCGGGCTGCGGACCGAAGCGTACTGACCATCGGAGGTAGACATGGCACGCAGCGAGTTCCGGTTCGTGGTCGACGGCGTGGAGCTGACCACCGAGCAGCAGAGCCTCATCGCGAGTGAGATCCAGAAGGCGGGGCTGAAGGCGCTGAACGTCGCCGGTGCGCGGCTGTCCAACCCGTTGTCCGTGGGGCACGCCAACCTGAAGCTGCGCCCCGAGTGGTACGGCCTCTGGGTGCTCGACGGCCCGTTCGCCGACGACCTCGGCCACAAAATCAACGACATCGGCTTCTGGATGCAGAAGTGACCGACACCGCCCACCGGCCGGACGCGCCGGAGCGGATGTGCCCGAGCACACCGGCGGCCAACGCCACGGTGTTCCTCGGCATGATCACCCCGGCGGGCCGGGTCGCGTACGTCACGCCGCAGATGCCCGCCGACGTGGCCCTCGCGACGGCGGGCCCGGACACGACGGTCGAGTCGCAGTACCGGCTCGCCGGCCCGTGCGTGACGTCCCGGTGCGGCTTCTGGACCGGCGACCACTGTGGCCTCGGCGAACGGCTCGCCGAGTCGTACCGGGAGACGGCCGGCCCGGCCGAGGTGGACCTGCCCCGTTGCGCGATCCGGCGCAGCTGCCGCTGGTACGCCGAGCAGGGCCGGGCCGCCTGCGCCGCCTGCTCCCACATCGTCACGGATTCCCGCTGACGTAACGGGCGAGCCCCCGCCGCTCCCCGGGGAGAGGGAGCGGCGGGGGTCGGGCCCGGCGCTACATCCGGGCGTGACGGCGGCTCGTGACGGTCGCGGCGGCGAACGTCGCGACCAGGAGCGCCGCGAGGATGGCGATGGGAACGGCGGAGACACGCAGGTCGCTCGCCGCGGATCCGGTATGGAGCAGGTGGTAGCAGACGCGGGCCGCGGCCGGCGCCAGGAGCAGGGCGAAGGCGACGATCGGTGCGCGCGCGTCGACGGGCGCCGCGAGGAGCGCCAGCGCCGCGAACGCGTAGAGGGAGAGGGTGCGGGCGTCCGACCAGTCATTGAGCGGGCTGGGGGTCAGGGCGAGCACCGCCAGCGCGGTGGGAACGAGCCAGACCCACGGCCGCCTCACGCGAGCGCGGGGCGCCCGCAGCAGCGGCAGCAGGGCCAGCGCGGCCAGCAGGGCGGGCCACAGCTGGGAGTCGACCAGGTGGCGGAGGATGTCGGTCGGCCAGGTCGCGGCGAACACGCCGGCCTGCGCGTGCTGCGCGACCACGGTCAGCGCGGTGGCCGCGAACGCCACCCGGTAGGCGCCCCACACGATGGCGAGCAGCGCGACGGCGAGGGTCGCCACGATCGCGACACCCCACTCGTCGACGATGCCCAAGGGCGCGCCGTACGCGATCTGGGTCAGGTCGGCGACCGGCGCCGTGGCCGCGATGGTCAGGCAGTAGACGAGCAGGGCCAGGGCGGACAGCCGCAGCGCGGACCGGCGCAGCGTCGCGGGGGAGCGGAGCCGGTCCGCGCCGGTGCGGGCGCGCAGGCCGCCCAGCACGAGCGACGCCGCCTCCCGGGTGCTCGGCCGTCGCTGGTGCGCGTCGGCCGTCGCGAGCAGGGTCTCCAGCATCTCGTCGGTGCGGTACTCGCGGTAGGGGCGGGGGTAGATCTTCAGGAGCCAGCGGTAGCGGCGCTCGAGGTCGTCGGTCACGCCGGCACCGTCCGGACCCGCGCCGCCGGCCGGGGCCGCCGGTCGCGTACGACGCGGGCCGCCGCGGCCAGCCGCTCCGCCTCGGCGTGCAGCGCCGACCGGCCCGCGTCGGTCAGCTCGTAGGTGCGGCGGTGGCGGCCGTTGACCACCGACTCGCCCGCCACCTGCACCAGCTCCTCGCCGGTGAGGCGGTCGAGCGCGGCGTAGAGGGTGCCCGTGGTCAGCCGTACGCGCCCGTCGGACAGCTCCTGCGCCCGCTTGACGATCGCGTAACCGTGCAGCGGCTCATCCTGCAACGCCGCGAGGATGAAGTACGTCGGCTCCCGCATGGGTCTCACGGAGTCAGTCATGCCGCCATCATATGACGATGACCAACCTATAGGTCAAGCGGAGACCCTCACCGTCCCGGCGCCTGGTAGGTCATCTGCTTCCCGACCGCCTCGTCGACCTCTTCCGGTGTCAGCAGGGGGACGACACGCGTGTCGACGCCGCCGGCCGCCCGGATGGCGATGGCCAGGGCCGCCGCCGTCTTGTGGTCGGGCAGCTCGCACATCACGTACGTGTCGTACTCGCCGAGGCCGAAGCAGAGCGACTCCACCCGGCCGCCGGCCGCCTCGATCGCCTTCGTGGCGATCTCGGCCCGCTTGCTGCCGCCGTCCTTGACCAGACCCTTGACCCCGTCGAGCGTGAAGGTCGACTTGAGCAGGAACTTTGCCACCTCGACACCACCTCTCGGGTGCTGCGGCGTCCCTGCCCGGGACGCCGGCTCCGACCGCGCTCACGCCGGACGAGCGGTCGCCCTCACGTCCCCTGCCGCTGCACGCGCTCGCCGCCCTCGACCTTGGCCCGGCCCTGGTCGCGCTCGCTCCCGGACGTCCCCGTCGCGGCGCGCAGCTGCCGGCGGTGCGGCGACCGCTCCACCTCCGACCCCTGCCGGCCCCGGGCACCGCTGCCCGGATGCCGCCGCCCGCGCGCCGACTCGCCGCCAGGGTCATGCTTGTTCGGCTTCTGACTACCCATGGGCGGCGCGTACCCGGTCCCCGGGCCGCTAGTCCTCCCGCGCCCGTGCCCGCCGAGAGCGGCACGGCTCGACTCGCGCCTGCCACCCGGTAGGGTGCCGGCAGCGGCGAGCGGGAGGGGTGAGGCACATGCTGGCCGGGCTGGAACTGCCACCCGCGGTGGAGGCGGAGCGCGTGATCACGGCCGTCCTGGCCGACCTGCGCTCCGGTGACCACCGCGGCGTCGTGGTCGACTCACCGCCCGGAGCCGGCAAGTCGACCCTCGTGGTGCGCGCCGCCGTCGAACTGGCCGAGGCCGGCGAACCGCTCATCATCGTGGCGCAGACCAACGAGCAGGTGGACGACCTCATCGACCGCCTGGCCCGCAAGGCCCCCGAGCTGCGGATCGGCCGGCTCTCCGCGGCCGACTACCGGCCCTCCGAGCGGGTCGCGGAGCACCCGACGGTCCGGGTCGCCGCGAAGGTCGCGGACCTCGGCGGGCCGGCCGTCATCGTCGGTACGGCCGCCAAGTGGGCCACCCTCGGCGAGGGCCGTTGGCCGTGGGCGATCGTCGACGAGGCGTACCAGATGCGCTCGGACGCCCTGCTGCGCGTGGCCGGCCGGTTCGAACGGGCGCTGTTCGTGGGTGACCCCGGCCAGCTCGACCCGTTCTCCACCGTCGACACCACCCGCTGGACGGGCCTGACCTGGGACCCGATGCAGTCCGCGGTGGCGGTGCTGCTGCGGCACAACCCGGACCTGCCCGTGCACCGGCTGCCCGTGTCCTGGCGCCTGCCCGCGTCGGCGGCACCGGTGGTCGCCGAGGCCTTCTACCCGTTCACCGGCTTCCGCGCCGGCACCGGCCCCGCCGACCGGGCGCTGTCACTGACCACCCCCGGGCCGGCGGACGCGGTCGACGCCGCGCTCGACCAGGCCGCCGCGACCGGCTGGGGGCTGTACGCCCTGCCGGAGCGGCACACCCCGCGCACCGATGTGGAGGCCGCCTCGGCGTGCGCGGCGCTCGCCGTGCGGCTGCTGGAGCGGAGCGCGGTCGCCGTCTCCGAGCAGAACCCGGCGGGCGCACCGGTCACCGCGGACCGGATCGCCATCGGCGCGGCCCACCGCGACCAGGCCGCGGCCATCCGCGCGCAGCTCGGCGCGGCCGGCGCGGCCGTCACCGTCGACACCGCCAACCGGCTCCAGGGCCGCGAGTACGACGTGACCGTCGTGCTGCACCCGCTGTCCGGACGGC
Organism: Micromonospora xinjiangensis; assembly: GCF_056150165.1. Taxonomy (NCBI): domain Bacteria; kingdom Bacillati; phylum Actinomycetota; class Actinomycetes; order Micromonosporales; family Micromonosporaceae; genus Micromonospora; species Micromonospora xinjiangensis. Next base: position 928,148 of record NZ_JAXCFO010000001.1, on the reverse strand, counting down.
GGGACGCGACCGCGTTCCACCTGGAGTCCGGACGGCTCTGCGTGCTCACGTCCCGCCACCGCCACGCGTGCCTCGTGGTGGCCCGGGACGGCATCGCCGACCTGCTCGACGCGCACCCGTCGACCGAGCCGATGCACCTCGACGTGCCGGTGAAGTTCCCCGACGGCTGGGAGGCGAACCACTCGATGATCTCGTACCTGCGGGAGCGCGGCCTGCCGCGCTGAGACCCGGCGCCGCGGGCCGCGCTCCCCGTGCCGACCGGCCCGGTCAGCGGACGAAGATGCCGATGCCGTTGGCGACCGCGCGCTCCGTGCCGTCGGAGGGGTTGTTGCGGGCGGTGGCGCTCGTCTGCCCCGGCTCCCGGACCGCGATCGTGGTCGAGCCGCCGCCGTCCAGGTTCACCGCGGCGTCCGCGCCGAGCGCGCGCATCAGGTCGGCGAGTTCGGCGATCGTGAAGCCCGCGCTGGCGGGGGCGCGGCCGGCCAGCGCCACGAGGTACACGGTCCTCCCGTTGGCGCTCACGCCGGCCGAGCTGCGCACGGCGGCCGTCCTGGTGTCCAGCCCGGCGAGCGGCTGCCCGTCACGCAGGATCGGGGCGCCCCCGACCGCGAAGGTCAGCTTCGGCCGGCCGACGGGGACGAGCTTCTCCGCCACCCGCACCCGGTCACCGATTACGAGGTCGTCGAGCTGGTCCGCCCCGCCCTCGCGGCCGACCAGCACCTGGGTGTCGGCGGGGATCGCACCGGCGCCCGGCGTCGTGCTCACCGAGGTCACCACGCCGTCGCGCACGGTCACCTCGTACGTGTGGGTGCTGCACGGGTCGTTGCGGCTGGTGTCGCTGCCGCAGGTCGACCGGACCCGGGACGCGGTGCCCCAGGCGGCGGTGAACAGACCGACCCCGCCGACCGGGAGCGCGTACTGGTTGAGGCCGCCGAGCGCGATCGTGCCCTTCCTGCTGCGCACCTCACCGGCGAGGCTCAGGGTGTCGACGCGCGCCTTGCCGTCGACGCCCACGCCGAACACGTCGCGGGTGGAGGTGCCGGGCGCGAGCCCGGGTCCGAAGCGCTGCGCGTTCGGCACGGCGAACTTCAGCTCCTCGCCGCCGGCGATCTCCGGCCCCGAGGCCGCACCGGTCGGCGCGACCCCGGCGTGGGTCTCGCTGATGTTGAAGAAGTCGCCGTTCACGCCGGCGACGGCCCCCTGCGCGTTCGTCATCGCCGAGACCACCTGGCGCTGCGCGACGCTGCCGGGGTGCAGCAGGTCGAGGGAGACCCTGTTCTTGCGCAGGTCGGCGGTGAGCAGGTAACCGACGGTGGTGCCCCGCGGGGTGTCCACCTGGAAGGAGTCGTACGTCACGCCGGGGGCGAGCCGTGTGGTCGAGGTGACGGTGATCGGGGGTTCCGCCGCGGCGGCCTGCGCGACGGCGGTGGTCGCGGCGTGGGCGGTGCCCGGCGGCACCGCGAGCGTACTCAGCCCCGTGGTGAGCAGCAGCGCCAGCGTGGGGCGTACGAGGTTCGACGACCTCATCGCCGCTCCTTTCTTCCGGTTCCGGGCGGTGCCCGGACGTTCGAGCTGGCCGGACGGGCGGCCGGACCAGCGAGAATGCGTCGCGGGCAGCCGATCATGCGAGAGTGAACGGCCGAAATGATCAAGCTGAACCGTCGGTGCCGTCTTGCCCGTCCGCCGCGCGGCCGGGGGCGGGCGGCGTCAGTAGCGGCGTGGGCCAAGGCGGGGTACGGCGGCGACGGCGAGGAGCACGGCGCTCGCGACGGCACCGACGCCGACCGGCGGCAGCAGGCGCAGCACCGGCGTCGCCGCGACCAGCACCAGCGCACCGGCGGGCAGTCGCCACAGCGTCAACCGGAACACCTTGTAGGCGTAGAGGGTGCGGCCGGCGAGGAAGACCACCGGGCCCGCGACCATGAGGGCCAGGTTCTCGGGCGACGTCTCGGAGGTGGCGCCGCTGATGATCGTCTCTCCGCCGGCGGCGGTCAGCACGATGCCCGCCACCATGATCAGATGCGTGTACGCCACGACCAGCGCCTCGCGGCCCGCGTCGGCCGCCCGTTCGAGACCGACCGCGAGATGCTCGGCGCCGTACGCCACGTAGATGCGCCACATCGCCACGGCGTTGGCGAACAGCAGCAGCAGCCCGGCCCCCGCCGCGGAGACGAAGCCGCCCGCGCCGAACTTGAGGGCGCCGACCAGGAGGATCTCGCCGAGCGCGACGATGAACATCTGCCGGTAGCGCTCCGAGATGTGCTCGCCGATGATCCGTAGATCCGGGGCGGCGATGCGGCCGAGCTTCGGCACCCAGTAGCCGGCGAGGCCGGCCAGGTAGTCCAGCGTGACCGCCACCGCCCAGACCGCCAGCCGGGCGGGGGCGGGCAGGAGCGCGCCGCCCAGCCACAGCACGCCGGTCGCGGCGAACCAGATGAGCACCCGCAGCGGTCGTATCCGCAGCTCGTGACCGCGCAGCGCGGTCACGAGGATCAGGCCGCGGAACAGGTGCAGACCGACGTACGCCCCGGCGAAGGCGAGGCCGTCCCAGCCCTCGAACGCCTGCACGGAGGCCATCGCCATGACGTATCCGCTGAGCAGGACGCCGAGGACGATGACCTGGACCAGGAGCTGGTCCGGGTCGTACCAGTCCGTCGTGTACGCGGTGACGGTCCACACCCACCAGATGGCGGCGAGCAGGACCAGCGTCTGCAGGATGTTCAGCAGGCTGAAGTCGTCGAGCAGGCGCAGGGACAGCCGGGACAGCGCGACGATGAGCCCCAGGTCGAAGAGGAGCTCCAGGTACGAGATGCGGGGACGGTCCTCCCGGGGGCGCAGCAACCAACCCGACCGCTCCCGTGCCACACATCTCCCGTTTCATCCGGTCCCGGTTGTTTCGTACCACGCGGGTCCGGGACGGCGTGACGACTTGCGGAAGTGGCCCGGCCGCGAGCGACCGGGCCACTTCCGCAGGATCACGGCGTCCGGTGTCCGCGCTGCGCCGCTCGGGTGTGCCGCTCCAGCGCCCGGTGATGCGCGTACGCGATCAGGCGCTCCACCTCGGTCCGGGTGCGCGGGCCGGGGTTGAGCACGCACGCCCACCCCGCCGTGCCGTAGAGCGGATTCGGCAGCACCTCGTCGAGGGCCGCGAAGTCCACCGACGAGCGGTGGTCGGTGAGGCGCGCCGGCGGGTAGCCGAAGACCCGCTCGAACTCGCGCCGCCCGAGATCCAGGTTCAGCCGGAACACGCCCGGCCGGTCCAGGCGCGACTCCTCGTCGAAGCCGGCCATGTCCCGCTCCCCGATGGTGGCGAACGGCATCTTCCGGTCCGGACCCACGAAGAAGAACCGCCAGCCCCACGCCGCCTCCGGCGCGCCCGAGGCCTCGTCGGCCACGACCACGGCCACCTCCGGCAGCGCGAGGATGCGCTCGGCCGCGTCGTCGGCGGTCAGGGCCCCCTCGGCCTGCGGTGCCGGGCCTGCGGGAGCGGGGGCCGTCACGTGGAGAACGGCGTCGCAGTGCGCCAGCGTCTCGGCGTCGAGCGGGAAGTATCCCTGCTCGGGCGTGACGTCGGTCCGGGTGCGCAGCCCGGCGACCCGGCGCAGCGGCAGGGGGTCGACGAGGACGGCCCGACCGCCGGGGGTGGAGTCGTCCGGACCGCCCGGCGCGGCCTCGGCGGGGCCGGACTCCCCGAGGGCGGCGCCGCCGACGGCCGTCGACTCGACCAGGGCCCTCTCGTACGTGCCGGCGGCCGGCTCGCCCAAGCCCAGGGCGGTGCTGGCCCCGAGGCTGCCGACGACGACCGCGTACCGGTCACCCAGCAGGGACGACACGATCGCCCCGGCGCCGGACCAGCGCAGGTCCATTCCGGAGAGCTGCCACGTGCTCGGGTGCCGCTGGAGGTGCCGGTTGTGGGCGAAGACCAGCGTGGGCCCCCGGTGCTGCTCCGCGGCGCGGATGTCGAGCAGGTTCTGTGCCATCCACGCGTCCCGCACGCCGAGCATCCGGGAGGTGCGTACGGCCGGCGGGTCGGCCTCGGCGGCCTGCGCGTGGTAGCGGAGCAGCCCCCGTGCGGCGGTGGCGTGCAGCCGGGCACGCCGCCACTCGTCCCGCGAGGACGCGGCCACCAGGGCCGGGGCCGCGGCGTAGAGGGCGGTCAGCAGGTCGTCCGCGACGATCCGCAGGGTGACCGCCTCCGGTGACCCGCCGACGGAACGAGCCGGATCCAGGACGGCGGCGGGGTCGCTCCACCGCTCGTCGTCGCCGAGCAGCGCGTCCAGCTCGGCCCGGCGGGGGCGGCACGCGTCCGGCCCGAGGTGCCGGCTCAGGTAGTCGTGCACGTGGCGCAGGTACCGGCCGGGGCTGGGTGCGGTCGTCATCTCCAGCGGCGCGTCGAAGCCGTGGAAGGTCACCCGCTCGGCGGGCGGACGCCCCTCGTTGTGGGCGCGCAGCCAGGCCACCAGTTCGCGGTTGGCGTCGAGCTGTCCCATGCCGTGGCTGAAACCGCCGGCCAGCACGGCGTCGAGACTGGCGTCACCGCCCTGGACGTAGGCGTCGACCGCGCCGCCGGCCACCCGGTCGGACTCGACAGCGATCGACCGGAAGCCGTGCGGGACCAGCGCCTCCAGGAGTCGGTTGCGCAGCCGGGGGAACGCGGGCTCGCCGTGCGTGGGCTCACCGACGGCCAGGATCTCCGGTGGGGCGGGCAACACGGCCAGCAGCGACGTGACCGTGCGGTGCGGGGCGTACGAGGGGCCGGGTGCGGGTTCAGGAGCCATGACCTTCACCGTATCGTTGAACTACCTGTTGAGACTTAGAGCGGAACTCGACCCGGAGGAGCGCAGCTGAACCCTCAAAATGCGCGACACCGCTACCGGCCCGTGGACCTCGCCCGGGAGCACGGCATCTCCACCCAGGCCGTCCGCAACTACGAGCGCGACGGCGTCCTCCCCGCCGCCGAGCGCAGTGCGAGCGGTTACCGCGCCTACACACCTCTGCACGCCGCGGCGCTGCGCGCCTACCTCTCGCTCGTCCCCGCGTACGGCTACGCGGTGAGCGCCGAGATCATGCGGGCGGCGGTCCGCGGCGATGTCGACGAGGCCCTGCGTGCCGTGGACCGCGGTCACGCGCAACTGCTGCGCGACCGCGAGACCCTCGACGCCGTCGAGGCGACCGTCGGCGTGCTCACCAACGCGCCCGCCGGCGACCGGCCGGGCCGGCCGCTGACCGTCGGTGCCCTCGCGCACCGGCTCGCGGTCACTCCGGCCACGCTGCGCAAGTGGGAACGCGCCGGCATCCTCACCCCGGCCCGTGACCGCCCGAGCCGGCAACGCCTCTACGGGCCGGACGACGTACGCGACGCCGAGCTGGCCCACCTGCTGCGTCGCGGCGGATACCTGCTGGACCACATCGCGACGGTCATGCGGCAGGTCCGCGCCGCCGACGGGCCGGGACCGCTCGCCGCGTCCCTCGACGGGTGGCGGCAGCGGCTCGCGGCCCGGGGTCGCGCCATGCTGCGCGCGGACGGCCGCCTCGCCGACTACCTGGAGTCGGCCGGCCTCTGACCCGGCAAGATCTTGGTGAGGAGACGCCCCTCCAGGGGCGCTACCCCACCAAGATCCCGGCGGGAACGAGCGTGCGACCGCGAGATCCCTGTGCTGTCGGACCTGTGGGCTACCGTCGGGAGGTCATGGATCCGCGCTACGGCCAGACCCTCATCGGGCGGGAGCACCCCGCCGGTCTGCTGCGCGCCGAGCTGGACCGGGCCACCAGCAGCCACGGGGGTCTCGTGCTGGTCACCGGCGAGCCGGGCATCGGCAAGACGACGCTGGTCACGGCGGCGGCCCGGGAGGCCCGGCAGCGAGGCGCGCTGGTGCTCGGGGGCGCCTGCTGGGATTCCGACAGCGCACCCGGCTACTGGCCGTGGGTGCAGGTGCTGCGCGGCCTCCAGCGCTCCACCGACGACTGGGCGGCGGCACGCGCCGTCGCGGAGCCGGCCCTCGCGACCCTGCTCGGCAGGACGACCGCCGATGCCGCGACGGGCGTCGGGTCCGGCGGTGGTGCCGCGACGGGCGTCGGGTCCGGCGGTGGTGCGGCGGAGGGCGCCGGGCCCGCCGGCCTCGCGAGGGTCGTGGGCTCGCCCGCTGGTGGTCCCGCGGGTCTCGGCGATGCGGTGGCCTCGGCCGGCGACCTCGTCGAGCAGGTCGGGCCGGCCGTCGGCGACGACGCCGACCGGGAGGCGTTCGCCCTCTTCGACGCGGTGACCACCGCGCTGGTCACGGTCTCCCAGCGCCGGCCGGTCGTGGTGGTCCTCGACGACCTGCACTGGGCCGACCCGGCCTCGCTGCGCCTGCTCGGGTTCGCCGCGCAGCACACCTGGTTCGAGCGGCTGCTGCTCGTCGGCACCTACCGGGACGCCGAGGTCGAGTCCGGCGACCATCCGCTGCGCCCGTCGCTCATGCCGCTGCTCGCCAAGGCGACCACGCTGACCCTCACCGGCCTGTCGCGCGACGAGGTGGGCGCGCTGATGACCCGCACCGCCGGGCGCGAGCCGGAGCCCGATCTGGTCGACGAGGTGCACCGACGCACCGGTGGCAACCCGTTCTTCGTGGAGCAGACCGCCCGGTTGTGGCGGGCCGGGGGCGGCGTCGGCACCGTCGCCCCGGGCGTTCGCGAGGCGGTGCGCCGCCGCCTCGGTCAGCTGCCCGACCCCGTGGTCGAGGCGCTCACCGTCGCGGCAGTGCTCGGTCGGGAGTTCCACCGGCAGGTGCTCGCCGCCGCCGCGGCGATCCCGGTGGCGCAGGCCGACCGGCTGCTCGACCACGCGGCCACCGCCCGCCTCGTGGTGGCCCGCGGCGGTGGGCGCTTCGCGTTCGCCCACGACCTGGTTCGCGAGACGCTCTACGACGGGCTCACCGACGACGACCGGCGCGGCCGGCACGCCACCGTCGTCCGGGCGCTGGAGGTAGCCGCAGATCTCGCCGACCGGCTGGTCCCCGCCGACCTGGCCCGGCACGCCCACCTCGCCGGCGCGGACCTCGACCCGGCCAGGGCGACCGAGCTGTTGCTCGCGGCGGCCCGCGACGCCAGCGGTCGGTTGGCCACCGACGAGTCCGTTCTCCACTTCCGCCGTGCGCTGGAGACGGTCCAGGACCTGGCGCACCGGGTGAAGATCGGGATCGAGTTCGCCGACCTGCTGATGCACTGCGGGAGACCGGGCGAGGCCCGTCAGCTCCTCGGCGAGACCGCGGCGCTCGCGGTCACCCTCGACGAGCCGGTGGCGCTGGCCCGCGTGGCGCTCACCGTCCAACGGCACGAGCACGCCGGAGGCGCACGCTCCGGCGACTCGGAGGCGTTGCTGCGGGAGGCGTACCAGCGGCTGATCGGTGAGGCCGGGGACGACCTCCCGGTCGCCACGCTCGTCACCGATCTGATCACGGCAACGGAGACGCTGGCCCGACGTGGCCGGGACGACGAGGCGCTCACCTTCAGCCTCTGGGCCCGCCACGACACCACCTGGGGCCTCGGCACCGCCACCGACCGGGCCGCCCTCACGGCCGAGATCCGGCAGGTCGCGCGCCGCACCGGCGACCGGGAGACCGAGCTGTGGGCGACCTCGCTGCGCTGGGTGGCGTTGCTCGAGCTCGGCGACCCGGGCTACCTCGACGAGCTGACCACGTTCGTCACGGGGGCACGCGCGGGCGACGTGGCCCGGCACCGGATGGCGGCGGCGATCGACGCCGGCATCATCGCGGCGTTCCGGGGCGACTTCGCCGAGGCCGACCGACACTTCGCCGCTCTGGACGACGTCGAGGAGCACGCGCCCGCCGACTTCGCGTTCATGGTGCACCACCTGCGCTGGGCCCGACTGCTGCTCCAGGGCCGGTTCGACGACATCGACGCCCTGCTCGACGCGATCGACCCCACCGACTACCCCTATCTGCGGCTGGCCCGGGCCATCACCGCCGCCGAACGCGGCGACCCGGAGACCACGCTGCGGATCACCGAGGAGATCGAGGCCGCCGGCACCACGTACGCCCGCCCGGTCTCGCCGCTCTGGCTGCGGCTGCGGGCGCAGGCCGCCGCCGCGACGCGCGACCCGCGGCGGTGCGCCGAGGCGCGGGAGGCCCTCGCCCCCTACCGCGGCCAGTGGACCGTCGCCCTCTTCGGCTGCGACATCGGCGGCCCGGTCGACCAGTGGCTCGCGGTGCTCGACGCCGCCGAGGGGCGCTGGGACGACGCGGTCGCCGGCTTCCGCGCGGCCCGCGACGCCGCGGACCGGATGGGCGCGCGCCCGTGGTCGGTGACCGCCCGTGCCGCTCTCTCGGGCGCGCTGGAACGGCGCGGCCGCCCCGGCGACGCGACGGAGGCGGCCGCGCTGCGCGCCACCACCGAGCGGGACGCCGCGGCCCTCGGCATGCGCCACGTGCTCGACCGGCTGGCCGTGGTCGCACCGGCGGCAGGCACGGCGGGAGGCGCGATCGGCGGTGCGAGCGCGGCACCCGGTCCGGCCGGGGTCGCCGCCATGGTGGCGGGCAACGCCTCCGGCGGCCCGGCGGGGCAGGTGGCGGGGACCGCCGTCGGTGGCCCGGTCGGACGCGCGGCCGCCGCCGTGACCACGGCCGTTGGCGCGCCCGCCGGTGCGGTCGTGCCCGCACGGATGACCGGTGCCGCGTTGGCCGACGGCGTCCCCGCTGTCGGCGGGCGGCCGGGCGGCGGGCCGGCGGAGCCGCGGTACGAGTTCCGCCTCGACGGCGCCGTCTGGCAGCTCGCCTACGCCGGCGAGGTCGTCCACCTGCCCGACGCCAAAGGGCTCCGCGACCTGCACCTGCTGCTCAGCCGGCCCGGCACCGACATCCCCGCCGTCGAGCTGCTCGACCCCGCCGCCGGGCCGGAGCTCATCGCCGCCCGTCGGCTGGGCGCCGATCCGGTGCTGGACGACGAGGCGAAGGCCCGCTACCGGCGTCACCTGGAACGCCTCGACGACGAGATCGACCGGGCCGCCGCCCGGGACGACACCCGGAAGGTGGCCGCGCTGGAGGCCGAACGGAGGGCGCTCCTCGACGAGCTGCGTGCCGCGGCCGGGCTCGCCGGGCGGACCCGCCGCCTCGGCGACGAGGCCGAGCGCGCGCGCAAGGCGGTGACCGCGCGGATCCGCGACACGCTGCGCAAGCTCGACGAGCGCCACCCGGCGCTCGCCGCGCACCTGCGGGACGCCGTCTCCACCGGCGGCACCTGCCGCTACCTTCCGGCCGAGCCGCTGCCCTGGCGCCTGTAGGCCCGCGCTCCCACGGCGTCGGGCGTCGCCACCGAGGTGACGACGCCCGACCGGGTCGAGCAGGGTCAGCGGCGGTTGTAGCGGTACATGGTGAGCGTGCCGAAGACCACCACGAAACCGGCGCTCCACAGCAGCAGCCACATGGTGTTGCTCGGGTCCGACTCGCCGGCCATCGCGGCGCGTACCGACGCCACCAGGTGGGTGATCGGGTTGACCTTCACGAACGCCTGGAGCCAGCCCGGCATGGTGCTGGGCTCGACGAAGACGTTGCTGAGGAAGGTCAGCGGGAAGAGCACCATCATGCTGACGCCCATCACCGACTTCTCGCTGCGCAGCACCAGGCCGAAGAACGTCCAGACCCAGGAGAACGCGAACGAGAAGACCACCAGCAGGCCGATCCCGGCGGCCACGCCCATCACGCCGCCGTCCGGCCGGAAGCCCAGCACCAGGCCGACGCCGAGGATCACCACGGCCGCCAGCACGTACCGCAGCACGTCGCCGAAGATCATGCCGACCAGGGCGGCGGGGCGCCAGACGGGCAGCGTACGGAAGCGGTCGAAGATCCCCTTCTCGATGTCGGTGTTGAGCCCCACGCCGGTGTACATGGTGATCATGACGACGGAGGTGACCATGATGCCGGGCAGGAAGAACTGCAGGTAGGCACGCGGGCTGTCGGCGAGCGCGCCGCCGAACAGGTACGTGAACATCAGCACCATGATGATCGGGAACGCCGTCACGTCGAACAGCTGCTCCGGCACGTGCTTGATCTTCAGCAGCGCACGCCAGCCGAACGTCAGCGACGCGGACAGGGCACCGGGTCTGGCCGGGCGCTCGCCGGGGGCGAGGACGGTCGCCAGCGCCTCGGCGGACGGTACGTAGACCGACGGCGCCCGGTCGGTCGTGGTCGCGGCGTTGCTCATCGGGCCGCCTCCAGCTGCTCGTCCCGCTCGTCGGCCGGTACGGCGGGGTGGTCGGTCAGGGCCAGGAAGACCTCGTCCAGGCTGGGCTGGCCAAGGGAGAAGTCGTCGACGATGATGCCGGCGCGGGACAGGTCGGCGAGGGCTCGGGCGGCCTGCTCGCTGGCGGCGAGGTCACTGCCCTCGCCGCCGACCCTGGCGGTGAGGGCCAGCGGGTCGGCTTCGAGCTGCACCGGTACGCCGAGCGCCGCCCGCAGCACCTTCTCGGCCTCCGGTCGCTGCTCCGCGTCCCGCAGCCGCAGGTGGACGGTGCCCGAGCCGACCGAGGACTTCAACTCGCCCGGGGTGCCCTCCGCGATCACCCGGCCGTGGTCGACCACCGCGATCCGGCCGGCCAGCTGGTCGGCCTCGTCCAGGTACTGCGTGGTCAGCAGCACGGTGGTGCCGTGCGCGACCACCGCTCGCACGATCTCCCACACCTGGTTGCGGCTGCGCGGGTCCAGGCCGGTCGTCGGCTCGTCGAGGAAGAGCAGGTCCGGGGTGTTGAGGATGCTCGCCGCGATGTCGATGCGCCGCCGCATGCCGCCGGAGTACTTCTTCACCTGGCGGGTGCCCGCCTCGGTCAGCCCGAACGCCGCCAGCAGCTGGTCGGCCCGCTCGCGGGCGGCCGGTTTGCGCAGCCCCGTCAGCCGGCCGAGCAGCACCAGGTTCTCGATCCCGGTCAGGTCCTCGTCGATGGAGGCGTACTGGCCGGTGAGGCTGACGCGGGAGCGTACCTTGTCGGCCTCGGCGACCACGTCGTGCCCGAAGACGCGCGCCCGGCCGCCGTCGGGCCGTATCAGCGTCGCCAGCACCCGGACGGCGGTGGTCTTGCCGGCGCCGTTCGGGCCGAGCAGGCCGTAGACGGTGCCGGCCGGCACCTGGAGGTCCATCCCGGCCAACGCCCGGGTTTCCCCGAACGACCGGGTCAGGCCCTCGGCCTCGATGGCCGGGCCGGTCGTGCGCTTACTCATGATCCGTACCTTCCTTCTCGTTCACGAGACGTAGGGGCGCGCGGCGCGGGCGTCGCGCAGCGCCAGGCCCCACCAGGCGAGCTGGTCGAGCAGCACGCGGGCGTCCCGGCAGAGCCGGTCCGCGTGCGGCGGCGACGGCTCGCCGCAGAGCAGGTCGACACCGACGACGTCACGCACCGTCGTCGCGTGCAGCGCGGTGAAGACCGTGCGGAGCTGGTCCACCGCGTGCAGGCCGGTCGACTGGCAGCCGTACGCGACGAAGCCGACCGGCTTGGCCTGCCACTCGTCGTACGCAAAGTCGATCGCCTGTTTCAACGAGGCCGGGAAGCTGTGGTTGTACTCGGGGGTGACCACGACGAACGCCTCGGCCCGCCCGACCTCCCGCACGAACGACCGGATCGCCTCCGTGGGCTCGGCGGGGTAGCTGGTGGGGAACGCGTAGTCGGCGAGGTCGAGCACGCTCACCGCCAGGTCGTCCCGCCGGGTGGCCTGGCCGACGAACCAGCGGGCGACCTTCTCGCCCGCCCGCCCCTCCCGGGTGCTGCCGATGATCACGGCGAGGCGCAACGGTGTCATGGTGCCCCCTTCCGGCCTCCCGGTGCTCCACCCCTGTGGCGCGAGACGGCGGCGGGCGGGCCGCCAGATCCGATCTAGCGGCCCGGCTCGCGGGGACGCGACGGGCGATCGCCCCGTCTTGTCGGTGCCGTGGGGTTGACTGGTGGCGATGACGACGAATGGCAGGGCCGAGGTGGGCATCAGGCCGTGGAGCGAGGGCGACCTCGATCTGCTGCGGCGGCTCAACGCGCCGGAGATCCGGGCGCACACGGGGGGCTCGGAGACCGACGAGCAGGTGCTGGTGCGGCACGAGCGTTACGTGCGGTTCGGCGGCACCGGCCAGGGCTGCATGTACGCGCTGGTGCTGCCCGACGGCACGACGGCCGGCAGCGTCGGCTACTGGGAGCGTGAGTGGCGCGGCGAACAGGTCTACGAGATGGGCTGGGCGGTGCTCCCCGAGCAGCAGGGCCGGGGGCTGGCCACGGCGGCGGTGCGCGCGGTGGTGGCCGTGGCCCGGGCCCGCCGGACGCACCGGTGGGCGCACGCCTACCCCTCGGTCGACAACCCCGCCTCGAACGCGGTCTGCCGCAAGGCGGGCTTCACGCTGCTCGGCGAGACGGAGTTCGAGTACCCGCCGGGGCACCTGATGCGCTCCAACGACTGGTGTCTCGACCTGGCCGCGGCGGAGACCGGGTCGTCCGCGTGACGCCCCGACGTGGCGCCCCCACCGACGCGGGTCCCCCGTCGCCGCGGGTCCGGGGTTCCGCGCGGCCACTAGCATGGCGGGATGCGGGACGGGGACGGCAGCGCCACACGTGACCGCGAGCCGGACGCCACCACGGAGACCGGCGTGGCGGTCGAGGTCACGGACCTGACCGTCACGTACGGGTCGACCACCGTCCTCGACGGCGTCGGCCTACGGGTGCCCACCGGTGTCGCGCTCGCCCTCACCGGCGAGAACGGCGTGGGCAAGTCGACGCTGCTGCGCTGCGTGACGGGCCTCCAGGAGCCCTCCGGCGGCGCGGTGCGCGTCTTCGGCGAGCGGCCCGGGCAGGGCGTGGTGTTCTGGCGGCAGGTGGCGACCACCGTCGAGGCCCCGGCGTGGTACCACGGCCTGACCGTGCGCGAGCATCTCGACCTGGTGCGCGTGGCCAACGGCGGCGACCCGGCCGACGGGCGCATCGACGAGGTGTCCGAGCTGTTCGGCATCGCCGGTCTGGCCGACAGCCTCCCCCTCACCCTCTCCTCCGGTCAGCGGCAGCGGTTCCTGCTGGCGGCGACGTTCGTCCGCCCGAGCCGGCTGCTGGTGCTCGACGAGCCGGAGCAGCGCCTCGACGCCGTGGTCAAGCGGGCCCTCGCCGCGCACCTGCGGGACTACCTGGCGACCGGCGGGACGCTGCTGATGGCGAGCCACGACGAGCCGTTCTGGCGCGACGTCGGCGCGGCCGAGGTCGTCCTGCGCCGGCCGGAGACCTGAGCCGGTGACCGAGACCCGCACACGGACCCCGGCGCCGGCCGCTGCCGCCGACGTACGACGTCAGATCCGGCGCATGCGGATCGCCGCGGTGGGCCGTGTCGATCCGAGCAGCGTCTACTGCGTGGCGCTCGGGATCGTCATGGCCGTGGCCCTGTTCGGCCGGCCGCTCACCGCCGTCGTGTGGCCGGCCCGCGCCGGCGGGCCGTCGGTGCCGTTGCTGACCGGCACCGCCCTGGTGCTGCTGGCCTTCCTCGGCGTGCTCCGGCGGCTCGGTCCGGTGGTGGTCAGCCGCGCGGACGCCACCTGGCTGCTCCCCGCGCCGGTGTCCCGGCGGACGTTGCTGACGCCGGCGCTGCTGCTGACCGCGTTCGGTGGGGTCGTGACCGGTGGCCTCGCGGGGCTCGCCCTCGCGGGCCGGGTCGCCCACCGGCCGGCCACGGCGACCGCCGTCGGCGCGGGCCTCACCGGCGGTGCCGCCGCCGGGCTCCTCCTGGTCCTGGCCGCGGTGCACGCCCAGCGCCGGCCGCGCTCCGGACGGGTCGTCGACGTGGTCGCCGGTGCGACCGCGGGGGCGGTGGTCGTCGCGGCGGCGGGTGAGCGGCTGGCCGGCGGCTACGACCCACCCGACGTCCTGCCGTCGGCGTCGACCGCGCTGCTCGTGGCGGCCGCGGTGCTCCCGGTCGCCGTCGCCGCCGTCGCCCACCTGTGGTGGCGGCTCGGCGACTGGCCCACCCACCGGATCGTCGAGGCTTCCGCCACCACCGGTTCGTACGCGGACGCGGTCTACGCGGTCGAGCCGTCGTTCCTGGCCGAGCAGAGCAGCCGCCGGTACTGGCGGCGCCGGACCGGTGTGCGCACCTCCGGGTTGCTGCGCGGGGGCCGGGTGCCGCCGCTGGTGGCGCAGGACCTGCTGCACGTGCGGCGGCGGCCCGGCCGGCTGCTCTGGCTGCTCGGCACGGCCATGGCGCCCGTCGTCGTCGCCGACGGGCCCGTCTGGCTGCTGGTCGGCGTCGTCCTGGTCGGTGCCCTGGCCGCCGCCGGTCTCACCGGCGAGTCGACGCACACCGACGCGACCAATCCCGCCGTGCTGCGGCTGCTGGGGCTCACCACCCGGCGGGTGCTCGCGCAGCGGCTCCTGGTGCCGAGCGGGGTCGCGGCCCTCTGGGGAGCGCTGGCGCTGGGCGTGGTGCAGGCGGCCGGTGTGCTCTCCGGCCCCTGGTGGGCGCTGGGCGTCGCGGCCGGCCCGGCCGCCGCCGTCGCCGCCCTCTACCGCGCCAAGGTCAGCGCCAACAGCGTCGGCACCATCTTCATCGACACCCCGCTGGGGGCGTTCCCCAGCGGGGTGCTGCTCTGGCTCGTCAACGGCCTGGACGTCGTGGCGGTGCTGGCCCTGCCGACGCTGCTCGGCCTGGTCACGGTGCGCCCTCCGGAGGCGCTCGACTGGTCCTGGGTGCTGGTGCAGGCGGCGCTGTCGGTCGCCGCCTGCCTCGGGTGGCTGCTGCGTGGCCGCACGGCCCGTACGGTCGGCGTGTAGGGGCCGGTCACCCGACGGCGCGGTACGCGGCCAGCCGCGCGCGGGCGGCCTCGACCAGCCCTTCCGGGTCGTCGGCGTGAAAGCGCAGCTCGGTGACGGCGGCGCCGCGGGCCTTGCGGACGGGCACCGTGATCGGCTCGCGTAGCAGCACGTCGACGCTGGTCTGGCTGGCCAGGCCGAGGCTCAGCGTGACCCCCGTGTCGTTCTTCTCCACCTGGGTCTGGCCCTCGGGCGGCATCGAGCGGCGGTGCACCCGGATCGTCTCCACCGCCGACCACGCGACCGTGTGGTCGAGGGTGATGCCGTTGCGCACCCGCAGGCCGGCCGCACCGACCACGTGGGGGTGCACCTTGATGCTGGCCAGCAGGCCGAACATCCAGATCAGGCCGTAGACGCCGAGGATCAGCACGATGTCGGAGGCGAGGTCCCAGGGCAGGATGAGCTCCAGGACCGGGATCTCGACGGCCGAGACGATGATGAAGACCCACATCAACGTCATCACCGCGCCGGAGTAACCGAACGTCTGGTCACCGGGCGTCAGCCGCTCGGGCCGGCGGAAGATCCACCGGTAGAGGCTGTGCCACAGGCGCAGCTCGTAGCGGACCACGGTCCGGAGCAACCGGAGCACCGCGTTCACGTCGCCTCCTCACGGATCTCGGGGGACAGGCCCTGCTCGCGCAGCCGGCCCAGGATCTCGTCCAGCCCGGCCACGAAGGCGTCGAGCCGCTCGGCCGGCATCCGCGCGAAGAGCAGCTCGGCGAACTCCCGCTGCCCCTGCTCCAGCCCCTCCACCGTGGACAGGCCGTGCGGGGTGAACGTCACGAGGAACGCCCGGCGGTCGGTGGGGTGCGGCTCCCGGGTGACGAACCCGGAGGCGACCAGGCCGTCCACCAGCCCGGTGACGGTCCGGGCGCTCACGCCGAGCGCCCTCGCCAGCTCCCGCTGGGTGACCGGCCCGGTGCGACGCAGCGTCCACAGCAGGGTGGCCCGGGACTCGGTCAACCCTTCCCGGGCCAGCCCACGACTCATGTCGTCACCGAGCACCACCACCAGCTCGAGCACCCGGTCCAGCGCGGCCGTCCACCGCTCCCGATCCGACACCGTTACCCACCTTCATAGTGATGCCCGCTCACTATGATGCCACATCACGGCAGGGGGACGATACCGGCGTCGACGCTGGTCGCCGGCCCGGTCACCAGGGCAGGACGCCGTAGCCGCCGCCGGCGTCGGCGAGGTGCCCCCAGAGCTGGCCGCTCGGGCCGTCCGCCGGCAGCGTGGCGAGGTGCACGCTCACCTCCGCGCCCTCCTCGGCGGTGCGGAAACCGTGGTGGCCGTTCAGGTCCGTCGCGCAGTAGCCCGGGTTCGCCGCGTTGACCTTGATCGGGGTGTCCCGCAGCTCCTTGGCGTACATGGCGGTGATCATGTTCAACGCCGCCTTCGACGAGGGGTACGGCACCGAGGTCAGCCCCCAGATGAAGCTCGCCGGGTCGCTGATCGTGGCGATCGAGCCGACCTCGCTGGAGACGTTCACGATCCGACCGGCGGGGGACCGGCGCAGCAGCGGCAACAGCGCGTTGGTGACCGTCACCACCCCGAAGACGTTCGTCTCGTACACCCGGCGCAGCGTCGCCGGCGTGGTCTCGCTGGGCAGCGACCGCTCACCGTCGCCGAGCACGATCCCGGCGTTGTTGACCAGCACGTCGAGGCGGCCGTGCTCCTCCTCGACAAGCCTCGCGGCGGACGCCACCGACGCCTCGTCGGTGACGTCCAGCGGCACGAACCGGGCGTCGGTCCCGCCCTCCCGCAGCGCGGCCTCGGCCGCCCGGCCCCGCTCGGCGTCCCGCGCGCCGACCAGCACGGTCATCCCGCGCGCGCCCAACCCGCGGGCGGTGGCGAAGCCGATTCCCTTGTTGGCCCCGGTGACCAGGGCGATCATGTTCGTCATGTCCCCGACGCTGCCCCCGGGCCGGCCGGGGTGGGAGAGACGGGCCGAGGCTGGTACCCGCCGTACCTCCCTCGCCGCCACCGGTCGAGGCAAGCTGGACGGCATGACGAGCACCGGCCTGCGCCGTGACGAGCTGGCGGCGTTCCTGCGCAGCCGCCGCGCCCGCCTGCGCCCCGCCGAGGTGGGCCTCCCCGAGGGCGTACGCCGTCGCACGCCGGGCCTGCGCCGTCAGGAGGTGGCGCAGCTCGCGGGCATGTCCGTCGACTACTACATCCGGCTGGAGCAGGCCCGCGGGCCGCACCCGTCCCGGCAGATCCTCGCCGCGCTGGCCCGGGCGCTGCTGCTCAACCGGGACGAGCGCGCGTACCTGTTCCGGGTGGCGGGGGAGAGCCCGCCGCCGTCGGCGGGGCCCAGCCGCGAGGTGAGCCCCGGCATCCAGCACCTGATCGACGCGATGACGGAGACGCCGGCGTACCTCGTCGACGCCGCCTACCACGTGCTGGCCTGGAACCGGCTGGCCACGTACTTCATCGGCGACCTCTCGGCCGTGCCGCCGGCCGAGCGGAACACGATCCGCTGGACCTTCCGGCAGCCGGCCGACGACACCCACTGGGACGACGAGGACGTCGTCCGGTTCGTCCGCGGCTCGGTGGCCGACCTGCGCGCCGCCTACGGCCGTTACCCGAACGACCCGAGCATCCGGCGGCTCGTCACCGAACTGCTCGGCGCCTCGCCCCGCTTCGCCCGGCTCTGGGCCGAGCACGACGTGCAGGAGCGCCGGCCGCTCGTCAAGCGGGTGGCCCACCCTGAGCTGGGGCCGATGGAGTTCGAGTGCCGGGTGCTGCACGTGCCGGAGGGGGACCAGCGACTGATCGTCTACGTCCCCGCGCCCGGCTCGCCCACCCAGGCGGTCTTCCGTCGCCTCGCCGAGCGGTTCGTCTCGGCCTGACCCGCACCCGCCGAGGCGGGCCGCGGCGTCGGCGGGCGGCCTCCCTCGGTCAGGTGGCCTCCCGCAGGGCGGCCTCGGCCAGCGGGGCGATCTTTCCGAGCAGCGCGGCCCCGGCGGCCAGGTCACCGTTGCCCGCCGAGACGTCCACCTCCATCACCATGTTGCCCCGCGCCAGGACCAGGGAGCACTGGTGGCGGGTCGACTCGCCCTTCAGGCGCTCGCAGAACGTCACCACGTCGGGCCCGTTCGCCACCGGCGGCGGCGACGGCTGCACGACGGTCGAGGTGCGCCCGTCGTTCGGCACCTCGTACCGCTCGCACGTCTTCAGCACCGAGCGCAGCTCGTCGGCCAGCTTGCGGCCGGGCACCGCCAGGTAGCCGACCACGTACTGGCGGATCCACACCGTCTCGCCGTCCCAGACCCGCTCCCGGTAGGCGGTGCGCTTGCGGTCCGACGGCAGGCTGTCCCGGCACAACGAGATCAGCTTCCAGGCGTCGGTGTTCTCCTCCGTGTGCGTCGCCGTCTCCGGGTGGAACTCCTCGGTGAGTTCGAGCATGGCCGCACTGACCCGGCTGCGGACCTCGGCGGTGGAGGTTGGCGCGGGCCGGGGCGGCGGGGGCGTGGGGGACACGGAGGTCGGGGCGGACCAGACGGGCGTCTCGGCGGCCGCGCCGGAGCCGCAGGCCGCGGGGACGAGCAGGAGCAGTGACAACAGGGCCAGCGGGGCGCGGCGGGGGGACATCGGGAGCGGCCTGACCTTTCGTACGCGTGCAGGGGGCCCGGTCCCGGGCCCCCTGCCGTCAGCGCCGCGGCCGGCGGGGGTGTTACGCCGGCACGTAGTCGAAGGTGTCCGGGTGGGCGCCCTGCCGCCCGGCCTCGCCCCGGTCCAGCGAGGTGATCCGCTCCATCGCGGCGTCGTCCAGCTCGAAGTCGAAGATCCGGAAGTTCTCCTCGATCCGGGACGGCGTGACCGACTTCGGGAAGATGATGTCGCCGCGCTGCACGTGCCACCGGAGCACCACCTGCGCGGGCGTCCGGCCGACGAGCTCGGCGATGTCGGTGACGGTCGGGTCGCCCAAGACGTTGCCCTGCGCGATCGGTGACCAGGCCTCGGTGAGGATGTTGTGCTTGCGGCCGTAGTCGCGCACCTCGGCGTTGCCGAAGTACGGGTGCACCTCGATCTGGTTCACCGCGGGTGCGACCTCCGCCTCGGCGGCCAGCCGTTCGAGGTGCGGTACCTGGAAGTTGGACACCCCGATCGAGCGGGCGCGCCCGTCGCGCTGGAACTCCTCCAGCGTCTTCCAGGTGGAGACGAAGTCGCCGTCGTAGAGCGTGGGCAGCGGCCAGTGGATCAGGAACAGGTCGACGTAGTCCATCCGCAGGGCCGCCAGGGTGGCGTCGAACGCCCGGCGGGCGTCGTCCGGCCGGTGGGCGGCGTTGCTGAGCTTGCTGGTCACGAAGATCTCGCTCCGGTCGACGCCGGAGGCGCGGATCCCCTCGCCGACCTCGGCCTCGTTGCCGTACATCTCCGCGGTGTCGATGTGCCGGTAGCCGATCTCGATGGCCCGTCGGACCGCCTGCGCGGTCTCCTTCGGCGGGACCTGGAAGACCCCGAAGCCGAGCTGCGGAATCGTGTTGCCGTCGTTCAGGCTGATGCTGGGAGTCGTGTTCGCCACTGCGGGCTCCTTCGCGCGTCGTCGTCGGCCGGGGGCTCGCGCCGCCCCTGGGCCGGACCTGCCGATCCACTCCCATACCCGACCGAGCTGCCCCTGCACGTGATCGGCCGGACGTGATCTCCACCACGGAGCCGCCGCGCGGTTCACCCGGCCTCGTCGAAGAGCACCGGCCACGGCCGTTGGGTCGGCGCCGGCGGCGGCCCGGACCGGGACGACGCCGGTTCGGCCTCGGCCAGCACCTCCGCGGCGAGCTGGGCGAACATCGCCGCGGCGGGGTGCGCCGAGTGCTCGGGCCAGGCCGCCGAGGTGCGTTTCACGAGGGTGGCGCCGGCGACGGGCCGCCACGCGATCCGGGGCTCCCGGCGGGCGACCGCCGCCGGCTCCACGGCCACCCCGCCGCCGGCCAGCACCAGCCCGAAGAGGAACTCCGGGTTGCGGGCCGGACGCACCCGCCGTGGCCGGAAGCCGTGGCGCCGGCACACCTCCAGCAGGTGGTCGTGCCAGCCCGGCGCGGTGGCCCGCGGTGCGGTCACCAGGTCCAGCCCGTCGAGAGCGGCGAGTTCCACCTCGCGCGCCCGGGCGAGCGGCGAGGTGCGCGGCAGCAGCACGCCCAGGGGCACGTCGACCGGGGTGCCGAACCGCAGGCCGTCCGCCTCGACCGGGTGGTGCACCAGGCCCACGTCGAGCCGCCGCTCGGCGAGCACCCGCAGCTGCTCGCCGCTGGTCAGCTCGTGCAGTTCGACGTCCAGGCCGGGCGCCCGGTCGGCGAGCCGGTCCAGCAGCGCGCGCAGGGTCACCGCGGGCGTCTCGGGGGGCACCCCGGCGCGCAGCACGCCGAGCGCGCCCGCCCGTACCTGCCGCATCAGGTTGCGCAGCCGCCCCTCACCGGCGAGCAGCTCCTCGGCCTCCCCGAGCAGCAGCTCGCCGGCGGTGGTGAGGCGGATCTGGCGGCGGGACCGGTCGAAGAGCTCCACGGACAGCTCCCGCTCCAGCCGTTGCACGGACTGGCTGAGCGGCGGTTGGGCCATGCCGAGCAGCTCGGCCGCCCGCCCGAAGTGCAACTCCCGGGCGACCACCACGAAGTGCCGCAGGTGCCGGAGCAGGTCCACGGGCGGACCCTACGCCAGCGGCACGGGCGGGCCGATACCGTGCCGGGGTGACAGTGGGGACGCGGCTCGAGGGCATCTTCGACCGGGCGGGGGTGACCGCCAACCTGCACGTGGTGGAGATCGACGCTCGGGCCGGCGGTACGGCGGCCGGCGGGCCGGAGGTCGCCGTCCGGGCGGACGAGCAGGTGGTGATCGCCTCCATCTTCAAGATCCTGCTCGTGCTGGAGTTCGCCCGGCAGGTCGTCGCGGGGCAGCTCGATCCCACCGAACGGGTCCTGATCGGCGCCGAGGACCGCCTCGGCGGCTGGGGGCTGGCGGGCTGCGCCGACGACGCCGAGGTGTCGCTGCGCGACCTGGCGTACTTCGCGATGTCGGTGAGCGACAACACCGCCGCCGACCTGCTGCTGCGCCGGGTCGGCCCGGATCTGCCGGCGATGCTCGCCGCCGAGCTGGGGCTGTCCCGTACCCGCATCGTGGGCGGGCCCCGGCAGCTCGTCGAGGTGATGCTCGCCGACGTCGGCGCGCGCACCGAGGCGGACTTCGCCCGGATCTTCCCCACGCTCTCCGCCGAGCGCGTCCGGGCCATGCGCGTGTTCGACCCGGAGCAGACCACCTCCAGCACCGCCCGGGAGATCACCCGGTTGCTCGGGCTGATCTGGCGGGACGAGGCCGGCCCCGCCGAGGCGTGCGCCATGGTGCGGGGCTGGATGGCCCGGCAACTCTTCTGGACCCGGCTGGCCGCCGGCTTCCCGCCCGGCGTGCGGGTGGCCGGGAAGACCGGCACCCTGCCCGGGCTGCACCTGGAGGCCGGCGTCGCCGAGTACCCCGACGGCGGCCGGTACGCGATCGCCGTCTTCGCCCGCACCGACCAGCTCGCCACCCGCCGCATCGACGTGGACCTGGCCATGGGGGAGGCCGCGCGGACCGCGGTCGAGGCGCTGCGCGGGGAGTGAATTTTCCGGCCTTCACCGGCCGTCGACAACCGGTCTGAGCAGGTCTCATATCGCGGCGGATATCGGTGGCTCCCGTGGTCGATCTTGGACCTGGCCCGTACGACGCTGGTTGGCTCCACCCCGACCGATCGCCCAGCAGACGGGGAGCAGACATGTCCCATCTCGACCGCCGCCGTTTCCTCCGCGACGCCGCCGCCTCCACGGCGCTCGTCACCGCCGGTGGCCTCGCCTCGACCGCGCTCGCCGCGCCGGCGCAGGCCGCCCCGCTCGCCGCGTCGGGACCCCGCGCCGCGACCAGCCGACGCGCCGGCCGGGTCAGCTTCCGCTGGTGGGGCACCGCCGGCTGGCGCATCGACGTCGGCGACCGGACCGTCCTGGTCGACCCGTTCCTCAGCCGCATCGACACCGGGCTGTTCAAGGGCGCGTTCGACGAGTCCACGGGCCTCACGGTGCGCGCCGATGTCGTCGACCGGTACGTCGACCGCGCCGAGACGGTGCTGGTGACCCACACCCACTGGGATCACTTCATGGACGTGCCGTACATCGCCGGTCGCACCGGAGCGCGGGTCTTCGGCACGCTGACCGCCTACCACCTCGGGCTCGCGTACGGGGTGCCGTCCGGGCAGCTCAGCCCCGTCAAGGGTGGTGAGGTGATGGACTTCGGCGACTACACCGTCGAGGTGGTCGCCTCGCTGCACAGCCGCAACCCGTCGTACTCGATGGCTTTCCCCGGGGTGCGGGTGACGCCGCCCGCGAAGCCGGCCACCGTCCGCGACCTGCCCGAGGGCGACACCCTGAACTACGTCCTGCGGGTCGACGGCGGCCCGTCGGTGTTCTTCATGGGCGCCAGCGACTTCGTGGCGCGCAACCTGACCGGGATCGCGCCGGACGTGGCCATGGTGGCGCTGAACAGCACCAGCGTGACCGCCGACTACGTCTCCCGGCTGATGGCGGCCCTGGACCACCCGAAGGTCGTGGTCCCGGTGCACTTCGACAACTTCGAGACCGCGCTGACCAACCCGCCGACCGTCGCACCGGCCGACCGTGACCGCCTCGACCAGTTGATCGCCGCCGTCCGCCGGTCGTCCCCGCGCAGCCGCGTGGTCGTGCCCGAGTACGAGACCGCGTACCACTTCTGACCCGAAAGGGGTGGGTGGCCGCGCCCCGCGTGACCACCCACCCCGGCCCCGCTACCCCGAGGACCGGGGATCGGCCAGGTCGGCCAGGGCCCGCACCGACCTCCAGTTGCGGGTGGTGGCCACCACCCCGAGCTTCTTCTCCAGGTGGGTGTTGGTGAACTTCGACCGGCCGTAACCGCCGTCGGGGTAATGCAGGTAGACCTCCCGACCGGTCACGGTGAACGCGAGGTCGGACGACCCCACTGAGCTTTGCACGCTAGTACGTAACTACGTATTATCGAAGGATGACGGACGTGGAGCAGCGGCTGGCGGCGCTGGAGGCGCAGGTGGCCGCCCTGGCCGAGCGGGTGGCCGCGGGCGCGCGTTCCGCCGACCCGGCGGCCGGTGAGGCCACGTCGGCCGGGCCGCACGGTGACGTCTTCTGGGCCCTCGACGGGCTCAAGCGGCGCCTGCCGGAGGGCGGCACGGGCGCCGTGCTCTACACCGGGGCCGTCCGCCTCGGCGGCCAGCACCACGACTGGCAGTACGGCCTGCCCGTCGACGCCGTCCTCGACTCCGACTGGGCGGAGCTCGCCGGCACCCTGACCGCGCTGGCCCACCCCGTCCGGCTCCAGCTGCTGCGTGAGATCCTCGGCGGCCGGCACGGCACCGCCGACCTCGCGGAGATCGAAGGGCTCGGCACCACCGGCCAGCTCCACCACCACCTGCGCCAGCTCACCGCCGCCGGATGGCTGCGCACGGGCGGGCGGGGGCGCTACGTCGTCCCGGCCGACCGGGTCGTCCCGCTGCTCGCCATCCTCACCGCCGCCCGCCGCTGACCCCGACCGCACCCGATCTCCCCGGCCCCTGGCCGACCCGGCGGCCGGGCCGACGGAAGGAGCAGGAATGCGCAAGCCGACCGCCCTCACCCTCGTCGCCGGGCTCGTCGCCGCCGTGGTCGCGTTCGGGGTCGCGCCGGGCGCGCCCCGCCTGAACGCCCGCCACACCGGCGACGCCGACCTGGCCACCGCCGTCCGGACCGCGGTGGGTGACGCCCGGGGGTACCGGGGTCTCGCCGTGGCCCTGATCGAGCCGGGCCGCGTACGCGCGGCCGGGCTCGGCGACCGCGCTCCCGGCGGCACGCCCGTCGACTCCCGCACGCCGTTCGAGATCGGCTCGGTCGGCAAGGCGCTGACCGGGATGCTGCTGGCCCACCGGGCCACGACCGGCGCGGTCGGCCCCGACGACCCGCTCGGCACCGCCCTCCCGCGGGTGACCGGGCCGACCCGCGAGGTCACGCTCGCCGAACTCGCCAGTCACCGCTCCGGCCTGCCCCGGCTCGCCCTCGGGCCGGTGGACCTGGCCGGGTCCGCCTGGGCGAACCTCACCGCCGGCAACCCCTACGGCGGGTGGGACACCGACCGCCTGGTCGACGCCGCCCGCACGGAGCATCCCGGCGACGGGCGCGGCCGGGTCCACTACTCGAACCTCGGCACGGCGCTGCTGGGGCAGGCGTTGGCCGCCCAGGCCGGCACGTCCTACCCGGAGCTGCTCGACCGTGAGCTGTTGCGGCCGTTGGGCATGACGCGGACCGTGGTCGCCACCGAGCCCGGGCAGCTGCCGTCCGGTCGGGCGGAGGGGGCGAAGCTCGGCGGCCGGGCCGCCGACCCCTGGCTCGGCAGCGGCTACGCCCCGGCCGGCATCGGCGTCTGGTCGACCGCCGAGGACCTGGCCCGGCTGCTCGCCGGGCTGCTCGACGGCACCGCGCCCGGCGCCGACGCGGCGACCGCGCGCTTCACCTCCGACGACCGGAACCGGATCGGCTACGGCTGGTTCACCACCCGGCACGGCGACCGGGAGGTGGTCTGGCACAACGGCGGCACCGGCGGGTTCCGGGCGTACGTCGGGGTGGAGCGGGCCGGCGGCCGGGGCGTGGTGGTGCTGGGCAACACCGAACGCGACGTCGACCACATCGGCCTGCGCCTGCTGGGCATCCCCGACGAGGGCGACCGCTCCATGCCGCTCGCCGGCTGGGTCGGCGCCGGCCTGGCCCTCGGCTTCTCGTTCCTCGGCGGGGCGAGTCTGCTGTGGACGGCGCGCCGGATGCCCGACCGGCTCCGCCTCGCGTCCGGCGCCGCCTGGGCGCTGCTCTACCTCGGCCTCGGGCACCGGCTGGGCAACTGGGTCCTGGTGCCCGGCTGGCTCTGGCCGGTCGCCGCCGGGCTGTCGGTGGCCGGGCTGGTCGCCGCCGCGTACCGCTGGCGCGTCGTGCCGACGATCGCCGGTGCGCCGCGGTGGACGCGGCTGGCCTCCCTCGCCGGCTCGGCGCTCGTCGCCGCCGCGGCGCTGATCGCCATCGTCTCCTGAGCGGCGGCCCGGCCGCCGCCCCGGCCCGGCGCGGCCGGCCGCCTCGTCCGGTTCGCACCACCGTGCACCGTCGTCGTCGCCGTTCGTGATGCATCTGTGACCCGACGACCCTTCGCGATTCACCGTCCGAAGTGGTCTTCTGAGGGAAGAAACCCCAGGTCAGGGGCGGTTTCGGTGCAGCGTCACCGGGGCCGGAAACGTTACATCCAAGTTGTTGGATTGACGGTCGGGTGTTACTTCCACCCACCCTCACGCAGGAGGCAACCGCGTGCGAATGAGACGACCGCGCCGGACGGCGGCCGTGGTGGCGGGCGTGACGGCGCTCGCCTTCACGATCTCGTCCCCGGCCCAGGCGGACGATCACCTGAACCTTCCCGGCGAGCCGACGATCACGCTGCCGATCAACGACAGCGCGGCGGGCGGCACGTACAACCAGGACTTCACCCGGGTGTACGCCAACACGACCCCCGACGGCACCCCGGTCTACATCTACGTCCCCGAGGGCACCCCGCTCGACGGCACCGCGCCGGTCGGTGTGGCGAGCCTCGACCCGCAGTTCGACCACAACCCGGGCGACGAGTTCACCCCGTGCGCCACCGCCACGGCGGCGCAGTTCACCCTCACCCAGGCGCAGGTCGACTACGTCGGCGACAAGCTGGCCGACCAGATCGTCGCCGTGGACGAGGAGCACTTCGGCCCGATGGACGCGGCCGACGCGGACGAGCCGGCCAGCGACTCACTGGTGATGGTCCTCTACAACATCCAGGACGAGGCCTACTACGACTGCGCCGTCACGTCGTACACGGCCGGCTACTTCGCGCCGGACTTCATCGAGAGCAACGGCATGAACGTCATCGTCGTCGACGCCCTCGACTGGGCCAACCGGGTCGGGCCGGACGACGCGCCGTGGCGCGACGACGACCCGGCCAACGACCGCCCCGAGCTGTACGAGGGCACGGTCGCCCACGAGCTGGAGCACCTGCTGCACCACTACAGCGACCCGGGCGAGCTCTCCTGGGTCGACGAGGGCCTGGCCGACTTCGCCATCTTCCTCAACGGCCTGGACGCGGGCGGCTCGCACCTGTCGAACCAGCAGGTCTTCTACGAGGAGACCTCGCTGACCCGCTGGGGCGGCACGCTGGCCAACTACGGCGCCGCGTTCACCTACTTCCAGTACCTCTGGGAGCAGGCGGGCGGCAACGGCGACGGCACCTTCACCCCCGACCGGCAGTACGACGCGGCCGGCGGTGACCTGCTCATCAAGAAGATCTTCGAGGAGCAGGCCGACGGCATGGCCGGCGTACAGTCCGCCATCGACGCGTTCAACGCCGAGACCGGGGCCGACCTGCGCGGCGCCGACGCGCTGTTCCGGGACTGGTCGGTGGCCGTCTACCTGGACGACGAGGACTCCCCGGTCTACGACATCAAGGCGTTCGACTTCGGGGACGCGGCCGACACGACCTGGACGATCGACATCGCCGACGACGTGTACTGGGGTGGTCGGGGCAGCTACCAGGGCGCCACGCCGGCCGCCAAGTGGGCACGGCTGAAGAACCGTCCCGACACCACGGCCGTGCCGTTCGGCCTGTCGGTCGAGCGGTTCCGCAACCCCGGCCCGACCGTGGCGGTGGCGTTCGACGGCGACGACGAAACCGTGATCGAGCCGCACACCGGGACCACCCACTGGTACGCCGGCTACGAGAGCCAGTCCGACAACGTCCTCGACGTCACCACCTCCGGCCCGGTCACCTCGCTTGACTTCTGGAGCTGGAACTTCATCGAGGAGGGCTGGGACTACGGCTTCGTCGAGGCCCTGGTTGGCGGCGAGTGGGTCACCGTGCCGCTGCGTGACGACGCCGGACAGGTCGTCACCACGGACACGAACCCGCACGGCAACAACGAGGAGGGCAACGGCCTGACCGGCACCTCCGGCGGCGAGTACTTCGTGGACGACCCGGTCTACGTGCACCTCACCGCCGACCTGCCGGCCGGCGCCACCGATGTCCGGTTCCGCTACTCCACGGACGCCGCGTACCTGGACACCGGATGGTTCGTGGACGACGTGCGGGTCAACGGGGCCGACGCCACCCTCTCCTCGGCGGCCGGCAACTGGTTCACCACCACCGGCGCCCAGGACAACCACTGGACCGTGCAGGTCGTGTCGCACTGCGACCTCACCCCCGGTGTCACGTCGGCGGGGGAGACCACCGACGACGCGGGCAACTGGGTCTACCGGTTCACCGGTGACCAGTTCACCGCCGGCAACCTGAAGACCAAGTGCGCCAACGGCCCCCAGGACGACTTCGCCGTCCTGATCTCCAACCTGCCGACCGGCGACCTGACCTTCCTGGACGCCGACTACACCTTCCAGGTGCGCAACACCGGGAACGGCGGCTAGCACCAGCCGTCGCGCGGGCCCGCACCGGTACCGTCGGTGCGGGCCCGTCGACCGGGCGCGGGGCATCGTCCGGCCGGCCGGCGGGCTACCGTGCGTCAATGAGAACCGCGCGCCCGGCCGGGCTGCTCCTCGCCGTCGCCGCCGTGGTGCTGTGGGCGGTCAACATGACCGTCCTGCAGCCGCTGACCGAGCCCCTCGGGCCGGGGGCGCAGACCTCTCCGGGGAACCACACCTACTGGGCCCGTGACCTGCGCTTCATGACGATCGGCGTGATCGTCCTCGGGCTCGTTCTCGCCGGGCGGGGCCACCTGCGGTGGAGCCGCCCGGCGGTGCTGCTCGGCGGGTTGTGGGTCGCCGCCGACCTGGTGGTGGACCGGGCCGACCCGACCGGCACCGGGACCACCGTGCTGCTCGCCGTCGGCGGCTGCGCGGTGCTCGCCGTGCCGGCGGCGTTCCTCGTACGCCGGGAGCGCCACGCGCTCGCCCTCGGCCCGCGGCGTCGGCCGCTGGCTGCGGCCGCCTGTGTCGCCGCGGTGTCGGTACTCACGGCCGCCATGATCGAATCGCCCACCGATCGGGAGCCCGAGCTGAACCCGGCCTCCGTCGCCACGGCCGCGCTGCTGGTCGTGACGGCCCTCGCCGCCGCGTTGGCCGCGGCGCCGGACCGTTTCCGGGTACGGGCGGGGCTGGCCGTCGTCGTGGGCGTCGCGGCCCTGCTCGGCGTCGGGTGGATGCGCGAGGTACCACCCGGTGCCCGGCTGCTGCCGCTGGCTGCCCTGAGCCTGGTGCTGATCACCGGGCTCAGCCTGCTGGCCTGGGACTGGCCGCACGGTCGCCCCGACTGGGGCCGGCACGGTCTCACCGCCGTCGCCGGGCTGATCGGGACGCCCGTGCTGCTGGCCGTCGTGATCATCATCATGACGGTGACCCGGGTCGGCGCGCCGTTCAGCGCGCTGGCCGGCAACACCCCCATCCACAGCGCCGACTCGGACATCCTGTACTCCCTCGGCGGGCTGCTCGCCGGCCTCGGCATGGCCCTGCTGCTGGCCTGGCCCGGCGCGCTGGCCGCGCGTTCCGGTCGGGCATCGCCCCGGCCGGCCACCCGCGAGAGCGGAGCGCGCCGCCCGACCGCTCGCGGAGCCTGACGCCGCGTCGGCAGCACCGGCACTGCGCGGCGTCGGTCTCGTCCGGTGCTCGGTGGCGGTTCCCCCGAGCGGCGGCTAGCGAACGTCGGCCTCCGGCTCGCTCGCCGCCGGCTCGTCGGTGCCGGCGAGCACGGCGCGCCCGGTCACTCGCCAGTACTGCCGGCGCTGCTCGTCCCGGACGACCACCCCGATGCGGCTCAGTTCCCGGCGCAGCTCCCGGGCGTCGTCGCGGCGATCCTTCCCGATGGCCCGCTCCCGGGCCCGCAGCAGCGCGTCGGCGCCCGCCGGCAGGCCGGGTAGCCCGGCCACCCAGAGCCGGTACGCGCCGCGGTACGGATCCTCCTCCGCCCACGGCCAGCCGTGCTCCCGGAAGGCCGACCGCAACCGGTCGGCCTTCAGGTCGCAGCGCTCGCGGGCCAGCTCACCGCCGTCGGCGTCGAGTAGCACCAGGTCCGGGTCGTCCATCAGGACGACCCGGACGTCGCGCCTGGACACCTCCCGGCCGCGGCCGTCGCGTCGTAGGTCGACCCGCTCCCGGTCGACTGTCACGGTGAGCCGCTCCGCGGTGCCGGCACCGGCGAGCAGCAGGCCGGCCACGGTGCCGACCACCGTGGTGCCGATCGTGACCTGCGGCTGCGGGAGCCGGGACAGCGCCTCGAACAGGCCCTGCAGCGGTGCCCAGGGCAGGTCGGACACCCAGCCGGCCGCGGTGGCGAGCAGCCAGCCGGCCCCGGCGCCGAGCAGCGGGAAGCCGCCCCACATCAGGGCCAGCTCGCCCGCTCCACCCCCGACCCGGGTGGGCGAGCCGGGACCGCCCGCCATGGTCAGGCCACCTCCCGGCGCAGCGTCCGGACCAGACCGGCGACCAGCGGTACGACCATCCAGACCAGCAGCGACACGCCCAGCCGGCCCCACTGGCCGGCGTCGAGGGAGTCGGTGAAGAGCGGCTCCATGGTGCGGCCGGTGTCCAGCCAACCGGCCGGCCGCTCCAGCGCCGGCACCATCCCGCCGACGATCGACCACACGGTGGGCAGCAGGAAGTAGGTCACGATGGCCAGCGGGGTGTTGAGCAGCAGCAGCCCGAACCCGGCGCCCATCAGCACGTTGGCGACCTGGAAGACGACGGCGTTCAGCAGCAGCGCCTCGTCGAACTCCCACCGGCCCGCACCGCCGGTCGCGCCGGAGATCAGCGTCCCGACCGCCGCCACGGCCAGGCTGACCAGTACGGACGCGAGCGCGGCCAGCACCACCGCGATGAGCTTCGCGGCGACGACCCGCTCCCGGCGGGGCACCAGGGCGTACGTGACGAGCGCTGTCCGCTGCGACCACTCGGCGGTGATCGAGAGGATGCCCAGCACCGGCAGGAGCACTCCCACCGGCAGCAGCGACGGCACGAAGAACGACGCGAAGGTCTGCCCGTCCTCCTCGGCGTAGATGAGCTGGAGCGTGACGATGGCCGCCGTGGTCAGCCCGATCGTGATCAGCAGCCAGAGCCCGGCCCGGGTGTCGGCCAGCTTCCGCAGCTCCACCCCGGTCAGGCGGAGCAGCGACGGCCGCGGCACGCCGGGACGGTGGCGCGGCTGCACGGTGCTGGCGGGGGATGCGGTCGCGGTGGTCACTTCGTGGCCTCCTTGGTCGGCTCGGCGGTGAGGGTGAGGAAGAGCTGCTCCAGCCCGGCGCCGGCCGGGCGCAGCTCGGTCAGCACGACGCCGGCGTCCGCCGCCGCCTGCCCGACGGCCTCGGACTCGGCGCGCACCAGCAGCCCGTCCGGCACGTCGCGGACGGCGAGACCCGCCGCGTCCAGGGCCCGGCGCAGGGCCTCCGCGTCCCGGGCGCGGACCAGCGTGCCGTCACCGGCGAGCAGTTCGGTCTTGTCTCCCTGGGCCACGACCCGGCCGCCCCCGATGACCACCAGCCGGTCCGCGACCGCCTCCACCTCGCGCAGCAGGTGGGAGGAGAGCAGCACGGTGCCGCCCCGGTCGGCGAAGTCGCGCAGGAGCCCGCGCATCCAGAAGATCCCCTCCGGGTCGAGCCCGTTGGCCGGCTCGTCGAGGATGAGCACCCGCGGGTCCCCGAGCAGCGCCAGCGCCAGCCCGAGACGCTGCCGCATGCCCAGCGAGTACGCCCGGACCCGCCGCTTGGCCGCCGCCCCGTCCAGCCCGACCAGCTCGAGCTTGGCGGCGACCTCCCGCCGGTCCAGCCCCATCGTCTGCGCCGCGACCGTCAGCGCCTCCCGGCCCGTCCGCCCGGAGTGCTGCGCCGAGGCGTCCAGCAGCACACCGATCTCCCGCCCCGGGTTGTCCAGTTCCCGGTAGGGGCGGCCGCCGACGGTGGCCCGACCTGCGGTCGGCGGGGTCAGCCCGCAGATCATCCGCAGGGTGGTGGACTTGCCCGCTCCATTCGGCCCGAGGAACCCGGTCACCGTGCCGGGCTCGCAGCGGAACGACACGTCGTCGACGGCCGGGTGCCGGCCGTACCGCTTGCTCAGGTTCTCCACGCTGATCATGCGTCGAGCCTGCCCGCGCCGCCCGGTCGGGCGCTGCGGCCAGCGGTCTGCCCTCGGGCCGACCTTGGTCGCGCCGGGGTCTCGACTTTGGTAGCTGGCTGCCCGCGGCCGGGGCTGCCTAGCATGGGCGCGTGACCAGCGCCGTCGTGCCGGACCACCCCTGGCTGCTGCCCGGGGCGCTCGCCGTGCCGGTCGACCGGGACCGGGCCCGGGCCCAGCCGAGGCGCACCACCCGCGACTGGATCGTCGACAGCGTGGCCTTCGTGTTCTCGCTCCTGTGGGTGCTGCTCGCCACGCTGGACGCCCTCACCCCGACTCCGGAGTTCGCCACCCGGCTGCCCTACGGCTGGATGATCGTCGCGGACGCCATCGTCGGGCTGGTCTGCTGCGGGCTGCTGTGGCTGCGCCGGCGCTGGCCGCTCGGGCTGGCGGTGGCGACCCTGCCACTGACCGCGTTCTCGATGGCCGGTGCAGGTCCGCTGCTGATCATCTACTTCACCGTGGTGGTGCACCGGCGCACGGCGGTCGCGCTGGCCGTCACCGCGGCCGGGCTCGTCACGAACTTCGCCTTCGGCTACCTGCGCCCGGAGCCGAGCATGCCGTACTGGGCGGCCACCATCTGGGGCGTGGTGATCAGCGTGACGGTGCTGGCGTGGGGGATGTTCGTCCGGGCCCGCCGGCAGCTCGTGCTGTCGCTGCGGGAGCGCGCCGAGCGGGCCGAGGCGGAGCAGCAGCTGCGGGTGTCGCAGGCCCGCCAGTTGGAGCGCACCCGGATCGCCCGCGAGATGCACGACGTCCTCGCGCACCGGATCTCGCTGCTCAGCCTGCACGCGGGCGCGCTGGAGTTCCGTCCGGACGCCCCACCGGAGGAGGTGGCGAAGGCCGCCGGGGTGATCCGCGGCAGCGCCCACGCCGCGTTGCAGGACCTGCGCGAGGTGATCGGTGTGCTGCGCGCCGAGTCCGGTGGGGAGGGCGACCCGGAACGCCCGCAGCCCACCCTGGCCGACCTGCCGGCGCTCGTCGAGGAGTCCCGGTCCGCTGGCGTACGGGTCAACGCCACGAATCTGGTGGCGGATCCGGAGGCGGTGCCCGCGGCGGTGGGACGCAGCGCGTACCGGATCGTGCAGGAGGGGCTCACCAACGCCCGCAAGCACGCCCCCGGCGCGGTGGTCACCGTCGGGGTGGCGGGTGCGCCGGGCGCCGGACTCACCGTGGAGATCCGCAACCGCTGGCCGGTCGGTGGCGCGGCGGACGCGCGGATCCCCGGCGCCGGCACCGGGCTGGTCGGCATCACCGAACGGGTCACCCTGGCCGGCGGGCGGCTCGAGTACGGGCGGGACGACGACGGCGACTTCCGGTTGGCGGCGTGGTTGCCGTGGGCGGCATGACGGGGTCAGGGCCGGACGCGCCGCGGTGGGGCGGTCCGGGGGCCGCAACGGCCGGGCCGGGGTCGGGTGGGAGCGGCGACGGGCCGTCGCCGGAGCCGGTGCGGGTGCTGATCGTCGACGACGACCCGCTCGTGCGGGCCGGGCTGTCGATGATCCTCGGCGGGGTGCCGGACCTGCGGGTGGTGGGCGAGGCCGCCGACGGCGGCGAGGTGCCGGACGCCGTCGCGGCGGGCCGGCCCGACGTGGTGCTGATGGACATCCGCATGCCGAGGCTCGACGGGTTGGCCGCGACCGAGACCCTGCGGTCGCTGCCCGACCCGCCCGAGGTGCTGGTGCTGACCACCTTCCACGCTGACGAGCAGGTGCTCCGGGCGTTGCGTGCCGGGGCGGCCGGCTTCCTGCTGAAGGACACCCCGCCCGCCGAGATCGTGCGGGCGGTGCGACGGGTGGCGGCGGGGGAGGCGACCCTCTCCCCGGCGGTCACCCGCACGCTGATCGCGCACGTCACCGGCGCCGCGGCCGCCCCGCCCGGGCCGGATCCGCGTCGGGAGCGCGCGCTGCGCCTGCTCGCGGGGCTCAGCGAGCGGGAGCGGGAGGTCGCCGTCGCGCTCGGGCAGGGCCGGACCAACGCCGAGATCGCGACGGAGCTGTTCGTGAGCGTGGCGACGGTCAAGGCGTACGTCTCGCGGCTGCTCACCCGGCTCGACCTCAACAACCGGGTGCAGGTGGCCCTGCTGGTGCACGACGCCGGCCTGGTCTGATCTCGCCGGCCGTCGGCCGGATTGAACCGCTGCGCGGCGACGGCCGTACCCCTGCCCGAGGATGCGGGTGCGGCGGGCCCGCCGCACCGCTGCCGAGCTGCGGGAGGCCTGCCGTGCGTGTTGGTGAGCAGTCGACGGATCCCATCGACCAGGTGCTGGGGGAGCTGCCGGTGCCGGCGTCGCCGACCCCCGAGGACGTCCGGCTCGCGGTGCGGGCCGTGGTGGTGCACGCGGCGGAGGAGTGGCCGGCCGGGCCGAAGTGCCGCAACGACGCGGCGGCGTACCCCTGCCGGCTGCACCGCTGGGGCCGCAACGTCCTGCTCGCGCACGGGCTCAACGACCGCCAGGTCGACGCGCTCGTCCGGCACGGCAACCCGTTCGTGCACGTCCCGTTCCCGTTCACGGCCACCGGCCCGACGCGCCCCGACCGGCCGGTCCGTTACCCGGCGCGCAGCCCCGTGGACCGCTCCACCCCGGCCGTCCGAGGCCAGTCGGCCCGGGCGGTGCCGCCTGGCGTACGCCCGGCGGTCGGCTCCGGAAACGGCCGGGCGGTGGCGCCCCCCGCCACCGCGCCGCGCTGGCCCCGGGCCAGCTGAGCGGGGGCCCGCCCGCCGGCCCCGGGGCGGAAAGGCGCAGGCCCGGCGCGGTGAGACTCCGCGCCGGGCCGGCGTCACGCCGCTGGTGCTCAGCGGACCCCGCAGTCCGGGGCCGACCAGCTGGTCGTGTTCCGGGTGCCGTCGGCGTTGTTCTCCCGACGCGAGTCCAGGTGCACGTGGTCGTCGTGGTCGGGGTAGCCGGGCCCGAAGATCCCGCTGAAACCGTGGTTGCGGGAGGCGCGGGCCACCTCGCAGAGGGACGAGGTGCGCGACACGACGTCCGCGGCGGTGCCGTAGAGGTGCTGGCTGTCCGACGCGCCGCCGACCTGGTTGTTGCAGGACCGGCTGCGGAAGCCGCTCGTCACGTAGAGGGGCTCGTCACCGAGACTGCGGCGCAGCGCCTCCAGCTTCCACATGGTGCGCAGCGCGTTCTGCCGGGTCTCGCCGGCGGGAAGCGGGCCCCCGCTCCACCCGCCGCGACCGCAACCGTCGTCCAGCTCCGTGTAGCTGAAGTGTCGTGGTGTGCAGTCGTTGTCCTGGAGTTCGTAGAGCTTCGCGTACGTCTCGGGGCCCACGACGCCGTCCACCTTCAGCCCGTACGCCTGCTGGAACCGCCGGACCGCGGCGGCGGTCTTCGGCCCGAAGATGCCGTCGGTCTCCACGATGTCCCGGTTGCCGGCCCAGCCGGCGACCCGGACCTGGAGTTCGCGGACGTCGGCACCGGACCGCCCCTGGTAGAGGTTGCGGTTCCACGTGTAGCAGCCGTCGGCATGGGCCGCTGGCGCGGCGACCACCGCGGCGATCGCGGCCCCCGGCAGCGCCAGGGCGAAGGCGACGGCAGCTCGCTTCAGGGTGTTTACGCGCACAGAAGTCCTCCCGATAGGAGCGTGAATGGGGTGGCTTCGGGCCATCGACCGGGACGTCCCGCGGTTTCCACCCTGACACCTGTCGGGCCGGTTGGGGGCGATTAACGAGAATTGTCCTCACAATTTGGAGTTGCTGAGCGGTTGCTGAAAAGAGGTCCCATTCTGCGAACCGGCCATTTTTCCCAGGGAGCGGTGAGCAGCGAGAAACACACCGAACGTCGCGTGGCGGCGCACCGAGGGTGATGTTCTCCGGCCGCGGGCAGGCGGTAACGTCAGCGCCCGGGGCTGGCGCGGCGGTCGGAGGTGCACGTGGCGCGGGGAGGAGTCTTCTGCGTCGAGGGTCAGTGGCATCGCGACCTCAACGAGCGGGGTTCGGTGCTGCCGACGCTCGAACTGCTCGAACGACTGGGCAAGATCCGGTTCATCCACAAGGACGCGGCGACCCGCGACGAGCTGTTCTACTTCCTGGACCGGTGGCTGCTCAAGCAGTACGCCGACCATCGGGTCGGGTTCTTCGCGATGCACGGTGAGCCGCACCGACTCTGCCTCACCGACTGGAACTCGGTCGAACTCTCCGACGTCGCCGAACTGATGGCCGGCCGTTGCGAGGGCCGTCGCCTCTACTTCGGCAGCTGTTCCGTGCTGCGCGCCTCGGACGCCGCGCTACGCGAATTCCTCGACGTCACCGGAGCGGCTTTGATCTGCGGCTTCACTCGTGACGTGGACTGGGTGGAATCGGCGGCCTTCGAAACCGTCCTGCTCGACGTGCTGGCCAACGGCCAACGGCACAACGCCGCGGAGCTGCGGATGGGGTCCGCCCACTGGGCACCCCTCGCGTCGTACCTGGGCTTCCGCGTGATCTACGCCAACGGGCGGGCCTGGCGGCCGTCGACACGGCCCCGTGTGCCGGCCCAACACGCTCCCGACCGGGCCCTCCCCGGGCCCCGCTGAGCCGGCGGGGCACACCGGCTCGGCCGCGGCGACCGGGGCTGGTAGAAACGACGGGTGGCACGCAGCATCGCGACGAACACGACAGTCGACCGGGACGGCCTGATCGAGTTCCTCCGGCCCCGGCACCGCGTGGTGCTGATGACGACGCGGGCGGACGGCCGGCCCCAGGCCTCGCCGGTGACCGCGGGCGTGGACCCGGCCGGCCGGTTGGTGATCTCCACCTACCCCGAGCGGGCCAAGGCGGCCAACGTCCGCCGCGACCCCCGGGTCTCGGCCTGCGTGCTCTCCGACGACTGGAACGGGCCATGGGTGCAGCTCGACGGCACGGCCGAGGTGCTGGACCTGCCCGAGGCGCTCGAACCGCTGGTGGAGTACTTCCGCTGCATCTCCGGTGAGCACCCGGACTGGGACGAGTACCGGGCGGCCATGGTGAAGCAGGGTAAGTCGCTGATCCGGGTCACCATCGACCGCTGGGGCCCGATCGCCACCGGCGGCTTCCCCGCCCGCCTCGCCGACTAGGGCACGCCCCGCCGATCGTGTGGCGGTCGATCCGTCAGGTGACGGCGTCGAGCAGACGGAGCCGCTCCGCCGATTCCGTGCCGTCCTCCGCGCCGCTGAAGATGATCCGCACCCCGGGCTCATCGGTGAGCCGGACGACCTCTTCGTTCAGGATCATGCTGCCGACCCGCGGGTGCCGGTACTCGCGTACCGAGTGCGGGCAGTCGCTCACCGGATGCTCGGACCAGATCCGGACGAAGTCCGGGCTGCGGACGCTCAACTCGCCGACAAGCGCGTGCAGCTCATGATCGTCCGGAAACTGCGCGGCGGCGTGGCGTAGATAGGCGGTGACGTCCCTCGCCTGCGCCTCCCAGTCCGGGAAGAGGTCCCGGGCCGACGGGTCGAGGAACGTGATCCGGGCGATGTTCGGCTGGGACTCGCGGGACCCGCTGTCCGGTGCGGGCAGCCCCCACAGAGCGAAGCCGAGCCGGTTGCCGCCCAGCAGGTCGGCGCGTCGTCCCACGATGATGGCGGCCTGTCCGGTGGCGGCGTCGACGAGGGCCTGAACCGAGGGGCGTACCCGTTCCGGTTCGGCGGTGGAGCGGCTGGTCCGGTCCGGCCGGGCCAGCCGGACCAGGTAGGCGCGCTCGTGCGGGGCGAGTTTGAGCACGCGCGCCAGGGAATCCAGGACAGAGTCCGAGATCTGGTGGCTTTCCCCCTGCTCCAGGCGCGTGTAGTAGGTCACGCTGATGCCCGCGAGTTGGGCCAGTTCCTCACGTCTGAGACCGGGCACGCGGCGTTGCCCGCAGGAGGGCACGCCCACCTCCTCGGGGGTCAGGGCTGCCCGCCGGCTGCGCAGGAACGCACCCAGCTCCCTCGACGACGACCACCTGCCGTTCATCTCTCCAGTGTCCCCACGAACCCCGGTGCCCTGCCCAGCCATGCGGTGGATACCCGGCCGCGTCAACCGCCGCCGGAGCCGGAGCCTCCGGGGAGTCCGTCCGACCGCACCGGTCTTGCGGAGTCTTGTCGGAAATATTCCGTCGGCTGGGTATCCATCGCAGAGCCTGGTTGGGCGTCTCGGGTCGCAGCACAGTGAGGGCATGAACACGTCGTCCTCACCCACCGTCACCCCGGCGGCGCCGGGACCGGACCTCGTCGTCGTCACCGCGGCCACCAGTGCCACCGGTTCAGCCGTCGTCCAGGCTCTGCTGGACCGCGGACCAATGGTCGTGGCCGTGGGACGCGATCACCACCGACTGCTTCCGTACGCGGAACGCGGCGCCCTGGCCTACCTCAGTCCGCTCGACGACCCGGACCGCCTCGCCACCGTCCTGGCCAACGCCACCGGCGCGTTCGTCATGATCGCTCCGGGTCTCATCCCCGACAGCTCGGACTTCACGGCCTACCAGCGGGCCGTGATCGCCGCGCAGGCGCACGCCGTACAGACCGCGCACCGCTACGGTCGGCTACGGCGCGTGGTGACCCTCAGCGGCTGGGCGGCCAACTACCCCGAGGCACGCGGACCGGTGTGGGGGCTCAGGCGCCTGGAGCAGGCGATCGACGCCACCGGAGTGCCGGCGGTCCACCTGCGGGCGGGGTCGTTCATGGAGAACCTGCTCCCCGACGTCGCCGCCATCCGGGCCACCGGCGCCACCGGCGGGCTTCTTCCCCCCGACCTTCCGCTGCCGATGATCGCCACCGCGGACGTCGGGCGCGTCGCGGCGGAGTTCCTGCGTGGCGACCGCCCCTTCACGCCCGGATCGGTGGAGGTGATCGGCCCGGCGGACCGGACGCTCGCCGAGGCCGTCCGGCTGATCGGCACGGCGGTCGGCGCTCCGGATGCCCGGTACGAGGTCCGGACCGCCGACGCCGTACGCGCCGCGCTGAGAGCCGGCGGATTCTCCGAGCAGATGGCGAACGGCACCGTCGACATGACGCTCGACGTGGCG
The DNA here is from genome assembly GCF_056150165.1 of Micromonospora xinjiangensis. Lineage (NCBI taxonomy): Bacteria > Bacillati > Actinomycetota > Actinomycetes > Micromonosporales > Micromonosporaceae > Micromonospora > Micromonospora xinjiangensis. Next base: position 890,197 of record NZ_JAXCFO010000001.1, on the reverse strand, counting down.
GAACGACGTATCCGGGTGCACCGCCCCGACGGAACGATCACCACCACGACCACCCTCGAGGAATTCCTCAGGGCCGCCGTCATCGCCGGGTGAGCACGCCCCAGACACCTGAGCACCCGCTACAGAGAGAGGACACCGCACCATGCTCAGCCAGCCGACGCAGGCGCCCGGCTTCCAGCGGTTCCGCATCGGAAACCGCCTGATCACCGCCCTGTACGACGGGTACGTGCCCATCCTCGCCGCGGACCTGCGGGGCATACCGCCAGAGCTCGTACGGACTCGTCTGACCGACGCCCACCTCCCCCCGGAAGGCGACCCGTACACCGCCGTCATCGCGTTCCTCGTCGAGGAGGACGGCCGCCTCGTACTCGTCGACTCCGGCAGCGGCAGCACACTCGGCGCGGACACCGGCCACCTGCTCGACAGCCTGTCCGCCGCCGGCGTCGCCCCGGACGACATCGAGCACATCCTCATCACACACCTGCACCCCGACCACTCCGGTGGCCTCGTCACCGCGGACGGTGCGGCCGTCTACCCGCGCGCCACAGTTCACGTCGCGCGGGACGACGTCGGGTACTGGCTCGACCGGGAGCGGGCCGCACAGGCCGAGGGCGTCCAGCGGGAGATTCATCAGGCGGCCGCCGCCAGCCTGGCCCCGTACCGGCGCGCCCGGCGGCTCGACGCCTTCGACACCGTCGACGTGCTTCCCGGCGTACGGGCCCTGCACCAGCACGGGCACACGGCCGGACACACCGGCTACCTGTTCGGCGACGGGGCGGAGGCGGTGCTCTTCTGGGGCGACATCGTGCACAGCCACGCCGTCCAGCTGCCGCACCCGCAGGTGTCCATCGCGATCGACAACGAACCGGGCCTCGCCGTGCGCGCGCGAAGCGACGTGTTCGAGCTGGTCACCGAGCGCCGCTGGTGGGTGGCGGCAGCGCATCTTCCCTTTCCCGGGATCGGTCACCTGCGCCGCGCCACCGAGGGGTACGCCTGGGTCCCCGCCCACTTCCGGCCGCTGCCGGTCAGTACGCGACCGTGAAGCGGGTGTTCTCGTGCCGTGGGCTCTCGATCTCGTCGACGATCGCGACGGCGAGGTCCTCGTAGGTGAGCACCGACCGGCCCTGGTCGTCGGTGACCGGCTGGTCCGTGCCCGTGCGGTAGTGCCCGGTCCGCTCGCCGGGGTGGAACTCCAGTGGCGGTGGGGAGACGTACGTCCAGGTCACGCCGTCGGCCTCGGCGCGGTAGTAGTCGAGGGCGTCGGCCTGGCCCCGCGCCGAGTCGAGATACTCCTCGGGGAAGTCCGGCTCGTCCAGATAGCGCGTCCCGTTCGGGGTGAGCAGCGTCGACCCGCCGCCGAGGTGGATGATCCGGGGCGCCTCCGGCATCCCGCGCAGCGTGCTGACCAGCGTCCGCGCCGCGTCGAGCCAGAGCCCCTGCTCGCCCCCGCCGATCGCCACGACCATGACGTCCGCCTCCGGCGCCAACTCCCGAACGCTGCGCTCGCTGGTGGCGTCCCCGGTGACGACCCGCACGCCGGCCGGCAGGTAGGAGGTGGCCTCCGGACGGCGCACCGCCGCGGTGACCCGGTGCCCCCGGGTGACCGCCTCGGCGCTGACCCGGGAGCCGGCGGTGCCACCCGCGCCGAACACCACGATGCTGCTCATGAGCGCCCTCCCACCGGACGTAGCCCCGTCCTCAGGCTATTGACCGCTCCCGGTCGCCGGTGGGCGTTACCCGAAGAACGCTCCGGTGACCGCGGGTCAGTCGACCAGGGCGGAGTAGACCAGCTGCCGCAGCTGCGGTCGGATCGGGTAGGTGCTGGAGGGCAGCAGCTGGGTGAAGAACAGCGCGGTGATCTCCTCGACCGGGTCCACCCAGAACGCGGTGCTCGCCACGCCGCCCCAGTAGTACTCGCCGACGCTGCTCGGCACCCGGCTGGGGATCGGGTCGTCGACGACCGCGAAGCCGAGCCCGAAGCCGATCCCGTCGAGGGTGGTCTCGGCGAACCCGCCGGTGGAGAGGGCGCCCAGGTCCTGACCGCCGGGGAGGTGGTTGCGGGTCATGAAGCGCACGGTGCGGGAGCCGAGCAGACGTACGCCGTCCAGCTCGCCGCCGCGCAGCAGCATCTGGGTGAACCGGTGGTAGTCGCCTGCGGAGGAGATGAGCCCGCCGCCGCCGGAGAGCATGGTCGGCTTCCGGTGGGCGAGCGCGCCGAGCTGGTCGAACCGCACGGCCTGCCCGGTCTGCGGGTGGGGCGCGTAGAGCGCGGCGAGACGCGCCGCCTCGTCGCCCTCGACGTACCAGTGGGTGTCGGTCATGCCCAGCGGGCGGAAGATCCGGTCGGTGAGGAAGGCGTCGAGGCTCTGGCCCGAGACCACCTCGATCAGCCGGCCGAGCACGTCGGTGGCGACGGAGTAGCCCCAGGCCGTGCCGGGGTGGAAGAGCAGCGGCAGCCGGGCGAAGGCCTCGCAGGCGCCGGCCAGGTCGACGCCCGACGGCGGGTACAGGTCGTAGCCGGCCGCCCGGTAGAGGCCGTCGACCACCGACGTCTGCATGAAGCCGTACGTCAGGCCGGAGGTGTGCGTGAGCAGGTGCCACACCCGGATCGGCTCCACGGCCGGCACGGTGTAGGGCTTCAGCGTCGAGCCCTTGGCGTAGACCCTCAGGTCGGCGAACTCGGGCAGCCAACGGCTGATGTCGTCGGTCAGCTCGAAGTGGCCCGCCTCCCAGAGCATCATGGCCGCGACCGAGGTGATCGGCTTGGTCATCGAGTAGATGCGCCAGAGGGTGTCGGCCTCGACGGGCGCGCCCGACTCCCGGTCCCGCAGGCCGTACGTGGCCGAGTGGACGATCTCGCCGCGTCGGCTCACGACCGCCTGCCAGCCGGCGAGCCGGCCGTCGTCGACGTACCTGCCGAAGTGCTCGTCGATGCGCGCCAGGCGCGCCGGATCGAAGCCGATCTGGTCCGGGTCGATGCTCCGCGCCACACTCACGCCGCCGAAGGTACTAGCCGGTACGGCCGCCGCGGAAGGGCGGCCGGCCACACTTGTCGGCGCCCGTGGGTAGCCTGGCCCGATGCCGGAGCAGACCGAGGGAGTCACCTACCGCGACGAGGACTGGTACGCCGAGGAGCTGGTCGACCGGCACTTCACCCGCTGCGAGTTCCACCGCGTGGATCTCACCGAGGCGATCTCCCGGGGCGCCGTCTTCACCGAGTGCACCTTCGGCAACGTCCAGTTCAACGCCTCGGGGCACACCGACTCGGCCTTCCTCCGCTGCACCTTCACCCGGTGCAACCTCTTCGAGGCCGAGTTCACCGGCTGCAAGCTGGTGGGCAGCACGTTCGCCCAGTGCGATCTGCGGCCGCTCACCGTCACCGGCGGTGACTGGTCCTTCGTGGCGCTGCCCGGCGCCGACCTGCGGGGGGTGCGCCTCGTCGACGTACGCATGCGCGAGGTCGACCTGACCGGTGCGAACCTCACCGGGGCGACGGTGACCGGCGTCGACCTCTCCGGCGCCCAACTGCACCGCGCGCGTCTCGACGGCGCCGACCTGCGCGGCAGCGATCTGGACGCGCTCGACCCGCTGACCGTGGAGCGGGCCGGCGCGGTGATCGACCCGGAACAGGCGGTGGTGATCGCCCGGGCGCTCGGTTTCGAGGTTCGCTGACGAAAAGGTGACGCCGGCTGTCAGTCATGCCTGGCATGGTGGGCGGCATGACGTGGTGGTCAGATCTCCAGTCCGAGGAGCCCGACTTCGCCGAGCGGGTGCGCGCGCGGTTCACGGTGCGCAAGCACGGCACGATGGCGACGCTGCGCCGGGACGGCTCGCCGCGGATCAGCGGCACCGAGTTCGACTTCGACGCCGAGCACCTGCGGCTGGGCAGCATGGCCGGCGCCCTGAAGGCGCTGGACCTGCGCCGTGACCCGAGGGTGGCGTTGCACTGCCCGCAGGAGGACGCCCCGGAGGGCGACCCGACGGCCTGGGGCGGCGACGCGAAGATCAGCGGGATCGCGCACGAGGAGCCGCTCGCGGAGGACGGCTCCCACCGGTTCCGGATCGAGTTGACCGAGGTGGTGCTGACCCGGGTCGGCGACCCGCCGGACCACCTGGTCATCGAGAGCTGGCACCCGGGGCGCGGCCTGCGCCGCCGGGAGCGGCGGTGACCGCCGGGCGGCTCCTCTGCCGCCCGCCCTGCTGAGGCACCCGTCCCACCGTCGTCCGCGACCACGTCCGGGCCGTGGTGGGCGCGGCTCCGGCCTCCCATTGTCCACTATGGTCGATGACGGATCGCCCGTCCGCCCGGCCAGCAGGGGGAAGGCGGGAAGGGGCCCGCCGGTTGGTGGACCGCGATTCCGCTTCCGACCGATGTCCGCTACCTTGCCCTACCAGACCGGGCACGTGGACTGTCCGGTTCCGGTGTGGAAGCGGGCGAAGCGCCCGGAGGGCGTCCGGTCTCGTGCGGGCGACTCGGGGTGATGCCGGTCGGTGGGAGCGGAGGGTCGGTGACCGAGGAGGATGTCTCTCCGGCGCGTGCGTCCGGCCGCGGGTCCGCCCACCGGGCGGCCCTGAGAACACCCCGGCACCGTTCGGCCGCCGGGTCTTCGCTCCGTTCCGTGCCGCGGTGGGGGCTCGCCGCGGCCCGTCCGGCGCGCGGGCTGACGGCGGGGCTCGCCGCGGCCCGTCGGCTGGCGGCCGGGTTCGCTCCGCCGCGCCGGTACCGCTGGCTGGCCGTCGGTGTCGCCGTGCTGGCCTGCCTCGTCGCCCTGCTGGCGTACCTCGGCGGCCGTCCCGAGTCGATTTCCGGCGGCCCCGGCGGGCCGCCCATCGAGGCGCGTCGCCCACCCGGCCTTCCCCCGGCCGAGGTGGGCGGCGAGGACTCCGCCCCGGCCACCCCCGGACTGCGGCCCCGGCAGCGCCCGCCGTCCGCCTCACCCAGCCCGTCCGTCAGCCGACCCGTGGCCCCGGTGTCCCCGCTGCTCACCGTGACCCAGCGCGACATCCCGGCCGAGGTCGACCTGACCGCGGCCGGGACGCGCGACTGGGTGCACTGGGGGCTGCGCGGCGGAGGCTCGACGGTCCGGAAGCGGGGCGGCTCCGGTGAGATCCTCGACGAGGGCGGCAACGGCGCCCGCAACAGCTGGGACGGTAACCAGGAGCTGTTCACCTGGCGCGACGGCAGGTCGGTCCCGGCCGTGGGCGGCACGTCGAACGGCGTCTACACCTGCGGCGTCGGCAACGGGTTCAAGCTGGCGGTGGCCGGCGACGGGGAACTGCGGACGGTGCGGCTCTACGCGGGACTGTGGATGGCGCGGGGGCGGCTGGAGGCGCGTCTGTCCACCGGCGGTCCGACGACGACGCTGCGCCTGGAGGACCCGCACACCAGCCGCAGCGCCGAGTTCACGCTGCGCTTCCGCGCGCCGAAGGGCGCCCGGCTCCTGATCACCTGGACCAGCGAGGCGGTGTTCTCCCGCGACTGCGGCAACGTCGGCCTCCAGGCCGTCGCGCTGCGCTGACCGGTGCGTCGCTCCGCGCTTCGGCGGGCGGGGTTCGGGAGTAGCGTGGGTGCGTCGCGCAGGAAGATCCGGAGGGAGCCGTCGATGCCCGCGAGCGAAGAGGTGCTGGACAGCCCGACGAGCTGGGTGGCCAGCCACATCCGCCGCTACCTCGAGACCGGCGGGGCCGAGGGGCACGAGTGGCGTCCCGGTGTGTTCACGCTGCTGCTCACGACCCGGGGCCGCCGGAGCGGCAAGATGCGCCGTACCGCCCTCATCTACGGCCGTGACGGCGAGGACTACCTGGTCGTGGCCTCGCAGGGTGGTGCCCCCCAGCACCCGGCCTGGTATCTCAACCTGCTGGCCGACCCCACCGCCGAGGTGCAGGTGGGCGCCGAGCGGTTCACCGCCCGGGCGCGCACCGCCACCGCGGAGGAGAAGCCCCGCCTGTGGGCGACGATGGCGCAGATCTGGCCGGCGTACGAGGACTACCAGGCGCGGACGGCCCGGGAGATCCCGGTGGTGGTGCTGGAGCGCGTCTGACGGGGATGGCTCGGGGCGAGCAACCCTTGCCGCCGCGGCTCTGCCGCACACCGTGTGCGGCGCTCAGGATGCGGGACAGTTTGTCCGTCGCCCTCCGTTGGTGCCGTCGTAACTTTCTGCTGTCCCGGTCCGACCATCCCCTGTGGAGGGTTGCACAGATGAGCAGCAGTACCGCGCATCGCGTCCGTCCGGCCGCCTCGACCGGTGCCGTCGAGCCGTCCGGCGACCTGCTGCGGGAGATCCCGCTGCCGCCGTACGTCACCGGCGAGGACGCCCAGTTCGCGGTCCGGGCGGTGGTGGTGCACGCCCCCCGGTCCTGGTCCGGCGGGACCATCTGCCGCAACGACGCCCATCCGCACCCGTGCCGGCTGCACCGCTGGGGCGTCCGGGTGCTGGCCTTGCGGGGGCTGCGCGACGACGACATCGCGGCCCTCATCGAGCGGGGCGACCCCGCCGCGTCGCTCCCGCCCCGGCCGAGCGCATGAGACGCCACGGCCCCCTGCCGGGACGGCAGGGGGGCGGACGGAGCGGGGTGTGCGCGGCTCCTAGCAGGCGATCGGCTTGACCCAGGAGCACTCGAGCCCCTCGGGGCCCTGCGGTGCCGAGGGCGCCGCCGGCGGCGCCACCCGCGCCGTGCTGACGCTCTGTTCGCCGTACGTGGCGAGCGCGATCGCGATCTGGTCCTCCAGCCCCTTCACCGACGAGGCCAGGTAGTTGTTCAGCAGGATCGAGAACGCCAGCACCCGGCCGTCGGCGTCGGTGACGTAGCCGGAGAGGCTGGAGACGCCGGTGAGGCTGCCCGTCTTGGCGTGCACGTTGCCCGCCGCCGCCGTGCCCTGCATGCGGCTGCGCAGGGTGCCGCCCACGAAGCGCTCCGCCTGCCCGGCGATCGGTAGCGCCGCGTACCAGGTGTCGAACCAGGGTTCGGCGCGCACGGCGGTGAGCAGGTCGACGAACTCGTCGGCGGGGATCAGGTTGCGCCGGGAGAGACCGGAGCCGTCCCGCTGGCGGAGCGTGCCGGTGTCCATGCCGGCGCCCGCGACGTACCCGTTGATCGCGGCGAGACCCGCCGACCAGGTGCCGGCCCCGGAGGTCACCTGCCCAATCTCCTTGGTCAGCACCTCGGCGTGCCCGTTGTTGGAGAGCTTGAGGAACGGCACCATCAGCTCCGCCAGGGGCATCGAGTCGTGCCGGGCCAGGGTGGCCGCCCCGGCCGGCGTGGCCCGGCCGAGGACCGTACGGCCCAGCACCCGCACGCCGTGGCGGGTGAGCGCCGCCCGGAACACGTCGGCCGCGTAGCCGGTCGGCTCCCAGACCGTCACCCAGTCACTCGCCGGCTCGCCGCCCACCGCGATCTGGCCGGTGACCACGATCGTGTTGCCGCCGTGCTCGCGCTCGAAGGAGATCGACGTCTCCCCGTCGGCGACGGTCTTCGCACGGTTGTCGAAGCGCAGGTAGCCGGTCGGTGGGGTGGTGGTCAGCACCGGGGCGGCGCCGGCCCGCCTGCCGGGCGCCGCGTGGACGATCACGGTGCCCGCGTCGTAGTCGGTGTCGGGCGCGACGGTCAGCGCCGACACCTGGGCGGCGTAGTAGTAGGGCTCGTCGTCCCAGGTCCAGTCCGGCCCGAGCCGGGTCCGGTCGTAGCGGGTGTCGTCGGCGACCAGGTCGCCGGTCACCACGCGTACGCCCGACGCCGCCACCTTCGCGGCGAGCGCGTCGTAGTCGGCGGCCAGCATCGTCGGGTCGCCGCCGCCGCGCAGGTAGACGTCGCCGGAGAGCACCCCGCCGTGTCGCCTGCCGCTGCCGCGAACGTCGGTCGTGAAGCGATGGTCGGGGCCGAGCAGGGCCATGGCGGCCGTGGAGGTCAGCAGCTTCGTGTTGGAGGCGGGCACCAGCCGCCGGTCGCCGTTGCGGTGGTAGAGCGTCTCGCCGCTGGCGGTGTCGACCACCACCACCGACGCCTGTGCCCCGGCGAGCCGGGAGTCGGCGAGGATCGCGTCGATGGTCGCGTGAAGTCGGGTCACGGAGGGGGCGGGGGCCTCGGCGGTGGCGCCCGGGGCGCCGGCGGTGGCCGCGGCGGCGACCAGCGCCACGAGCGCGAGCGTCCGGGGAAAGAGACGACGTTGCATGCGCCGATGCTGTCATGGCGATAATCGCCCGAGAAGGGCCAAGGGCGAAAGTTTTTGCCGTACGGCGCCACCGGCTCAGCCGGCGAGGCGGGTGGCGGTCACGGTGGACGCGTCGCTCTGGGGCGTCACCACGGCCACCGCCCGGTCGACCAGGCCGTCGTCGACGAGCACCAGCCGCGCGCAGCGAGGGTCGCCGGTGCGCTCGGGCAACCGCCCGGCCAGCGCGCGGACCCGCTCGGCGGAGGCCTCGTCCAGCACGAAGCCCTCGTCCCGCCACCGGCCGTCCGCCGTGAAGAACGCCTGGCTGTCGCGCTCCAGGTCGCCGTTGAGCACCACCGTCCGGTCGTCGCCGCCGAGGTCGCTGGACGCCTCGTTGAGCCCCCAGACCTGGTACGAGGCGCGGCCCTCGGCCGGCGCGTCGGCCACCCCGACGCCCGAGCACCCACTCGACAGCAGGCCGAGTGTGAGCCCCGCGAGCAGCAGCACCGACCGTGCGCGCCGTCTCCGCATCCCGCCTCCCCGCTCGCCAGTCGACAGAACAGACGCCAGGGGGGAACGTCCGGTTCCGTCGAGGTGACGGCGGCGAACAGTGGTGACCGCCGTCCGCGTGGCGGGCCGCGGCGGCCGCGCCCGTGACGCCGCGCCGGCCCGCGGTGCCGGCCCGCGGAGTCCGGCGTGCGGTGTCGGCTCGGACGGTGTCGGCCGGGACGGTGGCGGGTGTGGCCTGGCCGGTGCGGATCAGGCCGGGCCGGGTCGAGGGTCCGGCTCCACGGTCTCCGCCGGTTCGCCGGGCGGGGCTCCCGGCCGGGCGAACAGTGGCGCCACCAGTGCGGCCAACGCGCCGCCGAACAGCGGGAAGACGATGAACACCCAGAGCTGCCGCAGCGCCGGGCCGCCCTCGAAGAGGGCGGGGCCGAAGGACCGGGCCGGATTGACCGATGTGCCGTCCAGGGCGACACCGACGAGGTGCGCCACGGCGAGCGCGAGCCCGATGGCGACACCGGCGGCGGCGGTCTGCTCGACGCGACTGGTGACCACGAGCACGACCAGCACGAAGAGGAAGGTCAGTATGGTCTCCAGCAGCGCGGCGCCGAACCGGTTGATGTGGGCGCCGTACCCGTTGCTGCCCAGCGCCCCCGTCTGGTCGACCACGTCACCCCAGCGGGTGAGCACCCACAACAGGAAGGCGGCGACGGTGGCGCCGGCGAACTGGGCGATCCAGTAGCCCACCGCGCCGCGCCCCGAGATCCGGCCGGAGACCAGCATCCCGAGCGTGACCGCCGGGTTCACGTGGCTGCCCGAGAGCGGACCGATCGTGTAGACGAGGGCCAGCATGACGAATCCGAACGCGAGGGCGACCACCACCACGCCGCCCTCGACGCGGGCCGCCACCGCGCTGCCCACGCCGAAAAAGACAAGCAGCAGGGTGCCGAGGAACTCGGCGGTATAGCGCCGCATATCCGTCATGCCGTGAGCTTATGGGCATGAGCGGGCAATCTGGTGGTGGTCGGGCGGCGAGCCGGCTCGAAGGTGTGATCGAGTCGACGCGCGGGCGAGGGCAGAGCGGCGAGGCGCTTCCCGTTGCAGGAGAGGTGGATGAGCGCTCCGTCGACGTGGTGGTGATCGGTGCCGGCCAGGCCGGCCTCTCCGCCGGCTACCACCTGCGCCGGACCGGTTTCAGCCCCGGCCGCGGCTTCGTGATCCTGGACGCCGACGACGGCCCGGGCGGGGCGTGGCGGCACCGCTGGCCCACGCTGACCGTCCAGCGGGTGCACGGCTTCCACGACCTGCCGGCCATGCCCTTTCCTGCCGCCGCGCCGGACGAGCCGGCGTCGCAGGTGGTCAGCGACTACTTCGCCGCGTACGAGCGGGAGTTCGGGCTGCCGGTGGAGCGCCCGGTCCGCGTGACGGCGGTTCACTCGTCGCCCGGCGGCCGGCTGGACGTCCGTACCGACCGGGGGCAGTGGAGCGCGCGGGCCCTGATCAACGCGACCGGCACCTGGAGCCGGCCGTTCTGGCCGCACTACCCGGGCCGGGCGGAGTTCCGTGGGCGGCAACTGCACACGGCCGACTACCGGGGACCGGGCGAGTTCGCCGGCCGGCGGGTCGTCGTGGTGGGAGCGGGCACCTCCGCCGTTCAGCTCCTCGGCGAGATCTCCCCGGTCGCCGCGAGCACCACGTGGGTGAGCCGGCGCCCACCGGACTTCCGGGAGATCGAGTTCACCCCGGAACACGGTCGGGCCGCGGTCGCCCTGGTCGAGGAGCGGGTGCGGGCCGGACGCCCGCCGAGCAGCGTGGTCGGGGTGACCGGCCTGCCGGTCACCGCGGAGGTCCGGCGGCTTCGCGCGCAGGGCGTGCTCGTGCGGCTACCCATGTTCGAGCGGATCACACCCGACGGGGTGGCGTGGGCCGACGGGCGTTTCGTGGCCGCCGACGTGATCCTGTGGTGCACCGGCTTCCGGGCCGCCCTCGACCACCTCGCCCCGCTGGGACTGCGCGCGCCGGGCGGGGGAATCGTGATGGACGGCACCAGGGTCGCCGCGGACGAGCGGATCCACCTGATCGGGTACGGACCGTCGGCGAGCACCATCGGCGCCAACCGGGCCGGCCGCGCGGCCGTACGGGAAATCCGCGCGCTGCTCGCCCGCGACCCCGTTCTCGACTGACGGGCCTCTATTTGACGGATCGCCCAGGGGCGGGCACCGTAGGCGGAGAGGGGCCCTTGACCTGCCCCTGTGGCGGCACCGACGAATCGCCGCCCGACCACCTCCCACGTGTACCCCGGACGCGGGCCGATCACTGGTCTGCGCCGTTCCGACCGCGATCCGAGAGAATCCACGAGGAGTTCCACCATGCTCACCATGACCGACAACGCTGTCCTGGTCATCCGTGATCTCGCCAATCAGCAGGACGTCGCGGAGGACGGCGGTGTGCGTATCGCCGCCGACGCCGACGCGGGGTCCCTCACCGTCGAGCTCGTGGCCGGGCCGACACAGGGTGACCACGTGGTGGACAACCAGGGCGCCCGCATCTTCCTGGACCGCGACGCGGCGGAGATCCTCGGCGACGCCTCGGTCGACGCGACGGTCGACGACCAGGGCATCGTCCAGTTCGGCTTCACCGAGAAGCAGTGACGCCGACGCGGATGTGGTGCCCGACGATAGGGTCGGGCACCACATCCGCGTGATCAACGCGTCCCGAGGGACGACCGCTCAGTCGTCGTCCCCGTCGTCGTCGCCGTCGTCGTCCCGGTCCTGCTCGGCCCGCAGCACGGTGCCGTTCTCCCGGTCGACGTCGATGTCGTGCTCGACACCGCCGGCCACCACCTCCACGCTCCACACCGGGCGGCCGTGCTCCTGCTCCGCCTCGATCTCGACGATCCGGCCACCGCCCGCCTTCGCCTGGGCGATCTCGCCCGCCCGCTGCGGGCTGATCTCGCCGCCACCGCCGGGGGCGGTGCTCGCCGACGGCGCACCGGCGCTCGGCGTGCCGGCGCTCGCGCTGTCGTCCGGCGTACCGGGAGTGGCGCTGTCGTCCGGCGTGGCGGGCGCGGTCGTGGCAGCGGCCAGCGTCGTGGCCCGCGGCTCCCTCTCCTCGGCCACCGCTGCTCCGATCGCCACGCCGGCCACCGCCAGCACCGCGGCGCCCCCGACCGACGCCAGGAGCATCGAACTGCGCTTCATGGTTCTCCACCTCTCCTCGAAATCTCCCATCGAGGATCGGTCGCCGGTGGCTAGGGCCGCGCTGTCCGGGTGCTAAGGCGACGTTAAGCCCTCGACGCCCGGTCAGGGCCGCCTCGGCGTGCCGACGACCGGGGAGGTTGGCGGGCCCAGCCGAAGGAGCACCTCCGCTCCGCCGCCCGCCGCCGCGCCCAGCTCCAGCCGCCCGCCCGCGGCCTGCGCCGCCCGGTGCGCGATGTCGAGCCCGAGCCCCGTCGAACCGGCCGCGCTCGCGCCTCGGCGTACCGCGTCGGCTGGCAGGCCCGGCCCCCGGTCGGCAACGGTCAACACCACCTGCCCGCCCTCGCGGACCAGCCGCACGGTGAACGGGGTGCCGTCGGGCGTGTGCGCGAAGACGTTGCCGAGCAGCGCGTCCACCGCTGCGGCCAACTCGTCGGCGGGCACGCCGACCGGCAGCGGCCCGGGTGCCAGGTCGAGCGTCACCGGTCGGCCGGTGTCCTCGGCGAGCACGGACCAGAACGCCACCCGCTCGCCGACGATCGCGGCGGCGTCCGAGCCGGTGGGCCCGGCGTCCGGCGTCCGGCGCCACCGAGCCTCGCGGATGAGGCCGGTCACCGCCCGTTCGAGGCCGTCCACGGCCGCCGTGACCCGGGCCGCGTCGTCCGGGTCGCGCAGCGACTCCGCCTCGAGCCGCAGGGCGGTCAACGGCGTACGCAGCCGGTGCGACAGATCCGCCACCTGCTCGCGCTCCTGCACCAGCAGCACCTGGATGCGGCTGGCCAGGTGGTTGAGGGCGCCGGCGACCTCGCGCAGCTCACGGGGCCCGGACGGGGTGACCCGGGCGTCCAGCTCCGCGTTGGCGAGCCGGTGCGAGACGGCCGAGAGCGCGCCGATCGGCCGGACCAGGGTGCGGGCCAGCCGATCGGCGACCACCAAGCCGATGAGCACCAGGAGGAGCCCGAGCAGGGCCAGCACGAGCCAGGCCCGGCCGACGCCCGCGGTCAGCTCGTCCCGGGGCACGCCGACCCGGATCACGCCGGTGCCGTCCGCCCGGCCCTGCACGGCGATGACCACCTCCCGACCGGACTCCGACTCGCCGGTCAGGCTCTGGCCGCGCGCGGCCAGAGCGACGGCCGCGGTGCGGGGGACCGGGGTGCCGAGGACGGTGCCGTCGGGCAGGTACACACTGACCGGCCGACCCGAGTCGGCGGCGAGCTGTTCGACGGTCAGCCGGATGGTGGCCGCGTCGGCGGTCCCCACCACCGGGACGAGACTCTGCGCGTCCGCCGTGGCGCGCACGGTGGCCCGGTCCTCGGCGACGGTACGCACGAGCAGCGCCAGCGGCACCAGGAACGCGAGCAGGATGAGGACGCTGACCGCGGCGACCAGCAGCGCGAGTCGCGCTCTCATCCGGTCGCCCGAGGCGCTTCCAGCCGTACCCCGACACCCCGCACGGTGTGCAGGTAGCGCGGCGTCTGGGCGCTCTCGCCCAGCTTGCGGCGCAGCCAGGACAGGTGCACGTCGACGGTCTTGTCGGCGCCGCCGTACGGCACCTGCCAGACCTCGGTGAGCAGCTCCCGCTTGGTGACCACCTGACCGGGCCGGGCGGCGAGGTGGTGCAGCAGGTCGAACTCGCGCGGGGTCAGCTCGATCGGCGCGCCGTCGAGGGTCACCTGCCGGGAGCGCGGGTCGACGTGTAGCCCGCCGACGACGAGCGCCGGGTCGGGGGCGTTCGCGCCGCCCGGTGCCCGGCGCAGGACGGCCCGGGCGCGGGCGTCGAGCTGCGCGGCGGTGAACGGCTTGACCACGTAGTCGTCGGCGCCCGCGTCGAGCACCCGTACGATCTCCGTCTCGTCGTCGCGGGCGGTCGCCACGATGACCGGCACCGAGCTGACCGCGCGGAGCATCCGCAGCAGCTCGCGACCGTCCAGGTCGGGCAGCCCGAGGTCGAGCACGACGAGATCGGGCCGGTCGTCGAGGGCGTCCCGCAGCCCGGCCATGGCGGTCGAGGCGGCGGCCACCGCGTGTCCCCGCTCCCGCAAGGCACGGATGAGCGGGGTCCGGATGGTGAGGTCGTCCTCGATGAGCAGCAGGCGGGCCACGCTGGCAGGCTAACCGCTACGCGTACCCGCACGGCAGCGCCTTAACCGTCGCTTAGCGTGCCGCTGTGCCGTGGCCAACCTTCGGTCGGGCAGACTCGGCGCATGTCCCGCCGCTGGTTTCTCGTGGCCCTCGGGTGGTTGGCGACCGCCGCCGTCGCCACCCTGATCGGGCTCGGCGCGATCCGGCTCGTCGGCGAGAGCATCGCCGGCACGCCGGGCGGCGTACGCGGTGAGGACGAGATCGCGCGCGCCCTCGCCGCGGCTCCTTCCCCCTCCGTCCCCTCCGTCGCGCCGTCCGGCAGCGCGCCCGTGGCCATCCCGCCGCCCTCGGGCGGCTCCGGAACCCAGCGCAGCTTCACCACGGCCGGCGGCACCGCCGTCGGGGAGTGCACGCCCCAGGGGGTGCGGCTGGTCTTCGCGGCACCGGCTCAGGGCTTTCGTGTGCGCGACTACGACCGTGGCCCGGATGACGACGTCGAGGTGCGCTTCGAGGGCGCCGAGGGGGAGTACGAGCTGAAGCTGCGCTGCCACGGGCAGGAGCCGGTGGCTGTCGAGGACGACTGACTCCCCGGCAGGTCGGCGGAGGTGAGGCGGGTTCGCCTAATCGACATGTGTCCATGATCGGACAGATCTTCGACTGGTTGCCGCCGCGAATCCCGACCTAGGTTCGAGACAAGGGGTGCGATCGCCGCTGATCCCCCGTTGCTTGACAAACCCCCACCGCTGCCGGCCGAGCCGGCCAGCAGGGAGGACCGCACATGCCCAGCTCACGATCCCGGCGGCTGTCGGCGGCCCAGCCCGCACCGGAGGAGGGCGATGCCGTCCGCGCCGACGACGAGGTGACCACCTGCGCGCACGTCGGCCTGCCGGCGACCTCGCGAGTGCTCTTCGCCGTGGTGAACGCGGACGGCGCCCTGATCCGAGGTCTCGGCGTGGCCACCGCCAGCCGTCTCGCCACCGGGATGTACCAGGTGATCTTCGACCAGGACGTGTCGGCGGCCGGCTACGTCGGCACGCTCGGACTGCCGGGCAGCAGCGGCCTCGCACCAGCTGGGGTGATCTCGGTGGCGGGCCGCACCGGCATCCCGAACGGCGTCTTCGTGGAGACCTTCGGCAGCGACGGCACCGCCGCCGACCGGCCGTTCCACCTCGCGGTGCTGTCCTGAGGCGTCCCGGCGCAGACGAGCGCACGGCGCCGCCCGACCCCGGGTCGGAACGTCGCCGCGCTCTGGCCGTCTCCCACCACCGCAGCCGTTCGGCGGTACGACAGCGGGGACCTGGCTCGACCGGCGAAGCACCGGTCTGGGAAGGTCGATCCCCGCACGCTCCGGGTTCAAACCTCAGGGAAGTGGCGAATTCCACCATCTGCGAGTCCCGGCGTGGCGCGGCGACGGAACGGGTATGAGCGCCGCATGGAGCATTTCACGATCGCGACCGTCGCCGAGAAGAGCCCGGACTTCCGGCGGGTGCTGTGGACCGGGCAGCACACGCAGCTAGTGATCATGACGATTCCGCCGGGCGGCGAGATCGGCGAAGAGGTGCACGAGGACATCGACCAGATCCTCACCTTCGTCAGCGGCACCGGTGAGGCCCGGGTCGCGGGGGAGAAGAGGGAGGTCGTGCAGGGCGACCTGGTGGTGGTGCCGGCCGGCACGAAGCACAACTTCGTCAACACCGGCCCCAACCCGCTGGTGCTCTACACGGTCTACGGCCCCCCGGAGCACGCCGACCAGGCCGTGCACCGGACGAAGGAGGAGGCGGACGCCGCGGAGGCCGCGGGCGAGGACGAGCCGCCCCAGTGAGCCCGGGCCGGTGATCCGGCCCGTTGGATCCCGGGCGATCCGGGTACCCGACGCCGATGGAGCAGGCGGCGATCTCCGACTACGGATTCCTCTCCGACTGCCGCTCGGGGGCGCTGGTGGGCCGGGACGGCTCGATCGACTGGTGGTGCCCGGACCGCTTCGACGGGTCAGCCGTCTTCGCCCGACTGCTCGAACCGGGGGCCGGCCACTACCGGCTGGCCCCGGTGGGCGTCGGCGGCCCCGGCCACCGGGTCGAGCGGATGTACCACCCGGACACGCTGGTGCTGCGCACCGTGCACCACACCCCGGAGGGCAGCGTCGCGGTGACGGACGCCCTGGCGACGGACGGCGGCGACCGCGGGCACGACATCGGCATGAACTCACCAGCGGTGCTGGTGCGGGTGGTGGAGGGGCTGTCCGGTCGGGTGCGGATGGCGCTGGAGTTCGTGCCCCGCCCGGAGAGCGGTCTGCTCACCCCGTACCTGCGCGAGGACCCCGAGGGCGGGGTCATCGCCGAGGCCGGGCCGATGCTGCTGGTCCTGCGGGCCACCGGCCTGCCACTGCGGCGCGGACGGGACCGGGTCCGGGCGGAGTTCGAGGTCTCCGCCGGCCAGGTCATCGGCTTCGACCTCGCGTTCGGGCAGGCGTACGGGGAGCCGCCGGCCCGTCTCGACCCGCTGTCCGCACTCGAGGAGACGGTGCGGGCGTGGGAGGCGTTCCGGGAGACGCACCAGTACGCCGGCCGGTACCCGGAACTGGTCCGGCCCAGCGCGACCGTGCTGACCGGTCTGACCTACGGCCGCAGTGGCGCGGTCGCGGCGGCGCTCACCACGTCCCTGCCCGAGCAGCCGGGCGGCGACCGGAACTACGACTACCGCTACTCCTGGCTGCGCGACTTCTCCATGACCCTGCGCGCGCTCTGGGTCGCGGCCTGCCCGCACGAGGCGTCCCGCCTCTTCGACTGGGTGACGCGGTCGATCGGCCAGATTGGCGACGAGCCGGTGCCGGTCCTCTTCGGGCTGCGCGGGGAGCGGGACCTCAGCGAGCACGAGTGTCCCCACCTCGGCGGCTACGGCGGCAACGGCCCGGTACGCGTCGGCAACGACGCCTGGCGGCAGCGGCAGCTCGACGTGCCGGGCGAGATCATGTCCGCGGTCTGGCGGCTGCGCGACTACCTCGGCGACCCGTTCGCCGAGGAGCTGCGGGAGATGGTGCTCGGGTTGACCGAGCAGGTGGCGCGCACCTGGCAACTGCCGGACCGGGGGATGTGGGAGACCCGCGACGTCGAGCGCCACTACCTGTCGTCGAAGGTGCTGTGCTGGGCGGCCATGGACCGGGCGGTCAACCTGGCACACCGCCTCGGCGAGCGGGCCGACCCCCGGCGCTGGGCCGCCGTGCGGGACGAGATCCGCGAGACTGTGCTCCGCGAGGGTTGGAACGAGCGGATCGGCGCGTTCACCAGCGCGTTCGGGTCGACCGAGATGGACGCGTCGGCGCTCTTCCTGCCGGTGGTGCGCTTCCTGCCGGCCGACGACCCGCGGATGCGCTCGACCATCGCCGCCGTGGAACGCGAACTCAGCACCGAGGACGGTCTCGTCCGGCGGTGGAACACCGACCCGGCCGGCTTCCTGCTCTGCTCGTTCTGGCTGGTGGAGTGCCTCGCCATGACCGGCGAGCGCAGGCGGGCCGAGGAGATGTTCACGCGGGTCGCCGGGTACGCGAACGACGTGGGCCTGTTCAGCGAGCAGGTCGACCTGGTGAGCGGGGCGCAGGTGGGCAACGTCCCGCAGGCGCTGTCGCACATCGGTCTGATCAACGCCGCGTGGCGTCTGACCGACCCGAGCGCCCTGTGACCAACACCCGGACGCCGGGCGAGAGTGCGCGCACAACCCCTGGCAGGGCTGCTCAGGCCACCACCGGCACCGCCGACACGTCCACCGTCTCCGGGTACTTCAGACCGGCGCCGGTGTTGAGCACGACCACCCGCTCCCCGGCCCGAATCCACCCGCCGGCCCGCAGCTGGCGCGCGGCGGTGAGACAGGCCGCACCCTCCGGGCAGAGCAGCAGCCCTTCCCGGGCGGCGAACGCGTGCAGGTCGGCCAGGATCTCCTCGTCGGGCACGGCCACCGCGGTGCCGCCGCTGGCGCGCAGCGCGGCCAGGATCAGCTCGTCGCCGAGCGGGGCGGGCACGGTGATGCCGAAGGCGACCGTCCGGGCGTCCGTCCACGGCTGCGCGCGGTCCTCCCCGGCGGCGAAGGCCCGTACGATCGGCGCGCATCCGGTGGACTGCACGGCCACCAGCCGGGGAAGCCGGTCCTCGATCCAACCCAGCTCGCGCATCTCCTGCAACGCCTTGTGGATGCCGATCAGCCCGACGCCGCCGCCGGTCGGATAGATGATCACATCGGGCACCTGCCAGCCGAGCTGCTCGACGATCTCGTATCCCATGGTCTTCTTGCCCTCGAGCCGGTACGGCTCGCGCAGCGTGCCGGCGTCGAAGACGGCGCCGTCGGAGTTGGCCACGAGGTCGGCGACCCGGCGTCCGGCGTCACTGATCAGCCCGTCGATCAGACGCAGGTCGGCCCCGGCGGCCACGCACTCGCGCCGGCAGATGCTCGGCGCGTCGAGCGGCATCACGATCGTCGCGCCCATGCCGGCCCGGGCCGCGTACGTGGCCCAGGCCGCGCCGGCGTTGCCGTTGGTCGGCATGGCGATCCGCCGCACGCCCAGCTCTCGGGCGCGGCTGATGCCCACCGCGGCGCCCCGGGCCTTGAACGAGCCGGTGGGGACGAGCCCCTCGTCCTTGATCATGAGGTCCGGAATGCCGATCTCCGCGCCGTAGCCCGGGGTGCGCAGCAGCGGCGTCCACCCCTCGCCCAGGGTGGTGACGTGCCGGGGGTCGGCGACCGGCAGCACCTCCCGGTAGCGCCAGAGGTCGGCCGGGCGCAGCGGGAACTGTTCCGGGGTGACGGCCTTGGCCACGGCGGCGAGGTCGTAGCGGGCCAGCAGCGGCGAGCCGCAGTCGCAGAGGTTCTGTGGCCGGTCGGCGGCGTGTTCCTTGCCGCAGCGGGGGCACTCCAGGTGGGTCAGGTACACGTCGCTCCTCGCCGTCAGGTCGCGTCGATGCTCAACCAGCGCCGGCTGCGCCGTCCCGGCTCGTAGCCCGAGTCGAGCCGCTTCGCCACCACGCCGGGCAACCCCTGCTCGCGGCTCGCGCGCAGCGCCTCGGCGCCGGTGCCGGGGAACCACGGCGGAGTCTGCCAGCGTGGGCCGCCGAGCGCCAGACCGTCGAGCAGCTCACGGCGCTGGGCGTACGGCAGATCGAGGCAGCTCACGCCCTCCAGCCAGAGCAGGTCGACCACGAGGTACTGGGCGCCCGAGGGCACCCGGCCGCCCGTCGTGGTGGGGGCGGGACGCACCCGCCCACGGTCGTCGATGCGGACGAGCAGGCCGTCCAGCACCGCCTCGGTGGGCGCCATCGCCTCGGCCAGGTCGCGCAGCCACGAGTACTCCCGGGTGATCTCCTCGTCGCTGTCGGAGAGCAGCCGCAGCCGTCCGCCGGACACGTACGCCACCGCGCGGGTTCCGTCCCAGCGCAGCTCGTACCCCCAGTCGGCGTGGTCGCGGGGGAGGCGGGCCGCCGGCGTGGTGTGCATGGGGCGGACCAGCTCCGGCATGCTCGTCCAGCCCTCGGGCGGCGGGTCCATCCGGCGGACCATCCAGTCGCGGTCGTCCCGGCCGGTCGCGAAGAGGACGTACCGCCCGGAGGTGCGCTCACCGTCGAGCACCACGATGACCTCGTCGTCGCGCCACTTCTCGCAGCGGTAGGTGCCGCGGTCGTGGATGGTCATCCTGCCGCCGCCGTACTCGCCGGCCGGGATCTCGCCGTGGAAGTCGAGGTACTCCATCGGGTGGTCCTCGGTGTGCACGGCGAGGTGGTTTCGGCCGCTGTCACGGGGCAGCCCGCGGGGCACCGCCCACGAGGCCAGCACCCCGTCACGCTCCAGCCGCAGGTCCCAGTGCAGGCTGCGGGCGTGGTGCTGCTGGATCACGAACCGGCCCGTGTCGCCCCGCCCGCGCCGGCGCGGAGTCCTCTCCGGCACCGGCTCCGGCGTGCGGGCCGCGTCCCGTCGGCGTCGGTACTCCTCAAGCCGGTCCGCCACACCCGCATTCTCCGGCACGGCGGGCGGGCACGCCGGGTGGTCGCGGGTGCGGTTGCGCCGCATGTGGCGGCGAGGTCGGGTAGAACGGTCGTCATGGACCACGAAGACCAGCCCTCCGTCCTGCTGCCGGGCGAGGTGCGGATGCCCCTGCTCGGCTTCGGCACCTGGCGGGCCACCGGGAAGGCCGGCTACGACGCCGTGCTGGCCGCCCTCGACGCCGGCTACCGGCACATCGACACCGCCACGATCTACGGCAACGAGAAGGAGGTCGGCGAGGCGTTGCGGGAGAGCGGTCTGCGCCGTGAGGACGTCTTCCTCACGACGAAGCTGCCGCCGGACAGGGTGGGCCGGGAGCGCGAGACGCTGGAAGCGAGCCTGCGGGCACTCGGCACCGAGTACGTGGACCTGTGGCTGATCCACTGGCCGCCGTCCGCCGCGGGCGACAGCCTGCCGATGTGGCGGGAGCTGCTCGCCGCCCGGGACGAGGGCCTCGTCCGGGCCGTCGGGGTGAGCAACTACAGCACTCCGGAGATCGACGAGCTGATCCAGGCCACCGAGGAGAATCCGGCGGTCAACCAGATCCGGTGGAGCCCGTTCCTGTACGACCGGCAGCGGCACGCCGAACACCGGGACCGCGGCGTGGTGCTGGAGGGGTACAGCCCACTCGACACCAGCGATCTCTCCGACCCGCTGCTGGCCCGGATCGCCTCGGCGCACGACGTCTCGCCGGCCCAGGTGGTGCTGCGCTGGCACATCGACCACGAGATCGTGGTGATTCCGAAGAGCGTCACCCCGGAGCGGATCCAGGCCAACGCGGACGTCTTCCGCTTCTCGCTGACCGCGGAGGAGATGCGCGAACTCGACGCGCTCGGCTCGGCCTGACCGGTCACCACTTCTGCCAATTTCCTTCAGCCGTGCGCCCGCTCCTGAAGGGTATCGACATCGACGTATGTGGAGATGTAGCGTGCCGCCATCACGTACGTCGATGTTTCGTGATCCCTCCGCACCGCCTCGCACGAAGGAGTGCCATGGCTCCCTCCCGAACCGTCCGTCTGCGCCGCCGGGGTCTGCTCGGCGTTCCCGCCCTGGTGGTCACCGCGCTGACCGCCGCCGCCGTGCGGCCCGCCCCGGCGGTCGCCGCGCCGCTCGACACCGCGCCGAAGGCCGAGTGCCTCGCCGACCTGCTCGGTGGTGCCTGATGGCCACCATTCCCTGGCTCGTGGACGTGCTGCGGTCCGCCGGTGTCCAGGTCGTCGTCGAGGGCGACTGGCTCAACCGGATGCGCCCCGGTGACTTCAACCCGATCGGGGTGCTCTGGCACCACACCGCCGCCACCTCCAGCGCCAGCAACCCGCACCCGGCGCTCAACATCTGCATCAACGGCCGGTCCGACCTGCCCGGCCCGCTCTGCCAGGCCCTCGTCGACTACCACGGCGTCTTCCACGTGATCTCCGCGGGCCGGTGCAACCACGCCGGCGCCAGCCGAGGCAGCGGGCCGATCCCGGCTGGTGACGGCAACACGCTCATGATCGGGTGGGAGATCGACTACAACGGGGTCAACCAGGAGATGACGGCGGCCCAGTACAGCGCGTCGATCGCGGCGACCGCCGCGGTGCTCACCCGGCTGGGCAGGGACGCCAGTCACGCCCGCGGGCACCGGGAGACCAGCACCACCGGCAAGATCGACCCCTCCTTCATCGACCTGAACGTGATGCGCGCCGACGTGGCCGCGAAGATGGCCGGCGGCGGCACCGCCTGGTCGTCTGTCGTGGACAACACCACTGCCGGCCGGTTCACCGCGAGCGCGAGTTGGGGGATCTCCTCCTATTCGGCGCAGCGCTACGGCACCGACTACCGGTACGCCGACCCCGTGGCGGCGAGCGATCCGGCCTGGTACCGGTTCAACGTCCCGGCGGCCGGCAACTACCGCGTCGACGCCTGGTGGCCGGCGAACTCCGGCTACAACAGCGCCACGCCGTACGTCGTGGCCACGTCGAGCGGGAACCGCACGGTCTACGTCGACCAGCGGGCCACCGGCGGGCAGTGGCGGACCCTCGGCACGTTCGCGTTGCCCGCCGGCGACGCCGATCGGGTGGCGGTCAGCCGGTGGAGCTCGGCCGGCGGCCTGGTCATCGCCGACGCCGTGCGGCTCACCCGCGTCTGACCACCGTGACCGGCCGGCAGGGGGCGCCGCTCGCGCCCCCTGCCGGCGGCCCCGTCAGCCCCGGGTGCAGGCGGTCCCGTTCAGGCTGAAGCTGGTCGGCGACGCGTACGCGCCGCTCAACGTCCCCTGGTAACCGAAGCTCGCCGTGCCGCCCGGCGCGATGGTGCCGTTCCAGCCCAGGTTCCGCGCGGTCACCGTCGACCCACTCTGGCTCACCGTGGCGTTCCAGGCGTTGCCGACCTGCTGCCCGGCCGGCAGCTGGTAGGTGAGCGCCCATCCGTTGACCGGGCTCGACCCGGTGTTGGTGATCCGGACGTCGGCGGTGAAGCCGGTGCCCCACGCGTTGGCCGTGTACGACACCGCGCAGGCGGCTCCGGGCGGCGGGGTGGTCGGGGGCGGTGTGCCGCCGCCGGTGACCGCCGCCGAGAACGAGTTCACCGCCAGCCCGGCGCCGCCCTGCCACGGCTCGAAACCGGCCTGGATGCTGGTCAGGTACCAGCTGTCGGTGATCGCACCGCGGTTGCGCACGTCGGCGATGAAGTCGAGCACGCTGAAGCTCAGACTGGTGATCGGCGACGGCGCCACGTACGACACGACGTTGTTGGCGCCGTTGCTGCCGCGCCAGACCTCCCAGGTCCGGCCGGCGAGGGTGGCCGTGCCGACCGGGGAGCCGATCGGCTGGATCGGGCCCTGGCGGTTGAGCCAGATCATGATCTCCATCTGGTTCACCCCGTCGCGCTTCGGTGTCGGGTCCAGCCAGATGTCGTAGGACGCGTTGTAGGTGGCGCCGCTGACGTAGCGGTAGCTGATGCTGCTGGTGGCGCTGCTGATCTGGCTCACCTGGATCGGCAGGGTCGTGCCGGGTGAGCAGTTCGTGTAGTGGCAGCCCAGGAAGACGGAGGGGTACGCCGTCGGCGCGCCGTTGGTCGGGTTGCTCCCCTCCTGGGTGGTGATCTCGAAGCCGGTGTCGGTGACGTTGATGCACTGCTGCGCGCTGGTGCCCCACCGGTTGTTCTGTACGACGTACCGGCCGCCGATGACGGTAGAGCCGTACTGCTCACAGATCTGGGTGTCGGCGGACGCGTGCCCGCCGAGGGCCACGGCGATGAGGGAGCTGCCGGCCAGCAGGCCGGCGGCCATCAGGGCCCGAAGTGGACGTCTCATGTTGCTCCTCGGGATCGGCGCTGCCCGGGCGCCGGTGTACGAGTGATATCGGGAGCGCTCCCACGCTCGTCACACATTGACATCCGTGAAACAGGTGCGCAACCGCTCGGGGCCTATGCCCGGAAAGTCAGGTCTTGCGCGTCGCGCGGGAGCCGGACGTACGACGCGGTGTCGCCGCCCACGTGGCACCCCGGCTCCACCGAAGTGGGGAGGTGACGCCTCCGGGTGACCGGAGGCTGCCGCCACGTGACCGGCGCCGAAAGTCCCGCCAGCGATACCCGGGGGCCGATCGGCCCTGGTGTGCGCCGATTGCGCCGAGTAGTGTCCTGTATCCGACGCGTGCCGAAACCCCTCCGGAGGCGTACCGCACCATGCGTGGCTCCCCCCTGCGCATCCTCATCGTCGGCGCGGGCATCGCCGGCCTCGCCGTGGCCCGGGCGCTGCGGATGGCGGGCTTCCGCCCCGACGTGACCGAGAAGCTGCCGCCGGGGGAGTCCCACGAGACCGGCCTCTATCTGCCCGGGAACGCCGCCCGCGCACTGCGGCGCCTCGACCTCGACGGGCCGGTCCGGCCGCTGGGGCACGTCGTGCACCGGCAGCGCTTCCTGGACGCGGCCGGCGATCTGCTCTGCGAGGTCGACCTCGACGCGCTCTGGGCCGGAGTGGGCGAATGTCGGGCGCTGCCCCGGGCCGAGCTGCACCGGGTGCTGCTCACCGGCGCCGGTGGCGCCGTGCGGCACGGCGCCGAGGTGCGCACCCTCGATCTGCTTCCCGCCGGCGTCGGCGTGACGTTCGTCGACGGCACCACCGCCGAGTACGACCTCGTCATCGGCGCCGACGGCCCGCGCTCGTCGGTGCGTTCGCTCGCCGCGCTCGGCGGCCCGCCCCGGCCGGCCGGGCAGGTCGTCTACCGCACGGTCCTGCGTGACGCGCCGCCCGTCACCGAATGGACGGCCCTGCTCGGTCAGCGCGCCGGGTTCCTGATGGTGCCGATCGGCGCCGGGAGGCTGCACTGCTACGCCGACGAGGCCGGCACCGAGCCGCCCGCCGATCCGGTGGCCCGGCTGCGCGAGCTGTTCGGCTCGTACGGCGGCCCGGTGCCGGAGGTGCTCGACGCGGTGCAGTGGGTCAACGTCGGGCTCACCGACGAGGTGGAGCTGGGGCGCTGGTACCGGGGACGGGTGCTGCTCGTCGGGGACGCCGCGCACGCCACCGCGCCGACGCTGTCCCAGGGCGCCGCGATGGCCCTGGAGGACGCCGTGGTGCTCGCCGAGTCACTCACGGCCGCCGGCACCGTCGAGGCGGCCCTGGTGGCGTACGAGAGCCGGCGCCGCCCGCGTACCCGGTGGGTGCGGGACCGCACGCGCGACCGCAACCGGACCCGGGACGTCCCGCCGGCGTTGCGCGACCCGCTGTTGCGCGGCCGCGGCGACCGGATCTTCGGTGAGCACTACCGTCTGCTACTGGGTCCGCTCTGAGCGCTCGGCGCGGCGGAAGATCGTAGCTGGCCACCCCACGCGGCGCTGCCACCTGCCGGGGACTATCCTCCTTGCGGATGACGGCTCGCCCATAAACAGCGCGTGCCGAGCGGGACAACCGAGAACCGGAGGCCATTCGTGACCACCGTCGCACCCAAGCCGGTCGTGACCCGGCCCTGGCCGGTCCGAGAGCCGGTAAAGGGGTCGGCCATCGCGCGGCTGCTGCGCACCACGGACGCGAAGCAGATCGGGATCATGTACATGGTCACCGCGTTCGCGTTCTTCATGATCGGTGGCCTCATGGCCCTGATCATGCGCGCCGAGCTGGCGCGGCCGGGGCTGCAGTTCCTGTCGCCGGAGCAGTACAACCAGCTCTTCACCATGCACGGCACGATCATGCTGCTGTTCTTCGCGACGCCGATCGTGTTCGCCTTCGCCAACTACATCGTGCCGATCCAGATCGGCGCGCCGGACGTGTCCTTCCCGCGGCTGAACAGCTTCGCCTACTGGCTGTACCTGTTCGGCGGCACGATGGCGACCGCCGGCTTCATCACCCCGGGTGGCGCCGCCGACTTCGGCTGGTTCGCCTACGCCCCGCTCAGCAGCGTGGAGCACTCCCCGGGCGTCGGTGCCAACATGTGGATCATGGGTCTGGCCATCTCCGGTCTGGGCACCATCCTCGGCGCCGTCAACATGATCACGACGGTGCTGACCCTGCGGGCGCCCGGCATGACCATGTTCCGGATGCCGATCTTCACCTGGAACATCCTGGTCACCAGCCTCCTGGTCATCCTGGTCTTCCCGCTGCTGGCCGCCGCGCTCTTCGCGCTCGCCGCGGACCGGCTCCTCGGCGCCCACGTGTACGACCCGGCGACCGGCGGACCGATGCTCTGGCAGCACCTGTTCTGGTTCTTCGGCCACCCCGAGGTCTACATCGTCGCGCTGCCGTTCTTCGGCATCATCAGCGAGATCATCCCGGTCTTCTCCCGTAAGCCGATCTTCGGCTACAAGGGCCTGGTGGCCGCGACCCTGGCCATCGCCGCGCTCTCCATGAGCGTGTGGGCGCACCACATGTTCGCGACCGGCCAGGTGCTGCTGCCGTTCTTCAGCTTCCTGAGCTTCCTGATCGCCGTGCCCACCGGTATGAAGTTCTTCAACTGGATCGGCACCATGTGGCGCGGTCAGGTCAGCTTCGAGTCGCCGATGCTCTGGTCGATCGGCTTCCTGGTGACGTTCCTCTTCGGTGGTCTCACCGGTGTGCTGCTGGCCAGCCCGCCGCTGGACTTCCACGTCTCCGACTCGTACTTCGTGGTGGCCCACTTCCACTACGTGCTCTTCGGCACCATCGTGTTCGCGGTGTTCGCCGGCATCTACTTCTGGTTCCCGAAGATGTTCGGCCGGATGCTCGACGAGCGGCTCGCCAAGGTGCACTTCTGGCTGACCATGATCGGCTTCCACACCACGTTCCTGGTGCAGCACTGGCTGGGCAACGAGGGCATGCCCCGTCGGTACGCCGACTACCTGCCCAGCGACGGCTTCACCACGCTCAACACGATCTCCACCGTCGGTGCCTTCATCACCGGTATCTCGACGCTCCCGTTCATCTACAACTGCTGGAAGTCGTACAAGACCGGTCCGGTGGTCGAGGTCGACGACCCCTGGGGTCACGGCAACTCGCTGGAGTGGGCCACCAGCTGCCCGCCGCCGCTGCGCAACTTCGACCGGATGCCGCGGATCCGCTCCGAGCGGCCGGCGTTCGACCTCAAGTTCCCGGAGCTGGCCGCCGGCGGCCAGAGCCTGGCCGGCCCGCCGGAGGGTGGCGCGAAGCCGCTCACCAGCGAGTCGGACGGCGGCGCCCGCTACACCGAGGACACCGCGAGCAACATCGACCGCTGACCGCCAGCTCCACGTCCGACGGGCGCCACCTCACGGGTGGCGCCCGTCGCCGCTTTACCCCCCCGCTCCACCGGCCGCGCGCGTCACGGTCCGGTCGGGTGTGACCAGCCGGTTCCCATGCCCGACTCCTCGGTGGCCCGGTGCATCAGGGTCGCCTCGCGGAGCTTGTTGCGCTGCCCGTCGGCGACGATGACCTCCACCACGACGAGCCCGACACAGCAGGCGGCGAGCTGCCCGAGTGCGCTCAGTGCCCGAGCGCCGTCGGTGAACGGGACGAGCGCGATCAGGATCACGACCACCGCCAGGCGGGGCCAGATGATCGTCCTGAGGATCCCGGTGATCCGGAGCTGGAAGGCGATGTGGGTGAGCAGGAAGAGCGCGACTCCGCCGTAGAGCGTGTACAGCTGGAGCCCCTCCAACCGCCAGCCGTGTGCTCCGTCGCGCGCGTCGGTGATCACCTCCTTCAGCCCGACGGCGTACAGGATGATGCCGGCGATCATCGGCAGGTGCAGGTACGTGTAGCCGTCCCGGGCGAGGTTCACCCGCCGCACCGGCGGGCACCGGCGCATCGACTGCTCACCCGCGAGCGCCACGACGTCGAAGTAGAGCCACTCGAGGGCCGCCGCGATCACGAGACCGAGCGCCGACGCCCAGAGGAGCCACCACGAGATCGGGACGTCCAGGCTGCTCAGTCCGATCGCGATGATCGATTCCCCCAGCGCCACGAGGACGATGAGCCCGTGTCGTTCGGCCCAGTGCCGTGCGGACAGCACCCTCCGCCGCGCCGGGAGGCCCATACCCAAGCCGAAGTCGACGGCGACGGCGGCGCCCCAGAACGCGGTCTGCGCGAGATCGGCCTGCCACGGGGCGTCGAACAGTCGCTGCGGCACGAGAGCCGCTGCGAACAGGAACACGCCGCCGCCGGCCAGCGGCACCGTCATGACCACGAGGTCGCGGACGGTCATCTCCGGAAGGGCGTACCACCGTAGGGACAGCATGAACGCCCGCACGAGCACGTAGCAGGTGGCGAACACGAGCGGGCCGCTCACACCGCCCGGGCCGTCGCGGAACGCCTCCCGCGTCGAGATCGCGAGCAGGAACAGGATCGCCGTAACGGCGAGCAATGCCGCCCTCGTCACACCGAAGTCGGCTCTTACCCGGTTGGCGACCCAGACGGAGATGGACCAGGACCACCACAGGATGGTGAGGACAAGCATCCCGTTGATGACCCCGTGGAGCGTGAAGTCCTGTGTCACCAGGGTGGTGACCTGGACGAACGCGAAGACGAACACCAGGTCGAAGAAGAGCTCCGAGGTGGTGGACGAGGTGCTCTCCACGACCTTCTTCGTGCCTGGCGGTGCCGGGTGGCCCCTTTCGCTCGCGTCGTCACTGCTCGTCACCGGTCGATTCTCGCAACGCGGCGGCGCAGACCGGTTACTTATCGCAAGAGCGCGGCGGTCTTCTGCCGCAGCCGGGTTCGGCGCGGGCCGTGACAGAGAGTCCTGGCTGGTTACCGCTCAGGGGGTGACGGCGGGTTCCCGCTCGGTTTCGGCGGGCACCGCGACGGCCGCCGTGCGGCGGTGGCGCAGCTCGATCGGCAGCACGGCGAGCGCCACCAGCGCCCCGATCACGCCGGTGACCGCGAACCCCCACCAGGGGGCCCGCGCGTCGATGACCGCGCCGGCCAGCGGGGCGCCGACCGCGAGGCCGATGGTGACGGCGGAGCCGTGCAGGCCCATCGCCTCGCCCCGTACGGCTGCGGGGGCCAGCCGGCTGACCGCGTCGGCGGTCGCCGCGATGGTCGGGGCGCAGAGCGCCCCGGCCGGGATCATGGCCAGGGAGAGCAGCCACCAGTGGGATCCGCCCAACCCGACCGGGATGGTGCAGAGGCTCAGCCCGGCCATGAGCGCGAGCGGCGAGACGGGGCGGTGGGCGGCGCCGTACGCGAAGCCGCCCACGAGCGAGGCGACCGCCCACATGGCCAGGACCGCGCCCGTCCAGCCGGCCTCGCCGCTCTCCCGCAGCACGGCGACCACCGCCACGTCGGTGCCGCCGAGCACGAGGGTGGCGGCGAGGCTGACGGCCAGCACGGCCAGCAGCCGGGGCGTCACCCACTCACGCCGGCGCACCCGGCGCCGTGGCGTGTCCGCCTCCTCGCTGGCCTCCGCGGTGGCGGGGTTGAGCAGCCAGAACGCGGCTCCGGCGGCGACGATGCCGGCCCCGACCAGGTAGAGGGTGTAGCGCGCGGAGATCGCGGTGGCCATGGCCACCGCGAGCGCCGGGCCGACCATGAACGACAGCTCGACCGACATCGAGTCGAGCGCGTACGCCGGGCGGCGCCGCTCGGCGGGCACCATCGCGGCGATGGACTGCCGGACCACGGAGAAGATCGGTAGGGCGAGTGAGCCGGCGACGAACGCGGCCGGCAGGAGCAGCAGGTACGGCAGCGAGGGCGCCGTGGACCAGAAGACCGCCTCGACGATCCCGGTCAGCAGGAGCACGGGCCGCAGCCCGTGGCGGTCGATCAGCCGACCGAGCACCGGGCCGCCGATCGCCGCGCCGACCGTGATCGCGGTGCCGACCAGCCCCGCGGCGGCGTACCCGCGGCCGAGGTCCTGGACCACGTAGAACGTCAACGTCACCCCGGTCGCGGTGAGCGGGATGCGGGCGAGCACCGCCACCAGCAGCAGCGTCCGGAGCCCGGGCAGGGCGAGTGCCTCCCGGTAAGGCTTGAGATTCACGACGGTCCGTACCTCCGGCGCCATCCTCGCCGGAGGAGCCCCGGCGCCGCCAACGGATTACCAGATCATGCGGTCCTGATCACAGGCGCGCCCCGCAGCGTGACGCCGGCGCCCTCCAGGGCCCGCAGCGCCACGTCGGTGGTCGTCGGGGCGACGGCGGCCGTGAGGTCCAGCAGCACGGTGGTGGCGAAGCCCTCCCGGGCGGCGTCGAGCGCGGTGGCCCGCACGCAGTGGTCGGTGGCGATGCCGACCAGTTCGACCCGGTCCACGCCGTGCCGGCGCAGCCAGTCGGCCAGGCATTCGCCGTCCGCGGCGTGCCCCTCGAAACCGGAGTACGCGGCGGCGTGCTCGCCCTTGTGGAAGATCTCCTCGATCCGCCCGGTCTCCAGGGCCGGGTGAAACTCGGAGCCGGGCGTGCCGACCACGCAGTGGCGGGGCCACGAGTCGACGAAGTCGGGCGGGTCGCCGAAGTGGGCACCGGGGTCGACGTGGTAGTCCTTCGTCGCCACCACGTGACTCCACCGATCGGGTTCGGCGGCGAGCAGCCGGGTGATGGCGGCCGCCACGTCCGCCCCACCGCCGACGGCCAGCGAGCCGCCCTCACAGAAGTCGTTCTGCACATCCACGATGATCAGCGCGTTGCTCACCGTTGCTCCCTTCCGACGACTGGGCGTGGGCCCCCTCGGCCCGGAGTACGTGCCACCGTCACTCCGCCGGCACGACGGTCACCGGGATGGCCGGGTCGCCCGCGGAGAGCTTCAGACCTTCCCAGGGGATGGAGATGAGGCACTCCCGCAGGTGCTCCCGCGACTGGTTGAGCGTCGGCAGGTCGACCGGCTCGCCGCCGGCCACGAACGGGCGCTGGAGCAGCCGGTCGTTGGGCTGCCGCTCCGGCACACCCTGCGGGACGATGACCTCCTCGGTGGCGGTGCCGGTCGGCTTGTGCCGGCGTACGGCGACCTTGCGGCCGCCGATGGTCGCCTTGTGCTCCGACCGCTTCACCACCGGCCGGCCGTCGACCTCGACCAGCTTGTAGACCAGGCCGACCGTGGGTGCCCCGGAACCGGTGACGACGGCCGTGCCCGCGCCGTACATGTCCACCGGCTCGGCAGCGAGCGCGGCGATCGCGTACTCGTCCAGATCACCCGATACGATGATCTTGGTCTCGGTGGCGCCGAGGGAGTCGAGCAGTTCGCGGGACTGCTGGGCGATCACCGCGAGGTCGCCCGAGTCGATCCGCACCGCCCGCAGGTCCGTCCCGGCCACCGCGATGGCGTTGCGGATGCCCTGGCTGATGTCGTACGTGTCGACGAGCAACGTGGTGTCCTTGCCCAACGTCGCGACCTGCGAGGCGAACGCCGCCCGCTCGTCGTCGTGCAGCAGCGTGAACGCGTGCGCCGCCGTGCCGGCCGTGGGGATGCCGTAGCGCCGACCCGCCTCCAGGTTGGAGGTGAACCCGAACCCGGCCAGGTAGGCCGCGCGGGCGGCGGCCACCGCCGCCCCCTCGTGCGCGCGCCGGGAGCCCATCTCGATGAGCGTACGACCGCGGGCGGCGGTCACCATCCGGGCGGCGGCCGCGGCCACGGCGCTGTCGTGGTTGAGCACGGACAGCACCAGCGTCTCCAGCACGACGCACTCGGCGAACCCGCCGGAGACGGTGAGGACGGGGGAGTTGGGGAAGAAGAGCTCGCCCTCGGCGTACCCGTCGATGTCGCCGGTGAAGCGGTAGTCCCGCAGCCAGGCGGCGGCCTGCTCGTCGACCACACCGGTGCCCAGCAGGAAGTCCACCTCGGCCTCGTCGAACCGGAACTCGCGGATCAGCTCGATGAGGCGCCCGGTGCCGGCGACCACGCCGTAGCGGCGCCCGGCCGGCAGCCGGCGACTGAACACCTCGAAGACGCAGCGGCGGTCGGCGGTGCCGTCACGCAGGGCCGCGCTGACCATGGTCAGCTCGTAGTGGTCGGTCAGCAGTGCGGGGCGAAGGGTGCTCACCGCCCCAGCCTAGAGTTCACCCGGCGTCTCCGCCCTCGTGGCCCGGGATCGCCCGCAGCGCCGCCCGCAGGTCCGTGCGGTTGGTCACGCCGAGCTTGGCGTAGACGCGCTGGAGGTGGTTCTCCACCGTGCGCGCGGAGAGGTAGAGCTTCTCCGCGATGGCCTTGCTCGTCGCCCCGTGGGAGGCGAGGCGGGCGACCTCCCACTCCCGGTCGGTCAGCACCGGCGTGCCGGCGCGCAGGGCGGGTGTGTGGATGAGGTCGCAACGGTTGAGCAACGCGGCGAGGCGTTCCCGCGCCCGCGCCGCATCGGCGGGCTGCTCCCGGCGCAGCCGGCGCACGGCGGCGGCGGTCGCCTCGGCGGCGAAGACGTTCAGCTCGCGCGCGGCGAAGTCCTCGGCGACGGCGAGCAGGTCGGCCGGGCAGCCGGAGACGACCGCGCGGGCGTGCCGGGCCAGCAGCGGCGGCAGCTCCCCGTCGACCCGCTCGGAGAGCTCGGTGAGGCGTTGGGCGACCGTGCGGCGGCTGCCGTCGGAGCAGGTGGGGCCGATCGGAGCGGCCGCCTGGTCGAGCCGGACCAGGTCGTGCAGGACGTGCACCTCGTGACCGGCGAAGCCGTCCCCGCGTAACCGGTCGGCCAGCTCGGTCAGCTGCTTGACCGCACCGGGCAGGTCACCGGCCGCGGCGAGCGCCGCACCGCGCGCCTGCTCCAGCCACGGGTAGAGCACCGCCATGCCGGGGGCGTGGGTGCGGTCGGCCTCGGCCATCGCCTCGGCGGCCTGGGCCGCGTCGCCGCGCAGGGCCGCGGCCTGGGCGCGTTCGGCCTGCGCCAGGCCGGCGTAGACGCGGCTGGTGGCGAGCACCGCGCAGGCGCCGAGGCTCGTCCGCAGCGCGGCGTCGCTCTGCCCGCGCAGCCGCGCCGCATACGCCTGGAGGATGGCCAGGTAGCCGGTGCCGAGCCGGAAGTCACCGGCGCCCGCCAGGTCGGCGAACTCGTCGACCACGATGGCGTCGATGCCGGCCAGGTCGCCGGCGAGCGTGAGCCGGGTGCCCCGGGCCAGCTCCAGGGCGAGTTGCAGGTACGGCATGTCGGCACGCCACCGCGCCGCCTCCGAGTGGGCCTGGGCGATGGCCGTGCCGCTGCGGCGCAGCTGCCCCTCCGCGGCCTGCAGGTACGCGATGGTGCACCGGGCCAGCTCCCGCGCGGCGACGCTGGCGGCGGGACGGTCGAGCACACCCTGGCTGAGCCGCAGCGCGGTGGCCGTGTCGAGCCGGTGCAGGCGCATGATCGCCTCGAACGCGCGCACCCGGGCCTGGTCGGCCGAGTCGGTCAGGGCCGCGGCGCGCGCCGCGATCTCCTCCACGGTGGACTCCTGACTGAGCCCCCAGTAGGTCACCATCCCGCGGACGGTGAGCCACCGGGCGAACCGCTCGCCGTCGGTGGGGTCGGGGGAGACGGCGTCGAGCACCTCGATCGCCTCCTCCGGCCGGTCGGCGAACATCAGGATGGTGGCGAGCAGCTCGGCGGCGCCGAACCCGCCGCCGGCCTCGAGCGCCGCCCGGGCCAGCCGGGTCGCCAGGGGCACGTCGTAGCGGCTGAACGCCTGACCGGCCGCTTCGAGCAGCAGCCCGGCGTCCTGGGCGGTGCCGGAGTCGAGCCGCCACACGGCCACCCGGAGGAGGTCGTCGCGTCGCCGCTTGCCCACGCCCTCCAGCAGCTCGGCGAGGTGGGCCTGCAGGCGCCGGGTGCGGCTGACCGGGCAGCGGCGGCGCATGACCTCGCCGTAGAGCGGGTGGGCCAGGCGGACGTTGGTGCGCCGGTCGTGCTGGACCACCGTGATCAGCCCGCGCTCCTCGGCGATCTCCACGTCCTGCCGGTCGACGGCCTGGTCGAGCAGGTGCAGGCCGAGCGGTTCACCGAACGCGACAAGCTCGACCACCGCCCGGACGCCGGGGGTGAGCTGCCCGATCCGGGTGTCGATCAGGTCGGACAGGTTCGGCGCCAGCTCCAGCCGGCCCGTCCACTTCCAGATCCCGTACGTGCGGGTCAGCTCCTCGCTGCCGGAGGCCGCGTGCACCAGCTCCCGCAGCAGCAGCGGGTTGCCGGCGGAGAGCCGGCCCAGCCGGTCGGCGGAGCCGGCGTCGACGGGGCCGCCCAGGATCGCGGCGAGCAGGCCGGCGGTCTCCGCCGGTGCCATGGGGCTCAGCTCGGCCTTGTCGACCAGGTCGTCCGTCCACAGTGCGCGGATCGGCAGCGGGATCTCCTCGCCGTCGCGCAGCGTGCCGATCACGGTGGCGTTGTCGGCGCGGGCCACGAGGTGCACGAGCGCCGCCGAGGGCGGGTCGAGCAGATGCGCGTCGTCGATGGCGAGCACGATGCGTCGCCCGGCCGCCTGCTGCTGGAGCACGTCGAGCGCCCACCGCAGGATGCCGGCCGGCGACAGTCCCTGCGGCTGCTCGGCGGGGAGCACCTGCACGAGCCCGCCGAAGGGCAGCGCCGCGGTGGTGGCGCTCGCGGCGATCGACCAGATCGCGTACTGCTCGGTGGGTAGCGCGGCGACGCCCTCGCGGAGCAGGCGGCTCTTGCCGATGCCCGCGCTGCCGCTGAAGAAGAGCCCCCGCCCCTCCGTGCCGGTCACCGCCGACAACAGACGGTTGAGCTCATCCGTACGCCCGACGAAACTCCACCGACTCATCCCGGCAGCATATCCATCGAAATCGGTCCGCGTGCAGACCGTCACGCAGCGAAGTTGAGTAATCTGGCGATTACTGGTGAGTATCCGTTCTGTTCCGCCTGGACAGGGCCGCGCTCGTAGTCTTCCGGCATCCGGGTTGCTTCACCGGAGTTTTCCACACGGCCAGCCGACGCCGATCCGCCTGCCTGGGAGGTCGCCCTGATGAAGCCGGGTCCTCTCCCCTCCGTCGACGTGCCCGGCGACCTGCCCGGGCCGGGCGACATGCCCCGGTGCGCGCCCCTGCCCACCCGGCTCGGCGTGCCCCGGCCGGGGCCGGACGAGCCGCTCGGCGTCCTCGCCGTCGGTCCCGCCGGCGCCGGCCGCCGCACCGTGCTCGCCACCCTGCTGGAGATCGATCCCGCCCTGCTCGGCGTGCCGGACGGCAGCTGGCTCGTGATGAGCCACGCGGCCACCTCGACCCGGGCGGCCTACGTCCCGGGCTACCGCCAGCCCCACGCCTACGGCACCGACCGGACGGCGGCCGGGCCGGCGCTCGCCCGTCCGCCGCGCCGGGTGGAGCTGCACCTGCCGGATCCGCTGCTGCGCCACTTCAGCCTGGTCGACACCGTCGACACCGGTGTGCTCGGCGTCGCCGGGGCGCGGGTGCTGCTCGACGCCGCCGGGCGGGCCGGCGCGGTGCTCTTCGTGATCGCCGCCGACCAGGCGTTCACCGCCGCCGAGCTCAACCTCCTCGCCGAGATCGCCCGGGCCCAGGTCCCGGTCTTCTTCGTGGTCACCCCCGGCCCCACCGGTTGGGCCGGGGCCGACGGCACGGCGCGGACGGAGGACGCGGGGGCGTCTGTCCCGCCGCCCGGGGCCGGGTCCCCCTCGCCCGGCCCCACGGTCGACCCCGTGGCCGTGACGGTGGCGGCGCACCGCGCCGCGCTGCTCTCCGCTGTTCCCGGTCTCGCCCAGGCACGCTGGTGCGCGCTGCACGGCGACGGGGCCGCGGCCGACCTGCGGCGGGCGCTGGTCGGCTGGGCCGCCGACGAAGGGCTGCGCCGGGCCAGCTCCGATCCACCGGTCCTGCCCGGTGAGCACGTGCGGGTGAACGTGGCGGCCGATCCGGGCGACTGGGCGGAGCGGCTCGACCGGCAGACCCGCACCTGCGCCCAGCGGATCCGCCAGCACCTCGCGCTCGAGCTGGCCAACATCCACCTGCGGGTGGTCCAGGAGATCGTCTTCGGGGTCGGCTGCGCCGGGCTGCCCCAACTGCTCGACCGCGAGATGGAGGCGCTCTCGCTGCTGGCCACGGCCCAGTGCGACCGTGCCGTGCGGGGCGTCATCGACGAGTCCCTCGCCCGGGTCTTCGGCGCACCGCTGCCCGACGGCGTGCGCCAGCGGGTCGTCAAGGCGATGCGGTTCGGGCTGACCGAGGACCGGCTGGCCCGCGAGCTCGACCGCGTACTGCTGGTCACGAGCACGGCCGGCGTGGCCGGGTTGACCGGCGCCGGGGCCATCGACGCGCTCGCCGGTTACCCCGTCACCGTGCGGTCCGAGGTCCTCCCGCCGGTCGCCGTCGCCCTCTCCGGCGGCTGCTGGCAGCACTGGCGCAGCCCCGGCAACGACGACGCCAACCAGGCGCGCGCGTGGGCCCAACGGGCGCTGCGGGAGGTCGAGTTGGAGCTCGCCCGGGACATCTCCCGACGCTTCGAGGTCGTCCGCCTCTCCCTGGGCGCGGTGCTCTCCGATGCGGTCGACCACGGCATCCTGCTCGCCTGACAGCGGGGCGACCCTCGGATCCGTCGGGCGCGCCCGCCCACCCCTCGGGCGCCGCATCGACGGGTGGGGGTCGCCCCGCCACGGCGATCCGAGCGGCTCCGGCGCTCCGGTTCCTCGGTTCCGGGAAACCGGTGGCACGATGGGGGGCATGGCGGCTCCGCAGGTTGCACCGGTCGAGACGCCGGCCACCGAAGAGGTGCCGGTCTCCGACCGGCCATGGGTGACGATCGTGTGGGACGACCCGGTCAACCTCATGACGTATGTGACCTGGGTCTTCCAGAAGCTCTTCGGCTACAGCCGGGAGAAGGCCGAGAAGCTGATGCTGGACGTGCACCACAAGGGGCGCGCCGTCGTCTCCACCGGCGCGCGGGAGCGGATGGAGCACGACGCGTCGCAGCTGCACGCGTACGGGTTGTGGGCGACGGTGGACCGCTCGTGAGCATGTTCCGCAGGCAGAGCGGCCGCTACGTCGCCACCTTCGCCTCGGACGAGGTCCGGGTGCTCCGCAAGGTGGCCTCCGAGGTCGTGGGTCTGCTCACCGACGGCTTCGACCACTCCGATCCCGTGGTGGGCCGGCTCTTCCCGGAGGTCTACCCGGACGACGCGAGGAGCACCGCCGAGTTCCGCCGCTACACCGAGGGTGACCTCAAGACCGCCAAGATCGACCAGGCCGGCGCGATCCTCGCCGCGTTGCCCGGGGAGGCCGGCGGGGAGGTGCGCCTCGACGGTGAGGCGGCCGAGGCGTGGCTACGCGCGCTGAACGACGCCCGGCTCGCGATGGGCGTCCGGCTGGAGATCAAGGACGGCACCGACCTCGGTGAGGAGCTGGACGAGGCGGTCGCCGAGGACCCGACGTCCAGCCGGGTGTTCCAACTGTCGGTCTACGCGTACCTCGGCTATCTCCAGGAGTCCCTGCTCAACGCCCTGATCGACGAGGCGTGACCGCTGCCACCTCGCCGGCCCACCGGGCCAGGCGTTAGGCTGGACCGCGTGCTGAGCATCGACCGGTCGATCGTCGACGCGATCGTGGCCCACGCGCGCCGGGACCACCCGGACGAGGCGTGCGGCGTCGTCGCCGGTCCCGCCGGCAGCGACACCCCGACCCGGCACATTCCGATGGACAATGCCGCCCGCTCCATGACGTTCTACGAGTTCGACTCGATGGAGCAGTTGCGGGTGTGGCGAGAGATGGACGACCGGGACGAGGAGCCCGTCGTCATCTACCACTCGCACACCGCGACCGAGGCCTACCCGTCCCGCACGGACGTCTCCTTCGCCGGTGAACCGGGCGCGCACTACCTGCTCGTCTCGACCCGCGATCCCGACACGGAGGAGATCCGCTCCTTCCGGATCGTCGACGGCGTGGTCACCGAGGAGCCGGTCCGGATCGTGGACGCCGCGGTGGACCCGCACGCCGTGCAGTCCTACATGTTCGGGCAGAGCCCGACGACGGTCGACTACGAGTGTTCCGGCCGCTGACTCCCGCGCCGTAGCACCCGTCCACGTCCCGTCACCGAGGCACACCCGAGAAGGAGCACGACATCATGGCCATCGAGGTTCGCATCCCCACCATCCTGCGCAGCTACACCGGCGGCGCGAAGGTCGTCGAGGGCACCGGCGACACGCTGGGCGACCTGCTCACCGACCTGGACTCCCGGCACGGCGGCCTGAAGGCCCGCCTCGTCACCGACGCTGGCGCGCTGCACCGCTTCGTGAACGTCTACGTCAACGACGAGGACGTCCGCTTCCTCGGGGCGCTGGACGCCAAGCTCAACGACGGCGACAGCGTCACCATCCTGCCGGCGGTCGCCGGTGGCGCGTTCGGCTTCGCCGCCGCCGCGGCGCTCGGCCAGCAGAAGCTGGCCGCCGCCGAGCGGCCGACCGGGCGCACCTCCGTCACCCTCCGCTGAGGCGGCCGCCATGGCGCGGTACGACAGCCTGCTCGACGCCTGCGGCGGAACGCCCCTGGTCGGCCTGCCCCGGCTCTCGCCGACGGTGCCCGAGGGGGCGCCGCCGGTGCGGCTGTGGGCGAAGCTGGAGGACCGGAACCCGACCGGCAGCATCAAGGACCGGGCGGCCCTTTTCATGGTCCGCGCGGCCGAGGAGGCCGGCCGGCTCCGGCCGGGCGACACCATCCTCGAGCCGACCAGTGGCAACACCGGCATCTCCCTGGCCATGGTCGCGAAGCTGCGCGGCTACCGGCTGGTCTGTGTGATGCCCGAGAACGTGTCGACCGAGCGGGTCCAACTGCTCCGGATGTACGGCGCGGAGATCATCTTCTCGCCGGCGGCGGGCGGCTCCAACCAGGCGGTCGCCACCGCAAAGCAGATCGCCGCCGAGCACCCCGACTGGGTGATGCTCTACCAGTACGGCAACGAGGCGAACGCCCGGGCGCACTACGAGACGACGGGCCCGGAGCTGTTGCAGGACCTGCCCTCGATCACCCACTTCGTGGCCGGTCTCGGCACGACGGGCACCCTCATGGGCACCGGCCGCTACCTGCGGGAGAAGGTCGAGGGCATCCAGATCGTCGCCGCCGAGCCGCGCTACGGCGAGCTGGTCTACGGGCTGCGCAACATCGACGAGGGGTACGTACCGGAGCTCTACGACGCCACCGTGCTGTCCCGGCGGTTCTCCGTCGGCACCCGCGACGCGGTGCTGCGTACGCGCCAGCTCGTGGAGGTGGAGGGCATCTTCGCCGGCTTCTCCACCGGTGCCATCCTGCACGCCGCGCTCGCGGTGGCGCACGAGGCGGTGCGTGCCGGCCGCCGCGCCGACGTGGCGTTCGTGGTCGCCGACGGCGGCTGGAAGTACCTCTCCACCGGGGCGTACGGCGGCACGCTGGCCGACGCCGAGGAGGCCCTGGAGGGGCAGCTCTGGGCCTGAGCCCGGCGGCAACCGGCGCCACGGCGGGTCCGGCCTTCCACGGCCGGGCCCGCCGACGTCCGTCCGGTGGCGAGCCCCCGCGCGGATCCTGCCCGCCGTGTCCGGCGCCGAGTCGGCAGCGCTCGGCGTTCACGCACTGCCACGGTCGCCCAGCTCCGACCGCCGCGTGCGGGTACGCGTACGGGGCGTGACCGCGCGAGCGGTGTCACCTTGATGACAACTTCCAGCGGATGATTCTTGCGCCCCCGCGTGTCGGCGTAGGCTGCGCAGCGTGGCGTACGCGTCGGTCGAGATCGTGAGCCGAGCGATGGTCGGCGTGGCGGCTACGCAGCGTGACGGCGAGACGACCCGATGCGACTGACCGTCCTGGGCTGCGCGGGAAGCTTTCCCGGACCGGAGTCCCCCTGCTCCGCCTACCTGGTCGAGGCCGACGGCTTCCGGCTGCTGATCGACTTCGGCTCCGGCTCGCTCTCCAGCCTCCAGCGCTACGCCGGTCTGCACACGCCCGACGCGATCCTCCTGACCCACCTGCACTGCGACCACATCCTCGACGCGGTGTCGTACGTGGTGGTCCGCCGCTACGCCCCCGACGGGCCGTACCCGGCCCTGCCGGTCTACGCGCCCGCCGGCGCACCCGACCGCCTGACGGCCGCGTACGGCGACGAGGGTGCGATGGACGACGTCTACCAGTTCTACGGCCTCCAGCCCGGCACGTTCCCGATCGGTCCGTTCACCGTGACCGTCGAACGGGTCAACCATCCCGTCGAGACGTACGGGGTGCGGCTGGAGCACGACGGTCGGGTGCTCTGCTACTCGTCCGACACCGCGCCCTGCGACGCGCTGCTGCGGCTGGCGCAGGACGCCGACGTCTTCCTCTGCGAGGCGAGCTACCTCGACGGCGTGGAGAACCCACCCGACCTGCACCTGACCGGTCGGGAGGCCGGTGAGGCGGCGACCAAGGCGGGTGTGGGCCGGTTGCTGCTCACCCACCTGGTGGCCGCCTGGGGCAGTGAGGCGCACACCGTGGAGTCGGCCGCCTCCGCGTACGCCGGCCCGCTCGAGGTGGTCCGGGCCGGCGCCAGCTACGAGATCTGACCGGCGGCATCGACCGCTCTTGTCGTAGTGTTCGCCGGCCGGTCAGGATCCGGTCGCCTGGCGCACCCGTGACGCCCGCACGGTGTGGGCATGCGGATCGCCATCGTGACCGAGTCGTTCCCGCCGGACGTGAACGGCGTCGCCCACTCCGTCGTCCGGACGGCCGAACACCTGGTCGCCCGGGGCCACGAGCCGCTGGTCATCGCGCCCGCCCCGCCCGGTGCGGCCCGGCACGACGCCGGGACGTACCC
This sequence comes from Micromonospora xinjiangensis, assembly GCF_056150165.1. Classification (NCBI taxonomy): domain Bacteria; kingdom Bacillati; phylum Actinomycetota; class Actinomycetes; order Micromonosporales; family Micromonosporaceae; genus Micromonospora; species Micromonospora xinjiangensis. Next base: position 850,157 of record NZ_JAXCFO010000001.1, on the reverse strand, counting down.
GTACCCCGTGGTGCGGATCCCCAGCGTGCCGCTGCCCCGGTACCAGGGCTTCCGGCTCGGCGTGCCGACCGCTCCCCGGCTCTCCGCGGCGCTGCTGACGCACCGGCCCGACGTGGTCCACCTGGCCAGCCCCTTCGTCCTGGGTGCGCGGGCGGCCACGCTGGCCGTGCGCCACCACCTGCCGACCGTGGCCGTCTACCAGACCGACGTGGCCTCGTACGCCCGCGCGTACCGGCTCAGCTGGGGAGAGGCGGCCGCCTGGCGGCGACTGCGCGAGATCCACAACTCGGTGGGCCGCACCCTCGCACCGTCCACCCGCGCGGCGGCCGACCTCATCGCCAACGGGGTGCAGCGGATCTGGCTGTGGCGCCGGGGTGTGGACGCGGAGCGGTTCCAGCCCGCCAAGCGCAGCGACGAGCTGCGCGCCCGTCTCGCGCCGGACGGTGAGCTGCTCGTCGGCTACGTCGGCCGGCTGGCCCCGGAGAAGCGGGTCGACCTGCTCGCCGCCACCGCTCAGCTGCCCGGCGTACGGGTGGTGGTGGCCGGTGACGGCCCGGCGCGCCGGCAGCTGGCGCGCGCCCTGCCGGAGGTCGCCTTCCTCGGCGTGCAGCAGGGCGAGGAGCTGGCCCGCCTCTACGCCAGCCTCGACGTCTTCGTGCACACCGGCCCGCACGAGACCTTCGGCCAGACCGTGCAGGAGGCGCTGGCGAGCGGGGTGCCGGTCGTGGCGCCCGCCGCCGGGGGCCCGGTGGACCTGGTGGAGTCGGGCGTGACCGGGCTGTTGGTGCCGCCGGCCGACGGGGATGCCCTCGCCGCCGCGGTGGCCGAGCTGGGCGCGGACGAGGCCCGGCGGGAGGCGTACGGGCGGGCCGCGCGAGCCGCCGTGCGCCGCCGGAGCTGGGCGACGGTCGGCGACGAACTGATCGCCCACTACGAGGCCGTCCGCGCTGGCGCGAGCCCGCTCGCCGACCTGCCCGCCGCGTCGTGACCGGCGCCCCGGACGGTCGGCTGCGGATCGTCCGCCTGGCCAACTTCGTGACCGCCCGCTCCGGCGGGCTGCGGACCGCCCTGCACCATCTGGGGATGGGCTACCGTGCGGCCGGGCACGAGCCGGTGCTGGTCGTCCCCGGGCCGCGCGACGCCGACGAAGAGCACCCGTGGGGGCGGGTGATCACCCTGACCGGCCCGCGGCTGCCGGGCAGCGGCGGTTACCGCCTGCTCGTCGGGCGGCGTCGGCTCACCCGGCTGCTCGCCGACCTGGCGCCGGACCGGCTGGAGGTCTCCGACCGCTTCACGCTGCGCTGGACCGGCGGTTGGGCCCGGGCGCACGGCGTGCCGGCCGTGATGGTCTCGCACGAGTCGCTGACCGGCCTGCTCGGACAGTGGGGAGCGCCCTACGCGCTGGCTCGCCCCCTCGCCGACCGGCTGAACCGGCGCACCGCCGAGGCGTACGACCGGGTGGTCTGCACCACCCGGTGGGCGGCGGACGAGTTCGCCCGGATCGGCGCGCGCAACCTCGACCTGGCGCCGCTGGGGGTGGACCTGGAGACCTTCCACCCCGACCGGGCCGACCCGGGCCTGCGGAGCCGGTACGCCGAGCCGGGTGAGGTGCTGCTGGTGCACTGCGCCCGGCTGTCCCCGGAGAAGCGGCCGGACCTGGCCGTCGACGCGCTCGCCGCGCTGCGCCACGCGGGCGTGCCCGCGGTGCTGGTGATGGCCGGCGACGGTCCGATGCGCGCCTCCCTGCGGCGGCGCGCGGCCGGGCTGCCCGTCACCTTCACCGGCTTCCTGCCCGACCGGCTCACCGTCGCCGCGCTGCTCGCCAGCGCCGACGTGGTGCTGGCGCCCGGACCGGTGGAGACGTTCGGCTTGGCCGGCCTGGAGGCGTTGGCCTCCGGCACGCCCGTGGTGGTGAACGCCGCGAGCGCGCTGCCCGAGGTGGTCGGCGCCGCGGGGCTGGCCGCGTACGGCACACCGGCGGACATCGCCGCGGCCGTGACGCGACTGCTCGCCCGGCCGGAGACGGAGCGGCGCCGGGCCGCGCGGGCGCGTGCCGAGGAGTTCGGCTGGCCCGCCGCGGTGACCAACTTCCTCCGCGTGAACGCGGCGCACGAGGTGGCGTCGGCGCGGACCTGACCGGGGCGCCACGGCACCACGCGTGCCCCGGCGAGGGAGCCGTCGTCGGGGGTGGGAACGGCGGCCGGTCGGGACACCGCGCGCGGCCCGGTCGGGCACCGCATAGGGTGCAGGCATGGCACGACCCGACGGGCGAGCGCCCGACCAGCTCCGACCGGTGACGCTGACCCGGGGATGGAGCACCCATCCGGAGGGCTCGGTGCTCGTCGAGTTCGGCGCGACCCGGGTGCTCTGCACGGCGAGCGTGACCGAGGGGGTGCCCCGCTGGCGCAAGGGCTCCGGCCTCGGCTGGGTCACGGCCGAGTACGCGATGCTGCCGCGAGCCACCAACACCCGCTCCGACCGGGAGAGCGTCAAGGGGAAGATCGGCGGTCGTACCCACGAGATCTCCCGGCTGATCGGTAGGAGCCTGCGCGCGTGCATCGACCTGAAGGCGCTCGGTGAGAACTCGATCGTGCTCGACTGTGACGTGCTCCAGGCCGATGGCGGCACCCGCACGGCGGCCATCACGGGCGCCTACGTCGCGCTGCACGACGCGGTGACCTGGCTCGCGGAGCGTAAGGCGCTGACCGGCAAGCCGGAGGCGGTGATGCACCGGTCGGTGGCCGCGGTGAGCGTGGGCGTCATCAAGGGCGAGCCGCGCCTGGACCTCTGCTACGCCGAGGACGTGGCCGCCGAGGTCGACATGAACGTGGTCTGCACCGGCACCGGCGACTTCGTCGAGGTGCAGGGCACCGGGGAGGCGGGCGTGTTCCCCCGGAGCCAGCTCGACGCCCTGCTCGACCTGGGTGTGGCGGGCTGCGCGGAGCTGGCCGAGATCCAGCGGAAGGCGCTGGCATGAGCGCGGGCAGCGAGGCGTCCCGGAACGGGTTCGTGCAGGTCGTAGTCGTGAACGAAGGCGGAACGCAATGAACAAGGTGCTGCTGGCCACCCGTAACCGCAAGAAGCTGGTGGAGCTCCAGCGGATCCTCGACGGCGCGCTCGGCGCGCACCGGGTCGCCCTGCTCGGCCTGGACGACGTCGAGGAGTACCCGGAGCTGCCGGAGACCGGCCTCACCTTCGGCGAGAACGCGCTGATCAAGGCGCGGGAGGGGTTCCGCCGCACCGGGCTGCCCACGGTCGCCGACGACTCCGGTCTGGCCGTCGACGCGATGGGCGGCATGCCGGGCGTGTTCAGCGCCCGCTGGTCCGGCCGGCACGGTGACGACCAGGCGAATCTCCAGCTGCTGCTCGACCAGATCGCCGACCTGCCGGACGAGCACCGCACCGCCTCGTTCGTCTGCACCGTCGCGCTGGTGCTGCCCGGCGGCAAGGAGCACCTGGTTGACGGCCGCCAGCCCGGCCGGCTGCTGCGCGCGCCGCGCGGCGACGGTGGCTTCGGCTACGACCCGATCTTCATCGGCGACGGGCAGACCCGCACCAACGCGGAGCTGACGCCCGAGGAGAAGGACGCGATCAGCCACCGCGGCAAGGCGCTGCGCGAGATGGCAAAATTGGTCGCCAAGGTGCTTCCCTCGAGCCCCGCCTGACGGTGCGGCTTCCGCCCGTCGGCGGCAAGGGCGCTCAGAGGACCAGGCATGCCAGTCTTGGAGGGTGTTCCAGCGAGCGTGGTTCGGCTGGACCGGTCGGTGGGGAGACAGGATGGCATCGGCCAGGACCCGCGTAGGTATCGCGGCGTTGGCCGCCGTTGTCATCGTCATCGTGAGCGCCGGCTTCGTGGTCGCCTCGAGCGAGACGGCCCCCGCGGAGGATGGGCCCTCCGGCGTCTGGTCCTCCCGCTCTCCCGACCCGGTGCCGGTTCTGAGCCCCACACGGGACCGCGAGAGCGGATTCGTGCATCCCGGCGTGCTGGTCAGCGGCTACCAGCTGGACTTCGTAGTCGGAAAGCTCAGATCCGGTGAGGAGCCCTGGCAATCGGCATGGCTTGCGACCCAGCGCAGCCGCTTCGCCCAGTTGTCGTGGCAGCCGAAGCCGGTGGCCACCGTGGACTGCGGCTTCTACTCCAAACCGGACCGAGGGTGCACCCAGGAGACGGAGGACGGCGTCGCCGCCTACACGCACGCCCTCATGTGGTACTTGACGCGGGATCGTCGGCACGCCGAGAAGTCCATCGAGATCATCGATGCCTGGGCGCAGGTGTTGAGGGGGCACACCAACACCAACGCTCCGCTGCAGGCGGGTTGGTCGGGGGCCTCGTTCGTACGGGCCGCAGAGCTGATCAAGCACAGCTACCCTGGGTGGCGGCCAGAGAGCCTCGCCAGGGCGGAGCGAATGTTCCGTGAGGTGTATCTGCCGTTGCTGATGCGGGGGGTGAGCCCGCAGCGCGCGGGGAACTGGGAACTGATCATGCTCGACGCGGTCGTCGGCATGGCGGTGTTCCTCGACGACCGCCCCACCTTCACGAAGGCGATCAGCAAGTGGCGGCTCCGCCTGCGCTCCTACGTCTACCTGGCGACCGATGGTCCCATCCCGAAGCCGCCGCCGGGGGAACGGTTCACGCGGGCGCAGACCGTCGCGTACTGGTTCGGGCAGACGAAGTTCGTCGACGGGATGGCGCAGGAGACCTGCCGCGACTTCCTACACACCGGATGGGGACTCACCGCGGCGGCGCACGTCGCCGAGACCGCGTGGATCCAGGGGCTGGACCTCTACGCCGAGGCGCGCCAGCGGCTCGTCCCGGCGTTCGAGTTCCACGCGGCCTACGAGATGGGCGATGTGGTGCCGTCCTGGCTCTGCGGCGGTCGCCTGCAGACGGGACTCGCACCGTCTCCCGAGATCGCCTTCAACCACTACTCGACGAGGATGGGGTACGAGCTTCCGAGGACCAGGGAGCTGATCCGGGCCGAGCGCCCGTCCGGCGCGGGCTTCTTCTACGCGTCGGAGACCCTGACCCACGCCGGGAATCCTCGCTGATCCGCCGGGTACCGCCCACCCGCGGGCCGGCGGCCGTGTCCCCGCCTCTCGACCCTCCCCGGGCGCCGGCGCGACGGAACCCGCTATAGGCTCACCGTCGCCAACGGCGGCGACGGCGGGGTTGAGAGGCTCTGGTCTCTTCATACGGGGTGGCGAGGACAGTGACAGAGTCTGTGGAGGGGTGCCGCGCGGCTCTGCGGCGCGAGATTCAGTGGCTACCGGCTCTCGCCGTTCTCCCGGTGCTGCAGTTCCGCTCCGGGAGACGTCCGCATGGTGGGGTGGACCCATTTTCGTCGAGACGAGGGCTGCTGCACCGTGGTGGTCGGCAACGTCCTCGTGTATCGGGACATACACCCCAGGACAGCGAGCTTCGCGCATACTCTCGCCCCCCGTCTCGTCGAGGGCATCGACGGAGGACCGGCTCGAGGGGAGAGGCCGCGCACCCGTCTCCGTCGAGCCCTGAACGTCGGTGTGGGCTCGTCACGGTGAGACGTGCCCGGAGGCGGCGGCAGAGTCGATCTTCGGTGGCTCCGGGCTGGCGTATAGTGCCCCCGACAAGACGCTGTGGGGAGGATCGCGACGTGCGCAGCTACCTCGGGCAGGAGCGGTCGTCCGAGCCGCGACCCTCGGCCGTAACCGGATGAGCCGCCCGGTGTCGGATCTGCGCGTCGAGCCGAGCACCGCCCCTCCCGAGACGCGACGCCGTCTGGAGTCGCTGACCTGGCTCGTGCTCGTCGCCGCGCTGGCCCTCCTCGGTCTCAAACCGCTGTCCGACATTCCCGGCGAGAAGACCGCCCAGGACACGATGGATCTGGGCTTCGTGGTCAGCACGGTCGGTGCCGTGCTCATGGTCTCGGCCTTCGTCCTGACCCTCGCGGCCACCCGCCGGCTTCCGGGCAGGTTGGTCGTCGCCCTGGTCGCGCTGGTGGTCCTGGGCGGGTTGTCGGTGATCAGCCTGCTCGCCGTGTCCGCCCGCGCGGACTTCATCGACCAGTTCGCGGTCACCGGGCTCCGGGACATCTTCGGTTCCTACGTGGACCCGGCCCGCGGGACACTCACCCAGGCGGCGCAGCTCGCCGTCGGCTTCGCGCCCGTCACCCTGCTCGCCATCATGCTCGTCAGGCCGCAGTGGTTCACCATCGAACGCATCCGTTGGGTGCTGTGGCTCGTGCTGTTCGGCGCCGTCGTGCACTCCGCGATCGCCTGGCTCCAGGTCGCCGGGATCGTCGACTACACGTTCTTCTTCAAGCTGCCGGGTGGAAACATCGGGCGCGCCTCAGGTGGCTATTTCCACCCCGCGTCGCTCGGCCGTCTTCTGATCTTCGCCGTCTTCATCCTGTACGTCGCCGGTGACCAGCTCCGGATCAAGCCCCTGCCCCGCTTCGCGCTCCTTGCGCTGATGGTCGCCACGGCGCTGGTCTCCACACACCGCCTGACCATCCTCTGCGTGGGCATCCTGGTCGTCGCCATGGAGGTGCGGCGCCTGCCCAGACTGCTCCGCTGGATCCGGGGCCTGCCCCGCCGGGGGACGATCCCCGCCGGCCTGGTGCTGTTCGCGGGTCTGCTCCTCGCGATGATCCAGTGGGGTCCCGCCTTGTGGGACCGCCTCATGTTCCTGGTGACCCAGATCGGCTCGCTCGACCCCAACTCCAAGGACTTCATCCGGGGACGCGGGGAGATCTGGTTCGAGATCGCCCGGGTGTGGCGGGACGCGCCGCTGGACGTGTGGCTCTTCGGGCTGGGCTACGAGCCGTGGAACACGCACAGCGACCCGATCCGGGTGTTCGTGGTGTGGGGACTGCTCGGCCTGGCCTGCATGACGGGCATCTGTGTCGCTCTCTGGCGGTCCACGAGCGAACGCGCGGCCTTCGACGGGCAGTGGGCGCTCGTCGTGCTCTACTTCACGGCGGCCGTCTTCGCGACCACGCAGAAGCCGACCTCCTACTCGTACTTCATGTGGTTGTTCCTGTTCTCGCACATCCTGGTCGTCGCGGTGCACCCCCGTCAGGCTCACGGAGCCGGCGCCATCGGAAATGGTGATCACAGATGAGTCAGCCCCTGTTCATCTCCTGGAAGCGATATCAGCGGCGGTCGGACGTGCTCGCCGAAGCGCTCGGCGCCGAGATCGTGTGGCGTCCGCACCGGGCCACGTCGAAGGTGCTGCGCCCCTCGGACTACCTGGCACACAGCCGGGACGATCTGGCCATGATCCGCTCCCGTCGACCTTCGTACGTGATCGTGCAGACCCAGCCCCACCTGACCGGTCTGGCACCGCACCGCGCCAAGGTCCCGTACGTCGTCGACGCGCACAACGGTCAGTTCCAGTCGTGGTGGCGCAAGGTGCCGGGGACCGAGCGGATCCTGCGCGGCGCCCAGCTCGTGCTGACCCACAACCAGGAGGCCGACGCGATCGCCCGCGAGGCGTTCCCCGGTCTGCGCACCCTGGTCGTCCATGACCCGCTGCGGCCGATCGCACCGGCGGCGCCCCGTGACTGGGTCTTCGTCGTCGCCTCGGCCGCCGCCGACGAACCCATGGACGTGCTCCTCGACGCGATCGAGGCCGCTCCCGAGATCACCTTTGCCACCACCGCGCCGCTGCACCGGCTGCCCGACCCGCTTCGGGAGCGCGCCGCAGGTCTCCGCAATCTCGTATCGCTCGGCTTTCTCGACCTGCCCGACTACGAGGCAGCGCTGGCAGGTGCGCGTGCCGTGGTCGTGCTGACCGACCGTGACGGCTGCCAGCCGAGCGGGGCGTGCGAGGCGTTGAGCGCCGGGCGGCCCCTGGTGCTGTCCCGGACCCGCACCACCGAGAACCTCTTCGGCAGCTTCGCCCACCTCGTCGCCAACGAGCCCGCGGCGCTGACCGCCGGGGTACGCGCGGCCGTCCAACCGGACACCGGTCACGGCGTCCGAGTCGCGGCGGCACGGGAGGCATGGGTTCAGCGCACCGCCGACGAGTTGGCGCAGATCAGCTCCGCCGTGGCGGCGCAGGTGGCCCGGTGAGGCCGACCGCGCGGGCCGGGAGTGCGCGGCGGTGACCGACACACTGGTCGAGGCCCGGCCGGGCGCCCATCGGCGACGGCCAAGCGGGCTCCTTCGCCGGCTGCGACAACTGGGCATGCTCGGCGTGAGTCAGGTCGGGCTCACGCTGCTCGCGTTCCTGGTGCAGGTGCTGCTGGCCCGTACGCTGCCGCAGGCCGAATTCGGCGCCTTCATGTCCATCCTGTCGTTGATGACGTTGGCCGGACCGGTGGCGCTCTTCGGCATCGCTGAGTTCTGGCTGCAGCGTTTCGGGCGGGAGGGGCCACGAGCGCTGCGCTGGGTGCGTCCGTCGCTGGAGTTGGTGCTCGCCTGCTCGGCCCTCCAGATGGTGCTGATGATCATCTGGGGGCTGGCGGACCGGAGTGACCCCCTCATCGGGGATCTTCGGATGATCCTTGCCCCGATCATCCTCGCGCAGGCCGGGATGGCGCTGTCGGTCTCGGTCCTCCAGCTGCGCGGCGCCTACGGGCAACTGTCCGTGCTGCAACTCGCCCCGCATGCCGGACGGCTGCTGGTCGCGGTGTGCGGTGTGGTCTACGGCGTGTCGGCGACCGCCGCAGCGTCGGGGTACGCCCTGGTGGCGGCGCTCACCGTGCTCCTCAGCGCGCTGGTCATCGTGCCGTTCAGCCGTGGGCGCGGCCGGTTGGAGGGCTATCCCGCCCAGGAGATCCGGCCCGGTCGGCCGCCGCGGTTGCGTCACCTGGTCGGTGGCGCCGCGCCGTTCATGTTCGGCAGCCTCTTCTACCTGCTCGGCATGAACCTGGGTGTCGTCGTCAGCGCCGAGTTCCTGAGCGTCGAGGCGGCAGCGATCTTCGCCGTGCCCATGACCCTGCTGACCGCGATCTACCTCCTGCCCCGGGTGGTCTACCAGCAGTACTTCCTTGCGAAGCTGCACCGGTGGTCCCGGTCCGACCGGGACGCAGTTCTCGTCGCCTACCGCGCGGGCACGGTGGGCATGATCGTATTGGGCCTGGTGATCGGCGTCGTCGTCGCCGCCGGTGGCCGATTCGCCATCCCACTGGTCTTCGGTGCCGAGTACCGCGACTCCGTTCCGGTGATGGCCCTGCTCGCCCTCGCGATCCCGCTCCGGTTCGGCTCGGCTAGCGTCGCGTCGCTGCTGACCAGCGGCGGTCTCCTGCGCAGGAAGGTCCTGTATCAAGGGCTCGGCTCGGTGGTGTTCCTGGCCACGTTGGCGCTCGCGATTCCGCCGTTCGGTGTGATCGGTGCGGCCTTGGGCACGGTGCTCTCGGAGGCGTTCCTGCTCGTACTGTTCTGGATTTGCGTCAAACGGAACGTCGTGGCCGGAGCTGAGCTGCCCTCCTGGGCCGAGATCCGTCGGCGCCTGACGAAGGGATGAGAAGGTGAGTGTCGATCGCCGGCCGGGTGAGGCCCGCCGACCCCTCGTGGTCGGTTACTACGGCATGCGCAACGTGGGGGACAACGCCTTCTGCGTCATCCTCGACTGGGCGCTGTCGCGCTACTGGGGCACGGAGGCGCCCACCTTCGCCGCGCCACCGATGGTCGACCTGCCGGCCGACCGTACCGGGATGAGTCAGAACCTGTTCGAGTCGCTCGATCCGGTGCGCCGGGCGGGCAAGCTCGTCAACAAGGCGAGCCTGCTCAGCAACGCCACGATGCTCCTCTTCGGTGGCGGTTCGGTCTTCCGGGACATGGGCCCGTTCAGCGAGAAGAAAGTCTTCGCCACCTGGTCGCGGCTCACCCGGCGGCCGATCGCCGCGGTCGGGGTCTCCGTCGGGCCCTTCGTCTCGTCGGCCGCGCAGCAGCGTCTCGGCGAGGTGTTCCGGCACATCGACTACGTCGGGGTCCGCGACGCCGCGTCCGTGGGCCGGCTCCGGGAACTCGACTACCCGGGCATCATCGTTCCGGCCGGCGACCTTGCCGGCCTCCTTCCGGAGGCGCTCGGCGACGTCGCCCCGGCGTCGGTACCCCGCTGGCACGGCCGGGCACGGTTGGGCGTCACGTTGCTCGGGTCCGACACCGACCTCTCCGAGCCGGAGCAGCGCAGGCGGGAGCAGGCGCTGATCGCCGGTATCCGGTCGTTCGTCGACACGGAGCCGGTCGATGTCACGATCTTCGTGTTCAACACCCACCCGGTGCGGGGCGACATCGGCCCGAGCGAGCGGTTGCGGGCGGCCCTCGATGGCCGTTGTGACGTGCGCTCGGTATCCGCCGACGACGGTGTCCAGGCGGTGTGGAGCGAGATGCGGGCGTGCGACTTCGGCCTGCACATGCGGATGCACGGCGGGATCTTCTCCTACGTCGCGGACGTTCCCTTCGCTCTCGTGCCCTACCACCGCAAGTGCGCCGACTTCCTCGACGAGATCGGTCAGCCCGCCTCCCGGCAGCTTCCGGTGCAGCCGGACGATCCCGGCGTGGTCCACAAGGTGCTCGCCGGCATGCTCGCCGACGGTGCCCGACCCCGACTCGACCTCGGGGAGTTCGCCGACCGCGCGCGACTCAACTTCACCCGCGCGCCCTGGGCGATCGCCCGCTGAGCCGCTGAGGCGGCCGGCCACCGCCGGCCGCCTCACCCCGCTCAGCCGAGCGGGCCCACCTCGCGCTCGATGGCCGCCCGCAGGGCGGGGCCGCGCAGCACCTCCCGGGCCGCCTCCATGAGCGGGGCGAGGAACACGTCCGGCCCCGGCTCACCGGCGACCCCGCCGAGCGCCTCGACCGCGGCCCGCCCGGCCGGGGACGGGGTCAGCGGGGCGCGGAGCTGGAGACCGCGGACCGCGGCGAGCAACTCGACCGCCAGCACGCTGGTCAGGTTGTCGAGCACCGTCCGCAGCTTCTTGGCCGCCGCCCAACCCATCGAGACGTGGTCCTCCTGCATGCCGCTGGTCGGTAGGGAGTCCACCGACGCGGGCGCGGCGAGCCGGCGGTTCTCGGCGACGATCCCGGCCGCCGTGTACTGGGCGATCATCAGCCCGGAGTTGACCCCCGCGTCGGGGGAGAGGAACGCGGGCAACTCCCGGGAGCGGGTGACGTCCAGCAGCCGGTCGACCCGCCGCTCCGCGATGGCCGCCACCTCGGAGGCGGCGATGGCCAGGAAGTCGGCGGCGAAACCGAGCGGCGCCCCGTGGAAGTTGCCGGTCGACTCGACCCGGCCGTCGGGCAGCACCACCGGGTTGTCCACCACCGAGACCAGCTCCCGGTCGGCCACCGTGCGGGCGAAGTCGAGCGTGTCCCGGGCCGCGCCGGCGACCTGCGGGGCGCAGCGCATCGAGTACGCGTCCTGCACCGCGTGCGCGAGGTCGTCCCGGTGCGAGTCCATCACCGCGGAGTTCTGCAGCAGCCGGTGGATGTTCGCCGCCGACGTGGCCTGCCCGGGGTGCGGGCGGATGGTGTGCAGCTCGGGCAGGAACGGCCGCTCGGAGCCGAGCATCGCCTCGATGGCCAGGGCGGCGGTCACGTCGGCCATGGTGAACAGGTGCGCGGCGTCGTGCAGGGCGAGCAGCAGCATGCCGAGCATGCCGTCGGTGCCGTTGATCAGCGCCAGCCCCTCCTTGGCGGCCAGCTCGATCGGCGTCAGGCCGGCCTCGCGCAGCGCGTCGCCCGCGTCGACCCGCTCACCGGCCGGGCCGAGCACCCAGCCCTCCCCGAGCAGCACCAGCGCGCAGTGCGCCAGCGGGGCCAGGTCGCCGGAGGCGCCGAGCGAGCCGTGCTCCGGCACCCACGGGGTGATGTCGTGGTTGAGCAGGTCGACGAGGGCCTCGGCGACCAGCGGCCGGACGCCGGAGCGGCCCAGCGCCAGGGACCGGACCCGCAGCAGCATCATGGCCCGGACCACCTCGCGCGGCATCGGCGCGCCGACGCCGGCGGCGTGCGAGCGGATCAGCGCGTGCTGGAGCTCCGCCCGGCGCTCCGGAGCGACGAACGTGTTGGCCAGCGCGCCGAAGCCGGTGGAGACGCCGTAGACGGGACGCCCGGCCGCCTCGATGCCGTCGACGATCGCCCGGCTGGCCGCCATCGCCTCCACGGCGGCGGGATCGAGCATCACCTTGGCGGTGCCGCGGGCGACGGCGAGCACGTCGGCGGGAGTGATCCCGGTGGGCTGGATGGTGACGGTCATTGCGGTACTCCGTTGTGCAGGACCCGGTGGATCAGTGGCACACCGGGCCGGTAGGCCAGGTGCAGGTGGGACGGGGCGTCCAGGACGACCAGGTCGGCCCGGGCCCCGGGGCGCAGCACCCCGATGTCGTCGCGGCGCAGCGCCCGCGCTCCACCGGCGGTCGCGGCCCAGACCGCCTCCGCCGGGGTCATGCGCATCTCGCGTACGGCGAGGGCGATGCAGAAGGGCATCGACGAGGTGTACGACGAGCCGGGGTTGCAGTCGGTCGCCAGCGCCACCGTCACGCCCGCGTCGAGCAGCCGGCGCGCGTCGGGATAGGGCGAGCGGGTGGAGAACTCGGCGCCCGGCAGCAGCGTGGCGACCGTGCTCGTGCCCGAGCCGTCGTCCGCCGACGTCGAGGCCAGCAGGTCGACGTCGGCGTCGGACAGGTGGGTGCAGTGGTCCACGCTGGCGGCGCCCAGCTCCACGCCGAGGCGTACGCCCGGGCCGGGGCCGAGCTGGTTGGCGTGCACCCGTACGCCCAGGCCCACCGCCTGCCCGCAGGCGAGGATGGCCCGGGCGTGGTCCACGTCGAAGGCGCCCCGCTCGCAGAACACGTCGATCCAGCGGGCGTACGGGGCGGCGGCGGCCAGCATCGGCCCGCAGACCAGGCCGACGTAGTCGTCGGGGCGGTCGGCGTACTCGGCGGGGACGACGTGCGCCCCGAGGAACGTGGTGTCCTCGGTGAACTCGCCGGCGATCCGCAGTGAGCGGGCCTCGTCCGCGACGGTGAGGCCGTACCCACTCTTGATCTCGACGGTGGTGGTGCCCTGCCGCAGCGCCTCGCCGCGCAGCCGTCGCACGGTGGCCCGCAGCTCGTCGTCGGTGGCGGCCCGCGTCGCGCCGACGGTGGTGCGGATGCCACCCCCGGTGTACGGCTCGCCGGCCATGCGGGCGGCGAACTCGGTGGCCCTGTCCCCGGCGAAGACGAGGTGGGCGTGGCTGTCCACGAAGCCGGGCAGCACCGCCGCCCCGTCGGCGTCGATGCGCCGGTCGGCGTGCGGGGCGTACCGGGCCGGCCCGATCCAGGCGACCTGCCCGTCCTCGACCAGCAGCGCCACGTCGCGCCGGATGCCCAGCGGCCCGCCCGCGCCGCCGGGGGAGTTGGTCACCAGCTCCCCGATGTTGTCGACCAGCAGACTGCCGCTCACGGCGCCCCCTCCCACGGTGCGACCGCCGCGACGGCGTCACGCAGCTCGGCCGGCACGTCGATGGTCCGGTGCCGGCCGTCGGCGACGACCGTCCGCCCGTCGACGACGACGGTGGTGACGTCGGCGGCGCCGGCTGTGTGGAAGACACCGACCGGCGGCGTGCCGGCGGTGCGGGCGCTGTCCAGCCGTACCGTCACCAGGTCCGCCCGGGCCCCGGCGGCGATCCGGCCCGCGTCGGTCCAGCCCAGCGCGGCGTGGCCGCCGGCCGTCGCCGCGGTCAGCAGCTCGACGGCGGTGAAGTGACCGCGCCGTCGGGTACGCAGCCGTTCGTCCAGCTCGACCGCCCGGGCCTCCTCGAACAGGTCGATCACCGCGTGGCTGTCGCTGCCGAGGCTGAGCGGGCTGCCCACGTCGGCCATCCGGCGGGCCGGCCCGATCCCGTCGGCCAGGTCCCGTTCGGTGGTGGGGCAGAGGCAGACGCCGGTGCGGCTCTCGCCGAGCAACGCCAGGTCGGCGCTGGTCGGGTGGGTCGCGTGGACGGCGGTGGTGGATCGGCCGAGCACCTCGTGGTCGGCGAGCAGCCGCGTCGGGGTGCAGCCGTGCACCGCGCGGCAGGCGTCGTTCTCGGCGGGCTGCTCGGACAGGTGCACGTGCAGCGCCGTGTCGCGGTCGCGCGCCCAGCGGGCCACGGTGTTCAACTGCTCGGCGGGGACGGCCCGCACCGAGTGGACGGCCGCGCCGACCCGGGCGTGCCCGCCAGCCGGCGTGAAGGCGGCCGCCCGCTCGCCCCACCGCACCGCGTCCCCGTCGCCGAAGCGCAGCTGCGGCCCGGTCAGCGGCCGGCCGTCCACCGAGGCGGTCAGGTAGCACGCGTCCAGCAGGGTGATCCGGATCCCGGCCTGCGCGGCGGCCTCGACCAGGGCGGCGCTCATCGCGTTCGGGTCGTCGTACGGGGTGCCGTCCGGGCCGTGGTGCAGGTAGTGGAACTCGCCCACACAGGTGATCCCGGCCAGCGCCATCTCGGCGTAGGTGGCCCGGGCCAGGTCCAGGTAGGTGTCCGGGTCGAGGCGGGTGGCGACGCCGTACATCTGGTCGCGCCAGGTCCAGAAGTCGCCCCGGCCGCCGTGGGTCCGGCCACGCAGCGCCCGGTGGAAGGCGTGCGAGTGCGCGTTGGCCAGCCCCGGGAGGGTCAGCCCGGGCAGCCGTACGGCGTCGGCGAGCACCTCGACCCCCGCGGTGGGCTCGCCGCCGCGCGTCAGCGGCGTCACCGCGGTGAACCGCCCGTCCTCCGCCTCGATGAGCACGTCGGGGGTCGGCTCGGCGTGGTCGGGGAGCCAGGCGTACTCGGCCAGCCAGCGCGTCGCGGTCATGCGGCGCGCCCCGTGTCGAACGGGATCGTCTGCGACATCACCCGATCCTGACGGCTCCGGACGGCGAGCCGCGCCACGCAACGCGGGCGACGCCGGACACCGGGGGACGGGACGCCCGCCACCGGCCGGGCCGGGGCGGTCAGCACGTCAGCTCCGTCAGCACCCGGGCCAGCGCGTCGATCCCGGCCGCGCAGTCCGCGTCCGTGGCCGTCTCGGCGGGGGAGTGCGACACCCCGGTCGGGTTGCGGACGAACAGCATCGCGGTCGGCAGGTGCCCCGCGAGGACACCGGCGTCGTGCCCCGCGCCGGTCGGCAGCACCGGCGCGTCCAGCAGCCGGGCCAGCCGCTCGGCCAGTCCGCCGTCGAAGGCGACCAGCGGCGTGCTCGACTCCTCGGTCAGCGTGACCTCCGTGCCGTCCCGCCGTGCCCGCTCCACGGCCTTGTCCCGCACCGCCTCGACCAGGCCGGTCAGCGTCTCCGGCTCCGCCGCGCGCGCGTCCAGCCAGCCGGTCACCCGGGACGGGATCGCGTTGGTGGCGTTCGGCTCCACCGCCACGCGCCCGACGGTCGCGTGCGCCCCGCGCAGGCGGGCCTCCTTGTTCGCCGCCAGCACGGTGAAGGCGTACGTCAGCATCGGGTCCCGCCGGTCGGCCATGCGGGTGGTGCCCGCGTGGTTGCCCTCGCCGCTGAAGGCGAAGCGCCAACGGCCGTGCGGCCAGATGGCGCTGGCCACCGCGACCGGCGCGGGCGTGTCGGCCAGCGCGCGGCCCTGCTCGACGTGCAGCTCCACGAAGGACCGGAACCGGCCCAGCAGCTCCGGGCGGGCCCCCGCCGGGTCGTGGCCCAGTGCCTCGGCGAAGCTGACGCCGTCGGCGTCGCGTAGCGCCGCCGCCCGCTCGACCGGCAGCGCGCCGGTGAGCAGCCGCGACCCCAGGCAGGGCACGCCGAACCGGGCACCCTCCTCCTCGACGAACGCGCCGACGGCCAACGGACGGGCCGGGGTAACCCCCGCGTCCCGCAGCTCGTCGAGGGCGAGGAAGGCGCTCACGATGCCGAGCGGCCCGTCGTACGCCCCGCCGTGCGGCACCGAGTCGAAGTGGCTGCCGGTCAGCACCGCGTCACCGGCCTCCGGGTCGCCCCACCAGGCGAAGAGGTTGCCGTTGCCGTCCTCGGTCACGGGCAGGCCGCGCTGGGCCGCCTGGTCCCGGAACCAGGCGCGCAGCCGCAGCTCGGGCTCGGTGAGCGCGTACCGCAGGTAGCCGCCGCTGCCGGCGTCCCGCCCGACCGGCGCGATCTCGTCCCAGAGCTTGCGGAACCGGGCCGCGAGGTCGCTCACCGCGCACTCCCGACGTTCGCGACCGCGGGGCTCCGCTGCGCTGCGCTCCTCGCGCTCACGGGGGCCTTCCTGGTGTTCGCGACTGCGGGGCTCCACTGCGCTGCACTCCTCGCGCTCACGCGGCACCCTCCGCCATGGGCACCCGCACGCCGGTGCGCTCGGCGACCTCACGCGCGGCGTCGTAGCCGGCGTCGACGTGCCGGATCACACCCATCGCCGGGTCGTTGGTGAGCACCCGCTCGATCTTCTGGCTGGCGAGGGCGCTGCCGTCGGCCACGCACACCTGCCCCGCGTGGATGGAGCGGCCCATGCCCACCCCGCCGCCGTGGTGGATCGAGACCCAGGACGCCCCGCTGGCCGTGTTGACCAGCGCGTTGAGCAGCGGCCAGTCGGCGATCGCGTCGGAGCCGTCGGCCATCCCCTCGGTCTCCCGGTAGGGGCTGGCCACGCTGCCGGTGTCCAGGTGGTCCCGACCGATGACCACCGGTGCGGACAGCTCGCCGGAGGCGACCATCTCGTTGAACCGGACGCCCGCCTTGTCCCGCTCGCCGTAGCCCAGCCAGCAGATGCGGGCCGGCAGGCCCTGGAACGCGACCCGCTCACCGGCCATCCGGATCCACCGCGCCAGTGACTCGTTCTCCGGGAACAGCTCCAGGATCGCCCGGTCGGTGGCGGCGATGTCGGCCGGGTCGCCGGAGAGCGCCGCCCACCGGAACGGGCCCTTGCCCTCGCAGAACAGCGGCCGGATGTACGCCGGCACGAAACCGGGGAAGTCGAAGGCCCGCTCGTAGCCGCCGAGCTTCGCCTCGCCCCGGATCGAGTTGCCGTAGTCGAAGACCTCGGCGCCGGCGTCGAGGAAGCCGACCATCGCGGCCACGTGCCGGGCCATCGAGGCGCGGGCCCGGTCCGTGAACTCGGCCGGCTTCGCCGCCGCGTAGTCCCGGGCGTCGGCCAGCTCGACCCCGACCGGCAGGTACGACAGCGGGTCGTGCGCGCTGGTCTGGTCGGTGACGACGTCGATCTCGACGCCCTTCACCAGCAGCTCGGGGAAGACCACGGCGGCGTTGCCCACCACGCCGACGCTCAGCGCCCGCCGCTCGCGCTTCGCGGCGAGCACCCGCGCCACCGCGTCGTCCAGGTCGTCGGCGACCTCGTCGAGGTAACGGTCGCGCACCCGGCGCTCGAGCCGGCTGCGGTCCACGTCCACGATGAGGCACACGCCGCCGTTCATGGTGACCGCGAGGGGCTGGGCGCCGCCCATCCCGCCGCAGCCGGCGGTCAGCGTCAGCGTGCCGGCGAGCGTTCCGCCGAACCGCTTGGCGGCCACCGCCGCGAACGTCTCGTACGTGCCCTGGAGGATCCCCTGCGTGCCGATGTAGATCCAGGAGCCGGCCGTCATCTGCCCGTACATGGTGAGCCCGAGCTGCTCCAGGCGGCGGAACTCCGGCCAGGTCGCCCAGTCGCCGACCAGGTTCGAGTTGGCCAGCAGCACCCGCGGCGCCCACTCGTGGGTGCGCAGCACGCCGACCGGGCGGCCGGACTGCACCAGCATGGTCTCGTCGTCGCGCAGGTCGGTGAGGGTACGCACCAGCGCGTGGTACGACGGCCAGTCCCGGGCGGCCTTGCCGGTGCCGCCGTAGACCACCAGGTCCTCGGGGCGTTCGGCGACCTCCGGGTCCAGGTTGTTCATCAGCATCCGCAGCGCGGCCTCCTGCGGCCAGCCGCGGGCGGTGCGTTCGGCGCCACGGGCGGCGCGGACCGGACGGGACATCTCGATCTCCTGTCAGTCGAGGAACAACTGTCGGCGGGCGGCGGACGCCTCGAACGCTTCCAGCCGTTGCTGGGTGTCGGCCGGCGCGGCGTCGCAGATCGCCTGGAGCAGCACCATGGCCAGGGTCATCGGGGCGGTGTGCAGGTCGAAGACGAGGTCGGTGCCGACGGCGGCGGGCAGCAGCACGTCGGCGTGCTCGGCGGCCGGGCTGACCGGCGAGTCGGTGATGGCCACGACCCGGAGCCCGGCGTCCCGCGCCTCGCGGAGGGCGTCCAGGGTCTCCCGGGGGTAGCGGGGGAGCACGAAGGCGAGCAGGGCGCTCGCGCCGGCCGCGGCGGCCTGCTCCAGACGGTCGGTGAGCAGAGTGCCGGCGTCGTCGAGCACCCGGACGTCCGGGTGCACCTTCGCGGCGAAGTAGGCGAAGTACGCGGCCAGCGGCGCGGCGGCGCGCAGGCCGAGCACCGGCAGCGGGCGGCTCGCCGACAGCAGGCGGCCGGCGTCGGCCACCCCGTCGCGGTCGGCGAGCTGGTCGGCGAGCCGATCCAGGTTGCCGATCTCGGCGCGTACCGCCTGCTGAAGTTCGTTGCCGGCGTCGGCGCGCCCCTCCGGCGAGCCGGTGGCCAGCTCGCGCAGCCGGCGTCGCAGCGCGGGGTAGCCGTCGTGGCCGAGCGCGACGGCGAACCGGGTGACCGACGGCTGGCTGACTCCGGCCAGCTCGGCCACCTCGGCGGCGGAGAGGTACGCCACGGCCGGCCCGTGCTGCACGAGGCAGTGCGCGATCCGGCGCTGGGTGGGAGTGAGCCGGACCCCGTGGAACAGGTCGAGCACCCGCTCGGTGGGCGCGGCGACAACTCCTTCATTCACGTTGCGACTCTATGCATGAAAACTTTCAGAGGGCAACCCTCGGATGCTCGCGGAGGCGGCGGTCGCCTGGCCGACCGGCGGGCGACCCCTCGTGCGTCCCCTCTGTAGGATCCGCAAGGCGGTCGAGCAGAGGAGTGCGTATGCAGTCGGTTGGCCCGTACCGGTTCACCCACATGCTGGGCACCTGCCCGGTGGGTAAGGCCTGGGCCGCCATCGATGGACAGGGCAGGTTCGTCACGGTCGCCGTGCTCGACGTCGCGGCCGCGAACACCCCGGGCTGGCGCGAGGCCTTCGCCGGCGCCGCCAACGCCATGCAGACGCAGGGCGGCCAGAGCTACACGTACGCCGACTTCTCCGCTGCGGAGCCCTGGGTCGCCTATCCGGCGGAGGTCGGGCCGGGCGCCGAGAAGCTGTTCCGCGCGCTCGGCCAGGAGTACGAGCCGTTGCCATCGGAGGCCGAGGGAGCGGTGCCGGTCTCCGGCGTGCCGCATCAGGTCTCCGGTCCGCCACAGTCCGTGTCGGGTCCGCCGCAGTCCGTCTCCGGTGCCCCGCTACCCACGTCGGGGGGCCCGTCGGCGCCCTGGGCGCTGCACACCGGTCCACTCCCGACGGTTCCGCCGGCCGCGCAACCGGTCGCCGCGGCGCCGGGCGCGCCCACCGCCGCCGACTCACCCCCACCCGTGACGACCGAGAGTGTCCAGTCGCCGGTGAGCCCACCCGCGCCCGTTCAGCCCTACGACCCGTTCGCCGACCCAGCGCGCCGGATCGTCCCCTCCGCCTCACCGGCGCGACCGAACGTGTGGGCCCTCGTCGCCGCGGTCGTGCTCCTGCTCGCGGGCGCCGGTGGCGGCATCGTCGCCCTGGCGTCCACCGGGTCGGACGGTCCGGCGCCCGGCGGCCCGCCGTCGATGGCCTTCCCGACGGTGTCGCCGTCGGGGCCGGCGTTCCGGCCCTGGACGGCGTTCCCGCCGTACAGTGCCCAGGAGCGCGCGTTGGCGGTGGCCTCACCGTCACTGGTCTTCCTCGACGTGGTGGTCTCGGGTTACCTGCGCGACGGCGCCACCAACAAGGTGCTGCGTTCCACCCCGATCACGTTCAGCAGGCGATGCAGCGGGTTCCTGGTCACGTCGAACGGTCACGTCCTGACCAACGGCGCCTGTGCGAAGCCCTCCGAGCAGACCGCGAAAGAGATCGCCCTGGACTCCCTGGCCCGGACGCTCGTGCGGGAGAAGCGGCTCGTTCAGGGCCAGGTGCAGAGCTACGTCGCCACCAACATGCCGAAGACCCGGTTCACCGGCGCCGAAGCGGGATCCCCCGTCGACATCACGGTGCGTGGGCAGCTGAACTCGGCACGCAGCAACGCCGACGAGCAGTCGGTGGTTCAGGGCGAGCTGGTGTCCGCCTCGCCGGCCGACGCGGGAAACGTGGCGCTGGTGAAGCTCTCCGGGAGCAACTACCCCGTGGTGGAGCTCGGCCCCGCGGGTGAGCTGCAGAGCGGCACGTCCCTACTGCTTGTCGGCTTCGCCACTGAGGACTCGGACACCCGTACCGCGGTCTACCTTCCGCAGGCCAAGGCCGCGACGGTCACGGATACCAGCCGGCGAGGACCGGTCTCCATCTACCGCATCAACAGTGACGTGGGCCGGGCCTCCCACGGTGGCCTCGCGCTCGATCCGAGTGGGCGTGTGGTGGGCATGATCGACCAGGATCAGGCCAGGCCCGACCGGGCGAACCGGGTGGTGGTGCCGGTCAGCGAGTTGGCGAGCCTGCTGAGCGCCGCCGGGGTTCGCAACGAGCTCGGCGACACCGACCGTCTGTATCGCAGTGGGCTCGACGCCTACTTCAGCGGGGACGTCTCGACCGCGATCGCCCGACTCGACGACGTCGCGGCCGCCGCGCCCGCGAATCGCCTCGCGCAGGCCTACCGGCAGAACGCGGTCGAGCGCCAACGACTGGAGGGTGCGCCCGGGGAGCGGGCGGGCCTGAACGTGCCGCTCGTGGTCGGCTCTGCTGTCGTGCTGCTCGCCGGCGTCGTCGTCCTGGTGCTGGCGCTCGTGCGGCGGCGCCCACGCCGGTGAGTACGCGCCCGTCGGCGTCGCCCGGGAGAGCATCCCTGGCCCGTTTGCCGGGGTAGGTCGGACAAATGGTCCGGTACATCGACAGGGGGAACGAATACGATCTGGCCAGCTCGCAATTAGACATTCGGCTGACCGAGAATCGTCCGTAACGGGCAGAACGGCTGACGATGCGAGCAGTCTGTCCGATGCGTACAGACGGCATGTGGCCAGCGGGTTTCTGATGACGCGCCGGCGCCCTGCCCGCCTATGATGGCGGACGGGCGGATAGTGGTGCACGAGTTCGGCGATAGATATACTCCGTCTGCGCGCGATAGATCTTCGTTGTCGTCGATCAGGATGGGTCCTGCCGGCGCGTCGCCGAAAATGTCGCTGCAAATGGTGACTATTCATGGGGGTGGCGTAGAGATGGTGGTGTGGGGTCCCGATCCTGCTCTGACTGGTCAGGCCGCTCGGCGGAGCTGTCCGATCGGCTCGCGTGGGCTTAGGAACGGCTACCGTCCGTGACGGGTCACTCGGCATATCCCTATCCCTCTGTGCACGAGCCTGCCGGCACGCCGGCGCCGTCCAGGTACGACTCGCCCTCTAACGAGATCGACGCTCCCACCATGCCGATCTTGCCGGCCGTGCAGCGCCCCACGCCGAACGTCGACGCGCCCACAGTGCCGTCGATGCGCGCGGTGGAGCCGGTGACGCCGGCGATCTCGGTCTGCATCGCCGTTCGGGACCGGCCGCAGCTTCTGGTGAAGTCCATTCGAAGCGTGCTCGCGGGCAGCTTCGGCGACTTCGAGATCGTCGTTGTCGACGACGGCTCTGAGGTGCCGGTCCGCGACGGGCTGGCCGAGGCGGGCCTGCTGACCGACCGGCGGATCCGCGTCGTGCGGCAGCAGCCGACCGGGATCAGCGCTGCCCGCAACACGGCGTTGCGCGCCGCGCGCGGCCGGGTCGTCACGGTGCTCGACTCCGACGACGAACTGGCCCCCGACGGGCTGGCGCGCATCCACGACTTCCTGGCCCGCACGGGCGCCCGGTGGATCTACACCGACTACGAGGAGATGGTCGACGGCGGGGGTGCGAAGGTGATCGCCCTGCCGTCCTTCCCCAGCGCACGTCGGATGCTGTGGTCGGTGCTCACCCGTCCGCGGTTGCCCTTCAAGCACTCCGGCATGTCCATCGACCGGGAGTTGCTGCTGCACCTCGGCGGCTACGACGAGCAGATGTTCATCAAGGTCGATGTCGAGCTCGTGCTGCGTGCCCTGAGCAAGGGAGTCCACCTTCAACGTCTCGATCATCCGGTGGTCCGGTTCTACCGGCACAGCGGCAACATCAGCCGGCGCCGCCTCGCCGGTCTCGCCGCCTGGCGCAGGATGATCAAGAAGTACAGCCGGCCACGGATCCCGGGTCTCGCCCTCTGCATCGTGACGGTACGGACGGCCAGCGAACTCGGTAAGTGGCTGGTGACCGCCGCTGGGCGGTGACACCTCGCTCGCGAAACGGGCTGGTGGCACTCGCCCTGGCGCTGTCGCTCGTCGTCGGAGGCTTCCTCGTCACCCGGTCGCGGGACGATGCGACGCGGACAGAGCGGGTCGCCGCGCCCTCCGCGTCGGCGGCGTCGGTCAGGTCCGGCCTGCGCAGTGTCGCTCCGCCGACTCTGCGTATCGGCGCGGCCGTAGACGCGCGGCTGCTCGACACCAACGCGCCCTACCGTGCGACGCTCGCCGACAACTTCAACGCGGTGACCGCCGAGAACGCCATGAAGTGGGCGAACCTGGAGCCCCGACGCGGAAGTTATGACTGGGCCGCGGCCGATCGGATCGTTCGGTTCGCGCACGAGCAGGGCCAGGTCGTGTACGGGCACGCGCTGACCTGGCACACCAGCGTCCCGTCCTGGGTCAACGAGGAGTGGCCCAGGGAGCGGCTCCGCGCGTTGCTCCGAGACCACATCACCACGGTCGTGTCCCGTTACCGCGGCAAGGTCTGGGCATGGGACGTGGTGAACGAGGTGCTGAACGACGACGGCTCCCTGCGCGACACCATCTGGCTCCGCAAGCTCGGCCGGGGCTACATCGCCGACGCGTTCCGCTGGGCGCACGATGCCGACCCGAACGCCAGGCTTTTCATCAACGAGTTCGGTGCCGAGGAGCGGACCACGAAGGCGGACGCGCTGCTGCGCCTGGTCCGCGGGCTGAGAGCGCAGGGCGTTCCCGTCCACGGCGTCGGCTTCCAGAGTCACCTGCGCGTGGAGCAGGCCCCCACGGATGTCACCGAGAACCTGAGGCGCTTCGCGGAGCTCGGCGTCTCGATCGCCATCACGGAGCTGGACGTCCGTGTGCACCTGCCGGTGACGCCGCAGAAGCTGGTGTCCCAGGCCCTGCTCTACCAACACATGCTCAAGGCATGCCTGGCCGTCACGACCTGCGAATCCTTCACGTTGTGGGGGTTCAGTGACGCCAGCAGCTGGATACCCGCCCACTTCCCGGGCTACGGCGCCGCCTGCGTCTACGACGAGCACTTCACGCCGAAACCGGCCTACGAGGCGTTGACGTACGAGCTGCGCGCCCTCCGGTCACCGCCGGTGGGCTGAACAGATGACCGTAGGAGCGGCCGTGCCGCCACTAGGCAGGACGATCCTGGGGGCATAGGGTGCTCGTCGCGCTCTCCAACGGGGGCATTGTGGAGGAAGGAAGGCAGTGGCCGCGCACACACAGATCCTCACCGCAGTCGTGTCACAATCGGCACCGCGGTTCGACCCCGATCTCGGGGTAATCACGCCGCCCTCGAACGGTATGCCCCGGTCCGCCTTCGGGCGCCCCGTGGCGCCGCGGGCGGTCTGGCGCCGGCGGTACGCCGCTTGGCTAGTCCTGCTCGACCTCGTCGCCGCGCTCGCCGCCAGCCGCACGGTGGACTCGCTGCTTCCCTCGGCCAACGCCGGCTTCTGGGACCAGAAGGCCTTCGGAGTCAGCACGTTCGCACTGGTCGCCAACGTCGGCGTGCCGCTGTTGTGGCTGCTGATGCTCGTCGCGGGCGGTGCCTACGACCGGCAGGTACTGGGGCACGGCACCGAGGAGCTCAAGCGCGTCGTCCGAGCCAACGTGGCGACCGCGGCCACCGTGTCCTTCCTGGCCCTGGGCTTCAAGAAGGACCTGTCCCGGATGACGGTCGCGGCCATCATCATCTGCCTGCTGCTCTACACCGTGGTAGCCCGTTTCGCGGCCCGGCTCGTGCTGCGCCGGATCCGTCGCACGGGGCGGGCATCCCAGAAGATGCTGCTCGTCGGCAAGCTCTCCGACGCGCTCGCGCTGCACGAGGTGGTGACGCGGAACTCGGGTGCCGGGATGCGTCCCGTCGCCATCCACCTACCGACCCATCCACTTCCGGGCGAGCGGGTGACCGCTCCGGTACCGGTCTATGTCGGCTGGGACCTGGTCCCGCTGGTGCAGCAGCTGGGTGCCGACACCATCGCCGTCTGTGGCCCGGCCAGCCTGGAGTCGTACGAGCTGCGCAAGCTGGCCTGGCAGCTGGAGGGAACGGGACTGAACCTCGTGGTGGTGCCGCAGGTCACCGACGTGACCGGCCCCCGCATCCACGTCCGGCCGATCGAGGGCCTGCCGCTGCTCAACGTCGAGGAACCGACCATCTCCGGCCTCTCGCTCCTGGCCAAGAGCGTGCTGGATCGGGTCGCGGCGCTCGTCGGACTCGTGGTGCTCAGCCCGGTGCTGCTGGGCATCGCGCTGGCGATCAAGATGAGCGATCCGGGGCCGGTGATGTTCCGGCAGACCCGGATCGGTCACCAGGGCAAGGCGTTCAAGGTGTGGAAGTTCCGCACCATGTACACCGACGCGGAGCAGCGGCTCGAGGCGCTGCGGGGCCTGAACGAGAGCGACGGGCTGCTCTTCAAGATGAAGGACGACCCGCGCGTCACGCCGATCGGCAAGCACCTGCGGGCGCTCTCGTTGGACGAGCTGCCCCAGCTGATCAATGTGCTCTGTGGGCAGATGTCGTTGGTCGGCCCGCGGCCGCTGCCCACGGAGGACGACGACTACCGCGGCGACGTCCGGCGCCGGCTGCTGGTGCGGCCGGGCATAACCGGGCTCTGGCAGATCTCCGGCCGGTCCGACCTGACCTGGGACGACGCCGTGCGTCTCGACCTCCACTACGTGGACAACTGGTCGCTCGCGTACGACCTGGGCATCCTCTGGCGGACGGTCAGCGTGGTGCTGGCACGCCGCGGGGCGTACTGACAGTTCGACAACGACGACGGGCGGCGGCCGAGAAGGCCGCCGCCCGTCGTCGTCCGCTCCGCCCAGGTCAGGCGTTGCCGACTGCTACTTCTTCTTGCTGCCGAGGGAGATGATGTCCGGTACCTGGTCCTGCCGGACAGCGTCGTAGAAGGGCTTGACCCGGTTGTCGTCCGAGAAGACGACGCTCTCCGACCCGACTCGGCCCGTCCCCTTGGTCGGGCTCGTGATGAACGTCAGGTTGCTGCCGCGGACGCCGCGCATCTGGTTCGCCATGTCGAACAGCGACATGTTCTTGTCGACCGACACGGCACTGGAGGTGGCCTGGAGGAACGAGTTCAGCTTGCCGGGGTTGGTCAGCAGCCCGCCGGAGGCCGCCTTGTCGAGGATCGCCTTGATGACCTGCTGCTGGTGCCGGATCCGGGCGAAGTCACCGTCCGCGAACTGCTTGCGCTGCCGCGAGTAGTCGAGCGCGGCCTCGCCGTCCATCTCCTGTAGGCCCTTCTCGAACTTCCGGAACGGCGGGTGGATGGAGGTGAAGTTCTTCTCCACATCGACCTCGATGCCGCCCAAAGCGTCGATGATCTCCTTGAACCCGGCGAAATCGATGATCGCGACGTGGTCGACCCGGACGCCGGTGAACGACTCCACGGTCTGCACCATCAGCGGCACGCCACCCCACGCGTACGCGGCGTTGATCTTCGCGTCCCGGCCGCCGTCGCCGTTCTGGGACTTCGGCACCGCCACCCAGGTGTCCCGGGGGATCGAGATGAGCTGAGCGCTCGACCGGTCCTTCGGAAGGTGGGCGAGGATGATGGTGTCGGTACGCGAGCCCTGGGTGCCCTCGGGATCGCGCGAGTCGCTGCCGAGGATCATGATGTTCATGGCCCCCTCGACGGCCTGCTGCGGCCGGCTCTCCTCCGGCACGCCGTCGAACGCGTCGACACGGTCGATGCCGGACTCGACCGACTTCAGGTAGAGGCCGACGGCGGTCACCCCGCCGCCGCCGAGCAGCAGAACCACCACCAGGCTGATCAGGCCGATTCGGCGCCAGCGACGACGGCGTGACGATCGCGGCGACTCCTGGCCGTCGGCCGGCTCCGGCACGTTCGCCGCGGAGGGCTCCGAGCCGCGGTACTCCGAGCCGAAGTACGTGGTCTGTTCGTGACGAGGCATGGCGCGATGCTACTGACTCGCCCTGCCGACCGCGTACCCTCGTCCGGTCACGATCGCCGTGCCGGCCGGTCGCATGTCCCGGCCTTCCGGGAAGCAAACATTCTCAGCCATTCGTCATCGTCAGCTGGTATGAAAACAGCCGTGGATGCAACGAAGCTCCGGCGGGCCATCGCCCGCACCCCCCTCGCGCCGGTCGCCGCCTTCCCCAAGCGGTTGGCCCGGGTCGCCCGTCACGACGCCCGGGTGCTGCGCACCTCGGCGCGGTGGCTGGTCACCTCCCGAGAGCACCACAACTACACGTACGAGCTGACGAAGCTCAGCCGCCACCACCTCGCCTGGTTCGTGAGCGTCGTCTGCGACGTGCCGGTGAAGCAGGTGCGCGGTTACTTCGCCGAGATCGAGTCCGACGACGGGCTGCGGCGGCACATCGAGCAGGCGACCGCCGCAGCGGCCCGCCGCGGCCTCGCCGACCGGCAGGTCCGCTACGCCCGGCGGATCGGCTGGTACGCCATCGTCCGCGCCTCCCACCCCGCCCACGTCGTGGAGACCGGCGTGGACAAGGGGCTGGGCAGCTGCGTCCTGGCCTCGGCCCTGCTGCGCAACTCCGAGGAGGGGCACCCGGGGCGGCTCACCTCGCTGGACATCAACCCCGAGGCGGGCTACCTGGCCCGCAGCGCTCCCTGGTCGGAGGTGGTCGACCTGGTCATCGGCGACTCGATCGCCTCGATCACCGCGCTGGACCGGCCGGTCGACCTCTTCCTGCACGACAGCGACCACAGCCGCGCGCACGAGCGGCGCGAGTTCGAGGCGGTCGAGGCCAAGCTCGCCCCCGGCGCGCTCCTGCTCACCGACAACGTGACGTCCACCAACGTCCTCGCCGAGCACGCCGAGCGCACCGGCCGCCGGTTCCTCGCCTACCGGGAGACCCCGGCCAACCACTGGTATCCGGGGGACGGCATCGGGGTGGCATGGTGAGCCGGTGCGGCTGAGCACCATCCACACGTACCCGGTGAAGGGTTGCCACCGGCTCGAGCACGACGCAGCGCTGGTCGAGCCGTGGGGCCTGGCCGGTGACCGGCGGTGGATGGTGGTCGACGCCGACGGCGTCGGCGTCACACAGCGCGAGACCCCCCGCCTCGTGGGGCTGCACGCCACGCCCCGGGGCGGCGGTCTGCTGCTGCGCGCCGAGGGGCGCCCCGACCTGGACGTGGCCGAGCCGGCCGGCGGTCAGCCGGTGCCGGTGCGGACGTTCCGCAGCCGGAAGGCGCCGGTGCGGCGCTGCCCGCGGGGCCGGCCGCCGACGCGTGGCTCGGCGCGCTGCTCGGCCGGCCGGTCCGGCTCGTCTGGCTGGCGCGACCCACCCGGCACCTCGGCGCGCACGAGCGGGAGCACGACACCGGCGACCAGGTCAGCTTCGCCGACGCGTACCCGCTGCTGCTGGCCAACGCCGCCTCGCTGACCGCCCTGAACGACTGGCTCGCCGAGGCCGGCGAGGACCTGGTGCCCATGACCCGGTTCCGGCCCAACCTGGTCGTCGAGGGCGCACCGGCGTGGGCCGAGGACGGCTGGGTCGGCCGGTCGTTGCGCGTCGGCGGGGCGTCGTTCCGCGCCGCCGGGCCGTGCGACCGCTGCGTGGTGACGACCACCGACCAGGAGTCCGGCGTACGCGGCCGGGAGCCGCTGCGCACCCTCGGCCGGTACCGCAGAGTCCGGCAGAAGCTCCTCTTCGGACTCCACCTCGTCCCCGTCGGGACCGGCTTGCTCGCCGTCGGCGATTCGGTGACCGCGGGCGTCTGAGCGGGCCTTGTGGGCCCCGAGCAGGCGATCGATGATGGTCGTAGCGGCGGGCCGGAGGTGGCGGGATGGCGGTGCGGCACCAGGCCCGGGTGGCGTGGGACGCGGCCCGGGTCTTCGTGGGATCGGTGCACGACGACGATCTCTACGGCTGGCTCAGCGCGGAGGTGGGCGAGTTGCTCGGCGTGTCCTGGCAGGCGGAGCTCGACCAGACGCGTGAGCGCGTGCGCCGGGCGACCGACCAGCAGCCCGGCCTCGCCGAGGCCGGGAGATGGCGGGTCCGGCTGGAGGACGAGCTGCGCGGCCGGCCGCAGCTCACCGAGCCGTTGCGGTCGCTGACCACGATCGCCGCCGGCCTGCTGCGACAACGACGGGGGACCGGGTGGCCGGCCTAGCTGCTCCGCCCGGTGGTCGTGTCGCGCGGGAGGTCGAGCCACATGAGGACCTCGTCGCGGTCGTCGCCGGGGGCGACCCGCAGCGCGCCGGGCAGCCGGCCGATCTCCCGGTAGCCGAGCCGCCCGTAGAAGTGGTGCAGCCCGAGCCCGTCCCGCAGGGTCACGTGCAGCGCGTCGAAGCCCAGCTCGCGGCCGACCCGCTCGGCCTCCCGCATCAGCTCCAGCCCGTACCCGCGGCCCTGGGTGTCCGGGTGGACCATCACCCGCTTCAGCACGCACCAGTGTGCCTTCAGCGCGAACCGGTTGTCGGCGAAGATCAGCGCCGCGACGGGCCGGCCGTCGGCGTACCCGACGAGCAGCCGGTCCGGGCCGTCGGCGATCCCCGCGAACGTCGGGTCGGCGAGGGCGCGGACGTCGGCGGTGGTCACCGGCGGGACGAAGCCGACGGCGCCGCCGGCGTTGCTGACGTCCGTCCAGAGCGCGACGATCTGCTCGCGCAGCTCGGGAGTCAGCTCGGGGTCGAGGACGAAGCGCAGGGTCACGCCCGCCATCCTGGCCCCGGCGGGTCGCGGCGCGCGCATGATCGTGACGCGCGCTACAGCCGCTGCTGGTGCGGGAGGGGGGATTCGAACCCCCACGTCCTTACGGACAATAGGACCTAAACCTACCGCGGCTGCCGTTACGCCACTCCCGCGTGCGTGCTGAGTCTAGAGCCAACGGCCGAGACGGTGTCGAAGCAGAGGCGTCTGATCGGTCCCGATCCGCCGCCGTGCCGGCCCCGCCGCGGCGCCGACCTCGGCATCGGCCCCGAAGCGGCGCCGATGCCGATGCGGCGGCGGGTGCGTTTCGACCCCCGCCGCGGCCCCCGCCGGTGCCTGGCCGTCAGTCGAGGCCGAGGTCGCGCCGGAGCTTGGCGACGTGACCGGTGGCCTTGACGTTGTAGAGCGCGCGCTCGATCTTGCCGTCCGGGTCGATGACGAACGTGGAGCGGATGACGCCGGTCACCGTCTTGCCGTAGAGCTGCTTCTCGCCGAACGCGCCGTACGCGGTCAACACCGCCTTGTCGGTGTCGGAGACGAGCGGGAAGGTGATCGCGTCGCGCTCGCGGAACTTCGCCAGCTTCTCCGGCTTGTCGGGCGAGATGCCGACCACCTCGTAGCCCGCGGCCTGCAACGAGGCGAGCGAGTCGCGGAAGTCGCAGGCCTGCTTCGTGCAGCCGGGGGTCATCGCGGCCGGGTAGGCGTAGAGGATGACGCGCCGACCGCGGAGGTCGGCCAGGGAGAGCGTGTCACCGGTGTCGGTGGGGAGGGTGAACTCGGGCGCCGGGTCACCCGGGGAGAGGCGGTCGGTCATGGCCCCGACCCTACCGCCGGCCCCGGCCGCCGGGCGGGTCCCGGCGCACCGTGGTGTCGTGATCAAAGCCATGCTTGTTGCCACACCTTGGCAACTGAGAGGCGCGGGAAATAGTCTGACTCCGCTGGCGAGGACTGGCCCGCCGGCGCGTGGGAGGTCGCATGGAAACCCTGGCGATGCACATCTCCAACGGGATCATCAACGGTCCGGTCGCCGCGATCTTCGCGGCGCTCGCCCTGGCCGCCCTGACCGTCTGCGTACTGCGGGGCCGGCGTGACCTCGACGACCGGCTGGCCCCGATGGCCGGCCTGGTCGCGGCGTTCATCTTCGCCGTCCAGATGCTCAACTTCCCCATCGTGACGGCCGGCGTGAGCGGCCACCTGCTCGGCGGGGCGCTCGCCGCGATGCTCGTCGGCCCCTGGGTCGGCGCCCTCTGCGTCGCGGTCGTGCTGGTCGTGCAGGCCCTGGTGTTCGGCGACGGTGGTGTCGCGATGCTCGGCCTGAACATCACCAACATGGCGCTGCTGGGCACCGCCGCGGCGTACCTGCTCATCGCCCTGTTGCTGCGGGTGCTGCCGCGTACGCCCGCCGGCCTCGCGGTGACCGCCTTCGTCTCCGCCCTGCTCAGCGTGCTGGTGGCGTCCCAGGGCTTCGTGGTGCAGTACTGGCTGGGCGGCACCACCGACCTCGGCGGGAACCTGGCCGGCCTGGCCGGCACGATGGCCGGCTTCCACCTGCTCATCGGCATCGGTGAGGGTCTGATCACCGCGACCACGGTGGTCACCGTCGCCAAGGTGCGCCCCGATCTCGTCTACGCGTTGCGCGGGTTGCGCCCCGCCGCCGCGCCCGCCGTTCCGGTGGCTGGAGGTGTCCGGTGAACAAGCGTCCCTGGGCGTTCGTCGTCGGCGGGCTGCTTGTCGCCCTGCTGCTCGCCGGGGTGGTGAGCAACTACGCCTCCCCGCACCCGGACGGGCTGGACTCCTCCCTGCTGAAGGGGTGCACGGTCGACGCCGAGCACAACATCACCGGCGGCAGCTGCCCGGCTCAGCAGGCCAAGGACCACGAGCTGGCCGACAGCCCGCTGGCCGACTACGGCGTACGCGGCGTCGACAACGGTTTCCTCTCCACCGGCCTGTCCGGCGTGCTCGGCGTGCTGCTGACCTTCGCCGTGGGCGCGGGCGTCTTCTGGCTGGCCCGGCGCCGCTCGCCCGCCCCGAGCACCGAGGCGACGCCGGGCACCGGCGAGGCGCCGGACGCGGTGGGCTCGACGGCCGGCGACGGCACGACGGGCGCCGCCACCGGCCCGGCCACCCGGAGCTGACGACGGTGGGAGCCGGTCACGCGCACGTCCTGTACCGCGAGGGCACCTCGCCCGTGCACCGGCTTCCCCCCGAGGTCAAGATCGTGGCGATGGTGGTCTTCACCGTCGCGGTGGTGGCCACCCCCCGCGAGGCGTTCTGGGCCTTCGGCGCGTACGCCCTGTTGGTGGCGGTGGTCGCGGCGCTGGCCCGGGTGGGTCCGGGCTGGCTGCTCAGCCGGGCGCTCATCGAGCTGCCGTTCGTGCTCTTCGCGCTCGCGCTGCCGTTCCTCGGCGCGGGGGAGCGGGTCGGCGTGGCCGGCCTGCACCTCTCCGTGGACGGCCTCCTGGGCGCCTGGAACATCCTCGCCAAGGGCACCCTGGGCGTCCTCGCGTCGCTGCTGCTCGCCGCGACGACCACCACCCGCGACCTGATCCTCGGCCTGGACCGGCTGCGCTGCCCGCAGCTGCTCACCCAGATAGCCACCTTCATGCTGCGCTACCTCGACGTGCTCGTCGGCGAGGCGCGGCGGATGCGGATCGCCCGCGTCTCCCGTGGCGACGACCCGCGCTTCCTCTGGCAGCTGCGCGGCTTCGCGGCCGGTGTCGGGGCGCTCTTCCTGCGTGCCTTCGAGCGCGGCGAGCGGGTCTACCTGGCGATGCTCTCCCGCGGCTACACCGGGCGGATGCCCGCGGTGTGGCAGGGCGCGGGCGCGGCCACCGCCGGGCAGTGGCTGGTCGCGGCCACCGTGCCGGTCGTGGCGGCCACCATCGCCGCCACCGCCGTCGTCCTGACATGATCGGGGACGTGCAGCCGACGACACCCAGCCTGGACATCCGTGGGGTCCGCTACGCGTACCCGGACGGGCACGTGGCGCTGCACGGCGTGGACCTCACCGTGCCGCGCGGCGAGCGGGTGGCCCTGCTCGGCCCGAACGGCGCCGGCAAGACCACCCTGGTGCTGCACCTCAACGGCATCCTGACCCCGACCGACGGCAGCGTGAGCGTCGGCGGGCTGACCGTCACGCCGGACCGGGGCACCCTCGCCGAGGTGCGGCGGCGGGTGGGCATCGTCTTCCAGGACCCGGACGACCAGCTCTTCCTGCCCACGGTCGGCGAGGACGTGGCGTTCGGCCCGGCCAACCTGGGGCTGCGGGGCGCGGAGCTGGCCGCGCGGGTCGACGAGGCGCTCGCCGCGGTCGGGATGGCCGAGCACCGGGACCGCGCCCCCCACCACCTGTCGTTCGGGCAGCGCCGCCGGGTGGCGGTGGCCACCGTGCTCGCCATGCGCCCGGAGATCCTGGTGCTCGACGAGCCGTCGTCGAACCTCGACCCGGCGGCCCGGCGGGAGCTGGCGGAGATCCTCCGCGCCCTGCCGGTGACGATGCTCATGGTGACCCACGACCTGCCGTACGCCGCGGAGCTCTGCGACCGCTCCGTCATCCTCGACGGGGGCCGGATCGTGGCCGACGCCCCCACCGCCGACCTGCTCGCCGACGCCGACCTGCTGGCCCGGCACCGGCTGGAGCTGCCCTACGGCTTCGACCCCCGGGCCGCCGCCCGCCCCTGACCTGCGGTGCCGCCGGCCCGGGCCGCCGCCCGGGTCAGGACGGGGACGGGGCCGGTTCCGGGGCGGCGTCGGCCGCCGGGGTGCGGGCGGCGTGCAGGCGCAGGGCGCCAGCGGCGGTGGCGCCCGCACCGGCGACCAGGACGAGCGTGACGAGCACCCGCCCGGAGGTGGCCGGCCAGGGCACCGGGGCGACCGCGCGGGAGAAGACGGCGGCGTTCGCCACACCAGCGAAGAGCGCCAGGCAGGCGCCGGCCAGCGCGACGGTGAAATCGGCGGCGGGTCGGCGGGCGACGGCGTACCCGCCCGCCGCGATCGCCCCCAGGCCGGTGAGCAGCGCCCAGAGCTGCCCGCTGAGCAGGCCCAGCAGCAATCCGCCGATCCCCTGGGCGCCGGCGTCCAGCTCCCGCCCCACCGTGTAGGCGACCGCGGCCAGGCCACCGGCGGCCAGCAGCGCGCCGAGCGCGGCGAGCGCCGGCCCACCGGGCGCGGAGGCTGCGGGCAGCAGCCCGAGCGCGCCGACCGCGAGCAGCCCGACGACGGTCACGGCCCACCAGGTGTACGCGTCCGGAGGTGGCACCCAGTCGAGCGTGCCGCGGATCTCCACCGGCTCGGCGCCGTCGCGCAACGGAATCGCCCAGTCACGGATGCGGTGCTCGCGGTCCGGGGCGGCCCGGGTCACGGCGGGCGGCGCGGCCTCCCGGTACAGCGCGCGCTGGTCGTGCCAGCGCACGCTCGACCCGTCCGCGACCCTCCGCCACGACGGCTCGGCGGCCGGGTCGGCCTCCGGCGGGAGCGTCGTGTCCCCGGCGATGGTGCGGTTGAGGTAGGTGGCGGGGGAGCGGGTGTTCTCGTAGACGCCGTCCGGGCCGACGCGCAGGTACGGCTCGCCCGAGTAGCCGATCACCTCGACCGGCCGGCCGGTGTGGTTGGTCATCTCCAGGCGGGCGCCCGCCTCGACGGTGCGGATCTCCAGGCCGGCGCGGGCCGGGGAGATGCCGGTCACCGTGGTGCGGTAGTCCGTGCCGTCGGGAGCGTCGGCGCCGTGGGCGGCGGCCGGGGCGGCGGTGGCGAGCGTCGCGGCCACCGCGGCGGCGGCCACCAGCCCGGCCCGGCTCAACAGGGTGCGGATCACCTGCCGGCCGCCTCCACGGCCGCCCTGATCCCGTCCGGGCTGCGGTCGGCGACCTGCTCCCCGTCGATGACCACGGTGGGCGTGCCGGTGACGTTGTTGCGGCTCGCCGTGTCGGTGACGTGTTCGGTCCACGCCGTGAAGGTGCCGTCGCGCACGCAGGAGCCGAACGCGTCGCGGTTCAGCCCGACGCCGGCGCCGATGTCGATCAGCTCGTCGTCGGTGAGCCCGGCGCTGCCCTCGGGCGGCTGCCGGTCGTAGAGCGCCTTGGCGTACTCGGCGAACTTCCCCTCGTCCGCCGCGCAGCCGGAGGCGGCGGAGGAGCGGGTGGAGTACTCGGTGGTGGAGAAGCGGTTGAGGTACGCCACCGGGTGGTAGACGGCGCGGATCTTGCCCTCGCTGATCAGCTGGTCGATGGTGGCGCCGGTGGTGTCCTGGAACTGCTTGCAGACCGGGCAGAGGAAGTCCTCGTAGATGTCGACGGTCACCGGGCCGGAGCCCACCACCGCACCCGTGCCGCCCTCCGCCGTGTTGCGGGGGGCGGTGAACTCGTCGGAGCGCTGGCTGGACCAGACGCCCCAGCCGATCAGGCCGGCGATCAGCAGGACGGCCACCGCCGCCACGGAGACCCAGAGCGTGCGCCGTCGCCGCCGCTCCCGGGCGAGCTGCTGCTGGACGACGCGGGCCGCGCCCTTCTGCCCCTTGCGACTACTCATCCTCGTCCTCCACGACGGGTGCGCCCGTCAGCCAGCCGTCCACGGAGACGGGCGTACGGGGCCAGATCAGTAGGAATCCCGCCATCACCAGGAATCCCAGGTCCCGGAGGATCTCCGGGAGGTAGCTCGGCGCCTGCCCCTCGGCGAGTTGCCCGCCGCTGCCGAAGCAGCCGCAGTCGATGGAGAGGCCACGCGCCCAGGCCGAGGCGATGCCGGCGATGAAGACCACCAGCAGGGCCGCCGAGATGCCGGCGCTCAGGCGGGTGGCCAGCCCGAGCAGCAGGAGCGCGCCCAGTGCCAGCTCGACGAAGGGGAGCGCGGCGCCGACCACCGTCGACACGTCGTACGGCAGGATCTGGTAGGCGTTCACCGCCCGGCCGGAGGCGGCCAGGTCGTCGACCTTCGACGCCCCGGCGAGCAGCCAGACGGCGGCCAGGCCGAGCCGGGCGGCGGTGCCGACCCAGGGCCGGACGGCGGGCCACGCCGGGGCCCGCGTGCTCGGTGCTGTCACGGTCATTAGTCGCTCCGCCTTCGCCGGAAGTTCCGCCCGGTCACCCGGCCAGGGCGTTACCGACCGCCGCGACCAGGTCGTCCCGCGCCCGGGCCACGCGCGACCGGATCGTGCCCACCGGCACCCCCTCCACGGCGGCGGCCTCGGCGTAGGAGAGACCGAGCACCTGCGTGAGCACGAAGGCCTCGCGCCGTTCCGGGGGCAGGCGGCGCACCAGGTCCGCCGCGCCGAGCTGCCCGGCCGGGTCCGGGTGCGGCCGGTCGGTGTGCGCGTTGGCGGCCAGCCGGGCGTCGAGCCGCCGCCGGCGCACCACCGTCCGCAGATGATCGGCGCAGGTCCGGCGGGCGATGCCGAGCAGCCACGTGCGGGCGCTGGAGCGGCCCTCGAACGCGGGCAGCGCCCGGAACGCCCGCAGGTAGGTCTCCTGCGTCAGGTCGTCCGCGCTGTCCGGATCCACCAGCGCCGCGGCGAACCGCCACACCTCCGGCTGGGTGAGCCGGACGAACGCGGCCTGGGCCCTCGGGTCACCGCCGCGGGCGGCGAGCGCCCAGTCGGTGGCCGGATCCCGCGCAGCGCCGGTCGCCTCGGCGGGGCCGGCGGTGGCGTCGCGCGGGGCGGGGATCACGACAACCCAGGTTACGCGCCGCGTGAGCGGCCGTGAGGGTCCTTGGACTCTTCCATGGCCTGCGCCACGCCGGGAACTTTTCCCGTACCCGGGCCGACTACCCCCTCATGACATGCGACGACGTACGCGCGGCGCTGTCGGCACGGCTGGACGGGGAGGATCCGCAGACGGAGCCGGTGGTGCTGGACGCGCACCTGCTGGGGTGCGCCGGATGCCGGGCCTGGCTGGCGCGCGCCGAGGAGGTCACCCGACTCGTCCGCGTGCCGACGGTGGAGGTGCCCGACCTGACCGCGTCGGTGCTGGCGGCCGTGGCGGCCGATTCGCTCGCCGCCGGCACCGCGCGGGCGGCGGCGCGGCGCGCCCGGCGGCAGGTGCTCCGGGTGGCCGTGGCCGTGGCCGCGGTCGCCCAGCTCGCCGTCGCCCTGCCGGTCCTGCTCGGCGGCTTCGGCGTGAGCCTCGACCCACACACCAGCCGGGAGATGGCCTCCTTCGACGTCGCGCTGGCCGTCGGCTTCGCGCTGGCGGCCTGGCGTCCCGAGCGCGCCCGCGCGTTCGTGCCGGTCGCGTTCGTGCTGGCGGTCTGCCTGGCCGGCACGAGCGCGGTCGACATCGCGAACTCCACGACCGCGCTGGTGCACGAGGCCGGCCACCTGGCCGCCGTGGTGCAGGCCGGCCTGCTCTGGGCGCTCGGCCGGGTCAGCGGGGACGCCGCGTCGCCGCGACTCGGCCCGGCGCTGGCTCCGGGGCGCGGGTGAGGCGGGGTGGCCGTGACCCCGTGGTGTCGGCAAGCATGATCGCCATGACCGCTGCCCCTCGCCGCTGGCTCGCCCGGTTCTGCGCCACCGCCGGCCTGCTGGTGACCGCCGTCGCCCTCCTGATCGCCCCGGCCTCTCCCGCGAGCGCCCACGCGGTGCTCGTCAACTCCAGCCCCGCCGCCTCGGCGGTCGTCCCGAGCGGGCCAGCCGAGGTGGTCCTGAATTTCAGCGAGTCGGTCCGGAAGGTGCCCGACAAGATCCGGGTGATCGCGCCGGACGGCTCCCGGGCCGACCGCGGCGAGCCGTCCTTCCAGGGTGCCGTGGTGACGATCCCGGTCGACCCGGCCGGGGAGCGGGGCACCTACCTGGTCAGCTATCGGGTGATCTCGGCCGACAGCCACCCGGTCTCCGGCGCGTTCACCTACTCGGTGGGTGCCCCGTCGCCGCCGCCCGTGGACAACGGCGACACCAGTCGGGCCGACCCGGTGGTCGGCACCGCGGTCAAGGTCGCCAAATACCTCGGGTACGCCGGCCTCGTGCTGTTGATCGGCCCGGCGCTGGTGCTCGCCGCGCTCTGGCCACGGCGGCTCAGCCGGCGCGGTCCGGCCCGACTGGCGTGGGCGGGCCTCGGCCTGGTCGCCTTCGCCACCGTCGCCGATCTGTGGTTGCAGGTCCCGTACACCGGCGGTGGTGGGCTCCTCGACGTGAGCGGTGAGGGGTTCAGCAGCGTGCTGGGCAGCACCTTCGGCGCCACCCACCTGGTCCGGCTGGGCCTGCTCGCCGCGGCGGCCTTCCTGCTCCGCCCGTTGCTCGCCGGCCCGATCGGCCGGGCGGACGCGATCATCCTCGCGGTGCTCGGTGCGGCCGCCCTCGTGACCTGGCCGCTGGCGGGGCACCCGGCCGCGTCGCCGGCCCCGGCGGTCTCCGTGGTCGTCGACACGGTGCACCTCGGGAGCATGGCGGTCTGGCTCGGCGGCCTGCTGATGCTCGCCGCGTTCCTGCTGCGCCGCGCCGACGAGCGGGAACTGGGCGCGATCCTGCCCATCTGGTCCCGCTGGGCCGCGCTGGCCGTCTCGGCGCTGCTGCTCGCGGGCGTCGTGCAGGGGCTCATCGAGGTGGCCACCCCGGCTGCGCTGGTCAACACCACGTACGGCCGGCTGCTGCTGGCCAAGATCGGGCTGTTCGTGCTGGTGATGGCGGTGGCCGCCTACTCGCGGCAACTGGTGCGCCGGCGCGTCGCCGAGCGGCGGCCGGCGCCCGTCCGGCGGGCGGTCTGGGTGGAGCTGGCGGTCACCGCGGTGGTGCTGGGCGTCACCGCGACCCTCGTGCAGACCCCGCCGGCCCGCACCGCCGCCGAGGTGGCCGAGTCGTCCGCCGGCTACTTCAGCACCACGCTCAGCAGCACCCTGCTCAACGTCCAGGTCGAGCTGGACCCGGCCGAGCGGGGCAACAACTCCATGCACCTGTACGCGTACACCAAGGACAACCGGCCGCAGCCGGTGGTGGAGTGGAAGGCGACCGCGTCACTGCCGTCGGCCGGGATCGAACCCATCGAGATCCCGCTGCTGCCGTTGACCGACAACCATGCGACCGGCGAGATCAACCTGCCCGCCTCCGGTGACTGGCAGCTGAAGGTGACCGCCCGTACGTCCGACATCGACCAGGCCACGGTGACCGCCACCGTGCCGATCCGTTAGAGAGGGTCCAACCCATGATCCGTACCCGGCGTACCGCGACCGCCGCCGCCCTGGCGCTCGGCGTCGTCGCCACCGCGGTGCTCGGCTTCGCCGCACCCGCCTCGGCCCACGTCACGGTGAACCCGAAGGAGGCGACCCAGGGCGGTTACGGCCGGATCGCGTTCCGGGTGCCGAACGAGAGCGACACGGCGTCGACGACGAAGCTGGAGGTCGTGCTGCCGGAGAACGCCCCGGTCGGTTCGGTCTCCACGATGCCCGTGCCGGGGTGGACGGTGGCGGTGGAGAAGCGCAAGGTCGACCCCCCGCTGGAGGTGCACGGCAGTCAGATCACCGAGGCGGTCTCCAAGCTGACCTGGACCGCGACCGGCGACGCGGCGATCAAGCCGGGCCAGTTCCAGGAATTCCCGGTCTCCCTCGGGCCGCTGCCGCAGGTCGACACGATGGTCTTCAAGACGCTGCAGACCTATTCGGACGGCCACGTGTCGCGGTGGATCGAGGAGCCGACCCCGGGTGGGGAGGAGCCGGAGAGCCCGGCGCCGGTGCTCACCCTTGCCCCGGCGTCGTCGGCGTCCCCGTCGGCGGCTCCCGTCGCCGCCACGGCGCCGGAGGCCGACGATGACGACGACGAGGCCGAGGGGAACGGCCTCGCCACCGGGCTCGGCATCGCCGGCCTGGTCGCCGGGCTCGCCGGCCTGGCGCTGGGCGGGCTCGCGTTCTCGCGGACCCGTCGGGAGCCGGCCGCGAAGGCCTGACCCGTACCCCGTCGTGTGGGCCCGCCGGACCTCCGGCGGGCCCACACCCGTTCCTGGCGATCGCGTGCCGTGGATATCCGCTGATCGGCGGGCCGACGTCGGTAAGGTCGACCGGGTGTCTGGCTACGGAGGGGGACGGAACGGATGCGGTTCGTGCGCGCGTTCGCCGGAATGCTGCTGCTGATCATCGGTGTTCCGACACTGCTCGCCGGGGCGACACTGTGGCTCGTCACCCGGCACGCCGATCCGAGTGGGGCGTTCACGGCCCGCTTCGAGGCCGTGCAGACGTCGGGCCACGCGGTGGTCGTGACGGACCTCGACCGGCTCCTGCGGCGGGAGATGCCGTTCACCCGGATCGGAGACACCCGCCTGCGGCTGGAGGCGCGCACGACGGAGGGTCCGGCGTTCCTCGGCCTGGCGCCGACGGAGGAGGTGCGGCGCTGGCTGGAGGGCGTACCGCACGCGACGGTGCGGCGCGTCGCACCGGCCCGCGGGCCGCTGCCGGTCCGGCTCGACCCGGCGGGCGAGGCGCCCGCGGCGCGGACCGCGGGGCCCGGGCCGGAGGACACGGCCGCCGGGCCCACTCCCGTCGGGCATCCGATGTGGGTACGCGAGGGGCTCGGCGCCCTCGAATGGACTCCCGACGACCTGACCAATCCCGCGCTGAGCCTCGTGGTGATGCGCCCGGACGGCCGCGCGGACCTCGCCCTCGACCTGCGCGCGGAGCTGACGGCCGGCTGGGCGGCGCCCGCGACCTGGGGGCTGCTGGCCGCCGGCGTGCTGCTGGTGACGTTCGCCCTGCTGCTCGTGCGGCCGGTGCGCCCCCGTGAGGTGGTCTTCGTCGTCGAGCCGGACCAGGTGCCGGTGCTCGCCGGCCGGCTCGGGGTCAGTTCCCTGAGCGGCCTGGGTGCCCAGCCGAGCGGCGCCGGCGACCGCGCGGCGGTCGCTCAACGCCAGCTCGTGGCGGTGGGACCGGGCGCGCCGGGGCGGTCGGCCATCGGCGCGGTGCCCGCTCGCCGGCCGGCCAGCCTCGCGGACCTCGTCGACGGCGAGGGCCCCGCCGAGGGAGCGATGACGCCGGGGCGCGACGGGGACGTCGTCCGGCCGCCAGAGGTGACGCTCACGCTGGCCTGGCCGCCGGCGCAGCCGGAGGCCACCGCGCACCCGCTGTCGGTGGACGGTCGGGGCCGGCCCGCGGAGCCGACGGAGGGGGACCGGCGGTCGGTCTGACGGCCGGCCGTTGACACCGAGCGGCCCTCCGCGCTGCCGACGCGGAGGGCCGCTCTCCACCGGGGGATCGGTGCCGCTACCCGAGTTGTCCGTGAGGTAGGTGAGGTCAGATTAGCGCTGATGGTGGTTACTCGGGGCCTCTGTCCATTTGGTGCAATTTCTCGCGCTCGGCGGGCGGCCGGGTCACCTCATCCGGCGCGTCGACCCGCCGGATCGGCAACGCGGCTAGCAACAGCAGGCTGAGCAGCACGTACGCGTTGCGGACCAGGAACTCGTCCGGCGTGTCCGTCCGCACCGGCGCGACACCCCAGTCCTGGAACGTGACGACACCGTAGATGATCACGGCGGCGGTGACGACCGCCAGTACGACCAGCCAGCGCCGCCGCCACGGGCCGTCCACGCCGGACGGGCCGGCGCCGGTCGGGGGCGTGCGCAGGGCCGCGTCGGCGAGCACCACCACGGCCGGGATGAACCAGTAGAGATGGTGGGTCCAGGTGATCGGGCTGAC
Organism: Micromonospora xinjiangensis; assembly: GCF_056150165.1. Taxonomy (NCBI): domain Bacteria; kingdom Bacillati; phylum Actinomycetota; class Actinomycetes; order Micromonosporales; family Micromonosporaceae; genus Micromonospora; species Micromonospora xinjiangensis. The sequence continues at coordinate 809,621 of NZ_JAXCFO010000001.1, read as the reverse complement.
CAGCCCACCGACCAGCCCGGTCAGGGTCAGCCCGGCGATGTGGTCACCCGCCCGGGCGGCGCGCGCCGCCCGCCACAACCCGTACGCGGCCACCGCCGCCACCAGCAGCAGCCAGAACACGCGACCCGGCTTCTCCGGCGCGGTGAAGCGGCTCAGCAGGCCGAACAGTGACTGGTTGCCGGTGTAGTCGGTGCGTCCCACCCGGTCGGTGGCCCACAGCTCGTGGGTCCAGAACCGCCACGAGTCGTTCGGCGCGACGGCCGCCGCCAGCAGGGTCGCCGCCGCGGCCGTCGCGCTGGCCACCGCCGCCGCCCACCATCGCCGGCAGGCCAGCAGGTAGACGATGAAGATGCCGGGGAAGAGCTTGAGCGCCGTCGCCAGCCCGATGCCGACCCCGGCCCACCGCCGGGCCTGCGGTACGGCGAAGAGCAGGTCCGCGAGGATCAGCACGACCAGCAGCATGTTGATCTGGCCGAAGGTGATCGTCTCCCGGGTGCTCTCCACCCCCAGCACGAGCAGCACCGCCACCGTCACCGTGAAGACGCGGGGCAGGCCGTGCCGGCCGATCATCGGGCCGAGCAGCCAGCAGGTGGTCACGACGACGCCGAGCACCGTGAGGATCGTGAAGATCGCCACGGTGGCGCCGAGCGGGATCAGCGCGAACGGCCGCAACAGCAGGGCACTGAACGGCGGGTAGGTGAAGTACAGCTCGCCCTGGACCCGGTCCGGCTGGACGTAGTCGTAGAGCGGGTTTCCGTCCGCCCACCACCGCATCGCCCGCATGTAGATCTTCAGGTCGAAGAAGTCGTGGACCCGACCCGGCAGGTAGAGAGCGGGTAGCACGGCGGCCAGCGCCACCACGGTGACGAGGCGACGGACCGTACGGCCACCGGGGTCGTCGTCGGTGACGGCAGGTGGTGCGACGGGTTCGGGTGGCACGGTGGAAACCCTAGCGGGCTGGTCCGCGTGGAGCCCGCAGCCGCGACACGTGGGCTGCGCGTAGTCTGTGCCGGTGGCTGATCTTCTCGTCTGGATCGACTGTGAGATGACCGGGCTGGACCTCGGCAGGGACAAGCTGATCGAGGTCGCCGCGCTGGTCACGGATCCCGAGCTCAACGTCCTGGGGGACGGTGTCGACGTGGTGATCCACGCGGACGACGCCGCCCTGGACGCGATGCCGGAGATCGTCCAGACGATGCACGCGAAGTCCGGCCTGACCGAGGAGGTTCGCCGCTCCACCGTCAGCCTGGCCGAGGCCGAGGACCGGGTGCTGGACTACGTCAGCACGTACGTCAAGGATCCGCGTACGGCGCCGCTGTGCGGCAACTCGATCGCCACCGACCGCGGCTTCATCGCCCGGGACATGCCGCGGCTCGACAACCACCTGCACTACCGCATGATCGACGTCTCCTCGATCAAGGAACTCTGCCGGCGGTGGTACCCGCGCGTGTACTTCGGCCAGCCGGCGAAGGGGCTGGAGCACCGGGCGCTGGCGGACATCCGGGAGAGCATCCGGGAGCTGGAGTACTACCGGCGGACGATCTTCGTGCCGCTGCCCGGCCCGGACGTGGAGAGCGCCAAGGCGATCGCCGCCGGGCTCTGACGCCCGGCGGCCCGCCGCGGCCGGGCGGCCGGGTCTCCGCGACGGGGCTGCACGGCGTGGTCCCGCGGCCCGGCGGCCCGGTCTCCGCGGGCGGGTGCAACCCGCTGGACGCGGTCGCCCGGGAGGGGGCTATTATTGGTCCGCACCCGCCCGGGGCGTTCGACCGGGCCGGCGGCGTGGTGGCTGTAGCTCAGTTGGCAGAGCACCGGGTTGTGGTCCCGGTTGTCGTGGGTTCAATTCCCATCAGTCACCCCAGCACGTGGCGCGTCCACGGCACTCAGGCCCCCTCCCGAGGGGGCCTGAGTCGTTTCGCGGCCGGCCGCCGCGCGCCCGTGGTCCACACACACCGAGGGCCCCCTCCGTGCGGAGGGGGCCCTCGTGTCGCTCTGCGGGAGGCGCGCTCAGTTGGTCGTGCCGGCGCTGGCGCTGGTGTCCGGGTCCGGGCTCTCCGCGGTGTCGGGCTCGGCCGGCGGCTCGTACGGAATGGCGCTGCCCTTCACGTACTCCTCCCAGCTCATGTTCCAGTCGGTCCAGCCGTTGCCGTTCTGGAGCTTGCGCTCGGTGCCCTTCACGGTGATCGGGTCGCCGATCCGGGTGTTGGCGAAGAGCCAGGCGCCGTTGGCCATCGAGACGTTCACGCAGCCGTGCGAGACGTTCACGCTGCCCTGCTGCCCCTCCGACCACGGGGCCGCGTGGATGAACTCGCCGCCCCAGGTGAGCCGCTGGGCGTAGTCGATCTTCGTCCGGTAGCCCTCCTCGGGACCGAGCTCCTCGAACGTGTCGAAGACCGTCTTGCGCAGCTTCTCGATCACGACCATCGTGCCGCTGGACGACGGCGTGCTCTTCTTGCCCAGGCTGACCGGGATGGTCTTCACGACCGCGCCGTTGCGGGTGACGGTCATCCGCTTGGTCCTGTTGTCCACCGTCATGATCAGCGAAGGGCCGATGTTGATGTCCACGGTGAGGTCGGCGCGGCCGTACCAGCCGTCGCCCATCGGCAGGCCGCCGGCCTGCACGCGGTACGACACCTTGCTGTTGGGCTTCCAGAACTGCTTCGGCCGGTAGCGGATCTCGGTGGGGCTCACCCAGTGCCAGATGCCCTCCTGCGCGGGCACCGAGGTCACCGTCATCCGCCGCTGCACGTCGTCGCGGTAGTCCTCCGGGACGGCGCGGCTGAACTTGACGATCAGCGGCATCCCCACGCCCACCGTCTGGCCGTCACCGAGGAAGCTGCTCACCCGGATCTGCTTGCCGGGCTTCGCCATGGTCGTGAACGTGCTCGTCGCGGTGGCGGGACGGCCGTCGTCACCGGTGGCGGTCACGGTCGCCGTGTACGTCTCGCCGTACTTCAGGACGCCGGAGGGGAGCCAGGTCTTGCCGTCGGCGGCGAGCTTGCCCTCCACCGCCTCGCCGCTGGAGTCCTTCAGCTCGATCTTCGTGTCGACCGCGTCGTTCGTCGCGAAGGTGATCCCGGTCGACGCCGGCACGTCCTTGGCGTCGGCCTGCGGCTCGCTGATGGTGGCCGACGCCTTCGGGGGCGGGGCCTCCGAGGAGCCCTGCCACGACGACGGCTTGCCGCCGCCACCATCGGTGCAGCCGGCGGTGAACGCCAACGCGGCGACAACAGCCGCGGCGAGCGCGCGGCGCCGCCCCACGGGCCGGCCGTGGCGGCGCCGGGTCAGCTTGTCCTGGTCAGCTCGCATGTTTCCCTCACAGTTGTGGTCCCCGCACAAGCCATCGTCTCTTTAGACGCACCAGAACTGGTACCCGTTGCCGGGGGTGAAACGAAACACCCGGCGACATGATGTCGGATTGTTGCTAGAATTCGCGGTTTGCGAGAACGCTTCATGCCGAAGAGGCGGCCGCGCCGTCGTCAGGCCGCCGGCTGACCAGCCTACGCCTCCGGCGCCGGCCGTGAGGGTGCGAGCCTACGCCTCCGGCGCCGGCCGCGAGGGTGCGAGCCGGCGCCGGAGGACGCTGGTCAGAGCAGCGGGTCGGCTCCGCCGTCGGGCACCGGCAGGGCACTGCCCTTGACGAACTCCGCCCAGCTCAGACTCCAGGCCGTCCAGCCGTTGCCGGCGGCCAGGCGACGCTCCGTGCCCTTGATGGTGATCGGGTCGCCGATCTTCGTCTTCTCGAAGAGCCACCGGGCGTTGGCGGTGGAGACGTTCACGCACCCGTGCGACACGTTCTGCCGGCCCTGCACGTGCTCCGACCAGGGCGCGGCGTGGATGTACTCGCCGCCCCAGGTGAGCCGCTGGGCGAACTCGATGTCGGTGACGTAGCGGTTCGCCGGGTCCGGATCGTCGCGGGTGTCGAAGACCGTCTTCTCCTTCTTCTCCATCACCACCATGGTGCCGCTGGAGGAGGGGGTGCTCTTCTTGCCGAGGCTCACCGGCATCGTGCGGACCACCTTGCCGTTCTCGTACACCGTCATCCGCTTGGTCGCGTTGTCGACCTTCATCACGAACGAGCTGCCGATCTTGCCGGTGGCCTTCCGGTCGACGTCACCGTAGCGGCCGTTGCTCAGCGGGATGCCGGCCAACGCGATCCGGACGTCGAGCGTGGTGCCCGGCTTCCAGTACTCCGGGGCCCGGTAGTAGGCCTGGCTGCCGTTGGACACCCAGTGCCATGCCCCCGGCTGCGGCGGATCGGTCCGTACGAACATCCGCTTCTGCACCGCGGCCCGGTCCTTCTTGGGGATGCCGGGGTGGAACTCGACGACGACCGGCATGGCCACGCCGTACGTCTTGTCGTCGAAGAGGTAGAGGCCGGAGCCGATGGTCGACTTCGGCTTCTTCATGGTGGTGAACGTGCTGGTGCCCTGCCGGGTCGCCCCGTCCGGGCCGGTGGCGGTGACGGTCGCGGTGTAGCTCGTGCCGTACTTCAGCGGGGTGTTCGGCACCCACGACGAGCCGTCGGTGCGCAGCTTGCCCTGGACGGGCTTGCCGTCGGCGGTAACCAGCGCGACCTCGGATACCTTCGCGCCGTCCGGCAGCTCGGCGCTGATCTCGGTGCTGACCGGCTTGTTCTTCGACCCGTCCGCCGGGGTGACCGGCAGTGGCGGACCGGCCGGCGTGGCCGGCTCCGACGCGTTGCCCGTCGCCGCGTCGACGCTCGTGCTCGGCGACGCGCCGCCGACGAACGACGGCTTCTCGCCGTCGCCGCAGCCGGTCAGTGCCAGCGACGCCACCAGGGTCACGGCGCCCACCAACGCCTTGACCCGCGTGAACCTGCCCATCCCCACCTCTGTTCTCGCGTGCCTGGCGGACATCGTGCCGCATGCCGGCGGGCCGCCACCGCCCGCGCGCGAGCTACCTGGGGCTTTTGGTGCTTTCGCCCGTTAAGCTCGCCCGAAGGGGGGAGCCGGGTATCGGATTGGAACCCCACTCCGGGGCCGTGCTAAGGTTCTCCCCGTTGCCAACGAGCGCCGCTAGCTCAACTGGCAGAGCAGCGGACTCTTAATCCGCGGGTTCGGGGTTCGAGTCCCTGGCGGCGCACCAGCGATCGAGGCTCTGGTCCGATGTTCGGGCCGGGGCCTTTCGCGTTTTACGCAACGGAGCGGCGGCCATCGGGGGCCGGCCAGAATGAGGCCATGCGAGCCGCGTACATCGAGCGTCCCGGGTCCGCCGCCGACATCCGGTTCGGCGAACTGCCCGCACCGCGCCCGGGCCCGACTGACGTCCTCGTCGACGTGATCGCCACCACCGTCAACCCGGTGGACACCTTCGTCCGCTCCGGAGCATTTGCCACGCCGCTGCCGCTGCCCTTCGTGGTCGGCCGCGACCTGGTCGGCCGGGTGGCCGAGGTCGGACCGGGCGCCGCCGGCCTCCAGACCGGCGAGCTGGTCTGGTGCAACAGCCTGGGGTACGAGGGCCGCCAGGGCAGCGCCGCCGAACAGGCCGCGGTGCCCGCCGACCGCCTGTACCGGCTGCCCGCCGGTGTCGACCCGGCCACCGCCGTCCCCGTGCTCCACCCGGCCGCCACGGCGTACCTCGCGCTGTTCGTCCACGGCCGGCTGCGGCCGGGGGAGACCGTGGTGGTGGCCGGTGGCGGCGGCAACGTCGGCACCGCCCTGGTGACGCTCGCCGCGGCGGCCGGCGCGCGCGTCGTCGCGACCGCCTCGGCGGCGGACCTCGACCACTGCCGGTGCAGCGGTGCGAGTGAGGCGCTCGACTACCGCGCCCCCGACCTGGTCGGGCAGCTGAGATCGGCCTGCCCGGACGGCATCGACGTCTACCTGGACACCTCCGGCCGCAACGAACTGGAGTCCGTGGTCGACCTGCTCGCCCTGCGCGGGCGGATCGTGCTGCTCGCGGGGGCCGCCTCGCGGCCGGTGCTGCCGGTCGGCGCGCTCTACCAGAACGACCGTGCCGTCATCGGCTTCGTCATCTCCCACGCCACCGTCCCGGAGCTGGCCGAGGCCGCCCGGACGGTGAACCGGATGCTCGCCGCCGGCAGACTGTCGGCGCGCGGGATCGTGCCGCTGCCGTTGTCGGCGGTGGGGGAGGCGCACCGCATGCTCGAACAGGGTGAGCTGCGCGGTCGGCGGGTGGTGATCCGGCCCTGACGGCAAGGGGGCGGTGGCCGGCGGTGCCGGTCCGGGGTCGTGCTAGCGTGCTCCCCGTTGTCAGCGAGCGCCGCTAGCTCAACTGGCAGAGCAGCGGACTCTTAATCCGCGGGTTCGGGGTTCGAGTCCCTGGCGGCGCACCAACAATCAAGGCCCTGACCTGGCGTTTCACGCCGGATCAGGGCCTTTCTCGTGTCTCCGCCAATGACTGGGTGCTCGCTAGGTGCTCGGAAGCGGTTGGACGGTTCCGGCAAGCCATGGACGCCGTGCCGTGATCGTGGACACAAGCCACCCGAACCCGTGGGGCGAGCGCAGCACGGGTTGGCGTCGACGCTGGACGTGGCACACGCGGTGGTACGAGGTGACGGCCGAAGGGACCGAGGTGCTTCGCGGCGACCTGGTGGCCTCGGGGCGGCCGGTGCCTCTGCAGCTCGATCGCAGTCGACCAAGTCCGGCAGACGCGCTGCTGTTCCTGCCGTTGATCGAGGTGTCGCGGCGGAACCCCGGATGGTGTGAGCTGTTCCAGTGGCTGGCGACCATGGAGACCTCGGCATGGCTGCGCCAGCCCGACCTGGCACAGCTGCGAGCCGACGGGTACGGCATCTGGCTGGAGGACGGCCGATGCCTGCGGTTCCTGGTGCACGTCGACCGGGGCCCGGTAGGCGACGCCATCGCCGAGCGGGAGAAGCGGACGTCGGGACTGAGTGGGCTGCTGACCGGCTATCGGCGTACCGACTGAGTGGTGCCCGTCGGGGCGGTGTTGATCATCGCTCAGGACGCCGAGCGGGGAGAGCAACTGCTGGCCGACCTGGTTCGCGATCCGCTACGACCGCAGATTGCGGTGACCACCAGGGAGATGCTGTGTCGCCACTGGCCCAATGATCAGGTGTGGAGGCTGCCCGAGGACGGCAAGGCCCGGCGGCTCGCCGACCTCGGGGCCTGATTCGTCTCGTTGGACTCAGCTGCGATCAGTACTGCCGGCCGGCACCTCGCCGGTCAGCCGGGTCGCCGCTTCGAACGCCGTCGCCCACGGGAATGCCTTCTGGCGGCTGTTGCCGCCGCCGGGCGGGTGCGGCTCCCATCCGTCGTCGGTCCCGAGAAGGACCCGGACGCGCTCCCCACGGAGGTTCGCCACGGCACGTTGGAAGGGTGCGCGGGCGGCCAGGGCGGCGTTGACGAATGGGACGACCACGGTCGGCACCTGCCGGCCGATCAACTCGGCGACCGTGGTCATCGCGTAGTTGTCGGCGATGCCGAGGGCGATCTTGTTGAGGGAGTTGTAGGTGGCGGGGGCGATGATGAGCGCGTCTCCGGCGGGGAGCGAGCGGCGGCTGCCGGGGGACGACCGGTAGGTGGATCGGACCGGGTGCCCGGTCAGCCGCTCTATCGCATCCGCGTCGAGGAAGTCGAGGGCGCTGGGGGTGGCCGCGACGGCCGTTGTCCAGGATTGTTGCGTTGCGGTGGTGATCAGTCGTGTCACGTCTGTGGCGGGCCCGGCAGCGCAGACGACGATTTGTAGGTGGCGGCGAGTCATACGTGGATCCCGGCTTGCTGGGCGAAGTCGATGACGGTGGTGCGGACGTGCCCGTGGGTGAGGACTGCCAGGTCGCTGGCGATGCGCTGCACCGCTGGCCTGCACCGGATCTCCTGTGGGGCCACCTCATACGCGCTGCGTAGCGCGTTCAGGCCGTGCTCGTAGCGACCCCATTGCGTGTAGGCGCGTGCCACGTCGACGAACAGGGAGGCCTTGCGTTCGGCGAGGTCGATCTTGTCCAGCGGCACCTTGCGGGCGAGAGCAATCGCGGTGCCGGCGTCGCCGAGGGTCAGCGCGATGTTGACGCGGTGCAGCAGGACGTTTGTGGCACCGAACCCGGTCCACCGGTCGTTGCCGTCGTAGCCGAGTCGTCCGGCGGCGTGGGAGGCCTCGTCGAGCATGGCTTGTGCGCTGTCTCGGTTGTCGTCACGGGCTGCGGCGATAGCACCGCGCAGCAGCAGCGCGCCGTAGACGGCGATCGCGTCGGTCGAGGCGAGCCGGGTGCCGCGTCGAAGGGTCTCGGCCGCGCCTTCCGCGAGCTGCCGTGCCTGATTGCTGTGGCCGTTGCTCATGAGGGCGTGGGTCATGATCCGGGCACTGGCGGCCATCGCCACCGGGTCCTGACTGATCGAGGCGGCGCGGGTGCTGCGTTCGGCGGCAACCAGAGCCATGCCCTTGTCACCGACCTTGAGCAGCACGCTGCCGACGACGTGGTACAGGTCGCTGGCCAGGGCGTCGACCTGCGCTCGCTGCTCGCCCTCGGCCTCCGCGCGAGTCGGTTCCAGGGCGGGCAACAGGGCCACGAGCCCGGCGAGAACCTGCTCGTACCGGCAGGCCTGGTAGTCCGTCTTGGCTGCGGCGACGTCTCGAGCGAACTGCCGGAGCGGTAGGGCAACTGACTCGGTGTTTCGAGAGGGTGGTGCGACCAGTGCGTTGAGCAGGGGTGCGGCGCTCGGCAGGGCCATGCCGCTGATCGTCACGCCTGCCAGGAGGTCTCTGCGCCGCACGTCGCCGTCCGAGTCGAAGTCGTGAATGCCGCCTTCGCCAGTATGGAGGTGCGTGGCGGTGGCGGGCATCGTCGCGTGATCCGCAAGTGCACCGCTGGTACCTGCTTTCACCAGCGTTTCGAAGCGCTCGCGGACGTCCGGGGTGGCCCGCGCCAACACCGTGTCGAGGGCCGCCTGCATGTCGGCCCGCAGGCGGACTTTGTCGCCCTGGCTGCTCCACTTGGCCACCGTCCGTCGGGCCGCGCCCAGGTGTTCAGCGAAGCCGGTGACGCTCATCCGCAACGCCCGGCGTAGCGCGTTTGCTTCCCGGCCGGTCCAGGTCGTCACTGCGGCCATCGCACGTCCTTCCCGTGGCGACAGTTGTCAGCCGGACGATCGTAACGGCACTCGGCGTGCTTGCAGGTGCACCGTGAGTGCACCGCCAGGACATCCCCATCGCCGTGCCTGTCGAGCGAACCTGATCGTGCCGGTGCGCCGCTTTGGTGAGTAGACGGCCGGCACCCTATCGCAGCCTCACGCCAGGGAGTTCGATATGAACGACGGGACCACTGGACGGCAAGGGTATGCCCCGGCACGTCGGCCGGCCCCATCGTGTAACGCACCTCTACACGTGCGGCTGAGGCCTCGCCTGCGTACTGCCATGGGGGCTGCGTGGGTGAGTGATCGGCGGGCTGCTCCCAGCCGCCGCGGTGCGGCGGTGGGCTCGCCTTTCCCCCGGCGAGCCCACCGCTCACCGGCTCGAATGGGAGCGCCGAAATGACGGTGTACGTCTCGATCAATGCGAGGGCCGACCAGTCCTGGCGACCTGAACCTCTTGCGCACGTTCTCCCGCGGCAGCAGGCGCGGTCTGTTGATCCGCCGTTGCTCACCCACGTCTGGCGTCGGCTATTCGAGCAGCAGGCCCGAGAAGGCGATCGCCGATGACCCGGGAGCAGCCTCACGTTCCGGCCCTTCGGGTCGCGCCCGCACCGGTGGAGCATCTGCCGTTGCGCCCGCTGTGGCTGTGCCGCCGGTGCGGGCAGCCGTGGCCCTGCGGGGCGGCGAAACTCGCTCTCCTCGCCGAGTACCAGGGCAGTCTGGTGAGCCTGTTCCTTTACCTGGCCAGCTGCCTGCACGACGCGATCGACGATCTGCACCGGCTCAATCCCAATGAGACGGGCAGCGCGGCCGACATGTTCGACCGGTTTCTCAGCTGGCCCACCCGGTACACCCGCGCCTACCGGGTCAACACGATCGGGGCCACCCAAGGCGAGGAGACGTCACTGTGAACGGCATCGGCGTCATCAAGGCGAACGGTCAACCGGCGATCGCGAGCACCTTCCACACCCTGGTCGTGCAGCCGACCAGCTTCTGCAACCTCTCCTGCACCTACTGCTACCTGCCCGACCGCAAATCCCGCCGCCTGATGAGCGATACGGTGGCGAAGGGGTGCGCCGAGTCGATCGCGCAGCAGAACAGCAGTCATCCGGTGAGCGTTGTATGGCACGGGGGCGAACCCACCGCCACACCCATCGGCCTGTTTCGGGATCTGCTGGCCCCGTTCGAGGAGCTGCGGCGTACGGGGATGGTGCGTCATGAGATCCAGACGAACGCCACGCTGATCAACCGACAGTGGTGCGAGCTGTTCAGTACTTATGGGTTCGAGGTCGGGGTCAGCATTGACGGGCCGGGCGTGTTGAACCGTAACCGCCTCGACTTGGCCGGCAACCGGACGGACACCCGAACCCTGCACGGTATGCAGGCCTTGGCCGACGCCGGTTTGAAGTATTCGGTGATCTGCGTCGTCACACCGGAAACCATCGACCACGCGGACGCCCTCGTCGACTTCTTCACCGGCCTGCCCGGCTGCGAGTCGGTGGGCTTCAACATCGAAGAGCAGGAGGGCGCCGACCGGGCGGCGGTGCCAGAGGACGCTGCTTACCGGTTCTGGCAGCACCTCATCAAGCGCCGGGTCGGCGGCAGCCCGCTGCGGATTCGCGACGTGGACCGCCTGGCCGACTACCTCGCCGCCACCCGCGCTGGACACGTCGACCATGCCCCGTACGAACCGATCCCCACCGTCTCCTGGGATGGGCAGGTGGTGCTGCTGTCACCGGAGCTGCTCGGCATCACCGAGCCGCGATACGGCGACTTCATCGCCGGCAATGTCCTCGACGAGCCGATCACCGCCATGCTTGCCCGCGCCGGCGACCTGCGCTACGTCGCCGAATTCGTTACCGCGCTCAACGACTGCGCCGATCACTGCGCTTTCTACGAGTTCTGCCGGGGCGCCCAGGCCGGCAACCGCTACTTCGAGCACGGGACGTTCGCCGCCCGGGACACCACCTACTGCCGGAACACCCGTCAAGCCCTCGTCCGCGCCGCCGCGGATCACCTCACTCCTCAAGGAGGAGCACCATGACCAACGCCCTGGCGACCCTCGTCAACGCTGCACCCGAACAGCTCGCCCGCCTGGGCGTCAACCCGGAGCGGTCGGTAGCGTCAATCGACGCGGCGAAGTTCGACAACCGCCCCACCTGGGACAACCGAGGAAAGTTCGACAGCCGACCCGGCTGGGACAACTGGAACAAGAAGAAGTAGCCCCCGCCACGGAACGCGCGGGGTGGCGTGCCCACCCCGCGCCCACACAGGTTGAGGACACATGCGCACCACCACGATCGGCGACGTGAAGGTCCTGCTGCCGGACCTCGACCCGGACGACCTCGACAACACGACGGACCTGGCCGACGGCCTCACCGAGGCCCTCGTCGAGGGCGCAGCGTGGCACGGTGCGCAACTTGAGGACGCCAGCATCCGCAGCAGCCTGATCACTGGCGTGGACCTCAGCGAGAGCATCTGGGAAGCCGGCAGCCTCTACGGCTGCGAGATCACCCGCACCGACTTTTCCGGCGCGACCCTGACCGGCATCACCATCGAACGCTGCGCCATCACCGGCTCACGGTTCACCGGCACCAGACTCACCGACGTACGCCTCCAGGACGTCCTGTTCGACGGCTGCCGCTTCGACTACGCCACCCTCCAGCGCGTCGCCGCCGCCGGCTCGGTCGCGTTCACCCACTGCATTCTCACGAACGGCGCGTGGTCTTCCTGCCGGCTACCTCGCCTGGTGCTGCGGTCATGTGACCTCGCTGGCCTGGAACTGGATTCCTGCCACCTCGTCGGCACAGACCTGCGGGGCAGCCGCCTCCACGGGCTCAAGACGTCCCTCGACAACCTGCGCGGCGTGACCGTCGGCCGGGACCAACTTCCTGACCTCACCGAGCTGACCATCGACGTCCTCGACCTCACGGTCCGCAACGAGTGAACCCGAGGGTGCATCGTGCTCGCTGAACCCACTGGCAGCCCGGACACGATCCTCGTCTGCATTCGGGGCAACTCCGGCTCGGGCAAGAGCAGCATTGCCCGGGAGCTGCGGCGCCGGCACGGCCGGGGCTGCGCCCTGGTCGAGCAGGACTACCTGCGCCGCATCGTGCTGCGCGAGCGGGACCTGCCCGGCGGCATCGCGCCGGCGCTGATCGCGCAGACCGTCCGGTTCACCCTCGACCACGGCTATCACGTGGTGCTGGACGGCATCATGCACAGCAGCCGCTACCGGAGCATGCTGACGGCCCTGCGTGACGGTCACCGAGGGCGGTCGCTGTTCTGCTACCTCGACGTGTCCCTGGCCGAGACGCTGCGCCGGCACCTCACCCGCCCGCAGGCCAGTGAGTTCACCGCCGAGCACATGAGCGGCTGGTACGCCGCTCACGACGTCCTGGGCTGGCCCGACGAACTCGTCCTACCCGAGACCACCACCCTGTACGAGGCCGTCGAGGCCATCGCGGCTGCCGCCGGGCTACCCCAGACCGGACGCGACGACGACCTGCTTCCGAGCGTTCCGTCCCCGTAGAGGAGCCCGGCCGGGCTGCCAGCGCCCCGTTCCGGTGCACCGTTCGCCAACGTCGGTCCCGAGTGGCTAGACGGCCGTCAAGCATGGCGACCGCGACAGCATCGAGCTCGCCCTACCGCGCCCGCATGAGCCAGCTCTCAATGACAATGAAGTCGCGCTCGGTCAGCCCGCGACGTGGATCGACCCGATGCAGCAGGGCCAGACCGTGGTGATGAGTCCGCACCCACTCCTGATCGGCGTGGGAGATCTCGTCGTCGACCCAGACGAAGGGGCGTCCCTGCGCCCACTCGACCAGCCCACGGGTCTTCCAGTGCAGGACGCCAACCTCGTCAGAGTCGGGCCAGTCCACCACTGGCAGGGTCGGCAGCCCGAGCAGCGGCGCGAGCACGTCGTTCGCGTCACTCATCCAGGTCGACACCCACACAAGATCACACGGCAGCGCGGTAGTAGTCGCGCAGGATCTTTCAGTTTTTCATGCGGCTCAGGGCCGTGTTCGACCTGCACGCGGCGGGTGCGGTGCTGTTTGTTCAGGTATTGCTTCCAGTCGGGTACCTGGGTGCCGTCGGTGGGCTTGCGGTACGCGATGATCACCTCGGGGTTGCCCGCGGTAGCCGCCGTCGGCCATGACCGGCCTACCGATGACCCGGTGTGCGGCCGAGTGCGACACCCCGAACAGCGGGCCGATCTGCCGCATGGTCAGGTTCGTGCGCCAGTAGGTGGCTATCAGCAGCACCTGGCCGGCGAGGCCCAGGGCCCACTGCCGGCCCGCCGGCTGTCGGCGATCGCGTCGCCGCCACCTTCGGCGACCAGACGGACCAGCTTGCGGAACTGGGCCGGCTGCAGACCGGTGAACGGAAAGATCTACTCCCGGCGCGCTGCGGTGATCATCACCCCGCCATCCTCGATGATCGTCCCTGCCGGTCAGGCACGGCCAGCCGACTGCGTCTCAAAAGCAACCCTCATTTCTGTCGGTAACCAGACTGAAGTCCCCGCTCGGTCATCCATGGCCGTCTGGATGGCTGACCTGCCGACCTGAGTTCTCGATGTCCCGTCGGGAGCCACGGCGCTAGTTTCGTCGGACCGTGGTGACGCTCGGGGGAAACAATGGGATACCGCTTCAACGCACCGCCGAACTGGCCAACGCCGCCTGCTGGATGGGTGCCGCCTGCCGGCTGGACACCAGATCCCGCCTGGGGTCCTCCTCCGCCGGGGTGGCAGTTATGGATCCCGGATTCGCCGGCTCCGGCCCCGCCGGGGCCCGCCCCGCAGACTGCTGCTGCTCCCGTAGTCGTCTCACAGCAGCGCAACGGAAGTTCAGACATTCCTCTGTTCGGTGCCCGGGGCAAGGCGTGTGAACTGGCGGCGGAAAATGCACAGCTACGCGGCGAGCTGGATCAGGTACGGGTAGAGCTGACGGGTCTGCGGGCGGAGATGTCACGGCTTGGCGTGCTGTCCGCGATAGAGCTGGAGCAGCACAGGGCACGACTCAGTCGTGAGGTCGCCGACCTGGCAGCCAAGGGCGAAGCCCAGAAGGCCGAGCTCGATCGACACCTTCGCGGACTTCGGCAGCAGATCGTGGTCACCGAGGAGACCGTGCTGCTGCAGGAAGCCGGTGTTTATCAGTATCGGCATCCCCTGTCGGACGCGGTCGCCTACCAGAGCCAGCTCAGCCAGCTGCAAGACCAGATCAAGGCTATGACCAGGAAGGATGGGGGAGCGGTCAAGGCTGCCACCGGATGGACGGTCAACGGCTCGGCCGCCGAAGGCCGAGCAATGGTCCGGGACTTCTCCAAGCTCATGCTTCGCGCCTACAACGCCGAGGCAGACAACCTGGTACGGGGGTTGAAGCCGTACAAGCTTGACTCGGCCGTCGACCGACTGGGGAAGGTGGCGGCGACCATCGCCAAGCTCGGCAAGACGATGCACATTCGGATCGCCGAGGAGTACCACCGGTTGCGGGTCAAGGAGTTGGAACTCACCGCCGACTACCAGGAGACGCTGGCTGAGGAGAAGGAGCGGGAACGGGAGGAGAAGGCCCGGCTTCGCGAAGAGCGACGTGCCCAGCAGGAGATCGAACGCGAACGCGCCCGGCTCGATAAGGAACGCCAGCACTACGCCAACGCCCTGGCAGCCTTGGAGGCCAAGGGCGATGCCGATGGTGCCGCCCAGATGCAGGACCGTTTGGCCCAGATCGACACCGCGATCCAGGACGTCGACCGGCGGGCCGCCAACGTCCGAGCCGGCTACGTGTACGTGATCTCCAACCTTGGTGCGTTCGGCGAGAAGATGGTCAAGGTCGGCATGACCCGTCGCTTGGACCCGCTGGACCGGGTACGGGAACTCAGTGACGCCTCGGTGCCCTTCAACTTCGACGTCCACGCCCTGTTCTTCTCCGAAGACGCCGCCGGCATCGAGGCGAAGATGCACGCACGGCTGGCCGACCGGCGGGTCAACCTGGTCAACCATCGTCGCGAGTTCTTCTACGCCACGCCGGAGGAGGCCAAGGAACACCTGCTGGCGTTGACCGGCAACCTGCTGCAGTACGAGGAGGTCCCGGAGGCCCTGGAGTACCGGCAGAGCCTCACCCAGGCGCAGGAGCAACGAGTCGCGACCACATGACCTTGCCGAGGCCTTGGATGGCGGGTGCCCGCTAAGCCGGTCGGTCCAACGGATCACTCGTGCACGCGGCCGTTCTGGTGACTGTCATGAGCATCTGTCGCTGGAGGGCCAGCCGCTCCGCCCTCTACGACCTGCTGTCCGGGACCGTGCACGCCCGCACGTGGGGGCTGTCGGACAGCATGAGCATGCACGGAGACGAGGCGGCCTGGACCGCGAATGTCATCGACGTGAGCGCCTCGGCGCTGACGGGGTTGTTGGCTGCGCAGCGCGCCGGAGCGATGTTCGCCACCTACCGGGGCTTCCCGGACGACCCCGGCGTCGCGCAGATGCGGGACCAGCACACGAACTTCGATCAGGAGATGGTCCGCTACGGTCGTGCTGCCGGCCTTCTGACCGGTGTGGGTCCGGTGACTGGGTTCCTCGACTGACTTGCGCCTGGGGTCGGTCTCGCCGCGACATCCGACATTCCAAATGGTGTGCACACCCCGGCCACCGACTCCGTCGTTGATCATGGTGACGGGCTGGCGAGCGATGTCCTCTTACTCGCTTCGGGTTGGTGGCACCGACGATGGGCGTGTACAAGTAACGGCTGATTGAAATGCTCATGGCTGACACTCCCGGAAACCGGATGGTCGCACATCCGGGTGCCCGGCGGGTGCTCGGTCGCCGTGGACAGGGTCGGCGTCGTATGGACTTATGGTACGTGCGTCCGGTGGGATCAGCCGAGACTTGCCGAAGCGTGGACTGGTGGGAAGCGTGGGCACGCGGGGTATCGATCGACGCGGACTCTTAATCCGCGGGTTCGGGGTTCGAGTCCCTGGCGGCGCACCAACAAGGCTCCGGCACGGTGGTCCTCCCCTCCACCCGTCCGGAGCCTTTTGCGTTCGCCTGTCGGCCGGGTGCTCGGCGCCGAGGCCGCCGGTTCATATCCGAACGCCTACGCTGACGAGATGATGGTGTGGAGCAGAAGCCGGATCGGTCCCCGTTGCGGGGGGCGTGGAGGGGATCCGGCTGCGGCTCTGTTGTCGGCCGGGCGCTGATGGGCGGGCGTGCGACAGGTCCGGTCTCTTCTTCGATTCCCGATGAGATCCGGGCGGACGTGGAGACGCTGTGGCGTTACCACGACATGCAGCACGAGTTGCATCCGTGCGACGTGGGGATCGGACTGGGCAGTCATGATCTGGGCGTCGCGGTGATCGCGACGCGCTTGTTCCACGAAGGCCTGTTCCCGTGTGTCGTGTTCACCGGTGCCAACGCACCGACGACGGTGGAGCGGTTTCCGCGCGGTGAGGCGGTGCACTACCGGGAGTACGCGGTTGCGCACGGCGTACCCGCGGAGTCGATCCTCGTGGAGCCGCGCGCGACGAACACGGCCGAGAACCTTGAGTATTCGCGTCACCTGTTGGCCGAGCGGCAGATCGGGGTGCGGTCGGTGCTCATCATGTCGCGCCCATATCAGCAGCGGCGGGCCTATGCCACCTGCAAGCGGATCTGGCCGGAGGTCGACGCCGTATGCGCGTCCAATCCCCTGGGGCTCGACGACTACGTGTGCAGCATCGGCGACCACCGACGCGTGGTGGACATGCTGGTCGGCGACACGCAGCGGATCGAGGTGTACGCGGAGCGCGGCTTCGCGATTCCGCAGGAGATGCCGGATGAGGTGCACGCGGCGTTCCGCCGCCTGGTGGCCGCGGGTTATACGAGCCGGCTGATCTGAATCGGCTACCACCGAGGAACCGCGGGATGCACACCCATGCGCTCGCTGAGTTCGACGGCCAGACGGGGTGGTCGGGGTCGGGCGAGGATCTCCCGGATGAGATCACGAGACAGTTGGTGGTAGCGCACCTGGTCGGGGCCGATGGCCTCGGCGTCCAGGAGTGCGGCGAGGGCATCGTCGATCCGGTTCCATCGGGCGAGGGCTCGCGCCGTCTCGATGGTGTGACGGACCTGACGCTCGACTGGCAGCGGGGTGGTATCGAGAGGGCCACCGATGGCGATGGCACGCTGGACGTCGCCGAGCTCCATGGCCACGGTCGTCTTGTGGATCGCCACGTTGGTCGGCCCGAATGCGGTCCATACGTGGTTTCCGTCGGCGCCGAGCCGGGTCGCTGTCGCGTCAGCCTCGCCGATATGGATGTCGGCGGAGGCGCGGTCATCGCTGCGGGCCGCGGCGAGCGCGCAGACCAGGTGGAGGCTGCCGTAAACCGACAGCAGTTGCGGGGTGGGTCTCGCCAGTCGGGGTTCGAGGAACTGCGCTGCCGTGGCGGCGAGGCCCATCGCCTGGGCGTATTCGCCGATCGAGACGAGTGAGTGAGCGGCGGAACGGCTGAGTGAGCCGATGACGACGTGGTCCCCACTTGCGTTCGCCGCGGTCAGGCCTCGGCTGGCAGCGGTCCAGGCCAGATCCCCTTCACCGAGCTTGGTCAGGAACAGCGCGGCCAGCTGGTGCGCATAGGCGGTCATCGCATGCGCCCGTCGACCGTCGTCCCCGTCGTAGGCCTCGGTTGCCGTGAGGCAGGCGTGGATGAGGTGCGGGAGCCGGCGGGCCAGGGTGCCGTAACGAGAGTCCTGGTAGGCGGTCCAAATTTCCGCCACGTCGTTCTCGATCTCGTGCAACGCGGCAGCACCGACCCCGGTCGGGCCGGCCAGCGCGGGCGCAAGGTGCCGGTAGTCGTGCAGCGCCGCTCGCAACGCGGGGATCGTTTCCCGCCCTGAGTCGTCGGACCACGTGAACAGGCGCGGTGTGCCGATCAGGTCACCGAGGGAGACGTCGAGGGCGCCGGCGATCGCACGGATGACCGAGAGGCGGTCCAGCTCGGCGCGGTTCGTCTCGACCTTGCGCAGCCACTCGTGGGTCTTTCCCACCAGGCCGGCCAACACTTCCTGAGAGAGTCCGCGTCGGCGCCTGTAGAAGGCGACCCGCTGCCCGATCGTCATGTCGTCCGTGATGCCTCGCACAACATCACCTTGCCTGTGGATAGCTAGGGAACCCGGTACAGATTTTCCCGGTCTCTCATGCAGGTCGCGCCTACGTTCAGTTCACCTCGCATCACCGGCCCGTGTCGATGCCGGTGCCCGATCACCTGAGAGGGAGCACCAGGTGGAGTGTCCAACGGTCGGCGCAACGTACTGCGATCTCGATCGCCCGTCCGGCGCGCCGTGCAGAATCCCGTCGCGCTCCTCGTCCCACCGTCGCCGCTGCTTACTCACGATTGGCGTCGGCCCTCTGGATCGCAGTCCCGAGAGCTGCCGCCGATGACCGGTCGGCAGTCTGAACCCCCGGCCCCTCGCGGGACCGCCGTCCCGGTGGAGCATCTGCCGCTGCGTCCGCTGTGGCTCTGCCGCCGGTGCGGGCAGCCGTGGCCCTGCGGGGCGGCGAAACTGGCGCTCGTGGCCGAATACCAGGGCAGCCCAGTGGGCCTGTTCCTCTACCTGGCCCGCTGCCTGCATGACGCGATCGACGACCTGCACCTGCTCAACCCGGCCGAGACGGGCAGCGCCGCTGACATGTTCGACCGGTTCCTCGGCTGGCCCGCCCGGCACACCCGCTCCTACCGGGTCACCGCGTTCGGGGTGGCGGAGGGCGAAGAGACGTCACCGTGACCAGCGGGGCGGGCGGCCGGCATCCCGCGTGTCGTGCGGCTCAGGGTCTTCATCCCCGATAATCGGCATCTATGGGTAGCCCCATTTATCTCTTCTGTTGGTGTCGTCGGCATCTTCCACCGCCCAGCCCTCGCCAGGAGCCAGGCAATCAGCTGTACGCGCGGCGGCGGGAGTGCCCCCGGTGCCGGCGCCTGTGGGAGGTGCAGCCGCACCGGCCCCGCCGCTGGCAGCGAGTGCCGGACAGTTGGGGCGGTGCTTCCGGCTCGTGAGCGCGGGGGAGCCGCCGGCAAGGGTCCGCTCAGGTCGCCGTCGTGCCCAGGGGTTCCACGTCGAGGGTTCGCCTGTCCCAGCCGGGAGGGGCGGGCACCAGGCGAAGGGTCACCGCCGTGCCGTACGTCTCGGTGGCGACCGCCAACCTGCCGAGCGCGGTCAGTGCCTCGGCGAAGTCGCCGGTGAGCAGCCACCAGGATCGGCTGGAACTGTCGTATTCGGCGCCGGAGCCGCGTACCAGCTTGAGCTGTTGATCCCACCGCTCGTCGTCGGCGGGTGCCAGATGGATGCGCGCCTGGAGAAGAAACCGTCCGTCATCGGCCACCTACCCAAAGTATCGACGGTGGTCTACCGGTTCAATCCGCCGTCCGGATGGCGGGCAACGACCCGTCAGCGTCCGCAGGCCGGGCAGTGTCCATGTGGTTCTACGCCTAGCGCATCGGCGGCGACTCCCGCACGACGGCGGAGGGTTATCGCGCCCGCGACGCCCAGCGCACCGGCGGCGAGGATGGCGACGGCCATCCCGCCGACGAGTGGGAGGGGCGGCTGGCTGGCGCCGACCAGATGCGCCACGGACCAACTCAGTGGGTGCAGGGCGAGCAGGCCGGCGGGGGCGAGCAGAACGAGGGCGGCCCACAGCCCCCGGGCGTCCCCGCGTAGGGCGAGCACGGCCGCCGTGACCAGGGCTGTCAGCAGCAGGAGCGCACCGGCCTCCGGAAGGAAGAAGTCGCCGTCATTCCACCGGTAGGGCCAGTTCCCGTCCCCCGTGAGGACCGTGACCGCGGCGAGGGCGCCCACCAGCGCGCCTGCCAGCGGTGCCGGCCGGAGCCAGCTCGGAGCGTGGCCGGGGGTCGCGAGCGCGAGCAGGCCCAGCGTCGCCTGGGGCAGCAGGACGAACAGCGACGGGCGTGGCAGATCGGCCACGGCGGTGACGGGTACCACGCCGATCGTGAGCAGGAGTGCCAGGCCGATGGCCGCGCGAGTGAGCCGTGCCGAGCCTCCGGCGTGGACGGCGGCCGCCACCAACCAGGCGACCCACACGAGGATGCCGGTGGTGGCGAAGGGCCCGAAGGTCGGCGCTCCCCACTTGGCCGCCGGTGCCACATGCTCTACCGCCGTCCAGCAGCCCGCCAAGGCGACCGCCGTGAGAAGAGCGAGGCTGCCGGCGAGGCGCGTGCCGGGGACGAGGTCGGCGGCGCCGACGGACCGCAGGCGCTCCTGGCCTGCGCCGGTCAGAATGTCCGCGACGTCGAGGGCGGAGGGCCGGCGGCGGCCGGGGTGGGCGAGGTCGAGGTACGTCCCGAGGATCTCCTCGCCGCGCTCTCGGCGGTACGCGGCCGGGTAGGCCCTTAGCAGTCGGCGGTAGCGCCGCTCCAGGTCTCTCAATCCGACCCCCTGGCCTCGTGCCGCCTCGTGGCCCACCCGTGGATCACGGTCAGGATCCGGGGGGCGCCGTCTCGTGCCGCTCCGTCCATCGTCGCAATATATCGGTGACGAGGGCATCAACCGGGCGAACCACCGAAGTCGCTAGGCGAAGCGTCGCCGTGTGGCGTCGCCGCGGTACTCGGCCCAGCCCTGCCGGACGAGCGCGTCCGCGCCCTCGGCGGCGAACGACAGCCAGGCCGCCCGCAACGGCCCGCCGCGCTCGCAGACCTCGGCCCAGCTCCGCCCGGCGAGCATCGGCGCGTCGGCCCACGCGGTCTCGTCGCCGAAGAGCAGCGGGAGATCGCTGCAGTGGCAGGCGCGGTACGGCGACGTCGACGCCTCGTCGAGCTCGTACGCGAAGACCCGCGCCCCCGAGTCGGCCAGCATCCGGCCGAACCGGAGCGTGGGCCCGGCGAACACCCGGCGGGTCGCCAACCCGATGAGGCCGGCCTCGACGGCGCGCCCGACGAGGGGCACCCGCCGGGAGAGCGGGCCACCGGCCAGGAAGTAGGCGATCTCCCGTCGGGTGGTGCCGAGCACCACCTCGAGGTCCTCCGCGCCGGCACGGCAGGCGGCCTGCCAGTCGCGCACGTCGGGCAGCGGGTCCACTCCGGCGACCGGTCCGTACGCCGGGGCGAGCCCGAACCGGGTGTGGCGGGCGAGATCGCGTTCGGCCAGTTGCTGAGCGGTGATCATCTCGGCCGGCGACGCCTCCCGGGGGTCGCGGGCGAGCCGGGCGAGGAAGCGCGCACCGACGCGTTCCGCGAGCGCCGCACGCCCCAGACCCAGACCGAGTGGCGGGCTCTGGAGCACCGCGCGGCGGAACAGCGGCCGGGCCGCCGCCACCCCCAGCAGGCAGGCGACCGAGTGGGCACCCGACGACTGCCCGACGAGGGTCACGTTGTCGGGGTCGCCGCCCAGGTCCGCCGCGTTGTCGCGGACCCAGCGCAGCGCCTCGATCTGGTCGAGCAGACCGAGGTTGCCGGGGGAGATGCCCGGCGCCCGCAGATAGCCCAGCGCGCCCAGCCGGTGGTTCACGCTCACCACGACCACGTCGCCCTCCCGGGCGAGCCGGTCGGTCCGGTAGCGGTCCCAGGACCCGGCGCCGGTCCGGTACGACCCGCCGTGCAGCCAGACCAGCACGGGCCGGCGCGCGCCGTCGGTGCCCGGCGCCACGATCGTCAGGTTGAGGCAGTCCTCCGACTGGTCGCCCACCGGCGCCCAGCCGGCCGGACCGCCCGATCGGCCCGGCGGCTGCGGGCTGACCCCGCCGTGCTGCCGGGCCTCCCGCACCCCGGCCCACGGCCGCTCGGGCACGGGTGGGCCGAAGCGCTCCGCGCTCGCGTACCGGACACCACGCAGGATGGTGAGCCCGCCCTCCCGTGCGCCGCGCAGGACCCCGCCGCGCACGGTGACCAGCACGTCCTCCGTGGCCGGTGTCGCCCCGCCGTGGTGGTGGCCGACGGTGGCCGGCTCCGACCTCACTGTCACCTGCCCCTCCCGCCGACGCCGCCAGGCGTCCGGCGGCGACGACCCACCCGCCAACAGGCGCAACCGTAGCCCCGGGCCGGTGGGCCCGACGATGGCGTACGTCTCCGGGAGACGTACACCATCAGGCCGTGCGGCGGCCGCGTCAGAACAGGGTCAGGGGCTCGACCGGCACCGGTTCGGGAAGCGGCGCGAGCCCGGGTACGCGGGCGCGTACCTCGTCGTGGAACCGGCGGGCGAGCAGCGGCGCCTCGGCGTTGTCCGGGGTGTGGATGAACACGGTCGGGGAGCGGCCCTCGCGCAGCCAGGCGGCGGCGACGCCGATCCAGCGCTGCCAGCCCTCGACCGTGCGCGCGGTGTCGTCGCGGCCCAGATAGCGAACGATGGGCCGGTCGGTCAGCGCTACCGTGCGCAGCGGCATGCGGGGCTTCTTCGTCCAGGCGTCGCGTTCCGCGTCGCTGGTCGGCGGGCTCGCGAAGAGCGCCGTGGTGTCGAACGGGATCCACTCGGCGCCCACACCGCCCAGGGCCTCTTCGAGGAGGCCGCTCGCGCGAGGGTCGTCGAAGAACGCGGGGTGGCGGACCTCGACGGCGTACCGGTGGGACTGCGGGAGCCTGCGCAGGAAGCGCGCGAGGACGGGCACGTCGGCGGGGGCGAACGATCCGGGGAGCTGGACCCAGAGGGCGTGGGCGCGTGGGCCGAGGGGTTCGATCGCGTCGAGGAACCCCCGCAGCACCGTGTCGCCGCCGTCGCCGAGCCGGTGCTCGTGGGTGACGAGCCTCGGCAGCTTGAGCACGAACCGGAAGTGCGGGTCGGTCTGCTCCGCCCAGGACGCCACCGTGTCCCGGGCCGGGGTAGCGTAGAAGGTGGTGTTCCCCTCGACCGCGTCGCACCAGCCGGCGTACTGACGCAGGCGCTCGGCGGGCGCCGGCGGACGCGCCAGGAAACGGCCCTGCCACGCCTTGTGGGTCCACATCGCACAACCCACGTGAAGACGCACGGTCACGACTCCTCCCCGCCGCCGGCGCCTCCGCGGTCGCTTCCTCCCGGTGCGTCGGCAGTGCCGGAAACGGTATACGGGGTGGAGCGAACCCGGACGGCTGGGGACCGCCGCCGTTTGCCGCCGATGGCTGCGGGTAGCCACGCATCTCCGGATGGGGAAGGACGGGTCATGGCCGAGCTGAGCTTCTTCGACAAGGTGGCCGACCGGGCGGGTGTCCCGGCGGAGACCGCCCGTGCCCTGACCGAGGCCACCCTGCGTACGCTCGCCGAGCGGATCAGCGGCGGCGAGGCCGCCGAACTCGCCGACCACGTGGCGCACGAGCTCCGCCCGCTGCTGACCCGGGCCGCCGCCGAGGAGCCGGAGCTCTTCGGGTACGACGAGTTTCTCCGCCGGGTCACCGAGCGCGCCCAGGTGAGCCCCCTCGTCGTCGAACAGGGCGCGGGAGCCGTCCTGCAGACCCTGCACCGCGTGGTCGGCCACCGGGAGTTCCAGCAGGCGCTGGCGCAGTTGCCCACGGAGATCCAGGCCCTGGCCGAGCCGGTGCCCCACACCCCCTGAGCGGGCCGGGCTACGCGGGCAGGGCGTCGAGCACCTTCCGCAGCGTCTGCTCGTACCCGTCGGGGTTGCCGAGGCGCTCGAAGCTGCTCAGGGTCACGGTGAAGGTGCCCACGTCGCGGATCAGGACGAGCTGGCCCTCGATGTCCTTGACCGCGAGGAAGCCCTTGCCTCCCTGGTCGAGGTCGGTCACCCGCTGGTAAACCTGGTCGGCCTGCTTGCGCTGGTAGTCGTACGTCATCTCACCGGCCGTCTTCGAGGCGGTGGTGACGGTGAGGGAGGCGACGCCCTTGCCGTCGCCGAAGAGGCAGTTGCCCTGGTCCACCATCGGCTGGCCGACGAGGTCGGACGCCTGGGCGGCGGTGAACGGGCAGGCCGGCGGTGGCGCGTCGGCGACGACGCCGCCGTCGATCGGGGCGTCGACGTCCGCGCCCGGGTCCGGGGTGCTGGGGTCGCCGCCACAGCCGGCCAGCATCAGGGCGGCCGTGCAGAGCGCGGGCACGATCAGTCGGCGCACGGGACTTCCTCCGTATCTCCGGGTCGGGACCGCGACGCCGCTCGGCGGAGGCGGCGAGCGCCCGGACGGCGGCGACCGGCAGGTCGTGTCGTCGACGCTACGGGCGGCGGGCCCGGCGGGAATCGGGTGTTTCCCTAGCCTTTGAACACGCCGCGCCGCCCGCGCCCGAGGGCCGACGGTCGTCAACCCGTGGTTGACGCCGAGCATGCGTCAACCTAGAGTTGACGCATGACGAATCCACTCCCCATGGAGAACCCGGTACGCCTCGACGACCTCATCCAGGCGATCAAGAAGGCGCGCAGCGAACCGCTCGACCAGCTGTCCGACGCGGTGCTGGTCGCCGACCACCTCGGCGAAGTGGCCGACCACCTGATCGGCCACTTCGTCGACCAGGCCCGCAGGGCGGGTGCCTCGTGGACCGACATCGGCCGGAGCATGGGCGTCACCAAGCAGGCCGCGCAGAAGCGGTTCGTCCCGCGTGGCACGGAGAGCACCCTCGACCCGCAGCAGGGCTTCAACCGCTTCACCCCGCGCGCCCGCAACGTGGTGATGGCCTCGCAGAACGAGGCGCGCGCGGC
This sequence comes from Micromonospora xinjiangensis, assembly GCF_056150165.1. Taxonomy (NCBI): domain Bacteria; kingdom Bacillati; phylum Actinomycetota; class Actinomycetes; order Micromonosporales; family Micromonosporaceae; genus Micromonospora; species Micromonospora xinjiangensis. Next base: position 784,960 of record NZ_JAXCFO010000001.1, on the reverse strand, counting down.
CGGGCACGCCGAGATCCGCCCGGAGCACATCGTGCTCGGGCTGCTCAGCGAGCCGGAGGCGCTCGCCGCCAAGGCGATCGTCGCGCAGGGCGTCACCCTGGAGCGGGTCCGCGAGGCCGCGACCGCCGCGCTCCCGGCGCCGTCCCCCGAGGAGCCACCGGCCCTCATCCCGTACGACGCGCAGAGCAAGAAGGCGATGGAGCTGACCTTCCGCGAGGCGCTGCGGCTGGGCCACAACTACATCGGCACCGAGCACGTCCTGCTCGCCCTGCTCGAACTGGAGAACGGCAGCGGGGTGCTGGCCGACCTCGGCGTCGACAAGGCCGCCGCCGAGGCCAACATCGCCGCGGCGCTCGAGGCCGTGGTGCGCAAGCAGGCCTGAGCGGGGACGCGCTCAGGAGGCGGCGGGGAAGCCGTACCGGGCGGCGTGCTCCGGGTCGGCCGGATCGATCTGGCGGATCCCGGCGTCGGCGAGGCGCTTGTTGACCTCGTCGAGCCGCTCCCGCACCAGCCGGGCCTCCTCCTCGGTGACCCGGCCCCGGTGCGGCTTCCCGGCGTGCTCGATCGTGCCGTAGTCCAGCCGCTCCGCGCTCTTGCGCGCCTTCGGCGGGCGGACCCGCTCGGCGGTCTTGAGCAGCTGCGCCATCGGCACGTCGGTCGCCATGGCGTCGAACTCGCTCGCGGTGAGTACCACCCGACGCGGCTCACCGCCGCCGTGCCGGTCGTAGATCTCCACCACCGCGACGTCCAGGGAGGCGTCGTCGATGCTCTCCACCTCGACCGGCGTGGCCTCCAGTTGCACGGGCCCGGCCACCAGGTCAGGGTGCTCCAGCACCACGAGGCGCACCACCTCGTCGTCGGGCTGCAGGACCGTGCCACTGAAGTCGGAGACGCGGATCGTCTTCTTGCCCATGCGCGGAGCTACTCCTGTCGTCGGCCGGATTCGGGACCAGCAGACGTTACCCGACAGGTGTGCGAAAGGCCGGCGTGCACGCGCTCCGGTGTGTCGCTCCTCCCGCCGTCAGCGGCCGTGGCGCCCCTGCCGGGCCGACGCCCCGGCGGGCAGCCGGTTCAGGTCGGCCCAGCCCAGCCCACGGTGCGGGTCGCGGCCCGCCCGGGCCCCGACGTACGGCGGCTGGGCGGGGAAGCGCGCGGCGTCCTTCGTGGCGCGCCAGAGGCGCTCGGTGTCCTGCTGGTACCGGTCATTCGGCTGATTCGGCATGACCTTACCGTCCCAGAGAAAGGTGTACATGTATGGAAATGGATGTGACGTGGGGAGCGGGCGCCCGGTTCCCCTGCCCGGTAAGGAATCCGGCCTGATTTCCGTGCTACCCCGCGGGCGTCACCGCTAACCGCGCTCCGCCGGACACCCACCCCGGTCGCCTCCGCCCGGAGATGTGCCCAACCCGGCCGTCCCGTCGGCGTACGGTATCGGCGACGCAAGCCGGCGGGCCCGGCGCGGGGCGCCCACCGCCGGGAACCGGGCCGGGGCGGACGGACGCGGGAGGTGGTGACGTGCTCGACCGGCGACTCCACCTGCACCTGGCGACCTGGCTCGGGCAGTGGCCGGCCGGGCCCGGCCTGCACGTCGTCGGCTCGCACCGGCGGGCCCGGCCGGCCTGGGACAACCGGCTGCGGCCGGCGCTCGCCGTCGCCACGCCGCGCAGCACCGTGCTCTCCGTGCCGCCGGAGCGGGTCGTCGAGGTCCGGGCGCTCGCCGGCCTTCCGGTCGACCGGCTGATTCCGGCGCTGCCCGCGGCCGTCGGCCTGCCCGACTGGCCCACCCACCACGGTGCCTTCCGTTGGAGCCTGGCCCCGGCGCCGCTGCCCGACGCCGGGGAGTGGGTGCCGCCCACCACGCCGGGGCTGCCTCCCTGGCTGCGCCTCTTCGACGACGAGGTGCTGGTCGTCCGCGCGCCCGACGGCCGTTACCTGGCCGGAGTGGGCATCAAGCGGCACGACGCGTACGGCCACGAACTGGCCGTGGGGACCGTGCCGGCGGCACGCGGCCGGGGGTTGGCCCGGCGCCTGGTCGCCCAGGCGGCCCGCCGGGTGCTCGACGACGGCGCGGTGCCGACCTACCTGCACGATCGGGACAACCGGGCGTCGGCGCGGGTGGCGGAGGCCGCCGGCTTCCCCGACCGGGGCTGGCGCGCCTTCGGCGTGTATCCCGCCTGATCCGTCGGACACCGGGCGCGGACCGTGGATCCCGGGCCGGATCCACGGTCCGCGGCCTTCCCCCCAGGTCCCCGTCGGGGCGACCGGCGCACCCGCTCGGTCGCGCGTCCCGCCGATCACGCTACGTATCGAACCGACCCGGGGCAAGACGCGCGCCACCGGTTCGGCGTGTCGAATAGCGGACTTGACCTGGAGCGACGGCCCATCGTCCGGACCGCGCCTCGGTGACTCAGCGTGCCAGCACGGTGGTATCCCGGGGACGCGCGGGCGTACGGCGGTACAGCGCCCCGGGCGACCCGGCGAAGCAGCCTGCGCCGCGCCTCCACAGCGCGCGGCGGCCGACGGACGGGTATCGTCCACTGGCACCGGCCAGCAGGCCGGCGATCCGGGTATCTCTGCGCTGGGGCGGCCGATGGACGTGCATCTGCACGAGGCGGGTGCGGGAGAGATCGTCCTCCGCCCGGTGGGCGAGGTCGACATGGCCACCGCCGACACGCTGCAGGACGCCCTGACCGCCGTGCTGACCCGCCCGGAGGTTCGCGCGGTCGTCGTCGACCTGGCCGGCCTGGGGTTCCTCGACTCCTCCGGGGTGCGTGTCCTGGTCAACGCCGCCACCACGGCCCGGCGCGAGAACATCGCGTTCCGGGTGGTGGACCCGCAGCCCGTGGTGGCGCGGGTCCTGCGGATCACCGCGGTCGGCGCGCTGCTCGGCCTCGCGGAGGATGCCCCGGCGTCGCCGGCGCCCGGATTCCGCGGGCTGCGCTAGACGTCCCCGTCCGTCGTACGGTCAGGGCTCCGTCCGTACCGCCGCCGCCCGGTCCCACTCGACCAGCACCAGGGTGGCGTCGTCGCGGAGCGGGCCGTCCTGGTGCTCGGCCACCGCGTGGCTGAGCCGGCGCAGCGTCTCGGCGCTGGGCAGTCCGGTCGCGATGTGCCGTTCGGCCAGGTCGGCCAGGCGCGCCAGGCCGAACAGCTCGCCGCCCTCGTTGCGCGCCTCCACCACCCCGTCGGTGTGCAGCAGGAGCCGGTCGCCGGGCTCCAGCCGGACGTGGGCGACCTCGGGCTCCTCGTCGCGCAGGCCGAGCGGCAGCCGTCGACCCCCGTCGAGCGCCCGCACGGCCCGCCCTCGGCGCAGCACCAGCGGCGCCGGATGGCCCGCGTTGACGTAGCGCAGGACCCCGGTCCGCGTGTCGAGTTCGGCCAGCACCGCCGTGACGAAACGCGCGTCCTGCCACTGCCCGGCGATCGCGTCGTCGGCCGCCCGCGCCAGCCCGGCCAGGTCGGCGCCCGCGCGGCGGGCGGCCCGCATTGCGGCGAGCGCCACAGAGGTGGTGAGGACGGCCGGCAGCCCGTGACCGACGCCGTCGAGGACGGCGGACCGCAGCACGCCCCCGTCGAGCGCGTAGTCGAACGCGTCCCCGCCCACCTCGTAGCACGGCTCCAGCACCGCGCTGACCGTCGTGTTGTCGGTGGCGAGAGTGAGCGGTGGCAGGAGCTGCCAGAGCAGTTCGGCGGAGACACCCATCGTCTGGCTGCGCCGGGCCCGGTGCAGGTTGTCGCCGTACGGGCTCTTGCTCGTCACCGCGTGACCGATCAGTCCGGCGATCAACCGGCATCCGTCACGCAGGGTTTCGTCGCCGAGGTCCGCCCCGGGAGCCGGTACGACCTCGAGGAGCCCGAGCCGGTCGGTGCCGTCGACCACCGGCACCCAGAGCCGAGGCGGCGGCCCCTGCCCGGCGTGCACCTCGACCTGTGTGAAGGCGCGACCGGCGAGGCTCGCGTCGATGGAGAGCGGCTCCGGCGCCGGCCGACCGGGCTCGGGCAGCGGGCGCAGGTCGCACTGCTCGGTGTCGACCAGGTAGACGGTCGCCGTGGCCCGCAGCGGCCGAAGGGCGGCGTTGACCGCCGCCGGCAGATCGTCCGGCGGCAGCCGGTGCGACCGGGACAGCAGGTCTGCCAGCGCCCGGTGCCAGGCGTCCGTGGCGGTCATACCCACCGAGTACCCCACCCGTGGCTCCGCAAGCCGGGTTTCCCGGCGACGGCGGCGGAGCCGAATGGCTCACCCGGTCAGGCCCAGCGCCTCGGCGGCCGCGCGGCCGTTGGCGTGGCTCGCCCCGAAGGTGGTGACGAAGGCCCGTACGCCGGCCGGGCGCCACTGCGCCGGCCAGCCCATCTCGACCACGGTCACCGGGTGCTGGGCGGCCAGCGCGGTGACCAGTTCCGGCCCGTTCGGCAGCCGGTGCACGTGCCGCCCGACCAGCACGATCGGCCGGTCCCCGGCGAGCCGGCGCAGGGCGGCCGGATCGGTCTCGGCCGCGACGACCCGGATCTCCTCGACGTCGGCCAGGTGCGGGCCGAGCCCCCAGGGGACCCGGCCCTCGGCGATGGTGGAGGCGGCGTGCAGCTGCACCACGAGCGGCCGGGTGAGGCCGGTGAGCACGCCGTCGATCTTCACGGCGCGGCGCGCCGCCGCGTACCCCAGATCGGTGCCGCCGCCGGCCGGGGGATGGCTCGCGGCCCGGGTCCAGGCGGCGAGCGTGGCGGCGCGACCCGCGGCCTCCTCCACCCGGGCACGCTCCAGCCGCCCGTCCTGGAGTGCGCCGACGATCTCGGCGGCGACCTGCTCGACCAGCCCGGCGTCGACCTTCGCCCCGATGCAGAGCAGGTCCGCGCCGGCGGCGAGGGCCCGCACGGCCGCCGGCCCGACGCCGCCGGCGGCGACCGAGGCGCCCTTCATCTCCAGCGCGTCGGTGATGACCGCTCCCCGGAAGCCGTACTCGGTGCGGAGCAGGTCGACCAGGACCGCCCGGCTGAAGGTGGCCGGGCCGGTGCCGGTCAGCGCCGGCACCCGGATGTGCGCGGTCATCACGGCCTGGGCGTCGGCGGCGACCACCGCGGCGAAGGGCGGCAGGTCGCGGCGGCGCAGCACGTCGAGCGGCACGTCGACGGTCGGCAGCTCGTAGTGCGAGTCGGCGACCGTCGCGCCGTGGCCGGGGAAGTGCTTGGCACAGGCCGCGACGCCGGTGGCCTGGAGCCCGGCGACGGCGGCGGCGGAGTGCGCGGCGACGCGCACCGGGTCGGCGCCGAAGGAGCGGGTGCCGATCACCGGGTTCTCGTCGGCGGTGTTCACGTCGACCGTCGGGGCGAGGTCGACCGTGATGCCGAGCGCGGCCAGCTCGGCGCCGATGGCCTCGTAGACCCGGCGGGTCAACGCCACGTCGCCGATGGCGCCGAGCGCGGCGTTGCCCGGGTAGGGGCTGCCGGTGGCGTGGGCCAGCCGGGTGACGTCCCCGCCCTCCTCGTCGATGGCGATCAGGACGTCCGCCCGCCCCTCCCGCAGCGCGGCGGTGCTCGCCGCCACCTGCGCCGGGTCGTGCACGTTGGTGCCGAACAGGGTGTGCCCGGCGAGGCCCTCGGCGACGAGGTCGACCGCCCAGTCCGGCGGGACCGGCCCCGGATACGCGGCCAGCAGCGTGCCGAGCGCGAGCCGGCGCAGTCCTGGATCGAGCCCCACGTGATCTCCCCCTAACGGTGCCCGTCGGCACCGGCGTGTGTCTCGGCTTCCGGCCGTCCCGACCGCGCAGCGCTGCCGGGTTGACCGAGTTCTCCGGCTCGGGGCGGCCGATACGCTACGGCTACCCGTTCCGGAGTCGTTTACAGTTAGCAAGGTTTACCAAATCAGAGGACGTGGCATGAGTGCGACCCGGCTGCCCGGCACCCCCCGCCTGTTGCGGGCGCTCAACGACCGTGCGGCACTGGAACTGCTGCTCGAACGGGGGCCGTTGACCCGCGCCCGGCTCGGCGAGCTGACCGGGCTGTCCAAGGTGACCGCCTCGCAGCTGGTCGAGCGTCTTGAGGAGCGCGGGCTGGTCACGCGGGTCGGCGAGCAGGCCGGCGGCCGGGGCCCCAACGCCCAGCTCTACGCCGTACGACCGGGCAGCGCGCACGTGATCGGGGTGGACGTCGGCCCGGACCGGGTGGTGGCCGCCTGCGCGGACATCACCGGTGCCGTCATCGGCCGGGTGGAGCAGTCGACCCGGGACACCGACGACCCGGTGGGCGTGGTGCACAACGCGGTGGTCCAGGCGGCAAGCGACGCCCGGGCGGAGCTGTCGAGCGTACGGCGGGTGGTGCTCGGCACGCCGGGTCTCGTCGACCCGGGCACCGGGGACATCACCTTCGCCTTCAACCTGCCGCGGTGGCACCGGGGTCTGCTCGCCGCCCTGCGGGAGGACCTGCACACCCCGGTGGTCTTCGAGAACGACGTGAACCTCGCCGCGGTCGCCGAGGCGCAGTCGGGCGCCGCCCAGGGCCTGTCGGACTTCGTGCTGGTCTGGATCGGCGCGGGTGTCGGTCTGGCGATCATGCTGGGTGGGCGGCTGCACCACGGAAGCAGCGGCGCGGCCGGTGAGATCGGCTACCTGCCCGTGCCCGGCGTCCCGATCCCGCGCGACGTCGCCCGCCGGGCCAAGCCGGCGTTCCAGCAGCTCGTCGGCGCGGACGCGGTCCGCGCCGTGGCCCGCGAGCACGGGTTCCCCGCCGGGCAGGCCGCCGACGCGGTGCGCGCCGCGATCGCCGCCGGCACCGACGGCGGCGCGGCGCTCGACGAGCTGGCCCGCCGGCTGGCGCTCGGTGTGGCCAGCACGTGCGTGGTGCTCGACCCGCCGCTGGTGGTGCTCGCCGGCGAGGTCGGTCAGGCCGGCGGGGCGGCGCTCGCCGACCGGGTGCAGCAGGAGGTCGCCGCCATCACGCTGGTGCGGCCCCGGGTGGTGCCCACCGGGCTGACCGAGGAGCCGATCCTGCAGGGGGCTCTGCGTACCGCGTTGGACGCCGTCCGTGACGAGGTCTTCGGCTCGACCGTCGGGTGACCCCGGTCGCGTCGGCTCTCTCCGCCGCCGCGGCGTGATGGTCCGGCGCGACCCCAGCCGTCTGGGTCGGGGCGCGCCGGAGTCCGTCATGTGAAGGAATTCTTCACGATCGGTCTTTCGGCTGCAAGGCGTTGCCCTGCGCGGGCCGACCGCCGCTCAGATCAGGTCCCGCCGGCGGAACGCGGTGAACGCGACCACCGTGAGCGCACCGGTCAGACCCAGCAGCACCGCCAGCGCCGGTCGCCAGGTCAGCGTGTAGATCTGCTCCTCACAGAAGCCGCCGATCCCGCGGCAGGCCTGGCTGTCCCAGAACTCGGCTCGACCGGTCAACCAGGCGCCGATGTGACTGGAGAGCATCAGCTGGTCGGGGCGGCGCAGGTCCACGATCTCGAAGACCACCCGCGCGCCCAGCTCCCAGACCACCGCGTACGCCGCCGCCGTGCCGAGCGCGGCCGAGGTGTGCCGGCCCAGCGTGGCGAGTGCGAAGCCGAGCGCGGTGGCGAGCAGCACCAGCACCATGCCGCGCCCGTGTACGGCGGCCAGATCGCGCCAGAACGCCCCGCCGAGCTGTTCCGAGAAGCCGGCCGTCTGCCCGATCACCCAGAACGTGGCGAGGTACGCGACCGACGCGAGCAGCGACAGCGCGAGCACCGCGCCGAGCAGCGTGCCCAGCTTCGCCCCGAGCACGGCCAGGCGCCGGGGCCGCCAGAGCAGCAGGTTCACCACCCCGCCCGAGTTCAGGTCGGCCCCGATGTAGGAGGCGCCGACGAGGAACCCGAAGAGCACCAGGAACGCGATCAGGAAGTAGAGCAGGGGCTGGGCCTGCCGGGCGAAGCTGAACACGCCATCGAGGAAGTCGCTCGTCACCGGCAGCCGCTCCTGCCGGGCCGGATCGATGTCGCTGCAGTCGACGGGGAAGTACTCCGGGTCGGTGCCGGGCGCCCGGTCGTCGTTCACGCGGTCCACGCAGCGCTGGTAGGTCGCCTCCATCTGCTGGCGCGCCTCAGCCGCCTTCACGCGGGCGGTCGACACCTCCTGCGCCGTCGGCCGGTGGGAGCCGGCGAGGGTCGTCGAGGCCGTCACCGCGAACGCCAACAGCAGCAGGAGGACCATGAGCTGGACGAAGCGGCGCGCGCTCAGCCGCTCCAACTCCGCACGGAGCAGGTTCACGCGTCCCCTCCCTTGCGCCCGCCGACGCCGGCGTCCAGGTCGATCACCACATCGTTCGGCGCCTCGCCGGCCGAGCCGTCGACCTGGCGCGGGAGCGACGGGTGTGCGCCCTCACCGGTCAGCTCGAGGAAGACGCTCTCCAGGTCGGGCCGCAGCGGCGTCAGCTCGCGCACCCACAGCCCCTGCTCGCCGAGCACCCGGCTGACCTGGCTCGGGTCGCCCACCTGGCTCACCAGCAGGTGGTCGCCGTACGTCTGCACCGGCAGCCCCGCGGAGCGCAGCAGCTCGCCCGCCCGCTCCGGCTCGTCCACCACGACCCGCCACTCGTGCTGGTCGAAGCGCGCCAGCACCTCCTCGACCGGGCCGGCGGCCACCTGCCGGCCCTGCGAGATGATCGTGACGTGGTCGCAGATCAGCTGGATCTCGGCGAGGATGTGGCTGGACAGCAGCACCGTCACCCCGGCCGCGGAGAGCGAGCGCATCAGGTCCCGCATCTCCCGGATGCCGGCCGGGTCCAGGCCGTTGGCCGGCTCGTCGAGGATGAGCAGCTCCGGGTTCTTGAGCAGCGCCGACGCCACGGCCAGCCGCTGCTTCATGCCGAGCGAGTAGCCCTTCACCCGCTCGTGGCCGCGGCCGGCCAGACCGACCTGTTCGAGCACCTCGTCCACGCGGCTCACCGGCACGCCACCCGCCCGGGCCAGCAGGCGCAGGGTGCGGTGCGCGGTGAAGTTGCCGAAGAACTGCGGGCTCTCCACGATCGCCCCTACCCGCCCGGCCACCTGCGGCAGCTGCCCGGGCGACGGCACGCCGAGCACGCTCATCCGCCCGCCGTCGGCCCGCACCAGCCCGAGCAGGGCGCGCAGGGTGGTGGTCTTGCCCGACCCGTTCGGGCCGAGGAAACCGTGCACCTCCCCGGCGCCGACGGTCAGGTGGAAACCGTCCACCGCGACGCGGCGGCCGTGGCGCACGCTGTGAAAGACCTTGTACAGTCCCTCGATCTCGATGACCGCGCTCATCCGCACGACCCCCCGCCCAGACCCGGCATGGACCGTCCTTCACATGTGGTGACCAACGACACGGCGCCCCACCCTACGGCCGGCGCCCCGCCCGTGGGGGGCACCGCCGCGCTGCGTGGTTGGATGGAAGGGTGACTGGTGACCTGATCCCCGGCGCCGCCGGCGCCGCCCCCGCCGCCGCCCCCGTGGACCCGGATCTGGTGGTCAGCCTCGACGGCGTCGGCGTGCGCCGCTCCGGCACGGCGCTGGTGCACGACGTGACCTGGCGGGTCGAGCTGGACGAGCGCTGGGTCGTGCTCGGGCCGAACGGCGCCGGCAAGACGACCCTGCTCAACCTCGCCGCCGGTCGGCTGCACCCGACCACCGGCTTCGTCTACGTGCTGGGTGAGCGGATCGGCCGGACCGACGTCAACGAGCTGCGCACCCGCATCGGCCTCACCACCGCCGCCCTGGCGGAGCGGCTGCCGGCCGAGGAGCGGGTCACCGACGTGGTGGTCACCGCCGCCTGGTCGGTGGTCGGCCGCTGGCGGGAGAGCTACGACCAGACCGACGAGGCGCGGGCACGCGCGCTGCTCGGGCAGCTCGGGGTCGGCAACCTCGCCGACCGCAGCTACGGCACGCTCTCCGACGGGGAGCGCAAGCGGGTCCTGATCGCCCGTGCCCTGATGACGGACCCGGAGCTGCTGCTGCTCGACGAGCCGGCCGCCGGTCTCGACCTGGGCGGGCGCGAGGACCTGGTCGGGCGGCTGTCCGAGCTGGCGTACGACCCGGACGCGCCCGCGATGGTGCTGGTCACCCACCACGTCGAGGAGATCCCGCCGGGCTTCACCCACGCGCTCCTGCTGCGCGAGGGCGGCGTGGTCGCGCAGGGGCTGATCGGGGAGACGCTCACCGGCGACAACCTCTCCAAGACGTTCGGCCTGCCGCTGATCGTCGAGCGCTCCGGCGAGCGTTACACCGCCCGCGCCGCCTGAACGGCGCGGCCCCAGCAGTCCCGTCGGCTCTGGAACAGGAGGTGCCGGTGCCCCAGACGCGGGTGGCCGTGGTCGGCAGCGCGAACATGGACCTGGTGGCCACGGCCCCGGCCCTGCCACGGCGTGGGGAGACCATGCTGGGCAGCGACTTCGTGATGGTGCCCGGGGGCAAGGGCGCCAACCAGGCCATCGCCGCCGCCCGTGCGGGCGCCTCGTGCGCCTTCATCGGCGCGATCGGCTCGGACTCGTTCGGGGTCACCCTCAAGGCGCGGATCCGGGCGGCCGGGGTGGACACCGCGCACCTGCGGGTCGTCTACGGCACGTCCGGCGTGGCCCTCGTGATGGTCAACGCCGAGGGGGAGAACGCCATCCTCGTCACCCCCGGCGCCAACGACGCGCTGAGCGGCCTCACCGAGGAGGAGCTTGCCACCGTCCGCGCCGCCGACGTGCTCGTCGCCCAGCTGGAGATTCCGGTGGAGACGGTCACCGAGGCGGCCGTGGCCGCGCACGCCGCCGGCACCCGCGTCGTCGTGAACGCCGCGCCGGCCCGGCCGCTCCCCCGTGACCTGCTGGACGCGGTGGACGTGCTCGTCGTCAACGAGCGCGAGGCGCAGGCGCTCACGGGCCGGGGTCGCGAGGAGCCGCGCGCGCTGCTGGAGCTGACGCCGCGCGCCGTTCTCACGCTCGGTGCCGAGGGGGTGTGGTACGGCGACCGTGACGGGACGGCCGTGCACGTGCCTCCGGTCAAGGTGGACGCCGTCGACTCCACCGCCGCCGGTGACGCGTTCACCGCGGCGCTGGCCGTGGGCTGGGGCGAGGGACGGGACCTGGTGGACGCGGTGCGCTGGGCGGCGGCGGCCGGTGCGGCCTGCGCCCGCCGGCTCGGCGCCTCCGTGGCGCTGCCCTACCGGACCGAGATCGACGAACTCTACGTGCCGGCCTGACCTGTGCCCCGGCCGGTGGGCGACCTCACGGCGCCCCGCGTCACGGTCGCCTGCGACTGCTAACCGGCCTGGTCGGCCTCGTCGGTGAGCTTCTCGCCGCGTCGGCGCAGCATGCCCAGCCCCGGGATGCCGGCCACCGCGAGCTTGAGGTCGCGGGTGACCTCCAGGAGATCGTGCAGGTCCGGGCCGACCCGGTCCAGAGTGGCCAGGATCGGCAGCACGTCGGCGGTCAGGTGCTCACGCAGCTTCGGCAGTTCGTCCACGAGCCGGATGGCCGCGGTCACCTCCTCGTGGCTGAGCTGTTGGACGAACCGCGTCGCCATCGGCGCGCCCCGGCGCAGCGCCGGCTCGTACGCCTCCAACAGCTCAGCCGCGGTGGCCGCCGCCTCCGCCGCGGTGCCGACCGCTCCGGCCGCCCGCCCGGCGACCGCGTCCGCCTCCGCCACCACGGTCGCGGCGCTGCGGGCGACCTTGTCGGTGTCCTCGACCAGGGTGGCGGCCGCGGCGGCCACCCGGGTGGCGGTCTCGATGGCGCTGGTCGCGGCGGCGCTGATCGTGGCCACCTCGCGCACCGCCGTCTCGGCGTCGCCGACCACCCGCTCGGTGCGGTCGAGGGTCCGCTCGATGCGGTCGACCACGCCGTTGATGCGGGCCACCAGCGCCTCGACGTCGTCGAGCACCGCGAACGCGCGGGCCGGTACGGCCGCGAGCGAGGCCGCCGAGCCGAGCGCCTGGTCGAGGGCGGAGCGGGTGAGGCCGACGACGGCGGAGGGCCGGGGAAGGGGAATCGCCATGCGTTCCAGTGTGCGTCCGTCGCGCCCGCGTCGCCCGCTGGGTGATCGTCGGCGCTGCGCCGGTCAGCGCCGGTCCGAGTGCTGCTCGACGGCGCGCTGCACGGCCCGGTAGATCTGCCCGAACCGCAGCGCGTCCGGCGTGCGCAGCAGCAACTCCTCTCGGCCGTGGTGCTGCACCCACAGTTCGTGCACCTGGTTGCCGCGCTCGTAGGAGCGGTCCAGCCAGCTCAGTGGCAGCTTCAGGAACGGCGTCAGCGCCAGCGCGCCGACCACGCAGCCGGCGAGGATGAGCAGGGCGAGCGTCCATTCGCCGCGGTCCTGCGCCGACCAGACGAGCGAGACGACGCAGACCAGCGCCACCAGCGGCGGCAGCGACAGCAGCAGGACCAGGACGCCGCGCCCCACCACCCGGCCCCGCACGGCGAGCGTCGCCCGCCCCCGGGCGTGCCAGACGTACGTCACGTCGGCGAGCGCGATCTCACGCCCGCCCGACCGGATCGATTCGGAGGTCACCCGCACCGCGTCGTCCCGGTAATAGACCGCCATCACTAAGCCTAACCATGCCCCGGCAAGCGGGGTGGGCGTGTTTCCCCTCACGTCCTGTCGAGCTGCCCTTTCTGGGACGCCAGGCCGCGCACCCCGCCCCGCCCCGCGCCGACGCCCGCCCCGCCTCGCCCGCGTCGGCGCCGTCTCGCTTCGCCCGCGCCGTGCCGCCTCGCCCGCGCCGTGCCGCCTCGCCCGCGCCGTGCCGCCTCGCCCGCGCCGTGCCGCCTCGCCCGCGCCGTGCCGCCTCGCCCGCGCCGCGTCGCCTCGCCCGCGCCGTGCGGCCTCGCCCGCGCCGCGTCGCCTGGCCCGGGCCCTGCGGATCTTCGCCCGCCTGGTCAAGGAGAAGGTCGAGCGCGTGGGCTGCCCGCGCGGCCCGGGGCATCGAGGTCGGGGCGTCCCACGTTCGCGGGCGGGAGTTCGGCGCCCCATCGGTGGGGCAGCTCGACAGCGGCCACGCGAGTATGCCGGGCCTCCGGATGCCCGACCGGGTCGATCGGCCGGCCGGGGTGGAGCAGGCCACCGAGGTGCCGGGCGCGTACCGTTCCGACATGGACGCGGAGTCGATCACCGGGCGGCTGACGGGCGAACAGCAACGCAACGTCGAGGTGGTGCGCCGGTACCTGCGGACGTTCGTGACGAAGGACCTGGCCGAGTTGCGGGCGGTGGTCGCCGAGGACGTGCTGATCTACGGCTCCGGCAGCGAGGTGCGGGGCCGGCACCTGGTCGAGCAGGCCGTCACCTCGCCGGGGCTCACGGTGCTCGACCAGCAGATCCTCGAGATCGTCCCGGCCGGCGACCGGGTGGCCGCGGCACTCGCGCAGACCTACCGGCGCGACGCCACGGGTGCGACGGCGGTGCAGAGCGCCTGCAAGATCTACCGGCTGGCGGAGGGGCGGATCGTGCAGTTCTGGGGCGAGCAGGACCTCTACGGTCTCCTGCGCGGCCTCGACATGCTGCCAGCCACACCGATCCGCTTCTAGCCCCGCTGCCCCCGGGGTCGGGCGGGGCGGGTGGGCGTCACGGCGGGGCGTCCGGGTGGCGCCGGCTGCCCGTGCTCGACGGCCCGCTCCAACGCCCGGTAGATCTGGCCGAACCGCAGCGCGTCACCGGTGCGCAGCAGCTGGACCGGCCGGCCGCGCCAGCGCACCCAGATCTCCCACTGCCGGCTGCCCCGGGCGTACGAGCGGTCCAGGTGCTCGAAGAGGAAGTCGGCGACCGGGCCGACCGCGAGGCCGACGAGCACCGACGTGCCGACGATAGCGATGGTGACCGTGGGGGAGCGGTCCAGCCAGACCGCCACGCCCACGCCGAGGACGGCGGCCACCAGCGGGCCCACCATCGCCGCCCCGATCGCGCCGCGCCCGGCGAGCACCCGCCAGGACCGGCTGCCCCGCCGGTGCCAGACCATGCTGATCTCGGCGAGAGGGTACGCGCGACCACTCACGCGGATGGCGGTCGAGGTCACCTGCACCGAGCTGTCGTCGTAGTACGTGATCATCGCTGGACTCCCGGGTGCGGGGCTACCACCAGACTACGTACCCCAACGAGCCGGGCCGTATGGTTGGCACGCGACTTCGACGAGGAAGTGAGGGCGGCGTGAGCGAGTTCGTGCGGCTGGAAGTTCAGGACGGCATCGGCACCATCCGGCTGGAGCGGCCGCCGATGAACGCGCTCAACACCCAGGTGCAGGAGGAGTTGCGCGCCGTTGCCGAGGCGGCCACCGCCGACCCCGAGGTCCGCGCAGTGATCGTGTACGGCGGGGAGAAGGTCTTCGCCGCGGGCGCGGACATCAAGGAGATGGCCGACATGTCCTACGTGGACATGGCGGCGCGGGCCGCCGACCTGTCCAGCGCGCTCGGCGCGTTCGCCCGCATCCCCAAGCCGGTCGTCGCGGCGATCACCGGGTACGCCCTCGGCGGTGGCTGCGAGTTGGCCCTCGCCTGCGACTGGCGGGTGGTGGCGGACGACGCGAAGCTCGGGCAGCCCGAGATCAAGCTCGGCATCATCCCGGGCGCCGGCGGCACCCAGCGGCTCGCCCGGCTGGTCGGCCCGGCCCGCGCCAAGGACCTCATCATGTCCGGGCGCATGATCGACGCCCAGGAGGCGCTGCGGATCGGGCTGGCCGACCGGGTCGCCCCGGCCGCCGAGGTCTACTCGACCGCCGTCGCGATGGTCCGCCCGTACCTCGACGGGCCGACCCACGCGCTGCGCGCGGCGAAGCTCGCCGTCGACGGCGGCCTGGACATGGACCTGAACTCGGGCCTGGCCTGGGAGAGCCAGCTCTTCGCCGCGCTCTTCGCCACCGACGACCGGCGGGAGGGCATGGCCGCCTTCGTCGAGAAGCGCAAGCCGAACTTCACCGGCCGCTGAACGGGGCGCCGGGCCGGCGGTCGATCAGACCCAGCCCCGGCGGACCGCCTCCATCCCGGCCTGGAACCGCGTCTCGGCGCCGACCATCGTCATGATGCGGTGCACGTGCCGGTGCACCGTCCGCACGCTCCAGCCCAGCGTGCGGGCGATCCGTTCGTCCGTGGCGCCACCGGCGAGCAGGCCGATGAGCTCGATCTCGCGGTCGGAGAGCCGGTCGGGGTGGGCGTCGTCGGCCTGCTCGACCATGCCGTCACCCGGCTCTGCTCGGTTCACGGCGGACCGGTTGATCGCGATGGCCCGTTCCCAGAGCGCCTCGAACAGCTCGCAGACCGCGTCCAGCAGCGACGACGGGTGGATCAGGTACGCAGCGTCGGCAAGCTGCCCGCCCGTGATGACCGGGATGAGTGCGAGCCGGTCGTCGGAGAGCATCATCTTCATCGGCACGTTGCTGGCGACCCGGGCGCGTTCGCCGCTCTGGATGCCGCGCCAGATCTCCGCCATCCGCCCGGGGATCTCCAGCGCCGACCGGTCGTAGATGACCCGGTAGGTGAGGCCGCGGTCGGCCAGCTGGTGCGTCTCCTCCGAGTTGCCGCTCACCGGGTTGTCGAGGTACGGCGGCCGGTCCAGCCCGCGGATCTGCACCCGTGCCTCGCGCTGCAGGCGTACGAGCGTGGCCCGCAGGTTAGCCGGTCCCTCGATCACCTCGACCAGCTCGGCCGGGTGGCGGCCCGTCCCGTCGTGCCGGCGCAGCTCCTTGGCGAGCTGGTCGGCGTGCGTACGCAGGCGGAGCAGGTCACGTTCCCGCTCGGCGATCAGGAAGCTGGCCACCTGGTCGGGCGGCGTCGCCGCGTAGCGGGTCGGGCGCCCGGAGAGTCGGCTGGCCAGGCCCCGGTCGACGAGGCGGCCGAGTGTGCGGGTCAACTGCGCCCGGGAGAGCGCGACGTCGCCGAGCAGATCCGCCGCCGTCGCCTGTCGTCGCCGGGCCAGTGCCTCGTAGACGCGCTCTTCGGGCTCGGAGACGCCGACCACATGCCACATCCGATGCCTCCGTCGGGAACCCGCCAGCTGTCCGGAACATGAACGTCCCGGGACATTGTCCGCGTCTTCGCGCCCGTGCCAAGATCGCCCGTCAATGCGTGCCGCTTTCGTGTCCGGGATCACCGCGTGTCCTGACAGGAGGGTGCGTCGGGCCTCAGCGTCGAGGTGTGTCCGTGGCGTCACTGGTAAGGAGTAGTGGAATGTCCGTGCCCTTACGGCGAAGGTGGTCCCGCGGGGGCCGCCTCGGCGGGCTGATCGCAGCCCTCACACTGTCGCTGCTCGCCACCGGTCCGCTGCCCGCCAGCGCACAGGCGGCGCCAACGGCGGAGCCGTCCTCCTCGTCCCCGAGCTGGGCGGCGATGCGCTACAAGCCCGCCGGCTGCAACACCGCGACGACGGGCACCCCGCTGGCCCGCTGCTACGCGCTCGGTCTCGCCACCGAGGACGGCCGGCTGGTCCAGCGGGTCGCGGAGCCGCCGGAGGGTGCGCTCGGGCCGGCGGACATCCGCTCGGCCTACCGGCTGCCCGACGGCGGTGAGGGGAGAACCGTCGCCGTCGTGCTCGCCTTCGGCTACGAGGCCGCCGAGGCCGACCTCGCGGTGTTCCGCGAGCACTACGACCTCCCGCCGTGCACCACCGCCAACGGCTGCTTCCGGAAGGTGGACCAGCGCGGCGGCACCGACTACCCGCCGGAGGACGCCGAGTGGTCGATCGAGGCCGCCCTGGACCTCGACGCCGTCTCCTCCGCCTGCCCCAGGTGTGACATCCTCCTCGTCCAGGCCGACGACAACTCGCCGGCCAGCCTCGGCGCCGCCGTCGACACGGCGGCCGAACTCGGCGCGGACGTCATCTCCAACTCGTACGGCATCGCCGGCGAGACCCCCTTCCAGGAGCTCTACAACGCCCACTACGACCACCCCGGCATCGCGGTGGTCGTCGCCAGCGGCGACCTCGGCAACGTGCAGAGCTACCCGGCCACCAACCCGAACGTCGTGGCGGTCGGCGGCACCCGGCTGACCCGGGACTCGTCACCGCGCGGCTGGAACGAGACGGCCTGGGTGAACGCGGGCAGCGGCTGCTCGCTCTACGAGCCCCGCCCGGCCTACCAGGCCGACGTGGACACGCGCTGCGGGGACAAGCGGGCCACCGCCGACATCTCCGCCGTCGCCGACCCGGAGAGCGGGCTGGCCGTCTACAACACGCTCGGCCAGGACGGCTGGGCGCAGTGGGGCGGCACCTCGCTGGCCGCTCCGCTCGTCGCCGGGATGTACGCGTTGGCCGGCGAGCCGCTCGCCGGGACGTACCCGGTGACCTACCCGTACCGGAAGGACAAGGCGGCCGGCCTCTTCGACATCACCGAGGGCTCCAACGGCTGGTGCGGCGACCTGCTGTGCACCGCCGGACCGGGCTGGGACGGCCCGACCGGGATCGGCACCCCCAACGGCGTGTCGGCCCTGACCCTCGGCGAGACGGGCCGGATCTCGGGCACCGTCACCGCCGGCCGGCACAGCGGTCCCGTCGCCGGAGCGACCGTCACCGCCACGGACGCCACCGGCGCCACGTTCCGTGCCGTGGCCGACGCGAACGGCCGCTACAGCCTGACCCTGCCCGCCGGCGGGTACGACCTCGTGGCCGCCCAGTTCGGCTACCAGGCCCCGAAGGCCGTCGCGGTCACCGTCGCCGCCAAGGCCGAGCTGACCCGCGACTTCACCCTGACCGCGCTCGCGAGCCGCACCGTGACCGGTACGGTCACCGACGCCTCCGGGCACGGCTGGCCGGTCTACGCCCGCATCGCCATCGACGGCTACCCGGGCGGCGCGGTCTTCACCGACCCGTACACGGGCCGTTACGAGGTCGACCTGCCGGTCAGCAACAGCTGGACGCTGCACGTGTCCCCCGTGGACATGCCCGGTTACGTCACCGGCACGGTGACCACGCGGGTGGACCCGCAGCCGAAGGGGCGGCCCAGCGCCGTACGCCAGGACGTCCGGCTCTCGGTCGACGCCTCGTCCTGCACCGCCCCCGGGTACGCCGCCCGGTACGAGGGCGCCAGCGCCGACTTCACCGGCTGGACCGGCGGCCCGCGGGACGGCTGGCGGGTCACCGACGAGGCCGGCGGCGGTCAGACCTGGCGGTTCGACGACCCCGGGTCCAAGGGGAACCTGACCGGCGGCGACGGTGGGTTCGCCAGCGTCGACGGCTGGAACCAGCCGGGCCGCATCGACACGAGCCTGATCAGCCCGCCGGCCGACCTGACCGGCATCGCCGAGCCGGTCATCGGGTTCGACACCGACTACTCCAGCTGGGACGAGCAGACCGGTGACGTCGAGCTGAGCCTCGACAACGGCGCCACCTGGGCCGGCGTCCGGCACCTCGCGACCGACGCCGTCAACGGGCACGTGGAGATCCCGGTGCCGCAGGCGGCGGGGAAGTCCGGTGTGCTGGTCCGGTTCCGCTACCAGGGCGAGTACGACAACTGGTGGCAGCTGGACAACGTGTTCGTGGGGCGCCGGTCGTGCGCCGCCGTGCCGGGCGGGCTCGTGGCGGGGCAGATCCGCGACGACAACACCGGTGCGGCGGTCATCGGCGCGATCGTGAAGACCGGCGGTGCGGCGGCCACCAGCCGGGCCACCACCGAGGACCCCCACCTCGCCGACGGCTTCTACTGGCTCTTCGTCCCGGGCGGCGGCTCGGTCCCGGTGACCGCCAGCGGCCTGCGCTACGGCGACAGCACGGCGAAGGTGCGGATCGATTCCGACGGCGTCGTCCGCCGCGACTGGCGGCTGGAGGCCGGTCGGCTGAGCGTCCACCAGTCGGACCTCACGATCTCCGTACGACCCGGGCGCACCGTCACCCGCCAGGTGCGGCTCACCAACGACGGCGACCGGCCGCTGCGCGTCGACCTCGTCGAGCAGGACCGGGGCTACACCCCGGCCGCCGGCGCGCGCCGGCCCGCCGCCACCGGGGCGCCGCTGGTGCGGATCGCCACCGAGGCCTCGGTATCGGCCCGAACGGGCGGGCACAGCCCGCGGCCGACCCCGCCGCAGGACGCGTCGGACGGCACCGCGTGGACGGCGCTGCCCGACTACCCGACGCTCGTCATGGACAACCTGGTCGCCGACAACGACGGCACCGTCTACTCGGTGGGCGGCAGCGGCGACGCCGGTTCCCTGGTCGAGGGGTACGTCTTCGATCCGCAGGCACGGACCTGGAACCGCATCGCCGACCTGCCCGAGCCCCGCGCGGCCGCCGTCGGCGGCTTCGTCAACGGCCGGCTGTACGCGGTCGGCGGTTGGGACCAGGCGAGCAACGCGGCGTCCAGCACGTACGCCTACGACCCGGCCACCGACCGGTGGTCGCGCCGCGCCGACCTGCCCGGCGGGGTGACCGCCGCCGCGGCGGCCTCCGTCGACGGCCGGTTGTACGTGGTCGCCGGCTGCACCACCGGCGAGTGCGAGCCCGCGTCGAACCGCACCTACCGGTACGACCCCGCCGCCGACCGGTGGACCCGGCTGGCCGACTACCCGTTGGCCGTCGCCTTCCTGGCGTGCGCCCCAGCCGGTGACGGAGTGGTCTGCGCGGGCGGGATCGACCCGACCGAGCGGGTACCGGTGAACGACACCTTCCGGTACTTCGCAGACTCCGACACCTGGGTCCGCACCACCGGTCTGCCGATCTCCGTGTGGGGCATGGCGTACGCCGGCGTCGGCGGCAAGCTCCAGGTCATCGGCGGTATCGCCGCGGGTTCGGTCACCAACCAGGCGCTCGAGTTCGACCCGGGGACCGCGACCTGGTCGGAGCTGCCGAACGCGAACAACGCGCTGTACCGGGGCGGCGCCGCGTGCGGCCTGTACCAGGTGGGCGGGTCGCTCGGATCGTTCGCCATCACCCCGTTCGCCCAGCAGCTCCCGGGTCACGACGCCTGCGTGCGGGGCAGCGACGTGTCGTGGCTGTCGGTGGACGGGACCGCGCTCACCATCCCGGCGGGTCGCTCCGTCACGGTGACGGTGCGGGCGTCCGCCCCGGCCGTCGCCGGCCACGGCGAGCACCGGGCGCGACTGGCGTTCGAGACGGACAGCCCGTACCGGACGGAGCCGCTCCCGGTGGTGATGAAGCTGCGCTGACACCCCCGAGGACCGCGCCCGCCCGGACCCCCCCCGGGCGGGCGCGGGCCGTTCCGGCAGCCCGGGGGCCCGGCCGGCGGCGGTGCGATCCGCCGGCCGGGGCGCGGCGCCGGGTGATGGTTGACCGGCCGGTAACCTGTGACCCCGGCCACGGACGAGGGGAGCGACCATGACGGAGCGGATCGAGGGTCACGGTGGGGAGCTGGCGCTCGCGGCGCTACGCGCGTACGGGGTCCGGGAGATGTTCACGCTCTCCGGCGGGCACGTCTTCCCGCTCTACGACGCCGCCCACAAGAACGACTTTCCGATCTACGACGTGCGGCACGAGCAGTCCGCCGTCTTCGCGGCCGAGGCGGTGGCGAAGCTCCAGCGCCGGCCCGGCCTCGCCGTGCTCACCGCCGGCCCGGGCGTGACCAACGGCATCTCGGGTCTGACCAGCGCGTTCTTCAACGCGTCCCCGGTGCTCGTGCTCGGCGGCCGGGCGCCCGCGTTCCGCTGGGGCTCCGGCAGCCTCCAGGAGATGGACCACCTGCCGCTGGTCGCCCCGGTCACCAAACACGCCGAGACCGTGTTCAGCACCGACGACATCCCGCGCGCCGTGACCGCCGCCCTCACCACCGCGCTCACCCCGCACCGGGGGCCGGTCTTCCTCGACTTCCCGCTGGAGACCGTCTTCTCCGTCTCCGACGCGGAGCTTCCCGCGCTGCCGGGGATCGCCCCGGCCGAGCCCGACCCGGAGGAGGTCGCCCGCGCCGCCAGCCTGGTCGCCGCCGCCGAGCGCCCCGTCATCATCGCCGGTTCGGACGTCTACGCCGGCGACGCGACCGCCGCGCTCCGCGAGGCGGCCGAGGCGCTGCAGGTGCCGGTCTTCACCAACGGCATGGGCCGCGGTTCGCTCCCCCCGGAGCACCCGCTCGCCTTCGCGAAGGCCCGCCGCGCCGCGCTCTCCGGTGCCGACGTCGTCGTGGTGGTCGGCACCCCGCTGGACTTCCGGCTCAACTTCGGCGACTTCGGCGACGCGAAGGTGGTGCACATCGTCGACGCGCCCAGCCAGCGCGCCGGCCACGTCCAGCCCGCCGCGGCCCCGGCGGGCGACCTGCGGCTGATCCTCTCCGCGCTGGCCGACCACCCGGGTGACCGCGCCGACCACGCCGGCTGGATCGCCGACCTGCGCGCCGCCGAGGACGCCGCCAAGGCCCGCGACGCCGAGGAGATGGCCGCCGAGACCGACCCGATCCGCCCGGCCCGGATCTACGGCGAGCTGCGCAAGGTCCTGGCCCGCGACGCGATCACCATCGGCGACGGCGGCGACTTCGTGTCGTACGCCGGGCGCTACCTCGAACCGGCGCAGCCCGGCACCTGGCTCGACCCGGGCCCGTACGGCTGCCTCGGCACCGGCCTGGGCTACGCCATGGGCGCCCGGGTCAGCCACCCGGACCGGCAGATCTGCGTGCTCATGGGTGACGGCGCCGCCGGCTTCTCACTGATGGACGTGGAGTCGCTGGTCCGGCAGAAGCTGCCGGTCGTCATCGTGGTCGGCAACAACGGCATCTGGGGCCTGGAGAAGCACCCGATGCGGGCCATGTACGGCTACGACGTGGCCGCCGACCTCCAGCCGGAGCTGCGCTACGACCAGGTGGTCACCGCGCTCGGCGGGGCGGGCGAGACCGTGGCGAAGTCGGCCGACCTCGGGCCGGCCCTGCAGCGCGCCTTCGACTCCGGCGTGCCGTACCTCGTGAACGTCCTCACCGACCCGACGGACGCGTACCCCCGCTCGTCGAACCTCGCCTGACCACGTCGCCGGGCGCCCCGCCACCGTGCGGGGCGCCCGGCCCGGCCGGCGCGTCAGCGGGATGTCAGCGTCGGGCCGCCCCGCGTCAGCGCCGGATCGCCGTGCTGTCAGCGCTGTCGTCGATGGTGTTGCCACCAGAGACGACAGGAGTACGCGATGGAGTACGCGATCCGCGCCGAGGGACTGGTGCGTCGCTTCGGCGCCACCACCGCCCTCGCCGGGGTTGACCTTGCGGTACCCGCCGGGACCGTCTTCGGCCTGCTCGGGCCGAACGGCGCCGGCAAGACGACCGCCGTGCGGGTGCTCGCCACACTGCTGATCCCCGACGAGGGGCGGGCCGCGGTGGGCGGCCACGACGTCGTGCGCGACGCCCACCGGGTGCGGCAGCTCATCGGCCTGACCGGCCAGTACGCCTCGGTCGACGAGACGCTGACCGGCACCGAGAACCTGCTGCTCATCGGCCGCCTGCTCGGCCTGAGCCGGGCCGACGCCCGGGCCCGGGCGGCCCGGCTGCTCGCCGACTTCCAGCTGACGGAGGCGGGCGACCGGGCGGCGAAGACCTACTC
The DNA here is from genome assembly GCF_056150165.1 of Micromonospora xinjiangensis. Taxonomy (NCBI): domain Bacteria; kingdom Bacillati; phylum Actinomycetota; class Actinomycetes; order Micromonosporales; family Micromonosporaceae; genus Micromonospora; species Micromonospora xinjiangensis. The sequence goes on along the minus strand of NZ_JAXCFO010000001.1, from coordinate 762,580 downwards.
GGGCGGCATGCGCCGCCGGTTGGACCTGGCGGCCAGTCTGGTCGGCCGCCCACAGGTGCTCTTCCTCGACGAGCCCACCACCGGCCTCGACCCGCGCAGCCGCAACGAGCTGTGGGACGTCGTCCGGTCCCTCGTCGCCGACGGGGTGACCGTGCTGCTCACCACCCAGTATCTGGAAGAGGCCGACCAGCTCGCCGACGAGATCGCGGTCGTCGACCACGGCCGGGTCATCGCGCAGGGCACGCCCGAGGAGCTGAAGGCGAAGACGGGCGGACAGACGCTGGTGGTGCGTCCGGTGGACGCCGACGACCTGCCGACGGTGGTGAGCGTCGCCGGAGCGGTGGCCGGCGTCGCTCCCGAGGTCACCCAGACCACCGTCACCGTCCCGGTGAACCGCCCGCGGGCGCTGCCCGAGGTGGTCCGGCGCCTGGCGGACGCCGAGGTGGACGTGGCGGAGCTGGCGTTGCGCGGCGCCAGTCTGGACGAGGTCTTCCTCTCCCTGACCGGCCACCGCGCCGAGGACGAGCCGGCCGCCACCCGACTGGAAGGGACCCCGGCATGACCGCCGCCACCCTGGACACCCCGCTCGCCCCGGCCCGCCGGCTCGGGCTCGGCGCCGGCCTGCGGCACACGTTCACCCTGGCCTGGCGCAGCCTCGTGCAGATCAAGCACAATCCGATGGAACTGCTCGACCTGAGCATCCAGCCGGTCATGTTCGTGCTGCTCTTCACGTACGTCTTCGGCGGTGCGATCTCCGGTTCGCCCGGCGACTACCTGACGTTCGCGCTCCCCGGGATCATCGTGCAGAACGCCTTCTTCGCCACGATGACCACCGGGTTCGGGCTGAACAACGACCTCACGAAGGGAGTCTTCGACCGGCTGCGGTCGCTGCCGATCGCCCGCTGGTCGCCGCTGGCCGGGCGGATCCTCGCCGACACGGTCAAGCAGGCCTGGTCGGTGGCCCTGCTGATCGGGGTCGGCATGATCCTCGGGTTCCGGCTCGGCGACGGCGCGCTGGGGCTGCTCGGCGCGTTCGTGCTGCTGCTCGCCTTCTCCCTGGCCGCGTCCTGGATCTCGGTCCTGGTCGGTGTGCTGGTGAGCGAGCCGGACAAGGTGCAGATCTTCGGCTTCATGGTGATCTTCCCGCTGACCTTCACCAGCAACGCGTTCGTGCCGACCGAGACGATGCCCGGCTGGTTGCAGCGCTGGGTCGAGGTCAATCCCGTCACCGTGCTCGCCGACGCGTTGCGCGGCCTGTTGGTGGGCGGCCCGGTGGCCGGGCCGGTGGCGCGGTCGTTGGTCTGGGCGGTGGCCATCGGGGTGGTCTTCGCGCCGCTCGCGGTGCGGGCGCTCAGGCGCCGAGTGTGACCCGGACCAGCTCCCCGGCGCCGTCCATGCGGACGATCCGGCCGTCCGCGTACGCCTCGGCGAACCCCGGTTCACCGAGCGCCGCGCGGGCGGCCCGCCGCACTCGGGCCGCGTCCAGGGCTCCGCGGTCGGTGCCGCCGCGGACGCCGTCCGCCCCGCCCAGCAGAGTTGCCGCCGCGGCGGGGCGTTCCGCCCGTAGCGCAAGATCCGCGTAGCCGATGAGCACGATCGAGACCACCGGCGCGTCCGTCGACTCGATCGCCAGGTCCATGGCCCGGTCCAGATGCGCCCGGGCCGCGTCCAGGTCCCCGGCGGCGGCGCTCACGTGCCCGAGCGCGGTGGCCACCATGGCCCGCCACTGCGGCGCCACGTTGCGCCGGCCGACCACGTGCGCGGCGCGCTCGGCCCACCGGGCCGCCTCCGGCCAGTCACCGGCGTCGCGCAGCAGCTCGCTCCAGGCGAACGCCACCCCGGCCCGAGGCTCGTCGGCGCCGAGCCGCTCGGCCTGCCGGTACGCCTCGTCGAGCAGCCGGCGGGCCTGTTCCCGGTCGCCGGCCTGCCACCACAGGTGCGCGAGCTGGGCCCGCATCTGCGGCACGTCCTCAAAGGCCCCGAGTTCCTCGACGTCGCGGAGGGCGTCCCGCAGGTGGCCGATGGCGGTAGTCCGGTCACCGGTGCGCGTAGCGAGGTCGGCGAGGGAGAACCGGCTGGTGGAGGTGCCCCACCGGTCACCGGCTGTCCGGAACAGTTCGAGCGCGGTGCGGAAGTGCGCCAGTGCGTCCTCGGCCGGCGACCCGCAGTTGAGCACCATGTGCCCGTGCATCAGCCGGGCCACCGCGGCCACCCACGGCTCCGGGTCGGTGAAGAGTTTCCGGAGCCCGGCCAGGCACGCCTCCTGGTCGGCGAGGTCGAACATCCCGGACATCGGCCCGATGAGGCGCAGCATGACGTGGTCCGACGTCTCGTCGGCCAGGCCGGCGGCACGCTCCATCCAGACCCGGGCCCCGTCCATGTCGGCGTGACCGGCCACCAGGTTCATCGCGCCGACCGCGTACGCCGTGGCCAGCGCCTCGGTCCGCAGTGGCGTGGCCGCCCGCTCGGCCAGGTCGAGGGCGTCCCGGCTGAGCTCGGCGCCCTCGGCCCGCTGGCCTCGTAGCCACCAGTACCAGCCGAGCGCTCCGGTCAACCGGACCGCCATGTCGGCGTCCCCGGTGCCGACCGCCCAGCGCAGCGCCGCGTGCAGGTTGTCGTGCTCCGCGCGCAGCCGCGCGATCCAGCGCAGTTGCTCCGGCCCCCGAAGCCGTGGGTCCGCCTCCTCGGCCAGTGCGAGGAACTCGGCGGCGTGCCGTCGCCGCACCTGCTCCGCCTCGCCCGCCTCGGCCAGTCGGTCCAGGCCGTACTCGCGAATCGTCTCCAGCATCCGGTAGCGCGGTTCGCCGTTACCGGCCACGACCACCAGCGACTTCTCCACCAGCGCGGAGAGCCGGTCGAACACCTCGTCCGGGGTCAGCTCGCCGCCGCCGCAGACCCGTTCCACCGTCTCCACGGTGAAGGCCCCGGTGAACACGGCCAGCCGTCGCCAGAGCGCCCGTTCGGCGGGGTCGAGCAGGTCCCAGCTCCAGTCGACGACCGCGCGAAGTGTCTGGTGCCGCGGCAGCGCCGTACGGCTGCCGCCGGTGAGCAGCCGGAACCGGTCGTCCAGCCGGGTCGCGACCTGGTGGGCCGTCATCGACCGCAGCCGCGCGGCGGCCAGCTCGATGGCGAGCGGCATGCCGTCCAGGTCCCGGCAGATCCCGACCACCGGTGTCACCGTCTCGGCGTCCACCTTGAAGTCCGGCCGGACCGCGGCGGCCCGGTCGGCGAAGAGCCGCACCGACGGGTATCCGAGGGCGATCACCGCGTCGGCGTCGGCCGGCGGCAGGGCGAGCGGCTCGACGGGGTGCAGCGCTTCGCCGGTGATGCCGAGGGGTTCGCGGCTGGTCGCCAGCACCCGCAGGTCGGGGCAGGAGCCGAGCAACCGGTCGGCGAGCGTGGCGGTGGCGTCGAGAAGGTGCTCGCAGTTGTCCAGCACGAGCAGCGCACGCCGGGTGGCCAGGGCGTCGACCAGCCGGTCGGTCGGATCGGTGGCCTCACCCGACGGGACGCGGGACCGGCTGGTGGTGATCAGGGTCTGCTCGCGCAGCCCGAGCAGGGCCAGCACGGCCTGGGGCACCTCGGCGGGATCGGTCACCGGGGCCAACTGCACCAGCCAGACGCCGTCCGGGAAGCGGTCGGTCACCGTTCGGCCGGATTCGATGGCCAGGCGGGTCTTGCCCGCCCCGCCCGGCCCGGTGAGGGTGACCAGTCGGGAGCGGGCCAGCAGGTCGCCGACCCGGTCCACGGCGGCCTCCCGGCCCACGAAGCTGGTGAGGGCGGCGGGCAGCCCGCGGCCGCCCGGTGCGGGGCCGTCGGGGAACGGCCCGGAGGTGTTCGGCGCGTCGGCGAACCCGGGTCGGTGGTGTCGCGTGTCGGCGAGCCCCGGCCGGGTCGCGGGGCGCGGGGCACCCGTGGTGGTGGCGCTCTCCTGACGGTCCGGCGCCGTGCCGGCGTCGGGAGCCGCCGTGGGTCCGCCGGCGGCCGGGGAGTTCGGCGGCTCGCCGCGCAGCAGCGCCAGGTGTAGTGCGGTGAGTTCGGGTCCCGGGTCCGCGCCCAGCGTCTCGGCGAGCGTCGTACGCAGCCGGTCGTACTCGGCCAGCGCCTCGGCGGGGCGGCCGGCCCGGTGCAACGCGCCGATGAGCTGGCCGGCGAGGCGCTCGCGCAGTGGGTGGGCGGCGACGAGTTCCCGCAGCCGGGGCAGGAGCGCGGCGGGATCCTCGGTGGCGGCGCGGGCCTCCATCAGGGCCTCGGTGCCGGCGAGGCGTAGCTCGTCCAGCCGGGCCACCGGGGCGCGGGCGAAGTTGGCGTCCGCGACGTCGGCCAGCGCCGGCCCGCGCCAGCGGGCGAGGGCCGCGTCCAGCCGCCGCGCCGCGTCGACGGGGTCGGTGGTGAGCAGCGCCTGCCCGGCCGCCAGTTCCGCCTCGAACCGGTGCACGTCCACCGCGTCGGGGTCGACCGCGAGCCGGTAACCGCCCGACCCGGCGTCCACGGGCAGGCCGGGTGCGGCCCGGCGCAGCCGGGAGACCAGCGCCTGGAGCGCGTTGGCCGCGCCGGCCGGCGGCTCGCCGTCCCAGACCGCGTCCACGAGCCGGGCGGTGCTGACCAGGCGCCCGGGATCGAGTGCCAGCACGATCAGCAGGCGACGCAGCCGCGCGCCGCCGACCTCGACCGGCGCCCCGGAGTCGGCGCGGACCTCCAGCGGCCCGAGCAGGCAGATCTGCACGTCGTCGATTCTGCCGCGCCCGCGCCCGTGGTAGATCACCTACACCTCGGGGCGGTCCTCCTCGCGCGGCGGCTCGCCCTCGCGCGGGCGTGGCTGCGGCGCCCCGCCCTCCCGGCGGCGGGCGTCCCGCTCGCGGCCGGACGGCTCCGACCCGTCCGGCGCGGCGCCCTCCCGACGGCGCAGGTCCTCCTCGCGGCGGCGCAGGTCCTCCTCCCAGCGCCGGAACAGCTCCTGGTCGTCCGGGCGGGACCGCTCGGCGATCGACTTGAGGAACTCGGGGTCGTCGTCCGGCGCGACCGGCGGACGCCGGTCCCGTTCCGAGAACCCGTTCCCCACGGGCCACCGGCTTCGGGTCGACCGGGCGGCCGGCTCACGGCCGGCGACGAACCAGGCGATCGAGCCGACCAGCGGGAAGAACAGGATGATCAGCACCCAGGCGACCCGGGGGAGAGCGCGGATCTGCCCCTCCTCGGCGGAGAGGCAGCTGATCAGTGCGCAGACCGCGAGGACGATCTGCGCCAGGAAGAGAAGCCCGTACAGGCGAACCATGCCGGACATCATGGCGCAGGGACGACGTTCACCGCAGCCCACGCAGCACCAGCGCCACACCCAGCAGCGCGAGCGCCGCGGTGCCGAGCGCGGCCAGCGGTAGCGACCGTCCGCCGGTGCGGGCCGGTCCGCGCCCGGTGCCCCGCCGCCAGCAGACCGGCAGCACCCCGCCCCAGACGACCAGGGCCGCGCCGGCGAACAGGGCGCCGCCGTCCAGGTCCCCGGTGAACGCCAGCCGGACCGCCAGGACGGTGACCACGGTGAGGGCGAGCGCGGTTCGGCGCCAGGCCAGCCGGGTGCGCTCCGGTTGGAGGCCGGGGTCCCGGGTCGACGCCGGCTCCGGGTCGGGGGCGCCGGGGCGCCTCGTCACCGGTCGCCGATCGCCCTGACCAGCACCGCGACCACCAGCAGCAGCGCGCCGAGGCCGACGGCGAGGGCGAGGACGGCGGGGAACCGGGAGGCGGGCAGCTCCTCGCCGAGCCGGATGGCGCGTTCGGTGCGCGCCCAGTGGTCGACCGCGCGGACCGCGACGGCGCCGCCGAGCAGCAGCAACGCGACCGCGATGACCTCCCGCAGGTGCCGCAGCGGCAGCGGGGGCAGGAACTGGGCGGCGGCCAACCCACCGGCGACCAGCGCCAGCCCGGTCCGCAGCCAGGCGAGGAAGGTCCGCTCGTTGGCCAGCGAGAACCGGTAGTCGGGGGTGCTGCCCACCGAGCGCAGCTCCCGCGGGTCGAACCAGCGCCTGATCGCCTCCCACACGATGCCGATTATCCGTTGGCCGGCGGTCGTAGCCTGAAACGATGACGGATCTTGATGCGACCACCCTCCGCGCCGCGTACGACACGCAACTGCGGCCGGAGCTGCCCGACCCGGTGCCGGCCGGGGTGACGATCGAGCGGGACGGGCCGCTGTACCGCGTGCTGGGCGGCCACCACCGGGGTTTCCTCACCTACCGGGACCTGGGCGGCCTCACGGGCGCGGCGCTCGACGAGCTGATCGCCCGCCAGGTCGAGCTGTTCCGGCAGCGGGGCGAGGCCGTGGAGTGGAAGCTCGCCGGGCACGACGAGCCGGCGGACCTGCCGGACCGCCTGCGGAACGCCGGATTCGTGCCGGAGGACCGGGAGACCGTCGTGATCGGGCCGGTCGCGCCGCTCGCCGCCGCGCTGCCGGTCCTGCCCGAGGGCGTACGCCTGCGGGAGGTGACCGCCCGCGCGGACCTGGACCGGATCGTGGCGATGGAGGAGGAGGTCTGGCAGGGCGACCGCAGCCACCTCGCGGACTCCCTGGAGGAGGAGATCGCCACCGACCCGCAGTCGATCAGCGTGGTGGTCGCCGAGGCGGGGGAGACCGTGGTGAGCGCCGGCTGGGTCCGCTACCTGGCGGGCACCGGTTTCGCCTCGCTCTGGGGCGGCTCCACCCTGCCGCAGTGGCGGCGTCGGGGCATCTACCGGGCCCTGGTGGTCTACCGGGCACGGCAGGCCGCCCAGCGCGACCGGACCCTGCTCCAGGTGGACGCCTCCGACGACAGCCGTCCGATCCTCGAGCGACTCGGCTTCGTCGCGGTCACCACGACCACCCCGTACGTCTACACTCCGTGATCATGGCCCAGGAGTTGACGGACGACGAACGGCTGACGCTCAAGACCGGCGCGTTCGGTGCGGTCTTCCTGGTGTCGAACGTGGAACCCGGCATGGTGGCGGTGCTCAAGGAGAGCCTGGCCGCGTCGGGGGTCTTCGCCGACGCGTCCGGCGTGGTCCGTGAGGCGCTCACCACCGGGCCGCTGCCGCGGCTGCCCCGTGACTCGGAGCTGGAGATCGAGTCGACGGTGCTGCCGGCGCTGGGGCGGGCGGTGCGGATCCTGCGGGAGAAGGCCCCGGCGGACGTGGCCGCGTACCGCGAGGTGGTGCTCGCCGCCGCGCACCGGGCGGCCCGCGCGCACGCCGGCGTCGCTCCGGCCGAGGCGGCGGTGATCGAGCGGATCAGGGCCGCGCTGGCCGACGCTCCCTGACCGGGCCGATGGCCGGGACGCGCAGGCGTGCCGGTGCCCACAGCATCCCGACGACCGCTCGTACGCAGCGGTCCCGGACGCGACCGCAGGCGCAGCGGTACGTGTCGGGCAGGAGCCGGTGGGGTGCGCGCGGAGGGTCGGCCTGCGGGCCGGCCCGGTCGGGACCGGGTCGGACCTGCGACACCGCGTAATCGGACATATCCGGCACCTCCCGATCCGAAGCTTACCCGGCGTGGGTGCCTCGGGTGAGCTGTGTCACTCTGTGTGCCCGAGAGCCGGAAGCTACTGGCAGGTAACATGGCGGCCGTGGGCAACTGCACAGCAGCTCGCGGTTGACCGACCGTTAAGTCTCGCGGGAGGCTGCGCCCCAGACCGGGCGAGCGATTCGCAACACCACACAGGAGGGTCGTCGAAGCGCGATGAACATCGTCGTACTCGTCAAGCAGGTGCCCGATTCGGGCGCGGACCGCAACCTGCGCAGTGACGACAACACCGTCGACCGCGGTTCGGCGAACAACGTCATCAACGAGATGGACGAGTACGCCATCGAGGAGGCGTTGAAGATCAAGGAGGCGCACGGCGGCGAGGTCACCGTCCTGACCATGGGTCCGGACGGCGCGACCGAGTCGATCCGCAAGGCGCTCTCCATGGGCCCCGACAAGGCCGTGCACGTCCTGGACGACGCGCTCCACGGCTCCTGCGCCGTGGCGACCTCGAAGGTGCTCGCCGCCGCGCTGGGCACCCTCAACGCCGACCTGGTCATCTGCGGCGCCGAGTCGACCGACGGCCGGGTCCAGGTCATGCCGCACATGATCGCCGAGCGGCTGGGCGTGGCGGCGCTGACCGGCGCCCGCAAGCTCACCGTCGACGGCGGCACGCTCACCATCGAGCGGCAGACCGAGGAGGGCTACGAGGTGGTCACCGCCTCCACCCCGGCCGTGGTCTCCGTCTGGGACACGATCAACGAGCCGCGCTACCCGTCCTTCAAGGGCATCATGGCCGCGAAGAAGAAGCCGGTGCAGACCCTCTCCCTGGGTGATCTCGGCGTCGCACCGGCCGAGGTCGGCTTCGACGGCGCGACCAGCGCCGTCGTGGAGCACAGCAAGCGACCGCCGCGCTCCGGCGGCGCGAAGGTCACCGACGAGGGCGACGGCGGCGTGAAGCTTGTCGAGTTCCTCGCCACCGAGAAGTTCGTGTGAGAGGTCTGGACATGTCTGAGGTTCTCGTCGTCGTCGAAGCCACCCGCGAGTTCGGCGTCAAGAAGGTCACCCTGGAGATGCTCACCCTCGCCCGCGACCTGGGCACGCCCAGCGCGGTGGTGCTCGGCGGCCCCGGCGCGGCCGAGGCGCTGGGCGCCAAGCTGGGCGAGTACGGCGCGGAGAAGATCTACGCCGCGGAGAGCGAGGAGGTCGACGGCTACCTGGTGGCCCCCAAGGCCACCGTCCTCGCCGAGCTGGTCCGCCGCGTCCAGCCCGCCGCCGTGCTCCTCGCCTCCTCGCAGGAGGGCAAGGAGATCGCCGCCCGCCTCGCCGTCAAGCTGGACAACGGCATCCTGACCGACGTGGTCGGCCTGGCGGCCGACGGCACCGCCACCCAGGTCGCCTTCGCCGGCTCCACGATCGTGAAGTCCAAGGTCACCCGGGGCCTGCCGCTGGTCACCCTCCGGCCGAACTCGGTCAACCCGGTGCCCGCCGCCGCCAGCCCGGCGATCGAGCAGCTCAGCGTCACCGTCTCCGACACCGACAAGCTGGCCAAGGTGGTGGACCGGGTCGCCGAGCAGAAGGGCTCCCGTCCCGAGCTGACCGAGGCCTCGGTGGTCGTCTCCGGCGGCCGTGGCGTCGGCAACGCGGACAACTTCAAGCTGGTCGAGGAGCTCGCCGACCTGCTCGGCGGTGCCGTCGGCGCGTCCCGGGCGGCCGTCGACTCCGGCTTCTACCCGCACCAGTTCCAGGTGGGCCAGACCGGTAAGACGGTCTCCCCGCAGCTCTACATCGCGCTCGGCATCTCCGGGGCCATCCAGCACCGGGCCGGCATGCAGACCTCGAAGACCATCGTCGCGGTGAACAAGGACGCCGAGGCGCCGATCTTCGAGCTGGCCGACTTCGGCGTGGTGGGCGACCTGTTCAAGGTCGTACCGCAGGCCGCCGAGGAGATCCGCAAGCGCAAGTGACCCGCCCCCGCGGGTGGTGACGCCCGGGAAACGGCGAGTGGCCGTCCGGCATGCCGGACGGCCACTCGCCGTTGCGCGTCTCCAGCCCTGCGCCGGCACCGGGCGCACGTGGTGGCACCCGGGCCGACTGCGAGATCGCCGTGGACGCGTGGCGCCGGCGGTGTGTGGGTGCCCGAGCGTTTCGGGGAGGCGAGGGAGCTGATCGGCGGGCCGGGGAGCTGAGCCGGCCCGCCGATCAGCCCGTCTTCGATGCCCCCGGCGTGCGGTCGCCCGTGGGGCAGGCTGGCTGTCGGTCGCGAGCGGACACCGGTGCGGGCCGCTCGACGGAGACGTCGACAACCGAGTATGCCTGACGGACCGTCGTCCATGTCGCCCGAGGCCGCCTTCCGCGGGTCGGCGGCTCGGGGTTCCTGGTACCCCGCAACGCCAAGGAGATTCGCGGCGCCGCCGATCGGTCCGCCGTACGTGTCGGTGCCTCCGGGCGTCGGCCGTCCGTCGACCGGCCGTAGGCTGAACGGTGATGGCTTACCTGGATCACGCGGCGACCACCCCGATGCTCGACGAGGCATTGGAGGCGTACGTCGCCACCGCCCGAGAGGTCGGCAACGCGTCGTCGCTGCACGCGGCCGGCCGGCAGGCCCGTCGGCGGGTGGAGGAGTCCCGGGAACGGGTCGCCGCGGTTCTCGGTGCCCGTCCCTCTGAGGTGATCTTCACCGGTGGCGGGACCGAGAGCGACAACCTGGCCGTCAAGGGCATCTTCTGGGCGCGCCGGGCGAACGGCTGTCGCCGGGTGGTCTCCAGCTCGGTGGAGCACCACGCCGTGCTGGACTCGGTCGACTGGCTCGGCGCGCACGAGGGCGCCGAGGTGGGTTGGCTGCCCGTCGACGCGGCCGGCCGGCTGGACCCGGCCGTCCTGCGCGCCGAGCTCGACGCGCACGGCGACCGGGTGGCGCTGGTCACGGCGATGTGGGCCAACAACGAGGTCGGCACCGTGCAGCCGGTCGGTGAGCTGGCCTCGGTCGCCGCCGAGCACGGGGTTCCGTTCCACACGGACGCGATCCAGGCGGTGGGCCAGGTGCCTGTCGACTTCGGCGCCAGCGGCGTCTCCGCGCTGACCGTCACCGGGCACAAGCTCGGGGGGCCCGCCGGGGTCGGCGCCCTACTGCTCGCCCGTGACGTGACGGCCACCCCCGTGCTCCACGGCGGCGGCCAGGAACGCGACGTCCGCTCCGGCACCCTGGACACCGCCGGCATCGTGGCCTTCGCGGTGGCGGTCGAGGCGGCGGTCAAGGGCCAGCAGGAGTACGCGGCCCGCGTCGCCGCGCTCCGCGACGAACTCGTCGAACGGGTCCGCCTCGCGGTCCCCGAGGCGATCTACAACGGCGACCCGGTGAACCGGCTCCCCGGCAACGCGCACTTCTCCTTCCCCGGCTGCGAGGGCGACGCGCTGTTGCTGCTCCTCGACGCGCAGGGCATCGCCTGCTCCACCGGCTCGGCCTGCTCGGCCGGGGTGGCGCAGCCCTCGCACGTCCTGCTGGCCATGGGTGCCGACGACGACCGCGCCCGGTCCTCGCTGCGCTTCACCCTCGGCCACACCTCTACCCGTGACGACGTGGACGCGCTGATCGCCGCGCTGCCGGCGGCGGTGGACCGCGCCCGCCGCGCCACCGCCTACCGCACCCCCCGCTGACCCACCCACCCCTCCGCGCCCCACCCCCGGCCCCCGCGCCCGCCCCCGCGCGCCCCCGCGTCCACCCCGCCCCCGCCGCGTCCTCGTCGATCATGCAGATGTGGCGCCGGGTTCCTCCCCTTAGACCCCTTTCGTTCACGACCACAACTGCGTGATCGACGGAGCGGGGGCGGGAACCGGGTGGGGGCGGGGTGAGGGTGGTGCGGGGGAGTGCGGGTGGGGACACGTGTGAGGTGGTCGGGGTGGGGTGGGGGCGGGGGGCGTGGTTAGGGTTGAGGGGGCGAAGGGAGCGAGTCCGTGAGGGTTCTGGCGGCGATGTCCGGCGGGGTGGATTCCGCCGTGGCGGCGGCGCGGGCGGTGGAGGCGGGTCACGACGTGACCGGGGTGCACCTCGCCCTGTCCCGCAACCCGCAGACCTACCGCACCGGCGCCCGGGGCTGCTGCACCCTGGAGGACTCCCGGGACGCGCGCCGCGCCGCCGACGTGATCGGCATCCCGTTCTACGTCTGGGACATGGCCGACCGCTTCCACTCCGACGTGGTGGACGACTTCGTCGCCGAGTACGCGGCGGGGCGTACGCCCAATCCCTGCCTGCGCTGCAACGAGAAGATCAAGTTCGCCGCGGTGCTGGACCGGGCGGTGGCCCTGGGCTTCGACGCGGTGGTGACCGGCCACCACGCCCGGCTCGGCGCGGACGGCCTGCTGCGCCGCAGCGTCGACCTGGCGAAGGACCAGTCGTACGTGCTCGCGGTGCTCACCCGCGCGCAGCTCGACCGGTCGATCTTCCCGCTGGGCGACTCGACGAAGGCCGAGGTTCGGGCCGAGGCGGCCCGGCGCGGGCTGGCGGTCGCCGAGAAGCCGGACTCCCACGACATCTGCTTCATCGCCGACGGCGACACCCGGGGCTTCCTCGCCCAGCGCCTCGGCGAGCAGCCGGGTGACGTGGTCGACGCGACCACCGGAGCGGTGGTCGGCACCCACAGCGGCGCGTACGCCTACACCGTCGGCCAGCGGCGGGGCCTGCACCTGGACCGGCCCGCACCGGACGGCCGGCCGCGCTACGTGCTCTCCATCACCCCGAAGTCCAACACCGTGACCGTCGGCCCGGCCGAGGCCCTGGAGGTCTCCCGGGTCCGCGCCGAGCGTCCGCTCTGGACCGGCGGGCCGCGCCCGGACGGGCCGGTCGAGTGCGAGGTCCAGTTGCGGGCGCACGGCGACGTGGTGCCCGCCACCGTCGTGCTCGACGGCGACGCGCTGCACGCGGAGCTGCGCCGGCCGGTGCGCGGTGTGGCCGCCGGCCAGGCCGTGGTGGCCTACCGGCCGGACCCGGCCGGCGACATCGTGCTGGGCTCGGCGACCATCACCGTCTGATCCCCTGTCGCCGTCGGCGGGGTGGGGCCGGTCGCGGACCGGATACCCTTCGGCCGTGACAGATCAGGCGTGGCCGTGGCCGGCCGGCGCGGCGACCGGCATCGGATCCCTGCCCGGCACCGACATCGCCGAGGCGCAGCGGATAGTCCTCGGTGAACTCCCGACCCTGCCCCACCTGCCGGAGCTGCCGGCCCGCGGCCCGGGTGCCGACCTGATCGGCCGCACCGCCGGCCTGCTGGTCGAGCTGCCCGTCGAGCTGTACGCGGCCCGCTGGCGGATCGCCCCGCGCCCCGGGCGCGACCTGCGCCGGGCCCGCGACCTGATGGAGCGCGATCTCGACCAGCTGGCGGAGCAGGCCGAGGAGTACGCCGGGCCGGTGAAGGTGCAGGCGGGCGGGCCGTTCACCCTGGCGGCCGCCCTGGAGCTGCCCATCGGCGGCCGGCTGCTGCGCGACCCGGGCGCGGTGCGTGACCTGGCCGGCTCGCTCGCCGAGGGGCTGCGCGACCACGTGGCGGCCGTCACCCGGCGCCTGCCCCGGGCGTCGGTGCTGCTCCAGCTCGACGAGCCGTCGCTGCCCGCGGTGCTGGCGGGGCGGGTGCCCACCGAGAGCGGGCTCGGCACGTACCCGGCGGCCGAGTCCGGTGTCGTGGCGACCCTGCTGCGCGAGCTCATCGCGGCTGTCGGGGTGCCGACCGTGGTGCACTGCTGCGCGCCGGACGTGCCGGTGGAGCTGATCCGGTCCACGGGGGCCGTCGGGGTGGCGCTCGACCTGTCGCTCGTCACCGACCTGGACCCACTGGGCGAGGTGATCGACGCCGGGCTCGGGCTGGTCGCCGGCGCCGCGCCGACCACGCCGCCGTCGACCGGTCGCGCGCCGACCTCCGCCGAGGTGGCCGACCGGGTACGCGCCCTCTGGGACCGCCTCGGCTTCCCTCGGGCCCGCCTCGCCGAGCAGGTCGTCGTCACCCCGGCCTGCGGGCTGGCCGGGGCCACACCGGCGTACGCCCGGGCCGTGCTGACGGCGTGCCGCGACGCCGGCCGGCGGCTGGTCGAGGAGTGACGTTTTCCTGTCGTACGCGCCGGGCACGATGACCGGCATGATTGGACAGCTGCGTTCGACGGTGATCGACTGCCCGGATCCCCGGGCCCTGGCCGCGTTCTACTCCGAACTGCTCGGCCTCGACCTGATCGAGAGCGACTCCGACGGCGACGAATGGGTCGTGCTCGGCGGCCCGCCCGGCCACCAGCCGCGCGTGGCGTTCCAGCGGGCACCGGGCCTGCGTCCGCCGACCTGGCCGGATCCGGAGCGGCCGCAGCAGCTCCACCTGGACGTCACGGTCGACGACATCGAGTCCGCCGAGAAGGCGGCGCTCGCGCTCGGTGCCCGGCGGCTGCCCGGCGAGGGTGAGGGGTTCCGGGTCTACGCCGACCCCGCCGGCCACCCGTTCTGCCTCTGCTGGGACTGACCGCCCGCGGTGGAGGCCGTTCCATGCCGGTCCCGCCGCCGTGGCGCGGGTTGCGCTCGGCGGGCATGATCACTGGCATGGCCGATGACGCGCGTGACCGGGCCGCCGGGTCGCTGTTCGGGCTCGCCTACGGCGACGCGCTCGGTCGGGAGACCGAGTTCCGCACCGTCGCGGAGATCGTCCGCCGGCACGGGCCCGGTGGCCCGCGTGAGCTGGTCGGCGATCCGGTACTGGTCACCGACGACACCCAGATGGCGTTGGCGGTCGCCTGGGCACTGCGCGACGCGCCCGAGTTCACGCCGGCCGCGGTGGAGCCGGCGCTGCGCCGCCGCTTCCTGGAGTGGGCCGCCAGCCCGGACAACAACCGGGCCCCGGGTGCGACCTGCCTGCGGGCCTGCGCCAACCTGTCCGGCGGGCTGCGGTGGCAGGAGGCGACAGTGGCCGACTCGAAGGGTTGCGGCGCGAACATGCGGGTCACCCCGGTCGGTCTGCTCGACGTCGACCTCGACACGCTCGCCGGGTTGGCCCAACTGCAGGCGGGCCTCACCCACGGACACCCGACGGGCCTGGCGGCCAGCGAGCTGACCGCGTACGCCGTGCGGCTGCTCCGCGACGGCGCCGCGCTCGCCGAGCTGCCCCGCCTGCTCACCGAGCGGGCGACCGCCCAACGACGGGTCTACCGCGCCGACTGGCTCGGCGACCTGTGGCGGCACGCCGGCGGGAGCAGCCCGCAGGAGTTCATCGCCCAGGGCTGGGACGAGTGTCTCGACGCCCTGGGCCGGCTGGCCGACGCGCTGGCCCGGCCCGACGACGGCGGCGACCCGTGCCGACTCACCGGGGAGGGGTGGGTCGCCGAGGAGGCGCTGGCCACCGCGCTGTACTGCGCCCTGCGTCACCGCGACGACCCGGTGGGCGCGCTGGCCCGGGGCGCCACCACCGCCGGTGACTCGGACTCCATCGCCGCCCTGGCCGGCGCCTTCGTGGGCGCGGCCGTCGGCATGTCCGCCTGGCCTCCCGACTGGGCCGGCCGAATCGAGTACGCCCACCACCTGACCGCCCTGACCCCACCCCCCGCTCTCGGGCGGTGATCAGGAGGTTCGCGGCAGGACCGGTGGCCGGCGTGACGCGACGCTCTTGATCACCGGCGGCTGCGGGATCCGGGTCGCGCCCAGGGGGGCCGGTACGGCGGGTGGGCGCCGGGTTGTCACACCTGCCGGTTACCGTGCGGAGGTAGCGTGATCAGGGAGGGCGAACCGGTGTCCGAAGGTGGCGGCGTGTCCGAGGAGCAGATCGGCCAGCAGGTCAGCCCGGCGCAGGAGGCGGCGGCGGGCGGCGAGCCGACCCCGGAGGCGCGGGAGCGGCACGCGACGCTCAGTCGTGAGCTGACCGAGCACCAGTACCGCTACTACGTGCTCGACTCGCCCACCATCTCCGACGCGGAGTTCGATCGTCAGCTGCGGGAGCTGGAGGCGCTGGAGGAGCAGTTCCCGGCCCTGCGTACCCCCGACTCGCCCACCCAACGCGTCGGTGGCACGTTCTCCACGGACTTCACGCCCGTCCAGCACGCCGAGCGGATGCTCTCGCTCGACAACGCCTTCGCCGACGAGGAGCTCGCCGCCTGGGCCGAGCGGGTCGAGCGTGACGCCGGGGGGCCGGTGTCCTACCTCTGCGAGCTGAAGGTCGACGGCCTCGCCATCAACCTCACCTACGAGCGCGGCCGGCTGGTCCGGGCGGCCACCCGCGGCGACGGCCGCACCGGCGAGGACGTGACGGCCAACGTCCGCAGCATCCGCGACGTTCCCGGTCAGCTGACCCCGTCACCCGAGTTCCCCGACGTGCCCGAGCTCCTCGAGGTCCGCGGCGAGATCTACTTCCCGGTGGCGGCCTTCGCCGACCTCAACGCGGGCCTCGTGGAGCAGGGCAAGGCACCCTTCGCCAACCCGCGCAACGCCGCGGCCGGCAGTCTGCGGCAGAAGGACCCGCGGATCACCGCGTCCCGGCCGCTGCGCCTGGTGGTGCACGGCATCGGCGCCCGGCGCGGCTTCCAGCCCGCCGCGCAGTCCGAGTCCTACGCGGCGCTGAAGGCGTGGGGGCTGCCGACCAGCGACCGCTGGCGGGTGGTGCCCGACCTGGCCGGCGTCGCCGAATACATCGCCTACTACGCCGAGCACCGGCACGACGTCGAGCACGAGATCGACGGTGTGGTGGTGAAGGTCGACCCGGTCTCCATCCAGGGCCGGCTCGGCTCGACCAGCCGCGCGCCGCGGTGGGCGATCGCCTTCAAGTACCCGCCGGAGGAGGTGACCACCAAGCTGCTCGACATCGACGTCAACGTGGGCCGCACCGGCCGGGTCACCCCGTTCGCGGTCCTCGAACCGGTCCGGGTGGCCGGCTCCACCGTCGCCCTCGCGACCCTGCACAACGCGCGCGAGGTCGAGCGCAAGGGCGTGCTGATCGGCGACACGGTCGTCATCCGCAAGGCGGGCGACGTGATCCCCGAGGTGCTCGGCCCGGTGGTCGACCTGCGCCCGGCCGACGCCCGGCCCTTCGTCATGCCCACCTCCTGCCCGGCCTGCGGCACCCCGCTCGCTCCCGCCAAGGAGGGCGACGTCGACATCCGGTGCCCCAACACCCGCAGCTGCCCCGCGCAGCTGCGGGAGCGGGTCTTCCACCTCGCCGGCCGGGGCGCGTTCGACATCGAGGTGCTCGGCTACAAGGGCGCGGCGGCCCTGCTCGACGCGGAGATCATCCGTGACGAGGGCGACCTCTTCCAGCTCGACGCGGAGCAGCTGTCCCGCTCACCGTTCTTCGTCAACAAGGACGGCAGCCTGGGCAGCAACGCGGTCAAGCTGCTCGACAACCTGGCCGTCGCCAAGGAACGCGACCTGTGGCGCGTGCTCGTCGCGCTCTCCATCCGGCACGTCGGCCCGACCGCCGCGCAGGCGCTCGCCCGGCACTTCCGGTCCATCGAGGCGATCGACCGGGCGAGCGAGGAGGAGCTGTCCTCGGTCGACGGTGTCGGCCCGACCATCGCCGCGAGCATCCGGGAGTGGTTCGCGGTCGACTGGCACCGCGAGGTGGTGCGCAAGTGGGGCGAGGCCGGCGTACGGATGGCGGAGGAGGCGGTCGACGAGGGCCCGCGACCGTTGGAGGGTGTCACCGTGGTGGTCACGGGCACGCTGACGGGTTTCTCCCGGGACCAGGCCGCCGAGGCGGTGCAGAGCCGCGGCGGCAAGGTCAGCGGCTCGGTCTCCAAGAAGACCGCCTTCGTGGTGGTGGGCGACAACCCGGGCTCCAAGGCGGACAAGGCCGCGAGCCTCAAGGTGCCGGTCCTCGACGAGGACGGGTTCCGCGTGCTGCTCGACAAGGGGCCGGACGCCGCCCGCGCGGTCGCCCGCGTCGAGGGCTGACGCCCGGAGCGGCGCCGGTCACGGCCGTCGCCGGCGCCTGCTCGCCCCGTGAAGGGCGGCATCCCGGCTGTCCCGGACACCCACGGGGCGCTGCCGGTCGACTCCGGCGCGTATACCAACTTAATTACGACTACGACCGATTCGTGACTGTCATACCGGGAAAGCCGGCACCGAGGGCGTTTCATTGGTGCACGGCGTGTGAACGCGCACGCCGACGGTTGTCCGGGAGGTGTGATGGAGGTCGCCGACCCGCGCAACGTCGTCCCGCCCGGGCGCGTGGCGCCGTTCACCGCCTTCATCGCCACCATCCTGGCCCTGGCGGTGCTCGTCGCGGCCGGCCCGCTGGCGGCGTTGCCGGACCAGCTGCCCGAGATGCCGGTGGCGTTCTGGACGATGGCGGCGCTCGCGGTGTTCTGCGACGCCCGTCCGTTCGTCCCGCCGGGGCGGCGGCAGTCGTCGGCGGTCTTCCCGTCCACCTGCTTCACCTTCGCCATCCTGCTCGGCTGGGGCCTCGGCCCGGCGGTGGCCGTGCAGGCGGTCGCCGTGATCGTCTCCGGCTGGCGACTGCGGCACGCCGTGTGGCGCACGGCGTTCAACGTCGGCCAGTACGCGTGCGCCCTGGCCGCCGCGTACGCGGTCACGCGGCTCGGCCCGGGCACCCTCTTCTCCGGCGGCGACCTGCACGGCTCCGACGTGGTGGCGGTCGGCGGTGCGACGGTCGCCTGGTTCGTCGTCAACTACGTGCTGGTCAGCGCGGCCGTACGCCTGCGCTTCGGTGACCGGTGGTGGCCGAGCTTCCGACAGGGCCTCGGCTTCGAACTGCTCTCCACCGGGTCGCTGCTGCTGCTCGCCCCGGTGCTGGTCGCCGCGGCACGCACCAGCGCGGCCCTGATCCCCCTGGTGCTGGTGCCGCTCTTCGCCGTCTACCGGATGGCCCGGCTCACGGTCGAACAGCAGCAACTCGCCTCCCTGGACCCGCTCACCGGCCTGCCGAACCGCAAGGCGCTGCTGGCCGAGGTCGCCGAGCAGGTGCACCTGCACGCCGAACGCTCCGCCCGCGGTGAGCCCGACGGGCACCTGGCGCTGCTGCTGATCGACCTGGACCGGTTCAAGAACGTCAACGACGCGCTGGGCCACGCGGTGGGGGACCGGCTGCTGGTCGAGGTCAGCCAGCGGCTGACGACGCTCGTCGGCGGCCGGGACATGGTGGCCCGGTTGGGCGGGGACGAGTTCGCCATCGTCATGACCGGGCTGACCGACGTCGGCGAGGCCCGGGACCTGGCCGACCACGTGGTGCGGACCCTCGCCGAGCCGGTAGCGCTCGACGGGTTGCCGCTGGACGTCGGCGGGTCCATCGGCATCGCGCTCTTTCCCGAGCACGGCGAGGACTTCGCCACGCTGATGCGCCACGCCGACGTGGCGATGTACGACGCCAAGCACCGCAACGACACCGTCGCCGTGTACGCGGCGGAGTCCGACCACAACTCCGCCGAGAGGCTCGGGTTGCTGGCCGACCTGCGCCGGGTGCTGGAGGCCGGTTCCGCCGTCGACGACACGCCCGGCCGGTCGTCCCTGTCCACGGCGGGGCAGGAGTCGCCCCTCGGCGCCCGCGGGGGCGACGGCGCCGCCCTCACCCCGGGAGGCGACGGCGCTGCCCTCACCCCGGGAGGCGGCGGCGCCCGCACCCCGAGAGGCGATGGTGCGACGTCGGGTGCCGGTAGCGCCGCGGCCCGCGGCGGCGGCTCGGCGGGCAGCGGTCCGGCCGGTGGTCGGTGGGGGCGGTGGTGGCCGCGCCGGCGGGGACGCCGCCCCGAGGTGGTGCCGGACGACGAGCTGATCAGCCGGATCGTGGCGGGTGCCGACCCGACCCGCCGCCGCTCCGGTCGTCCCGTGACAGCCCTGGTCGACCGGGGGCCGGTCGTCGATCGGCGACCGCCGAACGGCCGTACCCCGGGCGACGTGCCGCCGAACGGCAGCACGCCGGGCGACGTGCCGCCGAACCGTGCCCCCGTCGGTGAGCCGCCGAGTGGCCGTGCCCCTGCCGACCCGTCGGCGGACGCCCGCGTTGCCGCCGGCGAGCCGGCGACCGCGACGGCGGCCGCGGCGGTCGCTGACACCGCGTCCGGGACGTTCTCGTCCGCGGCGGCGGACGACGCGGCGGTCGGCGCGGGTGGGTCGGCCGCGAGGCGGTCGAGCGGGGCCCACCTCGGCGGGCCGGGCCGGCACGGGGCGCGGACCGGCGGGCGGGGTGGGGACGCCGACCCGGCCGTCGACGTCGGCGAGATCACCATGTACTACCAGCCGCAGATCGCCATCGCCACGGGCGAGGTGGTGGGCGTCGAGGCGCTGCTGCGCTGGCGGCACCCGCGACGCGGGATGGTCGACCCGGAGGAGCTGATCCGGGTCGCCGAGCAGAGCGCCGTGATGCGGCTGCTCACCCGCCGCGTGGTCGACGACGTCGTGGAGCAGCTCGCCAAGTGGTCGGCCGCCGGGGTCGGCCTCCGGGCGGCCCTCAACGTCAGCGTGCGCGACCTGCACACCGGCGAGATCGCCGACCAGATCGCCGACCGGTTGGCGCGGTACGGCGTACCGCCGGACCGGCTGCAGCTGGAGATCACCGAGGGCGCCCTCATGGCCGACCCGCGCCGGGTGCTCGCCACGATCTCCCGGCTGCACCGCATCGGGGTGGCGATCGCGCTGGACGACTTCGGCACCGGCTACTCGTCGCTCCAGCACCTGCGCCGGCTCCCGCTCTCCGAGGTCAAGGTGGACCGCAGCTTCGTCCTCGGCATGGCGGAGGACCCCGACGACGCGGCGATCGTCCGGTCGATGATCGAGCTGGCGGGCGCGCTCGGCCTGCGGGTCGTCGCGGAGGGCGTGGAGGACGAGCGGACCTGGCGGATGCTGTACGCGGCCGGGTGCGACGCCGCGCAGGGCTGGTTCTACGCGCGGCCGATGCCGGCGGAGGAGCTGGTGACGTGGCTGGCCCGGTACCGGCCGGTGCGGCCCACCGGCGGCCCGGACCCGGACACCCGCCGCCGGCACGCCCGCTGACCGCCACCCGGACCCGGACACCCGCCGCCGGCACGCCCGCTGACCGCCGCCCGGAGCCGTACGCCGCCGGCACGCACGCCGACCCCCGCCCACGGACGGGCGACCGGGGGAGCCGGACGCGTCGGGGCGACGCAGGCCCGGGCCGGCTGGAATCCGACGGCGCCGCCGGGGCGGAGGGGGAGTCGGGGACGCCGGGCCGGCGCGGAACAATAGACTCGCTCCGGTCACCGCGCGTCACTCGGTATCGCCGCGCGGTCGGCACACAGGCCGGACCAGGACCGTCACGAAGGGGGCACCCGATGGCCGCCATCTCCCGCGAGGAGGTCGCGCACCTCGCGCGCCTGTCGCGGCTCGCCGTCACCGAGGAGGAGCTGGACACCTTCGCGGGCCAGCTCGACGTGATCCTCCAGGCGGTCGCCCAGGTCGGCGAGGTCGCCGCCGCGGACATCCCGCCGACCTCGCACTCGGTGCCGCTGACGAACGTCCTGCGTGAGGACGTCGAGACGCCGTGCCTGACCCCGGAGGAGGCGTTGTCGGGCGCGCCCGACGCCGAGGACCAGCGGTTCCGCGTCCCCCGGATCCTGAACGAGGACCTGGCGTCATGAGCGGGCGCAGCGAGCGGATCGGCACGACCGGCGCGCCGTCGCGGCACGGCGCGGGTGAGCGAAGCGAGGCGGCGGCATGAGCGACCTGACCACGAAGACCGCGGCGGAGATCGCCGCCCTGGTGGCCGACGGGGAGACCTCCGCCGTCGAGGTCACCCAGGCCCACCTCGACCGGATCGCGGCGGTCGACGACCGGGTGCACGCCTTCCTGCACGTCGACAGCGAGGGCGCCCTCGCCGCGGCCCGCGCCGTCGACGAGCGTCGCGCGGCCGGTGAGCCGCTCGGCCCGCTCGCGGGCGTGCCGGTGGCCGTGAAGGACGTGCTCGCCACCCGGGGCGTGCCGACCACCGTCGGCTCCAAGATCCTGGAGGGCTGGCGTCCGCCGTACGACGCGACGATCGTCGAGCGGCTGCGCGCGGCCGGCACGGTGATGCTCGGCAAGACCAACATGGACGAGTTCGCGATGGGCTCCTCCACCGAGTACTCGGCGTACGGCGCGACCCACAACCCGTGGGACCTGAGCCGGATCCCGGGCGGCTCGGGTGGTGGCAGCGCCGCGGCGCTGGCCGCGTACGAGGCGCCGCTGGCGATCGGCTCGGACACGGGCGGTTCGATCCGCCAGCCCGGCGCGGTCACCGGCACCGTCGGGGCGAAGCCGACCTACGGCGGCACCTCCCGCTACGGGCTCGTCGCCTTCTCCTCGTCGCTGGACACGCCGGGCCCGTGCGCCCGGACGGTGCTGGACGCCGCGCTGCTGCACGAGGCCATCGGCGGGCACGACCCGCGCGACTCGACCTCGATCCCGCAGCCGGTGCCGGACGTGGTGGCGGCCGCGAGGCGCGGCGCGACCGGCGACCTGAGCGGCGTGAAGCTCGGCATCGTCACCGAGTTCGCCGGTGAGGGCGCCGAGCCGGGAGTGCTCGCCGCGTTCCGCGAGGCCGTCGACACGCTCACCAAGCTGGGCGCCGACATCGTCGAGGTCTCCTGCCCGCACTTCAAGTACGCGCTTCCGGCGTACTACCTGATCGCGCCCAGCGAGTGCTCCTCCAACCTGGCCCGGTTCGACGGCGTCCGGTTCGGCCTGCGGGTCGGCGACGACGGCAACCGGTCGCTGGAGGAGGTCATGTCGCTGACCCGCGAGGCCGGCTTCGGCCCGGAGGTCAAGCGCCGGATCATGATCGGGACGTACGCGCTCTCGTCGGGCTACTACGACGCCTACTACGGGCAGGCCCAGAAGGTCCGTACGCTCATCACCCGCGACTTCACGGCGGCGTTCGAGCAGGTGGACGCGTTGATCTCGCCGACCACCCCGTTCGTGGCGTTCCCGATCGGCGCGCGCACCTCCGACCCGTACCAGATGTACCTCGCCGACCTGTTCACCATCCCGACGAACCTGTACGGCGGGCCGGGCATCTCGGTGCCGTGCGGCCTGTCCGACGGGCTGCCGGTCGGTCTTCAGGTCATGGCGCCGACGATGGCCGACGACCGGATGTACCGGGTCGCCGCCGCGCTGGAGAGCGCCGTCGGCACGTTCACCCCACCGGCACTGTGAGGCAGGAGCTCCGATGACCACGACACTGCCCTCGTACGACGACGTCGTCGCGCGCTACGAACCGGTGATCGGCCTGGAGACCCACGTCGAGCTGGGCACCCGGACGAAGATGTTCTGCGGCTGCCCCACCGACTTCGGCGGCGAGCCGAACACCCGGGTCTGCCCGGTCTGCCTGGGCCTGCCCGGCTCGCTGCCGGTGGCGAACAAGGCGGCCGTCGAGGCGACGATCCGGATCGGCCTCGCGCTGAACTGCTCGATCGCGCAGTGGTGCCGGTTCGCCCGGAAGAACTACTTCTACCCGGACATGCCGAAGAACTTCCAGATCAGCCAGTACGACGAGCCGCTCTGCGTCGACGGCTACCTGGACGTCGAGGTGAACGGCGAGACGGTGCGGATCGGCATCGAGCGCGTGCACCTGGAGGAGGACACCGGCAAGACGCTGCACGTGGGCGGCGCCACCGGCCGCATCCACGGCGCGACCGAGTCGCTGGTGGACTACAACCGGGCCGGCATCCCGCTCGTCGAGATCGTCACCAAGCCCATCCCCGGCACCGGGGCGCTCGCGCCCGAGGTGGCCCGCGCGTACGTCACCGAGCTGCGGGACGTGATCCGCTCGTTGGGCGTCTCCGACGTCCGGATGGAGGAGGGTTCGCTGCGCTGCGACGTGAACACGTCGCTGAACCTCCCCGGCGAGGAGTGGGGCACCCGGACCGAGACGAAGAACGTCAACTCGCTGCGGTCGGTGGAGCGGGCGGTCCGCTCGGAGATGCTGCGCCAGGCGTCGGTGCTCGACGCGGGTGGCCGGATCACCCAGGAGACCCGGCACTTCCACGAGGACACCGGCGACACGACGCCGGGCCGCTCGAAGGAGACGGCGACCGACTACCGGTACTTCCCGGAGCCGGACCTGGTGCCGCTCGCGCCGGACCCGGCGTGGGTGGCCGAGCTGAAGGCGGCCCTGCCGGAGCTGCCCCGGGTGCACCGGCGGCGGCTCCAGGAGCAGTGGGGCCTGTCCGACCTCGACATGCAGTCGGTGCTCAACGCCGGCGCGGTGGAGCTGATCGAGCAGACCGTGGCCGCCGGTGCCACCCCGGCCGCGGCCCGCAAGTGGTGGCTCGGCGAGCTGTCCCGGCGGGCCAACGAGACCGGCGTGGAGCTGGCCGACGTCGGGGCCACCCCGGCACAGGTCGCGGAGCTCCAGGGCCTCGTCGACGCCGGCAAGCTCAACGACAAGCTGGCCCGGACGGTGCTGGAGGGCGTGGTGGCCGGCGAGGGCTCGCCGACCGAGATCATGACCAACCGCAACCTGGAGGTGGTCTCCGACACCGGCGCGCTCACCGCCGCCGTCGACGAGGCGATCGCCGCCAACCCGGACATCGCCGAGAAGGTCCGCAGCGGCAAGGTCGCGGCGGCGGGCGCCCTGGTGGGCGCGGTCATGAAGACCACTCGCGGCCAGGCCGACGCCAAGACCGTCCGGGAGCTGATCCTGCAACGCCTGGGCGCCCAGGGCTGACCCCCACCCCACCCCCAACCCCCACTCCCGGCCGGACCCCGTCGACCGTGTGGTGAGCGGCAGTGTGAGACGCCCGCACACCCACGGTCGACGCCGGGGGCCGTCGGGGACCCCCGTGGGCGTCAACGGCGACGCCCGGATGGAGCCACCGTGAACCAGCACGACCTCGACGTCCTCGACGAGATCCAGCGGCGGGTGCTCTGGCTCGCGACGCGGATCGTGGACGCGGCCAACCACGACCGGGACACCGGCGACGGGGTGAAGGTCGGCGGGCACCAGGCGTCCAGCGCCTCGCTGGTCACCGCCATGACCGCGCTCTGGTTCGCGCACCTGGACGCCGCCGACCGGGTGGCCGTGAAGCCGCACGCGTCGCCGGTGTACCACGCCATCCAGTACCTGCTGGGCAACCTGGACCGCTCCTACCTCACCCGGCTGCGGGCCCGCGGCGGCCTCCAGTCGTACCCGTCGCGCACCAAGGACCCGGACGGCGTCGACTTCTCCACCGGCTCGGTCGGGCTCGGCGCGGCGGCGCCGCTGTTCGCGGCGGCCACCCGGCGGTACGTCGACGCGCACTTCGGCCCCCGGCCCCGGTCCCGGTTCATCGCGCTGATCGGCGACGCGGAGCTGGACGAGGGCAACATCTGGGAGGCCGTCGCCGACCCGGCCACCACCGGTCTCGGTGACGTCATGTGGCTTGTCGACTTCAACCGCCAGTCGCTGGACCGGGTGGTGCCCGGGGTGCGGATCAACCAGTGGCGGGGGCAGTTCGAGGCGGCCGGCTGGCATGTCGTCGAGGTCAAGTACGGCCGCCGGCTCGCGGCGGCGTACGAACGGCCGGGCGGGTCCGCGCTGCGGGACTGGATCGACGCGATGCCCAACGAGCAGTACCAGTCGCTGTTCGGGCTCGCCGGGGCGGAGCTGCGCAAGCGGTTCCTCGACGGCGCGCCCGAGGCGGTCGCCGCGTTCATCGCCGACATCCCCGACGACGAGTTGGGCCCGCTCGTCACCGACCTCGGCGGGCACGACCTCGCGGCGCTGCTCGACGCGTACGCCCAGTGCGACGCCGTCACCGACCGGCCCAGCGTGGTCTTCGCGTACACGGTGAAGGGGTGGGGGCTGCCGATCGCCGGCAACCCGCGCAACCACTCCGCCCTGCTCACCACCGAGCAGGTCGACGCGTTGCGCGCCGCGCACGGCCTGACCCCGGAGACCGAGTGGGACCGGCTGGACCCGGCGACGCCGGCCGGCATCCGAGCCGGTGAGCGCCGGGAGGCGCTGTCCCGACCGCCGCGCGAGCGGGCGCTGGGGGTCACCGTCCCGGAGACCACCCGGATACGCGCCACCAAGCCGATCTCCACCCAGGAGGTCTTCGGCCGGGTCCTCGTGGACCTTGCCCGCGACCCGGAGGTGGGCCGCTACCTGGTGACCACGGCCCCGGACGTCGCCACCTCCACCAACCTGGCCGGGTTCATCAACAAGACCGGGGTGTTCGCCCCGACCGCTCAGCGCTCCTGGACGGAGGACCGGATGCTGCGCTGGACGGAGACCCCGTCCGGGCAGCACATCGAGCTGGGCATCTCGGAGATGAACCTGTTCCTGCTGCTGGGCCAGCTCGGCCTGGCCTGGGACCTGTCCGGCCAGCCGCTGTTGCCGGTCGGCACCGTGTACGACCCGTTCGTGCTGCGCGGCCTGGACGCGTTCCTCTACGGCACGTACTCCGGTGCCCGGTTCGTGGTCGCCGGCACCCCGTCCGGGATCACGCTCGCCCCCGAGGGCGGGGCACACCAGTCGACCATCACCGCCTCCGTCGGGCTGGAGCTGCCCGGCGTGACGTTCATCGAGCCGGCGTACGCCGTGACCCTGGACTGGCTGCTCTGCGACGCGCTGGGCCAGATCGCGGCCGGCGCGGCGCCGTCGGCGACGGCCGCGCCGGCCGAGGACGGGGCGTACTACTTCCGCCTCAGCACCCGCCCGGTCGACCAGGCGCCGTTCGAGGCGGCGCGCGCCCGGTTCGGCGACGCGGTGCTGCGCCGGCAGGTCGTCGCCGGTGCGTACCGGCTGGTCGACGCCCACCAGGCGTACCCGCACCTGGCGGACGCGCCGGTCGTGCAGCTGGCCGCGTCCGGGGCGGTGCTGCCCGAGGTGCTGGCCGCCGCCGCGGAGCTGGCCGAGGAGGGCGTCGCCGCGCACGTCGTGGACGTGACCTCCCTGGACCGGATCTACCGGGCCTGGCAGCGCACCCTCCGCCAGGGTGTGCGTACGGCGACCGTGCCGAGCGTGCCCGGGGCGCTCCGCTCCGCCTTCGACGACCGGGCGCCGCTGGTCACCGTGCACGACGCGGCGTCGCACGCGATGGCCTGGCTCGGCTCCGCGCTCGGCGTGCCGGCGGTGCCGCTCGGGGTGGACGAGTTCGGCCAGTCCGGCAGCGTCGCCGAGCTGTACGAACTGCACGACCTGCTCCCCGGCAGCATCGTCAACGCCGCTCTGGCGGCGCTCGCACTGCGCCGCTGACCTCAGCGGGTGGGGCTCGGCGTCGCCGTCGGGCTCCCGCTCGGGGTGGGGGAGACCGGCCCGCCCCGGCTCGGTGTCGGGGTGACGGGCACCTCGTCTCCGGCCTTCGGATCCTGGATGACGTGCCGTTCCAGGTTCACCTGGGCCTCGCCGGTGCCGCCCACCGTGATGTCGTCGTACGCCTGGAGCAGCTTGTCCTTGTCGAAGTACAGGACGCTCATCGACAGCGGGGTGGGCTTCTCGCCCTCCAACCCGCGCAGCCCGGCGCCGCCGGTGGAGCCCTCCACCATGAGCTGGGTCGGCATCTGCCCGGGCAGCTGCGGCAGCTTCGAGACCTGCCGGGTGTGCGTGTGCCCGGCCAGGACGAGCGGGCAGGTGCCGGAGAGCGGCCCGGCCGACGCCGGGTCGTGCACCAGCGCGATGTTCACCGGGCGGGGGGACTTGCGGATCGTCTCGGCGAGCTGCTCGCCGGACCCGATGACCTGGTCGGCCACCTGCTGGGTCATCCCGCTGCCGGCCGGCGAGGTGTTCTTGTCCGGGGTGAAGCGCGGGTCGCCGATTCCGGCGATGGTCAGCCCCGCGACCGTGGCGGTCGAGTTGTTCAACACGATCGCGTTCGGCTGACGGGCCACCGCCGCCGCCGTCCGGGCCGAGTCGTGGTTACCGCGGATGTAGACGTACGGCTTGCGCAGCACGCCGATGGAGCCGACGAAGGACGCCTCCGGCTCGCTGCCCCAGTCGGTGATGTCGCCGGTGTCGATCACCACGTCGATATCGAACTGGTCCACCACCGTGCGGATCAGCTGCCACCCGGTCGGGTTGAGGTGCATGTCCGACACGTGCAGCACCCGGGTGGTGTCGGGCGCCGGCTCGAACACCGGCAGCCCGGAGACGGTGGTGTAGAGCTGGCTGACGTTGCCCACCAGACGTTGGAGCTGTTCGGCGTAGCGCGTGTAGTCGTTGGCGATGCGCCGCGCGTCACCGACGATCGCCGGCGCGTTCACCAGCAGCCCCTCGTAGCGGGGCTCCTCGATCGCCTGGGGGCGCAGGGTGGTCGCGGCCGCACCCAGACTGCCCGCCGTGACGACGAGGGCCAGGCCGCCCGCCCAGGCGGTGCGGCGGACGTTCCGGAACACCAGCCCGGCGAGGAGCAGCGTGGCCAGCACCGCCGAGGCGACCGTACGCAGGCCGAGCCGCATGATCCCGGCGCGCACGTCCTCGACGGCGGAGACGCTGGCCCGCTGGATGCTCGCCGGATCGTCGATCAGTGCCTCGGTGCGGGTCTGGTCGAGCGCCCCCAACCGGACGGTGAGGTGGGTCGGCCCGTCGTGGCTGTCCAGCAGGAGCGCGCCCAGCGGCGGGATGTCGACGGTGGTGCCCCCCGCGGTGTCGGGGGAGAGGGTGAGGGTCGCCTGGAAGGGCCCGATGTCCGTGTCGACCCGACCGCCGGCGAACACGCCGAGCACCACACCGGCCAGGGTGACGACCAGCACGGCGAGGGTCACACCGGCCATGCGCAGCGGGCCGCGCCACCCGGCCGGCGCCGCGCCGCGCCGCGGCGACCAGCGACGCCGGCCCGCCACCGAGGCGTCCCCGGCGGCGTGCTGCTCGTTCCGCTCCCCGTCCATGCTGACGATTGTGTCTCGCTCGGATCAGCTTCGTCCGGCGCCGCCGTCGGCGAAGACCAGTCGCAGGATCCGGTCGTCCTCCGGAACCGGCTGCCCTCGCCCGTCGTGGTTGGAGGTGGTCACCCAGATGGACCCGTCGGGCGCCTTGGCGACGGCCCGCAGTCGTCCGTACCGGTCGGTGAGCAGCTCGTGCGGCTGGCCGAGCACGCTGCCGGTGTCGGTCAGCTCGACCACCCAGAGCCGCTTGCCGCGCAGGCAGGCGGTGACCAGAAGCCGGTCCACGGCGGCCAGACCGGAGCAGGAGGCGTCCGAGGTCGGCCACTGGGTGATCGGATTCACGTAACGCTTGTCGTCGCCGCGCCCCTCGACCTCCGGCCAGCCGTAGTTCTTCCCCTTGGCGATCTCGTTGATCTCGTCCCAGGTGTTCTGGCCGAACTCCACGGCGTACATCCGTTTGGCCGGGTCCCAGGCGAAGCCCTGCACGTTGCGGTGCCCCAGCGACCAGACGGGCGAGTCGGGGAACGGGTTGCCCGGCGCGGGCTTGCCGTCCCGGGTGATCCGGAGGATCTTGCCGCCGAGGTTCTTGACGTCCTGCGAGTTCGGGCGGTCGCCCGCGTCGCCGGTGCTCGCGTAGAGCTGACCGTCCGGGCCGAACCCGAGGCCACCACCGTTGTGGATCCCCGCCTTCGGGATGCCGGTGAGGATCGGGGTCGGCTCTCCGCCGAGCTGGAGCCGGACGATCCGGTTGTCCCGCTCGGTGGTGTAGTAGACGAAGAGCGTCCGGTCCCGCTGGTACTGCGGGGAGACGGCGATGCCGAGCAGGCCGCCCTCGCCGTCCGCCGCCACGTCGGTGACGGTGTGGGCCACGGTGACGCGCAGCCCGTCCGGCCCGGACTCGGGGCCGACCTTCAGGATCCGGCCGCTGTCGCGCTCGGTGACCAGGGCGCCGCCGTCGGGGAGGAAGCCGATCGCCCAGGGCACGCGCAGCCCCTTCGCCAGGACCGTGGCGATGACCTGCTGGCCGGCGCCGCCCTCGCTCGCGGAGGTCGAGGGGCTCGGGAAGGTGGGCGGCTCACCCGCCGGGTCGGGTTCCGGCTCGCCGAAACTGCATCCGGTGGCCGCCAGCAGCAGTGCCGCGCAGGACGCCGCGAGTGCCCGACGGGCGCGGCGGACGCGGGGGTACGGGGGACGGGCGCTCACCCGGCCCAGGGTATCCCGAGCGAGGGCCGCAGGCGGGGTGTGCGGCGGTCCGGTCGCCGCCGCCGGGGGCTACAGTCGGCGGGCGTGAAGGTATGGATTCCGCACGAGGCCGGGTTGACGCTCCTCGGTGAGCTGCCCCCGGAGGTCACCGTCGAGGTCGTCGAGCAGCCCGACAAGCTCCCCTCCGAGGCGGCGGGCGTCCGGTTCTGGGTGCCACCGTTCCTCTCCAACTCGGACGCCGCGTCACTCCTGGACGAGCTGCGCGACCTCGAGGTGGTGCAGCTGCTCTCCGCCGGCGCGGACGCCTGGGTCGGCCGGACGCCGGAGGGCGTGACGCTCTGCGACGCCCGGGGCGTGCACGACCCGTCGACCGCCGAGTGGGTGGTGACCGCGATCCTCGCGCAGCTGCGGGCGTTCCCCGCGTTCGTCCGGGCACAGGCGCGGCGGGAGTGGGCGTTCGGCGCCGTGGCCCCCACCGACGAGCTGTCCGGCAAGCGGGTGCTGATCCTGGGCGCCGGCTCGATCGGCACCGCGGTGCGTGACCGGCTCGCCCCGTTCGACGTCAGCTTCACCCTGGTGGCCCGGACCGCCCGGCCCGAGCAGGGGGTGCACGGCGTCGAGGAGCTGCCCCGGCTGCTGCCCGAGGCCGACGTGGTGGTGGTGCTGGTGCCGCTCACCGACCAGACCCGCGGGCTGGTCGACGCGCGGTTCCTGGCCGCGATGCGCGACGGCGCGCTGCTGGTCAACGCCGCCCGCGGGCCGGTGGCGCGCACCGGGGACCTGGTCGCCGAACTCGCCACGGGGCGGATCTCCGCCGCGCTGGACGTCACCGACCCGGAGCCGCTGCCGGCGGAGCATCCGCTCTGGGAGCTGCCCAACGTGCTGCTCACCCCGCACGTCGCCGGGTCGGTGCGCGGGCTGCTTCCGCGCGCGTACCGGCTGGTCGGCGACCAGGTGCGCCGGTTCGCCGCCGGCGAACCGCTGATCAACACGGTGGTCGACGGCTACTGACCCACTTCTGCTTCGTTGATCAAGAGGTTCGCGTCCCGCCCCGATTCCTGACGCGAACCTCTTGATCACCGATGATCGACAGGACGGACCCTAGGCGGTGGTGTCGGGCAGGGCCTGACCGGTGGCGGAGATCAACCGGGGCAGGTCGTTGCCGCGTACCGCCGGGAGGACGACCTGCTGGCCGTCGTCGAGCCGGGCCACGGCGCGCCCGCGCGGATCGGCGGCCAGCTCGACCACCTGGTCCCAGGCGATCCGGCGCTGCCCGACGAGCGCCCGTACGCGCAGCTCGCGCGCGTCGACGTCGGTGCCCGCCCGCCAGGCCCAGATGCCCACGGCCAGCGGGACGAGCAGCACCGGCAGCAGGTACGTCCGGGCGTTGGCCAGCGGCAGGGCGCCGATGAAGGCGATGATCGCCGCGGCCAGGAGGGCCTGGTTGTGCCGGAAGCGGACGGTGGCGGGCTTACTCACCCTCCGATGATCCCACCTCGGTCGGATCAGGCGTGCGCCGGGCGGTGCCGGGCGGTCTCGCGGCGACCATGGTGACGAGCGTCACTGCGTCGGCGGATGTGCGGCACGTAACCGTCAGCCCTCACCAATCGTTCCGGACCATTGGGCAGCGGACTCACCCTCCGTCGCCCTCGCGCACCGCCCCCGTGCCCCCTCACGAAGGCGACCGCCGTGCTCCTCGCCGCCCCTCTCCGCGCCCTGGCCCCAGGTCGGGCCGCGCTGGCGGCCGCCGTGCTCGCGGCGGTCCCGCTCCTCGTCCTCGCCGCCACCGCCCACCTGCTCGCCGTCGTCTCGGTCGTGGCGCTCGCCGGTGGCGCCGGTGCCGCGCTCGCCGGGCTACGCCTCTCCCGGCTGGCCGTCCGGTCACCGGCGGCCCGCACCGGCATCCTGCTGCTCGACGCTGCCGTGGTGGCGGCCGGGCTGACCGCGGCCCTGCTGCCGCTGGCGGGCACCGGGCACCAAGTGGCGGCGGGCGTGGGCCTGGTCGTGACCGCGGGCCTCGCCGGCCTCGGCCTGCGCCGCCTGCCCGGCCGCGCGCGACCGCCGGCGCGGGTGCGGCTACGCCGCCTCGCCGACGCGGGCGCCCCGACGGTGGGGCTGGCCCTCGCGGGCTGGCTGTCGCTGCACCGCTCCGCGCTTCCGGAACTGGTCCGACTGCCCACGGCGGTGCTGCTGGGAGTGCTCGGCATGGCCGGGCTCACCTCGCTGACCGGCCCGCACCGCCGTCCGGGCGCGGCCGTCTGCCGTGGCGGCGTGGCGCTCACCCTGCTGGGTCTGCTGTTGCTGACTGTCGTCCCGTCGCGAGCCGTGGCGGATGCGCCGGCACTGGCGGCCGTACCGCCGTTGGTGGTCGGGATGCTGCTCGTCGCCGCCGGCGCGGTCCGGGCGGTCGACGCTGGTGCGGCGGTCACCCGCCCGGCGCCCGCCTGGCTCCGGGCGGTGGTCCCCGCGGTGACCGTGCTGGCGGCCGTCGGCCGGCACCTCGGCGCCGGTCTGCCGACCGACACCACCACCGTGCTCCTCGCTCTCGCGGCGGTGCCGCCGCTGGTGCTCCGCGAACTGCTCCGGGCCGGTGACGCCCGCCCGCACGCCCGGCACAGCGAGCCGGACGGCGTCGGCGCGGCCCCGGACGAGCCCGACGGCGCCGGCACGAGCCCCGACGAGCCGGGTGGGCGACAGCGCGCGCGCCGCCCGGCGGACGCGACGCCGGGGCCGCCGGCCGGCCGGTCGACGGAGCAGGAGCAGGAGTCGGGAGCGGCGCCGGAAACCGCCCGGCCGGCCGCGACCGCGCCGGTGGCGCCGCTCGCCGACCGGCCGGCGCTGCTGCGGGCCCTCGCCGCCCTGGGCGGCGCGCCGACGCCGACGGGGGCGCTGCTGGCGGTGGAGTTGCACCTGCCCGGCCCCGACACCGCCTCCCCGGTGCTGCGCGACGACCTGTGGGCCGAGGCGACGCGCCGGGCCAGGTCGGCCGTCGGCGGGCGGGACCTGCTCGCGCGGCTGGACGGTGGCGGGTTCGCGGTGGTCACCTCGGTCGGGCCGGTGCTCGCGTACGCGTTGGGCACCCGGCTGCTCGCCGCGCTCGTCGAGCCCTACCGGCTCGCCGGACGCGTGCTGCGGGTGCAGGCGAGCATCGGCCTGGCGGAGGTCACCGCGGACACCCCCGAGGACGTGCTGCGCCAGGCCGACCTGGCCCGCCGTCGGGCCGTCCAGCTCGGCCGCGACCGGGTCGAGTGGTACGACGCGTTCCTGGAGGAGCAGCTCGTCCGCCGGCTCGACCTGGAGCGGGAACTGCCCGGGGCGGTGGCCCGCGGCGAGCTGGACCTGGTCTACCAGCCGGTGCTGGGGCTCGGCGACCGGCAGCCCGTCGGCACCGAGGCGCTGCTGCGCTGGCGCAGCCCCGTGCTCGGCACGGTGCTCCCCGCCGAACTGCTCCCCGTCGCCGAGGACCTGGACATCGGCGGCGAGCTGGAGTGGTGGGTGCTGGACCGGGCCTGCCGGCAGCTCGCCGAGTGGTCCGCGAACGGCCGGCAGCTCTGGATGGCCGTCAACGTCACCACGGGCGAGCTGACGACGCCGGACTTCGTGCAGCGTACGGGCGCGATCCTCGCCGCGTACGGGGTGCCGCCGGAGCGGCTGGTGGTGGAGGTGGCGGAGCCGAGGATCGGCGGCGAACTGTCCACCGTGGTCGCCCGGCTGGCCGGGCTGCGCTCGCTCGGCGTGCGGACGGCGCTGGACGACTTCGGCGCCGAGCACGCCTCGCTGGCGCGGCTGCGGCGGCTGCCGATCGACCTGCTGAAGGTGGGCGCCCACCTCGTCGACCCGGGGCCGGACGCGCACCGCCCGCTCATCGAGGTGGTGGTCAACGTCGGCGACCGGCTCGGGGTGGAGGTGGTGGTGGAGGAGCTTGAGTCGACCACCCAGGTGCAGGGCGCGCACCGGGCGGGCTGCCGCTACGGGCAGGGCTTCGCGCTGGCCCGTCCGGCCACCGCGGAGCGGGTGGAGGCGTACTTCGAGGAGTTCCCGTCCGCGTCCCGTTGACCCCCGAGGGCGGTTGTCCGCCGGCGTCGGCGGTGGAAGGGTTACCGAGTCCGGGGACCCGGGGGAAGGCACGGTGAGATCGTGGGTCAGCGAGCGCTGCACGACGGGTGGGTGCTGAGGGCGGTGCCCGGCCCGCAGGTGCCCGAGGATGTCGCCGGGCAGGTGGTCCCCGCCACGGTGCCCGGCTGCGTGCACACCGACCTGCTCGCCGCCGGCCTCGTCCCCGACCCGTTCCTCGACGACAACGAGCGTGCGCTGGCCTGGATCGGGCGCACCGACTGGGTCTACGAGACGCGCTTCCGGCACGAGCCGGCCGCCGCGGATCGCACGGACCTCGTCTGCGCCGGGCTGGACACGGTGGCCACCGTGAGCCTGAACGGCGTCGAGGTCGCCCGCACCGAGAACATGCACCGGGGCCACCGCTTCGACGTGCGTTCGCTGCTGCGGGCCGGTGACAACACGCTGACCGTCCGCTTCGACTCCGCCTACCGCTACGCCCAGGCGCACCGTGAGCGGCTCGGCGACCGTCCGAACGCCTACCCGGAGCCGTTCCACTTCATCCGGAAGATGGCCTGCAACTTCGGCTGGGACTGGGGGCCGACCCTCGTCACCGCCGGGATCTGGCAGGAGATCGGGCTGCACGACTGGTCGACGGCGCGGCTGGCGACCGTACGCCCGCTGGTGACCCTCGACGGGGCCGACGGCCGCGTGACGGTGCACGTCGAGGTGGAGCGGGCGGGCGACGGGCCGCTCACCGTCCGGGCCGGGGTCGCGGACGCGACCGCCGAGGCGACGATCGCCGCGGGGCAGCGCACGGCCGTGGTCGACCTCACCGTCCGCGCGCCGGCGCGCTGGTGGCCGCGGGGGTACGGGGAGCAGCCCCGGTACCCGCTGACGGTGACGCTGCACGACCGGGACGGATCCACTCTGGACGGCTGGTCGCGGCGGGTCGGCTTCCGGTCGGTCCGGCTGGACACCGCGCCCGACGAGCACGGCTCCGCGTTCACCCTGCACGTCAATGACGTGCCGGTCTTCGTGCGGGGGGTGAACTGGATCCCGGACGACGCCTTCCCGACCCGGATCACCCGCGGCCGGCTGGCCGAGCGGCTCACGCAGGCCGTCGAGGCCAACGTCAACCTGGTGCGGGTCTGGGGCGGCGGCCGGTACGAGTCGGAGGACTTCTACGACCTCGCCGACGAGCGGGGTCTGCTCGTGCAGCAGGACTTCCTCTTCGCCTGCGCCGCGTACCCGGAGGAGGAGCCGTTCCGCACCGAGGTCGAGGCCGAGGCGCGGGAGCAGGTGACCCGGCTCGCCGCGCACCCGTCGCTGGTGCTCTGGACCGGCAACAACGAGAACATCTGGGGCTGGCACGACTGGGGTTGGCGGGACGCGCTGGCCGGGCGCACCTGGGGGCGCGGCTACTACCTGGACCTGCTGCCCCGGGTGGTCGCCGAGCTGGATCCGACCCGGCCGTACTGGCCGGGCAGCCCGTGGTCGGGGCGCGAGGACCTGCACCCGAACGACCCGGCGCACGGCACCACGCACATCTGGGACGTCTGGAACACCGACGACTACACCCGGTACCGGGCGTACACGCCACGGTTCGTGGCCGAGTTCGGCTATCAGGCGCCGCCCGCGTACGCCACCCTGCGGCGGGCGCTCTCCGACGAGCCGCTCGCCCACGACTCGCCCGGCATGGCACACCACCAGAAGGCGGCCGACGGGGACGCGAAGTTGCGACGCGGCCTGGAAGCGCACCTGCCCGTGCCGCGCGACTTCGACGACTGGCACTTCCTGACGCAGCTCAACCAGGCCCGCGCCATCCAGCTCGGGGTGGAGCACTTCCGCTCGCTCCGGCCGGTCTGCGCGGGGACCATCGTCTGGCAGCTCAACGACTGCTGGCCGGTCACCTCGTGGTCGGCGATCGACGGCGACGGCCGGCGCAAACCGCTCTGGTACGCGCTGCGCCGCGCGTACGCCGACCGGCTGCTCACCGTCCAGCCCCGTGACGGCGGGCTCGCCCTGGTCGCGGTCAACGACGGTCCCGACGACTGGCGGGCGGTGGCGGCGGTGACCCGGCTGACCCTGGCCGGCGAGCCGCGGGGCAAGACGTCCGTGGAGTTGGCCGTGCCGGCGCGCTCCTCGGTCACCGTGGCGCTGCCGGCCGAGCTGACCCGGCCGGACGAGGCCACCCGGGAGCTACTGGTGGCCGAGGCGGGCGGCGCGGAGCGTGCGCTGTGGTTCTTCGCCGAGGACCGGGACGTCGACTGGCCGGCGTCCCGCTGCGACGCGACCGTCGAAACCGTCGAGGGCGGGCAGCGGGTGCACGTCACCGCCCGCACGGTGCTGCGCGACCTGACCCTCTTCCCGGACCGCCTGCACCCGGCGGCCACCGTGGACGAGGCCCTGGTGACCCTGTTGCCCGGCGAGTCGGTCACCTTCACCGTGCGCGCCCCGGCCCCCCTCGACCCGCCCGCACTCACCAGCCACCCGGTCCTCCGTACGGTCAACTAGGGCTGTGGGGTTGTTCGCGCGAAGTGCGAACAACCCCACAGCCTCGATGACCTTGGTCAGAAGGTGCCCGTGGAGGGGCGGTTCCCGACCAAGATCCAGGTCAACCGCGGGCCGCGGAGAGGACCTGGCCGACCAGGTCGGCCGAGGTGCCCGACCGCTCGTACTCCGGGCGGTGCAGGCTGCCGCCCATCAGCGGGCGGGGGTTGCGGTGCACGGCCGGGCTGTCCGAGCTCACCAGCGCCGCGAAGTGGTACTCCTGCGCGCCGGTGGCCTCGATGATCCGGGCGATGTTGCGCGGGGTGATGCCGCCGCCGGGCATGACGACGATGCGGTCGCCGGCCCGGCGCACCAGCTCGGCGATGAGCGGCGCGCCCTCCAGCACGCTGACCTCCTGGCCCGAGGTCAGCACCCGGTGCACGCCCAGCTCGACGAGCTGCTCCAGCGCCTCGAACGGGTCACGGACCATGTCGAACGCCCGGTGGAAGGTCACGCTGGCGTCGCCGGCGGCCTCGATGAGCTTGCGCGTGGTGGGGACGTCCACGTCGCCCTCGGCGGTGAGCGCGCCGATCACCACGCCGTGCGCCCCGGCCTCGACCGCGGCGCGCACGTCGCGGACCATCGACTCGATCTCGGTGGGGGAGTAGATGAAGTCGCCGGCGCGCGGCCGGACGATGACGTGCACCCGGATCCGGTCCACGCTGCGCAGGGCCGTCTCGATGGTGCCGATGCTCGGGGTCAGCCCGCCGTCGAACAGCGCGGAGCAGAGCTCCACCCGATCGGCGCCGGCCGCCTCGGCGGCGATCGCGCCCTCGACGCTGTCGATGCAGATCTCGAATGTCGTCATCAGTCTTCCTTCTCCGTGCGGAACGTTCCCGCGGTGAAATCGATGGCGGCGGTGACGGCGCCCACCGGCTCACCCCCGCCGAGCACCGGCACGCGGCGCAGCTCCGGGGCACCGTCGACCGCCGCGCCGGCCTCGGCGAGGGCGGCGAGCGCGATCACGGTGGTGGCCCGCGGGCTGCCGTCGATCGCCTTGACGGCGACGGCGTACCCGTCGGCGGTGGCCACCCCGAGCACCCCCTCGGCGCCGCCCTTGGCGAGCACCCCCGGCAGGGCCCGCATGAGGTCCGTGTTCGGGTGGCCGTTCCACCCGCCGACGTACTCCGGGTGCTGCCGCATGGCCTCGGCCACCCGGGCCGGCGCGCTACCCGGCTCGGCGAGGGCCAGCGCCTGGAAGGTGCGGGCCAGCCCGGTGAGCGGCAGCCCGAAGAGCGGGGCGCCGCAACCGTCCACCGCCGTGGTGCTCACCGGTGCGCCGGCCAGCCGCTCGACGGCGGCGGCGGCCTCCCGCTGCAACGGGTGCGCCGGATCCAGGTAGTCGTCCGTCGACCAGCCTCGGGCGACGGCGGCGACCAGCATGGCGGCGTGCTTGCCCGAGCAGTTCATCCGGATCCGGGTGCGCTGCTCGCCCTCGCGGATCAGCCGCTCACGGGTCGCCTCGTCCTCGGGCCAGTCGACCGGGCAGCGCAGCGCGTCCTCGGTCAGCCCGGCGGCGGCGAGCAGCTCGCGTACCACGGCCACGTGCCGGTCGTCACCGGTGTGGCTGCCGGCGGCGATCGCCAGCGCGGGACCGGCGAGCACGCCGGCGAGCGGCGACGCGCCGCCGGCCGCCTCGGCGGCGCTCAGGCAGGCCAGCGCCTGTACCGGCTTGAGGGTGGAGCGCGGCAGCACCGGTTCGTCGGGCACGCCGGCGCTCAGCACGACGGCGCCGCTCGGGTCGAGCACCACGGCGCTGCCGAAGTGCCGGCTCTCCACGAAGCCGTTGCGGGTCACCCGGGCCAGTTCGGCGTACGGGGCGGTGGTCATGGGGCGGTACTCCCTGGGGTGAGCGGCGGCGTCACCGCGTCCCGCGCGGCCGATCGGCCGCGGGTGGTGAGCCGCCCGTTACGGGCCTGCAGGACGCGGGCGAACTTCGACAGCGACGCGTTGACGACGAGGTAGATCAGCGCCACCACCAGGAACGTCTGGATCAGCAGGTGGGTGTACGAGGCGAGCACCTGGCCGCTGTACAGCAACTCGGTGTAACTCACCACGAAGCCGAGCGAGGTGTCCTTGAGCAGCCCGACCAGCTGGCTGACCAGCGAGGGGGTCAACGTGAGCAGGGCCTGCGGCAGGACGACGAGCCGCATCACCTGGCCCCGGCGCAGGCCGATCGCGAGACCCGCCTCGGTCTGGCCCCGGTCCAGCGCCTTGATGCCGGCGCGGAAGATCTCGGCGAAGGCCGCCGCGTTGGAGACCACGAGCGGCACCACGAGCTTCCAGAACAGCGGGAAGTTCAGGCCGTACTTGGGCAGCGCGAAGAGCGTGATGTACACCAGCAGCAGCGCGGGTACGGTCCGGAAGACCTCCACGTACGCGCCGGCCAGCCAGCGCACCGGCCGATGTGTCGAGAGGCGGCCGAGCGCGAGCAGCAGCCCCAGCACGGAGCTGAGGACGGCGGTGGCCGCGGCGGCCAGCAGGGTGGCCCAGAGCGCGTCCAGCAGGTAGCGCCAGATCGGCCAGGTGGTGAAGGGCTGCCACCGCTCGGCGGCGAGTTCGCCGTGGCTGGCGAACTGGTGCACCGCCCAGGCGAGACCGCCGACGATGACGAACGCGCCCACCACGGTGGCGATGCGGATCCGGCGCTGCGCGCGCGGCCCCGGTACGTCGAAGAGGATCTGCTGGTTCTGGTTCATCGCACGATCGCAAACCTTCGTTCGAGCGCGCCGGTGAGGCGGCCCATCAGCAGCGCCAGCAGCATGTACGCGAGGCCGGCGCCGGTGAAGACGGCGATCGGCTGGGCCTCGACGAGATTGACGTTGTTGGCCGCCTGGGTAAGTTCCACGACGCCGACCGCGGCGGCCAGCGAGGTGTTCATCAGCAGCGCGATGCAGATGGTGCCCATCGGCTGGATCACCGCGCGCAGCCCCTGCGGCAGGATGACGTACCGCA
Source organism: Micromonospora xinjiangensis (assembly GCF_056150165.1). Classification (NCBI taxonomy): domain Bacteria; kingdom Bacillati; phylum Actinomycetota; class Actinomycetes; order Micromonosporales; family Micromonosporaceae; genus Micromonospora; species Micromonospora xinjiangensis. The sequence goes on along the minus strand of NZ_JAXCFO010000001.1, from coordinate 723,566 downwards.
GGGACTGGCTGAAGGTGAGCCCGATGGCGCGCGCCGCCTCGGCCTGCCCGATCCCCACCGTGTTGATCCCGGCGCGGATCGCCTCGGCCAGGTACGCGCCCTCGTACGCGGCGATCACGATGGCCGCCGAGGTGAAGAGCGGGAACGTGATGCCGATCGTGGGCAGGGCGAAGACGAAGAGGACGAGCAGGGCCAGCAGCGGCAGGTTCTGCAGCACCTCGACGTAGACCGTGCCGATGCCGCGCAGCAGCGGCACCGGGCAGATCCGCAGTGTCGCCACGAGGACGCCGAGCAGCAGCGCGCCGATGGTGGTCACGACGGTCAGGTGGACCGTCGTGACCAGCCCGTGGCCGAGCTCGCCGAGGTGAGCGGTGAGGGCTTCCATGGCGGGGTCGGGATCCTCAGGAGCCTTCGACGGACCCGATCGCCGGCGGGGTGGGCGTGCCGCCCTCCACCACCGAGCCCAGGGTGTTCTGCCAGACCTTGGCCCAGGTGCCGTCCGCCTGGATCTTCTTGAGCCAGTTGTTGACGAACTCCTTGAACTGGGTGTCCTCGTGGTTGAGGCCGATGCCGTACGCCTCGGTGGTGAACGGCTCGCCGACCACCTTCATCCCCGGGTTCGACTTGGCGTTCGACGCGAGCAGGGTGAAGTCCTGCACGTACGCGTCGCCGCGCTTCTGCAGCAGCGCCTGCACGGCCTGCGGGTCGGTGGCGAACGCGACCTGCTTGGAGCCGGGGGCGGCGCTGGGCAGGGCGGTGACCGCCGGGGTGTTGGCGCCCACGATGACGGTCTTGCCGGCCAGGTCCTGGACGCCCTTGATGCTCGTCTCGTCCTTGCGCACGGCGACGGCCAGGCCGGAGGTCAGGTACGGGCCGGCGAAGGCGACCTGAGTGGCCCGCTGCGGGGTGATCGTGTAGGTCTGGAAGACTGCGTCGACCTCCTTCGCCTGCAGCATCGCCTCCCGGGTCTGGGTGCCGATGGTCACGGTCTTCACCTCGGGCTTGCCGATGATGTACTTGGCCAGCAGCTTGGCCATGTCGGCGTCGAAGCCCTCGATCTGACCGGTGACCGGGTTCTGCTGCGAGAGCAGGGGAGCGTCCAGCGAGCCGCCGACGCTGAGGTACCCGCGCTTGCGGATGGCGTCCATGGTGGAGCCGGCCGGGATCTCGGCGTCCGAGGCCACCGGCGCCGCGTCGAACACGGACTGGGCGCCCTTGTCGCCGCCGCCGGCGGCGCCTGGCAGGGCGGGGGCGGATCCGCCGTCGCCGCAACCGGCCGCGGCGAGCGCGACGGTGACGGCCGTGGCGGCGAGCGTCAGCGCCCGGCGCCGTGTGACGGTGGTGGAGAAGATCGACATGTCACCCTCCTTCGGGGGTCAGTGCTGGAGGATCTTGGAAAGGAAGTCGCGCGCCCGCTCGGTGCGCGGAGCGGCGAAGAACTCGTCGGGGGTGCCGGACTCGACGATCCGGCCGTCGTCCATGAAGACGACGCGGTCGGCGGCGCGGCGGGCGAAACCCATCTCGTGGGTCACCACGATCATGGTCATTCCCTCGGCGGCGAGGGAGACCATCACGTCCAGGACCTCGTTGACCATCTCGGGGTCGAGGGCCGAGGTCGGTTCGTCGAAGAGGAGCACCTTCGGTCGCATCGCGAGCGCGCGGGCGATCGCCGCGCGCTGCTGCTGACCGCCGGAGAGCTGGGCGGGGTACCGGTCGGCCTTGTCGGCGATGCCGACCCGGTCGAGCAGGGCCATCGCCTCCTCGCGGGCCGCGGCCTTGGGCACGCGCCGGACCCGGATGGGGCCGAGCGTGACGTTGTCCAGCACCGTCCGGTGACCGAAGAGGTTGAAGGACTGGAAGACCATGCCGACGTCCGCGCGCAGGCGGGCGAGCTTCCGTCCCTCGGCGGGCAGCGGTTCGCCGTCGATCTCGATGCTGCCGGCACCCGCGACCTCCAGGCGGTTGAGGCAGCGGCAGAGCGTGGACTTCCCGGAGCCGGAGGGACCGATCACCACCACGACCTCTCCGGGGGCGACCGTCAGGTCCACGTCCTTGAGCACGTGCAGCGGGCCGAACCACTTCTGCAGGCCGCGCACGGCCACCATCGGCCGGTCGGGGCGGGTGGGCCCGGTCCGGTCCGCGAGGTCCGATGCCGCTGTCGGTGCCACAGCTCGCCTCACTTTCTTCGACAGTCGAACAAAGAACTGTTCATCTCGAATCAACGGGGCCATCTAATGCGAGACACCAAAGCAAGTCAACTAGTTGCTTGAAGAAAGCGGGGATGCTAAGAACCTGGCGTGACGATTGCCGACGCCTCACGGGACGGTCTCCGTGGCGGCCCACACGAGCTGCTCCGGTTGGTGGCCACCGGAGCGGCGGCGAGCCGGGCCGACCTGGCCCGGCTCTCCGGGCTGTCGCCGTCGACCGTCTCCCAACGGGTCGAGGCGCTGATCAGCGAAGGGCTGCTCGAGGAGACCGGGAGCGGCAAGTCACGGGGCGGTCGCCGCCCCCGTCAACTGGCGGTGCCCACCGGCGGCGCGCTGATCGGCGCGATCGACCTGGGTGCGCACCACGCCCGGCTCGGCACCCTCGACCTCACCGGACGGGTCGTCGAGGCCCGGTTCCGGCCGGTACGCATCGAGGACGGCCCGGAAGCCGTGCTCGGCGCGCTCCTCGACGAGGTGGCCGCGCTGGTGCCCGTCGTCGCCGACGCGCCGGCCCCGGCGTCGGGTGCGCCCGCCGCCGCACCCGGTACGCCCGCCGCGGCACCTGACGATTCCGTCCCGACCCCGGGCGCGTCCGGCACGGTGCCGGGGCAGCGGGGAGCGGCCCGTTCCGGTGGGCTGCGCGGCATCGGCATCGGCATCCCCGGCCCCGTGCAGTTCGACACCGGCCGGATCGTCAGCCCGTCCCGGATGCCCGGCTGGAACGGCTTCGACGTGCGCGCGTTCTGCGCGGAGCGCACCGACGTGCCGGTCGTGGTCGACAACGACGCCAACCTGATGGCGCTCGGCGAGCACCAGGCCACCCACCCGGACCTCGACCACGCGGTCTACGTGAAGGCGGGCACCGGCATCGGTGCCGGGGTCATCTCCGGAGGGCGCCTGCACCGGGGCGCCCAGGGCTCCGCCGGGGACATCAGCCACTGCCGGGTGGTCGCCGACGCGGCGCCGCTGTGCAGCTGCGGCAACACCGGCTGCCTGGAGGCGGTGGCCAGCGGTGCGGCCCTGGTGACGGCGCTGCGCGAGCAGGGTGTGCCGGTGGAGGACCTCACCGGCGTGATGCGGCTCATCGACGACGGGGACCGACACGCGACCGCGCTGGCCCGCCGGGCGGGGCGGTCGATCGGCGAGATCCTCGCGGTGGTGGTGAACTTCTTCAACCCGCAGGTCGTCGCGATCGGCGGTCGGCTCGCCGACTGCGAGCCGTTGCTGGCCAGCATGCGGGCGACCCTCTACGAGCGGTGCCTACCGCTGGCGACCCAGGCCCTGCTCATCGAGCGCGTCGTCGCCGGCCCCGACGTGGGCATCATGGGCGCCGCCCAACTCGTCCTCGACCGCGTGGTGAACCCCGCCTGACCCGCCCCGGCCGGGCCCGCGCCGCCGCTGGGCCCGAGCGGATCTCGGCGCGGACCAGCCCCTTCCGGGGCATGGGCCAACCAAGATCCGCGTGAGGGTCTGGGTGGCGGACCGACGCCGGGGCGGGGGCGGGGTCTACTCCGGGACGCGGCGGTAGGCGCCGTCGCTGGCCGAGGTGGCCATCGAGGCGTACGCCCGCAGCGCCGCCGAGACCGGGCGCTGCCGGTCGGTCGGGGTGTACGGGCGGTCCCGCTTCTCCTCGGCCACCCGGCGAGCCTGGAGCACGTCCTCGGGCACGTTCAGCTCGATCGAGCGCGCCGGGATGTCGATGACGATCTCGTCGCCGTCCCGCACGAGCGCGATCAGCCCGCCGGAGGCCGCCTCGGGTGAGACGTGCCCGATCGACAGGCCCGAGGTGCCGCCGGAGAACCGACCGTCGGTGAGCAGCGCGCAGGCCCGCCCCAGCCCCCGGCCCTTGAGGAACGAGGTGGGGTAGAGCATCTCCTGCATGCCGGGGCCGCCCTTCGGGCCCTCGTACCGGATCACGACGACGTCGCCGGCGACGATCCGCTTGTTGAGGATGGCCTCGACCGCGTCGTCCTGCGACTCGAAGACCTTCGCCGGGCCGCGGAACGTCAGGCACTCCTCGGGCACCCCGGCGGTCTTCACCACGCAGCCGTCCGGCGCGAGGTTGCCGTGCAGGATGGCGAGTCCGCCGTCGGCCGAGTACGCGTGCGCCACGTCCCGGACGCAGCCGCCCGCCGCGTCGGTGTCGAGGGAGGACCAGCGGTTGGTGGTGGAGAAGGGCTCGGTGGTGCGGACCCCGCCCGGGGCGGCGTGGAACAGCTCGACCGCCTCCGGCCGGGCCGAACCGCCGCGGACGTCCCAGTCGGCCAGCCAACGGTCCAGCGAGGGCGAGTGCACCGCGTGCACGTCCCGGTGCAGCAGCCCGGCGCGGTTCAGTTCGCCGAGGATCGCCGGGATTCCGCCGGCGCGGTGCACGTCCTCCATGTGGTACTGCGGCGAGTTCGGGGCGACCTTCGCGAGGCAGGGCACCCGGCGGGAGATCTCGTCGATGTCGGCCACGTCGAAGTCCAGCTCGGCCTCGCGAGCGGCGGCGAGCAGGTGCAGCACCGTGTTCGTGGAGCCGCCCATCGCCACGTCGAGCGCGACCGCGTTCTCGAAGGCCGGCCGGGAGGCGATCGACCGGGGCAGCACCGAGGCGTCGTCCTGGTCGTACCACCGCCGGGCCAGGTCCACGACGGTCCGCCCGGCCTCGACGAAGAGCGACCGGCGGGCGGCGTGGGTGGCCAGCGTCGAACCGTTGCCGGGCAGGGAGAGCCCGATCGCCTCGGTGAGGCAGTTCATCGAGTTGGCGGTGAACATGCCGGAGCAGGAGCCGCAGGTGGGGCAGGCCGACCGCTCGATGGCGCCGAGCTGGTCGTCGGTGACCGCCTCGTTCGACGAGGCGATCATGGCGTCGATCAGGTCGATCTTGCTGTGCACGATCCCCTCGATCGCGACCGTCTTTCCGGCCTCCATGGGGCCGCCGGAGACGAAGACGGTGGGGATGTTGAGCCGGAGCGCGGCGAGCAGCATGCCCGGAGTGATCTTGTCGCAGTTGGAGATGCAGACCAGCGCGTCCGCGCAGTGCGCGTTGACCATGTACTCCACCGCGTCGGCGATGAGCTCGCGGCTGGGCAGCGAGTAGAGCATGCCGCCGTGCCCCATCGCGATGCCGTCGTCGACCGCGATGGTGTTGAACTCCCGGCCCACGCCGCCCGCCTCGGCCACCGCGTCGGCGACCAGGCCGCCGAGGTCCTTGAGGTGTACGTGGCCCGGGACGAACTGGGTGAAACTGTTGGCGATGGCGACGATCGGCTTGCCGAAGTCGTCGTCGGTCATCCCGGTGGCCCGCCAGAGGGCCCGGGCGCCGGCCATCGTCCGACCGTGCGTGGAGGTCTTCGACCGCAGCTCAGGCATGCGTACCAGTCTTGCACCGCGCCGGCCGCGGGGCCGGTGCGCGGGCACCGTGTCCCAACAGATGCACATCCGGTACCCCACGGTCCGCGCTCATCCGGCACAGTGGGGGCCGTGCATCTCCCCCCGGGCGTGGCCGCAGGCGCGGGCCTGAGCTGGCTCGTCGCCGCGTCGGCGACGGTCCTGCTGGCGGCCGGTGTCCGGCGGCGCACCGGGCCGCAGCGCCCGGCCGCCCTGTTGCTGGCGGCCGGCGCGGGCGTCGCCCTGCTCAGCCTGCTGGCCGGGCTGGGCGCGACGCTCGCCGCCGTGCCGCACTGGGCGCACGAGCAGGGGCACCGCACGAGCTGGGCCACGGTGGTCTCGGTCGCCGCCGCGGTGGGCGGGCTGCTCCTCCTCGCGGGGCTGCTCCGGCTGCCCGGGGTGGCGGCCCCGGCGGCGACGACCCTGCGGCTCACCCTCGACGGGCTGGTGACGGCCGCTTCCCTCTGGTTCGTCGGCTGGGTGCTCGTGAGCGAGCCGACCCGCATCCTCGGCGACGCCACGCCCATGGCCTGCACCCCGATCCTGCTCGCCACGGCCGGCGCGGCCCTGACCGCCGGGGTGGGGCCGGTGGCCGTGGCCCGGGCCGGGGGTCCGCGCGCGCACCTCGGCGTCCTCGCCGCCGCCGTGATCGCGGTGACCGTCGGCGGGCTCGGTGTGGCGGCCGGGCTCTGCCAGGCCGGGACGGGCGTCGCGCTGACCGGCGCCGGTCTGCTCGCCGCCGGCCTGCTGGGCGTGGCGCTGTCGGCGCTGCGCCCGCGCCCGGCGCGGCCGGTCGAGCCGGCCGGGGTCGACCGCAGCGGCGACCACGCTCTCGTGCCGATGCTGGCCATGACCGGCTCGGCGACCTACCACCTCGTCCAGGGCGGCCGGTTCGACGCGCTGGCCATCCTCGTCTGCGCCGTCGAGGGCTTCGCCCTGGTGGCCCGGCAGCACCTGGCCGTGCGCGACGTCCGGGCGTACGCGGAGCGGTTGGCCGAGCGCGAGGCGCACTTCCGCGAGCTGGCCCACACCGACCCGCTGACCGGGTTGGCCAACCGGCGCGGGTTGCTGCGAACGCTGCGCCGCTGCGCCGAGACCGGCACCGGGTGCGTGCTGCTCGGCCTCGACCTCGACGGGTTCAAGCACGTCAACGACATGCGCGGGCACGACGTGGGTGACGCGGTGCTCGCCGAGGTGGGGCGGCGGCTGCGCGAGACCCTGCGCCCCGGCGACGTGGCGGCACGGCTCGGCGGTGACGAGTTCGCGGTGCTGGTGCCCGGTCAGCCGCAGGACGGCGCGGTGCTGGCCGAGCGGTTGCTGGCGGTGCTCGGCCGGGCGTACGACCAGGTGGACGGCCCGGTCTTCCTCTCGGTGAGCGTCGGGGTGGCCGGCTGCGGCGGTCAACCCGACGTGGAGCTGCTGCTCCGCCACGCGGACCTGGCGCTGCGCTACGCCAAGCAGCGCGGCAAGAACCGCATCGAACGGTACGACGCCGCGTACGACCAGCTGCTGCGCCGGCGCACCACGCTGGAGCACGAGCTGCGCGGGGCCATCGACCGCGACGAGCTGCGGCTGGTTTTCCAACCGGTCGCCTCGCTGCCCTCGGTCCGCCCGGTCGGCGCCGAGGCGCTCCTGCGCTGGCGCCACCCGGAGCTGGGCAACGTCCGCCCCGACGAGTTCATCCCGCTGGCGGAGGAGTGCGGGATGATCGCCACGCTCGGCGCCTGGGTGCTCAACCAGGCCTGCCAGCAGCTCTCCCGCTGGCTCGCCGCCGGGCACGACGTCTGGGTCTCGGTGAACGTCTCGCCCCGCGAGCTGCACGACCCGGCGTACGTGGGGCTGGTCACCGAGGCGCTGCGCGCGCACCACGTCCCGCCCCAGCGGCTGGTGCTGGAGGTGACCGAGCACGCGGTCGCCACCGACCTCGACGAGCTGATCCGGCGGCTGGCCGCGCTGCGCCTCACCGGGGTGCGGATCGCGCTGGACGACTTCGGCGCCGGCTACTCGTCGCTGGGGCAGCTCCGCCGGCTCCCGATCGACATCCTCAAGATCGACCATGGCCTGGTCGCCGAGCACGAGCCGGTCCGGCCGGTGGGGCGGGACGGCCCGGCGTTCGCGCCGATGGTCGACGTCGTGATGCGGCTCGGTCACCAGCTGGGTCTGGAGGTCATCGCCGAGGGTGTGACGACCCCCACCGAGCTGGCCGCCGTGGTCGCCGCGGGCTGCCGGTTCGGCCAGGGGGCGCTCTGCGGCTGGGGCGTGCCGGCGGAGCACCTGGAGGCGATGCTGGACGCGGCCACCTCGCCGGGCGCCCGGCCGGCGGGCGCCGCCACGAGCGTTCGGCAGGCGGGCGACTCCGTCCGCTCCGCGGGCGGTGTGCGGTCGGTCGCGCTGCCCGGGCCACGCGCCCCGGAGACCGGGTCCGAGCAGGTCACGCCGCGGTTCGAGGGCGCGTCGCGGGGCGACGCGCCGACACCTGTGAACCAACATGTGGGATCAGTTGACTCATCGCGTGAGATGCGTCAGGCTTGAGCCCATGTCGTCGTACCGGTCGCTGCGAGTACTTATCTGAGCGCACTCTCCCTGGTCGAGAGTGCGCTGGCCCCGTGCATCTGCACGAGGGCCGTTTTTATTGCCGTCGGAAGCCAACCGGAGCGGGCCCCTGCCGCGCTCCCTCCGCACCATCTGCCGCACACACTCCAGCCGAAGGCCTGAACCGCCATGACGAGACCCACGCCAGAGACACTCGCCCACTCCGCCCGCAGGGCCCGCGCGGCCGCCGCGGCGGTGACCGACACCGACCCCGCCGCCCGGGCCGCCGCCGGCCCGGCCGTTCCGGCCGTACGGACACCCACCCCGGCCCAGGTCTCCGGCGCCGGGTCGCTCGTGCGGTCCCTCGAGGCGCTCGGCGTCGACGTCGTCTTCGGCATCCCGGGCGGCGCGATCCTGCCGGCGTACGACCCGCTCTACGACTCCACCGTCCGGCACATCCTGGTCCGCCACGAGCAGGGCGCCGGGCACGCCGCCACCGGTTACGCGCAGGCCACCGGGCGGGTCGGTGTCTGCATGGCCACCTCCGGCCCGGGCGCGACCAACCTGGTGACGCCGATCGCCGACGCGTACATGGACTCGGTGCCGGTGGTCGCCATCACCGGTCAGGTGGCGCGGCCCGCGATCGGCACGGACGCCTTCCAGGAGGCGGACATCCAGGGCATCACCCTGCCGATCACCAAGCACAACTTCCTGGTGCAGAGCGCCGAGGAGATCCCGCGGGTGCTGGCCGAGGCGTTCCACCTGGCGAGCACCGGCCGGCCCGGCCCGGTCCTGGTCGACATCCCGAAGGACGTGCTCCAGGCCGAGACCACGTTCACCTGGCCGCCGACCCTCGACCTGCCCGGTTACCGGCCGACCCTGCACCCGCACGGCAAGCAGATCCGCGAGGCGGCCCGGCTGATGAGCAGCGCCCGCCGTCCGGTGCTCTACGTCGGCGGGGGCGTGCTGAAGGCCGGCGCCACCGAGGGGCTGCGCCGGCTCGCGGAGCTGACCGGCATACCGGTGGTCACCACGCTGATGGCGCTCGGCGCGTTCCCCGACTCGCACCGGCAGCACCTGGGCATGCCGGGCATGCACGGCACGGTCGCCGCGGTCTACGGGTTGCAGAAGGCCGACCTGATCGTGGCCCTGGGCGCCCGCTTCGACGACCGGGTCACCGGCCGGCTGGACTCCTTCGCCCCGGACGCGGCCGTCGTGCACGCCGACATCGACCCGGCGGAGATCGGCAAGAACCGGCACGCGGACGTGCCGATCGTCGGCGACGCCCGGCACGTCATCGACGAGCTGATCGCCGCGGTCACCGCCGAGCGGGAGTCCGGTCCGACGGCCGACCTCGCCGACTGGTGGACCCAGCTCGACGACCTGCGCCAGCGCTACCCCCTCGGCTACGAGGAGCCGGCCGACGGCACGCTCTCCCCGCAGTACGTGATCAAGCGGCTGGGCGAGATCGCCGGCCCGGACGCGATCTACGTGGCCGGCGTGGGCCAGCACCAGATGTGGGCGTCGCAGTTCATCTCGTACGAGAAGCCGTACACCTGGCTCAACTCCGGCGGCGCCGGCACCATGGGCTACGCCGTGCCGGCGGCGATGGGCGCGAAGGTCGGCAAGCCGGACACGGTGGTCTGGGCGATCGACGGTGACGGCTGCTTCCAGATGACCAACCAGGAGCTGGCCACCTGCGCGTTGGAGGGCATCCCGGTCAAGATCGCGGTGATCAACAACGGCAACCTGGGGATGGTCCGGCAGTGGCAGACGCTCTTCTACGGTGAGCGCTACTCCAACACCGACCTCGGTACGCACAAGCACCGCATCCCCGACTTCGTGAAGCTGGCCGAGGCGCTCGGCTGCATCGGCCTGCGCTGCGAGAACGCCGCGGACGTCGACAAGACCATCGCGGCCGCCATGGAGATCAACGACGCCCCGGTGGTGATCGACTTCGTGGTCGGCAAGGACGCCATGGTGTGGCCGATGGTCGCCGCCGGCACCAGCAACGACGAGATCATGTTCGCCCGCGGCGTCCGCCCGGCCTTCGACGAGGATGACATCTGACATGACTGAGCGAAGCGAACGCGCCGTGACCGCACGAAGCGAGGTCGTCGCATGACCATGCACACGCTGAGCGTGCTCGTGGAGAACAAGCCGGGCGTCCTGGCCCGCGTCTCCGGCCTCTTCTCCCGCCGCGGTTTCAACATCGACAGCCTCGCCGTCGGCGAGACCGAGAACCCGGACGTCTCCCGGATCACCATCGTGGTCAACGCGGAGTCGTCGCCGCTGGAGCAGGTCACCAAGCAGCTCAACAAGCTGGTCAACGTGCTCAAGATCGTCGAGCTGGACCCGCAGGTCTCGGTGGCCCGGGAGCTGCTCCTGGTCAAGGTCCGCGCCGACCGCTCGGCGCGCAGCCAGGTGCTCGACACCGTGAACCTGTTCCGCGCCCGGGTGGTCGACGTGGCGCCGGACACGCTGACCATCGAGGCCACCGGCACCCCGGACAAGCTGGACGCGCTGCTGCGCGACCTCGAGCCCTTCGGCATCAAGGAGATGGTCCAGTCCGGCCTGGTGGCGATCGGGCGCGGGTCGCGTTCGATCACCGCCGGCCCGGCCCTGAGGGCCGCCTGAGCCACCTGCGGGCCGGCCCCACGGCCGGCCGCGCGGGCCGCCTGACCCATCCGCACAACCACGACGGGCCGCCCGGGCCGCCGTACGAAAGGGAAGTTTCCAATGAGCGTTGAGGTGTACTACGACGACGACGCCGACCTGGGCCTGATCCAGGCCAAGAAGGTCGCGGTCATCGGCTACGGCAGCCAGGGCCACGCCCACGCGCTGTCGCTGCGCGACTCCGGTGTCGACGTGGTGATCGGCCTGCCGGTGGGCTCGAAGAGCCGGCCGAAGGCCGAGGAGCAGGGCCTGCGGGTGGTCACCCCGGCCGAGGCGGCGGCCGAGGCCGACGTGATCATGGTGCTCGCCCCGGACACCGTGCAGCGCAGCCTCTACGCCGAGGCGATCGCGCCCAACCTGGCCCCGGGCAAGGCGCTCTTCTTCGGCCACGGCTTCAACATCCGCTACGACCTCATCAAGCCGCCGGCCGACGTGGACGTGGCGATGGTCGCGCCGAAGGGCCCGGGTCACCTGGTCCGCCGGCAGTACGTCGACGGCAAGGGCGTGCCGTGCCTGGTGGCCGTCGAGCAGGACGCGTCGGGCACCGCCTTCGCGCTGGCCCTGGCGTACGCCAAGGGCATCGGCGGCACCCGCGCCGGCGCCATCCGGACCACCTTCACCGAGGAGACCGAGACCGACCTCTTCGGCGAGCAGGCGGTGCTCTGCGGTGGCGCGGCGGCGCTGGTGCAGACCGGGTTCGAGGTGCTCACCGAGGCCGGCTACGCGCCCGAGATCGCGTACTTCGAGTGCCTGCACGAGCTGAAGCTGATCGTCGACCTGATGTACGAGGGCGGCATCGCGCGGATGCGCTACAGCGTCTCCGACACCGCCGAGTACGGCGACTACTCCCGTGGCCCCCGCGTGGTCGACGCCCGGGTCAAGGAGGAGATGCGCAAGATCCTCTCGGAGATCCGGTCCGGCGAGTTCGCCCGCGAGTGGATCGCCGAGGACGACGCCGGCCGCCCGAACTTCGTCAAGTGGCGGGCCGAGGGCGCGGCGCACCCGATCGAGGAGACCGGCCGGAAGCTGCGCGGAATGATGAGCTGGGTCGACCGCCCGATCACCGAGACGGCCTGAGACCGCCCCGTCGGCCGCCCGTCGCGTACGCCCGGGCGGCCACCCACCGACGGCCCCGACCCGGCGCCCTCCCCGGCGCCGGGCCGGGGCCGTCGGCCGTCTCCCGGTCGATGTCCACCTGCCGGGACCGGTGAGCGGCACCCGTGCCGCCGCCGTACGCGCGCCGGTGCCGGTGGCGGGCCCGTGAGCGCCGGATGAACGTCACATGACCGCTGCTCCACCACGGTGTGTGAGGGCGCTCACCCCGCGGTCCGGAACATACCGGCCAGCCCGACCCCTACGATCGCGATAGGTGCGCGAAGTCGGCACCTGACGGCCATGACCCGGTTCGGCGCAGGGCGCAGTGCGGCGTCCGACAGCCCGGCCGACCGTTCTGACTACAGCTACGAGGACCGATGAATCCTGTCGTACTGATCGCCGAAGAACTCGCCCCCGCCGCCATCGAGGTGCTCGCGCACGACTTCGACGTCCGCCACGTCGACGGCACCGACCGCCCCGCACTGCTCTCCGCCCTCGCCGAGGCCGACGCCGTCATCGTGCGCAGTGCGACCCAGATCGACGCCGAGGCGATCGCCGCCGCGCCCCGGCTCAAGGTCGTCGCCCGCGCCGGTGTGGGCCTGGACAACGTCGAGGTGCCGGCCGCCACCGCGCGTGGCGTCATGGTCGTCAACGCCCCCACCTCCAACATCGTCTCCGCCGCCGAGCAGGCCGTCGCACTGCTGCTCGCCGTGGCCCGCAACACCGCCAGCGCCAGCGCCGCGCTGAAGGCGGGGGAGTGGAAGCGGTCCAAGTACACCGGCGTCGAAATCCAGGGCAAGACGGTGGGCGTGGTGGGGCTCGGCCGCATCGGTGTGCTCTTCGCCCAGCGGATCGCGGCCTTCGGCACCCGGCTGATCGCGTACGACCCGTACATCCAGCCGGCCCGCGCCGCGCAGCTCGGCGTCCGCCTGGTCGGCCTCGAGGAGCTGCTGCGGGAGAGCGACTTCATCTCCATCCACCTGCCGAAGACGCCGGAGACCGTCGGCCTGATCGGCGAGAAGGAGCTGGCGATCGTCAAGCCGGGCGTCCGGATCGTCAACGCGGCGCGTGGCGGTCTCGTCGACGAGCAGGCCCTCGCCGACGCGATCGCCGAGGGGCGGGTCGCCGGCGCCGGCGTGGACGTCTACGCCAAGGAGCCCTGCACCTCCTCCCCGCTGTTCGCCTTCGACAACGTTGTGGCCACCCCGCACCTCGGCGCCTCCACGAACGAGGCGCAGGACAAGGCCGGTCTGGCCGTGGCGAAGAGCGTGAAGCTCGCACTGCAGGGCGAGTTCGTGCCGGACGCGGTCAACGTGCAGGCCGGTGGCGTGGTCGCCGAGGACGTGCGACCGCTGCTGCCGCTGGCCGAGAAGCTCGGCCGCGCGTTCACCGCGGTCGCGGGCGGGGTCGCGGCCAGCGTGACCGTGGAGGTGCGCGGCGAGATCGTCAACCACGACGTGTCGGTGCTCAAGCTCGCCGCCACCAAGGGTCTGTTCAGCTCGGTGGTCGAGGAGCAGGTGACCTACGTCAACGCCCCGCACCTGGCGGCCGAGCGGGGCGTCGAGGTGTCCCTGACCGCCCAGGCCGAGACCGCCGACCAGGGCAACCTGGTCACCGTCCGCGGCGCGCTGCCCGACGGCCGTACGGTCAGCGTCTCCGGCACGGTGACCAGCACCGGCGCGCGGGACGTCATCAAGCTGACCGAAGTGGACGGTTTCGACGTGGAGATCGGCGCGGAGGGCATCCTGCTCTTCCTCCGCTACGCGGACCGGCCCGGTGTGGTCGGCACCGTCGGCACGCTGCTCGGCGAGGCCGGCATCAACATCGCCGCCATGCAGGTGGCCCGCCGCGAGGCCGGCGGCGAGACGCTCATGACCCTCACCGTCGACCAGGCGCTCGGCGCGGACCTGCTCACCTCCGCCGCCGACTCGATCGGCGCGACCGCGGCCAGCGCCGCGGACCTCCGCGACGAGTGAGCTGAGGGCAGCACGACGGGGGCCCGGCGGATCCGCCGGGCCCTCTGACGTACCGGGCCGGGTCTGCCGGCGCCGGTGTCAGCCGGGCAGTCGGGCCGGTGGCGGGTAGACCGAGCCGTCCTGCGCGTCGAACAGCATCAGGCCGTGCTCGCCGGCGAGCCGCTCGATGTCGAGCAGCACCTGGTCCTCGCAGGCCGGGTTCAGGTTCATCTCGACGTGGTCACTGGCCGCGTGCAGCGGGGCGACCTCCCAGGGGGTGTCGGGCCGGGCCGGCCGGTCCGGGTAGGCCGCGGTGATCGCGCGGTAGAAACCCACCACCCGGGGGTCTGGCTGGCGCTGCGCGTGCTCTCCCTGCCGGCACCGCTGCACCGCCGCTCGTACGTCCTCGGGCGTCGCCCCGTCCGCCAGGGCCCACACGCTCAGATCGAAACTCACGGCGGACAGAGTGCCATTCAACGTTCACCGTGTCGAAACTGCCCCGCCGCAGGCCAGCCGTCGGGTTGTCGTCATCCGGTGCGGACGGTCCGCTGTGGAGACTCTTGCGTCGAGTTGCGTCGATTCGCTAGCGTACCCGTGCGGTTACCGGCCGAGCACCGCGACGTCGACCCGTCTTCGGGTGGCGCGGTCGACCCCGGCCCGACCGGCCCGCACCCCTCGAATGCGCGAGCCACGCGCACTCGTCGCTGACCGGCCCCCACGGTCGTTGCCGCGGGCGTGGGGGCCGATCGCCGGCCTGGCCGGCGGCGGGTCACCGGCGGTGGGCGAAGAGCGCCCGGTAGTCCGAGCTTCCCCTGAACCAGGCCAGCCCGGCCGGGCCGGCGGCGTAGAGCGCGGTCGCGTAGGCGTCGGCCACCGCGAGGTCCGGGCCCACCACGGTCGCAGCGACCAGCTGGTCGGCGGGTTCGCCGGTGTGCGGGTCCACGACGTGCCCCTGCCGGCCGGAGACTCCCGACGTGCCGACCGCGCCGGCCGTCATCTCCAGCAACAGCGGCGGCCGGTCGGGCTCGGTCGGGTGGTGCACGGCCACCCGCCACGGCCCGCCGTGCGGGGCGTGGCCGCGGACCACCAGGTCGGCGCCGGTGACGACGGCGTAGTCGTGGACCCCGTTGGCGCGCAGCCGGGCGGCGGCCCGCTCGACCGCCCAGCCGCCGAGCAGGCCGCCCGGGTCGAACCCACCCGGCACCGCCCAGGCGTCGAACCAGCCGTCGGTCGCCGCGCGCATCGCGGCGCAGCGGTCCACCAGGTCGGCGAGCGGGGCGTACGACTCGGGGCTGATCTCGCCGCGGCGCAGCCGGGAGACGAGACTGTGCGGGCGGGTCGGCCCATAGGTGAGGTCGACGGCGCGCAGCTCGGCCACGGCGTCCCGCAGCGCCTCCCCGACCCGCCGGCGCCCCAGCGCGGCAGGTGCGTTGAGCAGCAGCGTGTACTCGGCGGTCGCGGTCCGCACGGTATGCTCCACCGCGATCCGGTCGCCGCCGACCGTGCCGGGGCGGTCCACGCGGTGGGTGGGGCTGCCGAGGCGGAGATCCGGGCGGCGGTGGCGGAAGGCGGCAGGGTCGGGCCAGCGTGTCCGCGGCTGCTCGTCGATGCGCATGGCGATCGCCCCCTAGCGAGTGGTGGTCGCCCCGACGCGCCCACCGGCACGGGCCCCCGTTGACCCGCTCAGGGACAGGCTAGGCAGCGAAGATGACTGCCTCATGAAACTCAGCTGGGAGGGTCCTGTGCGTCGACGATTCCCATGATGCGGACTCCGTGTACCGGGGGGCGGGACAGCGGCGTACCGTGGTGCGGACGGCGAGCAGAGGGAGCGCAGGCGTGGCACGGATCGCGGTGGTGGCCGGGGACGGGATCGGTCCCGAGGTGGTCGCGCAGGCCCGTAAGGTCCTCGACGCGGTGCTTCCCGGCGTACAGGCCACCGAGTACGACCTCGGTGCCGCCCGCTGGCACCGCACCGGGGAGGTGCTGCCCGACTCCGTCCTCACCGAGCTGGCGGAGCACGACGCGATCCTGCTCGGCGCGGTCGGCGACCCGAGCGTGCCACCCGGCGTGCTGGAGCGCGGCCTGCTGCTCAAGCTCCGCTTCGCCTTCGACCAGTACGTCAACCTCCGGCCGTCCCGGCTCTGGCCCGGGGTGCCCGGCCCGCTCGCCACCGTGAAGCCCGGCGAGGTCGACCTGGTGGTCGTGCGCGAGGGCACCGAGGGGCTCTACGCCGGCGCCGGCGGGACGCTGCACCGCGACACCCCCGCCGAGGTCGCCACCGAGGAGAGCCTCAACACGCGGCACGGTGTGGAGCGGGTGATCCGGGACGCGTTCGCCCGGGCGAGCCGCCGGGAACGGCGCAAGGTCACCCTCGTGCACAAGACCAACGTGCTCACCCACGCGGGCTCGCTCTGGTCGCGCACCTTCGCGGCGGTCGCCGCCGAGCACCCCGACGTGGCCACGGAGTACCAGCATGTCGACGCGGCGGCGATGTTCCTGGTCACCCAGCCGCAGCGCTACGACGTGGTGGTCACCGACAACCTCTTCGGTGACATCCTCACCGACATCGCCGCCGCGGTGACCGGCGGCATCGGCCTCGCGGCCAGCGGCTGCATCAACCCGGAGGGGACGTACCCCTCGATGTTCGAGCCGGTGCACGGCTCGGCGCCGGACATCGCCGGCCAGGGGGTGGCCGACCCGGTGGCCGCCGTGCTGTCCGCCGCCCTCCTGCTCGATCAGCTCGGCCACCCCGACGCCGCGGCGCGGGTCACCGCCGCCGTCGCCACCGAGCTGGCCAACCGGGTACCGGGCGTACCGGTACGCACGGCGGAGGTGGGCGACCGCCTCGCCGGTCACGCGGCCGGCTGAGCAGCGGCGCTGGTCCGCCCGAGTCCCGGGCGGCGGCCCCACCCGAACCGCGACGCGGGCGGCGGAGACACCGGCCTGGCCCCGCCGCGCCGCCCGGCCGGCGCCGCGCCCGCGCGAGCGCGGCGGGCGGAAGCCCCCATCCCGCACCGTTCTTTCGGCGCCGCCGACGGCCCGGGCGGCGCTACCCGCTGAACGAACGTTCGGGGTAAGTTTCTGAGCACCAGTGAGTCGGCATGCTGATCCCGCATGCCGTTGTCCGGCAGGGAGGTCAGCGCGATGAGCGGTGGTGACAAGCTCGACTTCGAGATCCGTCCGAATCCCGCGCCGGTATCCGCCGCGGATCGGGCCGCGCTGCTGACCAACCCCGGCTTCGGCCGGATCTTCACCGACCACATGGTGACCATCCGGTACGCCGACGGCAAGGGCTGGTACGACGCCCGCGTGGAGGCCCGCGCGCCGATCCCGATGGACCCGGCCGCCGCCGTGCTGCACTACGCGCAGGAGATCTTCGAAGGGCTGAAGGCCTACCGCACCGCCGACGGCGGGGTGACCCTGTTCCGTCCCGAGGCGAACGCGGCCCGCTTCGCCGCCTCCGCCCAGCGCATGGCGATGCCGCAGCTCGCCCCGGAGGCGTTCATCGACTCGTTGCGCCGGATCATCGAGATCGACCGCGAGTGGATCCCGACCGACCCGGACGGCAGCCTCTACCTGCGGCCGTTCATGTTCGCCAGCGAGGTCTTCCTCGGCGTGCGCCCGGCGAACGAGTACCTCTACACGGTGATCGCCTCGCCGGTGGGGGCGTACTTCAGCGGCGGGGTCAAGCCCGTGTCGGTCTGGGTCTCCCCGGACTACACCCGTGCCGCGCCCGGCGGCACCGGGGCGGCGAAGTGCGGCGGCAACTACGCGGCCTCGCTCGTGGCCCAGGCGGAGGCGATCGAGCACGGCTGCGACCAGGTGGTCTTCCTCGACGCGGTGGAGCGGCGCTACGTCGACGAGCTGGGCGGCATGAACGTCTTCTTCGTCTACGACGACGGCAGCGTGGTGACGCCGCCGCTGACCGGCACGATCCTCCCCGGCATCACCCGCGAGTCGGTGCTCACGCTCGCCGGCGAGGCCGGGCACCGGGTGGAGGAGCGCCCGGTCAGCTTCGCCGACTGGCAGGCGGACGCGGCCAGCGGCCGGCTCCGGGAGGTCTTCGCCTGCGGCACCGCGGCCGTCATCACCCCGATCGGCCAGGTCAAGTTCCCCGACGGTGAGTTCCTGATCGGCGGGGGCGAGCCCGGTCGCGTCACCATGGCGCTGCGCCAGCAACTGGTCGACATCCAGCGCGGCAACGCCGCCGATTCCCACGGCTGGGTCACCCGCGTGCTCTGAACGGGGACGGCCCCTCCGCCACGCCGGTCGCGGTGGAGGGGCCGTCGTCGTCTCTCGTCAGCGCGCACCGGTGCGCGGGCGCCCGCCCCTCACGCCAGCAGGTGCTCCCGCAGCGCGGTGAGCTGCGCGTCGGTGACGCCGGCGTGGCGAAGGTAGTCGTCGACCGAACCGTAGCCCTCCCGTAGCTCGGCAAGGAAGAGAGTCATGGCCTCGGCGGGGCAGGCCAGCGGTGGCATCCCGAGCCCGACCTGCGCGGCCAGCTCCTGGAACCGGGCGAGGTTCTCCCCGCTCAGCGCGTAGTCCGCGGCGATGTCCTCGTCGGACACCCCGAGCACGGCGAGCGTCAGCCCGCAGACGATGCCGGTGCGGTCCTTCCCGGCCACGCAGTGCACCACCACCGGCGCGTTGACGGAGTCGGCGATCAGCCCGACCGCCTCGGCCAGCCCCGCGGTGCCGGTGCGGGCCAGGTCGGCGTACCGGTCGGCGAGGTAGCGGGCCAGGTCGCTCTCCGGCTGGTACGGCCGCTCGGTCCACTCGGCGTGCTCCGGGTGGATGTTCCGCCAGGTCAGGCCGTCGAAGTGCGGGACCCGGCCGTCACGCTCGACCTCCCGCGGGCGACGCAGGTCGATGACGGTGCGGACGCCGAGCGACGCGAACGCGGCCCGGTCGGTGTCGTCCAGGCGGTGCAGCGAGTCGGAACGGTAGAGCCGTCCACGGCGCACCTCGCGGCCGCCCCGGCTCCGAAGACCACCGACGTCGCGGAAGTTGAAGATCGTGGTGAACGGGATGTGCCGGCTGACCTCGGTCGTGTCCACCCTGACACGGTACCGGCCGGCGGGGCGTCGCCCCACCGGCCGGGTGAACAGGATCCACCGTCAGCGAGCGGTACCCGGAGGAATGGCCGAGTACGTGTCGCTGTAGTAACCGCCGAGCTTGTCCCGGTAGGTCGGGTCGGTGTCGGCGGTCTCGTCGAACTCGGGCGCGGCCTTGATCTGGTCCTTGCTCCGGTCGACGTACACCTTCCGCTCGTCGTGGTCGACGTGGTTGACGGTGCCGGCAGGGATCATGACCTTCTTGCCGAAGATCCACGGGCCGGTGTCGACCACGAGGTAGCTGGAGTTGACCTCGTGGCTGGACCGGTCCACCTTGCCGATGCCGCCGTCGTTCGCCTCCACCTTGTAGCCCACCAGGTCGACGCCGGTCACTCCGGCGTCGTCGCGGTAGCGCCACGGGTCGAACGCGCCGCCGGGTGCGCCACCCGGGAAGACGCCTCCGTCGATGGGCGCGAGCGGATCCGGCGTCCCGTGGGTCGTGCGAGGGTCGAGCCGCTCCATGGCGTTTCACTCCTCTACTCGACTGATCGGGGGTTGGTGCCCTGTCGGTCTGTTGTCCTACCCGTTGTCGAGATCGTTACACCTCGTCGCGTGCCAGGTGGCACGCCGCGCGCCCGCTCGTCTCCGGGCTCAGCCGAGCGTGGCCTCCGTGGCGTATGCGACCGCGGCGGCGTGGACGGCGGCGGCCACGCGCAGCGCCTCGTTCACCTGCTCGCGGCCGAGGCCGGCGGCGCGCAGCTTCCGCTCGTGCGACCGGACGCAGACGTCGCAGCCGTTGATCGCGGAGACGGCGAGGCACCAGAGCGTGAAGTCGGTCTTCGCCACGCCCGGTCGGGCCACGATCCGCATCCGCACCCGGGCCGGGATCGAGGCGTACTCCTCGTCGTCGAGCATGTGCTTCGCGCGGTAGTAGACGTTGGTCATCGCCATGACGGTGGCCGCCGCCTTGGCCGCCTCGATCCCCTCGGGCGGCAGGTGGTCGGCGGCCTCGGCGGCGATCTCCCGGAGCACGACGGGTTCGCGCGCCGCCACCGCGCAGGCCAGTGCGGTGCCCCACACCTGCGCCGGGGTGAGGGTCGACTCGCCGACGGCCGCGAGGAGGGTGAGCCGGATGTCGTCGGCGTAACCGGGCAGGCCGGCGCCGACCGCGTCGAGCCCCACGTCAGGCGCCGGTGCCGGCGGACGGTCCGCCCTCGGTGCGGCGGTGGTGGGCAGCGGGCACGGGGTCCTCCTCGACGGCGGCACGGGATCCGGCCGGGCAGGTCCTCCGGGCCCGGTCACGGCGGCCCGCGACGCCGGCGCCGGGAGACGCCTGGTGTCCCCGGGATTCCGGTCCCGACGGTAGCGCACGGAGCCGCCGTCCCGGCATGTGGATTTTGCCTCCCAAAACCGGGCCGGGGTGGCAGAGTAGCGATCGTGACCAGCACCGCCCTGATTCTTGGCAGCTAGCGCGCCCGGCCCCGTCCGCCGAGCGCGCAGACCTCCCGCATCCGCGGGGGGTCTTTTTGTTGCTCCGCGGCCCCTCCGGTCCGGCCCGCTCGCCGCTCTCGCCACCCGCGTACAGAGGAAGGCACGCCATGACGTTCCAGGTCTACGACACGACGCTGCGCGACGGCGCGCAGCGCGAGGGCCTCAGCTACTCGGTCGTCGACAAGCTGGCCGTGGCCCGGCTGCTCGACGAGTTCGGCGTCGGGTTCATCGAGGGCGGCTGGCCGGGCGCGGTGCCGAAGGACACCGAGTTCTTCCGGCGCGCACGCACCGAGCTCGACCTGCGGCACGCGCTGCTGGTGGCGTTCGGCGCGACCCGCCGCGCGGGTGTCGCCGTCGCCGAGGACCCCCAGGTCCGTGCCCTGCTCGACGCCGAGACGCCGGCCGTGGCCCTGGTCGCCAAGGCCGACCTGCGGCACGTCGAGCGGGCGCTGCGCACCACCCCGGCCGAGAACCTCGCGATGATCCACGACACGGTGGCGCACCTGGTCGCGGAGGGTCGCCGCGTCTTCGTCGACGGCGAGCACTTCTTCGACGGCTACCGGCACGACCCGGCGTACGGGGCCGCGGTGGTGGAGACCGCGCTGGCCGCCGGCGCCGAGGTGATGGTGCTCTGCGACACCAACGGCGGCATGCTCCCGTCCCAGGTCACCGCCGTGATCGCCGACCTGACCGCCCGGGTCGGCGTCGGCCCGGAGCGGCTCGGCATCCACTGCCAGAACGACACCGCCTGCGCGGTCGCCAACACGATCGCCGCCGTGGAGGCGGGCGTCCGGCACGTCCAGGGCACCGCCAACGGGTACGGCGAGCGGCCCGGCAACGCCGACATCTTCGCGGTGGTCGCCAACCTCCAACTCAAGCTCGGGCTGCCTGTCCTACCGGAGGGCTGCCTGGAACAGATGGTGCGGGTCTCGCACGCCATCGCCGAGATCGCCAACATCGCCCCCGACACCCACCAGGCCTACGTCGGGGCCGCGGCCTTCGCCCACAAGGCGGGACTGCACGCGAGCGCGATCAAGGTCGACCCGTTGCTCTACAACCACGTGGACCCCTCGGTGGTGGGCAACGACATGCGGATCCTGGTGACCGAGATGGCCGGTCGGGCCAGTGTCGAGCTCAAGAGCCGCGAGCTCGGGCTGGACCTGGCCGGCCATCCGGAAACCCTGTCCCGGGTCACGAGCCGCGTCAAGGAGCTGGAGGCGGGCGGCTGGTCGTTCGAGGCGGCGGACGCCTCGTTCGAGCTGCTGGTCCGCTCGGAGCTGCCGGAGGGCGCGCCGGCCCGGCCGTTCGCCCTGGAGTCGTACCGCGTGATCGTGGAGCATCGGGAGGACGGCGCGGTCGTCTCCGAGGCCACCGTGAAGCTCCGCGTCCGCGGTGAGCGGGTCATCTCCACCGCGGAGGGGAACGGCCCCGTGAACGCCCTGGACGAGGCGCTGCGGCAGGGGCTGGTGCGGCACTACCCGGAGCTGCGCGAGTTCGAGCTGGCCGACTACAAGGTGCGCATTCTCGAGGGCAGCAGCGGTACCGGTGCCGTCACCCGGGTGCTGCTGGAGACCGCCGACGGCGCGGGCCGCGACTGGACGACCGTCGGGGTGCACCCGAACGTCGTGGAGGCGAGCTGGCACGCTCTCGTCGACGCCCTCACCTACGGCCTGGACCGCACCAAGGTCTGACCCCACCCCCACCCGCGGGGCGCGGGGTTAGGGGGTGGGGAGGGTGAGGGTCGCCAGGACGGGGCGGTGGTCGGTGCCGGGGAGGCGCAGCACGTCGACCTCGCGGGCGGCGATCCGGCGGTCGACCAGGACGTGGTCGATCGTGACCGGCGGGATCAGGTCGCCGTCGTACGGGCCCCAGGTGCCGACGAGCCCCTTCCCGGTGGCGTCGGCCGCGTCGACGTAGCCGGTGCGCAGCAGGGCGCGCAGCGGGGAGTGGTCGAGGGTCGCGTTGAAGTCCCCGGCCAGGATCCGTAGTGCGCCGTCCGGGGTCGCGGGTGGCTGCGCCGCCAGGTCGTCGCGCCAGAACCCGACCTGGTCCAGCGCGTACGGGGCGGACGGGTGCGCGGACTCCACCCGCACCGGCGGGGCGCCCGGGACGGCGATCGTGCCGTACGCCTGGGTGAAGCCCCAGCCGCCGCGGTGACGTCGCACTCCCGGGTCGCTGATGGGGAAGCGGGAGTAGAGGCCCGAACCGGGTGTGCCGTCGAGCGGGTTGAGCTGCCGGTGGGGGAGCAGCCGGTCCAGGCCGAGCCGGTCGAGTTCGGCCTGCGCGCCGGGCGTGAACTCCTGCACCGCGAGCACGTCGACGCGGTGCCGGCGGACCAGGTCGACGAGGACCCGCGGATCGGCCGTGCCCGCGAGCAGGTTCGCGGTCAGCAGCCGTACGGTCGGACCGGCCGCCGGGGGCGGTGTGGTGGCGAGCGC
Organism: Micromonospora xinjiangensis; assembly: GCF_056150165.1. NCBI lineage: Bacteria > Bacillati > Actinomycetota > Actinomycetes > Micromonosporales > Micromonosporaceae > Micromonospora > Micromonospora xinjiangensis. The sequence goes on along the minus strand of NZ_JAXCFO010000001.1, from coordinate 700,746 downwards.
CCGGGGCGCCACCAGCCCGACCAGCGCCACCACGGTGAGTGCCGCGACCACCGCGGGCCGGCGGCGTCGCAGGGCGAGTGCCAGCACGAGGGGCACCGGGCTCCAGGCCGCGACGTACGGGGTGAAGGCGAGCGCCTGCACCAGTGGGCCCCGGTCCAGCCCGGCGAGCCGTAGCGCGGCCCAGGCGGAGCCGGGGAGCACCGCGAGCCAGCAGAGCAGGGCCGTCGCACGCCGTCTCCGGTCACCGGGGGGCCGCTCCGGAGCGTCGACGATCACCCGCGCAACCTATCCCGGAAGTGCCGACGGCGGGGGGAGGGGCGCCCGGCCGACGATTTCGCGAATCTCCTCGCATTCACATTTCACAAATTTGTGGGGCGGGCTGTCGGACATTTTTCAGCACCTCTTCGCTATTGACGCCCAACTTTTTTCGGTGCTACGTTCCACCTGGTCGGAAGCCCGCAACTATGAGTAGTAATACCTGCTCAGAGTGGGTGCGATCACCGAGGAAATGATGTTGAGGTGCGCTTGATCCCATTCCTCGATGATGTGTTACGGGTGCTTTCGATCACGGATAGGGCAGTCATCCGTCCCGCCCCGCGGGTCGGCCGAATTCGCACGGTCACACAAGGGGGACCTGTCATGGCCACACCATTCCGACGTAAGGCGATCGCGGTCGCGTTCGCCGTCCTCGGGCTCACCCTCGCCGGGGGCGGCATCGCCGTCGCCCAGCCGGCGGCGCAGGCGCCGGGGGCCCAGCCCGCCGCACGTGCCAGCAACTCCCAGCCGCCGGTGACGGCGGAGTCGTCCCGTTCGGCGCGGGCCGCGCTCAAGTCGAGCGTCAGCACGATGGTCGCCACCGCCACCACGGTCGTCGTCAACGCGAACGGCACCAAGGCGCGTGGCACCGGCACCGTCATCAAGTACGGCCCCGGCCAGTACGAGGTCCAGTTCGGCTTCCTCGTCACCTCCGGGGTGTACGTGGCCACCATCGGCCGCGCGGACTCCTGCTGCGTCCCGCCGGCCGGCGAGATCTCGGTGGCCCCGCGCCTCAGCACACCCAACGCGGTCTTCGTGCAGACCCGCAACTCGGCCGGCACCCCGGTCGACCTTCCGTTCCACCTGGTCGTCCACACGTCCTGACGGCGCAGGCGCCGGCCCCCGCGGACCCGCGCGGGGGCCGCGTCGCGTCCCCGCACGTCCGGTCCGGCGCCCGCTGCGTGGCTTGCTCGTCGCGTCCACCATCCGGGCGGATCGTCCCGCTCCAGCCGGGTTAGGGCCGTCGAGGCGCTGATAATCCGACGTTTGTCGCGTGGGTGGCTCGGGAAGCAAGCACCGTGACGGACATCTCGGACACCCTGGCCAGCGTGCCCAGCCCGGTCGAAGACCAACCGACAGCCGCCGACCTGGAACAGACCCTCTCCGAGGTCAAACGCGTGATCGTGGGGCAGGATCGCCTCGTCGAACGCCTGCTCATCGCCCTGATCGCCGACGGGCACTGCCTGCTGGAGGGGGTGCCGGGCGTGGCGAAGACACTGGCCGCGCAGACCCTCGCCACCGTGGTCGGCGGCACCTTCTCCCGGATCCAGTTCACCCCCGACCTCGTCCCGTCGGACATCGTCGGCACCCGGATCTACCGGGCCTCCCAGGAGAGCTTCGACATCGAACTGGGCCCTGTCATGGCGAACCTGGTGCTCGCCGACGAGATCAACCGGGCCCCGGCGAAGGTGCAGTCCGCGCTGCTGGAGGCGATGGCCGAGCGGCAGGTCTCGATCGGCGGGCGGAGCTTTCCCGTGCCGTCGCCGTTCCTGGTGCTCGCCACCCAGAACCCGATCGAGTCGGAGGGGGTCTACCAGCTGCCGGAGGCGCAGCGGGACCGCTTCCTGCTCAAGGTCCTCGTCGACTATCCCAGCGACGCGGACGAACTGGCCATCCTCTACCGGATGAGCACCGACCGGCCCAGCCCGCGGCAGGTGCTCGACCCGGAGCGGCTGCGGCAGCTCCAGCGCCGGGCCGAGCGGGTCTTCGTGCACCACGCGGTGGCCGAGTACGTGGTGCGCCTCATCCTGGCCACCCGGGACCCGGGACGGTTCGGGCTGGCCGAGATCGGGTCCATGCTCGCCTACGGGGCCAGCCCGCGGGCCACGCTCGGCCTGGTGGCCGCGGCCCGCGCCCAGGCGCTGCTGCGGGGCCGGGACTACGTGCTGCCCGAGGACGTACGCGAGCTGGCCGGGGACGTGCTGGCCCACCGGCTGGTGCTCTCCTTCGACGCGGTCGCCGACGGCGTCACCGCCGAGTCGCTGGTGCGGCGGCTGGTCGATGCGGTGCCCCCGCCGCGGCTCGCACCGCAGCCGGAACAGGCGTCGGACCTGGCGGCGGCATGAGGCGCACGGGCAGAGCACCCGCGCCCGTGCCGGCCGACCCGGGCCTGGCCGAGCTCGCTCCCGACCAGCGACTGCGCCGGCTGGAACTCACCATCACCCGCCGTTTGGACGGGCTGCTGCACGGGCAGTACCGCGGTCTGCTTCCGGGGCCGGGCAGCGAGCCGGCGGGCAGCCGTGAGTACCGGCCGGGAGAGGACGAGGTCCGCCGGATGGACTGGGCGGTCACCGCCCGGACCACGGTCCCGCACGTGCGCGAGGTCGACGCCGATCGGGAGCTCACCACATGGCTGCTCGTGGACGCCAGCCCGAGCATGGAGTTTGGCACCGCCGAGCTGGACAAGCGGGAACTCTCCGTGGCGGCGGTCGCCGCGGTCGGCTTCCTCACGGCGGGGGTGGGCAACCGGCTGGGCGCGTTGCTGCTCGCGTCGACCGGGCTGCTCCGGTTTCCGGCGCACAGCGGCCGTACGCACCTGTTGAGCCTGCTGCGGGCGTTGCTGGCCGTGCCGCGGACCGGTGGACACGACGAGGCGAGTGCCCCGTCGGCGGCGCAGGGTCTCGTCGACGCCCTGGCCGCCGCGGCGCGCGTGGCGCACCAGCGCGGACTCGTCGTGGTGGTCTCCGACTTCCTCGACGGGTTGCCCGACGACCCCGGACAGCCGCCGGCCTGGGAGCGGAGCCTGCGCCGGTTGGCGGTGCGGCACCAGGTACTCGCGGTCGAGGTGACCGACCCGCGTGAGTGGGAGCTGCCCGACGTGGGGATCGTCACGCTGGTCGACCCGGAGACCGGCCGCCGCCGGGAGGTCTGCACCTCCGACCGGTGGCTGCGGGAGCGGTACGCGGACGCCGCCGCCGCCCAGCGTGAGCAGGTACGCGACGCGCTGCGGCGCAGTGGCGCGACGCATCTGGCGCTGCGCACCGACCGGGACTGGTGCGCCGACATCGTGCGGCACGTGCAGTCCCAGCGCCGGCTCGCCGCGGCGCCGGCCCGTCCGGTCCGGGGAGGTGCGGCGTGACCTGGCTGTCACCGGGCCGGCTCTGGCTGCTGCTCGGGGTGCTCGCCCTGGCGGTGGGGTACCTGCTCATGCAGCGGCGGCGCAGCCGCTACGCCGTCCGCTTCACCAACCTGCGGCTGCTCGACCGGATCGCGCCCCAGCGCCCGGCGTGGCGCCGGCACGTGCCGGCGGGGCTCTTCCTGGCGATGCTCGCGCTGCTCGTGGTCGGCTTCGCCCGGCCCACCGCCGAGGTGCGGGTGCCCCGGGAGCGCGCCACCGTGATGGTGGCGGTCGACGTCTCCACCTCGATGCTCGCCACCGACGTGGACCCCGACCGGCTGGCCGCCGCGAAGGGCGCGGCGAAACGCTTCGTGGACGGGCTGCCCGACGAGTTCAACGTGGGGCTGGTCGCGTTCGCCGGCAGCGCCGCCGTGCTGGTGCCGCCGGACACCGACCGGGAGGCGCTGCACGAGGGCATCGAGCGGCTCGCCGAGGGCATCACCGGCGTCCAGGGAACCGCGATCGGCGAGGCGATCAACACCTCGCTCGGCGCGGTGAAGGGTCTCGACAGCCAGGCGGCGAAGGAGCCGCCACCGGCCCGGATCGTGCTCCTCTCCGACGGGGCGAACACCTCGGGCCTGGACCCGATGGAGGCGGCCGCCGAGGCGGTCGCCGCGAAGGTGCCGGTGCACACAATCTCGTTCGGCACTCCGGGTGGGTTCGTGGACCGGGGCGGCCGCCCGATCCAGGTGCCGGTGGACGGTCAGACGCTCGAGGCGGTCGCCGAGGAGACCGGCGGGATGTTCCACGAGGCCAGCACGGCGGACGAGTTGCGCGCCGTCTACGAGGACATCGGCACCTCGGTTGGCTACCGCACCGAGCGGCAGGACGTCTCGGCCCGCTTCATCGGTCTCGGGCTCGTGTTCGCGATGGGCGCGGCGGCCGGGTCGATGCGTTGGTTCTCCCGCCTTCCCTGACGGAGCGCCGGCCGGGCCGGCGCCGCAGGACCCCGACGTGAGGAGTACGCATGGCAGTACAGACCGGACTGGGCGAGCCCCGCGGTCCCTGGTTCGTCTCGCCCGAGCTGGATCCGGACGGGCGGGCGCGGTGGGACGGGCCCGGATCGGGACGGGACGGCGGCGGCCGGCGGTGGCGCGCCCGGCTGCTGGGCGCGCTGGCGGTGGTGGCCCTCTCCGCGGCGTCCGGCGCCGCGGCGGGCGGCTGGGTGGCCAGCCGGGACGGTGCGCCGGGGGAGTCGGCGGCCGCCGCGGCCCCGGTGCCGGCGGAGTTGGTCACGGCCGCCGAGCGCACCGTGCCCGGCGTCGTCTCGGTGCTGGCCGGCGGCGGCGCGAACGCCGCCAGCGGCTCCGGGTTCGCCGTGGACAACGAGCAGCACATCATCACCAACGACCACATCCTGGCCAAGGGGGGCGGGGGGTCCGTCACGGTCGAGCTGCCCGACGGTCGCCGCTACGCGGCCGAGGTCGTCGGCCGGGAGGCGAGCAGCGACCTGGCCGTGCTCAAGGTGCCGGCGGACGCGGGTCTGTCGGCGCTGCCGCTGGCGAAGCCGAACTCGACCCGGGTCGGTGAGCCGGTGCTCGCGGTGGGCTCACCGCTCGGCCTCTCCGGCACGGTCACGGCGGGCATCGTGAGCGCCCTGGACCGGCAGGTGCGCCTGGGCGCGAATCGGCACCGGGCGGTGCAGACGGACGCGTCAATCAACCCGGGCAACTCGGGCGGCCCGCTGGTCAACGCGCGGGGCGAGGTGGTCGGGGTGAACACGGCGATCGCCACCATCGACGGCAACGGCTCCATCGGCATCGGCTTCGCCATCCCGATCGAGCAGGTGCAACAGACCGCGGACACGATCATCGGCAAGGGTGGCTGACCACTGCTCATGGGAAGACGCCCAGTGTCGGATATCCGGCGCGGGACCATCGGGGAATGGAAATATTACGCTGAGTATGGATACTGGCGTGGGTGGAGCGTCCTCTCATCGCGGTCCTCCTGCTGGTGGGCCTGCTCATCGGGTGTGGTGTGGGGTCGGCGTACACCCGCGCGCGACGCGGCTGGGCCGACTACCAGACGGTCAAGAAGAGCGTGCCGACGGCCCGGCGGACCGCCTGGCTGCTGATCCGGGCCGTCACCACGAAGGTCGGCGTGATCGCGCTGCTGCTGATCGGCGCCGTCGCGTACGCCGCGGTCGGCCCCGACGAGGAGGCGGCCGGGCCGGCGCCGACCCCGTCCGCGACCCCGAGCGACCGGTCGGGGCGTTAGCCTCGGGGTGTGGATGGCGACGTACGGGTGAACGGTCGCTGGGTCGTCCCCGCGGCCGAGTTGCGTGAGCGCTTCTCCCGGTCGTCCGGCCCCGGCGGGCAGGGGGTCAACACCGCCGACACCCGGGTGGAGCTGAGCTTCGACCTGGCCCGCTCGCCGAGCGTGCCCGAGACCCTGCGCGCGCGGGCGCTGGACCGGCTCGCCGGCCGGCTGGTCAACGGCGTGCTGACCATCACGGCCAGCGAGCACCGCGCCCAGTTGGCCAACCGCGAGGCGGCGCGGGAGCGGCTCGGCGCGCTGCTGCGCGAGGCGGTCGCCCCGCCACCTCCGCCCCGCCGGCCGACCCGCCCGTCCCGGGGCGCCAAGGAACGGCGGCTCGCCGAGAAGAAGCGTCAGTCCCAGCGCAAGCGGGACCGCCGCGTCGACGGCGAGTAGTTGGCGCCGGTCTGGTCGACCGTCGGCGTCTGCGCGCGCGAAGCGGACGGCCCACACCGCAGGTGCAGCACGAAGAGTCAGCAGCGTGCCCGAGGGGTCGGCCCGCTCACTCGCCGACGGCGGCGAGCAGCCGGTCGCGCAGCACGGCGGCCCGTGCCGCGAAGGTGCGCTGGGCGGCGGCGTACTCGGCGCGGCCCTCCGCCGTCTCCACCCGCACCGGCGGGTACCCCAGGGCCGCCAGGTCGTACGGGCTGGCCCGCATGTCCAGGGTGCGGATCTCCCGCGCCAGCTCGAAGCAGTCCGCGACCAGCTCCGACGGGACCAGCGGGGAGAGTTTGTACGCCCACTTGTACAGGTCCATGTTGGCGTGCAGACAGCCCGGCTGCTCCAGCGCGTGCTGCGTCTCCCGGGTGGGGGTGAGCAGGTTCAGCGGCCGGGCGGGCGCCGTGAAGAACCGGTACGCGTCGAAGTGGCTGCACCGGACCCGGTTCGCCTCGACCGTCCGCGCGGTCTCCTCCGGGCTCAGCCGCAGCGGCCACGCGTTGTGCCGTACCTCCGCCTGGGTCTGCCGGTAGACCATCGCCCACTCGTGCATCCCGAAGCACCCGAAGTGCGGCTGACGGCCGGCGGTGGCCGCGAGCAGCGCACGGATCCACTCGATCGACTCGGCCCGCCGCGCGCGCACCCCGGCGGCGTCGAGCGTCACCCCGACGGCGCCGGCCCGGTAGTCGCGGCCGAACTCGGCCGGGTCGGCGTCCCGCAGCTCCACGCCCGCGCCCGGGTGCCACCGGCGCAGCTGGGCCGGACGGTACGAGTAGTAGGTGAAGAGGAAGTCCTCCACCGGGTGCTTCTCGCCCCGGTGCCGCCTCGCCAGGTGCGGGCGCAGCCAGGCGTCGACCCGCTCCTCGTGCGCGTGACGCCGGGCCCGCCAGGCCGCCGCGTCCAGCGCGGTGGCAGGGGTGAGGGCGGCGGTCACCGCACCAGCGTACGACCGCCGCCCACCGACCCGGTCAGGGCACGTCCACCCGCACGCCCGCCGAGAACACCCCGCTGCGCAGCTCGATCTGCTTCGGCGGCTCGCGTCCGTCGAACGTGAAGACCAGCGGCAGCACCACCCGGCTGCCCGCGCCCAGCGGCTGGGCGAAGACGTCCCGGCCCAGGTTGGCCATCCGGGTGGCCGGCACGTCGGTGGTCACCCAGCGGCCACCCGGCAGGTAGGCCCGCTGTAGCTCACCGTGCCAGGCCTGCTGCTCCGGCGTGAGGTTGCGCACGCCGACGGTGGCCTGGCACTTCCGCGTCGGGGCGCCGGCGGCCCCGCAGGCGACCCGGTAGACGGTGAACTCGAAGGCCGACTCGCGCAGCGGCACGCCCACCGGCCCGGAGACTCCACTGCCCCGCCAGGCACCGCTCGTCGGCTGGCTGTCGGTGTCGATCGCGGTGACCCGGCGGGTGGCCGTCCAGCCGGCCACGCCGACGACGCCCACGAGCACCGCCACCGCCGTCACGACCAGCGCCCAGACGGGAGGCGTACGCCGTCGCTTCGTCACCGGGGGCGCCGCCGGACGGGGATAGATCGTGCCCCGGCCCTGGCGGGGGTCCCGCGCCGGCCCGTCGCCGGTGGCGAGGGCGGCCGCGACCGGGCGGCGACGGCGACGCCGCCACAGCCACCAGCCTGCCGCCGCGGCCAGGAGCACGATCGCGCCCAGCACGCCGAACAGCACCGGGGGCTGCCGCCACGCCGGGGTCGGTGCCGCTTCGGTCGACCCGCCCGCCGCCGCGCTCCAGGTGGCGGTGGCGCAGTCGTACGGCCGCGCGCCGTCGCTGGTGAAGGCACAGGCGGGCGCTGTCACCGCCTGACCCGTCGGAGCCGCCGCCAGCGAGGTGTTCAGCGTCGTGACGCTCCTCGCGGGCAGCTTCAGCCGCCAGGTCACCTCGCTCGCCGAGTGGCCGGCGACACGGCTGGCCTGGCCGCCGGCGGTGATGAGCGACGGTGCCGCGCCCGGTGGCAGCTCCTGCCGGATCGTGGTGTCCACCGGCGTGCTGCCGGTGTTGCGGACGTGGATCCGGTAGGCCGGCGCCGGGGTGGGCGCGGGCGCCACCGCCACGGTGACCGGCGGTTTCGGCGGCGGTGGCAGCGCCCGGGTGGGCGTGGGGACCGCCGGCGGCGCCGCGGGCATCCCCGGCTGCTGCGAGCCGGGCGGTGACGACTCCGAGGGCGAGGGCTCGGGAGCCACCGCGGGTCTTGGCCGCGCGGCGGCCGGGTCGGGAGCCACCGCGGGCAGAGCCGGCACGGCGGCGAGGATGCCGAGGCAGTGTACGAACACCGCGAGGGCCTTGTGGCGTCGTGTCGATGCAGGCATGCGAACGAACCTCCGGAGCCGACGCTAGGGGCGCGGGCACGTCGTGCGGGTATGAAGTGCCGAAACCCGCCCCGTCGAGCGGCGGCTCGCGTACCCTGCCCACCCGAAGGTGGGGTGCGACGCCCCTGGGCACGGCCGTCTCGCGCGGGCCGTCGCCGCTGCCGCACGGCGGAGGTGGTCCGGATGCCGACGGGGCTAGATTTGCCTGGTGCGTATCGTTCGTTTCGCTCATGCCAAGGGAATGTCGTTCGGGGTCGTCGAGGGCGAGCCGGAGGCCGGGCCGCAGGGCCTGACCGTCGCCGAGATCGAGGGGCACCCGTTCGGCGAGATCACGTTCACCGGAGGCCGCTGGGCCCTCTCCGACATCCGCCTCCTCTCGCCGATCCTGCCGAGCAAGGTCGTCTGCGTCGGCCGCAACTACGCCGAGCACGCCGCGGAGCACGGCAGCGACGTGCCGAAGGAGCCGCTGCTCTTCCTCAAGCCGTCCACCTCCGTGATCGGGCCCCGGGACGCGATCCGGCTGCCGATCTTCTCCAAGCAGGTCGAGCACGAGGCGGAGCTGGCGGTGGTCATCGGGGCGACGGGGGCCCGCCGCGCCGACCGGGCCGCCGCCGAGCGGGCCATCTTCGGCTACACCTGCGCCAACGACGTGACCGCGCGGGATCTCCAGCGGTCCGACGGGCAGTGGACGCGGGCGAAGGGGTTCGACTCGTTCTGCCCCATCGGACCGTGGATCACCACTGGGCTCGACGTCACCGATTTGGAGATCCGCTGCGAGGTCGGCCCGGATCCGGACGCCATGGAGGTGCGCCAGCTCGGCCGTACGCGGGACATGGTCTTCGACGTCCCGGCGCTCGTGTCGTACATCTCGCACGTGATGACGCTGCTGCCCGGTGACGTCGTGCTCACCGGCACGCCGGCGGGGGTTAGCCCGCTCACCGACGGGGATACGGTCACTGTGCGGATCGAGGGGATCGGCGAACTCACCAACCCGGTGGTGCCGGTCGCCTGATCCGGCTCCGACGCCCGATACCCGCAGGTCAGGTGGGGTTCGGGGGGTTGGATTTGGCCCGTCGGCGGCGGGAGGGTAAAGTTCATTCCCGGCGCCGCAAGGGGCCAATGGGGTATGGGGTAATTGGCAGCCCGACTGATTCTGGCTCAGTTAGTCTAGGTTCGAGTCCTGGTACCCCAGCAGCCGGTGTTCGTGAGAATGTCGGTCGCTGGATTCTGTGAGAGTCCCGCGCCGACCCCGCGAGGGGTTGGCCGCGATGTCTGATAGGGTTCAGCGGCGCCGCTCGCAGGAGCGGTGAGGGAAAGATGGTTCTGGCCCCGTCGTCTAGCGGCCCAGGACGCCGCCCTCTCAAGGCGGTAGCGCCGGTTCGAATCCGGTCGGGGCTACATCCGGGTGCGGCCCGTCTCGTTTCGGCGAGGCGGGCCGTGTCGCTTCTCCGCGGCTTACCCACCCGGACCCGCTCCACACCCACCCCGGACCCGGTCCACACCCACCCGGGGGTCGCCGCTAGACTACAGCGGCACCGCCCGCGAGGGCGGTGGAGCACGGAAAGTGCCTGGCCCCGTCGTCTAGCGGCCCAGGACGCCGCCCTCTCAAGGCGGTAGCGCCGGTTCGAATCCGGTCGGGGCTACGTCCAGCAGCGGCCCGTCTCGCGTACGCGAGACGGGCCGTTCGGCGTTCCGACACTCTCGCCCCGCCCTCCCTCGCTGATCACGAGGCGCGCGCTCGGGAGACCGTCCGGCCGCGAAGCGCCGTGATCAGCGCATCGGGGCCGGGAGGGTCAGAGGCCGGAGAGGCGTTGGCCGGCGCGGACCACGGCCATGGCGTGACGCTCGCCGGGCCGTCGGCCGAGGCGCTCGATCGGGCCCGAGATGCTGATCGCGGCGATCACCCGACCCGTACGGTCCCGGATCGGCGCCGAGACGCTCGCCACACCCGCCTCGCGCTCGGCGACGCTCTGCGCCCAGCCGCGGCGCCGCACCTCGGCCAGCGTGCGGCCGGTGAACTTGGCCCGGGGCAGCAGCGGCATCACGGCCTCCGGCGGCTCCCACGCGAGCAGGATCTGCGCCGCCGAGCCGGCCGTCATGGGCAGCACCGACCCGACCGGGACGGTGTCGCGAAGGCCACTCGCCCGCTCCGCGGCCGCCACGCAGATGCGCTCGTCGGCGCGGCGCAGGTAGAGCTGCGCGCTCTCGCCGGTCGCGTCCCGCAGTGCGGACAGCAGTGGTTCCGCCGCGGTGAGCAGGACGTCCGGGGCCGCGTTGGCGAGTTCACCGAGCCGTGGGCCCGGTCGCCAGCGCCCCTGGGTGTCCCGTACCAGCATCCGGTGGATCTCCAACGCCTGTGCCAGCCGGTGCGCGGTAGCCCGCGGCAGCTTGGTGCGTTCAACGAGTTCGGCCAGGCTGGCGCCGTCGACGCAGGCGGCCAGGATGACCACCGCCTTGTCGAGAACGCCGACACCGCTCATACTGTGTCCCACAAGCCGAAACTTACCTCCCAGAATTTAGGATGTCCAGATGGTGGGAGTCACTACCGAGCCAAGGACCTTGGCCGAGAAGGTGTGGGACGCGCACGTCGTACGGTCCGCCGCCGGTGAGCCGGACCTGCTCTACATCGACCTGCACCTGCTGCACGAGGTGACGAGTCCGCAGGCCTTCGACGGGCTGCGGCTCGCCGGGCGCCGGGTGCGCCGCACCGACCTGACGATCGCGACCGAGGACCACAACACCCCGACGGGCTACGCCGACCCGGCGTTCCGTCAGCGGCGCGGCGACCTGCTGACCGTGGCGGACCCCACCTCGCGTACGCAGTTGGAGACCCTGCGCCGCAACTGCGCCGAGTTCGGCGTGCGGCTGCACCCGCTGGGCGACGAGAACCAGGGCATCGTGCACGTCATCGGGCCGCAGCTCGGGCTCACCCAGCCCGGCATGACCATCGTCTGCGGCGACTCGCACACCGCCACCCACGGGGCCTTCGGCGCGCTCGCGTTCGGCATCGGCACCAGCGAGGTCGAGCACGTGCTGGCCACCCAGACGCTGCCGCAGAGTCGCCCCAGGACGATGGCCGTCAACGTCACCGGCCGGCTCGCCCCCGGGGTCACCGCCAAGGACCTGGTGCTGGCGCTGATCGCCCAGGTGGGCACCGGTGGCGGTCGCGGGCACATCGTCGAGTACCGCGGCGAGGCGATCCGCGCCCTCTCCATGGAGGGGCGGATGACCGTCGCCAACATGTCCATCGAGTGGGGCGCCAAGGCCGGCATGATCGCGCCGGACGAGACCACGTTCGCCTACCTGAAGGGGCGGCCCCACGCGCCCCGGGGCGCGGACTGGGACGCGGCGGTCGCCTACTGGCGGACCCTGCCCACGGACGAGGGGGCGGTCTTCGACGCCGAGGTGACCCTGGACGCCAGCCAGATCACGCCGTTCGTCACCTGGGGCACCAACCCCGGCCAGGGCGCCCCGCTGGGCGCGCGGGTGCCGGACCCGGAGGAGTTCGTCACCGAGCCCGAGCGGGCCGCGGCGCGGCGTGCGCTGGAGTACATGGACCTGCGTCCCGGCACCGCGCTGCGCGAACTGCCGATCGACGTGGTCTTCGTCGGCTCCTGCACCAACGGCCGGCTGGAGGACCTGCGGGCCGCCGCCGACGTGCTGCGCGGACGCAAGGTGGCCGACGGTGTGCAGATGCTCGTGGTGCCGGGATCCGCCGCGGTCCGCGAGGCGGCCGAGGCGGAAGGGCTCGACAAGGTCTTCACCGATGCCGGCGCCGAGTGGCGCTTCGCCGGCTGCTCCATGTGTCTGGGCATGAACCCCGACACGCTGCGGCCGGGCCAGCGCTCCGCCTCCACCTCCAACCGCAACTTCGAGGGCCGCCAGGGCCGGGGCGGGCGCACGCACCTGGTCTCCCCGCCCGTCGCCGCGGCCACCGCCGTGGTGGGCCGGCTGGCCGCTCCCGCCGACCTGTAGAGGGGATCCGCTGATGGAGAGCTTCACCACCCACACCGGGACCGCCGTCCCGCTTCGGCGTTCCAATGTGGATACCGATCAGATCATCCCGGCCGTGTACCTCAAGCGGGTGACGCGGACGGGTTTCGCCGACGGACTCTTCAGCGCCTGGCGCGAAGATCCGGAATTCGTGCTCAACGATCCCTCGTATTCGGGCGCGTCCATTCTTCTGGCCGGCCCGGAGTTCGGCACCGGGTCCTCGCGGGAGCATGCCGTCTGGGCGCTGCGCGACTGGGGGTTCCGCGCGGTGATCGCCCCCCGCTTCGGCGACATCTTCCGGGGCAACGCCCTCAAGGAAGGTCTGCTTCCGGTCGAGCTGGAATTGAAAGCCGTCGAAGAACTCTGGGATCTCGTCGAGTCCGACCCGACCACCCCGGTCACCGTCGACCTGACCGCCCGCGAGGTCCGCGCCGGCCAGGCCACGTGGTCGTTCCCGCTGGACGACTTCAGCCGGTGGCGGTTGATGGAGGGCTTGGATGACATTGGACTCACCCTCCGGCACGAGGCCGAGATCAGTGCCTACGAGGCGACCAGACGGCCCTTCCTGCCTTCCGTCGCGTAGCCTCCGAGCCGACCCGTAGAACGCTTTCGCCCCCACCGGCCCCGCCGGTGGGGGCGAATCCGTTACGACACAAGGGCTTTTTTCGACCGAATGTTTGTGTCCCGGCAGCACAGGGCATACCGTGCGCGCAGAATGGCTCGCGTCGAGTCAGTTGCACAATCGGGAGGAAGTCGTGAACAAGGCCGAGCTCATCGAGGCGCTCGCCGTTCGCCTGGGGGACCGGAAGACGGCGACGGCCGCGCTCGACGCGGTCCTCGCTGAGGTCCAGGCGGCGGTCACCAAGGGCGAGAAGGTGGCGATCACCGGTTTCGGAGCGTTCGAAAAGCGCGTACGGGGCGCGCGAACAGCCCGGAACCCCCGGACCGGCGAGGCGGTGAAGGTCAAGAAGACCTCCGTCCCGACCTTCCGCCCGGGCGCCGGTTTCAAGGAGATGGTGGCCAGCGGCAAGGTGCCGAAGGCCACGGCGGCGGCGAAGAAGACCGCCGCGGCCACCAAGACCACGGGCGCCAAGGCGACCGGCGCGAAGGCGACCGGCGCGAAGGCCACCGCCGCCGCGAAGAAGACCACGGCGACGAAGACCGCGGCCAAGGCGACCAAGACCACCGCGGCGACCAAGGCCGCTGCCAGCAAGAAGGCCGCTCCGGCGCGGAAGACCGCGGCGGCGGGCCGGACGGCCGCGGCGAAGAAGACCACGGCGTCGGCCGCCAAGAGCACGGCGGCGAAGAAGGCGCCGGCGAAGAAGACGGCGGCCAAGAAGGCGCCGGCGAAGAAGACCGCCACCCGGCGCTGACCGGTCGGCTCGAACGGGCGCCCACCGCTCCGGTGGGCGCCCGTTCGCGTGTCCGCACGCGGCGCCGGCACACCCGCGTGCCCCGGTCCGGGCGTTGACCGCGTCCACCGTCGCACGGAGAATCGCCGTGCCGGCCACCCCCGCCGGCGTCGACGGGAAGAGGCTGCCGGTGCGTCCTCGCCAACTCGCCACGGCTCTTCTCGCGCTGGGCGTCGTCCTGCTCACCGACGTGCTGCGGGTCTGGCTGCCGGGCATCATCACCATCTTCGGCCAGGCCGCGTCCACCCCGGCCGAACTCATGGGCGCCTTCGCCCTCGGCTGGTTCGCCCTCGCGCTCGCCACACCGGCCGTCATCCGTCGGGTCGGCGCCCGTGCCGTGACCGTCACGGCGGCCGTGCTGCTCGCCGGTGCCCGGCTCGCCCTGACCGCAACGCCCGGCGGCCGCCTCCAACTCTGGCTGGCCACCGCTGGTCTGCTGGCCGGGCTGGTCTGGCTGGCCGGCGTCGCCGCCACGACCGCCCGGCCGGTGCCGGGGCTCGCACTCGGCCTCGCCGTCGGGGCGGCCGGCCACGCGGTGCTCGACACGTACGACCTGGTCTGGCAGGAGCGGTGGGAGGCCTGGCTGGTCAGCGGCCTGCTGGCGGCGCTCTTCGTCGCGGGGCAGGTGCCGCCGGCCCGGCCCGAGGGCTCCGGGGGCGTACGGTCCTGGGCGCTGGCCGGGCCGGCGCTGCTGCTCGGCGGCATGGTGGGGCTCTCCCCGGCCGTGGCCCGCACCGGAAACTCGTACCTCCAGGGCGAGGCGGGCGTCGCCGAGTCGCCGCTGCTCGGCCTCGCGCCGCTGCCGGTCGCGGTCGCCGGCTTCCTGCTGGCTGCGCTGGCAGCCGGCGACGGGCGGCCCACCCGGCTGGCCGGTCCGTCCGCGCTGCTGGCCGGCGCGGCGCTCTTCGCCCTCGACCGGGGAAGCCTGCTGCTGCCGGCGCTCCTGCTCACCGCCGTGGGGCTCGGCGTCTGCCTGGCGCGCACCGCCGCCGAGCCGGTCGCCGGCGCCGGGGACGCGCGGGTGGCGTCCCGTCGCGGGTACGCGGCCACCACCGGCATGCTCGTCTTCGCGCTGGCCGCGGTCGCCTACTACTCCGCCTACGACCTCGGCTACCCGAACGCCGCCGTTCCCGTGCTGGTCGCCGTCCTGGTCGCCGTGGTGGCCGCGACCGCCCGACCCACCGGTCGCCGGGGCACGTCGGTGCTGCCGCCGGGCCGGACCACCGCCGCGGTCACCGCCCTGGCCCTGCTCGCGCCCGTGGTCGCCGACGACGTGCCCCTCACCGGCAACCGGGACGGCCCGCCGGAACGGCTGACCCTGGTGGCGTACAACATCCGGATGGGCTTCGGGCTGGACGGGCGGCTCGACGTGCCCGGTCTCGCCCGCGCCCTGCGGCCGCAGCGGCCCGACGTGGTGCTGCTCAGCGAGGTGGACCGCGGCTGGTTGCTCAACGGCGGGCACGACACCCTCGACCTGCTCGCCGACCGCCTGGGCATGGCGTACGCCTTCGCGCCCGCCGCCGACCCGCTCTGGGGCGACGCGGTGCTCAGCCGGTGGCCGATCACGGACCCTCGGACCCGTCCGCTGCCCGCGGTCGGCGCCCCCACCGGAGCGCAGGCCCTCGCGGTGACGCTGGACCTCGGCGACGGGGTACGCCCCGCGGTGGTGAGCACCCACCTGCAACCGCCGCCCGGGCGCCAGCCGGTGGTCCAGGCGCGGGCGGTCGCCGAGTTCGCCAGGGGGTACGCGGGCGGCCGCCCGCTGGTGGTGGCCGGTGACCTGAACACCGAGCCCGGCGACGAGGCGTTCGCCGAGTTCACGCGCGCCGGTCTCGTCGACGCCCTGGCCCCGGCCCGACCGCTGCCGACGAGCCCCGCGGACCGTCCCCGCGAACAGATCGACCACGTCTTCGTGACGCCCGGCCTCACCTCGCGGGAGCCGGTCGCGCCGGCCTCCACGGCGAGCGACCACCTGCCCGTGGCCGTCACCCTGCTGCTGCCGCCGCGCTGACCCGCCCCCGTCGCCCGCCCGCGCGGTCCGGTCGCGCCCAGGAGGGCGCAGCTCAGAGGCGTTCGGTGGCGAGCACCGTGTCGCCGGTGAAGGCCAGCAGCCACCCCCCGCCCTTCGGCGTGGTGAAATCCGCGCCCACGCGGCCGGTGAGCCGCTCCAGCGCCCCCGGAATCACCTTGCCCTGGCTGCACACCGCCACCTGGCCGCCGTTGCCGGCCAGGTCGAGGAGGCGGGCGGCGAGGACCAGCGACCGCTCGTCACGCTGCTGGCCCGGCTGCGGCTCGTCCAGATCGCCGCACACCTCGATCGGCAGGTCCAGGAGGGCGGCGGCCGGATCGAGGGTCTGTACGCACCGCCGGGGCGACGCGGAGAGCAGCCGGGCCGGGCGTACCAGCGCCACCAGCCCCGCCAGCGCCTCCGCCTGCGCCCGGCCCTCGGCGTCCAGCGGCCGGGCGGTGTCCGGCCCGCTCCAGGTGGCCCGCGTACCGGCGTGGCCGTGCCGGACCAGCGCGATCGTCGCGGTCACCGGAGGAAGCGCCGCGAACGCGCCGAGCACCTCGGCGTCGTGCGGGTAGCTGACCAGCCGGACGGCGTCGTCCACGGGGAGCCACCGCACCTCGTCCACCTCGGTGTCCGGCTGGAAGCCGCCGCTCGCCACCGCCCGCATCGACCAGTAGTCGACCACCTTCGGGCGCCCCTCGCTGCGGTAGTGCGCCGACGGCAACCGGACCTGCGGCACCCCCCGCACGTCCGTCTCCTCGGCCAGCTCGCGGACGGCCGCCACCAGCGGATGCTCGGCCGGCTCCAGCTTGCCCTTCGGCAGCGACCAGTCGCCGTAACGCGGGCGGTGGACCAGGCAGACCTCCGTGCCGCCGGGCGTGGGCCGCCAGGCGACCCCGCCGGCCGCGCGGATCTGCGTCATCGCGGCCGGCTCGTCGACGTCGGCCGGGCGCCGGGCGAGCGCCCGTTCCGGGCGCCGCCGCCGGTCACCGGCGCCGGCGGGAGCGGGCGCCACGGTCGGACGAACGCGGCGGGCAGCGCCGACCGTGCCACCTCGCCCGTCGGCTGCTCCCGGCTCACCCCGTCAGCCTATGCCCGACCCGGTCAGCCCGCGGTGCCACCGGCGCGGCTGAGCAGCAGTTCCTGAAGGTGCGCCAGGGGCGCCTCGGCGGTGCCGGTCCGGCGCGTCCAGCTGCCGTCGGCGGTCAGCTCGAACGCCTCCACCTCCGGGCTCATGGCGTCAGTCAGCACCTGGTCCAGCTCGGCCCGGGCCACCGGGTCGGTGACCTTCACCAGCGCCTCGACCCGGCGGTCCAGGTTGCGGTGCATCAGGTCGGCCGAGCCCATCCAGAACTCCGCGTCACCGTTGTTGCCGAACCGGAAGATCCGGGAGTGCTCCAGGAACCGGCCGAGGATCGAGCGGACGCGGATGTTCTCCGACAGCCCCGGCACCCCGGGCCGCAACGCGCACATGCCGCGGATCAGCAGGTCGACGTGGACGCCGGCCTGGGAGGCACGGTAGAGCGCGTCGATGATGGCCTCGTCGACCAGGGCGTTCACCTTGAACTGCACCAGGCCGGGCATGCCCAGCCGGACGTGGGTGATCTCCCGCTCGATCCGCTCGACGAGGCCACTGCGGATGCCCTGGGGGGCGACGAGCAGCCGGCGGTACGCGGTCTGCCGGCTGTAGCCGGTGAGCACGTTGAACAGATCGGTGAGGTCGGCGCCGATCTCCGGGTCGGCGGTCAGCATGCCGAAATCCTCGTAGAGCCGGGCCGTCTTCGGGTGGTAGTTGCCGGTGCCGATGTGGCAGTAGCGGCGGATCTGGTTGCCCTCCTGCCGCACCACCAGCGCGGTCTTGCAGTGCGTCTTGAGCCCGACCAGCCCGTACACCACGTGGCAGCCGGCGCGTTCGAGCGTGCGTGCCCAACCGATGTTGGCCACCTCGTCGAAGCGGGCCTTCACCTCGACCAGCACCACCACCTGCTTGCCGGCGGCCGCCGCGTCCACCAGCGCGTCGACGATGGGGGAGTCGCCGCTCGTGCGGTAGAGGGTCTGCTTAATGGCCAGCACGTTGGGGTCGGCGGCGGCCTGCTCGATGAAGCGCTGCACGCTGGTGGCGAACGAGTGGTACGGGTGGTGCACCAGGATGTCGCCGTCGCGCAGCGTGGCGAAGACGCTGCGCGGCACCTCGCCCTCGGTGAGCCGCGGATGGGTCGCCGGCACGAACGGCTTGTCCTTCAGGTCGGGCCGGTCCGCCTCGTTGTAGAGCTGCCAGAGGGCGGAGAGGTCGAGCAGGCCGGGCACACGCAGCACGTCCTGGTCGTCCATGTCCAGCTCGCGCACGAGCAGGTCGAGCATGTGGTCGCTGATGGAGGCGGCCACCTCCAGCCGTACCGGCGGGCCGAACCGGCGCCGTGCCAGCTCCCGTTCGAGGGCCTGGAGCAGGTCCTCGTCGCGGTCCTCGTCGACCTCCACCTCCGCGTTGCGGGTGACCCGGAACAGGTGGCACTCGACCACCTGCATACCGGAGAAGAGCTGCCCCAGGTGCACCGAGATGAGGTCCTCCACCGGCAGCATCCGTACGCCCGGCAGGTCCCGCCGCACCCGGACGAACCGGGGCACGTTGTTGGGCACCTTCACCCGCGCGAAGAGCTCCGACCCGCCGTCGGGGTCGCGGACCGCCACCGCGAGGTTGAGCGACCGCCCCGAGATGTACGGGAACGGGTGCGCCGGATCCACCGCCAGCGGCGTGAGCACCGGGAAGATCTGCTCCCGGAAGTACGCGCGCAGCCGCTCCCGCTCGGCGTCGTCCAGGTCGCCCCAGCGCACGATCCGGACGTCCTCCTCGGCCAGCCGCGGCAGCACGTCGTCGACGAAGCACGCGGCGTGCCGGGCCACCAGGGCGGCGGTCTTCTCGGCGACCAGGTCCAGTTGGGTGCGCAGCGGCGTCCGGTCGCCCCCGCGCACGGGCAGCCCGGCCTGGAGGCGGCGCTTCAGCCCGGCCACCCGGACCATGTAGAACTCGTCCAGGTTGCTCGCGAAGATGGCCAGGAACTTCGCCCGCTCCAGCAGGGGCGTGCGCGGGTCCTCGGCGAGCGCCAGCACCCGGGCGTTGAAGTCGAGCCAGGAGAGCTCGCGGTTGAGGAACCGGTCCTCGGGCAGCGGCGAAGCGGTCGGCGGCTCGTCCTCGCGGCGACCGGCGGCGTCGGGGCGGATGTCGGCCGTGCCGGGCTCGGCCACCGGGTCCAGCACCTCCTCCAGGCCGCTCGACGCGGCTGCCGGGTCGGCGCCGGGCGTGTCCTCGGTCGTGGGTCGGGCGTGCTCCGTGCGTTCGCCCCGCGCCGGCTGGTCCGCGCGGAAACGACCGTCGGCGCCGCGCAGGCGGGTGCCGTTGCGGGTGGGGGGCGACTCGGTGGGGTGTTCGCGAGGGGTGCTCACCCGCTCATAATCACCCGATTCCGGTGAACGCAAAATGAACTTGGCGGCGACTCGTCAGATCATCGTCGGCAACGTCACGCGCACCACCTCGCCGGACGCGTCGGTCTCCACCCGGACCCGCTGGCCGAGGCGGAGCAGGCGCAGCCCGGAGGCGTCGAAGGCACGCGCCGGGAAGGGCAGCTCGGTGCCGTCGTCGAGGAGCAGCAGACCGCTGCGGGTCGCCGCGTCGTAGGTGGCCACCGTGCCCTGCATGCCAGCACCGTACACCGGTGCGCGGGTTCAGCCGGCCGGGGCGGCGGCGGCGACGGCCGCGGTGTGCGGGCCCAGCCCGAGGCGGGTGGCGGCGGCCAGGTCGGCCATGGTGTCCACGTCCCGGCGCAGGCTCGGCCAGTCGCCCACCAGCGGCAGCGCCCCGCTCACGGCGTGCGCCGCCGCCGAGCCGACCCCGAAGCGCGGGTCCAGCGGCACCCCGGGCGGGGCGGTGAGCAGCACGGTGCCGTCGCCCGGGGCATCGGCCACGTACCGCCGTACCGCCGGGCCGTGCTGCGCGGCCCGCAGCGCGGCGGTCAGCTCCGGCGGGCGCAGCGCGGGCAGGTCGGCGGTGAGCCCCGCCACCCAGCCGGCCGGCGCCGCGGCGGCGCCGTGCCGGAACGCGGCGTTCAGCCCGGCGGCCGGGGTGTCGGCCAGCACGCGGGCGCCGTCTGCCCGGACGGCGGCGGCGACGTCGGGGTCGTCCGTCACGACCAGCACGTCGGCGACTGCCGGGGAGGCCAGCACCGCCCGGACCGTGTCGGCCGCCAGGGCCAGCGCCAGCTCCTCGTGCGGTACGCCCGGCAGCGCGCCCCGCAGGCGGCTCTTCGCCACCGTGAGGCGCTTCACCGGCACCACGATCGCCCACGTCGGCTGACTCACGCCCACAATCCTGCCAGCCCTCCGGCGGGACCCTCGCTGGCCCGCACCACGGGGGAGCAGGCATGATTTCGGCTGCGGGCAGCGCCCGCGGGTCCGGTGCGCGGACCCAGGTGGCACGAGGAGGCGTGGTGGCACGGCGGAGACTGGGATTCTGGCCACGGTTGGCCGCGGTGCTGGTGAAGCCGGTCATGACCGTCTGGACCCGGCGAACCTGGCGGGGCATGGAGCACCTGTCCCGCGAGGGCGGGGTGATTGTGGTGGCCAACCACCTGTCGCACGCCGATCCGCTCGTGTCGGCCCACTTCATCTACGACGCCGGTCGCTGGCCCCAGTTCCTGGCCAAGGCCAGCGTTTTCCGGGTGCCCGTGCTCGGGTGGATCCTGCACCGCTGCCGGCAGGTCCCGGTGGAGCGCGGCACCGTGGACGCCGCGAGGTCGCTCGACTCGCTGGTCGCCGCGTTGAAGGCCGGCGGCACCGTGGTGATCTACCCGGAGGGCACCACCACCCGGGAGCCCGACCTGTGGCCCATGCGGGGCAAGACGGGGGCCGCGCGGCTCGCGCTCACCACCGGCGCGCCGGTCATCCCGGTCGCCATGTGGGGCCCGGAGCGGATCTTCGACCCGCGTACCAGTCGGCTCAGCCTGCGCCCGCGGATCCCGGTGACCGTGGTGGCCGGCCCGCCGATCGACCTGAGCCGGTGGGCCGACGCCGCGCCCAACCGGGGCACGCTGGAGGAGGTCACCGACACGATCATGCTGCGGCTGCGCGACATGGTCGCCGAGATCCGCGGCGGCACCCCGCCCCCGCTGTGGGACCGGCCGGGCCGCGCGCAGCGCCAGCAGCAGGGCGAGGCGGCGTGAGCGAGCGCAGCGAGCGAACCATCAGGCACAGCAGCCTGGCGCTCGCGCCGGTGCGAAGCGCCGGCGTGAGCGAGCGCAGCGAGCGAACCATCAGGCACAGCAGCGGGGCGCCTCGCGCCGCCGCGGAGCAGAGCGGAGCGGCGGCGTGAGCGAGCGGGGTGGGCATGTCGCCGTGCTGGGCGCCGGGTCCTGGGGCACGGCGTTCGCCAAGATCCTCGCCGACGCCGGCCGGGACGTGACGCTCTGGGCGCGGCGGCGGCCGGTCGCCGACGCGCTGCGCACCGAGCGGCGCAATCCGGAGTACCTGCCGGACCTGCTCCTCCCGGAGCGGGTGACCGCGACCGCGGACGCCGCCGAGGCGATCACCGACGCGGAGCTGGTGGTGCTGGCCGTGCCGTCGCAGACGCTGCGCGCGAACCTCGCGGAGTGGGCCGGCTTCGTGCACCCCGACGCCACGCTGGTGTCGCTCATGAAGGGCATCGAGCTGGGCACCACCAAGCGGATGAGCGAGGTGATCGTCGAGACCGCCGGGGTGACGGGCGACCGGGTGGTGGTCGTGTCCGGGCCCAACCTGGCCCCGGAGATCGCCGCCGAGCAGCCGGCCGCCACCGTCGTGGCCGGTACGGACAGCCGGCGCACCGCGCTCGTGCAGTCGTCGATCCGGACGCCGTACTTCCGCCCGTACACCAACGACGACGTGGTCGGCTGCGAGCTGGGCGGGGCGGTCAAGAACGTGATCGCCCTGGCGTACGGCATCGCCACCGCGATGGGCTTCGGCGACAACACCCGGGCCATGCTCATGACCCGGGGGCTCGCCGAGACGGCCCGGCTGGGTGTGGCGCTCGGCGCCGACCCGATCACCTTCGCCGGCCTGGCCGGCATGGGCGACCTGGTCGCCTCCTGCTCCTCGCCGCTGGCCCGCAACCGCACCTTCGGGGAGCACCTGGGGCGGGGCGAGACGATGGAGCAGGCGCAGGCCGCCACCCGGCAGACCGCCGAGGGTGTGAAGAGCTGCCTGTCCATCCGTGACCTGGCCCGCGCCCACGGCGTGGAGATGCCGATCACCGAGCAGGTGGAGCGCATCTGCCACGAGGGGATGGACCCGCGGATCGCGGTGGACACGCTGATGAGCCGGACCGCCAAGCCCGAGTCGTACGAGTGAGGACCGATGAGCGAACTGGGTGACGGCACCCGCTGCGTCCGCGCCGGGCTGCCCGAGCCGGTCCCGGGGCAGCCCTTCCTGCCCGGGCCGGTCTTCGCCGCGCCGTACCACCTGGACCCGTGGCAGGGGCCGGCCGGCGCGCCGAACGGCTACGGCCGCCCCGACAACCCGACCCGGCGGCTGCTGGAGGCCGCGGTGGGGGAGCTGGAGGGCGGCGACTGCCGGGTCTTCGCCAGCGGGCAGGCCGCCATCACCGGGCTGCTGCTCACCGTGCTGCGGCCGGGGGACACCGTGGTGCTCCCCGCCGACGGGTACTACACGGTGCGCGCGTTCGCCGGCACCGCGCTGGAGCCGATCGGCGTACGGGTGGTCCTCGTGCCGACGGTCGGGCCGTACCCGTCCCTGGACGGGGTGCGTCTCGTGCTGGTGGAGACGCCCGCGAACCCGGGGCTCGACGTGGTCGACGTGCCCGCCCTGGCGGAGCGGGCGCACGCCGCCGGTGCCCTGCTGGCGGTGGACAACACGACAGCCACCCCGCTCGGGCAGCGGCCGCTGGACCTCGGGGCGGACGTGGTGGTCGCCTCCGGCACGAAGGCGCTCACCGGCCACTCCGACCTGCTGCTGGGCTACGTGGCGAGCCGGTCGACGGAGCTGGTCGAGGCGGTCACCGGATGGCGCAACACCACCGGGGCGGTGCCGGGCGCGTTCGACGCCTGGCTGGCCCACCGGTCGCTGGCCACCATGGACCTGCGGCTGGGCCGGCAGTCCGCCAACGCGGAGGCCGTCGCGGCGCTGCTGGCCGACCGCCCGGACGTGACGGGCCTGCGCTGGCCCGGCCGGCCCGAGGACCCGGCGTATCCGGTGGCGTCGGCGCAGATGCGCCGGATGCCCGGCGTGCTCTCCTTCGACCTCGGCGACGCCGACCGGGTCGCCCGCTTCCTCGACGCCTCCCGGCTGGTGGTGGCGGCCACGTCGTTCGGCGGCCTGCACACCACGGCCGACCGGCGGGCGCAGTGGGGGGACGACACCGCGCCGGGCTTCGTTCGGCTCTCCTGCGGTGTGGAGGACACCGGGGACCTGGTGGCCGACATCGCCGCCGCGCTGGACGCGGCCGGTCCGGTCGGCTGACCGTCGGGCCGGTCGTCCGGCGGCCGGTGCCGCGGGTTATCGTTCCGCAAGGCCCGTGCCGGGCTCCGACCAGAGGAGGTGAGTCCGATCCGTCCCATGGCAGGACCGGCGCTCCCTCCCGCGCTCACGCCGCCCCGATAGCGGCCACCGGGGGCGCCGACGAGCGTTCCCGGAGGTTCCCCATGACCGTGCCGTCTTCCATCGACCGTTCCGCCCTCGTCCGGCGGCTGCGCGCCGCCGGCTGCGTCTACGCCGAGGACGAGGCGGAGCTTCTCATCGACGCCGCCGTCGACCCGGCCGCGCTCACCGGGCTCGTCGCGCGCCGGATCGCCGGCGAGCCGCTGGAGTACCTGCTCGGCTGGGCCGAGTTCTGCGGGCTCCGGGTGGCCGTCGACCCCGGGGTGTTCGTGCCCCGCAGCCGTACCGCACTGCTGGTCGACGCCGCCGCGGCGCTCACCGGCCCGGCGCCTTCAGTGGTGGACCTCTGCTGCGGCTCCGGCGCGACCACGCTCGCGCTGGCGCGGCGGCTGGCGCCGCGCTGGATGGCGGCGGTCGACATCGACGCGGCCGCGGTGGCCTGCGCCCGGCGGAACCTCGCCGAGCTGGCCGTGCCCGTGTTCGCCGGTGACCTGTTCGCCCCGCTGCCGGACGGGTGGCGGGGGCGGCTCGACCTGGTCGTCGCGAACGCCCCGTACGTCCCGACGTCGGCGGTGGCGCTGCTGCCCCAGGAGGCGCGGGTGCACGAGGCCGAGGTGGCCCTCGACGGAGGACCCGACGGGCTCGCCGTGCTGCGTCGCGTCGCCGTGGGCGCGGCCCGCTGGCTCGCTCCCGGCGGGCACCTCGTGGTGGAGTCCTCGGCCGGGCAGGCCGACGCGCTGTGCGCGGAGTTCCGGGCGGCGGGGCTGTCACCGCGCGTGTGGCACGACGAGGAGCGGGAGGCGACGGCGGTCACCGGACGCCGGACCGGTTGAGCCACGCTGGTCGGGCCCGGCCACGCTGGTCGGGTGGCCGTCCGGGGCATGGCGGCCCGGCGGGCACCGAACTAGCCTCGCATCAGTGTCGGTGGGAGGGGTGCGGGTGGGCAGCACGGGAGTCCCGGTGGTCGTCGGCCTGGACAACGGGGGGACCAGCAACAACGCGACGGTCCTGAGCCTGGACGGCCGGTTCCTGGTGGACGGGCTGGTCGAGATACCGAGCGAGGTGCACGCCGGCCCGGAGGCGGCCGTCGAGGCGCTGGCCCGCGCGTTGGACGGCGTCCTGGCCCGGACGGGTGTCCCGCGTGAGCTGGTGCGCGCGGTGGGGCTGGACACTCCGGGCCCGGCCAGTGCGACGGGTGTCATCTCCTCGCGGGGGTCGACCAACTTCTCCGAGCCGGCCTGGCGCGGCTTCGACGTGCGGGGCGCGCTCGAACGGCGGCTCGGCCTGCCGGTGGTCTACCACAACGACGGCAACGCGGCGGCGCTGTACGCGCACCATGTCCACTTCGGAGCCGACGCGATGACCCGGTCGTCGGTGTCGGCGATCGTGGGCACCGGTCTCGGCGGCGGGGTGGTCGAGAGCGGCCGGGTCGTCGCCGGGGCGGCCGGGATGGCGGGCGAGCTGGGCCATGTGCACATCCCGCTCACCGGGCTGCTCGCGCCGGACCAGCCCGTGCCGGTCTGCGCCTGCGGGTTCGCCGGTGACGCGGAGAGCATCGCCTCGTTGACCGCCATCGAGCGGAACCTGCTGCCGTACTGGCTGACCCGCTACCCCGGGCACCCGCTGGCCGGGGAGGCGCCGGCGCGGGCGGCACGCGCGGTGCGCGGCCTGGGCGAGCGGGGCGACCCGCTGGCCCGCGCCATCTTCGCCCAGCAGGCCATGGCGATCGGCCGGCTCTTCACCATCGCCGCCAACTTCACCGACCCGCACGCGTACTTCGTGGGGGGCGGCGTCGTGGAGGCGGCGCCGGAGTTCCGTGACTGGTTCCTGGCGACCGTCCGCGAGCACACCACGTTGCGGGCGGAGCAGGCGGCGGTCGCCACGTTCGCGCTGGTGCCGGAGCGGGACATGGCCGGTGCGCGGGGGGTCGCCATCGCGGCGCTGGAGGCGCTGCGCAGCGGGCCCGCGCCCCGGCCGGTGGTCACCTGAGCGGCGCTCGCGCCGCCCCGCGACCGGCCCGCCCGGTCGCCGCCCACCGACGGCCGGACGGAGGTCCCGGCGCCCGGCCGTCGCCCACCGGCGGCCGGACGCGCGGAGGTCAGCGGCGCGGCGGCGCCTGGGCGAACGCGGCCCAGGCGGTCGGGGAGAAGAGCAGGGCCGGGCCCGAGGGGTCCTTGGAGTCGCGCACGGCCACCAGGTCGGGAATCACGGCCACCTCCACGCAGGCGCCCTCGTCACCGCTGCGGCTGCTCTTGCGCCAGCCGGCCGCGGCCAGGGCCGCCTCGATCGTCGGTGTCATCCGTCCTACCGTCCCTTCAGGAGTTGGAGGAGCTGGTCGCGGCTGTCCGCCGGGCTCAGCGCGACCGTCCGCAGGTGTTCCATGATCTTGGTGCAGGTCCGCAGGTCGCTGGGGCGGTCGAGGATCATCTGACCCGCCACCGTCTCCACGGAGGCGATGATCGGGTCCTCCGGGTCGGCGAACTCCAGGATGTGCAGGGAGCCCCGGGTGCCCCGGTGGTAGCCGGCGCTCAGCGGGATCACCTGGACGGTGATGTTCGGCAGCTCGGCCATCTTCACCAGGTGCCGCAGCTGGCCCTCCATCACCGACCGGTCGCCCACCGGTCGCAGCAGCGCGCCCTCGTCGATGATGGCGTCGAAGATCGGCGGGTCGTCGCCGGTGAGCCGCTGCTGGCGGTCCAGCCGCAGCTTCACCCGCTGCTCCACCTGCTCGTCGCCGAGCGTGTGCGGGCCGCCGCGCATCACGCCGCGGATGTAGTCGGCGGTCTGGAGCAGGCCGGGCACCACGGACGGCTCGAAGTTGGCGATGCCCGTGGCCTCGGCCTCCAGGGCGATGAAGTCGATGGTGCGCCGGTCCAGCAGGTAGGAGTAGGAGACCCACCAGCCGGGTTTGCGCGCGTCCTTGGCCAGCTGCACCGCCGCGGCCACCTCGTCGGGATCGACGCCGTAGAGGGTGAGCAGCGCGCGCACGGTCGCGGGCGTGACCGGCGACTGGGCGTTCTCGTAGCGGGAGAGCGTGCTGCGAGTGCTGTTGATCTCGTCCGCCGCCGCCTCCAGGGTCAGGCCGGCGGCCTCCCGGTGGGTGCGCAGTGCGAGCCCGAGGCGGCGGGCGCGGGCGGTCTTCGGGGCCATGCATCGATGGTTGCACACATTTCTGGGAATCGGTACATGAGAGAACGCCGGTGAGAGTTGCATTCACGCCTGCACACCTGTCAATCTGTTACCGCGTCCTCACCGCCGGTTGTCGTGGCGACGGTGGTGGTGAGCGACCGGAGGGGATGGGGCGCGCGGCGATCGGGCTATTCCCCCGTGTCCGATCGCCGCGTGCCGCGCCGTCCCCGCCTGCCGGAAGGGAGTGAGCGTGCGTACCGGTCCGCGAGTCCACCCCGACCACCCCGGGAGCCGGCGATGACCCGCTTCCTGGTGGTGCTCACCGACGTGCGCCCGATCGAGACGAGCGGCCGCAACGAGCGGACCTGCCCGGAGCGCCGTCGTCAGGTCGTCGGCGCGAGCAGCCGGGAGGCGGCGGACCGGATCGCCGGCGCCTTCATGGCGTTGGGCATGGTGCGGGCCGGCCGGCAGCGGGTCAAAGTGATCGCCGTCGGGCGCCGGCGCGGCCGGGACTGACGCGTCGGGCGGTCAGAGCAGCTTGCGCTTCTTGAGGTACGCGACCAGGTCGTCGTAGACGCCGCCCTCGTTCGCGAACATTGCGACGTTGCGGGCGGTGGCCATCCACGGCCGGGTGGACGGGCGCACCTCCGTCAGCGCCCGCTCGAGATCCCGCTGCTCGATCATGCGTACCTCGCCGCTGCGCACCGAGTCGGCCATGGCGTACTCGGCGGCGGTCTCGCAGAGGTGGGCCAGGTCGGCGCCGGAGAAGTCCTCCGTCGCCGCCACCACCCGCTGCAGGTCGATGCCGGCGATGGGGCGCTCCCGCAGGTGGTACTCGAGGATGGCCGCCCGGGCCTCGGCGTCCGGCGGCAGCACCAGCACCACCCGGTCCAGTCGACCGGGGCGGCGCAGCGCCGGGTCGACGTCCCACGGTGTGTTGGTGGCCGCCAGCACGAAGACGCCCTCGTTGTTGCCCTCCATGCCGTCCAGCTCGGCGAGCAGCTGGTTGCCGAGTGTCCGCATCGAGCTGGAGCTGACCTGCGAGCGCTTGTGCCCCAAGGCGTCGATCTCGTCGAGGAACAGCACGCAGGGCGCGTTACGGCGGGCCGCCTGGAACAGCTCGTGCAGGTTGCGCTCGGAGTTGCCCATCCACATGTCGAGCACGTCCACGATGGAGAGCGAGACGAACTTCGCGCCCATCTCCCCGGCCACCGCCCGCGCCAGGAACGTCTTGCCGCAGCCCGGCGGCCCGTAGAGCATCAGCCCGCCGCGAAGGCTCTTGCCGTACATCTTCCGCAGCTGCGGGTTGCGCAGCGGGCCGAGGAACGCCAGCTCCAGCCGCTCCTTGACCGCCGACATGCCGCCCACGTCGGCGAGGCGGACGGTCGAGGTCTCCACGTCGTACAGCCGGTCGTCCTCACCCGCGACCGGCTCCGGCTCGTCGCCCGCGCGGGCGAAGCGCGGCGGGACGACGTCGGCAAGCTCCTGCTCGTAGGCGGAGAGGGGGTCGCCCTGGGACCCGCCGGGTGCGGGCCCCGGCGCGGGTGGTCGCGGCGTGGCCGCGACCGGGCCCGGGCCGGCCGGCGGCGCCACCTCCGGGGCGTTCCGCGGCGGGGGTACGGGGACGCCGAGCGCCCGCTGCATGAGCGCCTGCGCCTGCGCGTTGCCGGGATCGCCCGCGAGCGCCTGACCGATCTGCGCGATCGCCTCCCCGCCCCGGCCCGCGTCCAGCAGCAGCGCGGCGAGGTGCAGTCGCAGGGGAAGGTCGTCCGGGCGCGCGTCGAGGGCGGCCAGCAGGCTGTCGATGAGGGCGTCGGAGCTCACAGCGCAGCAGAGTAGTGGGGCGTGGGCCGGGCCCGCTCGCCCGCGCCGCCCAGGCGAGCATCCCGGCCGGCTGGGTGATTACGCACCGTATGCGCCTGCTGACGGGATCCCGCGCGCTGCCGCGTCAAGGCGGGTATCACCCTCGCCCGCTCGCCACGCACAGTAAGGTCACCGGTGAGCGAACAGCGCACCCGACCCGAGAGGTGACCGGAGTGACCACCCCAGGCAAGACCCGCGTGGCCGTCGTCTTCGGCGGTCGCAGCCCGGAGCACGGCATCTCCTGCGTCAGCGCGGGCAGCGTGATCGGTGCCCTCGATCCGGACGAGTACGAGGTGGTGCCGGTCGGCATCACCCGTGCGGGGCAGTGGGTGCTCACGAACGGCGACCCGGAGCAGCTCGCCATCCAGGCGCGGCGCCTGCCCGAGATCACCGCGGAGTCCGGTGTCGACCTGGTGCTGCGCGCCGACCCCACCGGAAACGGCCTCATGGTGCTCGACCCGGCCGAGGGCCCGCGGGCGCTCGCCGACGTGGACGTGGTCTTCCCGGTGCTGCACGGCGCGTACGGGGAGGACGGCACGATCCAGGGGATGCTCGAGATGGCCGGCATCCCGTACGTCGGGGCGAACGTCTTCGCCTCGGCCGCCGCCATGGACAAGGAGTTCACCAAGAAGCTCTGCGCGGCCGAGGGCATCCCGATCGGCCCGTACGCGGTGCTGCGCAACGGCATGACGCTGAGCGAGGCGGACAAGGAGCGGCTCGGCCTGCCGGTCTTCGTGAAGCCGTCCCGGGCCGGCTCGTCCTTCGGCGTCTCCAAGGTCAGCGACTGGTCACAGCTCGACGCGGCGGTCGCCGCCGCCCGTCAGATCGACCCGAAGGTGCTGGTCGAGGGGGCCATCATCGGCCGCGAGGTCGAGTGCGGCGTGCTGGAGGGCGAGGCCGGCGGAAGCCCGGAGGCGTCCGTGCTCGCCGAGGTGCGCCTCGTCGCCGACCACGAGTTCTACGACTTCGAGGCGAAGTACATCGACTCCGCCGAGTCCTGCGAGTACGACGTCCCGGCCAACCTCCCCGAGCGGGTGGCCCGGCAGATCCAGGAGTACGCCGTCCGCTCCTTCACCGCCCTGGACTGCGCGGGTCTGGCGCGGGTGGACTTCTTCGTCACCCCGGAGCTGGACGTCTACCTCAACGAGGTCAACACCATGCCCGGCTTCACCCCGTCGTCGATGTTCCCGCGCATGTGGGCGGCCGCGGGCCTGGAGTATCCCAAGCTGGTCGACCGCCTGATCCGCACCGCCCTCACCCGCGGCGTCGGCCTGCACTGAGGCGCGTCCGCCGCGAAGGGGGAGCGGCCGCCCGGATCGGGACGGCCCACCCCGGTGACACGGGGGCCCGAGTGGCGCACCCGTGGGGCGGTCAGCCCTGGCAGCCGGCGGGGACGTCACCGCCGGAGGGCACCGAGGCGACGATCGTGTCGGAGACCGGGGCGACCCACTGCAACGGCTGCTCGTACGCCCGGGGCACCCGCACCGTCACCGCCGTCTCCCGGTCGACCGTGGTGAGCACGGTGGCGTCGGGCTGCTCGTCGGCGTACCAGCAGACCTTGTTGACCATCCAGACGTCGCTGGTCTGCGGGATCGTCGGCTCGGCGCCACCACAGGCCACGGTGAGCGCCGGGTCGCCGTACGCGGCGTTCTGCTCGGGACCCGCGCTGACCGGACGCTGCGGCAGGTCACGCACGGTCGGCGGCAGCTGTGACAGCAGGGCGCGGCAGAGCGTGGCCGGCCGGGCGGCCAGCGCCGGGGCGGCCATCTCGACCGGCACGGTGGACTGGACCCGCGGGGCGGTCGCCGACGGGCTCGCCTCGGGCGCCGGGGCGTCCGGGGCGAGCTGGGCGAACGTGAGCCCGGCCACGACCAGCGTGATCGGCAGCGCGACCAGCGTCGCGATCAGGGCCGCCCGCCGGTTGGCCCCGTCCTGGCCCGGTCGGGTGCCGGTCTCGGCCTCGGTCTCGTCCGGGCGCTCGTCGGCCCGGTCCTCGACAGGGGTAGGAGTGATCTTGTCCACTTACAGGCGCACCACCGAACACGTGAGGGTGCGAGTGATGCCGGGCACCATCTGCACCTTGCTGACGATCAGTTTGCCCAGCTCGTCGACGGTGTTCGCCTCGGTGAGGACGACCACGTCGTACGGACCGGTGACGGCGTCGACGCGTACCACGCCGGCGAGGTCAGCGATCAGGCCGGCCACGTCACGCGCGCGGCCGACCTCGGTCTGGATGAGGATGTACGCCTGTACCACGACTTGACCTCCCTCCGCCGCCGCGTCAGCGGCCTGAAGGGTGAAACTACCGTACGGTGCAGGTCCGATCCCTATCGGTGGTCGAGGAGCAGCGGTGAGCGAGCACGGCGGGGCCGGGCGGCAGGAGCGGAACGAGGGTGGCGGGGTGAGCGTCGCGGGCGTCGGCGAGTTCGGGTTGATCGAGCGGGTGACCTCACGTCTGGCGTACGGGCCGGCGACCCTGCTCGGCCCCGGCGACGACGCGGCCGTGGTCGCGGCGCCGGACAGCCGGGTCGTCGCGTCCACCGACGTGCTGGTCGAGGGGCGGCACTTCCGACGCGACTGGGGTGGTGCCCGGGACGTCGGGCACCGGGCGGCGGCGGCGAACCTCGCCGACATCGCCGCGATGGGGGCCACCCCGACGGCCCTGCTCGTCGCCCTCTGCATGCCGGCGGATCTGGAACCGGGCTGGGCGGAGGAGCTGGCCGACGGGCTGGCCGCCGAGGCGGCCACGGTGGGGGCGAGCGTGGTCGGCGGCGACATGTCGGCCAGCCCCACGCTGACCATCGCGGTGACCGCGCTGGGGGACCTCGGTGGGCTGGCGCCGGTGCGGCGCTCCGGCGCCCGACCGGGGGACGTGGTGGCTCTCGCCGGCCGTACCGGCCACGCGGCGGCCGGGCTGACGGTGCTCTCCCGCGGGTTCCGCACACCACGGCTGCTCGTCGAGGCGTACCGGCGGCCGGAGGTGCCCTACGCCGCCGGGCCGGAGGCCGCCCGGCTCGGGGCCACCTCGATGATCGACGTGTCGGACGGGCTGCTGGCCGACCTGGGGCACGTGGCGAAGGCCAGCAAGGTCGGTGTCGACCTGCGGCGGGACGCGTTCGAGGTGCCCCGGCAGATGCGGGACGCCGCGCAGGCGCTCGGCGTCGACCCGTACGACTGGGTGCTGGGCGGTGGGGACGACCACGCCCTGGTCGCCACCTTCCCGCCGGAGGTGGCCCTGCCACCGACGTGGCGCCCGATCGGTCGGGTGGCCGCCGGGGCGGGAGTGACCGTCGACGGTGAGCCGTACGCCGGATCGCCAGGCTGGGACCACTTCCGGTAAGGGCCCGAGGCGGGTCGTAACCTTTACCGGTGAACGAGATCGAGATTCACACCGTGCCGTTCGACTCGCCCGTGGCGCAGCAGCTCATCCGGGCCGCGCTCGCCGATCTGGGCGCCCGGTACGGCGGCAGCGGCGACGAGACCCCGGTGGACCCGGCGGAGTTCGTCCCGCCGGTCGGTGCCTTCCTCGTCGCCCACCTCGACGGGACGCCGGTGGGTTGCGGCGGCTGGCGCAGCCACGGTGAGGAGGGCGACACCGCCGAGCTGAAGCGCATGTACACGGCCCCGGAGGCGCGGGGACGCGGGGTGGCGCGCGCGGTGCTCGCGGCGGTCGAGCGCTCGGCCCGCGAGCACGGGCGCAAGCGCATGATCCTGGAGTGCGGCGACCGGCAGCCCGAGGCGGTCGCCATGTACACCTCGGCCGGCTACGAGCGCATCCCGAATTTCGGCTTCTACAAGGACGCGCCCGGCTGCATCTCGTTCGGCCGCACGCTCTGACCCGAGCCGGCCCGCCCCGGATCAGGCGGTGGCGATCTGGATCTGCTCGGCGGCCTTGGCGGCGCTGGCGGTGGCCTCGGTCGGGTCGACGCCCCACGCCATGACGTGCCCGCTGCGGGCCAGCGAGTTGGTCACCTCGCCGACCGTGGCGCCGGTCGTGACGTCGAGCTGCACGTTCAGCACCCCGGGCACCCGCCGGGCGGCCCGGACGCCGTCGACGCCGGTGACGGTGCCCGGCGTGGCCACCAGGAACTCCACGGCCGCCCCACCGGTCGTGCGGGTGGGGAGGGTGGGCCGCTCACCGCGCAGCGTCCGCAGGTACGCCTCGATGAACCCGCACTCGTACGCGATCGAGATCAGTGCGGTGATCATGTCACCGGGGAGCCGGGCGGCGCACTCGACCAGGGTGGGCACGCCCTCGGCCACGATCCACTCGCTGTGCAGCACGCCGGTGCGGAAGCCGGCGGCGCGGCCCAGCCGGGCGGCCGAGTCGAGCAGGGCCCGCCGGACGTCGTCGGGCAGCTGGGACGGGACGGTGTGGCCGGACTCCACCGGACGCCGCCCGGGCAGCACCCGCTTGTCGGTCACGTTGCCGAAGATGACCTCGCCGTCGGCGACCAGCAACTCGACGCTGTGCTCCCGGCCGTCGAGCACCTGCTCCACGAGTACGGCCGTGGGCAGCCCGCGCTCGGTGGCCTCCGGCGGCGCCTCCGGGCTGGCGGTCTCGCCCCAGTGCGCGGCGATCTGCTCCGGATCGGTGAGGATCTGCACCCCGAGGCTGCCGGAGCGGCGGGTGGGCTTCAGCACGCACCGGCCGCCGTGCCGGCGGGCGAACGCGACCGCCCGGTCGGGATCATCGACCAGCTCGAAGGCCGGATTGGCGAGGCCGGCCTCGGCCGCCAGCAGCCGCATCCGGTGCTTGTCGGAGAAGACGTCCGCGGCGGCGACCCCGGCGCCGGGCAGACCGAGCGCGTCCGCGAGCCGGGCGGCGGCGCCCACCGCGTACTCCATGCCGGGCATCACCAGCCGGGCGGAGCGGAGCCCGGGCTCGCGGGTGAGCAGGGCTTCGGCGTCCAGGCCCGTCTGGTACTCCGCCGGGACGAGCCGGGAGATGAAGGGCAGCTCCCGCGCGAGGCGCACGATGTCGCGACGGTCGATCACGTCGGGTTCCTCGACGAGCACGACGCTGCCGGCGGGCAGGTCGTCGGCGAACCAGCGCAGCATGCCGTGCGAGGCCCCGAAGATGATCATTTCGTCGCGGCCCAGGTCCCGCACGACACGCCCTCCCCGTCATCGCCGCACCGGACGATCCGGCACCCGGCGCAGGGAGACCCTAACCGGACGTACGGCCCCGGTCCATCCGTCGTCGTCAACCCGTCAGCGGCGGCCGGCCGACTGGCACGCCGGCGGCCCGCCGGCCGTCACGGCGACAGGGCGGCGGCGCGCCCGGCGGTGGGCACGACAAAAGCCGGCGGACCATGCGGTCCGCCGGCTGTGCCGTCGATCAGAGTGTGTCCGCTACCGGATCAGGCGCGGGTGACCTTGCCGGCCTTGATGCACGAGGTGCAGACCTTCATCTTCCGGGTGGTGCCACCACCGGCCGGGGTACGCACCGACTGGATGTTCGGGTTCCAGCGGCGGTTGGTCCGCCGGTGCGAGTGGGACACGTTGTGGCCGAAGCCCGGCCCCTTGCCACAGACGTCGCACACGCTAGCCACGGGATACTCCTGAGATTGAAACGTTCATGAGGTCGCCGGCGGCAGGCGCTGCCCGGGCAACCTGGCCAGGTTACCCGATGACCGGCCGCCCCGCCCAACCGGGCCACCTGCCGGCGACCACGGGCCCACCGGCCGCCGGCGGAACGGAGCCGCAGGCCAGGATAGCGGGCCGCCCGGGACACGCCGGACGAGCCCGGCGGCTGTCGGCGCGCGCCAGTAGGCTTCTCGCCGTGCTGGAGATCCTCGACGCCGCCGCGGTCCGCCGTTGGTGCGCGGGTGGGCTCGCCACGCTCAAGCGGCACCAGACCGAGATCGACCAACTCAACGTCTACCCGGTGCCCGACGGCGACACCGGCACCAACCTGGTGCTCACCCTGACCTCGGCGCAGCAGGCGCTCGCCATGGACCTCGACACCCTCCCCGACGGCGAGGCCACCGCGCACGGGCACGCGCTGCGGCTCATGGCCCGGGGCGCGCTGCTCGGGGCCCGGGGCAACTCGGGGGTGATCCTCTCGCAGATCCTGCGCGGCTTCGCCGACGCGGCCGGCGCCGTGCCCGCGGTGCGCGGGCGAGCGCTCGCCGCCGCGCTGCGCGACGCGACCACCGCCGCCTACGCCGCGGTCGCCCGGCCGGTGGAGGGCACTGTGCTCAGCGTGGTCGCCGCGGCGGCCGCCGGGGCCGAGCGCGCCGACACCGACGACCTGCGCGCCGTGGCCGGCGCGGCGGCCGGGGAGGCCGCCGTCGCGCTCGCGCGGACCCCCGACCAGCTGCCGGCGCTGGCCCGGGCCGGCGTGGTCGACGCCGGTGGTCAAGGGCTGTGCCTCCTGCTGGACGCCCTGGTCGAGGTGGTCACCGGGGAACGCCCCGCCAGGCCGGCGCCCGCGCCCCGGGCCGTCGCCCCGCCGGCCGTCACCGTCCGGGAGACCGGCTCCGACCGGTACGCCTACGAGGTGCAGTTCCTGCTCGACGCGGAGCGGGAGGCGGTGGAGCGGATGCGGGGCGTCCTCGACGCGCTCGGTGACTCCGTCGTGATCGTCGGGGACGGCGCCGGGGGCGCGGGCACCTGGAACGTGCACGTGCACGTCATCGACGTCGGCGCCGCGATCGAGGCGGGGGTGGTCGCCGGCCGGCCGCACGGGATCTCGGTGACCCGCTTCGCCGACCAGATCCCGCCCCCACCCGCGGCGACCGACGGCCGGGCGGCCGTCGTGGTGGCCCCCGGCGCCGGGATCGCCGAGCTGTTCGGCGCCGAGGGCGCGACGGTGGTGCCCGGCAACCCGTCCACCGGTGAGCTGCTGGACGCCATCCGCTCCACCGGCGCGGCCCGGGTCGTGGTGCTGCCCAACGACCCGAACACGGAGGCGGTGGCGAGCGTGGCGGCGCGGGAGGCGCACCAGCTCGGGGTCAAGGTCAGCGTCGTGCCGACCCGTTCGCCGGTGCAGGCGCTCGCCGCCCTGGCCGTCCGCGACCCCGGGCGCCGTTTCGAGGACGACGTGATCGCGATGGCCGAGGCGGCGGGGGCCTGTCGCTACGCCGAGGTCTGCTACGCCAGCCGCGAGGCCCTCACCGTGGCCGGTCCCTGCCAGCCGGGCGACGTCCTCGCCCTGGTCGAGGGGGAGGTGCACCTGATCGGCACCGACCTGGTCGACACCTGCGCCGCCGTGGTCGACCGGATGCTGGGCGGTGGTGGCGAGCTGGTCACCCTCATCTCCGGGGCGGACGCCCCGGCCGGCCTCGTCGACGCGGTTCGCGGGCACGTCGGGCAGCGGTGGCCGTTCGTGGAGGTGCAGGCGTACCCGGGCGGGCAACCGCACTACCCGCTCCTGGTGGGGGTCGAATGAGCGGGCGGAGCACGTGGAGGGCGGGAGTGGCGGCATGAGCGATCCGGCCACGGTGGACACACCGCTGAAGAAGCTGGTCGGCGAGCGGACGGCCAAGGCCCTCGCCACCCATCTCGACCTGCACACGGCCGGTGACCTGATCTACCACTTCCCGCGCCGTTACGACGAGCGCGGCGAGCACACGGACATCCGCTCGCTGGCCGTCGGCGAGCAGGTCACGGTGCTGGCGCAGGTGCAGCGCACCGCGGTGCGCCCGATGCGCCAACGGCGGGGCAACCTGCTCGAGGTGACCGTGGGCGACGGCTCCGGCGGCGTGCTGACGCTGACCTTCTTCGGCAACCAGGCGTGGCGCGAGCGGGAGCTGCGCCCCGGGCGGTGGGGGCTCTTCGCCGGCAAGGTCACCGAGTTCCGGGGCAAGCGGCAGCTCAACGGCCCGGAGTACGTCCTGCTGGGCGAGGGCGGCGAGGGTGAGGCGGCCGCCAACGAGGAGGTCGAGGAGTTCGCCGGCGCGCTGATCCCCGTCTACCCGGCCGCGGCGGCCGTGCCGACCTGGGTGATCGCCCGGTGCGTCCGGGTGGTGCTCGACACCTTCACCCCGCCGGACGACCCGCTGCCCGCCACGGTCCGGGCCAGCCGCAACCTGGTCGGCATCGGCGCCGCGTTGCGGGAGATCCACCGCCCCTCCAGCAAGGAGGAGCTCTACCGGGCCCGGCGCAGGCTCAAGTGGGACGAGGCGTTCGCGGTGCAGCTGACCCTGGTGCAGCGCAAGCACCGGGCGGCGGACTGGCCGGCGAAGGCCCGGCCGCCGCGGGCTGGTGGCCTGGTGGACGCGTTCGACGCCCGGCTGCCGTACGAGCTGACGCCCGGCCAGCAGGCCGTCGGGCGGGAGATCGCCGCCGACCTGGCCACCGCGCACCCGATGCACCGGCTGCTGCAGGGCGAGGTGGGTTCCGGCAAGACCGTCGTCGCGCTACGGGCCATGCTCCAGGTGGTCGACGCCGGCGGGCAGGCGGCGCTGCTCGCCCCCACCGAGGTGCTCGCCGCCCAGCACTACCGGGGCATGCTCGACCTGCTCGGTCCGCTCGCCCGCTCCGGCGAGCTGGGTGCGGCCGACGACGCGACGCGGGTGGAGCTGGTGACCGGCTCGCTCGGCGCGGCGGCCCGGCGGCGCGCGCTGGCCGAGGTGGCCGAGGGGCGGGCCGGCATCGTGCTCGGCACCCACGCCCTGCTCTACGAGGGCGTCGACTTCCAGGACCTCGGTCTCGTGGTGGTCGACGAGCAGCACCGCTTCGGCGTGGAGCAGCGGGACGCGCTGCGCGCCAAGGCCGACCAGCCGCCCCACGTGCTCGTCATGACCGCCACCCCGATCCCGCGGACGGTCGCGATGACCGTCTACGGCGACCTGGAGATCTCCACGCTCTCCCAGCTGCCGCAGGGGCGCTCGCCGATCGCCTCGCACGTGGTACCGGCCGCGGAGAAGCCGGCCTTCCTCGACCGCGCCTGGCGCCGGCTGCGGGAGGAGGTGGCCGCCGGCCACCAGGCGTACGTGGTGTGCCCGCGGATCGGTGAGGGGCCGCAGAGCGACGAGGAGGCGCCGCGGGAGGACGACTCCGGGCGGCGGCCACCGTTGGCGGTCACCGAGGTGGCGCCGCTGCTCGCCGAGGGGCCGCTGCACGGGCTGCGCATCGGGGTGCTGCACGGGCGCCTGCCGGCCGACGAGAAGGACGCCGTGATGCGCTCCTTCGCCGACGGCGATCTGGACGTGCTGGTGGCGACCACGGTGGTCGAGGTGGGCGTCAACGTGCCCAACGCCACCGTGATGATCGTGCTGGACGCCGACCGGTTCGGGGTCTCCCAGCTGCACCAGCTGCGGGGTCGGGTGGGCCGGGGCTCGGCGGCCGGCCTGTGCCTGCTGGTCACCGAGGCGCCGGAGGGGAGCCCGGCCCGGGAACGGCTCGACGCGGTGGCGTCCACCACGGACGGGTTCAAGCTGGCCGAGCTCGACCTGGAGCAGCGTCGCGAGGGTGACGTGCTCGGCGCCACCCAGTCCGGGCGCCGCTCGCACCTGCGCCTGCTCTCGCTGCTGCGGGACGCCGATCTGATCCGGGACGCGCGGGCCGAGGCGATGACGCTGGTCGAGGAGGACCCGGAACTGACCCGGCACCCGGCGTTGGCCGCCTCGGTGGCCGCCCTGGTGGACGAGGAGCGGGCGGAGTACCTGGAGAAGGGCTGACCTCGGTCGGTTGGTAGGCACGCGGACACGCCGAGGGCGCGCCGACCGGCTGGTCGACGCGCCCTCGGACCGTACGGTCAGGCGGTTCAGGCGGTGAAGCGCACCTTGCGGCGGCGGGCCACCAGGAACAGCGCCACACCGGCGGCCAGCAGCACGGCCGCGCCGGCGATGATGCCGCCGGTGGCGGCGCCGGTCAGCGGCAGCGTCGGCTCGTCACCGCCACCACCCTGGCCGGGGGTGTCGCAGTCCTTCGGCTTCTCCCAGGCGATCGGCTCGGTCTCGTCGAGGCCCTCGGCGCTCGGGGTGACCTTCAGGCCCTCCTCGGCCGGGAACGCGACGGTGCCGGTCTTGCCGGGCTCGACGGTCAGGGTCTTGGCCTCGCCCTTGTTCGGGGTGAGGGTGATCGTCACCGTCTTGCCGTCCTCCGGGTTCGAGACCTCGATGATCAACTCGTCGCAGGTGGACAGGTAGCCGCCCGAGGGCTCGCCGGGCTTGACGCAGTCCTTGGCCTCGGCGGGCTTGTCGTCGAAGAGCGGCTTCTCCTGGCCCGCCTCGGTGACGGTGATCTTGTCGGCGTTCTCGGCCGGAACCTTGACGGTCGCGTCCTCGCCCGGCTCGACCTCGACCTCCTTGGTGAAGTCCTTGCCGCCGGTGACGGTGAAGGCGGCCGGCTTGGTCGCCTCCTTGCCGTTCTCCAGCTTCACCGCGACCTCGCCGGTGCAGTCGGCGGTCACCGTGGCCTTCGGGTTGGCGGTGGCCGGCGGCGGAGTGACGACCTTGTCGCAGCTCTCGCTGAACTTGATCGAGGCGCCCTTGTCGTCCTCCTCCTTCCACTTGTTGTCCCACTCGGCGCGGACGCTCAGCGAGGCCTCGGTGACGTCGCCCGCGAGCCGGGCCGTGCCCACGACGGGCTTGCCCACCTCGTACGGGTACGACTCGTCCTGGGTGGCCTGGATGCCGTCGATGGTGAACGCGGTGGCCTTGTCACCGCTCCTGCTCTCGGCGTCGGCCTTCGTGAGCTTGTAGGTCTGCACGCCCCGGGGGGCGACCGTCGTGACGGTCCAGGTCGTGACCCACTCGCCGGCGGCGGTGTCGCACTCGGCAGTGACCTTGACCTCGCTGTGGTGGGCGCTGGCCGGGGCGGCGAAGGTTGCGACGCCACCGAGGCCGATCAGCGCGCCGGCGGCAATCGCCGTGACGCGCCGGAGGTTCAGACGATTCACGTCTACTCCTGATTCGGGGTAACCGGAGACTGTGTCGGACGGGGCGGAATGGTCACACGACGCCCGACACCCGGCAGACCATAGCGATCCGCCTCGACCTGTCACAGCTCTCAGCGAAACCTAAGAGTGATGATGCGAATTCGTGATCTTAGATATACCCGGTGTCGCGTCCCGGTTTCGTTGCGATCACGCAAGTGTTGCGCCGCACGGGTCGCGGGCGGTGCCCGACGACGGAGCGCCGGTCCGCCGTCGCGTAGCGTCGGGGCATGAGCAGGAGGAAGCCGTGACCCGGATCGTCGCGGGGGCGTTCGGTGGGCGACGCATCGCCGCGCCGCCCGGCGCCGGCACCCGGCCCACCTCGGACCGGGTGCGGGAGGCGCTGTTCAGCGCGGTGCAGGCGGAGGTGGACCTGGTGGGAGCGCGGGTCGCCGACCTGTACGCCGGCTCCGGCGCCGTCGGGCTGGAGGCGTTGTCCCGGGGCGCCGAGCACGTGCTGCTCGTGGAGTCGGACGCGCGGGCGGCCCGCGTGATCCGGGAGAACGTCGCCGCGCTCGGCGCGGCCCCCGCGGCCCGCCTGGTCACCGGCCGGGTCGCCACCGTGCTCGCCGCGGGGCCCCAGGCCGGGCCGTACGACGTGGTCTTCGCCGACCCGCCGTACGCGGTGCCGGACGAGGAGATCGCGGCGATGCTCACCGCGCTGGTGGAGCACGACTGGCTGGCCCCGGACTCGCTCGTGGTGGTGGAGCGGTCCAGCCGGGGCGGCCCGCTGCCCTGGGTGCCGGGCATCACCGGAGAGCGCAGCCGCCGTTACGGGGAGACCACGCTTTGGTACGGTCGCCGATCATGAGACGTGCGGTCTGTCCCGGCTCCTTCGACCCGGTCACGAACGGACACCTCGACATCATCGGCCGGGCGAGCCGCCTGTTCGACGAGGTGATCGTCGGCGTGCTGGTGAACCAGTCGAAGAGCGGCCTGTTCACCGTCGAGGAGCGCATCGACATGCTCCGCGAGGTGACCGCCTCGTACGACAACGTGCGGGTGGAGTCGTTCCGCGGACTGCTTGTCGACTTCTGCCGCGCGCAGCAGGCGAGTGTGTTGATCAAGGGCCTCCGTGCCGTCAGCGACTTCGACTACGAGCTCCAGATGGCGCAGATGAACATCGGGCTGGCCGGCGTCGAGACGCTCTTCATGCCGACGAACCCGCTCTACTCGTTCCTGTCGTCCAGCCTCGTGAAGGACGTGGCCAAGTGGGGCGGCGACGTCTCCGCCCACGTCCCCGACCGGGTCCGGGCGGAGCTCGAGTCCCGCCTGACCCCACCTCCGCGCTCCTGACCCCTCCCGATCTCGGGCTCTCGGCCCGCGCGACGCGCCGGGGGACCGGGGGCGGGGGCGGATGCCCGCGCACGCCATGATGAGTGGAGCGGGAAACCGGCCGTAGCCCGCATCATGTAGGTCGGCCGACGAACGACAGGAGTGAGGTACCGGTGGACCCGCTCGATCGCATCGACGAACTGATCGCCATGGTGGAGGCGGCGCGGTCCGTCCCGATGTCCCGGAACAACTGCATGGTCGACCGGGGCGAGATGATCGCCGCCCTGGACGAACTCCGCGCCGAACTCCCCGCCGACCTGCGCCGGGCCGCCGCCCTGCTGGAGGAGCGCGACAAGATCATGGAGGCCGGCAAGCGCGAGGCCGACCGGATCATCAGCGAGGGCGAGGCGGAGCACGCCCGACTGGTCTCGGTGAACGAGATCACTGTCTCCGCGGAGCACGAGGGCGCCCGGATCATCGCGGAGGCGCGGGCCGAGGCCCAGCGGCTGCGGGAGGAGGTCGACGACTACGTCGACACCGCCCTGGCCAACTTCGAGCAGTTCCTGACCAGGGCGCTCGCCTCGATAGAGCGTGGGCGCGACAAGATGCACGCGCTGCGCGAGATCGGGACCTTCGCCGGTGACGAGGCGGAGCGCCCGCTACCCTTCTGAGCGGCACCACGGCAGCCGGCGCGTGGGGCCGGCGTCGCCCCCGGTTCGACGTTCGGGCGACCGCCCAGGTAACCTCGTATGTCGGCCT
The DNA here is from genome assembly GCF_056150165.1 of Micromonospora xinjiangensis. NCBI lineage: Bacteria > Bacillati > Actinomycetota > Actinomycetes > Micromonosporales > Micromonosporaceae > Micromonospora > Micromonospora xinjiangensis. Next base: position 659,330 of record NZ_JAXCFO010000001.1, on the reverse strand, counting down.
CGCACCGGCCGGAGTCTGACTATGCCCAAACACTCGCCAAGCCCACTCGACCCCAGGTCGCCGCTGGTCCTCGACACGAGGGACCTGCCGCGTCGGCCTGGCGCGTTGCGTACGGTCAAACGGGTCGTTCCGGCACCGGAGGACCTCGGCGTGGAGCTGATCGGCGTGCCGGAGGGCGCGGACCTCGACCTCGACCTGAGGCTGGAGTCGGTGTCCGAGGGTGTGCTCGTCTCGGGGACCGTCAGCGGTCCCGTCCGGGGCGAGTGCAGCCGCTGCCTGCGCGAGATCAACGACTCGGTGGTCGTGCGGATTCAGGAGCTGTACGCGTACGAGAACAGCACCACGGACACCACGACCGACGAGGACGAGGTGGGCCGGATGCAGGGCGATCTGATCGACCTGGAACCGGCGTTGCGGGACGCGGTGGTGCTCACACTGCCGACGAACCCGCTCTGCCGGGAGGACTGCCCAGGCCTGTGCCCCGAGTGCGGGGTGCACTGGGACGATCTGCCGGCCGACCACAGCCACCAGCAGATCGACCCGCGATGGGCAAGCCTGTCGCAACTGACCCGTAAAGAGGAGTAAGAACCGTGGCCGTCCCCAAGCGCAAGATGTCGCGCAGCAACACCCGGTCCCGCCGGGCGCAGTGGAAGACCGCGGCGGTCGCGACCGTGGCGTGCCCGCAGTGCAAGTCCCCGAAGCTGCCGCACGCCGCCTGCTCCGTCTGCGGCACGTACAACGGCCGTCAGGTCCTCGAGGTCTGACCTGGACGCCGAGTGACGCCCCCGACCCCTGGTCGGGCGGCGCGCACACCCTGGCAATCGCCCGGTGCCCCGGCTCCCACCGACGCCGACCGGCCCGCTCCGGCCGGCGTTCCTGTGGAGCCGGGCACCGTGCGGATCGCCGTTGACCTCCTCGGCGGGGACGATGCTCCCGCCGTCGTGGTTGACGGCGCTCTGCGGGCCGTACGCGCCGATCCGGACCTGCGCCTGCTGCTCGTCGGCCCGCCCGAGGCCGCCGAGCCGGTGATCGCCGCCCTGGACCCGGTCGACCGGGCCCGGATCGCGGTGCGCCCCGTCCGGAGCGCGGTTGGTATGGCCGACCATCCCAGCGCCGCGCGTGCGGAGAGCACCGTCCGGGACGCGGTCGAGGCCCTGCGCGACGGCACCGCCGACGCGGTGGTCTCCGCCGGCTCGACCGGCGCCACCGTCACCGCCGCCGCCCTCGCGCTCGGCCGCTGGCCGGAGGTCCGCCAGCCGGCCCTCGTCGCCACCCTGCCGGCGCTCGCTGGCCCCGTCGTGCTGCTCGACGTGGGCGGCTCCCTCGTACCCCGCCCGGCCACCCTCGCCCGGCACGCCGTGCTCGGCGCCGCGTACGCCGCCGTGGCGCACGCCGTCGACGCCCCGCGGGTGGGGCTGCTCTCCGTCGGCACCGAGGCGGGCAAGGGCGACCAGGTACGCCGCGCCGCCGATCCGGTGCTCGCCGCCGAACCGTTGCCCTGCGGCGCCCGCTACGTCGGTCTCGTCGAGGGGTACGACGTCTCCCTCGGCACGCGCGCCGACGTCGTGGTCACCGACGGGTTCACCGGTAACGTGCTGCTCAAGGCGGTCGAGGGCGCGTACGCGCTGGCCGGCGGTCCCCCCGCCGGCGCCGCACCCCGCGGGGCCGCCTTGCTCGGCGTCGCCGGCACCGTGGTGGTCTGCCACGGCGCCGCCGGCGCCGACGACGTCGCCTCCGGCATCGCCCTCGCCGCCCACCTGTGGCGACGCCGCGCCGCGGACCAGGTCGCCGCGCTGGTCGCCGCGCACGCCCTGAGGGCTCCTGACCACATCATCGACACCGAGGTAGCCACATCATGAGCAACGACAAGCGTCGGCGGGCGTCCGTCGGTCACCTCGAGGCCGCGTTCGGCGTGTCACTCGACCCGGCGCTGCTGGAACGCGCGCTGACACACCGCTCGTACGCGTACGAGAACGGTGGTCTGCCCACCAACGAGCGGTTGGAGTTCCTCGGCGACTCGGTGCTCGGCGTGGTGATCACCACGGCCCTCTTCCACAACCACCCGGACCTGCCCGAGGGGCAGCTGGCGAAGCTGCGTGCCAGTGTCGTCAACATGCGCGCGCTGGCCGACGTGGCCCGCGGCCTCGGGCCGGAGGGCCTCGGCGCGTACCTGCTGCTGGGCAAGGGCGAGGAGACCACCGGCGGCCGGGACAAGGCGAGCATCCTCGCCGACACGCTGGAGGCGCTGCTCGGGGCGATCTACCTTCAGTACGGCCTGGACACGGCCGCCAAGGTGATCCACCGGCTCTTCGACCCGCTGATGGCCGAGTCGGCCGGTCGCGGCGCGGCCCTGGACTGGAAGACCAGCCTTCAGGAGCTGACCGCCGCGCTGGGCCTGGGGGTGCCCGAGTACCGCATCGAGGGCACCGGCCCGGACCACCTGAAGACGTTCACGGCGTGGGTCGTCGTCGCCGGCAACCGCTACGGCGGTGCCGAGGGGCGCAGCAAGAAGGAGGCCGAGCAGCGGGCCGCCGAGGCGGCCTGGCGGAACCTCACCGAGCAGGCGGAGCGGGCCGGTCAGCGCGACGGTGGGGCCAGCGCCGCCCGGCCGGGCGACGCCGGGGGCAACGGATCCGCCGACGGCAACGGCGCCGGCCCGGTGAGCGCCGACGGGACGCCGGGGGCCGAGCCCGCCGGCTCGGAGTCCGCGCATGCCTGAGCTGCCCGAGGTCGAGACCATCCGGCAGGGGCTCGCCCAGTGGGTGACCAACCGCAGGATCGCCTCCGTCGAGGTGCGCCACCCGCGGGCCGTGCGCCGCCACACCCCCGGCGGCGAGCACTTCGCCGACGTCCTGGTCGACCGGACGGTGCTCGACGTACGCCGGCGCGGCAAGTACCTCTGGCTGCCGCTGGACAGCGGTGACGCGGTGGTGGGGCACCTCGGCATGTCCGGTCAACTGCTGCTGCAACCCGCCGACGCCCCCGACGAGACGCATCTGCGGGTCCGGTTCCGGTTCGCCGACGACGGGCCCGAGCTGCGCTTCGTCGACCAGCGCACGTTCGGAGGGCTCGCGGTGAGCGAGGGCGGCGCGGAGCTGCCCGCCGAGATCGCGCACATCGCCCGGGATCCGATGGACCCGCTCTTCTCCGACGCGGCGTTCGTGGCCGCGCTGCGGCGGCGGCACACCGAGGTCAAGCGCGCGTTGCTCGACCAGACGTTGATCTCCGGGGTCGGCAACATCTACGCCGACGAGGCGCTCTGGCGGGCCCGGTTGCACGGGGCGCGGCCCACCGACGCGCTGACCGGGCCGGCCGCGCAGCGGCTGCTCGGGCACGTCCGCGACGTGCTGGGCGAGGCCATCAAGTCGGGGGGCACGAGCTTCGACGCCCTCTACGTCAACGTCAACGGCGAGAGCGGGTACTTCGACCGGTCGCTCAACGTCTACGGGCGGGAGGGTGAGCCGTGCCCCCGCTGCGGCGCGCCGATCCGTCGCGAGCCGTTCATGAACCGCTCCTCGTACAGCTGCCCGCGCTGTCAGCCCCGCCCTCGGGGATCGCTTCGGGGATGACCCCGAGCCGGGTCGGGGGCGCGGGCGGCGTGTCCCGCCCGGACGCTCCGGGACCCACCGGGCCGCTCCATCCGTTCGTCCGGCGTCCGGCCCCCCGCCCGTTCCGCCGGTCCCGTGGGGGCCGGCTCCGGGGCGGGCCGGGGGCGCTCCCGGATGTCCACGCCCCGTCGCGTCCCTAACGTCGGCACCGTTGGCAGGGGGTCGAGCGAGACGGGGGACGAGGCAATGGGGGCGAGACCGGTGACGGTCCGGCTGGCGCGGTGGAGCGCCGAGCATCCGTGGCGCGCCATCGCGCTGTGGGTGGTGTTCGTGGCGGTCTGCTTCGTGGGGGGAAACGCGGCCGGGCTGAACGAGGCGACCGACGCCGACCAGGCGATCGGTGAGTCCGGCCGGGCCGGGCTGATCGTGGACGGGGGGAACTTCCACGAACCGGCGGTGGAGAACGTCCTCATCACCGCGCGCACCGGCACCCTGGATCAGGCGGCGGCGCGGGCGGCGGCCGACGACGCGGCAACCCGGATGCGCGACGTCACCGGGGTCGCCGAGGTGGGGCAGGCGATGCCGGCCCGGGACGGCTCGGCGCTGCTGCTGCCCATCACCCTCTCCGGTGATCCGGAGAGCGCCTCCGACCGGCTCCAGCCCCTGCGGGACGCGACCGCCGGTGTGCAGGCCGCCCACCCGCAGCTGCGGGTGGAGCAGGTCGGCGGCCCGTCGATCGGCAAGGCGCTGGACGACACGCTCGGCAAGGACTTCAAGCGGGCCGAGCTGCTCAGCCTGCCGGTGACCCTGGCCATCCTGATCATCGCCTTCGGCGCGTTGATCGCGGCGGGCGTACCGGTGCTGCTGGCGCTCTCCTCGGTCGCGGCGGCGATGGGGCTCTCCACCCTCGCCTCCCACCTGGTACCGGCGACCGACGTGACGGCCAGCGTCATCCTGCTCATCGGCATGGCCGTCGGCGTCGACTACTCGCTCTTCTACGTCCGCCGCGAGCGCGAGGAACGGGCGAAGGGGCGGTCCGGGCTCGACGCGGTGGAGATCGCCGCGGAGACGTCCGGCCATGCCGTGGTCGTCTCGGGCGTCGCCGTGATCATCTCGATGGCGGGGCTGCTGCTCGCCAACGACGCGGTCTTCTCCAGCCTGGCGGTGGGTTCGATACTCGTGGTCGCGGTGGCGGTCACCGGCTCGCTGACCGTGCTGCCCGCGCTGCTGGCCAAGCTGGGCCGCTGGGTCGACCGGCCCCGGGTGCCGCTGCTCTGGCGGTTGACCGCGCCGCGCACCGGGCGGCACGGCGCGCCGGCGGCGCCGAAGCTCTGGCCCGCGCTACTGCGCCCGGCGCTGCGGGCGCCCGTGGCCACCCTCGTGGTCTCGGTCGGGCTGCTGCTCGCCCTGGCCGCGCCGGCGCTCGGCATGAAGCTGAAGTTCCCCGGCATGGAGGACCTGCCCCGCAGCACGCCCGCGATGCAGGCGTACGACCGGCTGACCGCCGCCTTCCCGAGCACCGGCACCAGCCACACCGTGGCGGTGCGGGCGCCGGCGGCCGAGGCGGACCGGGTGCGTGCCGCCCTCACCGACCTGGCCGCCCGTGCCGGCGGTGACCCGCTCTTCGCCCCGGTCGAGGCGGACGGGCCGAAGATCCTGGTGTCGGAGGACCGGCGGGTCAGCGTGCTCGACGTCGCCACGCCCTACGCCAGCCGGGACCAGAAGGCCGTCGACTCGCTGCACCGGCTCCGCGACGACCTGGTCCCCGCCGAACTGCGCGGCATCCCCGGCGCCGAGTACGCGATCGGCGGTGGCGTGGCCGCCAGCGAGGACTACGCGAAGCACGTCCGCGAGAAGCTGCCGATCGTCATGGGGTTCGTGCTGGCGCTCACCTTCCTGGTGATGACGTTCACGTTCCGCTCGGTGGTGGTGGCCGTCAGCTCGATCGTGCTGAACCTGCTCTCGGCCGGCGCCGCGTACGGCCTGCTGGTGCTGGTCTTCCAGGGCGGCTGGGCGGACGACCTGCTCGGCTTCACCTCGATGGGGGCGATCGTCTCCTGGCTGCCGCTCTTCCTCTTTGTGGTCCTGTTCGGCCTGTCGATGGACTACCACGTGTTCGTGGTGAGCCGGATCCGCGAGGCGATCCGTGGCGGCATGTCCAACCGCGACGCGGTGGCGCACGGCATCACGTCCTCGGCGGGGGTGGTGAGCAGCGCGGCGATCGTGATGGTCGGCGTCTTCTCGATCTTCGCGACGCTGAGCACCATCGACATGAAGCAGCTCGGCATCGGCCTCGCGGCGGCGATCCTGCTGGACGCCACGATCATCCGTGCGGTGGTGCTGCCGGCGCTCATGACCCTGCTCGGCGACGCGAACTGGTGGGCCCCCCGCTTCCTGCGCGGCCGGTCCGCCACCACGCCGACGGACCCGCCGGCGCCCGCGCCGGAGCTGGTCACCGTCCGCTGACGACCGGTGCCGGGGGCACCGTACGTGGCCTCCGTCGCCCGGGAGCGGGCCGCGCGGAGCGCGGCCCGCTCTTCCCGTCCTCCCCCGTGGCCGGCGCGGTTCGCTCGGCCGCTCTCCGGCGGCCCCGCCCCTGGTCAGGGCAGCGCGCAGGAGTCCCGCCAGGCGTCGAGGGCGCGCTGCTTGCGGATCGACGCGAAGCCGTAGCCGACCGTGGTGACGCAGAAGTCGGCGGTCGAGCCGGTGTACTCGACGTGGAAGACGGGCTTGCCAACCTCGACGAACGGCAGCAGCTTGGCGCACTCGCCCCGCCGGACGCACTCCTCGTTGACCGCGAAGTCGAAGTCCGGGGCCAACGCCGCGAGCTGGGGCACGTCGTTCATCAGCCCGGGGGAGAGGTCCAGGGAGCGGACGAGACCGGCGACCCGGCGGTTGAACCGGAGCTGGTCGTCGAAGTCGAGCGGGAAGCCGGAACGGTGCAGGTAGGCGTCCGCGTCCGCCAGCGCGACGGCGCCGAAGCCCTTGCCGCGGCAGAGCCGGAACCGGTCGGCCAGCGCCGGTTCGAGCGCGCTCCACTGGCGTACGTCCAGCCACCGGCTCTCCGGGCGCGGCCCGGGCTCGCCCATGGCGCTCGCGGGGAAACGGCTGGCGTCCGGGTCGTCGGGCCGGACCGACCCGACGTGCACCTGACAGACCAGCCGGCGGTCCCGCGCGCGCAGCTCGGCCGTCTCGGCCGAGGTGGTCCGTACCGCGTCGAGCAGGAAGACGTCCGCGTCCACGTCCGGATCGACCCGGCCGGTGAGCTGCCACTGCCACTGCCAGTGGCGGGCCGACGCCGCCGGCCACGGGGTGGGCGCCCCGGGCGGGGCCACCTCCAGCCGGCAGCCGGACATCGGTAGCAACAGGAGCAGCACGACCCCGGTGCGCAACGCGCGACGCCGCCGCGCGGCGCGTCGGCGCGGCCGGACAGGCATCGGCAGCTCCCGGGTCCCGGACGGCGCCCCGCCGTCCGCACCGGTACGCCGCCCCCACACCGGCGCACCTCACCCGGTGAAACGAGCGCGGCCCGCCGACGACTCGCCGACCGGCCCCAGCGCCGGAGTCCCCGGGTCAGCGCGGCGCGGCGAAGACCTGCGTCCAGTACGGCCCGTTGCTGTTCGCGATGCCGACGCCGATCTCGGTGAACGCGCAGTTGAGGATGTTGGCCCGGTGGCCGGGGCTGTTCATCCAGGCGTCCATCACCGCGGCCGGCGTCTTCTGGTTCCAGGCGACGTTCTCACCGTAGGTGCGCCATTCGTAGCCCACCCGGTCGATTCGGTCGCCCGGGTCGCTGCCGTCGCTGCCGGTGTGCGACATGTTCTGGTGGTCGGCCTGGTCCTGGCTGTGCCGCTGGGCGGCCGTCATCAGCTTGTCGTCGACGCTCACCGGGTCGCAGCCGGCCTTCGCCCGCTCGGCGTTGACCAGGTTCACCACCTCGCGGGCCTGGCTGCTGACGGTGCCACCCGCCGCGGTCGTGGTGCCGCCCGTGCTCGGGGCGGTGCTCCGCTCGGCGGTGCGCCGAGACGGCGCGGTGGTCCGCGACGGCTTGGGGGCAGGGCGGGTGGTGCGGCTCGCCGACGGGGTGGGGCGCAGCGTGCTCGGCGAGGCGGTCGGGGAGGGGGAGGTCGCCTCCGGAACGGGTACGCCCTCGGTGGTCAGCTCCGGAGCGGCGGCGGCGGTGTCGTCGACCGCGGTCGTCCGGGCCGCCCCGCTGTCGTCACCGGGCAGGGCGAGCGCACCCACGCCGAGACTCACCACGAGGGTGGCCGCCGCCGCGGCGCCGCCGATGAGCAGGGGACGACGGAGCCGCCGCCCGGGGTGCCGTCCCTCGTCGCCCGACCGGCCGTCGGGGTCGCCCGTCCGGCCCCATCCACCCCGATCATCGCCGGGGGCGTGCGGCGTGACCGGGTGCAGCGGGGCGGTGTCGTCGAAGGCCCGACCCGGGGCGGCCGCCTCGGCGGCCCAGCCACCGGGCCGCACCCCGTACGCGGTGCCGTCTGCGGCGTATCCGCCCGTACGGTTCGTCCCCTCGTCGCCGGCCCAGGCGCCGGCGGCCGCCGACCAGGAACCACCGTCGCGCTCGTCCGACCAGGCCCCGCCGGTCCGCTCGTCCGACCGGGGCTCGTCGGCGTGCCGGTCGGTCCAGGGCTCACGGGCGTGCGCGCCGGTCCACGACTCGGTGCGCTGCTCGTCGGCGTGCCCGCCGGACCAGGGGGCGCCGGTCCCTCCGGACGCGGTGTGCTCGTCCGCCGACCACCCGTGCGCGCGGCGCGCGGACCACGGCGTGCTCTCCCCGGCGGTCCAGCCGCCGTGCGGAGCGTCACCGTGCCGGTCGGCCGGCCGGTCGTCGTACGAGGACGGCTCGGGCGACCACCGGCCGGTCGGCTCGTCGCGCCAGCCGGGCGCCGGCCGGTCGGCGTGCCAGGTGCCGGTCCGGTCGGTGTCGGCGGGCCAGCTGTCGGCGGCCCCGTCGCGCCCGACGCCGGTGGACTGCTCGGGGTCGTCGCCGAAGAAGTAGGCGGACCGTGGCGCCGGACGGTCGGTGAGCCACGACGGTTCGTCGCTCGGGGGCTCCGGGCGCCGGTGAGCGCCGTCCGGGTCGTTGGGGTCGGTCCAGCCGTACACGCCTGTCGCCTCCACGGGTCGGTTGCGGGCCGGGCTGACGCTACGGGTGCGCCGTGACCTGCGGCAATGTGGCTAAGAAAGAGTTAAGGGGAGAACGGTCACCGGGGTGCGGACTTCCGGCCAACGCGGGCGTACAGTTAACGCGTCCGGACAGAGCGTGTCCGTGCCTCGTGGCAGCCCCCCGACGAGTGGTCAGGTCGACGCCGAGATGATCTACGGCCTGCGAAAACTTGACGACGAGGGGGTTTGCGGCTCAATATATAGGTGTCGCCAGTCGCGCCCGGCCATGCCCAGATACTCCTGGATTGGCAGTCGCGAACACGTGGGCGCGCGTTGGCCGGCCTTTCCGGCAGCGCATATCAAGGAGTCAACATGGCGAAGGCCCTCTACGGCCACGTAGGTGCAGCGCCCGACCGGCGTCTGCTCGACGAGGTCACCCGACTGCGTGCCAGGGTTCAGGCACTGGAGTTCGAGCTCACGCGTCTGCGCGCCGAGAACGATCGGCTCGTCGCCGCGGCCAACGAGGCGGACGATCTGCTCCGGCTCGCCGAGCCCGCGCTCACCTGATCCACGCTCGGGAAAACTGAATCGCACCACGCAAAAAGCGCGCCGACACTTCTGTGCCGGCGCGCAGCTTTGTCTCCACGATTTCCCCGGCCTCCGATCGTTCGATCTTGTCGCACTCCGCCGGAAGTCCGCGCTGGCGCAGGAACGGTGGCCCGACTCGCGTGTCGTCGGTCACACAATGCCGGGAAAGGGCCGACGCTGGACGGGCCGCTGCCGCCGCGCGGGGGCGGGTCGCGTACCGGCGGCCCGGGGGCGCCGGGTTAGTCTGCGAGTTCACCAGGTCCGCGCAGCCGGCGACGGTACGGCGGCCACCGGACGAGGATCGAGAAGGTGCATCTCAAGAGCCTGACGGTGAAGGGCTTCAAGTCCTTCGCCTCCGCGACGACGCTCAAGCTGGAGCCAGGGATCACCTGTGTGGTCGGTCCGAACGGCTCCGGCAAGTCCAACGTCGTCGACGCCATCGCCTGGGTGCTCGGCGAGCAGGGCGCCAAGGCGCTGCGCGGCGGCAAGATGGAGGACGTCATCTTCGCCGGCACCGCCGGCCGGGCGCCGCTGGGCCGGGCCGAGGTCACGCTCACCATCGACAACACCGACGGCGCGCTCCCCATCGAGTACACCGAGGTGTCGATCACCCGCCGCATGTTCCGGTCGGGCGAGAGCGAGTACGAGATCAACGGCAACTCGTGCCGCCTGCTCGACATCCAGGAGCTGCTGTCGGACTCCGGCATCGGCCGGGAGATGCACATCATCGTCGGGCAGGGCCGGCTCGACGGCATGCTGCACGCCAAGCCGGAGGACCGGCGTTCGTTCATCGAGGAGGCGGCCGGCGTCCTCAAGCACCGCAAGCGCAAGGAAAAGGCGCTGCGCAAGCTCGACGCGATGCAGACCAACCTCAACCGGCTCACCGACCTCACCACCGAGCTGCGCCGCCAGCTCAAGCCGCTGGGCCGGCAGGCCGAGGTGGCGCGCCGGGCCGCGGCCATCCAGGCGAACCTGCGTGACGCGCGGCTGCGCCTGCTCGCCGACGACCTCGCCACGCTGCGTGCCACCCTCGACAAGGAGATCGCCGACGAGACCGCGGTGCGGGAGCGGCGTGAGCAGGTCGAGGCGGAGCACGCCGAGGTGCAGCATCGCCTCGGCGAGCTGGAGGCGGCGCTCGCCGAGGACGCGCCGCTGCTGGCCGCGGCGCAGGACACCTGGTACAAGCTCTCCGCCCTCCAGGAGCGGTTCCGCTCGATCGAGCAGCTGGCCCTGGAACGGCTGCGGCACCTCAGCGCGACGCCGGACGACGAGCGCCCCGGGCGCGATCCGGACCAGCTGGAGGCCGAGGCGGAGCGGGTCCGCGAGCAGGAGGAGGAGCTGCGCGCGGCGCTCACCGACGACCAGATCCGGCTCGCCGAGGCCGTCGAGCACCGGCAGGAGCTGGAACGGCAGCTCGCCGCCGCGGAGCGGCAGCTGGTCGCCGCGGCCAAGGCGATCGCGGACCGGCGGGAGGGGCTGGCCCGGCTGACCGGGCAGGTCAACTCCGCGCGGGCGCGCACCACCAGCGCCGGAGAGGAGATTGAGCGGCTCGCCGCCGCGCACTCCGACGCGCTGACCCGGGCCGAGAAGGCCCAGGCCGACCTGGACGCGGTGGCCGCCCAGTCCACCGAGGCGGACCGGGACAACGCCGACCTGGACGAACGGCACGCCGAGGCGGTCGCCGTCCACGAGCGGGCCCAGGCGGCCGTACGCTCGCTGTCCGACGCCGAGCGCGCCGCGGAGAAGGACGCCGCCACCTGGAAGGCGCGTGAGGAGGCCCTCGCCCTCGGTCTGCGCCGCAAGGACGGGGCCGGTGCCCTGCTCGCGCGGGCCGGCGAGGTGCCGGGTCTGCTCGGCAGCCTCTCGGGCCTGCTCACCGTCGCGCCGGGACACGAGGCCGCGCTCGCCGCCGCGCTCGGTGGCCTGGCCGACGCGGTGGCGGTGACCGGCGTGGACGAGGCCGTCGAGGCGATGCGCCTGTTGAAGATCTCCGACGCGGGCCGGGCCGGGTTGCTGGTCGGCAGTCCCGCCGGGCCGGGCATGGACGGCCCGGCGGACGCGCTGCGGCCGAAGCTGCCCGACGGCGCCCGTTGGGCGCCGGACCTGGTGGAGTGCGCCGAGCCGCTGCGGCCGGCGGTGCACCGGGCGCTCCGTGACGTGGTGCTCGTCGGGGACCTCGCGGCGGCGGCCGAGCTGGTGGGCGACAACCCGGAGCTGCGCGCGGTCACCCCGGACGGGGACGTGGTCGGCGCGTACGCGGCGGCCGGCGGTTCGGCGAAGGCGCCCAGCTTCATCGAGGTGCAGGCCGCCGTCGAGGAGGCCCGGGCTAACCGGATCGCGGCCGAGCAGGGCGCCGCCGACCTGCGGGAGCAGTTGGTGCAGGCGCGGGCCGAGGTGGCCGCGGCCAAGGAGGTCGTACAGCATGCCGCCGCCGCGAAGCGGGAGGCGGAGAGCCACCGCAACGCGGCCGCCCGACGGCTGGCCGAGCTCGGCGCGGCGGCCCGTTCGGCGAAGGCGGAGTGCGACCGGCTCGGGGAGTCCCGGGCGCGGGCGGAGGCGGCCCGGGAACGGGACCTGCTGGCCCTGGCCGAGCTGGAGGAGCGGCTGCGGCTGGCCGAGGAGACGCCGATCGACGCCGAGCCGTCCACCGAGGAGCGGGACCAGCTCGCCGCGATGGTGCCGCAGGCACGGCAGAACGAGATGGAGGTCCGGCTGGCGGTGCGTACCGCCGAGGAGCGCGTCGCCTCGATCGCCGGTCGGGCCGACTCGCTGCGCCGGCAGGCGACCGCGGAGCGGGCGGCGCGGGAGCGGGCCGCGGCCCGGCGGGCCGCGCGGACCCGGGGCGCGGCGATCGCGCGGGCGGTCGCGGGCGGCGCGCGGGAGGCCCTCACCCGGCTGGCGACGTCGATCGCCACGGCCGAGGAGCAGCGCGACGCGGTGGCGCGGGAGCGCGCCGCACGGGAGGCCGAGCTCCAGGAGGTACGCGGCGCGGCCAAGCGGCTCGGCGCCGAGCTGGAGCGGCTGACCAGCCAGGTGCACCGGGACGAGGTGGCCCGCGCCGAGCAGCGGCTGCGCATCGAGCAGTTGGAGGCGAAGGCCGCGGAGGACTTCGGGCTGGACGTCGAGACCCTCGTCGCCGAGTACGGGCCGACGCAGCTCGTCCCGCCCACCCAGGCTGACGTCGCCGCCGCCGAGCGGGACGGCCTGCCGGTGCCGGAGCCGGTCCGTTACGAGCGTCCCGTGCAGGAGAAGCGGGCCGCCAAGGCGGAGCGTGAGCTGGCGCTGCTGGGCAAGGTGAACCCGCTCGCGCTGGAGGAGTTCGCCGCGCTGGAGGAGCGTTACAAGTTCCTCTCCGAGCAGCTGGAGGACCTGAAGGCCACCCGGCGGGACCTGCTCACCGTCGTCAAGGACGTCGACGACCGGATCCTCGAGGTCTTCGCCAGCGCGTTCGCCGACACGGCCCGCGAGTTCGAGCAGGTCTTCGAGGTGCTCTTCCCCGGCGGCGAGGGGCGCCTCGTGCTCACCGACCCGGACGACCTGCTCACCACCGGGGTCGAGGTGGAGGCCCGCCCGCCGGGCAAGAAGATCAAGCGGTTGTCGCTGCTCTCCGGCGGCGAGCGGTCCCTGACCGCGGTGGCCATGCTTGTGGCGATCTTCCGCGCACGACCCAGCCCGTTCTACATCATGGACGAGGTGGAGGCCGCGCTGGACGACGTGAACCTCGGCCGGCTGATCACCCTCCTCGCCCAGCTGCGGGAGAAGAGCCAGCTGATCGTGATCACACACCAGAAGCGGACCATGGAGATCGCCGACGCGCTCTACGGGGTGACCATGCGCGGCGGGGTGACCCAGGTGATCAGCCAGCGGCTCAACCGGGCCGACGACGACGGGCAGGAGACGAACGGGTGAGTCGGGAACGCGCGACGGCGCTCCTGGTGGACTTCGACGGCGTGCTGCGCCGCTGGGACCCGGCGGTCGCCGCCGAGGTCGAGCGGCGCTACGGGCTTCCCGAGGGGGTGCTCCTCGAGATCGCGATGCAGTGGGGGCGGCTCCAGCCGGTGCTCACCGGGCAGGTGAGCCACGCCGACTGGATGGCCAGCGTGGCCGACGCCCTGACCGGCCCCGCCGGTGACGCCGACCGCGCCCGCGACGCCGTCGAGGAGTGGCAGCGGTACCGGGGCGAGGTGGACACCGAGGTGCTCGACCTGGTGCGGGAGGCACGGGCCGGTGGCATCCGGGTCGGCCTCGCGACGAACGCCACCGACCGGCTCGACGACGACCTGGCCGCGCTCGACCTGGTCGGCGAGTTCGACGCGGTGATCAACTCATACCGGCTCGGGGTGAACAAGCCGGCCAAGGAGTACTTCCAGGCGGCCTGCCAGGCCGTCGCCACCCCGCCCGACCGGGTGCTCTTCGTCGACGACGAAGACTGGTCGGTGCGCGGCGCCCGGGCCGCCGGGCTCTCCGCCCACCGGTGGACGGGCCCCGGCGACCTGCGCTATCTACGGGCGGCGCTGGCGTACTGACCGCCCGCCGTGTCACTCGCCGGTGACGCCGTCGATGCGTTCGCGGATCAGGTCGGCGTGGCCGTTGTGCCGGGCGTACTCCTCGATCATGTGCAGGTAGACCCAGCGCAGGTTGAACGTGCGTCGCTTCGGGCCCACCTCCGTGAAGGTCTCGTCGAGGGACCGGCCGGCGGCGGCGGCCCGGGCCAGCGCGACCTCGCGGTGGTAGGTGGCGAAGTCGGCCTCGGCGTCGGCGTTGCCGACGTCGTGGTCGGCGTCCGGATTTTCCGGCGTGAAGTACGGGTAGTCCACCCGCTCCCCGGCGAAGTTCTCCCGGAACCACCAGGCCTCCACCTCGGCCAGGTGGCGCACCAGGCCCAGCAGGGTCAGCCCGGACGGCTCGACGCTGGGCGTGCGCAGTTGCTCGGCGGTCAGCCCGGCGCACTTGAGCAGCAGGGTCTGCCGGTGGTAATCCAACCAGCTCTCGAGCATGGGGCGCTCGTCGCCGACGCTGATCTCTGGGGTCCGGTCGATCGCCGGTGCGGTCCACGTCATGCCGGGCATCCTCGCGCGAACCCCCGACGACCGGCGAGCGGGTTTGTCAGGGCACCACGACGACAGGCCAGCGGCCGGTGCGGACGAGCCGGGTGGCCACCGAGCCGACCAGCCGGTGGCCGGCCTGCTCGGACGCGCCGACCACGACCATGTCGGCCTGGAACTCGTCGGCGGCGTCGCGCAGCTCGGCGAAGGGGTCGCCGCGCCGGCACTGGAAGGTGATCGGGAGGCCCAGCTCCTCGGCGGCGCGCTGGATGTCACGACGCAGCTCCCCGGTCAGCTCGTCCTGGGTGCGCTGCACCGCGCCGGCGTCCACGCCGGGCATCAGCGCCGTGAGGCCGTTCGGCGCGTTGACGAAGACGACGACGAGCGACGCGCCCTGCCGACGGGCCAGGCCGGCGGCGTACCAGCCGGCCCGCTCGGAGGTGCGGGTGCCGTCCACGCCGACCAGCACCACCCGGGGGCCGTCCGTGCCGCGCTCGAACGGCAGCGGGCGGGCCTGCGGGCCGTACTGCTCGCGGTCCGGTGCTCCGACGCTCATGAACCCTCCCTCGGCTGCGCCCGACGGCCGTGCCGCGGTCGCGGTCGGCTCCCGCTTCTGTCAACGCCGGCTGCCGCGTGGTTGTGCCGGGATGTCGGCACGACCTTGACGACACTCGTAGCACCAGGTTGCCCCAGGCAACTATTGATTGGCAACCAACCGGAAGGCGGGGACATTCCACGTGGACGGGCCGGGACGGCCCACGTCAGGGCCAGGCGTCGTTGAACTGGGCCAGCAGCCGGGCGAACTCCGCCACGTCCCGGTCCGGCCAGCTCTCCAGGACCCGCCGGATGTGCGCCAGGCGGGCCGCGCGCGCCGCGTCGAAGCGCTGCTGACCGGTCTCGGTGAGACTGAGCTGGGAAGCGCGCCGGTCACTCGGGTCCGGGGTCCGGCGGACCAGGCCGAGCGCCTCCAGGGCGCGGATCTGCCGGCTCAGCGTGCCCTTGCCGACGCCCAGCCGGGCGGCCAGGTCCGTGAGCCGGGCCGAGTCGTACCGGCGCAGCCAGAGCAGCAACCCGTACGCGTTCGGTTCCAGGTTCGGGTGCACCTCCCGGGCGACGTCCCAGGAGACCGCCCGGCCGCGCCGCAGCAGGGCGGTCAGCTCGTGCTCGACCGCCCGCAGCGTCTCCGCCTGCTCGTCCACGCCGTACAGGCTACGGTGCGCGGCGGTCTCAGGCCGCGTCGGTGAGCCGCTGACGCATCACCGGTCGCAGGTGCCCGTCACTCGTGGTGCCCTCGATGGTCACCTCGGCGCTGCGCCCCCGGTGGACCAGGGTGCCCACGGCGTTGCCGAAGTACGGGCCGGCCAGCTTGCGCCACCGCACCCCGGTGCGGCGCACGCCCGCCGAGCGGGCCAGCGCGCGGGTGGCCGCGGCCGGCCCGGAAGACCAGCCGAGGCGCATGAGCGGGCGTATCGCCGCCGGCACCTGGTTGTGGATGGGCGAGCAGGTGAGCTGGTGCACGGGCGTGCTCACCCCCGGCTCGTCGAAGCGGGCGCGGGCCACGTACGAGTGGTGCACGTCGCCGGAGAGCACGCTGATCGACGCCGGTGGGGCGTACGCCGGACCGGCCCCCACCCGGTCCCCGGTGCGGCCGGGAGTGCCGCTGCCGATGCGGGCGAAGGTCGCGCCGAGCGCCTCGAACGACCGGCGGAACGACGCCCAGTGCTCCAGGTCGAGGGCCCGGCGCAGCTTCTCGGAGGCGCCGGCCACCCAGCCCCGGCGGGAGTCGGCCAGCCGCTCGTTCCACGCCTCCACGTGGTGGATGCCGGGCGGAAGCAGCCAGGGCAGCGAGGCCCCGACCACCAGGTGGTCGTAGACGCCGTGCGCCTGGTCGAGGAACCAGGCCCACTCGCCCGGCGGCAGCATCGCCCGGTTGGCCGGGTCGAGCACCCGGCTGCACCGGTTGTCCAGCACGACCAGGCGGGTCCGTCCGAGATCGAGCGCGTAGCTCCACTGGTACTGCACGGCGCGCCAGCGTTCCGTGTCGTGCGCGAGGTCGGACTCGGTGTCGACCCGCCGGCCGAACTCGCGCAGCACCCCGGTGGCGTCCTCGGCCGCGCTGACCTTCGCGAAGACCGGGTCGGCGGCGATCTCCTCCGGGGCGAGGTTGCCCAGGTGCTGGTAGACCCAGTACGAGGCGAGGCCGCTGCCGATCCGCTCGGCCCACCAGGGCTGCCGCCGGGCGTCAGCCCGCCAGGAGGCCGAGGTGTTCCAGTCGTCGATGATCTCGTGATCGTCGAAGATCATCACACTCGGCATGGTGGAGAGCAGCCAGCGGATCTCCGGGTCTCGCCAGGACTCCAGGTAGAGCTTCGTGTACTCGTCGAAGCTCACGACCTGGTGGGCCGGGGCGCCCTCCGGGCGGCGGCGGCGTCGCCGGAGCAGCCGGCGCACCGTGGGCGAGGTCACGTCCGCGTAGACCTGGTCACCGAGGAGCACCAGCAGGTCGGGCAGCGCGGACGGGTCGAAGTCGGCCATCAGGCGCCGGGCGTACGCGTCCAGCGCGTCCGGGGGCAGCTTGCGGGCGGTCGAGTGCTGGGTCGTCTCGCGGCAGGACCCGAAGAGCAGCCGGACCGGCTGGTCGCGGTCGTCGGCGGCCCGGGTGCGGATCACGCTCGGCGGGAAGGCGTCGCCCGGCAGCGGCCACACCACCTCGTCGTCGACCAGCACTTCGTAGGTGGTGACGCTGTCCGGGGTGAGCCCCTCGACGACCACGAGCGCGTAGTGGTGGTCGTACGCCGTGAAGGTGGGCGCGGTGCCGGTGGCGCCGTCGGCCGTGCGGACGGTGACCACGGCGGGCGCCGCGGTCTCGACCCAGACGGTGGCCCGCGTCCCGACCACCCGACGCAGCAGGGGACCGACGAGCAGGTGTGCGGCGTGCATGCGGGACCTCCGGGATGAGCGGACTTCATCTTTCATTACCCGGCCGGCGGTCGCACCACTGCTGGCTGTGACCGAGCCTACCGCCGCCGCTGCCGCGCCGGTTCGGGTGCGGTGGCTGGGACGCCGTCGCCGGCATCTGACAGGATTTCGGCATGACGGATTACCTCCTCATCGCACTCGCCCTGCTCGGTGTGCTGATCCTCGGCACGCTCGGGCTGGTCGTGCCGCGCCTGCGCCGCCGCCCGGAGCCACCGCTGCCGACGACGGAGGTCGAGACACGGGCGGAGGAGGACCTGGCCGGTCCGCCGGTCGAGGCACCGGAGTCGGATCTCTCCACCGGGGTGCTCGTCGAACCGCCACCCGTGGTGGAGGCCCCGGCGCCGGTGCTGGAGGTCCCGGAGCCGACCGCCGGCCGGCTCGTGCGGCTGCGCACCCGGCTGTCCCGCTCGCAGAACGTCTTCGGCAAGAGCCTGCTCGGCCTGCTCAGCCGGGACCGCCTCGACGAGGACACCTGGGAGGAGATCGAGGACAGCCTGATCACCGCCGACGTCGGCATCGACGCCACCCGCGAGATCGTCGACCGGCTGCGCGAGCGCACCCGGGTGCTCGGCACCCGCACCGCCGGTGAGCTGCGGGCCCTGCTCGCCGCCGAGCTGGTCAACGCGCTCGACCCGACGATGGACCGCTCGCTGCGGACCGCCGGCAAGGAGGGCGTCCCCGCTGTGCTGCTGGTGGTCGGGGTCAACGGCGCCGGCAAGACCACCACCTGCGGCAAGATCGCCCGGGTGCTGGTCGCCGACGGCCGCAGCGTGCTGCTCGGCGCGGCCGACACGTTCCGCGCCGCCGCGGCCGACCAGCTGGAGACCTGGGGCGGCCGGGTGGGCGCCGAGACGGTGCGCGGCCCGGAGGGGGCCGACCCGGCCAGCGTCGCCTTCGACGCCGTCCGGCGGGGCATCGACACCGGCGTCGACACCGTGCTGATCGACACCGCGGGCCGCCTGCAGAACAAGGTCGGCCTGATGGACGAGCTGGGCAAGGTCAAGCGGGTGGTGGAGAAGCACGGCCCGATCGACGAGACGATCCTGATCCTGGACGCCACCACCGGCCAGAACGGGCTGGAGCAGGCGCGGGTCTTCACCGAGGTCGTCAACGTGACGGGCGTGGTGCTCACCAAGCTCGACGGCACCGCCAAGGGCGGCATCGTGATCGCGGTGCAGCGCAAGCTCGGCATCCCGGTGAAGCTGGTCGGCCTCGGTGAGGGGCCGGACGACCTGGCGCCGTTCGACCCGGCGCAGTTCGTCGACGCGCTGCTGGGTACCGAAACCGCCGCACGGGACGCGTAGGCTCGGGTGAGCACTGACGATCGTGCGTACGCGGGCTGGCGCGACCCGAGCCACCCCTCGCAGCGCCTGGGGAGACCGTACGTGACGTCACAGGAGATCCCGCTGCACGGCGGGAACGTGAGCACCGTGGTGCGGGTCGGCGACACGGTGCGGCGCAACGCCGGCCCCTGGACGCCCTCCGTGCACGCCCTGCTGCGCCACCTGGAGTACGTCGGGTTCACCGGCGCCCCGCGCGCGCTCGGCATGGACGAGCGCAACCGGGAGGTCCTGTCGTACCTGGAGGGGGAGTGCGGGGAGTACCCGCTCGCCCCGCACTGGGTGACCGACGAGGCCCTGGTGACCGTCGCCACCATGCTGCGGATGTTCCACGACGCCCAGTACGGCTTCGTGCCGCCGCCGAACGCCGTCTGGCGCTCGTTCGGGCCGCCGCCGCCGGACACCGAGGTGATCTGCCACCACGACGCCGCGCCGCACAACGTCATCTGGCGGCCGGACGGCACCCTCGGGCTGATCGACTTCGACCTGGCCTCGCCGGGCGCCCGGATCTACGACGTGGCGTACGCGGCGTGGACCTGGGTACCGATCTTCTCCGACCGTGACTCGATCACGCTCGGCTGGAAGCACCCCGACCGTCCGCGCCGGCTGCGCCTCTTCGCCGACGCGTACGGGCTCATCCCGCGCGACCGGCATCGGCTGATCCGCACCATCCGCAAGCGGATCGTCGACCACGTCGAGGGCATCCGCCGGATGGCCGCGGCCGGTGACCCGGCGTTCGTCCGGATCGTGCACAAGGGGCACCTGCGCCGGCCCATGCGCGACCTGCGGCTGCTCGACTACGAGCGGCACGCCCTCGAGGACGCCCTGCGCTGACCCCAGGCGGTGGATCGCGCCGACCGGTAGGACATCGACGACCGCCGTACGGCCGATCCACCGCCGTCCATCCGACGAGGCGGATGTCCGCCGTCACACGTACGAAACAACCCGTCACGGAACGGAAACCCGCCGGAGTCCCTGGGTGAAACAGCGGCCGACGAGGCTTCCCGCAGCCGGCGTACGGGCGACGCTGCCCCGGAAGCCGCAAAGGAGGGAACTTCACCTATAGGAGGCCAGCGTGCCTGATGCACCGACGATCGACTCCGGCAACACCGTCTGGCTGCTGGTGTCGACTGCGCTCGTGCTGCTCATGACGCCCGGACTGGCGCTGTTCTACGGCGGCCTCAACCGGGCCAAGGGCGTGCTCAACATGATGATGATGAGCTTCACCGCCATCGGGCTCATCTCCGTGCTGTGGTGGTTCTACGGCTTCAGCATCGCCTTCGGCAGCGATGTCAACGGCTTCTGGGGCGACCCGGCCGCGTACCTCGGCACCAAGACGTTCCTCGCGGAGACCGACCTGTGGGGCGCCACCGCCGACAACCCGAGCGGGATCGGCGTCCCGCTCTACGTGTTCATGGCGTTCCAGATGGTCTTCGCGGTGATCACGGTGGCGCTCATCAGCGGCGCCATCGCCGACCGCGCCCGCATCGCCGGGTGGCTGCTCTTCGCCTTCGGCTGGGCCACCCTGGTCTACTTCCCGGTCGCCCACTGGGTCTGGGGCGGCGGCATCATCGGCGGCGACATCCACGCGCTCGACTTCGCGGGCGGCACCGCCGTGCACATCAACGCCGGCGCCGCGGCGCTCGCCGTCGCGCTGGTGCTCGGCAAGCGGCTCGGCTGGCCGCGCGAGGGCATGAAGCCGCACAACATCCCGCTCGTCGCGCTCGGCGCCGGCCTGCTGTGGTTCGGCTGGTTCGGGTTCAACGCCGGTTCCGAGCTCACCGTCGACTCGGTGGCCGGGCTCGCCTTCGTCAACACCCAGCTGGCCACCGCCGCGGCCGTCCTCGGCTGGATCGTCGTGGAGTGGATCAAGGACCGGAAGCCGACCATGGTGGGCGCCTCCTCGGGCGCCGTCGCCGGCCTGGTCGCCATCACCCCGGCCTGCGGCTTCATCGCTCCCTGGGCGTCCGTGCTGCTCGGCCTGGTCGCCGGCGCGGTCTGCGCGCTGGCGGTCAGCCTGAAGTACAAGCTGGGCTACGACGACTCCCTCGACGTGGTCGGGGTGCACTTCGTCGGTGGCTGGATCGGCTCGCTCTGGCTGGGCCTGTTCGCCACCAACTCGGTGAACTCCGCGATCAGCGACGTGGTCGGCGCCTCCGACGGCCTGTTCTACGGCGGCGGGCTGACCCAGCTGGGCCGGCAGGCCCTGGCCGGCCTCATCGTCAGCGTGTGGTCGTTCGGCGTCGCCTGGTTGATCGCCTTCGCCATCGAGAAGACGATGGGCTTCCGGGTCCGCGCCGAGGCCGAGGTCGGGGGCATCGACATCGCCGAGCACGCCGAGAGCGGCTACGACCTCTCCCCGGCGGGCGGCAGCGGCGGCGCGTTCGCGATGGCCGGCATCGGGACGCCGGCCGCGAGCGGCACCAAGCCGGACGGCGAGCCCGCCGCTCCGGTCAGCGAGAAGGTCGCCGGTTAACGTTTCGGATGGAGGGGTTGGACATGAAGCTGGTGACCGCTGTCATCAAGCCCTACCAGCTGGACGCGGTGAAGGAGGCCCTGCACGCCCTCGGCGTGGCCGGGCTGACCGTCAGCGAGGTCCAGGGGTACGGGCGCCAGAAGGGGCACACCGAGGTCTACCGGGGTGCCGAGTACACGGTCGAGTTCCTGCCGAAGATCCGCGTCGAGGTGCTCACCGACGAGATCGACGTCGAGAAGATCGTCGACGCGATCGTCACGGCCGCGCGCACCGGCAAGATCGGTGACGGGAAGGTCTGGGTGACCTCCGTCGAGGAGGTCGTGCGGGTCCGCACCGGCGAGCGCGGGCTCGACGCCCTGTAGGAGACGGGAAACGCGATGACCTCGTTGACCGGACGGGCCGCGTCGGGAGCCCCCGTTCCCGCCGCCGGCCCACCGGTCGACGAGGTCGTCGGCGTTCCCGGCATCGGCGAACAGGCCCGACAGCGGCGGGCCGCCGCGTACGACGGGTTCCTCACCCGCCTGCTGCCGTCCCGACCCGGGGTGGCGCTGATCGCCGTCGGCGGGCTCGGCCGCCGGCAGTGCGCCCCGCACGGCGACCTCGATTTGGTGCTGCTGCACGCCGGGGTGCCCGGCGTCGACGAACTGGCCGCCACCGTCTGGTACCCCGTCTGGGACGCCGGCCTGCGGCTCGACCACTCGGTGCGTACCGTCGCCGAGGCGCTCTCGGTGGCCCAGGACGACGTCAAGGTCGCCCTCGGCCTGCTCGACGCCCGCCTGGTCGCCGGCGACGCGGCGCTCGCCGACTCCCTGATCCGCACCGCCGCCGACCACTGGCGCCGCACCGCGGTACGACAGCTGCCGCGGCTGCGGGAGATCACCGCGGCCCGCTGGCAGGCCCACGGTGAGCTGGCCTTCCTCCTGGAGGGCGACGTGAAGGAGGCGGCCGGCGGCCTGCGCGACGTCGGGATCCTGCGGGCGATCGCGACCGCCGGCGTGACCGACGCGCTGCGCCCCGCCGTGCGGGCCGCGCACCTGCGGCTCCTGGACGTCCGCGACGCCCTCCACGAGCAGGTCGGCCGCCGGGTGGACCGGCTGCTCGCCCAGGAGCGCGACGGGGTGGCGGCGCGGCTCGGGCTGCGGCAGCCCCCGCGCGGCGACGCCGCCGCGGCGGTCATCCGCGACGGGGACCTTCTGCTCCGTCGGGTGTCCAGCGACGCACGCACGGTGAGCCACGCGCTGGACGACGCGTTCCGCGCCGCCGAGCGGCTGCGCGCGGGGCGATCCCGGGTCGGTGCCCGCCCCACCCGCCGTCCCGTGGCCCGGGACGTGGTCGAGCACGACGGCGAGCTGGTGCTGGCCCGCACGGCCATCGGGGCGCGGCCCGACCCGAGCCTGTCGCTGCGGGTCGCGGCCGCGTCGGCCACCACGGGGCTGCCGATCGCCCGGGCCACCTGCGAGTGGCTGGCCGTGTACTGCCCGCCGCTGCCGGCGCCCTGGCCGGCGGAGGCCCGGGCCGCGCTGACCACCCTGCTCGGCGCCGGTGCCGGTCTCGTGCCGGCGTGGGAGACCTGCGACCGGTACGGACTGGTCGACGGGTGGCTGCCGGAGTGGACGCGGGTGCGCGGCCTGCCCCAGCACAACCCGGTGCACCGGTACACCCTCGACCGGCACCTGGTGCAGACCGCGTGCGAGGCCGCCCGGCACACCCGCGACGTGGAACGCCCCGACCTGCTGCTCCTCGGCGCCCTGCTGCACGACATCGGCAAGGGCCTGCCCGGTGACCACAGCACCGTCGGCGCGCCGATCGCCGAGGCGGTGGCGAGCCGGATCGGCCTGCCCGGGCCGGAGGCGGCGCTCATCGGCACGCTCGTCCGCCTGCACCTGCTCCTGCCCGACGTGGCCACCCGGCGGGACCTCGCCGACCCGGTCACCATCTCCGCGGTCGCCGACGCCGTCGGCGACCCGGCCACCCTCGACCTGCTGCACGCCCTCGTCCGGGCCGACGCCGCCGCCACCGGCCCGGCCGCCTGGTCGGAGTGGAAGGGCCGGCTCGTCGCCGAGCTGGTCACCCGGGTCCACACCGCGCTCGACACCGGCGCCCTGCCCGCCCCACCCGCGCCGGACCCGGCGTTGCTGGCCGAGCCGCTGCCGGTCGTCCAGGTGACCGGCGACCGGGTCGCCGTCGCCGCCGCGGACCGGCGGGGCCTGCTCGCCACGGTGGCCGGCTGCCTGGCCCTGCACCGGCTGGAGGTGGTCGCCGCGGACGCCTCGGCGGTCGACGGGCGGGCCCTCGTCGAGTGCCGGGTGCAACCCCGGTACGGCCTGACGCCCGACCCGGTCGCCGTGCGCGCCGACCTGCGGCGGGCCGTGGCCGGCGACGTCTCGGTCACCCAGCGGCTGCGCGGCCGGGCCCTCGCCGCCCGCGGCTCGGGCGCCGCCCCGCGTGTCGTCTGGCACCGGGAGGCGGCCACCGACGCCGTGCTGCTGGAGCTGCGCGCCGCCGACGCGGCCGGCCTGCTCTACCGGGTGGCCTGCGCCCTCGACGAGGCGGGCGCGCTGGTCCGGGCGGCCCGCATCTCCACCCTCGGCGGCGACGTCGTGGACGCCTTCTACCTCGTTGGGGGCTGGCCCGACGACGCCACCCGCGCCCGGCTGGAGGCGGCCGTCCTCGCCGCCGTGTGACGGCTCGCGTGCGCCGCCCCACGCCGCTACGTCCCGGGACGTAGCCCGGGGGCCGCCCCCGGCACGACGCGCCGTGGCCGCGCCGGCGGCATCGTCGAGACATGGACCCGCGGCGTGACATCCTCTGACGACATGGACCCCCGGCAGCAGGCCCGGGCCGGCGGCACCCGGGCCACGGCGGGCGTCGTGGACCGCGTATCCGGCCGTGGCGCCCCGTGGCGGTCGCTGCTCTCCGACGCCGCGCTCGCCGTCGGACTGGTGCTGTTCGGGCTGGTCGGCACCGGCCCGGCGAGCACCAACCAGCCGGGCACCGTCCCGCCCGACGGGCGCGCGTACGCCGCCGTGGTGGTGGCGGCGCTCGCGCTGGCCGTACGCCGCCGGCGGCCACTCGTCACCCTGGCCGTGACCAGCGTGGCGACGGCGGTCTACCTGGCCCTCGGTCACGCGTACGGCCCGATCCTGGTGAGCTTCTTCGTGGCCGTGTACACGGTCGCGGCGTACCGGCCGGTGGTGCCCGCGGCGCTCGCCGCCGCCCCGGCGCTGGGGCTGCTGCTCGTGCACGTGTTCGTCTCCGCGGGCGACCCCCCGGGCCTGGTCGGGCTCGTGCCCGGCGCCGCGTGGGTGGTCGTTCCGTTCGCGGTCGGGGTGACCGTGCGCCTCAGCCGGGACGCCGCGACCCGCTCCCGCACCGAGCAGGCCCGCCGGCTGGCCGACGAGGAGCGGCTGCGGGTCGCCCAGGAGGTGCACGACGTCGTCGGTCACGGCCTGGCGGCCATCCACCTCCAGGCGGAGGTGGCCCTGCACCTGATGGCGAAGCAGCCCGAGCAGGCGCGTACCGCGCTCACCGCCATCAGCCGGACCAGCAAGGAGGCGCTCGACGAGCTGCGGGTCACGCTGACGGTGGTCCGCCGCGGCGAGGACGGTGGCGGGCGTACCCCGGCTCCCGGGCTGGCCCACGTGCCGGCGCTGCGGGAACGCCTCGCGGGAGCGGGGCTGCCGGTCACCGTCGAGGTCGCCGGCCGGCCGCGGGCGCTGCCGACCGCCGTGGACCTCGCCGGGTACCGGGTGGTGCAGGAGGCCCTCACCAACGTGCTGCGCCACGCCGGGGCGGCCACCGCGACCGTGCGGATCGGGTACGCGCCGACCGAGGTGTCCGTCGAGGTGACCGACACCGGGGCGGGCGCCACCGCGGGCCGGGACGCCGCGGGCCACGGCCTCGCCGGGATGCGCGAGCGGGTCACGGCGCTCGGCGGGGACCTGCAGGTCGGGCCGGGCCCGGCGGGCGGTTTCCGGGTGTACGCTCGCCTCCCCGCGCCCCCGGTGCCCGGCCAGGAGGTCGCATGATCCGCGTGGTGCTCGCGGACGACCAGGACCTGGTCCGCCTCGGCCTGCGCGCACTCGTGGAGAGCGAGGCGGACCTGGCGTTCGCCGGGGAGGCCGCCGACGGGCTCGCCGCCGTGGAGCTGGTCCGCCGCGAGCGTCCGGACGTGGTGCTCATGGACGTACGCATGCCCGGCGTGGACGGCATCGAGGCGACCCGGCGGATCGTCGCCGATCCCGGGCTGGCCGGCACCCGGGTGATCGTGCTGACCACCTTCGAGCTGGACGAGTACGTCTTCGACGCGCTGCGGTACGGCGCGAGCGGGTTCCTGACCAAGGACACCAGCCCGGCCGAGCTGCTGCGGGCGATCCGGCTGGTGGCCGAGGGAGAGGCCCTGCTCTCGCCCTCGGTGACCCGGCGCGTGGTCCGCGAGTTCGCCACCCGGCCGTCCCGGGCGCCCCGCCCGCATCCCCGGCTGGGCACGCTCACCGACCGGGAGCGGGAGGTCGTGGGGCTGGTCGGCGAGGGGCTGAGCAACGCCGAGATCGCCGAGCGGCTGGTCGTCAGCCCGGCCACCGCGCGTACCCACGTCAGCCGGGCGATGGTCAAGCTCGCCGCCCGGGACCGGGCCCAGCTGGTCGTCTTCGCGTACCAGTCGGGGCTCGTCAACTGATGATCGTCTGGCTCGACGGCGTACCCCTGTCGAGGTGGCCGCGGAGATCGTGGCGCGCCCCGGCCCGCGGGTCGCAAGATCGCGCTCTTTCCTGGATGTAGTGGTCTCAGCGCCCCCGGATGCCACTAGATCCAGCAACAGCACGATCTTGGGGTGGGGTGGGCGGTGAGGAGCAGGGGTGACGGCGGCGGGCTACCCTAGCGATGGCCGGACTCGAGGGAGCCGGCCGTCTCGTGCCCGCCGAAACACTGACAAACGGGATGTTCGCGTGTTTGACACCTTGAGTGACCGCCTCTCCGGGATCTTCACCAAGCTCCGCGGCAAGGGCCGGCTCACCGACGCCGACATCGACGCCACCGCGCGTGAGATCCGTCTCGCGCTGCTGGAGGCGGACGTCGCGCTGCCGGTGGTCAAGGGCTTCATCGCCAACGTCAAGGAGCGGGCCCGGGGCGCCGAGGTCTCCCAGGCGCTCAACCCGGCACAGCAGATCATCAAGATCGTCAACGAGGAGCTGATCAACGTCCTCGGCGGCGAGGGGCGCCGGCTCCAGTTCGCCAAGCAGCCGCCCACCGTGATCATGCTCGCCGGCCTCCAGGGTTCCGGTAAGACCACGCTGGCCGGCAAGCTGGCCCGCTGGCTCAAGGCGCAGGGGCACCAGCCGATGCTGGTCGCCGCCGACCTCCAGCGGCCCAACGCGGTCGGGCAGCTCCAGGTGCTCGGTGGGCGGGCCGGGGTCGAGGTGTACGCCCCGGAGCCCGGCAACGGCGTCGGTGACCCCGTCCAGGTGGCGCGGGACTCGATCGAGCACGCCCGGCGGGCCGCTCGCGACATCGTCATCGTCGACACCGCCGGCCGGCTCGGCATCGACGCCGAGATGATGCAGCAGGCCGCCGACATCCGCGACGCGGTCGACCCCGACGAGGTCATCTTCGTCATCGACGCGATGGTCGGTCAGGACGCGGTCCGCACCGCCGAGGCGTTCCGCGACGGCGTCGGCATCACCGGTGTGGTCCTCTCCAAGCTCGACGGCGACGCGCGCGGTGGTGCCGCGCTCTCCGTCCGCGAGGTCACCGGGCAGCCGATCCTGTTCGCCTCCACGGGCGAGAAGCTGGAGGACTTCGACGTCTTCCACCCCGACCGGATGGCCAGCCGGATCCTCGGCATGGGCGACGTCCTCACTCTGATCGAGCAGGCCGAGGCGGCCTTCGACGCCGATCAGAAGGAGAAGATGACCGCCAAGCTGATGGGCGGTGAGACCTTCACCCTGGAGGACTTCCTCGACCAGCTCATCGCGGTCCGCCGGATGGGCCCGATCGCCAACGTGCTGGCCATGATGCCGGGCATGGGGCAGATGAAGGACCAGCTCGCCGAGCTTGACGACAAGCACTTCGACCGGGTCACCGCCATCATCCGGTCGATGACCCCGACCGAGCGCACCAACCCGAAGATCATCAACGGTTCTCGTCGGGCGCGGATCGCCAACGGCTCCGGCGTCACCGTCATGGACGTCAACCAGCTGCTCAACCGCTTCGCCGACGCGCAGAAGATGATGAAGCAGATGGGCGGCATGATGGGCCTGCCCGGTGGCCGGCGCAAGGCGACGAAGTCACCGAAGAACAAGCGCAAGGGCACCAAGGGCGGCGGGCGGCCGCGCGCCGGGGCCGGGATGCCGGGCGGCTTCCCGGGCGGCATGCCGCAGCTCCCGCCGGGGCTGGACCCGAACGACCTGGCCGGTCAGGGGCTCCCGCCGGGCTTCAAGCTGCCGAACATCGACTTCAACAAGCTCGGCAAGGACAAGAAGGGCTGAGCGGGGCGCCGCTCAGTGGCATCGGCCGCGCCGCCGAGGGAGATGAACCCCCGGTGGCGCGGCCGAAGCCGTGTCAGAGCGTGACCAGGCCGAGTTTGACCAGGCTGTCGACGGTGTCGGCGATCGTCCGCTCGGTCGGCCTTGGGCGCCAGCCGAGCACGTCCCGGGCCTTCCCGTTGCTGATCACCGGGATCCGGCCGCCGAGGCGCGCGGCCTCGCGCAGCGCGGGCTCGGTCGTCGCGGCCTCCCGCACCTCGTCGCCGCCCTCATGTCATGGAGCGTTCCCGGGTTGAAGCGCTTCAAGTCAAGCCGTGTGACCGGGAACTCCGGTGCGGACGCGCGTGGCGCGCGGCGATCCGGTAGGACTGTCCGCATGGCTTTGCATGTGCGCGGTGTGCTGCTCCCCGACGACGAGGTCCGTGATCTCTGGCTGGTCGGTGACCGGGTGACCTTCGAGCCGGTGCCCGGCGCCGAGACGGTGGTGGACGGCGGCTTCGTGCTGCCCGGGCTCACCGACGCGCACTGTCACATCGGCATCGCCCGGGGTGGTGCCCCGATCACCTCCGTGGAGCAGGCCCGGGAGCTGGCCCTGGTCGACCGGGACGCGGGGGTGCTCGCGATCCGCGATGCCGGTTCGCCGTACCCGTACCCCGAGTTGGACGACGCGGCGGACCTGCCCCGGCTGGCCCGGGCCGGCCGGCACGTCGCCCCGCCGAAGCGTTACCTGCGGGACATCGGGGTGGAGGTCGGTGCCGCCGAGGTGACCGCCACGGTGGCCGCCCAGGCCCGGGCCGGCAACGGCTGGGTCAAGCTGGTCGGCGACTGGATCGACCGGGGGGTGGGTGACCTCGCCCCCGCGTGGGACGCGGAGACCATGACCGCCGCCGTCGAGGCGGCCCACGCCGCCGGGGTACGCGCGGCCGTGCACACGTTCTCCGAGTCGGCGGTCGAGATCATGGTGCGCGCCGGGGTGGACTCGGTCGAGCACGGCACCGGCCTGAGCCTGGACCTGATCGACCTGATGGCCCGCCAGGGCACCGCCCTGGTCCCCACCATGATCAACATCCGGACGTTCGGCGGGATCGCGGACCAGGCGCGCGCCAAGTTCCCCGGGTACGCCGACCACATGCTCGCCCTGCGCGACCGGTTCCCGACCGTGGTCCGGTCCGCGTACGAGGCGGGGGTGCCGATCTACGTGGGCACCGACGCCGGGGGTGGCATCGACCACGGGCTGGCCGCGGAGGAGATGCTGCTGCTGCACGAGGAGGCCGGTATGGCGCCGGTGGACGTGCTCGCGGCCGCGTCGTGGGGGGCCCGGGAGTGGCTCGGCTTCCCCGGTCTGGTCGAGGGTGGGCTCGCCGACCTGGTCGTCTACCCGGAGGACCCGCGCACGGACCTGCGGGTCGTCCGCAGCCCCGCCCGCATCATCCTCCGCGGCCACCTGGTCCGCTGACCCGCTCCCGCCCTCCCGTCTCCGCTGCCTCGCCCGGTGACCAAGAGGTTCGCGCCAGCATCCGCTCGCGTCGACGCGAACCTTGATCGCCGGGGCGGAGGGGGCCGGGCCGGGGGGAGGGGTTGGGCGTGGGCGGTGGTGGGGGAGCGGGGTCGGGCGCATAGGATGTGCGGTCATGGCACGCGTGCTCACTCCCCGTGCGGAGGACTTCCCCCGCTGGTACCAGGACCTGATCGCCAAGGCGAAGCTGGCCGACAACGGCCCGGTCCGGGGGACCATGGTGATCCGACCGGCCGGCTACGCCATCTGGGAGCAGATGCAGGCCGAGATGGACACCCGGATCAAGGCGGCCGGCGCGGAGAACGCGTACTTCCCGCTCTTCATCCCGGAGAACTACCTCAAGCGCGAGGCCGAGCACGTCGAGGGCTTCTCGCCGGAGCTGGCGGTCGTCACCCACGGTGGCGGGAAGCAGCTCGCCGAGCCGGTGGTGGTCCGCCCCACCAGCGAGACGGTCATCGGCGAGTTCATGGCCAAGTGGGTCGACTCGTACCGGGACCTGCCGCTGCTGCTCAACCAGTGGGCCAACGTCGTCCGCTGGGAGCTGCGCCCCCGGATCTTCCTGCGCACGAGCGAGTTCCTGTGGCAGGAGGGGCACACGGCGCACGCCACCCGCGCCGACGCCCGCGCGTACGCCCGGCAGATCCTGCACGAGGCGTACGAGGACCTGATGGTCAACGTGCTCGGGATCCCGGTCGTGGTCGGCCTGAAGACCGCCCGCGAGCGGTTCGCCGGTGCGATCGCCACCTACACGTGCGAAGGCATGATGGGTGACGGCAAGGCGCTCCAGATGGGCACGAGCCACGAGCTGGGCCAGAACTTCGCCAAGGCGTTCGACATCACCTACTCCTCGGCCGAGGGCGGCCGGGAGCACGCCTGGACCACCTCCTGGGGCACCTCGACCCGGATGCTCGGCGGCCTCATCATGTGCCACGGTGACGACAACGGCCTGCGGGTGCCGCCGAAGGTCGCGCCGGTCCAGGCGTACGTCATGGTCGTCAAGGAGGGCGACGGCGTCGCCGAGGCGGCGGCCAAGCTGCGGGACGCGCTGCGCGACGCCGGAGTCCGCGTCGGCCTGGACGACCGCACCGACACCCCGTTCGGCCGCCGGGCGGTCGACGCCGAGCTGCGCGGCTACCCGGTACGCGTCGAGGTCGGCCCGCGCGACCTGGCCGCCGGCAACGCGGTGGTGGTGCGGCGCACCGACGGCTCGAAGACCCCCACGCCGGTGGCCGACGTGGTCGGCGCCGTGCTGGCCGCGCTCGATGCCGACCAGAAGGCGCTGCACGACCAGGCGCTGGCCTTCCGGGAGTCGCGCACGGTCGACGTGGGCACCCTCGCCGAGGCGATCGAGGCCGCCGCCACCGGCTGGGCCCGCGTGCCGTGGTCGGCCGTCGGCGCCGAGGGCGAGGCCGAGGCGAACGCTCAGGGTGTGACGGTGCGCTGCCTGCTGCGCGCCGACGGCTCGGTGCCCGACGCCGAGGACGAGCCCGACCTGGTGGCGATCCTCGCCCGCTCCTACTGACGTTCCGTCCCCGGGCCCCTTTCCGTCGCCGCGGCGACCGGGCGGGGGCCCGGTCACCGCGCGGGGGGTGACCGACGTGCACTTCGAGACCGGACGGCTGATCATGCACCGCAGCGTGCGGCGCGGACGGATCGGCTGGGTCCGGCCGGGCCGAGTGGTCAGCGACGACGAGCGCGGCCTGCTGATCTGGATCGCCAGCGACTCGCCGGTGGCCCACGAGGTCACCGAGGCGGGCCTCGGCATGCGCGCCGTCTCGTTCGCGGAGTGGATCACCTCGTCGTACCGGCTGGAGCAGGGCCGCTGGAGCGGGCCGCCGCTGCTGAAGTTCCTGCCGCCCGACGCGGCCCACTCGGTCTGGTGGTTCGCCGACGCCCGGGGCCGGTTCTCCCACTGGTACGTGAACCTGGAGGAACCGGGCGTCCGCTGGGACGACGGTGACGTCGCCGGGGTGGACGTGGTCGACCAGGACCTGGACGTGGTGATCCGGCCCGACCGCACCTGGCAGTGGAAGGACGAGGACGAGTTCGCCGAGCGTCTCGCCTACCCGGGCGACTACTGGGTGGCCGACGAGGCGGCGGTCCGCGCCGAGGGCAAGCGGGTGATCGCCCTGGCCGAGGCGGGCGAGTTCCCCTTCGACGGCACCTGGTGCGACTTCACCCCGCCGCCGGAGTGGACCGCTCCGGCCGCGCTCCCGGCCGGCTGGGACCGGCCCCCGGTGCGCTGAGGCCCGACCGCCGGGCGCGGCGCGGGCGCGCGGCCTCCGGCCCATCGGCTGTGGCGCGCCTCACCCTCCCGGCGACCCGCACGGGGTTGTGCGGCCTCCGGTGTGAGAGATCGGCGCCGGATCTGGCAGAATGGGTCGCTGGTATCCGGCGCGCGCTCCGGCGCCCTCTAACCCGGGCGCGTCGCCAGTCCACCGAGCAGTCTCCGGCCCAACCCCACTGTGCCGGTCGGCGCTCACCCGTGCACACCGCCCGGACGGGCCGGTGAGATCGCAACAGGAGCGAAACAACTGTGGCCGTAAAGATCCGGCTTCTGCGGATGGGCAAGATCCGCAACCCGCAGTACCGCATCGTCGTCGCCGACTCGCGCACCAAGCGCGACGGGCGGGCGATCGAGTTCGTCGGGATCTACCAGCCGAAGGAGGACCCTTCGGTGATCGAGGTCAAGTCGGACCGGGTCCAGTACTGGCTGTCCGTCGGCGCCCAGCCGAGCGAGGCGGTGCAGCGGCTGCTGGAGCTGACCGGTGACTGGCAGAAGTTCAAGGGCCTGCCGGCCCCGCCGCCGCTGAAGGTCGCCGCCGAGAAGGCCGACCGGACGGCGGCCTACGAGGCCGAGGCGAAGGCCGCGGCCGGGCTTGGCGAGGCCGAGGCGAAGCCGGCGAAGAAGGCGGCCAAGGCCGCCGAGGCACCGGCCCAGACCGAGGAGCAGGCCGGTGCGGACTCCGGCGAGCAGGCCTGACATGACACTGCGTCCCGCGCTGGAGCACCTGGTCAAGGGGATCGTCGACCACCCGGACGACGTACGGGTCCGGATGATCGACTCCCGTCGGGGCAAGCGGCTCGAGGTCCGTGTGCACCCGGAGGACCTCGGCACGGTCATCGGGCGGTCCGGCCGGACCGCCAAGGCGCTGCGCCAGGTGATCGGCTCCATCGGCGGGCGCGGCGTGCGCGTCGACATCGTCGACTCGTACTGATGCTGCTCATCGTCGGCAGGATCGGTAAGCCGCACGGGATCCGCGGTGAGGTCACCGTGGAGGTGCGGACCGACGAACCGGAAGCACGGTTCGCCCCGGGGGCGGTGCTGCGCACCGAACCCGGGGCGACGCCCCGGTCGGAGCCCGCGCCCGGGCCCGGCGTGCCGTTCCGGGTCCCGGCCGAGCTGACCGTCGAGTCGGCGCGCTGGCACCAGGGTCGGCTGCTGGTCGCCTTCGAGGGTGTGCTCGACCGCGACGTGGCCGAGGCGCTGCGCGGCACCCTCGTCGGGGTGGACAGCGCCGACCTCACCCCGCCGGAGGACCCGGAGGAGTTCCACGACCACCAGCTCGTCGGGCTGAGCGTGGTCACGCCGGCCGGCGAGCGGTTGGGCGAGGTGGCGCGCATCGACCACGCGCCCGCCTCCGACCTGCTCGTGCTGCGCCGCCCCGAGGGGAAGACGGCGCTCATCCCGTTCGTCAAGGCGATCGTCCCCGAGGTCGACCTCGCCGGCGGTCGCGTCGTCGTCGACCCGCCCGGCGGCCTGCTCGACCTGTAGGGCCCGCACCCGCTGGAGCACCCCGTCATGCGCGTCGACATCGTGTCGATCTTCCCGGAGTACTTCGCCCCGCTGGACCTGTCGCTGATCGGCAAGGCCCGGGGCAACGGCACGCTGCGGCTGGCCGTACACGATCTGCGGACCTGGACCCACGACGTGCACCGCACGGTCGACGACACCCCCTACGGCGGCGGTCCCGGCATGGTGATGCGGCCCGAGCCGTGGGGTGAGGCGCTGGACGCGTTGGCGCCGGCCGACGCCCCGCCGCCCCGGCTGCTCGTGCCCTCGCCGGCCGGCACGCCCTTCAGTCAGGCGATGGCGCACGACCTGGCGGCCGAGGAGCACCTGCTCTTCGCCTGCGGCCGGTACGAGGGCATCGACCAGCGCGTGCTCGACCACGCCGCGACCCGCATGCCGGTCACCGAGGTGTCCCTCGGCGACTACGTGCTCTTCGGCGGCGAGGTGGCGGTGCTGGTGATCCTGGAGGCGGTCACCCGGCTGCTGCCCGGTGTGCTCGGCAACGCGGGCTCGCTGGACGAGGAGTCGCACGCCCACGGGCTGCTGGAGGCTCCGGTCTACACGAAGCCGCCGAGCTGGCGGGGGCACGACGTTCCCGAGGTGCTCCGCTCCGGCGACCACGGGCGGATCGCCCGGTGGCGGCGCGAGGAGGGGCTGCTGCGCACCGCCGTCCGCCGCCCGGACATGCTCGCCGGGCTGGACCCGGAGAGCCTGGACAAGCGGGACCGCGCCGCGCTGGACCGGGCCGGATTTCAGGTGCCGCCGGGGGATGTGGCAAAGTAGAGGGGTTGCCGCAGTCGGCCGCGCCGCGGGCGGCTGCGAGGATCCTCGACCGGGGTCGGCTCCACCGATCGCCACCCGGGGATCAGAATCACCCATTCGCGCACCGACTGACGGTGCGCCGTGAGCCTCACGAGGACGCAGCGATGAACATCCTGGACGCCCTTGACGCCCAGTCGAAGCGGGTCGACATCCCCGATTTCCGCGCCGGTGACACCGTCAAGGTGCACGCGCGAGTGGTCGAGGGTAACCGGTCCCGTGTCCAGATCTTCCAGGGCGTCGTCATCCGCCGCCAGGGTGACGGGCTGCGCGAGACCTTCTCGGTCCGCAAGATCAGCTTCGGCGTCGGTGTCGAGCGGACCTACCCGGTGAACAGCCCGGCGATCGACCGGATCGAGGTCGTGACCCGCGGTGACGTCCGGCGGGCCAAGCTCTACTACCTCCGTGAGCTGCGGGGCAAGAAGGCCAAGATCAAGGAGAAGCGCGAGAAGCAGCCGAGCTGACCTCCCGCTCGCCACGCCTGAGCTGCACCTATGCCGTACCGGTACGACCGCACTACCCTGGTCGGCGCGGGCGCAGCGAGGCCATCGCCCCGCGACGTCGCGGGAAGCCGTTCACTGCCGCCCGGGGAGCCTCGTCGAGGTTCCCGGGCGGTGGTGTCGTTTCAGCGGACTGGGGAGTGGCGTGGCGCAGTCGATTGACGAGGACGGCACCGTCGACCCGTGGCGCCGTCGCGCCCGGCGCCCCCGCCGACAGATGCCGCTCTGGCAGGAGTTGCCGCTGCTGCTGGTCGTCGCGTTCTGCCTCGCGGTGCTGATCCGCACCTTCCTGCTCCAGGCCTTCTTCATCCCCTCCGGCTCGATGGAGGACACGCTCCTCGTCGGTGACCGGGTGCTCGTCAACAAGGTCGTCTACGACGTACGCGACCCGGCGCGTGGCGAGGTCGTGGTCTTCCGGGGCACCGACCGGTGGGCGCCGCAGGTCGGCGAGGAGCAACAGATCGGCTTCGTCGACAAGGTCGGGCGCACGATCGGCGACCTGGTGGGGGTGAGCCGCCCCGGCGAGAAGGACTTCATCAAACGGGTCATCGGCGTGCCCGGCGACCGGGTGCGGTGCTGCGACGAGCAGGGCCGGGTCACCGTCAACGGCGCGCCGCTGGACGAGACGTACGTCATCCGCGACTCGCCGCTGGACGTCCCGCCGAACCCGAAGGAGTGCCGGTCGCGGCGCTTCGACGAGGTGGTGGTCCCGCCGGGCCAGATCTTCGTGATGGGCGACCACCGATTGGTCTCCCAGGACGCCCGCTGCCAGGGGCCGGTGCCGATCGACAACGTGGTCGGCCGGGCCTTCCTGGTGGTCTGGCCATCGTCCCGGTGGAGCACCCTGCCCGTGCCCGAGACGTTCGACGACGTGCCCGGGCCCGTCGTCGCGGCGCCGGCCGGGCCGGGGCCGGTGCGACCGGCCCCGGAGGGCGGTGTGCTGCTCATCCTGCCGCTCACGGCCGCCCTGGCCCGTTCTCGCGCGTTCCGGTCGGTGGCGTCCGGTCGGGCGACGTAGGCTCCTTGGCGTGATTGACGAGCAGACCGACAAGCCGCGCAGCTCCTTCTGGAAGGAGCTGCCGATTCTGCTGGGTGTGGCGATCCTGGTCGCGGTGCTGGTGCGCGCCTTCGTCCTGCAGACCTTCTTCATCCCCTCCCCGTCCATGGAGAACACCCTCCAGATCGACGATCGGGTGCTGGTCAACAAGCTGGTCTACGACTTCCGGTCGCCGCACCGCGGCGAGGTCATCGTCTTCAAGGCGCCGATCGAGTGGAGCGGCAAGGAGGGGGAGGACTTCATCAAGCGGGTGATCGGGGTCGGCGGCGACCACGTGGTCTGCTGCGACGAGCAGGACCGCCTGGTGATCAACGGCCAGTCGCTGGACGAGCCGTACCTCTTCTCCGACCGCGGCCAGCGGGACAAGCCGGCCGACCAGGAGTTCGACATCACCGTGCCCGACGGGCGGCTCTGGGTGATGGGTGACCACCGGTCGGCCTCGGGTGACTCGCTGGAGCACTGGCAGCAGTCCGGGCAGGACATCACGGCCGCCACCATCGCCGAGGACGAGGTCGTCGGGCGGGCCTTCACCGTTTTCTGGCCGGTCAACCGGGCGAAGTGGCTGAGCGTCCCGGAGCAGTACGACGGCATCCCCAACTCCTAGCGCCGGGCGGGCGTGGGCGATGGGGGATGGGTCTGGCAGGCTGGGGCGGTGACCGTCTACACCCCTCGACGCGCGGCGCGTGTGCTGCTGGTCGACGCGGACGGCCGGGTGCTGCTCTTCGCCGGCTTCGACCCGGCCCGCCCCGAACACCGGTACTGGTTCACCCCCGGCGGTGGACTCGACCCGGGTGAGTCCCCGGCCGCGGGCGCGGCCCGGGAACTGGCCGAGGAGACCGGGTTGCGGCTGAGCCCCGCCGAGATGGGCGAGCCGGTCTGGCGGGAGACGGTCGAGTATCCGTTCGACGGGGTGTGGTACCGCCAGGAGCAGGAGTTCTTCCTGGTGCGGGTGCCGTCGTGGGAGGTGGACACCGCGGGCTTCGACGACGTCGAGCAGGCCAGCGTCACCGGGCACCGGTGGTGGTCGGCGACCGAGCTGGCGGCGAGCGGGGAGGTCCACTACCCGGTGGACCTGGCGGCCATCCTGACCCGGGTGCTGGCCGGTCCGGCCGCCGCGGGGGGTGCGCCGTGCTGACGCCGCCGCGCACCATCGTGCGCCGGGAGGCCGGGCTGTACGCGCTGGAGCGGGCGTTGCAGCGGCGCGGCTTCCGGCACGTGGCCGGGGCCGACGAGGCCGGGCGGGGCGCCTGCGCCGGCCCCCTGGTCGCCGCCGCGGCGATCCTCCCTGAGGGGCGGCGCGGCGAGATCGAGGGGTTGGCCGACTCCAAGCTGCTCACCCCGGCGAGCCGGGAACGGGTCTACGACGAGGTGGTCGCCCGGGCCCTCGCGTACGCCGTCGTGGTCATCCCGGCCGAGGAGGTCGATGCCCGCGGGCTGCACGTGTGCAACCTCGCGGCGATGCGGCGGGCGCTCGCGTCCCTCACCACGCGGCCGGAGTACGTGCTGACCGACGGCTTCGGGGTGGACGGCCTCGACGTGCCCGGTCTGGCGGTCTGGAAGGGTGACCGGGTGGCGGCCTGCGTGGCGGCGGCCAGCGTACTCGCCAAGGTCACCCGGGACCGGATCATGGTGGAGCTGGACGGGACGTACCCGGCCTACGGCTTCGCGGAGCACAAGGGCTACATCACGCCGGAGCACACCGCCGCGCTGCGCGAGCACGGGCCGTGTCGCGAGCACCGGTTCTCGTACGTCAACGTGGCGACCGTCTCGGGTCGGGATGGCAGCCCGCCGCGGGCCCGGCGGCCCGTGTCGGCCGGCCGGCGCCTGCTGGCGGGCGAGGCCCCGGAGACGCTCTTCGGCGAGGCGGCGGACCTGCTCGCCGACGGCGCCGCGGGCGGGCTCCGCGGCGGGGCTCCCGCAGCCCCGGGCGACGGTCCGGCAGCGCCGGGTGACGCCCCGGCGGCGCTCGGCGACGCTCCGGACGAGCCGATGGAGCGCTCTTGCGCGGCAGGGAGTACCGTCGGCGTGGCGTTGGGCGAGCGGCCTCGACCGCCCGCGTCGGTGGGGGAAGATGTGGTCATGGAAGGCGGAGAGCGATGAGCGCGGAAGATCTCGAGAAGTACGAGACCGAGATGGAGCTGCAGCTCTACCGGGAGTACCGCGACATTGTCCGCCAGTTCTCCTACGTCGTGGAGACCGAGCGCCGGTTCTACCTGGCCAACCAGGTCGACCTGCACGTGCGCAACTCCGACGGCGAGGTCTACTTCGAGGTCGAAATGCACGACGCCTGGGTGTGGGACATGTACCGTCCGGCCCGGTTCGTCAAGAATGTCCGGGTGATGACCTTCAAAGACGTCAACGTCGAGGAGCTGGAGAAGCCGGACATCTCCCTGCCCGCCGACTCCGGCTTCGGCGGCTGACCGGCCCGCCTTCCCCCCGGCGGGACGCCGCCCACCGCCGCGCCCGGCGCCCCACCCGCCGGTCGCGCAGCCGATCTCCCACCTCGATCGCGGCCGCCAGGCGGCCCCGCCGCTCCCGGTGACGTCGCCCCACTCGTGTCGGGCACCGACCCCGCTCTGCTCGGCGGGGACGGTGCCCGCACCTCACTCCGGGACGACGGCGACCTCGACGCGCTGCACCATGTTGTTGGCGAAGCCGCCCCGGTTCCACGGCTGGTCCACCGGCTGGGTCCGCCCCGACGCGTCCGTGGCCCGCGCGCTCAGCACGTAGCGGCCCGGCTCCGGCGCCCACTCGAAGCGCCAGCGCCGCCAGGCGAAATCGCCGCCGGCCGGGTCGTCCAGAGTGGCCGGTGCCCAGGTGGCGCCACCGTCCGTGGTGACCTCCACCGCCACCACCGGGGCGTGGCCGGACCAGGCGCGACCGTCCACCGTGCACGGACCGGGTCGCAGCACCCGCCGACGGGACATGAAGTCGGGGAAGCCGGGCGGCCGGACCAGGGCGCGCGGCTCGATCCGGGTCACCGGTACGCCCGGGTCGTCCGCGTCCTGCCGCAGCCGGTACGCCACCGCGTTCTGGTAGCCCTCGAACGGCTCGGTCACCACGCGGATCGAGCGGAGCCACTTGACGTGCGCCATCCCGTACCAGCCGGGCACGATGAGCCGCAACGGGGCGCCGTGCTGCGGCAGCAGGGGCGCGCCGTTCATCTCGTACGCCAGCAGCACCTCCTCGCGCAGCGCGTCCGCCACCGGGAGCGCCCGCTGGTAGTCCTGCTCGACGCCGCGCTCGACACCGTGGTCGGCGCCCGTGAAGACCACGTCGACCGCCTCCGGCGCGATGCCCGCCTCGCGCAGCAGGGGCGCCAGCGGGGTGCCCGTCCACTCCGCGTTCCCCACCGCCTCGACCAGCCAGGGCTGGCTCACCGGACGCGGGTCCAGCAGCGCCCGGCCGTTGCCGGCGCACTCCAGCGTGACCCGACAGGTGACCCGGGGGCGGTCACGAAGCTCGGCCAGGCTCAGCGTGAGCGGTCGGGCCACCTCCCCGTCCACGACGAGCGCGTGCGTCGCCGCGTCCAGCTCCGGGATGTCGTAGTGGATGAGGAGATAGTGCAGACCGGCCGGGGTCACGTCGTAGCGCAGCGCCTCCAGCGGGATGCCGTGGTTGCGCGCGGCGAGCTGCAACTCCTCGGCGCTGATCCCCTCACCCGGGTCGGCGAGCCGGGACGGCCCGCTCACCTCGCTGACGGCCGGAAGGTTCAGGTCGTCGACGGTCGTCATGGTGATCTCCCCGTCCCACGGCGGTGGCTCCGCCGCACCGGCCCCAGCTTAGGGCGCACCCTCCCGGTGAGGCAGATCCCGCCCGCGTGAGCGGTGCGGCGCCGATCGTCAGGCCCGGTCCACCGGTCGTCAGGCCCGGTCGACGAACTCGAACATCCGGGTGCCCGCGCTCA
The DNA here is from genome assembly GCF_056150165.1 of Micromonospora xinjiangensis. Lineage (NCBI taxonomy): Bacteria > Bacillati > Actinomycetota > Actinomycetes > Micromonosporales > Micromonosporaceae > Micromonospora > Micromonospora xinjiangensis. The sequence goes on along the minus strand of NZ_JAXCFO010000001.1, from coordinate 620,153 downwards.
GCGGGCGGGGCCGGCCGAGGAAACGGTGCATGCCGACCCCCACCCCGTCGGCCGGGGTGGTCACCGCGACGGGGACGAACTCCTCCTCGGCGAACCACGCGCAGATCGCCGGCACCAGATCGGGGGCGCCCCGGTGGCGGGTCCAGAGCACCGTGCCGCCCGTCGCGCACAGCGAGGCGCAGTGCCGCACGGTGGCGCGGACGTCCGCGTCCGAGATGTTGCCGAAGACGCCGCACACGAGCACCAGGTCGGCAGGGGCGAGGTCCGCGTACGCGTCGGTCCGGGCGGCGTCGTCCACCACGACCTCCACCCCGGCCAGGCCGGCGGCGCCGGCGGCAGCCGCGGCGATCTCCGCGTTGCGCGGGTCCAGCTCGACGAGGCGGGCGGTCACGTCGTCGCGGCGCGGGTGGGTGGCGAGCACCGGAATCAGGTCACGACCCTGGCCCGCGCAGAGGCTGACGGCGCGCACCGGCCCGGCGGGCGCCCGGTCCAGCGCGTCGCGGACGTGCCGCTGCACCTCGGCCAGCCGGCGGGCCAGCGAGGATCCGGGCCGGTCGTAGTCGTCGTGCCACGCGTACCAGTCCCGGGTCATCGGCCCAGCATAGGAGGGACCGCGCATAGCAGATCAACCGTGAGGGCGGGCGCTGTCCACAGGGCGCTCGGTCGTCCACAGCGGAGGGACCGGACGTGGCGTCGGCCGTCCCCCCGGGGCACGCTCGCGCCATGCCACCGCCTCCACCGGTTCGTGCCGCCCCGGCAGGTCCGACGTCCGGGTCGGCGCAGACGCCCGGGCCGGCTCGCACGCCGGTGTCCGCCCGCACGCCCCCGCGCACCCGCCGCGTTGCGGTGACCGGTCCCGTCCGGGACGGGCCCGTCCCGGCGGCGCGTCGCGTCGCGATGCTGCTCAGCGTCCTACTCTGCGTGGCGGTGTTTCCGGGCGCCCCGCCGGTCGCCGCGACCCCGTCCAGGCCCGGCGGGGTCCCGGTGCCGGCCGCGGGCGGCCCGGCGAACGGGCCGCATCCGGGGACGCCGGCGGCGTCGACCGGGGCGGACCCGGCCGGTCCGGATGCCGCGGCCGGGCGGTTCCGCTGGCCGGTCGACGGGCCGCCCCGGCCGGTACGCCGGTTCGACCCGCCGCCCCAGCCGTGGCTCCCCGGGCATCGGGGCGTCGACCTCGCGGCGGCCGCGGGTGCGCCGGTGCGGGCGGCCGGCCCCGGAACCGTCCTCTTCGCCGGCATGGTGGCCGGCCGACCCGTGGTGACGGTGGGGCACGCCGGTGGGCTCCGGACCACCTACGAGCCGGTGCGCCCCGACGTCACCGCCGGCGAGCCGGTCGTCGGCGGCTCACCGCTCGGCGTGCTGGTGACCGGCCACCCCGGCTGTCCCGCCCCGGCGTGCCTGCACTGGGGGCTGAGGCGCGGCGCGGAGTACCTCGACCCGCTGGCCCTGCTCGGCCTCGGCCCGGTCCGGTTGCTTCCGGTCGACGCTCCACCCCGCGCCGCCGGCCAGGCCCGTGGCGCTCAGCGCTGGGCGAGCAGCGCGGGCAGTCGCACGGCGAGGCGCTCGTACTCGTCGGGTGAGTTGTAGACCTGGCCGCACAGTCGCAGCCAGCCACGGCCACCCCAGGACATGACCGCGACCTCGGTGGCGAGCCGCTCGGCGATCCGCTGCTGCAGGGCCCGCGCCTCGTCGATCGTGGTGGCCAGGCCGGGCGCCAGCGGAATGAGCCGCATGGCCACCTCGGGTCCGCCGGGGTCCGGCAGGTGGGCGGGCGCCACCCCGAGCGCGTCCCCGACCACCCGCTGGCCGTACGCCGCCAGCCGGGCGTTGTGCGCGCGGACCCGGTCGACACCGAGGCTGCGCAGTGTGAACAGGCCCACCGGCGCGGCCAGCCACGACGTGTAGTCGAGGGTGGCCTGCCACTCCAGGCGGGCGGGGAAGCCGCTCTCCTGCTCCCAGGAGACGACCAGCGGCTCGATCCGGTCCCGCCACTCGGGGGCGACGACCAACACGGCGGTGCCGCGTGGGGCGTACCCCCACTTGTGCAGGTTGCCCACCCAGAAGTCGGCGCCGACGCTCGCCACGGTGGTGGGCAGCATCCCGGGCACGTGCGCCGCGTCCACCAGGACGGGCACTCCGTGTTCGTGGGCGACCCCGACGATCGCCGCGACCGGGAAGAGTCGCGCGGTGGCCGAGGTGAGCTGGTCGACGACGAGCAGGCGGGTCCGGCCCGGGCGCAGCGCGCCCCGCACGGCCTGGACGACCTCCTCGCCGGTGGCGGCCAGGGGGATCGGCAGGACGCGGCTCTCCGCCCCGGTGCGCCGGCACTCCCGTTGGATGGAGAGCGCGACCGCGCCGTACCCGTGGTCGGTGCTCAGGATCTCGTCACCGGGGCGCAGACCCAGCGACTGGAGCACCACTGCCGCACCGGTGGTGGCGTTGCTGACCAGGGCCGTGCCGTCGGGATCGGCGCCGAGGAAGGCGGCCAGGTGCCGGCGGGAATGCGCGATCCGGTCGACCAGACCCTGGGTGAAGAAGCGCAGCGGGTTGGCCTCCATCTCGTCGCGCAGCCGCTGCTGAGCCCGCTGCACGCTGATCGGCACCGCGCCGAACGAGCCGTGGTTGAGGTGACTGACCGCCGGGTCCAGCGAGAAGAGCAGGCGGGCACCCGGAATCGGCTCCGGTGGCTGCGGGACGCTCACCAGATGATCGTAACCGTGTGTGAATCACCGTCGGCCGGTTCGGTCAGGCCCGGGGGTGGGCCTGCCGGTACGCGGCGCGGAGGCGCTCCACCGAGACGTGCGTGTAGATCTGTGTGCTCGCGAGGGAGGAGTGGCCGAGCAGCTCCTGCACCGCGCGAAGATCCGCGCCGCCCTCCAGCAGGTGCGTGGCGGCCGAGTGCCGCAGTGCGTGCGGACTGGTCCGGGGTAAACCGGTCGCCTCCGCGTAACCGCTGACGATCCGGCGCGCGGTCGTCGGGTTGAGCCGGCCGCCACGGGCGCCCAGGAGCAGGGCGTTCCCGGACCGGGGGCCCGCCAGGGCCGGCCGGCCACGGCGTACCCAGTCGTCGAGCGCGCGCTGCGCGGGCGCCCCGTACGGCACGGTCCGCTCACGTCCGCCCTTGCCGAACACCCGGACGACCCGGCGACCGTCATCGACGTCCGACAGGTCGAGCCCGCACACCTCGCTGACCCGCACACCCGTGCCGTAGAGCAGCTCCAGCAGCGCCCGGTCCCGCAGCACCACCGCCTCGTCGAGACCGCCGGCCGTCGCGCCGGCCGTCCCGCCGGCAGCGCCGCCGACCGCCTCGTCGGCGGTGGCGTCGCCCGTCCCGGTCGGTCGGTGTCCGTCGGTGGCGTCGCCCGTCCCGGTCGGCCGGCGTCCGCCGGCGAGCTGTCGGGCGCGGTCGAGTGCGGCAGCCGCGCCCGCGGACCGGGTGGGGGCCTCGACCAGCGCGCTCGCCTGGTCGGCGCGGAGCACGGCGGGTAGCTCCCGATGCGCCCGCGGTGTGGCCAGCAGGGCGCCCACGTCCGCCGGCAGCAGCCCGTGCCGGTGCGCCCAGGCGCTGAACACCCGGGCCGAGGCGGCCCTGCGGGCCAGCGAGCTGCGCGCGGCACCGGCGGTGCGCAGCCGCGCGAGCCAACTGCGCAGCACCGCCAAATCCACGCTCGCGACCTCGTGGCAGCCCATCCGCGACGCGTGGTCGAGGAGCGAGACCACGTCGGTGACGTACGCCCGGACGGTGTGCGCCGAGCGGTTGCGTACCCGGGCCAGATGGTCGGCGAACTCGTCCACCGCCGCCCGTAACGCGGGTGGCAGTGCCTGGTGGGTGGCCCGGGTGCCACCGCTCCGCTGACCCGTCACCACGCCACCGCCTCGAGACCCGGGCTGCGTGGCGTCGGCCCGGACGTCGTGTCCGCTGGCATGCCGCGAGCCTAGGCCGTGCTGCCGGAACGGTGCACCCGGCGCGCTGCCGCTCGGGTGACCGGTCCCCGCGGGCGTCACCCGGCCGGCCTGGTCAGACCGCTGTACGGCGTGTATACGACCGCCCGAACGGATCTTGGGAGACCGCCGGGGAGCGGATACGGTCACAGGACTTGTGAGCCCGCTCACCCGCCCGGTCGGCGGACTCCACAACGGATCAGGAGGACCCATGAGCAACGGAGGACAACCCGTCTCCCACTCGACCAACCCGATCAGCTCCACTGTGAACCGGCGGCGGATGCTGACCATCGCCCTCGGTGGCGCCGCCACCGTGGCCCTTCCCGCTCCGGCCTGGGCGGCCGCCGACCAGCGGCCCGGCGCCCACCGACCGCCGGCGCTCACTCCCGCTGACCGTAAGGTCATCGCCCAGGTGTCGGCCGAGCGGGCACTGTCGCACCTGCGCGCTCTCAGCGTCGACATCGGGCCGCGCATCGGCGGAACGGCCTCCGAGCGCCGCGCCGCCGACTACATCGCCAAGGAGCTGGACCACCTGCGGTACGACGTCCGGCTGGAGCCGTTCCCCGTGGCGGACAAGTTCCTCGCCCAGCTCGCCTCGCCGGCCGGACTCCCCGCCGACCTGAACTGGCAGGCGGGCGCCTCCCCGCACGCCGCGCTGGACACCGCGGTCAACGGTGACGTGGTGGACGTGGGGGCCGGCGCACCGGAGAACTACCCCGCGGACGTGACCGGCCGCGTCGTGCTGGTCGACTACGTGGCCGCGCGGCGCGAGCAACTGGTGGCCACCGCCGTGGCCCGTGGCGCCGCCGCTGTCGTGTTCCTCGCCGCCGACGGCGTACCGCCCCGGCGGACCTCCGCGTTCTCACCCACCCTGCCGGGGTCGGCCAGCTCACCGGTGCCGATTCCCGTGGTCGGGGTGGCGCAGGCGCAGAAGGAACGGCTGCGGGAGCTGCTGGCCGCCGGCCGGCTCACCCTCGCCGTCTCCACCTCCGCGCACCGGGGGCTCACCTCGCACAACGTCATCGCCGAGCGGGTGGGGCGCTCCGGCCCGGGCGGGCCGGTGGTGATGGTCAGCGCGCACTACGACACGGTCATCGGCGCCCCCGGGGCCAACGACGACGGCTCCGGCACGGTGCTCTGCCTCGAACTGGCCCGGGTGCTCAAGGCCATTCCGGTCGAGGCCACCCTGCGGTTCGCCCTCTGGGGCTCGGAGGAGCAGGGGCTGATTGGCTCCCGCCACCACGTCCGGCAGCTTCCGCAGGAGGAGCGGGACCGGTTCCTCGCGGTGTACCAGAACGACATGGTCGCCACCAGCTGGGACCCGGCGACGCGCTACTGGCTGCTGTCGTTCACCGGCCAGTCCAACCGGGCCACCGACGAGGTGGCGGCCGCGGCCGTCCGCCTCGGATACGACCCTCGGATCTCGCCGGTGACGCAGCGCGGTTCCAGCGACCACCAGGCTTTCCAGGAGGTCGGCATCGCCAGTGCCAACTTCTCCTGGCGGGGTGAGGAGTCGCCGGCGTTGCTCGAGCCGCCGTACCACACGCCGGAGGACACGATTGCCAAGAACATCAGCCTCGAACGCCTCCAGGTGTCGCTCGAGCTGATCGGCTGCGCCGCGTACGCGACGGCCCGCTGACCTGCGCCCGTGGTGCTGGAGCTGGCACCACGGACACGACGGCGACGGGCACCGGCTCCGGGACGAGCTCCGGGGAGGTGCCCGTTGTCGCCCGCGCCGACCTGTCGGGCGGTCCGCCGTGCCGAAGCGGTGTGACCGTCACCCGGGGGTGGGTGTGCCCCGGGACCGACGGCCGTTCCGGTCCGGCGGGGCGAGGGCGTAGCCGTCGTCACGGCGTACCACCAGAGCCAGCTCCTCCAGCATGGACAGCTTGCGCAGCGCGGTGCGGAGGGTCACACCGGAACGGGCGGCCAACCGTTCGACGCCCATCGCGCCGCGACGGGGCATCGCCTCCAACACCTGCGCCGCCTCGTCGTCGAGCCGGTCGCGCGGCCGTTCCGGCGCGCGGGCGGGCGGCGCCAGGTCGTACCCGATCCGCCCCACCTCCTCCAGCACGTGCGCCACCCCGGTCACCAGCCGGGCCTTCGGGTGATCCCGGAGCAGCTCGTGGGTGCCGACCGACATCGCGGAGGTGACCGGCCCCGGAACCGCCATCGCCGGCCGTCCGACGGCGAGGGCCCGGTGCGCGGTCTGCGTCGCACCGCTGCGCGCCGACGCCTCCACGACCACCGTGCCGAGGGTGCCGGCGGCGATGACGCGGTTGCGGATGAGGAACCGTGGTCGCAGCGGATCGGCGCCCGGCGGCCACTCGCTCACCAGCAGCCCGGTATCGGCGATCCGCTCGAAGAGCGACGCGTTGCCCATCGGGTAGGGCCGGTCCACACCGCACGCGAGCACGGCGACGGTCAGGCCGCCGCCGGTGAGCGCGCCGCGGTGCGCGGCGGCGTCGATGCCGTACGCGCCACCCGACACGACCGTCCAGTCCCGGCCGGCCAGGCCGTAGCCGATCTCGGTGGCGACGTGCGAGCCGTATCCCGTGGCGGCCCGCGCGCCGACCACGGCCACCGAGCGCTCCAGCGCCTCGGCCAGCGGCCAGGAACCGCGTACCCAGAAGCAGAGGGGCGGTGCCGTCTCGGTGTCCACCTTCCGGTACGCGTCGGTGAGGTGGAGCTTCTCCAGGTCGACGAGGCGTGCCGGCCACTCGTCGTGCTCAGGGGTGACGATGCGGGCGCCGAGCCGCTCACCACGCGTCACGGCCTCGGCCGCGACGGCCCGCGGGTCGCCGTCGGCCGTCCGGGCGGCGACGGACGCGCGCAGCTTCTCGTCCGGCGCCTCGCCGGCGAGCAGCAGGTCAAGCGTCCCCACCGGGCCGAGGCGGGACACCAGCCGGTACACCGACCGGGTGCCCGGCTCGGTGATCCAGGTCAGCGCGATCCTGGCCAGCGTCCGCTCCTCCTGGGTGCTCATGTCGCGTCCCCCGTTCGCAGTTGGATGGCCTCCAGTACGTCTTCCCGGACCGGCCGCGCGCGGCCGTCGAGGTCCGCGATGGTCCAGGCCAGCCGGATGATCCGGTCGAAGCCCCGGGCCGAGAGCGACCCGGAATCGAGCCGGGCACGCAGCTCCGCGGTGTCGCTCGGAGGCAGCCGCCACGGTCGCCGACGCAGGTGCGGCCCGGGAACCTGGGCGTTGAGCCGGTGACCGAGCCCCGCCCACCGCTCGGCGGCCGCCCGGCGTGCCGCCGCCACGCGGCCCGCCACGACCGCCGACGACTCGCGGTCGCCGTCGCCGGCCATCAGCTCTGCCGCGCGGACCGCCGGCAGGCTCACCTGTACGTCGATGCGGTCCAGCAGCGGCCCCGAGAGCCGGCCCAGGTAGCGCCGTCGCGCCACCGGGCTGCACTCGCAGTACGCGTCGCCGGCCGGCTTCGCACACGGGCACGGATTGGCGGCCAGGACGAGTTGGGTCCGCGCCGGGTACTCGGTGCCGCCCCGGCTGCGGGCCAGCTGGACCCGGCCGTGCTCCAACGGTTGGCGTAGCGCCTCCAGCGTGCCCTTGCTGAACTCGGGCGCCTCGTCGAGGAAGAGCACCCCGCGGTGGGCGAGCGACACCGCACCCGGCCGGGCCAGCCCCGAGCCCCCACCGACCAGCGACGGCACGGTCGCGGTGTGGTGCGGGGCCTGGAACGGCGGGCGCCGCAGCAGCCGGCCACCGGGTGGGAGCAGCCCGGCGATGGAGTGCAACGCGGTGACCTCCAGCGCCGCGCCGTCGTCCAGCTCCGGCAGGATCGACGGGAGGCGCTCGGCGAGCATGGTCTTGCCGGCCCCGGGCGGCCCGAGCAGGGCCAGGTGGTGCCCGCCGGCGGCCGCGACCTCCAGGGCGCGACGGCCGAGCTCCTGCCCGGCAACGTCGGCCAGGTCGGGCCCCCCGGTGACCGGCGGCGCCGCGACCTCCGGTGGCTCGATCAACGGCGTCCCGTCGCGGACGAAGGCGACCAGCCGGTGCAGCGTGTCCACCGCGCGCACCCGTACCCCGGGAATGACGGCCGCCTCGGCGGCGTTCGCCACCGGGACGATCACCCGCTCGACGCCGGCTCGGGCCGCCGCGGCGACCATCGGCAGGACCCCGCGCACGGGACGCACCGTCCCGTCGAGGCCCAGCTCACCGAGGACCACCACCCGCTCCAGCGGCAGCAGCGGCAGCTCGCCCGAGCCGCCGAGCAGTGCGGCCGCGATGGCCAGGTCGAACGCCGAACCGAACTTCGGCAGGGTGGCCGGCAGCAGGTTCAGGGTGATCCGCCGGTTGGGCCAGCGCTGGCCCGAGTTGACGACGGCGGCGCGGACCCGGTCCCGGGCCTCGTGCAGCGCGGTGTCCGGCAGCCCGGAGATCACCACCGCCGGCAGCCCGGCGGCCAGGTCGGCCTCCACCTCCACGAGATGGCCGGTCACCCCGACCAGGCCGACGCTGAGCACCTTCGCGTAGCTCATCTGCCGCCCGGCCCTTCCGGGCTGGTGACGCCGCGCATCTCAGAACGCCCCCTTCAGGTGCTCCACCCGGGCCGGACCCGTGTCGGCCAGCCGGACCGAGAGCACGTCGAAGCGGACCTCCTCGGCGGTGGTGCCGGTCTCCGCCAGCCACCGGGCGGCGAGGACGCGCAGCCGCCGGGCCTTGGCCGGCACGACGGCCTCGGCAGGGCTGCCGAACCCGTCGTCCCGGCGGGTCTTCACCTCGCAGAAGGCGAGGACGGGGCCGTCCCAGGCGATGATGTCGATCTCGCCGGCGGGGCAGCGCCAGTTTCGCGCCACCGGCCGCAGGCCCGCCCCGATCAGGTGCCGGACGGCGCATCGCTCGCCGTACGCGCCGACCGCCTGGTTCCGCGTCGTCATGACCGGCACGGTGCCGTGCGCCGCCCGCTCGCGGCGACCCCGCACGGGTCCGGCTGTGGACGACGGTCGTCCTGTGGACAGTGGGCCGATCATGTCGCGGATGTGCTACGGGCGTGCCGCCGCGGTGCCGACCGGGGCCCGCCACGTGTCACCTGGGCCGGGGCGGGATGACGAGGGCCGCACCGGTCGCATACCGTGCCGCACGTGGACGGACGACGGAGCTTCCCCGAGGATCAGGAGTCACGGTGGTACGCCGGCGAGCGTGGCCCGGCGTACGAGCCGGAGTGGCGTGCGCCGGAAGAGCCCCGTCGCCGGGACGAGGAGTTCCGCGTCCCGGAGCAGCGGAGCGCCGCCGAGGAGGCCCGCTACGGCGATGCCCCCGGCTACCGCGAGCCGGCGCGCTTCGGTGCCGAGCCCGAGCCGGCGCGCTTCGGCGCCGAGCCCGAACCTGCGCGCTTCGGTGCCGAGCCCGAGCCGGCGCGCTTCGCTCCGGATCCGGAGGCCGCGCGGTTCGCCGACCCAGAGCCTGCCCGGTTCGGTGGCGATCCTGACCGCTTCGCCGCCGTCGACCCGGAGCCGAACCGGTTCGGCGCCGGCCCCGAGCCGGTGCGCTTCGACGGCGTGGACGGGGGCACCGGCCGGTTCGCGTCGGCCGATCGCGACGGGGATCGGTTCACGTCCGGGGACACCGACTCGGGCCGGCTCACGGCGGCCGAGGCGGGCGCGCTGCGCTATCCGGGCTACGTGCGGGCGGAGGAGCAGTCGGCGCGTTTTCCGGTGAACTCGCGGGGCGACGAGGATTCCGGGCGGTTCGGCGCGGTCGACGCGACCGGTGACGCGAGGGCGCAGGCGATGGGATCGCCGACGGACCGCCCGCGACGGGAGGAACCGGACACGCCGGTCTCCGGCGACCAGACCGGCCGGCGAGCCGGGCGACGGGCCGCGTGGGAGGCCCCCGCCGCACCCGCACCCGCACCCGACCCGGTCCGGGAGGCCCCGGCCGGGCCCGGCCCCGTTCCGGAGGTGCCCGCCGCCGCGGCGGAGACGGCTGCCGGCCCCCACCTCGCCCGGGAAGCCGCGACCCGACCCGCCGCCGGTCGGGACGGCGGGCCCGCTCCGACCGAGGCCGTCGACCCGCTACGCCCGTTGGCCGGTTACCCGATCGTCGAGCCGACCCGGCCGGGGGAGCACCCGCACCCGCTGGAGGCGCCGACCGGCCCGATGCCGCCCGTCGGCCCGCGCGCCGACGTCCCGCCGTATCTCCCGGGTGGTGTTCCCGGCCCGGGTGGTGACGGGGTCTACCGGACGCGCCGGCCCGTCCTCGCCGTCTTCTTCGCGCTGCTGGTCCTGGTCTTCGAGGTCCCGGCCCTGCGGCTGCTGGCCGCCGGGGCGACCGGGGATCCGGTCTCGGCCGGGAACGTCGTCGCGGGGACCTTCCTGGTCGCCGGGCTGCCGATCTTCGCGATCGGGCTGTACGGGCTGCGTACCGGCGGGCTGTCCCTGGCCGAGGGGAGTCGCGGCTGGCTCCGCCCGCCGACGGCCTACCTGACCGTCGCCCTGGTGCTCTTCGTCGCCGCCGCGCTCGCCGCCGGCTGACGAGCCACGCCGGTGAGCGCCCGCCGCGCACCCGGGGTCTGCGCAGCGGTGGAGGGGCGTACACTGGTCGACTGGCGACCGCCTCGCGCGGTCGACCTCGCGTGCCCTCTCCACGGTTCGATCCTCGTCACGGTTCGATCGTGGGGCGACGGCCTCCCTGGTCCCGATCTTGATCGGGCCCATCATGGCCGGCGACCGGGCGCCAGGACGCCCGGCCGCCGGCCGGGCGGGACAACCAGGGATCACAAGGAGCACCTACATGGCCGTCGTGACCATGCGTCAGCTGCTGGAGAGCGGTGTCCACTTCGGGCACCAGACCCGGCGCTGGAACCCGAAGATGAAGCGCTTCATCTTCACCGAGCGCAACGGCATCTACATCATCGACCTGCGCCAGACCCTCGACTACATCGAGAAGGCGTACGACTTCGTCCGCAACACGGTCGCCGAGGGCGGCAGCATCCTCTTCGTCGGCACGAAGAAGCAGGCCCAGGAGGCCATCTCCGAGCAGGCGACCCGGGTCGGCCAGCCGTACGTCAACCACCGCTGGCTGGGCGGCATGCTGACCAACTTCCAGACCGTGTACAAGCGGCTGCAGCGGATGAAGGAGCTGGAGGCCCTCGGTGACCTGAGCGGCACCGCCGCCGGCTACACCAAGAAGGAGACCCTGCAGCTCTCCCGCGAGAAGGAGAAGCTGACCCGCACCCTCGGCGGTCTGCGGGACATGCAGAAGCTCCCGGCCGCGATCTGGGTGGTCGACACCAAGAAGGAGCACATCGCCGTCGACGAGGCCCGCAAGCTGGGCATCCCGGTGATCGCGGTGCTGGACACCAACTGCGACCCCGACGAGGTCGACTTCCCGATCCCGGGCAACGACGACGCGATCCGCTCGGCCGAGCTGCTGACCAAGGTCGTCGCCTCCGCCGTCGCGGACGGTCTGATCGCCCGCTCCGGCCGTCGCCGGGGCACCGACGAGAAGCCCGAGTCGGGTGTCGCCTCCGACGAGCCGCTGGCCGAGTGGGAGCGCGAGCTGCTCGAGGAGAAGAAGGCCGACGAGCAGGAGCAGCCGGCGGCCGCCGCCGCCGAGTGACCGTACCGTCGCTGCCCCGCTGTCCGTTTCGACGGAGGGCGGGCAGCGGCGGCCCCGGCGGGCACATCGGGCCCGGATCCGGGTAACCGGCACCTCCGACCATCCACACGCCGTCTCAACACCGAAGAGAGAGCCATGTCCCAATTCACCGCCGCGGACGTCAAGAAGCTCCGCGACCTCACCGGCGCCGGCATGATGGACAGCAAGAAGGCGCTGACCGAGGCCGAGGGCGACTTCGACAAGGCCGTCGAGATCCTGCGCGTCAAGGGCGCCAAGGACGTCGGCAAGCGGGCGGGTCGCACCGCCGCCAACGGTCTGGTCGCGCACTCCGGCCAGGCGCTGCTCGAGCTCAACTGCGAGACCGACTTCGTGGCGAAGACCGACTCCTTCATCGCGCTCGCCCAGAAGCTCGTCGAGCACGGCGCGGCCACCGGCGTCACCAACGCCGAGGAGCTGCTCGCCAGCACGCTGGACGGCAAGACCGTGGCCGACCTGATCCAGGAGCAGTCCGCCAAGATCGGCGAGAAGCTGGTCCTCAACCGGTTCGCGAAGCTCGACGGCACCACCGCCGTCTACCTGCACCGCAAGGCGCAGGACCTGCCCCCGGCGGTCGGCGTGATGGTGCAGTACACCGGCAAGTCCGACGAGGCGGGCGACGCCGACGCGCGCGGCGTGGCCATGCAGATCGCCGCGATGCGGCCGCAGTACCTCACCCGCGACGAGGTGCCGGCCGACGTCGTCGAGTCCGAGCGGCGCATCGCCGAGCAGACCGCCCGCGAGGAGAACAAGCCCGAGGCCGCCCTGCCGAAGATCGTCGAGGGTCGGGTGAACGCCTTCTTCAAGGACTTCGTGCTGCTGGAGCAGGCGTCGGTCACCGACAACAAGAAGTCGGTGAAGCAGGTGCTGGCCGAGGCCGGCATCGAGGTCACCCGCTTCGTGCGGTTCGAGGTCGGCCAGGCCTGAGCCGGCACCGGGCGCCGCGGCGCCCGTGGGCAGGAAACGTCGACGAGGAGGTCGCTGGTGTACGTGACAGGCACCGCGGCCTCCTCGTCCCATAGGGTCGGCAGCGGCAGATTCGCGGTACGCGGCGCACGGGGCGCCGGCGTGGGAAAGGGCGGGGCGGATGACGCAGGTTGTGAGTGACCGGACGCTGGCGGTGGACGACCCCACCGCCCCGCCGCCCGGCCGGGCTCGCCGGGTGGTGCTCAAGCTCTCGGGCGAGGTCTTCGGCGGCGGCGCCATCGGTGTCGACCCGGACGTCGTCCAGGCCATCGCCCGGCAGATCGCCACGGTGGTCCGCCGGGGCGTGCAGGTCTCGGTGGTCGTCGGTGGCGGCAACTTCTTCCGGGGCGCCGAGCTGCAGAAGCGCGGCATGGACCGGGCCCGCGCCGACTACATGGGCATGCTCGGCACCGTCATGAACTGCCTCGCCCTCCAGGACTTCCTGGAGAAGGAGGGCGTCGAGACCCGGGTGCAGAGCGCCATCACGATGGCCCAGGTCGCGGAGCCGTACATCCCGCTGCGCGCCATCCGGCACCTGGAGAAGGGCCGCGTGGTCATCTTCGGCGCCGGCGCCGGCATGCCGTACTTCTCCACCGACACGGTCGCCGCCCAGCGCGCGCTGGAGATCCACGCCGACGTGGTGCTGATGAGCAAGAACGGCGTGGACGGCGTCTACACGGCCGATCCCCGGATCGACCCCACCGCCAGCAAGTTCGACTCGATCACCTTCTCCGAGGTGCTGCGCCGCAACCTGCGGGTGGCGGACGCGGCGGCGTTCAGCCTCTGCATGGAGAACGACCTGCCGATGCTGGTCTTCGGCGCGCAGGGGGAGGACACGATCGTCCGCGCCGTGGGTGGCGACAAGATCGGCACCCTGATCACCGCCTGAACGGTCGCCCCCGGCGACGGCAGCGGCCCTCCGACACACAGCAGAGCCCACCACGAGCACAAGAAGGAGGCGAGGAGACCGGTGATCGACGACACCCTCCTCGAGGCCGAGGAGAAGATGGAGCGTGCGATCGAGCACGCGAAGGAGGAGTTCGGCGCGATCCGGACCGGCCGGGCCACCCCGGCCATGTTCTCCAAGGTCATCATCGACTACTACGGCACGCCCACGCCGCTGACCCAGATGGCGTCCGTCGCGATCCCCGAGCCGCGGATGGCCATCATCAAGCCGTACGACAACTCGCAGATCAACGCCATGGAGAAGGCGATCCGCGACTCGGACCTCGGCGTGAACCCGAACAACGAGGGCAACCAGCTGCGCATCCTGCTCCCGCAGATGACCGAGGAGCGCCGCCGCGACATGATCAAGGTGGCCCGGCACAAGGGCGAGGAGGCCAAGGTGGCCATCCGCAACGTCCGCCGCCGCGGCAAGGAGGAGCTGGACCGGATCGTCAAGGACGGCGAGGCCGGCGAGGACGAGGTCCGCCGGGCCGAGAAGGAGCTCGACGACCTCACCCAGCGCTTCGTGGCGACCGTCGACGAGCTGGTCAAGCACAAGGAGACCGAGCTTCTCGAGGTCTGAGCCACCGGCGGCGAGCCGACGGCAGTCCGAGGCCCGTCCCCGTGTGGGGGGCGGGCCTCGTGGTGTACGCCGGGGGCGCGGTGGTGGGCGCACGCGTTCCGCGGCCCGCCTCGTCCGCCGTGCCCGGGCGGCGGGTGCAGTAGGCTCGGCACGATTCCCGGCCACCGGGCGGTGAACGCCGGGAATCGACCGGCCGTCATGTCGGTCAATCCGAAGGAACAGTCGCGCGTGTAGGGGATGCTTGTGGTCTTGCGTCATGTGGTGGTACTCGTGCCGCTTCGCGGTGCGTGATGTCCCACCCCGACCCCTACGGCGGCGCTGAGCCCCGCGCCTGGGACCGGCCGGAGCGGCCGGTGTCCCTGCCCTGGCCGGAGCCGGAGATCGACCCGGGCACCTGGACGCGGCACCGGGGCGCCGGGCCGGAGCTGTACGCCGAGTCGCGGACGCGGCCCCGGCCGCAGGCCGACCCGTACGGCGACCGGGGCGCACCCTACCCGCCGGACCCGTACGACGAGGGCGGCCCGTACCCACCGGACCCGTACGACGACCGTGGACGCCCTCCGGCCGGGCCCCGTTCGGAGCCGGGCGGGCCGCCGCGCCGTGGCCACCGGGGCCCGCGGCAGGACCGCCGTCCCGACCCGTACCGCGACGACGAGCCGTACCGCGGTGAGCCGTTCCGTGGTGACGAGCCGCACCAGGGGCCTCGGCCCGACCCGTACGACGAGCCGCGGTACCCGGACCGTCGGCCCGACCCGCACCGGGACCGGTACGTCGACGAACGCGGCCCCGCGCCCCGGTACGACGACGACCGGCACGACGGCGGCCGCGACCCGTACCACGAGCGGCCCGACGAGCGGCACCGCGGCGAGCGGGACCCCGGCGGCTACGACGGCCCCTCGCGCGCCGGTGGCCTCGACGACGCGACCGCCCAGCTGGAGCCGGTCCGGGTCGAGTTCGCCCCGGAGGCGGAGCCCGAGCCGGAACGGCCCCCGCGCAAGCGCGGCCCGGGCCGGCGGCGGGCCAGCGCGGAGCGACCGGCCACCCAGCAGACGCCGAGCCGGGCGGGCCGCAACCTGCCGGCCGCCATCGGTGTCGGGCTCGCCCTGGGCGCGCTCATCCTCTTGACGCTCTTCCTCTGGACGCCGTCGTTCCTCGCGGTGATCGTCGCCGCGGTCGGCATCGGGATCTGGGAGCTGGCCCGAGCGGTCCGGCGCAGTGGTGCGCACCCGCCGGTGGCGCCGTTGGTCGCGGGCGGCGCGCTCACCGTGGGGCTGGCCTGGTTCGCCGGCCCGGACGCGCTCAGCCTGGGTCTGCTGGTCACCGTGCTCGGCACGATGATCTGGCGATTGGGCGACGGTCCCGGCGGCTACCAGCGTGACCTCACCGCCGCCACCCTGATCGCGGTCTACGTGCCGTTCCTCGGCGGCTTCGCGGCGCTGCTCGCGGCGGCGCCCGACGACGGCCCGTGGCGGATCCTGGCGACCCTGGTGGCGGTGGTGCTCTCCGACACCGGTGGGTACGCGGCCGGGGTGTTCTTCGGCAAGCACCCGATGGCCCCCTCGGTGAGCCCGAAGAAGTCGTGGGAGGGCTTCGCCGGCTCGGTCACCGCGGCGGCGCTCGGCAGCGCCCTGCTGATCTGGCAGGTGTTCGACGTGACCCCGTGGTGGGGTGCGCTCTTCGGGGTCGCGGTCTCCGGCGCGGCGGTCCTCGGCGACCTCGCCGAGTCGATGATCAAGCGCGACCTCGGGGTGAAGGACATGAGCAACCTGCTGCCCGGGCACGGCGGGCTGATGGACCGGCTCGACTCGATCCTCTTCGCGGTGCCGACCGCGTACCTGCTGTTGGCGGTCTTCGCGCCGGTGGCGGGGTGAGCCGTCCGGCCGGCGCCGCCGCCCTGACCGGAGGGTCGGGGTCGGTTCGGCACCTCCGGACAGGTGCGTTCGCCGTTCGGCGTGACAGACTGGACCCGCCATGACGAGCCTGCCCCTGATCCCCGTCGCGCCCGGCGCCCCCGCGCGCCGCGCCGCCATGCCCCCGCAGCACCTCGCCGACCTGGACCTGGCGGCCCGCCAGGCGCTCGTCGCAGAGCTGGGCGAGCCGGCGTTCCGCGCGAAGCAGATCTCCAACCACTACTTCGGCCGGCTGGTCCGCGACCCGCAGCTGATGACCGACCTGCCGGCCGCCACCCGTGAGCGGCTGGCCGACCGGCTGATGCCCCACCTGCTCACCCCGGTGCGGGAGCTGGCCTGCGATGACGGCGCGACGCGCAAGGCCCTCTGGCGGCTGCACGACGGCTCGCTGGTGGAGAGCGTGCTGATGGGCTACCCGGACCGGGTCACCGTCTGCATCTCGAGCCAGGCGGGCTGTGGCATGGCGTGCCCCTTCTGCGCCACCGGCCAGGCCGGGCTGACCCGCAACCTCTCCACCGCGGAGATCGTCGACCAGGCGGTCTACCTGGCCGGTGTGGCCGCGTCCGGGGCGGTCGTCGGGTCCCCGGCCCGCCTGTCGCACGTGGTCTTCATGGGCATGGGCGAACCGCTGGCCAACTACAACCGGGTGGTGGCGGCCATCCGGCGGCTCGTCGCACCGGCGCCGGAGGGTCTCGGCCTGTCGCAGCGGCACATCACCGTCTCGACGGTCGGCCTGGTGCCGGCCATCCGCCGACTGGCCAGCGAAGACCTCTCGGTGACCCTTGCGCTGTCGTTGCACGCCCCCGATGATGATCTGCGCGACGAACTGGTGCCGGTCAACCAGCGCTGGAAGGTAGCCGAGGTGCTGGACGCAGCGTGGGACTACGCGGCTCGGACGGGACGCCGGGTGTCGATCGAGTACGCGATGATCAAGAACGTGAACGACCAGCCGTGGCGAGCCGATCTGCTCGGCCGGCTGTTGGCCGGCAAGCTGGCCCACGTGAACCTCATTCCGCTCAACCCGACGCCGGGCAGCCGCTGGGATGCGAGCCCGAAGCCGGTGGAGCGGGAGTTCGTCCGGCGCTTGCGTGCCGCGGGGGTGTCCACGACGGTGCGGGACACCCGAGGGCGCGAGATCGACGGCGCGTGTGGGCAGCTCGCCGCCGCGGAGGACAGAGACATCGAGAGCGCCGCGGCGGCATCGGCGTGACCGGGCGTGGCGAACGAATCCAGGAGACATAGTGGCGAGTCAGGGTCAGCGTTTCCGGCGTAAGGCGCTCCGCCGGGGATACAAGGTCGACGAGGTGGACGCCTTCCTCGACCGGGTGGAGGCGACACTCGCCGGCCAGCCGGTCGGCGCGCCCGTGGCCTCCCAGGAGGTCCACGACGTCGTCTTCCGGGTCCGGTTCAACGGCTACGACGAGTGGCAGGTCGACCTGCACCTCGACCGGGTCGAGCGCCAGCTGGCCGAGCTGGAGGAGCGGGGCGGCGTCGCCGGCCGCGGCGGCGACTCCCGGATGGGCCCGCCGGATCGGATGGGGCCGCCCGACCGGTTGGGCCCGCCGATGCGCGACGACCGGGGCCTGTCCCCGGTTCCGCAGCCGCTGCCGCCCCGGCCGATGCCGGCCCAGGCCGGTCCCCCTGACCGCTACGGCCGCTACGACGAGCCGACCGGCGCCTTCGCCGGTGGCTACGACGCTCCCCGTGGCTACGACGGTCCGCGTCCGCCGGCCGGCCCCGGCATGCCGATGGGCCCGGGGGCCCCGATGGGTGGTCCCGCCGGGCCCCAGCGCGGCCTGCCCCCGGGAGCGGGCGGTTACGGTCCGGACGACCGCCCGGGTCCGGGTGGCTACGGTCCGGACGACCGTCCCGGTCCGGGTGGCTACGGTCCGGACGACCGTCCCGGTCCGGGTGGCTACGGTCCGGACGACCGTTCCGCCGGCTACCCGCCGGAGGAGCCCCGCTTCGACGGCTTCGAGGCAGGTCGCCGCGCCCGTCCCGACATGACGGCCGAGATCCGGATGCCCGAGCGGGACCCGCGTGACATGCGACGCGGCCCGGTCGGTCCGCCGCCGGTGCCGCCGCAGCAGGGCTTCGGTGGGCCGCCGATGGCGGGTCCGCCGGCCGTGCCCGGCCCGCCGGTCGGTGGCCCTCCGATGGGCGGTCCCCCGGTGGGTGGCCCTCCGATGGGTGGCCCTCCGATGGCCGGCCCGCCCGGCAGTGACCTCTACCGGGTCGACCAGATCCGGCGCCGCTTCCAGGTGCGCCGCTTCGGCAGCGGGTACGACCCGGACCAGGTGGACCGGTTCTTCGAGAGCCTGCTCGGCGGGATGGCCGGCCGCAACCCGATGCCGGTCAACCCGAAGGACCTGGACACGCTGCGGTTCGGCCTGGTGCCCGGTGGCTACTTCGAGGCCGAGGTCGACGCCGCGCTCAAGGACGTGCAGGACATCCTCTTCGGCCGCTGAGGCCGGGTACGACGAGGGCCCGCTCTTCCCGTGGGAAGGGCGGGCCCTCGCGCGTGGTCAGACCGGGTGCGCCCGGCACCCGGGTCAGGACCGCAGGCCGTTGCGCCGCAGCACGGCGTCGCCGATCACGATGATCAGCAGCAGCGCGGCCAGGCCGATCAGCCAGATGTCCTCGACCCTGCCCTCGTGGTTGCCGCAGATCATCGCCACCAGTGCCAGCGCAGTCAGCACCGCGCCGATGCGCCCGGCCTTGCGGTGCCCGGGCTTGTGCTGGTCTGGCGCCGTTACCGGCTCGCTTCCTGCCACTGTCGGTCCTTCCCTCGCGATCGGATCTCCGGTTAGTCTGGCACGCCCCGTGACGGCCGCGGCGCAGGGTCCGGCCCGTTGAGGTCGCCGAAGCGGCCGCACCGACGCGCGACGCCGCCGGCCGCCCGGGCCGAAGGACCTGGTCGGACCGGGGCATTCGGCACTACCGGCGTCGCGGGCCGGGGGCCACAGTCACTCCGGTAGCGTTTGTCGTACACCTTGATTGTCTTTTTGAGGGGGAAACTGCGGTGCGAGTGACCGGTACCGGGCACGCCAGCATGCGGATCGACACGGCCGCGGGCAGCATCCTGTGCGACCCGTGGGTCAATCCGGCCTATTTCGCCTCCTGGTTTCCGTTTCCCGACAACTCACAGCTCGACTGGGAGTCGCTCGGCCAGGTCGACTACCTCTACGTCTCCCACCTGCACCGGGACCACTTCGACGCGAAGCACCTGCGCGACTTCGTGTCGAAGGACGCCACGGTGCTGCTCCCCGAGTTCCCCACCTCGGAGATGGAGGACGAGTTCCGGGAGTTGGGCTTCACCAAGTTCATCAAGGCGCCGAACGAGCAGGTCGTCGAGCTCGACGGCGGCTTGAAGATCATGATTCAGGCGCTGACCAGCCCCACGGACGGGCCGATCGGCGACTCGTCGCTCTGGGTCGAGTACGACGGGGTGCGGCTGCTCAACCAGAACGACGCCCGCCCCACCGACCTGAGCGTCTTCGCCGAGCTCGGCCACGTGCACGCGCACCTGCTCCAGTTCTCCGGCGCGATCTGGTACCCGATGGTCTACGAGCTGCCGCAGGCGGCCAAGACCGCGTTCGGCAAGCAGAAGCGGGACCGGCAGTTCGACCGCACCTGGCGCTACATCGACGACCTGAAGGCCTCGCACGTCTTCCCGATCGCCGGGCCGCCGTGCTTCCTCGACGACGAGCTGTGGCAGTTCAACGACATCTTCGGCGACGAGGGCAACATCTTCCCGGACCAGTCGGTCTTCCTGCGGGAGTACGCCAAGGTGGGCGGCACCAACGGCGTGGTGCTGCTGCCCGGCAGCGTCGCCGAGATCACCACGGAGAGCTGCGAGACCACCCACCCGGTGCCGGTGGAGGAGTTCTTCGCGAACAAGGTCGCCCACCTGGAGGAGATGCGGGAGCGCAAGCGCCCGATCATCGAGGCGGAGAAGGCGTCCTGGCGGCACCCGGAGGTGGATGTGCTCGCCGAGATGAAGCGCCGGATCGAGCCGCTGCTGGACGAGTCGATCTACCTGGCCAAGGGCGTCGGCGGTCCGGTCCGGTTCGATCTGGTCAGCTACGACGGCGAGAGCGTCGAATCCATCGTGGTGGACTTCCCGGGCAAGGAGGTGCGGCCGTACGCGGACGAGAAGGTCCGCTACCGGTTCCGCACCGAGCGGGCGCTGATCGAACAGCTGCTGCACAGCGGCGAGGTGGACTGGGTCAACTCCCTCTTCCTCTCCTGCCGCTTCTCCGCGGCCCGCATCGGGCAGTACAACGAGTTCGTCTACGCCTTCTTCAAGTGCCTCTCGGAGGAGCGGCTCCAGTACGCCGAGGGCTGGTACGACGAGCACGAACGGGCGGTCGACGCGGAGGACATCACCCTGGGCGACTGGGTCGTGCAGCGGCGCTGCCCGCACCTGAAGGCCGACCTGAGCCGCTTCGGCATCGTCGAGGGTGACCAGCTGACCTGCCAGCTGCACGGCTGGCGGTTCGACCTGGCGAGCGGGCGCTGCCTCACCAGCGTGGGGCACAAGATCCGTGCCCACCGCGCCGACGAGCAGGCGCCGGCCTCCGCGAGCTGATTCCGGTCCGTCCCGCCCCCTCGGGGTCGATCATGGGTGTGTGGTGCGCCGTCAGCCCTTGACGGGCACCGCACCTCCACGATCGACGGGAGCGGGGAGTGACCGAGGGGGACGACGAGTCGCGGTACCGGTACGGGCGGGACCGCGAGATGGCCCGGGACGCGTCCCGGGTGGAGGCGTTCAGCGACGCGGTGATCGCGATCGTGCTGACGCTGATGGCCGTCGACCTGCTCCAGCTCGGCCCGGCCCGCAACGACGGGTCGGGGCTGGTGGGCGCGCTCCTGCACGAGTGGCCGGCCTACCTCGCGTACGTCATCACGTTCGCCATCGTCGGGCAGGTCTGGCTGACCCACCACAACATGTGGCGGTACGTGGTCCGCGTGGACCAGACCCTGCTCGTGTTCAACCTGCTCCTGCTGCTGTTCGTGGCGACCATCCCGTTCGCCGCCGACCTGCTCGCGGACAACCTGCGCGGCGGCCCCGCGGAGCAGCGGCTGACCGCCGGGCTCTATGTCGGCGCGGTGCTCGGCGAGGCCCTCTTCTTCAACCTGAGCTGGTGGTGGGCGCGCCGCCGCCAGCTGCTGCATCCCGAGATGGACCCCCGGCTGGCGCTCGCCGTGGCGCGGCGCTTCCTGATCGGGCCGGTGCTCTACGTGATCGCGTTCGCGTTCGTCTTCGTCAACCCGATCCTCAGCCTGGGCCTCTACCTGCTGCTGGTCGGCGTCTACCTGATCCGCGGCCCCGGTGACCTGCCCTCTCACGCCCGCTGAGCAGCGCGGCCCGCAGGGCCGTCCGCGCGTCCGGGCCGGTCAGCGGCTCAGGTCGGTGAGGATGCGGCGGGCCGCGTTGTGCCCGGCGGCTCCGATCACGCTGCCGGCCGGGTGGCAGCCGGCGCTGCCCGCGTACACGCCGTCCACGCCCGTGGCGTACGGCATGCGGTCGGTGAACGAGACCGTGTTGTCGACGTGGTGGATGTGCCCGCCGGTGATTCCGAAGTGCGCCTCGATACCCGGCGGGGGCAGCGGCACGGCGTCCGCGATGAGGTCGCCCGTGCCGGGCGCGTACCGCTCGCAGATCTCCACCAGGCGCTCGACGTAGCCGGGCAGCGCCGCCTCCCAGCTGGTGCCGGCCAGCTCGTACGGGACCGACTGGACGAACAGGGCCGACGAGTGGTGTCCCTCGCCGTCGGAGAGTGACGGGTCGACGGTGGTGTGCAGGTACCACTCGATGGTCGGCTCGGCGGGCAGCCGCCCCGCCCGCACGTCCGCCCACATCCCGCGCAGCGCCGCCATCGGGGACTCACCGCCCCCGTCGACCAGCGACGCCGAGCCGGGCAGCAGGTGGATGGTCGAGCCGAACGGGCTCGGCGCGTCCTGCGGCAGGCAGGAGAAGCGCGGCAGCCCGGTCAGCGCCAGGTTGAGCTTGAGGGTCGTGCCGGGGCGGCGGACCGCCGCCATCCGCGCGCCGAGCGGCGCCGGGAGCGCGCCGTCGGGCAACAGCTCCATGAGCCGGTACGGGTCGCAGGCCCCCAGCACCACCCGGGCGGCCACCTCCCGGCCGTCGGCGAGGACCACACCGCTCGCCGCGCCGCCGTCCAGCGTGATCGCCCGCACCGCCGCGTCGGTGGCGATCCGCGCCCCGGCCGCCCGGGCGGCGTCGGCGAAGGTCCGCGAGACCGTGCCCATCCCACCCTCGGCGATCATCCAGGTGCCGCCGGAGCCGGGCAGCCGGCACATGTTGTGCACCAGGAAGTTGTGCCCGGTGCCCGGGTCGTCCGGGCCGGCGTTCAGCCCGGAGAGACCGTCGGTGACCGCGTACATGCTGACCAGCAGCTCGGAGCGGAACTCGAAGCGGGCGAGGTAGTCGGCCACCGAGCCGCGGACGAGGTCGATGAAGACCTGCCGCAGGCTCGCCCGGACGTACCGCTCGGCGGTCTCCTCCACGGGCAGCGGCTCGGTGAGCCAGGCCGGCGCCAGGTCCTCCCGCAGCGCGGCCAGCTCCGCCTGGAGGGCGTCGTCGGCGGCCACGTCGGCGGGGGAGAAGAACTCGGCGAGCTGCGCCCGGGTGGCGGCGGTGTCGCTGCCGAAGAGCAGGTAGGGCGAGCCGAGACCACCCGGGGTGGGCAGGAAGTAGTGCGGGTCGCGGCGCAGCACCGGGATCCGGACGTCGAGGGTGGCGATCAGCTCGGGCGGCATCAGCCCGAGCAGGTAGGAGCCGGTGGAGTGGCGCAACCCGGGCACCTTCGGGAACGGGTTCTCCGTCCGGGTGGCCCCGCCGACGACGTCCGCCGCCTCGAGCACCAGGACGTCCAGGCCGGCGCGGGCGAGCAGGATCGCGGAGACCAGGCCGTTGTGCCCGGCACCGACGATCACCACGTCGGCGCGGCCGGGAAGCTCACTCCTCATGCCCCCGCACCCTAGCCCTCACCCCCACCCGGCGCCGCCCCTCCCGCCCCTTCCGGTCCGGACCAACCCCTGGTGATCGAGAGGTTTGCGGGGATCCGAGGATCGGACCTGCCGAAGACCTCCTGATCACCGGGGGAGAGAAGCGGGCGGCGGTGGGGGAGCATGGGCGGGGATGGGAGGGAGGCGGTCGTGTTCGGGTGGTGGGGACGAGCGGTCGTACGGCTGCGCTGGGCCGTGCTCGTCGGGGCGGTGCTCCTGGCCGCCGTGGGCGCGACCTGGGGCGCCGGGGTCTTCGGGCAGCTGACCGGAGGCGGTTTCGACGACCCGGCGAGCGAGTCCAGCCGGGCGTACGAGCGGATCACCGACGAGCTGGGGCCGCAGGGGGCGGACGTGATCGTCCTGTGGTCCAGCGACACCGCCACGGCCGACCAGCCGGCGTTCCGCGACCCGGTCACCGCGACCGTGTCCCGGCTGCGCGCCCAGCCCGCCGTGACCAGCGTGACGACCTGGTACGACACCGGGGCGCCCGCGCTGCTCGCCACGGACCGGCGGGCCACGTACGCCCTCGTCCAGCTCCGGCCCGACGACGAGGACGGCAAGACCGAGGCGTACCGGGAGCTGCGCCCGGTGCTGGCGACGCCCGGGGTGCGTACCCAGACCGGCGGCAACGTGCCCTTCCTGGACGAGGCGAACACCCGCACGACCGAGGACATCACCCGCGCGGAGCTGCTGTCGATGCCGGTCCTGCTGGTGCTGCTCGTGGTGATCTTCGGCGGGCTGGTCGCCGCGACCACGCCGCTGCTGATCGGCGGGCTGGCGATTCTCGGCGGCTTCATCGCGGTCCGGGTGGTCAACCTCTTCACCGAGGTGTCGATCTTCGCGATCAACGTGATCACGCTGATCGGTCTCGGCATGGCCGTGGACTACGCGCTCTTCGTGGTCAGCCGGTTCCGGGAGGAGCTGGCGGCCGGGCACGACACGGCGGAGGCGATCCGGCGCACCATGGCCACCGCCGGGCGTACCGTGCTCGTCTCGGGCCTCACCATCGCCCTCGCCATGGCCAGCCTGCTCATCTTCCCGCAGTCCTTCCTGCGCTCCATGGGCCTCGGCGGGATGGCGGCCGTGCTGGTCGCCATGCTGGCGGCGCTGACCGCGCTACCGGCCCTGCTGGCGGTGCTCGGCCCACGGATCGACGCGGTGCGCGTACCGCGGTGGTGGCGGCCTCGGACGGCGGGCGGGCGGCCGACGGCGGACGGGGCGACCGGCGCCTGGGCCCGGATCGCACGCAGCGTGATGCGCCGCCCGGTGCGTTACCTCGTGGGGGTCGCGGTCCTGCTGGTGCTGCTCGCCGCGCCGTTCCTGCGCATCACGTTCGGCGGCTTCGACGAGCGGGTGCTACCCGCCGGCGCCGAGCCCCGGGTGGTCTCCGAGCGGATCGCCGCGGAGTTCCCCGGCGGCACCGTGGCGCCGGTCGAGGTGCTGGTCTCCGGCGCGCCCGCCGCGGCGGTCCGACCGTTCGCCGACCGGGTCGCCCGGGTGCCCGGGGTGACCGGGGTGGCCGTCGCGGCCAGCCGGGGCGAGTCGACCCTGCTCACCGTCACGTACCCGGGGGAACCGACCGGCGACGTGGCCCAGGACGTCGTACGGGCGCTGCGGGACCTGCCGGAGCCGGCGGGGGCGGAGGTGCTGGTCGGCGGCCGGCCCGGCGCCGACCGGGACCTGCTGGACAGTCTCGGCGCGCGGCTGCCGTGGATGGCGCTGCTGATGGCCGCCGCGACGTTGCTGCTGCTCTTCCTCGCGTTCGGCTCGGTGGTGCTGCCGGTCAAGGCGGTGCTCATGAACCTGCTCTCGATCGGCGCGTCGTTCGGCGTGGTCGTCTGGATCTTCCAGGACGGTCACCTCTCCGACCTCCTCGGCTTCACCCCGACGGGCTTCATCGAACCGAGCAACCCCATTCTCATGCTGGCCGTGCTGTTCGGGCTGGCCACCGACTACGAGGTCTTCCTGCTCTCCCGGGTACGCGAGGAGTGGGACCGCACCGGGGACAACGCCGCCTCGGTGGCCGCCGGGCTCCAGCGCACCGGCCGCATCATCACCGCCGCCGCGCTCCTGCTGATCGTCGTGGTGGCCGGGTTCGCGACCGGCAGCATGGCCTACATCAAGCTGATCGGCGTCGGCATGATCGTGGCGATCGTGGTCGACGCGACGCTGGTCCGGGCGCTGCTGGTCCCGGCGACCATGCGGCTGCTGGGCCGGTGGAACTGGTGGGCGCCGGGTCCGCTGGGCCGGGTCTACCGCCGCTTCGGGCTGCGGGAGTCCGACGCACCGGCCGGCGCCGGGGAGAGCCGTCACTCCGCGTTCACCGGATAGTGGCATCCATCGATGCCTTGCCGGCCCTAGCGTCGACGGGGCATCGACCCACGTCCGGGAGGTCCCCGATGGATCGTCGTACCGTCCTGCGCTCCGCCGTCGCCGGCACCGCCGCCTTCTCCGGCAGCCTCTGGGCCGGCGCCGCGCTGGCCGCCCCCGCCCAGCCCGGCCCCAGCCCGTACGGTGAACTGCTCGCCCCCGACGCCAACGGCCTGCAACTGCCCGCCGGGTTCTCCAGCCGCGTCATCGCCCGCTCCGGGCAGCGCGTGGCCGGCACCTCGTACCTGTGGCACTGGGCCCCTGATGGTGGCGCCTGTTTCCCGGCCGGCACCGGCTGGATCTACGTCTCCAACTCCGAGGTGCCGTTGGTCGGTGGCGCGTCGGCGGTGCGGTTCGCCGCGGACGGGACGATCGCGGCGGCGTACCGCATCCTCGGCGGCACCAACGTGAACTGCGCCGGCGGCGCCACCCCGTGGGGCACCTGGCTCTCCTGCGAGGAGGTGCCGCTCGGACGGGTCTTCGAGACCTGGCCGGACGGCAGCCGCGAGGGCGAGGAGCGCACCCGGATGGGCCGCTTCACCCACGAGGCCGCCGCGTGCGACCCGGACCGTCGGGTGGTCTACCTGACCGAGGACGAGGAGGACGGCTGCTTCTACCGCTTCCTTCCGGACGCCTGGGGCGACCTGCGCACCGGCAGGCTCCAGGTGCTCTGCGCCCCCGCCGACCAGGTCGCCGGCGCGGTGACCTGGCGGGACGTCCCGGACCGCGACGGTTTCCCGATCCCGACGCGTCTCCAGGTGGGCGCGGCGAAGCACTTCGACGGTGGCGAGGGGTGCTGGTACGACCGGGGCACCTGCTGGTTCACCACGAAGGGCGACAACCGGGTCTGGGCGTACGACGCGGTCAACCAGCGCATCGACCTCGCGTACGACGACTCGCTGGTGCCCGCGGGCGCCGCGCCGCTGACCGGTGTGGACAACATCACCGGTACCGCCGGTGGTGACCTCTACGTGGCCGAGGACGGCGGCAACATGGAGATCAACCTGATCACCCCGGCCGGCGTGGTGACGCCGTTCGTGCGGATCCTCGGCCAGTCCTCGTCGGAGATCACCGGCCCCGCGTTCTCGCCGGACGGCTCCCGCCTCTACTTCTCGTCCCAGCGCGGCACCAGCGGTGACCGGACGGGCAGCGGCGGCATCACGTACGAGGTGACCGGCCCGTTCCGCCGCTGACCCTCGCGCCGAGCCGTGTTGATCAAGAGGTTCGCGTCATCCGCGCGACCGTTCCCGGCGCAGACCTCTTGATCAACGCTGGTCCTCCCCGGGGCTGGCGGGTGTGGTGGGCGCGCCAGGCGGCGTGCAGCGAGAGGTCGCGTCCGCGCACCGGCCGGAACCCGGCACCCGCGATCCGCGTCGTACGCTGCCACGCGCTGCCCATCGCGGTTCCATTCCCCGGACGGGTCCCGGCCAGTCCTGCGCCGGGCTGGCAAGATCGTGCGGAGACGCGGAACGGGCCCGGACAGTCGCCTGTCCGGGCCCGCCTGCGTCGGTGCCTCCGCTCAACCGAAGGACTTCATGACCCTCCAGTCGTCGCCCAGGACGACCTTCACCGGCGCGTTGGTGTTGGTGGTGGACGGGTAGTAGATCCGCATCTGCCCGTCGACGCCGGACCGGGCCCACATGTCGGGCACCCGGTCGCCGTTGACGTCGGGGATGCCGACGAGCGCGCTGACGTTCGTCTCCGTCCAGCTGGTGCCGTAGGCGACGTCGCCGCTGCGGGAGGCCGCGGCCGTCTTCAGCGAGTCCAGGTTCACGCTGCCGGCGACCGACCCCGGCTTCCCGTGCCGGACGTACATGTTGCCGTTGTCGAGGTTGCGCCACAGCAGGTCCGGCGTGCCGTCCAGGTCGACGTCCGCGATGTTGACGATCTCCCGGCGGGCCCACGCGTCGGCGTTCATGAGGGTCGCCTGCTGGAAGCTGGCCCCCGTGTAGCCGGACAGCACCCAGAAGGTCAGCCCGGACCGCAGGACGAGGTCCGGCTGCTTGTCTCCGGTGATGTCGCCGACCGCCTTGATCTGCGTCCAGGTCGCCGGGTCCGGGGTGCCGGGCGGCAGCAGGACCCGCAGGCGCTGGTCGACGTTGAACGTCCCGTACCCGTCTCCCGGATAGAGCCAGAACCCGCCGTCGGGAGTGCGCGCGAACAGGTCGGTGGTGCCGTCACCGGGGTAGGCGTCGTTGTACTTGGTGATCAGCGCGGCCTGACCGGTCCCGGAGTTGAACCAGTGGCCCGGCGGGTTCAGCGTGCCGGCGTCGTCGTACGAGCCCTGGAGCCACGCGTACAGCTCGCCGCCCTCGTCTCCGACGTAGTTGCGCAGCTTGCCCGCGGAGTCCACGAGGAGCAGGTCGACGATCCCGTCGCCGCCGGTGTCCCCCGGCCCGTCCGCGGTGTCCCGCGGGGGCACGTAGAAGTAGTAGTCGGTGCGGGCACTCCGGTTGCCGACGGCGTCGTACGCGTACACGTGCAGCGTGGTCGGGCCGGCGTGCCGCGGCTTCAGGTCGGGCACGGTGGCGGTGCCGTTGGTCGCGGCGACCTCCTTGGCGCCGATGGCCTCGAACGCGTAGCTGAACTTGGTCGCACCGGCCGCGGTGAAGGTGATGGGGCCGGTCTGGCCGAACTTGACCTTCGACCAGGTCGCGCCGTCGGGCGTGGCCTCCAACCACACGTCACTCGTGACATCGGGTGCGGGGGGAGCCGAGGCGTCGATCGTGAGGCGGCACGGCTCGTTGCCGGGCGGGAAGTACGACGACATCTTCCCCGACTCGTCCTCCGCGCGCACCTCCCACGAGTAGGTCGTCTTGTCCACGAGCGTGGTGGTGGGGATCGTGACGCTGGCCTTGCCGTTGCTCGCGGCGGTCACGACGGTGTCGGCGGGTGCCGTGGTGCCGTTCTTCCAGAACCGGAACCGCAGGCTCTTCAGGTTGCCGTCGGGGTCGGTGGCGGTCGCCGACAGGACGAGGTTGGTCTTGGCGACGGTGACGCCGTTGCCGGGGCCCGGAACGCAGGCGCCGCCGGGCGACGACGCGCCGCCGGTGGGCTCGCGGGGCGGGCGGTTGTAGGTGACGCTGAGCTCCGAGGAGCTGACCTTGAACTTGCGCCAGGTCAGCGTGTCGGACTCGCTGGTGGCACGCATGCCCAGCGTGATGTTCGACCAGCCCTCGTCGGAGGCCTGCTGCGCCGCGCCCTTCACGTTGAAGCTCACGTAGTCGTCGGCGCAGCTGCTGCCGTAGCCGTGGGCGAAGGACCTCCGCTGCTGCTCGGCCCGCCAGGTCGGCTGCTTGTTCCAGGTGGTGCCGGAGGAGATCGCGCCGGTGAGCCAGAGCTGCATCTCCCGCGCCGTGCAGTTCCAGGAGTGGTTGTTCAGCACCTTGAAGGTGGCGGAGCTGACCTCCGCGCCCTTGAGGCCGCTGTTGTAGCCCATCCGCCAGAACGAGCGGGCCCGCAGCGGGGTGTCCTCTTCGTAGCCCACCCGGGCGTCCGTCGTGCCCGAGTTGAAGTTGGTGCCGTTCCACGTGTTGGTGTTGGCGTGCTGCGAGTAGACGGTCGCCCAGGCCTGCCAACCGCTGATGAGGGTCGGGTCGAGGAAGACCGGGAAGAGCGCGTCCGCGCGGGTGAGCAAGCCGGTGGCCGCGGCGTCCAGGCGCAGGCGGGCGTCACCGGTGCCGTCGCCGTCGAGGCGGGTGGGGATCGGGGCCCGCCGCGCGCCCGGCTCGGCGCCGGCGAGGCCGGAGAGGTTCAGGACGTCGGACGGGCTGGACACGGCGGTGCGCGGGGCCGCGTCGGGGTTCTCCGGGTCGCGGCCCGCGGAGTCCCACGCGAACGGCGTGGGGATCGAGCCGATCTCCGTGCCGCTGGCCCGGTCGAGGGCGCGGACACCCCCGGTGGTCGCGTCGTGCCGGAAGACGAGCGTCTCGGACCGTAGGCCGTAGGCCAGCGTCCGGACGGCGTCGATGGTCTCGGGCGCGCGGCTCTTCACGATCAGCAACTGGGCGAAGCCGCCGTCCTCCCGGGCCACGACGAGCAGGTCCACCCCGGGGCGGACCTCCGGGTAGAGGGCACGGGGGCCGTCGAGCACCGGCGTCGGCAACGGGCCGGGCCAGGTGTACGCGACGGTGTGGCCGTTCATGTCCACTTCGGCCAGTACGGTCTCCGATCCGCCGGCGCCGCCGCCGGAGAAGCGTACGGGGCTGGGCGGGTTGACGGGGCGGACGTCCAGGCCGCTCGTCGTGGTCCCGCCGCGGGTCAGCGTGTTGTCGACGGGCACCCACCGCCCCTCGGCGTTCTTCGTCCGCTGGGCGATGGCGTGGATCGTGGTGCGCAGCTGCCCGTCGGGGAGCGCCCAGGTCTGCGAGGTGGCGCTGGTGGCCGTGTCGACGAGCACCTCCTTGCCGGTCTGGAGGGCCTCGGTCATGGCGGCCACCTCGTCGCGCGGGGCGACCGGCACCGGTGTGATCCGGGTGGACGCCCTCCCGCGTTCGTCCGGCCCGGGCCACCAGGGCAGCAGGGCGGCGATGAGTACCAGCAGGAGGCCCAGGCTGAGGGTCAGCCTGGTGCGCGTGCGCACGAGGGGGTTGAGCAGGCGAGGCGCGGTCACGGCGGGTCTACTCCCGTGGGCCAGGCGGACAGGGGGAAAGGCGCGGACAGGCAGCCCGGTCCGGCGGGCCGCCGGGCAGAACGCGGGCACACGATCGCATGAGGGAAGGCACTCTCGTCCATCCCGAGACCGTTATCGATCCGTGACGTTAACAGCGCGCACACGGATGGTTACGGCGGAAATTGATGGCGTGTGCCCGGTTTGGCGGTGATCAAATTAGCCGATCTGTCCACATCGGGGTGGAAGGACGGGGTCCGCCGGAGATTGATGATCATCGCGGCAATATTCGTGTGGCCCACATCACAAAAAATCGATTGCGGTCACCCTTCGTGACCTTGAGTGGCGATCGCTCCTCCCGCAGAGTGCTCACGCACGTGCCGTGCCCGGCGCGTGCCTTCGCGGTCTTTCCGCGCCTTCTCTTTCGTCTTCGCGCCTGGTGGGAGTCGACGCGTATGCGTGGTATCGGTTTGCTGCGGTGGCATGGCCGACGGATCCCCATGGAGCGTCGCCGGATCGCGCCGGAGCCGGGCCGCCTCCGGTGGCGTCGCGCCCGCACCGCGATGGTGGTGTTCCTCTCCACCACCCTCGTCGGCACGATGGTGCCCGCCGAGGCGTGGGCGGTGCCCGGCCCGGGCATGCAGCGCGAGGAGATGCAGGTCGATCTCCCCGACCTCCCGGCGAGCGAGCGCGTCGGCCAGGACGAGAGCGCGGAGACCAACCTCACCACCGCCGACCCGGTGCCGGTAGACCCGTACGAGCCGCAGGCCGTCACGCCGTGGCAGCAGGACAGCGGCGTCGTGGACCTGACCGGCATCGCGCCCGGTGAGACCAAGCCCGTGGACGACCTGCCGGTCGCCCTCGGTGTCCCGGAGGGCGGCGACCCCACCGCCATCGCCGGCAACTGGACCGTCGACCTCGCCGCTCCCGAGGCGTCGCAGGACGCGGGCGTCGCCGGCCTGATCATGAAGATCACGCCGCCAGCGACCGCGGACCCGGCCGCCGAGGTGGCGCTGAGCGTGGACTACACGCCCTTCGCCGACCTGTACGGCCCGCAGGCCGCCGACCGGTTCGGCGTCGTGCTGCTGCCCGAGTGCGTCTACGACGCCCCCGACAGCGGCGACTGCGCGACCGGTGACGGCACCGGAACGGCGGGGCTCACCCTCTCCGCCGGGGACGCCGCCCAGGCCCTGCCGAGCGAGGTGGAGCTGGTGCCCGCGACCAAGGCGCCCGCCCGGATCGCGGCCGCCGAGGACGCGCCCGTGCGGCGCGTCGTGACCGGAAGCGTGCCCGTCGGCCAGCTCCTGGACACGGACGCCGCGCCCGCCGGCCGGGCCACCACCAGCGCCGCCGAACCGTCGGCCGCGTCGGGGGTCGTCGGCGTGCTGGACACCGGAGCTTCCGCGGCCGGCGACTACACGGCCACGCCGCTGCTCTCGTCGGGATCCTGGGCCGCCGGCTCCTCGTCCGGCGCGTTCACCTACTCGTACCAGGTGCAGGTGCCCGAGACCGCCGGCGGCCTCATGCCCAAGGTGGCCCTCGGCTACTCGTCGCAGTCCGTGGACGGCCGCACCTCCGCCTCCAACAACCAGGCCTCCTGGATCGGCGACGGCTGGGACTACCACGCGGGCGCCATCACCCGCAGCTACGCCACCTGCCGGGAGGACTCGAAGAAGCCGGGTGCGAACAACGAGAAGCACCGCACCGCGGACCTCTGCTGGGGCTCGAACAACGCCACCATGTCCCTCGGTGGCACGACCACCGAGCTGGTCTGGGACTCGGGCAAGGACGCCTGGTTCACCGCGAACGGCGACGGCTCGAAGGTCGAGCTGCTGAAGGACACCGGCCGGGCCAACGGCGACGCGTCCGGCGAGTACTGGGTGGTGACCACCCGGGACGGCACCCGCTACCACTTCGGCATGAACCGACTGCCGGGCTGGTCCGACCACGGGACCGCCGCCGACGACCCGGTCACGAACTCGGTGCTCACCGTGCCCGTGTACGGCAACCACGCCAACGACGGCAACCCGGACGAGACCTGCTACAAGGAGGGCAACTGGGCCGGCTCCGTCTGCACCCAGGCCTGGCGGTGGTCCCTCGACTACGTCGAGGACGTCCACGGCAACGCCATGAGCCTGTGGTGGGCCAAGGAGACGAACCACTACGCCCGGAACTTCAACTTCAAGGACCCGGTCCCGTACGACCGGGGCGGCTACCTGACCCGGATCGACTACGGGCAGCGCAAGGACAACATCTTCTCCGCCGCACCGCTGGCGCGGGTGGCCTTCACCGTCGAGGAGCGGTGCTTCGCCGAGGGCTCGATCACCTGCACCGAGGCGAACTTCACGAGCAAGAAGCCGAGCGAGTTCCGCATCTGGTACGACACCCCCGCCGACCTGCGCTGCGCCGGCGGCCAGAAGTGCTGGAACGCCTCACCGTCGTTCTTCTCCCGCAAGCGGCTCGACAAGATCACCACCTCGGCGCAGCGGATCGAGGGCAACAGCGCCCTCCAGGTCGTCGACGAGTACCAGCTGAAGCAGTCCTTCCCGATCCTGAAGACCGGCCCGAACACCGCCCTCTGGCTGGAGTCGGTCACGCGGACGGGCTGGGGCCGCGGCGGCGAGAAGATCACCCTGAACCCGGTGCGCTTCGAGTCCAACACCGAGGACATGCCCAACCGCGTGAAGCGGGACGACCGCCCCGGCTTCTCCCGGCTGCGCATCGCCCGGGTCATCAACGAGTACGGCGGCGAGACCGTCGTCACCTACAAGGCGCCCACGGGCGACTGCGCCACCGGCACGGGCCTGCCCGGCAAGAGTGACACCGCCGAGCTGAAGGCCAACAACCGGCTCTGCTATCCGTCGTTCTGGCACCCCGACCCCGAGGTCGAGGACATCGACTGGTTCCACAAGTACGTCGTCGAGACCGTCGAGGAGCTGCCCGCCATCGACGGCGCGCTGAGCACCGTCACCCAGTACACCTACGCCAACCCGGGCTGGCGCCTCGCGGAGCAGGAGTTCACCAAGAAGGCCACCCGCACCTACTCGCAGTTCGCGGGCTTCCAGCAGGTCACCGTCGTCACCGGCGCCGACGACCCGGACATCGGCAGCAAGCGGACCAAGTCCGTCGTCCGCTACTTCCGCGGCATGGGCGACACCGTGTCGGTGAAGGACATCGCCGGCGTCGAGATCGCCAAGGACGAGGAGCCCTTCGCCGGCCGCGTGGCCGAGGAGCTGACATACGCGAGTGCCGGCGACGCCGACGGCGAGTGGCTCACCCGCAGCGTCACCTACCCCGACGCCCGGGAACTCGCGGTGCGGGTCCGCGACGACGGGCTCAGCCCGCTGCGCGCCTGGCGGGTCACCGAGCCGCGCCAGGTGTCGTACACCCGGTCGTCCGGCACCGGCGACGACACGCGCACGCTGCGGGTCGTCGAGACGAAGACCACCTTCGAGACGACGCACGGCCTGCCCACCCAGATCGAGGTGCTCGGCGACACCGGCAAGTCCGGTGACGAGTCCTGCACCTCCATCGAGTACCTGCACCAGCTCGACAAGAACGTCATCGGGCTGACCAAGCAGACCCTCACGAGCCCCACCACCTGCGCCGCCGCCACGTTCGGTGACCTCAGGACGCTCAGCGGCGCCGGCCGGGTCGCCTACGACGGCAAGGCGTACGGCGTCGGCCTCGACGGCGCGACCCGTGGCCTCGCCACGCAGACCTGGTCGCTCAAGGGCGACGGCTCCGGCTTCCAGTCCGACGGCACCACCGGCTTCGACCAGATCGGCCGGGTGACCCAGCGCACCGACCCGGACGGCAAGATCTCCAAGATCACCTATTCGGCGACCGTCGGTCAGTCCTACCGGGTCACCGAGGAGAACTCGCTCGGCCACAAGCAGGTCCAGGAGCTCGACCCGGGCCGCGCCGTCACCGTCAAGACCACCGACCTGAACGGCCGGATCAGCGAGGCGAAGTACGACGCGCTGGGCCGCCTGGTCGAGGCGTGGGCGCCGGGCCGCACCCCGTCGGCCGCGGCCGTTCCGGACTTCAAGGCCGAGTACGCCGTCCCGGCCGGCAAGCCGCCCTACATCACCACCTTCAGCCGCGGGCACGACAACCGGATCCAGACCTCCGTCACCCTCTACGACGGCCTCGGCCGAGAGCGGCAGACCCAGGAGGAGGCCACCGGCGGTGGCCGGCTCATCACCGACACCCTCTACAACAGCTCCGGCGAGGTGTGGCAGACCAACAACGCCTACTTCGCCGAGGGCTCCCCGATCGGTCAACTGTTCACCCCGCTCGCCGACACGGCGGTGCCCAACGCCACCCGCTACACCTACGACGGCCTCGGCCGGGTGACGAAGGAGACGCCGGTCCTGCGGGGCGTGGAGACGCCGGCACGGGCCACCAGCTACACGTACGGCGCAGACCACTCCACTGTGGTCAACCCGGCGGGGGCGACCTCCTACCGGATGTTCACCGACGCCCTGGGCCGCACCTCCCGCGTCGACACGTTCACCAACGGCGCGCACACCGCGTTCACCTCCATGCGGTACGAGTACGACAGCCGCGGCCAGCTGGCGAAGGCCACCCACTCGGCCGACCCGAGCCACCCGTGGACCTGGCGCTACGACCAGCGCGGTCGGCTCGTGGAGAGCAGCGACCCGGACGCCGGCACCACCCGGCTCACGTACGACCACCGGGATCGGCAGGTCACCGCCACCAACGCCCGCAACATCACCGTCTGGAACGGCTACGACGAGCTGTCCCGCCCGACGCGGCAGCGCCTCGGCGACAGCACCGGCACGCTGCTGGCCGAGTACACCTACGACACCGTGGCCGGCGGCAAGGGCCTGCCCGCGACGGCCACCCGGTACACCGACGGCCTGCCGTACAAGCAGTCGATCGGCGGCTACACCCAGGACTACCAGCCGACGTCGACCACCCTCACGCTGCCGCAGGCGATCGCCGACACGTGGGGCCTGAAGACCTCGTACACCTACGACTACACGTACACCGACACCGGCCTGACCGAGTCGGCGACGTTGCCGGAGATCGGCAACCTGCCGTCGGAGAAGGTCCTGGTCCGCTACACCAAGGACGGGCTGCCGCTCTCGGTGTCCGGCAAGGACTGGTACGGGTCGGAGACCGTCTACTCGCCCTACGGGCAGGTGCTCCGGTCGACGCTCGGCGCGCAGCCGTACCGGGTCTGGTCGATGGCGACGTACGACGACGCCAGCGGCGCCCTCACCGACCAGCAGGTCTACCGGGAGCAGACCGGCGACAAGGGCGTCGTCGGCGGCAACCTGGTCTCGCACCGCTCCTACTGGTACGACTCCGCAGGCAACGTCACCGCCATCCGGGAACGCTCGCTCGGCATCGAGGAGCGGCAGTGCTTCCGGTACGACGCGACGGGCCAGCTGACGACGGCCTGGACGGCCAAGGACCAGGCATCCTGCCAGGCCGACCCACTCGGCTCGGACGGCACCGTCAACGTCACGGCGGGGACCGACGGCGCCGGCTACTGGCAGGAGTACGAGTACGACCTGCTCGGCAACCGCACCAAGCTGGTCGAGAAGGACCTGACCGGGAACACGGCCAAGGACGCCACCAGCACCTACGCCTACGGCAAGGCCGACGGCAGCCAACCGCGCACCCTCACGAAGGTGACCAGGAAGTACGTCACCCCGGCGGGTGCCCAGGTCACCGCGGAGGCGGAGCGGCTCTACGAGCTGACCGGCGAGACCAAGTCGGTCAAGTCGATCGAGAACGGCGACGAGCAGACGCTCTCCTGGACGTACGACGGCCAGGTCGAGCGGATCACCGGCCAGGGCACGAAGGGCCGGACCGAGTACGTGGGTCTCGCCGGCAAGTGCATCGACCTCAGCGCCGGCCAATTGGACCCGGGTCGCCCGCTGCAGCTGTACGGCTGCAACGGCACGCCCGCGCAGAAGTGGGCGTTCACCCCGACGCCGGGGCAGACGAACGCGAACCTGGGCACCCTGACCGCGTTCGACAGCACCTGGTGCGTCCAGCCCGCGGCGAGCACGGCCGGCTCGGCGTTCGGCATCCAGAAGTGTGACGGGTCCGCGATCCAGCGCCTGGAGCGCACCACGACCGGGCAGCTCAAGCACACCGCGTCCGGGCTGTGCGTCGCCGTCAAGGACGGGGCCACCGCCAGCGGCACCCCGATCGTGCTGGCGACCTGCGACAGCGCCGCCCCGGCGCAGCTGTGGGAGGCGCAGGCCGAGACTCGCTACATCTACGGGCCCGGCGGCACCCGCCTGCTGACGATCCAGTCGCGGCAGGCCACGCTGAACCTCGGCGAGTCGATGATCACCGTCCAGCGCGGCGGGGTGCTGCTCGGCGCCCAGCGCACGTACGCCGTCCCCGGCGGCTCGATGGTGCGCTACTCGCACGGAGGCGGGTCCCCCAGCCTGGTCGCCCTCGCGGGGGACCACCAGGGCAGCCCGTACGCCGAGATCGTGCTCTCCGGCGCCATGTCGGTCCGGATGCGCAAGCAGGACCCGTTCGGCAACGTCCGCGGGCGCCCGTACAACCTCCAGGCCAACGCCGGGTTCCTCGGCGCACCCCGGGACGACGCGTCCGGCTACGCGCCGCTGGGCGCCCGCATGTACGACCCCGTGGTCGGCCGGTTCCTCTCGGCGGACCCGGTGCTGGACCTCACGGACCCGGCGCAGAACAACGGGTACGCGTACGCGCACAACAACCCGGTGACCCTCTCGGACCCGAGCGGCCTGTCGGTGGCGCTGACCGCCAGCGAGATGGCGGCGGCCCTGGCCGGTGCCGGCCTGTCGGCCGCGCAGGTGGCCCAGGCGCAGTCGGACATGAACCGCTCGCTCCTGTCGGTGATCCTCGATTCGGCCTGGTACGTGCTGAAGGAGTTCATCGGTATCAACGACGCCATCAACTGCTTCGGCGGTGACATGTGGGCGTGCGGCAGCCTCATCATCGGGGCGATCCCCTGGGGCAAGATCGGCAAGATCCCGGCGGTGATCCGGGCCGTGGACCGGACGATCGCCGCGATCCAGGCGTGGAAGGCGGCCAAACGCGCGGCAGAGGCGGTGATGGCGGCCGCCCGGGCGGCCGAACAGGCGGCGCTGAACGCCAAGAAGCTGGCCATCGAGCGGGCGAAGAAGGCCGCCCAGGCCGCGAAGAAGAAGGCCGCGGACAAGGTCAACACGACCAGTAACAAGGCCGTCAACAATTCGAAGAAGACCGGCAACCCGGTCCAGAAACAGGCCCAGGCCAAGTCCAACCCGAAGGGTTCCTCGGCCGGCTCGGGTGGTGCCGGAGGCAAGGGCGCCGGCGGCGGCGGCAAGGGCGACTCGAAGCCCGGTGGATCGACTGGGGCCACCAACCGCAGCAACGGCGGCGCCAGTGGCAACGGCGGCGCCGGTCGGGTCGAGGGCGGGGATTGCAACAGCTTTGTTCCCGGCACCAAGGTCCTGATGGCTGATGGCTCCACAAAGCCGATCGAAGATGTCGAGCCGGGCGACAAGGTCGTGGTGACTGATCCTGAGACGGGTCGAGCTGAGATAGAGACCGTCACGGCGGCGATCAAGGGCGACGGGCTCAAGCACCTGGTGAAGGTCGTGATTGACACCGATGGCAAGCGCGGTCAGGCGACGGCCGAGGTCACAGCCACTGATGGTCACCCGTTCTGGGTAGCCGAGCTGGGCCAATGGATCGAAGCCGGCGACCTGCACTCCGGCCAATGGCTGAGGACGAGTTCCGGAACTTATGTCCAGATTACGGCGGTCCAGCGTTGGACAGCTTCCCGTGCCACCGTCCACAACCTCACTGTAGCCAATGTTCACACCTATTACGTCCTGGCGGGGAGCACTTCCCTGCTGGTTCATAACACTGCAGTCGGAGCCTGCCCGGTGAATGGAGCCCCCCATGGTCCGATGGGGGCGGCGGCTACGCGCCAGAGGCTGGAGAACGAGGGGTATACGAACATCACCCCGGAAGTAACCTTCTATGCGAGTGATGGAACCGAGTTCCGCGCGGACTTTGTTGCACAGCATCCGGCAGGGCATTGGGAAGCGATTGAAGCCAAGGTCAATACGGGCGACTACACTCCGAATCAACGGATTGGCTACCCGGAGTTGGAGACTATCGGTGCCGAACTCGGAACAGACAAGCTGAAAGAGTTCGGCTTCCACAACGGCGATATGATGCCCCCGATGCCCGTAAAGACCGACAGGTGGTGGTGCCCCGTATGCACGCCTTAAGGGACGAGGTGGTGGGGCTGCTCGATGCAGCCCTCCAGAGAGGCGGGTGGGTGCGGACTGGTGCGCGGAGCGACGAACCGAGGTTCGCTAGGCATCAACCGGGCGGCATCGTGTACAGCATCGGTCTCGTTCCGGAGTCCTTCCCGACGCAGGTGACCTTTCATCCCAACCTGGGCATAGGGCACGCCGAGGTGAGTCGCCTGGTTGCAATATTCAAAGGGCGCCAGCCGCGCGGGCTCGCAGACGCTTCCTCATTTGGAAGGGGTTTGGCGGATATTCTGCGTGAGCGGGGTGTGAGAAATGCTCCGTATGAGCGGTGGACTGCTGGATCGTCAAGTGCGGTCGAGTCCCTGTCGACTGTTCTGCTTCGCGATTTGAATGAGGCGGGAGGCGGATTTTTCGAGGGATTTGAGAGCTTGGATGACATGATCTCTTGGATGCTCGCCGCCCGCCGATATCAGGAGATGAGTGGCCACCTCGCAATTGCTTGTGCCATCAGAGGGCGGGAGTCGGAGGCGCTTTCCTCTCTCCGGGAGTATGCGCAAGCTGGAGCCTCGCAGGTGGGTCGAATGAGGGACGTCACCGTAGCCTTCATGCGTTCGTTCATTTCGCATTTCGGCATCGGGCATGAAGTCTTGGTGGAGCTAGAGGGATCGTAGATGGATCTCCTTCCCTTCAACTATCGTCTGCCGTCGTGATGATCAGCTTCGAGACTCAGCCGGACCGGCGTCTGCTGGCGTACGCGCTGCGCCGCACGCTTCGGCGCAGCCTGCGCCTGTTCACGCTCTGCGGGTTCGTCCTGTTGTTGCCGGCGGCGGTCGCGGTGCTCCTCGACGACAACCCCGTGGTGGCGGTGGGCTGGCTGGTGGGGGCGGTCATCTTCTGGGCTCTGCCGCCGCTGGTCGTGCGCAGCGCGGTCCAGGCGAGCTGGAAGACGTACGGCATCCCGATCGCCTGGCAGTTCTCGGACGAGGGCGTGCGGATGGATTCGGCGTTGATGGAGAGCCGGATCCGCTGGGAGGCGCTGGAGTCGGTCGAGCCGATCCCCGGCCAGCTGGTCCTGAAGGTGAACCGACAGCAGGTCGTCCCGGTGCCGATCGCCGGGCTGTCCCCGGCCGACCGTGACGTGCTCGCCGGTTTCCTCCGTGGCCGGCGGCTGCTGCCTGAGGGCGCGTCGATCTCCGCCTGACCGCGCCCACCGTTTACCGCCGGGCTGTGGCAGGTGGGGGAG
The DNA here is from genome assembly GCF_056150165.1 of Micromonospora xinjiangensis. Classification (NCBI taxonomy): domain Bacteria; kingdom Bacillati; phylum Actinomycetota; class Actinomycetes; order Micromonosporales; family Micromonosporaceae; genus Micromonospora; species Micromonospora xinjiangensis. The sequence goes on along the minus strand of NZ_JAXCFO010000001.1, from coordinate 580,683 downwards.
AGGGCCGGACGGGGGCGGCTGCGCGCGACGTCAACGGAGGCGCGGCGGGCCAGTGAATGCGGGTGGGGGAGGTTCACGGGGAGTTCGGACGGCGTTGCCGGGCACCATGATCACCGTTCGCGGTCGGGGGGCGTACTGAGCCTGGAGCATTCCCCGATCCGAGGAGCAACACCATGCAAGAAGGCCCGAGTCGGCGCCGATTCCTCCAGGGCGCCGGCCTGGTCGGTGCCGGGCTGGTCGGCGCCGGCACCGTCGGCGCCCTCGCCCCCGCGTCGGCGAGCGCGCACGGCGCGGGCGGTCGGCCGGACCCCGACCTGCCCCGCTTCACGATCGCCGTCATCCCGGACACGCAGTACCTCTTCGACACCGACCGCGGCGACCCCGCGCCGTTGACGGCGAGCCTGCGCTGGATCATCGACAACCAGGCGGAGCGGAACATCGTCTTCACCGCCCACCTCGGCGACATCGTCGAGAACGCGCGGGCCGACGAACTCGCCGCCGCGGGCAGGGTGTTCGAGATTTTCGATCGCCGTCGGATGCCGTACAGCGTGCTCGCCGGCAACCACGACATCGACTCGTCCACGACCGACCAGCGGGGGCCGAGCCCCTACCTGGACGTGTTCGGCCCGCAGCGGTTCCGGAAGCTGCCGACGTACGCCGGGGCGACCCCGGACGGCTACAACACGTACCACGTCTTCACCGCCGCGGGCCGGCAGTGGCTGCTGCTGGCGCTCGACTGGCGGCCGTCCGATGCCGGTCTCGCCTGGGCGAAGGCGGTCCTGGCCGCCCATCCGCGCACCCCGGTCATCCTCACCACGCACGACATGGTGTACGCCGACGACCGTGGTGCGGCGACGCTCTCCGGGCACGGCCAGCGGCTCTGGGGCGAGTTCGTGGCGGAGAGCGACCAGATCTTCCTCACCCTCAACGGGCACTACTGGCCGCCCGGCCGGACGGTGCTGCGCAACGCCGCCGGGCACGACGTGCACCTGCACATCACCAACTACCAGGACCGCTACTACGGCGGCAGCGCGATGATCCGGCTCTACCAGTTCGACCTGGCGCGCAACACGATCGACGTGGAGACCTTCTCGCCGTGGATTCTCGGGCAGCGGCCCGAGCAGCGCAACGCGTTGCAGCGGCGCGAGGTGGAGCTGACCGACGAGACCAACCGGTTCAGCGTCCGGCTCGACTTCGCGGCGCGGTTCGCCGGCTTCGACCCGGTGCCGCCGCGCGCGCCGCGCAACCCGGGCGCCGTGCTGGTCCCCGGCACGCTCGCCTACTGGCGGTTCGACCGGGGGCACGCGGACGGCGCCGCGGTCCCGGAGGGCGCGCGGATTGAGGATCTCTCCGGGCGCGGGAACCACCTCACCCGGGTCACCCTGACCGGTAGCGGGCCGGAGGCGCTGCGCTGGTCCGACGAGCACCACCCCGACCAGCCGGCGCACGCCAGCCTCCGCTTCGACGGCGCCAAGAAGCCGGCCCGGGGTGCGTACCTGCGGACCGTCGACGGTGCCCCGCTGAACACCGAGACCTTCCGCGACGGCTACACCATCGAGGCGTTCGTCAAGCTCCCCGCCGACGTCCGGGCGGGCAACCACGCGTGGATGAGCATCCTGAGCCGCTTCGGTGCCGGCCGCGACGCGGGCAAGACCGGCGGTGACCCGGCGGAGCCGATCGCCACGCTGAGCCTGTCGGACGGCATGGCGTTGCAGTGGGCCGTCTTCCCGCTCAACCGGAACGACATCTCCAGCAACTGGGGCCACGAGATGCCCGCCGACGAGTGGTTCCACGTCGCGGTGGTCAACGACGGGAGAACCACCACGATGTACGTCGACGGCGCCGAACTGCTGCGCAACCCGTCCACCCCGGCGGTCGGCCTGGCCACGTCGAACGAGCCGTGGCTGGTCGGGGCGTACCACTACGACCGGATCGTGGAGCAGGGCTTCTACGGCTGGATCGGCGACGTGCGGGTGGTGAACCGCCCGCTGCCGGTGAACCGGTTCATGCGGGTCTGACGCGGGTGCGGCGTGGGCCGGTCCGGTCGTCCCGGCACCGGTCCACGCCACCCGGCGCACGGCGGGGGCCGGCCACCGGTTGTGCGGGACCGCCCGCATCGGGGCCGCCCCTAGGCTGGCCGGTAGCAGGATCTTCCGCCGAGGGGGTGAGGCGTGATGGCCCAGGCCGTTCGCGCCGGAGCCGGCGCCCGAGCCGGGTGCTTCGCCGCTCCGGCGGCGGGAGGAGCTCCGTACCGAACGAGGAGGCCGTGCTGCTCGGGGAGATCGTCTCGCCGGGGAAGCGGCGTAAGAACGTGATCGACCGGCCCCGGGAGTACCGGCCGGTGGGCGCCGCCGCGCGGGACGAGCAGGTCAGCAGGGAGAATTGAGGCTCTCAGCGGACGTCCAGCGCGGCTGGGGAAGAATGGCGGGGTGACTTCCCCGCGAGATCTCGTCCTGCTCGGGTCGACCGGCTCGATCGGCACCCAGGCCATCGACATCGTCCGGCGCAACCCGGAGCGGTTCCGGGTGGTGGCGCTCGGCGCGGGCGGCGGCAACGTCGACCTGCTCGCGGCCCAGGCCCTCGAACTCGGTGTCGAGGCGGTCGGCGTGGCGAAGGCCTCCGCCGCCCAGGATCTCCAGCTCGCCTTCTACGCCGAGGCGAGCCGGCGGGGCTGGGCCAGCGGCGACTTCCGCCTCCCCAAGATCATCGCCGGGCCGGACGCGATGACCGAGCTGGCGCAGTGGCCCTGTGACGTGGTGCTCAACGGGGTGGTGGGTTCGCTCGGGCTGGCGCCGACCCTGGCCGCGCTGCGCGCCGGCCGTACGCTCGCCCTGGCCAACAAGGAGTCACTGGTGGCCGGCGGCCCTCTCGTCAGGGCCGCGGTGACGCGGGCGGGGCAGATCGTGCCGGTCGACTCGGAGCACTCGGCGCTGGCCCAGTGCCTGCGCGGTGGCACGCGGGGCGAGGTGCGGCGGCTGGTTGTCACCGCCAGCGGCGGCCCGTTCCGCGGCAAGCGGCGTGACGAGTTGACCCAGGTCACGCCCGCGCAGGCCCTCGCGCACCCGACCTGGAACATGGGGCCGGTCGTCACGATCAACTCGGCCACCATGGTCAACAAGGCGCTCGAGGTGATCGAGGCGCACGAGCTCTTCGACGTCCCGTACGCCGACATCACGGTGATGGTGCACCCGCAGTCGGTGATCCACTCGATGGTCGAGTTCGCGGACGGCTCCACCCTCGCCCAGGCCAGCCCGCCGGACATGCGGCTGCCCATCGCCCTCGGCCTCGGCTGGCCGGACCGGGTGCCGGAGGCCGCCGCCGCGGTCGACTGGACGGCCGGCCACACCTGGGAGTTCGCCCCGCTCGACGACGAGGCGTTCCCGGCGGTCGCGCTGGCCAAGGCGGCCGGCGAGGCCGGGTGTTGCCGCCCGGCGGTCTACAACGCGGCGAACGAGGAGTGCGTGGCCGCGTTCGTGGCCGGCCGGTTGCCCTTCCTCGGCATCGTGGACACCGTCGCGAGGGTGCTGGAGGACGCTCCGGAGTTCGGCGAACCAGGTACCGTCGAGGACGTGCTCGCGGCCGAGACGTGGGCGCGCGCGCACGCGCAGGAGATCATCGCCGGGGCGGTGGAAGGAGCTTGATGGCATACCTGCTCGGGGTGGTGCTCTTCGCGCTGGCCATCCTCATCTCGGTGAGCCTGCACGAGGCGGGGCACATGCTCACCGCCAAGGCCTTCAAGATGAAGGTCACCCGCTACTTCGTCGGGTTCGGGCCAACCCTCTGGTCCTTCCGCCGTGGCGAGACCGAGTACGGCGTCAAGGCGATCCCGCTCGGCGGCTTCTGCAAGATCGTCGGCATGACGCCGCAGGACGACGACGTGGACCCGGCCGACGAGCCGCGGGCCATGTGGCGCTACCCGGTCTGGAAGCGGACGATCGTGATGTCCGCGGGCTCGATCACCCACTTCGCGCTCGCCCTGATCACGCTCTGGATCCTGGCCGTCTCCGCCGGCCTGCCCAACCCGGACTTCCCGAGCACCGAGGCGGAGATCCGCAAGGAGCCGGCCGTCATCGCGCTCAGCGACTGCGTGGTGCCGGAGAACGCGGCCCGCGCGTGCCAGCCCGGCGACGTGGCGAGCCCGGCCGCGCAGGCCCAGCTCCGCGACGGCGACCGGATCACCTCGCTCAACGGCCAGCCGATCAACAACTACGGCGAGCTGCTCAACGGCCTGCGCAGCCTCCAGCCCGGCAGCACGGCGACCATCGGCTACGTCCGCGACGGGCAGCCGGCCGAGACCCGGGCGGTGCTCGCGCAGACCCAGCGGCCGCCGCTGGACGACCCGGAGGGGGAGGTCCGCCCGGTCGCCGCGCTCGGCGTGGGGCTCGTGCCCAGCACGCCCACCCGGGTGACGTACGGGCCGGTGGCCGCGTTCGGCGCGACCGCCGACTTCACCGGGGAGATGGCGGTCGGCACCCTGCACGCCCTCCAGCGGATCCCGCAGAAGGTCCCCGCCCTGTGGCAGGCGATCACCGGCGGCGAGCGGGACGTGGACACCCCGATCAGCGTGGTCGGCGCCAGCCGGCTCGGTGGCGAGGCCGTGGAGAACAACGCCTGGCTCGTCTTCTTCATGCTCTTCGTCTCGCTGAACTTCTTCATCGGCGTGTTCAACCTGCTGCCGCTGCTCCCGCTCGACGGCGGCCACATCGCCATCGCCTGGTTCGAACGGGCCCGCTCCTGGGTGTACGCGCGGCTGCGCCGCCCGGACCCGGGCCGGGTCGACTACCTCAAGCTCATGCCCTTCACGTACGCGGTGATCCTGATCGGTGGCGCGTTCACGCTGCTGACCATCACCGCGGACGTGGTCAACCCGATCACGCTCTTCTCAAGGTGAGTGCTGAAGTGACCGCTGTCAGTCTCGGTATCCCTGCCGTACCGCCTCCGCCGCTCGCCCCGCGCCGGGCCAGCCGCCAGATCATGGTCGGCTCGGTCCCGGTCGGCGGTGGTGCGCCGGTGTCGGTGCAGTCGATGACCACCACCCTCACCGCCGACGTCAACGCCACGTTGCAGCAGATCGCGGAGCTCACCGCCAGCGGCTGCCAGATCGTCCGGGTCGCCGTGCCGTCGCAGGACGACGTCGAGGCGCTGCCGGCGATCGCCAAGAAGTCGCAGATCCCGGTGATCGCCGACATCCACTTCCAGCCGAAGTACGTCTTCGCGGCGATCGACGCCGGCTGCGCGGCCGTCCGGGTCAACCCGGGCAACATCCGCCAGTTCGACGACAAGGTCAAGGAGATCGCGAAGGCGGCGAGCGACGCCGGCGTGCCGATCCGCATCGGCGTCAACGCCGGCTCACTGGACAAGCGGCTGCTCAGCAAGTACGGCAAGGCCACCGCCGAGGCGCTGGTCGAGTCGGCGCTCTGGGAGTGCTCGCTCTTCGAGGAGCACGGCTTCCGCGACATCAAGATCTCGGTGAAGCACAACGACCCGGTCGTCATGATCCGGGCGTACCGGCAGCTCGCCGAGCAGTGCGACTACCCGCTGCACCTGGGCGTCACCGAGGCCGGCCCGGCCTTCCAGGGCACCATCAAGTCGGCGGTGGCGTTCGGCGCGCTGCTCGCCGAGGGGATCGGCGACACCATCCGCGTCTCCCTCTCCGCGCCGCCGGTCGAGGAGATCAAGGTCGGCATCCAGATCCTGGAGTCGCTCGGGCTGCGTGAGCGCGGCCTGGAGATCGTCTCCTGCCCGTCCTGCGGGCGGGCCCAGGTGGACGTCTACAAGCTGGCCGAGGAGGTCACCGCCGGCCTGGAGGGGCTGCCGGTGCCGTTGCGGGTGGCGGTCATGGGCTGCGTCGTCAACGGTCCGGGGGAGGCCCGGGAGGCCGACCTCGGTGTCGCCTCCGGCAACGGCAAGGGGCAGATCTTCGTGAAGGGGCAGGTCATCAAGACCGTCCCCGAGGGGCAGATCGTGGAGACGCTGATCGAGGAGGCGCTGCGGCTTGCCGAGCAGATGGGCGCCGAGCTTCCGGAGGAGCTGCGCGGGCTGGTCACCGGCCCCACCGTCACGGTCCACTAGAGGTAGCCGCACCGACGCCGGAGGGTGGTCGTTCCCACGGGAACGACCACCCTCTTCGGCGTACGGGTGCCGTCACTCCGACTCGGCCAGGATCGCGTAGAGCTTGCGCCGGGTCTCGTCGAGCACCTGGGCGGCCCGCTCCCGCTGGTCGTCGGTGCCGGTCGTCATCACCTGCCGCAGCGCCTGCATGGCCTGCGCGCCGGCGTCCCGGATGTCGTGCCAACTGCTGACCGTCGTCTCGGCGAACTCCGCCCAGGGCGGGGTCTGCGCGGCGGTGGCCGCCTCCTCCCGCCCCTGTTCGGTGAGGGTGAACCGCTTCCGACCTCCGTCGGACTCGGCCGCGGTGATGACGCCCTCGTCCTCGAGCAGTTGCAGGGTGGGGTAGATCGACCCGGGGCTGGGCCGCCACGCCCCGCCCGTTCGGGAGTCGATCTCCTGGATCATCTCGTAGCCGTGCATCGGCCGCTCGGTGAGCAGGGCCAGGACGGCGCCGCGCACGTGGGGTCGGCGGCCGCGCCCCCGACCGCGCCCCCGGCCGTGCCCGTGCCCGTGTGGGCCGGGCGGGAACGGCGGCGGGCCGGGCGGCACCGGTGGAAAGCCGAAGCCCCGCATGCGCATCTCGTGCATGGCGTGCATCCGTCGGTGGAAACCCATCGGTTCTCCTCTACATCGTTCGATCGCTGATACGTCGACGATATATCGCCAATGCATCACCGACAAGTCGAAGTTTGGGCGGCTAACAAACCGTACGTACGTCTTGCTATGGTGTCCCTCGTGCTGCTTCCCGCACCGGGGCCGTCCCGGATCCTCGCCCTCTCCACCCTGGTCAACACGGTCGGCCGCGGCACCTGGCTGACCGTCAGCGCGCTCTTCCTGACCCGCTCGGTCGGACTGACGGTGGCCCAGGTCGGTCTCGCTCTCACCATCACGGCGCTGGTGAGCCTGATCGCCAGCACCCCGATGGGCTACCTCGCCGACCGGTACGGACCCCGCGGCCTCCAACTCGCCGCGCTGCTCGCCTCCGCGGCCTGCACCACCGCGCTGGTCGCCGTCCGGTCCTTCTCGACCTTCCTCGTCGTCGGCGTGCTCATGGCCGTCGTCGACGCGGCCAGCCGCGGCTCGCGCGGCGCGCTGATCGCCGGTGCCGTCCCCGCCGAGCAGCGCGTACGCACCCGCGCCCATCTGCGCGCCGTCACCAACGTCGGGATCTCGGTCGGTGCGGTGCTCGCCGGAGTCGGCCTCGCCGCCGACACCCGGTCCGCGTACGTGGCGCTGATCCTGCTGGACGCCGTCACGTACCTGGTCGCGGCGGCCGTCCTGCTCCCCCTGCCGGCGGTGCCGCCCGTCCCGGTGCCGGCACACGGGCCGCGGCTCATCGCCCTGCGGGACCGCCCGTTCCTCGCCTTCACCGTCCTCGACGGGCTGATGTCGATGCACTTCGGGCTGCTCAACATCGCCCTGCCGCTGTGGATCGCCGAGCACACCGAGGCGCCGCGCTGGCTGATCTCCTGCTGCATGCTCGTCAACACGGTGATGGTGGTGCTCTTCCAGGTCCGTGCCTCGCGGGGCACCGAGGACCTCACCGGCGCCGGTCGGGCCGCCCGCCGAGCCGGCGCGGTGATCGCGGTCGCGTGCGCGCTCTTCGCCGCGAGCGGCGACGTGCCCGCCGCGGTCGCCGTACCGCTGCTGCTCGGCGGGGCGCTCGTGCACGTCGTGGGCGAGTTGTGGCACGCCGCGGCCGGCTGGGGCATCTCGTTCGGGCTCGCGCCGGCACACGCCCAGGGCCAGTACCAGGGCGCGTACGGGATGGGCATGCAGCTCGGGTCCATGCTGGCGCCGGTGGTGGTGACCCACCTCGCGGTCGGTTGGGGCGTACCGGGCTGGTTGCTCCTCGGTGGGCTCTTCCTGCTCCTCGGTGCGCTGGTGCCTCCGGTGGTCCGGTGGGCGGGGCGCAGCCGGCAGGACCAGCTCGTGGCCGTCTGAGGCCGGGCTCAGCACTCGGCCCGCGGGGCGGGGGCCGGATCTGGCACGCTGGAGACGTGCTGACGGTGCCCGTACGGCAACTGGGGGAATCGGAACGACGCGCGGTCGAGCGGCTGCTCGACCTGGACCCGTACGCGGGCGCGCAGGTCGCCGAGCGGGTCGCCGCGCGCGGGCTCTCCTGGTGGCGGGCCGAGGGGCGGATCCTGGGCTACGGCGCCCGGCGCAACCTCGAGTCGATCTGCTGGCTGGGCGGCAACCTCACCCCGGTGCTCGCCACCGAGCCCGCCATCGACGCCTTCGCCGACCTGCTCGCCGGCGAGGAGCGGCTCTGCTCGTCAATCGTCGGTCGGGCGGACCAGGTACTGGGCCTCTGGGACCGGCTCTCCGACGTCTGGGGCCCGGCTCGCGACGTACGCCCGAACCAGCCGCTGCTGGCCACCGAGGCGTTGCCCGCGGTGCCCGCCGACCCGGAGGTGCGGCGGGTGCGCGGCGGGGAGATCGATCGGCTCTTCCCGGCCGCCGTGGCGATGTACACCGAGGAGGTCGGGGTCTCCCCGCTGGCCGAGGACGGCGGGCGCAGCTATCGGCGCCGCGTCAACGAGCTGGTCCGGGGTGGTCGGGCGTACGCCCGGTTCGCCGACGGTCGGGTGATCTTCAAGGCCGAGCTGGCGGTGGTGACCCGGCGCACCGCGCAGATCCAGGGCGTCTGGGTGGCTCCCGAGTGGCGGGGCCGGGGAATCGCCACGGCGGCGATGGCCGCCGTGGTGCGCGACGCCCTGCTGCGCGTCGCCCCCACGGTCAGCCTCTACGTCAACGACTTCAACCTCCCCGCGCGCCGGGTCTACGAGCGGTGCGGCTTCCGCCCGGTCGGCACGCTCGCCACCGTGCTGTTCTGACCGCCCCCGGCACGCGCCCGCCCGTGGCGCCGCCAACCGGTCCCTCCGCTGGCCGGTCCGGGCGCGACGCGAGCGAGGAACTGCTGCGACACGGGATCGGCCTGCTCAGCGCCGAGTTCCGGGCCGCCGTTGCCGGGCTGCCACCCCGCGCCGGCCAGATTCGAACAGGACCTCGGCCAGGGGCGAAATTGCGTTGATCCGCCCGGGCTCGCCGACGAGGCTGGAGGCACCGCCCCCACCCGACCAGAGTCCGGAGGACTTCCCATGCGCCTGCTCCGAGACCTCTGGGCCACCGCGCCGCGCCGCATGGCGTTCGTCGTCCTGATGATCGTGCTCGGCGCCGCCGGGCAGGCGGCCGCCTCCGCGCTCGCCGGGCCGGTGCTGGTCCACCGGTCGGTCGGCTGGTTCACCGCGCTGGCCGTGGCGCTGGTCGCCGCGGTCGTGACCGACCTCGTGGTGGGGCTGCTGATGGCCGGCCTGACGGCGGACTGGTCCGCCGACGTGCGGCGGCGACTGTGCCGGGTGGCGCTCGGGCAGGACCTGCCCACCCTGGAGACCACCCCGGTCGGCGAACTGCTCGACCGTATCGACAACGACGTCTACCAGGTCGCCGCCGAGCTGCGGAACACCGGCGTCCGGATCGTCCAGGGCCTCGCGCTGTGCCTGCTGGCGATGGCGAGCGCGCTGGTGGTCTGGTGGCCCGCCGGCGTCGGGATGATCGTGCTGACCGCACTGCTCGCCGTCGTCCTGCGCCGCCCCACCGGGCAGATCGCCCCGGCCCGGATGGCCGAGGAGGAGGCCTGGTCGGACCTCGCGGCGGTGATGGAGGAGGCGGTGCACGGCCAGGACGACGTGCGGACCAGCCTGGCCCGGCCGTACGTGCTGCGCCTCTACGCCCGCCGGGCCGCCGAGGTGATCGCCCGGGCCGGCACGGTGTTCCGGATGTCGGCCCACGTCACCGCCGTCGCCGCCGGTGGTATCCGGGCCGGGATCGCGGTGGTGGTGCTCGCCGGCGCGTGGGCACTGGCGAGCGGCCGGATCGACGGCGCCCGCCTCACCGCGATCTGGCTGCTCGCCATCGCGTTCGGCGCGACGGTCGAGCACATGGCCCGCTGGGTGCCCCACCTGCAGTACGCGCTCGGCGCGTGGGCCCGGGTGCAGCTGCTCTCCGCCGCGCCGCAGGAACCGGTCGGCGGGCTGGCGCCCACCGACGGCGACCTGAGCGTGCGCGGGCTGACCTTCCGCTACCCGTCCGACGACGAGCGGGGCCCCGCGCTGCGGGACATCCGGCTGACCTTCGCCCGGGGCCGCTCGTACGCCCTCGTGGGCCGCACCGGCTCGGGCAAGTCCACACTGGCCAAGGTGCTCACCCGGGCGGTCGACGTGCCCCGGGGCACCGTCTTCCTGGGCGACACCGACCTCGTCGACCTGGACGTCGAGGAGCTGCGCCGGTGGATCGCCGTGGTGCCGCAGCGCACCGAGATCCTCGCCGGCACGCTGGCCGAGAACGTCGCGCTCTTCGACCCCGAGCTGCTGGGCGACGCGAGCCGCGCGCTGGAGGAGCTGGGGCTGGCCGGGTGGATCGCCGAGTTGCCCGACGGGGTGCACACCCGGCTCGGTGAGGGTGGGCACGTGCTCTCCGCCGGGCAGGAGCAGCTCGTGGCGTTCGCCCGGATCCTCGTACGCGACCCCCGGGTGGTGATCCTCGACGAGGCCACCGCCCGTCTGGACCCGGTCACCGAGACCCGGGTGCGGCAGGCCACCGAGCGGCTGCTCGCCGACCGCATCGGCATCGTGATCGCGCACCGGCTCTCGTCGGTGCGTCGCTGCGACGAGGTGGTGGTGCTCGCCGACGGCGCCGTGCTGGAGGCCGGTCCGCTGCGCGAGTCGGAACGCTTCGCCGAGCTGCTGGCGACCGCCGGCGCGTACGCCGGGACGGGCGGGCGGGGCGGGGTGGATCTGCTGCCGGCGCCGGACCCGGACTGGGACCTCGCCGAGCCGGTCGAGCCGGTGGCGGCCGACCGGCCGGCGGCCGTGGCGAAGGCGGACCCGCCGCCGCTGCCCCCGCCACCGCCCGCGCGGACCATGCGGGAGATCCTGCGGCTGGGCCTCAACGACCCGCGCTTCGGGCTCGTCTCCATCGCCCTGTTCGTGGTGCTGACACTCCTCGGCCTGGACGGGTCGGTGCTGCCCTGGCTCTGGGCCGACGTGGTCGACGGGGGCGACCCGTGGCTCCCGGCGATCGGCATCGCCGCCGCGCTGCTCGTCGTGCTGCCGCTGCCCTACCTGACCAATCTGTGGTTCCCGCAGTGGTGGATCCGGCAGATGCTGCGGATCAGCCTGCGCCTGGTGCACGGCCAGACCGGGCCGCGCCGGGTCAGCGGGCACACCCCGGCCGAGGTGGTGGCGCAGGGCGGCGACACCGAGCGGGTGGTGCAGCTCGCCGACAACCTGATGGACCAGTTCATCTCGCTGGTGATCGTGGTGACGATGACCGTGGTCACCGGCAGTGTCGTGCCGGGCCTCTTCTTCCTCGGCACGATGGTGGTCTCCGGGCTGGCCGCGACGCTGTTCGGGCCGCGGCTCGAACGCACCGCCGGCGGCACCGTGAAGGCCCGCGCCGCGTTCGCCACCGCGCTGGTCTCCTCGCTCTCCGCCGCCCGTACGGTGAAGCTCGCCGGAGCGACCGCGCCGGTGCTGCACCATCTCGCGGCGCTGGACACGGTGCGCAGCGACCGGCAGCGCCGGGAGATCTCCATGCAGGTGTGGGCCCGGTCCACCCCGTCGGTGGTCAGCGGCCTGCTGCCGATCGGCGCCTGGGCGCTCTTCCTGGGCGGCGGGCTCTCCGCGGGCGCCACGCTGGTCGCGGTCTCCACCCTCGGCGCGGCCCGCTGGTTCGCGTGGACCACCGCGTCGCTGGTCTCCCACTACCCGTCCGCCCGGGTGTGGACGCGACGGACGGTGGCCATGAGCGGGGTCGCCACCTACTCGGCCGCCGTGCCGGGGGTGGACCTGGCCGCCGGGGCGGCGCCCGCGCCGCAGACGCCGCCCCGGCACCCGCTGCGCCGCCTGGAGCTGAGCGGCTTCGGGGCGCTGCACTCGGACGGGACGCTCGCCGTCCGGGACGTGGACCTCACGGTCGAGCGGGGGCAGCTCGTCCTCGTCGTCGGGCCGGTCGGGTCGGGCAAGTCGTCGCTGTTGCGCGCCCTGGCCGGGATCGTGCACCACACCGGGCGGCTGAGCTGGAACGGGGAGCCGGTCACCGAGCCGGAGCTGTTCCTGCGCCCGAACCAGGTCGGGTATGTGGGGCAGCTGCCCCGGGTGCTCTCCGGCACGGTGGCGGAGAACATCGCCCTCGGGCACGAGGTGGACGCGGGCGCGGCCGTGTCGACCGCTCAGCTCGACCACGACCTGGCCGCCGCCGGCGGCGGGCTGGGGCTGCTGATCGGGCACAAGGGCACGCGCCTGTCCGGCGGGCAGTTGCAGCGACTGGCGCTCGCCCGCGCCCTGGCGCCCCGTACCGAGCTGCTGGTCGCCGACGACGTGTCGTCCGCGCTGGACGTCACGACCGAGCTGGCGCTCTGGGCCGCGCTGCGCGAGCACGGGGTGACCGTGGTCGGCTCCACGTCGAAGCGGGCCGCGCTGGTGCGCGCCGACCACGTGGTGGTGCTGATCGGCGGCACGGTCGCCGCCCAGGGCCCCTGGCGCGATCTGGAGGGCCGCTGGTCCCACCTGGCCGGCTGACCGCACCCCCGCCCCCGCGGTCGCGGTGTTGATCAAGAGGTCTGCGTCGGATCGGAACCGTTCGCTGACGCAAACTCTTGATCGACCGGGAGGGGGCGGGGTGCGGGTCAGGCGGCGCGGAGGTACTGGTCGGGCCAGGTGGGGGTGGCGCCCAGCTTGGCGGCGGCGCGGCGCGGCCAGTACGGGTCACGCAGCAGCTCCCGGCCGAGCAGCACCAGGTCGGCCTCGCCGTCGGCGATGATCTGCTCGGCGTGCTCCGGCTCCACGATGAGCCCGACCGCGCCCGTCGGCACGCCGGCCTCCCGCCGGATCCGGGCGGCCGCCGGCACCTGGTAGCCGGGGCCGAGCGGGATCTGCTGGGCCGTGCTGACGCCGCCCGACGAGGCGTCGACGAGGTCCACCCCGGCACCGGCCAGCTCCGCGGCGAGCACGACGCTGTCCGCCACCGTCCAGCCGCCCTCGACCCAGTCGGTGGTGGAGATGCGGGCGAGCACCGGCACGTCCTCGCCGACGGCGGCGCGTACCGCCCGCGCCACCTCGAGGGTGAGCCGCATGCGTCCGGTCCGGTCGCCGCCGTAGCCGTCCGTGCGGTGGTTGGTGAGCGGGGAGAGGAACTCGTGCAGCAGGTAGCCGTGCGCCGCGTGGATCTCCACGGCGGCGAAGCCGGCGTCGAGTGCCCGGGTGGCGGCGGCCGCGAACGCGTCGACCACCCCGGCGACGCCCGCGGCGTCCAGCGCGGTCGGCGTCCGGTAGTGCGGGGCGAACGGCTCGGTTCCCGGGGCGACCGGGGTCCAGCCGCCCTCGGCGTCCGGCACCCCGCCCGGCGTGCCGGCCCAGGGCCGGTAGGTGGACGCCTTGAATCCGGCGTGCGCGAGCTGCATCGCCGGCACCGCGCCGTGGGCGGTGAGGAAGGCGGCGATCGGGCGCCAGGCGTCCACGTGCGCCCCGGACCAGATGCCGGTGTCCTGGGGGCTGATCCGCCCCTCCGGCACGACCGCCGTCGCCTCGGTGAGCACCAGGCCGACGCCGCCGACCGCGCGGGCGCCGAGGTGCACCAGGTGCCAGTCGGTGGGCAGGCCGTCGGGGCCGGCGGTGTACTGGCACATCGGCGACATGGCGATGCGGTTCGGCAGGGTCTCGGCGCGCAGGGCGAGCGGGGTGAAGAGCGTGCTCATAACGTCATCCTCTCGACGTGCGAAGGAGGGCCCCCGGGTGGGGACCCTCCTTCGGCTCATTCTCGAAGCCGAGGTGCGGCGCCAGCGTCAGGCCGGGACGGGGCTCAGCTCGTCCTTGCGGGTGGCGGAATCCGTGCCGGGCTCCGGGTCGAGCAGCTCCCGCCGGCCGGCCGCGTCGTACGCGGTGCGGTCGAGGGTGCCCTCGCGGGCCGAGACGATCGTCGGCACCAGCGCCTGGCCGGCCACGTTGGTGGCCGTGCGGATCATGTCGAGGATCGGGTCGATGGCCAGCAGCAGGCCGGCGCCGGCCAGCGGCAGGCCCAGCGTGCTCAGGGTCAGGGTGAGCATCACGATCGCGCCGGTCAGGCCGGCCGTGGCGGCCGAGCCGACCACCGACACGAACGCGATCAGCAGGTAGTCGGTCACGCCGAGGTGCACGCCGAACACCTGGGCCACGAAGATCGCGGCGAGGGCCGGGTAGATCGCGGCGCACCCGTCCATCTTCGTGGTCGCGCCGAACGGCACCGCGAACGAGGCGTACTCGCGGGGCACGCCGAGGCGCTCGACGGCCCGCTGGGTCACCGGCATCGTGCCGACGGAGGAGCGGGACACGAAGGCCAGCTCGATGGCGGGCCAGGCGCCCGCGTAGAAGCGCAGCGGGTTGAGCCGGCCGGCGGCCACCAGCAGAAGCGGGTAGACCACCAGCAGCACGATCGCGCAGCCGACGTAGACCGCGGTGGTGAACTTGGCGAGCGGAGCCAGCAGGTCCCAGCCGTACGAGGCGACGGCGTTGCCGATCAGGCCGAGGGTGCCGATCGGGGCGAGCCGGATCACCCACCAGAGCGCCTTCTGCACGATCTCCAGCAGGGAGCGGTTCAGCGCCACGAACGGCTCGGCCTTCTCGCCGACCAGCATCGCGGCGGCGCCCACGACGAGCGCCAGGAAGACGATCTGGAGCACGTTGCCCTCGACGAAGGCGCCAACCGGGTTGGTCGGCACGATGCCGGTGAGGAAGTCCGTCCACGAGCCGGTCTTCTTCGGCGCGGCGGCGCCGGCGGTGTCCAGGGTCACGCCGCGGCCCGGATCGGTGAGCAGACCCAGGCCGATGCCGACGCCCACCGCGACGAGCGCGGTGATGCCGAACCAGAGCAGCGTCTTCAGCGCCAGCCGGGCGGCGTTGGCCACGCCGCGGAGGCTGACCACGCTGACCACGATCGCGGTGAAGACCAGCGGCGGCACGGCCAGCTTCAGCAGCTGGACGAAGAGACCGCCCACGGTGTCGAGGGTGCTGGTCAGCCAGCTCAGGTCGTTGGCGCGGGCCAGGAAGCCGAGCGCCACGCCGAGGACGAGGCCGAGCAGGATCTGCAGGGAAAAGGGGAACTTGCGCAGGGCGGAAGCCATGAAGATGAGTCCAAGCGTCTGGTGGGGTCGGTCAGGGCAGCGTCAGGAGAGCGGCCGCGCCGGACAGACGCCGCTGGCCTGCAGTCGGAGATCGACGTACAGGCGAGCGGTCAGGTGCCAGATGTTGGTCATCGCCGCACGACGATACGCCGAAGCCGTCGGGGGTGGAAGCCGCGGCGGGCGTGACGATCCTTACAAAGGTGGCGGTCGATGGCCGAAACCGACCGTGGCCGGACACGGGGCCCGCCGGGCGACGCCCCACCGGCGGGACGCGGCCGGTCCCGCCACCGCGGGGCAGGGCCACCGGCGGCCGGTGCGGCGCGGCCGGGCGGGGCTACCGCCGGGCGAGGCCGACGGCGGCGGCCACCGCGAGCCCCCAGAGCACCGAGGTCGCGAGCACCAGCCGCTCCAGTACGCCGACCACCGTCCCCCGGCCGACGAGGAGCATCGCCAGCCCGACCGCCGCGCACAGCGGCAGGGCGAGCGCGGCGGCGGCGCCGGAGACCTGCCGCAGCCGCCCGCCGGCCGCCGGGCAGAGCGCGATCGCGATCATCGCGAAGACCACGGCCGCCGTGGCGGCGATGCTCGCCGCACCGTGCACGAGATCGGCCCGGGTGGCCCGCTCGAACGGCGGTAGGGGGCAGCCCGCGCTGCACGTGACCGCGCCGGAGAGCGCCGTGCCGAGGGCGCCGGCCGCGAGCAGCACCGCCGCCACCCGCAGCCCCGGTGGCAGCGCCGCGGCGAGCAGCAGCAGCGCGGCGGCCAGGGCGTAGACGCCGAGCCGGTACGTCGGCGCCTGGTCGCTGGAGGCGATGCCGGCCTCGCTGACGTACCCGGTGAGCGCCGGTCCGGGGCCGGCGAGCACGGCGGCCGTCACCGCGCAGGCCCCGACCAGGGCGCAGCCGGCGGCCGCCGCCGCGGCGGTGGCGCGGAGGGCGGTCGGCGGCTCGCGTCGCTTCCGCTCAGCCACGCCCGTGCGGCGTGGTCCAGCCGGAGGTGTCCGGGCCGAGCGGCACGATCCCGGTCGGGTTGATCTCCCGGTGGGTGGCGTAGTAGTGGCGCTTGATGTGGTCGAAGTCGACCGTCTCGCCGAAGCCGGGGGTCTGGAACAGATCTCGGGCGTACGCCCAGAGCACCGGCATCTCGGTCAGCTTCTGCCGGTTGCACGTGAAGTGCCCGTGATAGGCGACGTCGAAGCGGACCAGCGTCGTGAAGAGCCGCACGTCCGCCTCGGTGATCTCCTCGCCCATCAGGTAGCGCCGCCCCGAGAGCCGCTCCGACAGCACGTCCAGCCGGGCGAAGAGCGCCTCGTACGCCTCGTCGTACGCCTGCTGGGAGGTGGCGAAGCCGCAGCGGTAGACGCCGTTGTTGACGTCCCGGTGGATCTCGGCCATCAGCGCGTCCATCTCCGGGCGCAGCTCGACCGGGTAGAGGTCGGGCGCGTCCGGGGCGTGGAAGCGCCGCCACTCGGTGGAGAAGTCCAGCGTGAGCTGGGGGTAGTCGTTGGTGACCACCCGCCCGGTCACCGTGTCGACGAGCGCGGGGACGGTGACCCGCCCCGAGTAGTCCGGGTCGGTGGCGAGGTAGGCCTCGGAGAGGAAGCCGATGCCGAGCACCGGGTCGAACCCGTCCGGGTCGAGGGCGAACCGCCAGCCCCGCTCGTCCCGGATCGGGTCGACGGTGCCCAGCGAGATGACGTCCTCCAGGCCGAGCAGGTTCCGGACGATCCGGGCGCGGTGCGCCCACGGGCACGCCCGGCACCAGATCAGGCGGTAGCGCCCGGCCTCCAGCGGCCACCGGCCCTGCTCGTCCGGGCCGCCGCCGGGCCGGGACGTCGAGTGCGGGGTGACCCGGTCGGTGAACCGGTTGGGTTGGCGGACGAACCCACCACCCGCACTGGTTTCTGCGCTGAACTGTGCCCGGGCCATGCCGTCAACCTATCCGCTCGGGCCGGTGGATATCCTGGCTGCCGGGTGTTTCTCCCGACCCGGCCGGGCGCTCGCGTCCCGTCCGTCGTACCCCGAAGGACCCCTCTCCCACCCCCCGAAGGACTCGCGATGACCGTGGCATACCTGGTGGCCGGCGTCCGCACCCCGATCGGCCGCTACGGCGGCGCGCTGGCCGGCGTACGCCCCGACGACCTGGCCGCGCACGTCATCCGCGAGCTGGTCGACCGGCACCCGGCGGTGGACTGGGCCAGGGTGGACGACGTGATCCTCGGCTGCGCCAACCAGGCGGGCGAGGACAACCGCAACGTCGCGCGGATGGCCGCCCTGCTCGGCGGCCTGCCCGAGGAGGTGCCGGGCAGCACCGTCAACCGGCTCTGCGGCTCCGGCCTGGACGCCCTGGCCACCGCGGCCCGCGCCATCGTGGCCGGCGAGGCCGACCTGATCGTGGCCGGCGGGGTGGAGAGCATGAGCCGGGCGCCGTTCGTCATGCCGAAGGCGACCTCCGCCTACTCGCGGGCGGCCGAGGTCTACGACACGACCATCGGCTGGCGCCTGGTCAACCCGCTGATGAAGAAGCAGTGGGGCATCGACTCGATGCCGGAGACGGCCGAGAACGTGGCCGCCGAGTTCGGCGTCGACCGGGCGGCGCAGGACGAGTTCGCCCTGCGCTCGCAGCAGCGGGCGGCGAAGGCGCAGGCCGACGGCCGGCTCGCCGAGGAGATCGTGGCGGTGACCGTCCCGGAGGGACGCAAGGGCACCCGCCGGGTCGAGGCCGACGAGCACCCGCGGGAGACCTCGCTGGAGAAGCTGGCCGCGCTGCCGACCCCGTTCCGCGAGGGCGGCACGGTGACCGCCGGCAACTCCTCCGGTGTCAACGACGGCGCCGTCGCCCTGCTCGTCGCGTCGGAGGCGGCGGTCGCGCGGTACGACCTCACCCCGCTGGCCCGGGTCACCGGTGCCGCCGCGGCCGGTGTGCCGCCCCGGATCATGGGCGTCGGGCCGGTGCCGGCGACCCGCAAGCTGCTCGACCGGCTCGGCGTCGGCCTCGGCGAGGTGGACGTGATCGAGCTGAACGAGGCGTTCGCCGCCCAGTCCGTCGCCGTGCTGCGGGAGCTGGGCCTGCCCGAGGACGCGGAGCACGTCAACCCGAACGGCGGCGCGATCGCCCTCGGCCACCCGCTCGGCGCCAGCGGGGCCCGTCTGGCGCTGACGGCCGCGCTGGAGCTGCGCCGTCGGGGCGGGCGGCGGGCGCTGGCGACGATGTGCATCGGGGTCGGTCAGGGGATCTCCCTTCTGATGGAGTCCGCGGCCTAGAGTGTTCTGCACCACACCCTCGACGGGTCGGCCGGTGCGCCGCCACGTGCCCGCGCCGGCACCGGCCCGCGCCGCGGACACGACCTGGGGAGTTTGCACATGCCGGAAGGACTTCCGACCGAGATCGACCTGAGCCGGCCCAGTGCCGCCCGCGTGTACGACTACTTCCTGGGCGGAGCGCACAACTTCGAGATCGACCGGCAGCTCGCCGAGCAGATCGCGGCCATGACGCCGCACCTGCCGGCCACGATGCGCGCCGGCCGCGAGTTCCTGCGCCGGGCCGTCCGGGCGCTGCTGGACGCCGGCATCGACCAGTTCCTCGACATCGGTTCGGGCATCCCGACGGTGGGCAACGTGCACGAGGTGGCCCAGCAGGCCGACCCGAAGGCCCGGGTGGTCTATGTGGACATCGACCCGGTGGCGGTCGCGCACAGCCGGGAACTGCTCGCGGGTAACGAGGGGACCCTGGTCGTCCACGCCGACCTGCGCGAGCCGGAGCGGATCCTCACCGAGGCGCGCGGCCTGCTCGACCTCGACCGCCCGCTGGGCATCCTGCTCGCCGGCGTCGTGCACTTCGTCCCGGACGCCGACGGCCCGGCCGAGATCCTCGCCACCCTGCGGGCCGCCGCCGCCCCGGGCAGCCACCTGGTCATCTCCCACTCCACCTTCGAGGACCAGCCGCAGGAGATGCTCGACGCGCAGCGACTCTCGGCGCGCACCGACACGGAGATCACGTTGCGGTCGCGGGCCGAGATCACCGGCTTCTTCGGCGACTGGACGATCCTCGATCCGGGCGTGGTGCACATGCCGCTGTGGCGTCCCGACTCGCCGGCCGACGTGGACGACCACCCGGAGCGGTTCGGCGCGTTCGGCGGGGTGGCGCGCAACGACCGGCCCGCCGCCGGCTGAGCGTCGTGGCCGGCGTCCCGGACCGCACCGGCGGCGACGTCAGCCGGGCCGGCGCGCGCGGATACGCCGCCGAGTGGTCCCGCGCGGTACGTCGCCTCGGTTTCGTGCCGCACAGCGCGGCCGAGACCGAGCGGCTGCTGCTCGCGCACACCGTACGGCTGGCGCAGGCGCTCTGCGCCGAGCCCTTCTCGGAGGTGCCCGCGCAGGAGGTCGGGCGCGCGCTCGTCGAGGCGCACCTGACCGAGCCGCGGATGCTGCAGTGGTCGGTGCGGGCCCTCGGTGAGGAGTTCCTCGGCCGCGTGGTGCCGCCGGAGACGGCCCCGAAGGACGCGGCGGAGCGGATCGCCGTCATGCAGGGGGCGCTCGCCGCCGACTTCGCCCGCGCCCTGCGCGATCGCACCTTCAGCCAGCAGGAGCGGATCGCCCGCTCGGCCTGGCAGGCGCGTGACGAGGTGGAGCAGGCGCTGCGGGACAGCGAGGCGCGGTTCCGGGCGGTCTTCACCGGGGCGGCGATCGGCATCGGCATCGCCGACGTCGACGGCCGGATCATCGACGTCAACCAGTCGTTCGCCGACATGCTCGGCTACTCGATCGAGGAACTGCGCCGGGTCAACGTGGCGTCGCTCTTCCATCCCGAGGACGCGGCCGGCATGTGGGAGCTCTACCGGGAGATGGTCGAGGGCAAGCACGACTCGGTCCGGGTGGAGAAGCGCTACTACCGCAAGGACGGCAGCAGCCTCTGGACCGACCTCGCGGTCTCCCTCATCCGGCACGACGACGGCCGGCCCCGGTTCACCGTCGCGATGATCGAGGACATCACCGAGCGGTACGCGTTGCAGCAGCGACTGCGTTTCCAGGCGCTGCACGACCCGCTCACCGGGTTGCCCAACCGGACGCTCTTCTTCGACACGCTCGGCCGGGTCCTCGACACGGCGCGGTCGGGGCAGCGGGTCGGCGTCTGCTTCCTCGACCTCGACGGCTTCAAGGCGATCAACGACGGTCTCGGGCACGACCTCGGCGACCGCCTGCTGGTCGTGATCGCCCGCCGCCTCGCCGAGTGCGTCGCGGACCGGGGCCACCTCGTCGCCCGGATGGGCGGCGACGAGTTCGTCATCCTCGTCGACGGCGGCGACGGGCTCGACGACGCGGTGGCCGTGGCCGAGGCGGCGCTCGCCGCGGTCGCCGACCCCGTACGGGTCGACGACCAGGAGCTGACCGTGTCGGCCAGCGTCGGCATCGTCGAGTGCCCGGCCGGCGAGACGAGCGCCTCGGAGCTGATGAAGGCGGCCGACACCACCCTCTACTGGGCCAAGGCGGAGGGGCGGGGCCGGTGGGCGGTGTACGACCCGGAACGCAGCGCCCGCGACATCGCCCGCTCGTCGCTGGCCGCGAATCTCCCGGCGGCCCTGGACCGGGGCGAGTTCGTGCTCCGCTACCAGCCGATCGTGTCGCTGCTGGAGGGCCGGATGGTCGCCGTCGAGGCGCTGGTCCGCTGGCAGCACCCGGAGCTGGGCCTGCTCGGGCCGGACCGGTTCATCGGCCTCGCCGAGGAGACCGGGCTGATCGTCCGGCTCGGCGAGTGGGTGCTCCGGCAGGCCTGCCAGGACGCCGAGCAGTGGCGGCGCCGGTTTCCGGAGGCCGGGCTGGTGGTCAGCGTCAACCTGGCGGCCCGGCAGGCCGAGGACCCGGCCATCGTCGAGACGGTCTCGGACGCCCTCTCCGCCAGCGGCCTCCCCGCCGAGCTGCTGCAACTGGAGCTGACCGAGAGCGCGGTGATGGGCACGGCCGGGGAGCCCCTGCGCTCGCTGCACCGGCTGGCGGCGCTCGGCGTACGGCTCGCCATCGACGACTTCGGCACCGGCTACTCGAACCTCGCGTACCTGCGGCGGCTGCCGATCCACTGCCTGAAGCTGGCGGGGCCGTTCGTGGAGGGCATCCGCGGCGACGAGGCGGACGCGGCGGCCGACCACCGGGACGAGCGCATCGTGGACGCGCTCGTCCGCCTGGCGCACGCGCTCGAGCTCTGGGTGACCGCCGAGGCGGTGGAGACGGGCGTGCAGGCCGAACGGCTGCGGGCGCTGCGTTGCGACACCGGGCAGGGGCGGCTCTTCGGCGCCCCGATGCCGGCCGACCGGATCACCGAGCGGCTGGCCGGGACGGAGGCGGCGTGATCCCGCGTGCGCCGGCCGTCGCCGGGGAAGAGTGTCGTCCATGAGCCTCACCGACTCCGAGACCGCCGTGTCGGTGGTCGCCGCCCTGGCGATCGTGGCCGGCCTGGCGGGCGTGATCGTGCCCGGCCTGCCGGCGCTGCCACTGTGCTGGGGCGGGGTGCTGGTCTGGGCGCTGTTCGGCGGCGCCGGGCCGGGCCGGTGGGCCGTGCTGGCCGCCGCGACGCTGGTCGCCCTCGGCGGCACGGTGGTCAAGTACGCCTGGCCGGGGCGCAACCTGAAGCGCAGCGGGGTGCCCACGTCGTCGCTGCTGGCCGGCGGGGTGCTCGGTCTGGTCGGCTTCTTCGTCGTCCCGGTGGTCGGGCTCGTGATCGGCTTCGTGGGCGGGGTGTGGGCGGCCGAGCGGCTTCGACTCGGCGACTCCCGGCTCGCCTGGCCGGCCACGAAACGGGCGGTGGCCGCGGCGGGCCTGTCGATGCTGCTGGAGTTCCTCGCCGGCCTGGTGATCGCCGCGCTCTGGGTGGCCGGGCTGCTGCTCACCTGAGCCCGCCCCGGCGGGGTGGGTGGCGGCGGCGCGGGGCGTCGTCGGGTACGGCGCGGTAGCCGTACGGGTGAGAGAGAGGTGACCCGCCCCGCGCCGCCGCGCGGCCGGGCGGTCCGAGGCCCGGCGGTGGCCCGTCGCGATCGGGCCTGGTCACAGGCTCAAGGATGCGCCGCCGGGGCGGCCTCCGGCAACGCAATTAGCGCCGTCGGCATTGACGGTCGTCGGGTTTGCCAGTAGACCTTGGGGATGGAGCCCCGCCGATGAGGAAGGCCCCGGTGACGCTGGAGCAACTGCGCGTCGCCGTCGCCGAGGGTGAGATCGACACCGTGGTGCTGGCCCTGGTGGACATGCAGGGTCGGCTGCAGGGCAAGAGGTTCCACGCGCCCTACTTCCTGGAGCAGGTCGTCGCGCACGGCAGCGAGGGCTGCAACTACCTGCTCGCGGTCGACGTGGAGATGAACACCGTCGACGGGTACGCGATGTCGAGCTGGGAGCGGGGCTACGGCGACTTCGCGATGAAGCCCGACCTCAGCACGCTGCGCCGGGTGCCGTGGCAGCCGGGGACGGCCCTGCTCCTGGCCGACCTGGAGTGGTTGGACGGGTCCGGACCCGTGGTCGCCTCGCCGCGGCAGATCCTCCGCCGCCAGCTCGACCGGCTGGCCGGGCATGGGCTCACGGCGTACGCCGGCACCGAGCTGGAGTTCGTGCTCTACCGCGACTCCTACGAGGATGCCTGGCGGCGTGGCTACCGGGAGCTGACCCCGGCGAACCAGTACAACGTGGACTACTCCCTGCTCGGGACGGCCCGGGTGGAGCCGCTGCTGCGGCGGATCCGCACCGAGATGGCCGGCGCCGGCCTGACGCCCGAGAGCGCGAAGGGCGAGTGCAACCTGGGGCAGCACGAGATCGCCTTCCGCTACGACACCGCGCTGACGTGTGCCGACCACCACGTCATCTACAAGAACGGGGCGAAGGAGATCGCCGCCCAGGAGGGCATGTCGATCACCTTCATGGCCAAGCCGAACGCCCGCGAGGGAAACTCCTGCCACATCCACTTCTCGCTGCGCGACGTCGACGGCCGCCCGGCGATGCTCGGTGACGGGCCGGGCGGGCTGAGCGCGACCGGGCGGCACGTGCTGGCCGGGCTGCTCGCCACGATGCGCGAGCTCAGCCTTTTCTTCGCCCCCAACGTCAACTCCTACAAGCGCTACCAGCCGGGCTCGTTCGCGCCGACGGCGCTGCGCTGGGGCACCGACAACCGCACCTGCGCCCTGCGGGTGGTCGGGCACGGCCCCGGCCTGCGGGTGGAGAACCGGGTGCCCGGCGCGGACGTCAACCCGTACCTGGCGATCGCCGCGCTGGTGGCGGGCGCCGTGCACGGCATCGAGCAGGAGCTGGAGCTGGGCGAGGAGTGCACGGGCAACGCGTACGACGACCCGGCCGCCGAGCGGGTGCCGGGCACCCTGCGCGACGCGCTCGCCCGGTGGGAGTCCTCCGCGGCGGCCGCCGACGCCTTCGGCGCCGAGGTGGTCGCCCACTACGCCAACCAGGCGCGCGTGGAGCTGGCCGCCTTCGACGCCGCGGTCACCGACTGGGAGCTGGTCCGTGGCTTCGAACGCCTCTGACCCGCCCGCCGCGCTCCGGCGCTTCGGCGGTCGGTCCCCGGCCGCCCCGGGGACGTCACCGGTGCGATCCCGGGGAGGGGTGAGGGCGTGACCGACGTGCGGAACCCGGCCACCGGGGAGGTGATCGGCGAGGTTCCCGCCACGGCGGCGGCCGACGTGGACGCGGCGATTGCGCGGGCCGCCGCCGCCTTCGAACGGTGGCGGTGGGTCGCGCCGGGGGAGCGGGCGCGGCTGCTGCGGCGGTTCGCCGCCGTGGTGGACGCGCACCTGGAGGAGCTGGCCCGGCTGGAGGTACGCAACAGCGGCCATCCTGTCGGCGGCGCGCGCGGGGAGGCCGGCAACGTGCGCGACGTGCTCGACTACTACGCCGGCGCGCCGGAGCGCCTCACCGGCCGGCAGATCCCCGTGCCCGGCGGTCTCGACGTCACCGTCCACGAACCGCTCGGCGTGGTCGGGGTGATCGTGCCCTGGAACTTCCCGATGCCGATCGCCGCCTGGGGCTTCGCCCCGGCGCTCGCCGCCGGCAACACGGTGGTGCTGAAGCCGGCCGAGCTGACCCCGCTCACCGCCCTGCGCCTGGCGGAGCTGGCCCGCGAGGCCGGCCTGCCCGACGACGTGTTCACCGTGCTGCCCGGCGAGGGCGCCGTGGTGGGCGAACGCTTCGTGACCCACCCGGCGGTCCGCAAGGTCTGCTTCACCGGCTCGACGGCGGTCGGCACCCGGGTCATGGCCGGCTGCGCGGCCCAGGTGAAGCGGCTGACGCTGGAGCTGGGCGGCAAGTCCGCCAACATCGTGTTCGCCGACGCCGACCTGGCCGCGGCCGCGGCGAGCGCCCCGTACGCCGTCTTCGACAACGCCGGGCAGGACTGCTGCGCCCGGTCGCGCATCCTGGTCGAGCGCCCGGCGTACGACCGGTTCCTGGAGCTGCTCGAACCGGCGGTGCGGAGGTTCCGGGTGGAGGACCCGGCCCGGGAGAGCGCCGAGATGGGTCCGCTGATCTCGGCGGCCCACCGGGACCGGGTGGCCGCCCACGTCGAGGGCGCCCGGGTCGCCTTCACCGGCTCCCGCCCGGACGGCCCCGGCTTCTGGTACCCCCCGACGGTGCTGCTCGCCGACTCGCCGGCCGACCGGCACTGGCGCGAGGAGATCTTCGGGCCGGTGGTCTCGGTCCTGCCCTTCGACGACGAGGCGGAGGGCGTCCGACTCGCCAACGACACCGACTACGGCCTCTCCGGCTCGATCTGGACCCGGGACGTCGGCCGGGCGCTGCGGGTCGCCCGGGCCGTCGAGGCCGGCAACCTGAGCGTCAACTCGCACTCCTCGGTGCGCTACTGGACCCCGTTCGGCGGCATGAAGCGCTCCGGCCTCGGCCGTGAGCTGGGCCCGGACGCGCCGCACGCCTTCACCGACGTCAAGAACGTCTTCATCGCCACGGAGGAGTGAGCGTGCGGGATCGGTTGCGGGATCGGGTGGCCGTGGTCACCGGGGCGGGCAGCGGCATCGGGCTGGCCACCGCCCGGCGGTTCGCCGCCGAGGGGGCCCGGGTGGTCTGCGTGGACATCGACGCGGCGGCCGGGCGGCGGGCCGCGGAGGAGGTGGGTGGCGACGCCGTGGTCGCGGACGTCGCGGACGAGACCTCCGTGCGGGACCTCTTCGACGGGGTGGTCGAACGGCACGGCCGGGTCGACGTGGCGTTCAACAACGCCGGCATCTCCCCGCCGGAGGACGACTCGATCCTGGAGACCGGCCTGGACGCCTGGGAGCGGGTGCTGCGGGTCAACACGACGAGCGTGTACCTGTGCTGCAAGCACGTCATCCCGCACATGCGCCGCCAGGGCCGGGGATCGATCATCAACACGGCATCGTTCGTGGCGCTGATGGGGGCGGCCACCTCGCAGATCGCGTACACGGCGAGCAAGGGCGGGGTGCTGGCGATGACCCGGGAGCTCGGGGTGCAGTTCGCCCGGGAGGGGATCCGGGTGAACGCGCTCTGCCCCGGCCCCGTCGCGACGCCGCTGCTGCTCGAACTCTTCGCCGCCGATCCGGAACGGGCCGCCCGCCGGCTCGTGCACGTGCCGATGGGCCGGTTCGGCCGGGCGGAGGAGATCGCCGCCGCGGTGGCGTTCCTGGCCAGCGACGACGCGTCCTTCATGACCGCCGCGCAGTTCGTGGTGGACGGCGGCATCACCGGCGCGTACGTCACTCCCCTGTGACGTCGCTCGCGCCGGGCCGAATCAGCAGCGCCTCGCGCGCCGTGAGCGTTACGTCGCGGGTCCGCCGGGGTACAAGTCCGAGCACGGCAGATGGAGATCATCTGCGGGGACGGCCGGACCGGGAGGGGCTGCATGAGTTCGGCGCTGGGTGGCGCGGACGCCGGGCAACTCCGGGTCGCCGACGAGGAGGTGCCCCCGTCACTGGCCGCGGCCTTCACCGCGGGCGGCGAGATGGGCGAGCGGCTCGCCGCCTTCGACTGGTCCGGCACGCCCCTGGGCCCTCCGCAGCGGTGGCCGGACGCCCTCGTGAGCGCGGTGGGGATGATGCTCGCCTCCAGCGCGCAGATCGTCATGTTCTGGGGCGAGGAGAAGCTCGCCTTCTACAACGACGCCTACCGGCCGACCATCGGCGGGAAGCACCCGGACGCGCTCTGCCGCCCGGCGCGGGAGTACTGGGCGGAGACCTGGGAGGTGCTCGCCCCGCTGCTCGACGGGGTGCGCCGGACCGGCCGGTCCTACCGCGCCCAGGACCACCCGTTCCTGCTCGACCGGCACGGGTTCCTCGAGCAGACCTACTTCGACGTCTCGTACGACCCGATCCGCGTCGCCGACGGCTCCGTCGGGGGAGTCTTCTGCATCGTCAGCGAGACGACCGGCCGGGTGCTCGGCGAGCGGCGGCTGCGGGCGCTGGCCGAGCTTGGCGCCGCGCTCGCCGACGTGGGCACCGCCGCCGAACTCGGCCGGGCCGCCGCCGAGGTGCTCGACCGGCACCGGTCGGACGTACCCTTCGCCCAGATCTGGCTGAGCGACGAGGGGGAGCGGCTCGCCCTGGCCGGGTGCAGCGGCGCCACGCCGGCGTCCGGCACACCGCCGGAGGCGCTCGCCCGGGCCGGAGAGGGACCCGCGACGATCGGCGCCGCCGAGCTGCTCGACCGGCCGCCGGCTGAGGCGGCCGACCGGGCGCTGGTGCTGCCGATCACCGCGAACCACCGGACCGTCGGCGTGCTGGCCGTGGGCGTGGCCCGCCGGCTGCCGCTGACCGACGACTACCGGAACTTCCTCGACCTGGTCGCGGCCCAGATCTCCCGCGCGGTCGGCAAGCAGCGGGCGTACGAGCAGGAGCGCGACCGGGCCGCCGCGCTGGCCGCGCTGAGCCGCGCCAAGACCAACTTCTTCGCCAACGTGAGTCACGAGTTCCGCACCCCGCTCACCCTGGTGCTCGGCCCGCTGGAGGACCTGCTCGCCGACCCGGAGCTGCCGTCGGCGTACACCGACCGGCTGACCGTGATGCACCGCAACGCGCTCCGCCTGCTCAAGCTGGTCAACACGGTCCTGGACTTCTCCCGGCTGGAGTCCGGCCGGCTCACCGCCCGCTACCAGCCCACCGACCTGGCCGACTACACGGCCCGGCTGGCCAGCACGTTCCGGTCGGCGATCGAGCGGGCCGGGCTGCGCCTCGTGGTCGACTGCCCGCCGCTGCCCGCGCCGGTCTTCGTGGACCGCGACATGTGGGAGAAGATCGTCCTCAACCTCCTGTCGAACGCGGTGAAGTTCACCTTCGACGGCGAGATACGGGTCCGGGTCCTCGCCGTGGATGGCGCCGCCGCCCGGCTCGAGGTGGCGGACACCGGCGTGGGCATCGCGCCGGAGGAGCTGCCGCACGTCTTCGAGCGGTTCCACCGGGTGCCCGGCGTACGCGCCCGCACTCACGAGGGAACCGGGATCGGGCTCGCGCTGGTGCGGGAGCTGGCCGGGATGCACGGCGGCGAGGTGGAGGTGACGAGCCGCACGGACGAGGGCTCCACCTTCACGGTGACCGTCCCGTTCGGCGCCGCGCACCTGCCGCCGGACCGGCTGGTCGAGAGCGGGCGGCCGGTCGCCGAGTCGGAGACGGCACCGCTGTACGTGGCGGAGACCACGCACTGGACCGACGCCGGGGCAACGCTGGGCATCCCCACCCGTCCCGCCGCCTCGGCCGGCCGGATCCTCGTGGTCGACGACAACGCCGACCTGCGCGAGCACGTCGCCCGCCTGCTCTCCCCGACGTGGGAGGTGGTCACCGCCCCCGACGGGGCGGAGGCGCTGCGGCTGGCGGTGACCGGCACGTTCGACCTGGTGCTCACCGACGTGATGATGCCCAGGCTGGACGGCCTCGGGCTGGTGGCCGCGTTGCGCGCGGATCCGCGCACCCGCTACGTGCCGATCGTCCTGCTCACCGCCCGGGCGGGCGCGGCCGAGGCGGTATCCGGGTTGTCGGTCGGCGCCGACGACTACCTCACCAAGCCCTTCTCGGGGCAGGAGCTGACCGCGCGGGTACGGGCCAACGTCGAGCTGGGCCAGCTGCGCGGTCAGATCATCCATCGGCTGGGCGGGCTCGCGGACGCGGCGGTGGCGGTCAACAGCGTCCGCTCGACGGCGGACGTGCTCCGCGTCGCCGCCCGGCACGCGCTCACCCTCGTCGAGGCGGCCCGGGTGGTGGTCACCGCCAACGGTGGCCGGGCCGAGGCGGACGCCGGCTCCCCGGTGTCCGCCGAGCCCTCGCTGCTGCTGCCGCTCACCGGCACCGGCTCCGAGCCGCTCGGTGAGCTGCGGGTGTGGCGCCCGGAGCCGGACGGCGCCGAGACCGACGAGGCGGTGCTGACCCAGCTGGCCCGGCTTGTCGGGGTACGGCTGGAGAACGCCCAGCTCTTCGAGGCCGAGCACCGGATCGCGACGACGTTGCAGCACAGCCTGCTGCCCCGGTCGCTGCCGCAGCTGCCCGGGGCGGTGGTGGCCAGCCGGTACCTACCCGGCGCCGCCGACGTCGAGGTCGGCGGCGACTGGTACGACGCCATCGCGCTCGACGACCAGGAGCTGGTGCTGGTCATCGGCGACGTGGTCGGCAAGGGCGTGCAGGCGGCCGCCGCGATGGGCCAGCTGCGCAACGCGCTGCGCGCGTACCTGCTGGAGGGCTTCGACCCGGGCGAGTCGCTCACCCGGCTGAACCGGCTGGTCGGCTCGACCGAGGACCGCTCCTCCGCCACCGTCGTCTGCCTCGTCTTCCACCCCGGCACCGGTCGGCTGCGGTACGCCAGCGCCGGTCACCCCTCGCCGCTGCTCATCCGGGGAGACGAGGTCACGTTCCTGCACGACCGCGCGCTGGGCCCACCGGTCGGCGCCGTGCCGGAGGTCACGTACCGGACCGCGGACGCAGCGCTGCCCACCGGTGGTCGGCTGCTGCTCTACACCGACGGCCTCATCGAGGACCGCCAGGTCGGCATCGACGAGTCGCTGGCGCAGCTGCGCGTGGACGCCGCCACCCCGAGCGAGCACGTGGCCGACCTGATCGACGCGGTGGTGGCACGGTGCGACGGGCGGCACCGCCGCGACGACGTGGCGGTGCTGGCGCTGGAGTCGACCGAGCCGCAGCGGTTCACGCTGCGGCTGCCGGCCGACCCCACCCGGCTGCGGGTGCTGCGCAAGCGCCTGGAGGACTTCCTCGTGGCGCACGGCGTCGGCGAGACGGACCTGTTCGACCTCACCGTGGCGATCTCCGAGGCCGCCGCCAACGCGATCGAGCACCCGGTGGACCCGGTTGAGCCGACGATCTCGGTCGAGGTGGCCATCGAGGACCGCACGGTGACCGCCACGGTGCGGGACACCGGGCGCTGGCGGGAGTCGACCGGCGCCGGGTACCGGGGGCGTGGCCTCGCGCTGATCCGGGCGCTGGGTGAGGTGTCGGTCAGCCGTACCGCGACGGGCACGGAGGTGACGCTGCGCCGCCGGTTGCAGGACTGAGCGGCGCGACCGGCGGTGGGGTCAGCCCTGCTGCAGCCAGGGCTGTTCACCCAGGCCGGAGATGTCCAGCACCCGGCGGACCTGCCGCGACGGCAGCACGGTGAGCGTGTCGGGGAAGTGCCGGGCCAGCAGCACCAGCGCGTGGATGGCGGCCGAGTCGAAGAAGGTGACCGCCCGCAGGTCGAGCGTCACCCGCGCGGCGTGCTCCCGCACCGCGGTCTGGAACATCGTGTCGGCGGTGACCATGTCGACCTCGCCGGTCACCACCACCTGAGCGTGGCCGTCCGTGATCTCGGCCGTGGCGGAGAAGACGGGCGGCGGTGCCCCTAGATCCACCACGTCACCATGGCACATCGGGGCAGACGGGGCAACAAGCGCAGGCCGCCGACCGTCCCGGGGCGGTGGTCGGTCCCGGCGATAGGCTTGGACCATGACCGTCCGTGCGCCCCTGACCCCAGGCACGCTCTCCCCGTGGCGAGCGGTTCCCGCCCACATTCCCCGTCCCGAGTACGTGGGCAAGAAGGGTCCGAAGGAGTGGCGCGGGTCGCACGTGCAGACCCCCGAGACGATCGAGAAGATGCGCGTGGCGAGCCGGCTGGCCGCGCAGGCGACCCAGCTCGCCGGGGAGCACTGCAAGCCGGGCGTCACCACCGACGAGATCGACCGGGTGGTGCACGAGTTCCTCTGCGACCATGGCGCGTACCCGTCGACGCTGGGCTACAAGGGCTTCCCGAAGTCCTGCTGCACCAGCCTCAACGAGGTGATCTGCCACGGCATCCCGGACTCCACGGTGCTCCAGGACGGCGACATCATCAATGTCGACGTGACCGCCTACCTCAACGGGGTGCACGGCGACACGAACGCCACCTTCTGCGTGGGTGAGGTGAGCGAGGAGGCGCGGCTGCTGGTCGAGCGCACCCACGAGGCGATGATGCGGGGTATCCGGGCGGTGGCCCCGGGGCGGCAGATCAACGTCATCGGCCGGGTCATCGAGTCGTACGCCAAGCGCTTCGGCTATGGCGTGGTGCGTGACTTCACGGGGCACGGGATCGGCGAGTCCTTCCACAGCGGCCTCTACGTGCCGCACTACGACAGCCCTCGGCCCAGCGACGTGATGGAGCCGGGCATGACGTTCACGATCGAGCCGATGATCACGCTGGGCACCTACCAGTACGACATGTGGGACGACGGCTGGACCGTGGTCACCAAGGACCGCAGGTGGACGGCCCAGTTCGAGCACACGATCGTGGTGACCGAGGACGGTCACGAGATCCTGACGCTGCCGTGACGGAGACCCCCGCGGCGCTGCGCGAGGCCCACCACGCGGACGTCTCCGGCGGCTGGCTCCGCCCGGCGGTGTTCGGCGCGATGGATGGTCTGGTCACCAACATCGCCCTGATCGCCGGTGTCGGTGGCGGCGGCGTGTCGCCGCGCAGCATCGTCCTCACCGGTGCGGCAGGTCTCGTTGCCGGCGCGATCTCCATGGGGCTCGGCGAGTACACCAGCGTCCGGTCGGCCAACGAGCAGGTCGCCGCGGAGGTGGCCAAGGAACGGCGGGAGCTGGAGCGCCATCCGGAGGCGGAGGCCCGGGAACTGGCTGACGCGTGGGTGGCCCGCGGGCTGCCGCGGGACCTCGCGGTGCAGGTCGCCGAGGCGGTGCGGCGCAACCCGGAGGAGGCGCTGCGGGTGCACGTCCGGGAGGAGCTGGGCGTCGACCCGGACGACCAGCCCAGCCCGTGGGCGGCGGCGATCTCGTCGTTCTTCTGCTTCTCGGTCGGCGCGTTCGTGCCGCTGCTGACCTACCTGCTCGGCTTCACCAGCCTCTGGCTCGCGCTCGGCGTCGGTGGGCTGGGCCTCTTCGTGGCCGGCGCGGTGGTCGCCCGGTTCACCAACCGCCCCTGGTGGTCCAGCGGCCTGCGCCAGCTGCTGCTCGGCACGGCCGCCGCCGCCGCGACGTACGGCATCGGGGTCCTGATCGGGGTCGAGGGCGCCCTGGGCTGACCGCCCCCGCCCGGCCCTGTCGGCGTCGGGTGGGGGTGGTTACGGGGTGAGGAGGTCGTCCACCGTGCCGTCCACGGGCTGGCCCCGGGCGGCCAGCTCCTCGGCCTGCCGGGCCAGCACGGCGCCCACCTCCGTCATGTCCGCGCCCGCCAGGCCGGTGCGCCGCACAGCGTCCCCCGGGTCGCGGAAGTAGGTGCGGCTGAGCAGCCCGTTCACCGTGGCCGCCGCCAGGCGGGCCTCGCCGAGCATGAGCAGGGCCTGGTCCGTCTCGTACCACTCGGCCAGCCGGGCGGCCCGCGCGTGCGCCGCGCAGCCCCGGTACCACGCCTGGCGGGCGGCGGCGCTGAACTCGGCCGGCCGGGCGCGAGCCAGGCGACCGAGGTGCTCGTCGCGCAGGGTTCGCAGCCAGCCCGTCGGGTCGTGCAGCGGCCGGGTGCTGACGTAGCGGTCGGCGGTCAGCGGCCAGAGCGAGTTGATCACCCGGGCCCGCTGGAGGTAGTCCTCGGCGCCGGTCACCGTGAGGTCGACCAGCACGCCGTCGACCCGTCGCGTCGCCGGGGACGGCCCGGCGCCCGGCCGGTACGTCACCACGAGCACCCCGACCTCGCCGTCACCGCCACCGTCGTCGTCGCCGTGTGCCAGCGGTCCGTGCACCGCGACGGCGAGCACGTCGGCGGGGAACCGCCGTCGGGCCGCCTCCGCCACCCGTTCGGCGACCGTCCACCGGGCGTCGGCCGGTTGCCGGTCGATCTCGACGTCCTCGCTGTTGGCGTTCACGCCGACCACCCCTGCGACGCTCGAGGACGCGCGGGCGCGTCCGCTGCCCGGTCAGGGCGTCGCGGTCAACCCCGTGCCGCTCACCCCGCTGGACGCGGGTGCCGCCCGTCGGTCGATGCCGCTCGCCCCGGTGAACGCGGGCGCCGCCGGCCCACCTGCCCGGCCGCTCCGCTGCGCACCACCCTAGCCACCCTGGCCGCCCCCGCCGGGCTCGCCGCGCCCGACCGGGACCAGGCGGAAGATGCGGATCTCCCGGCCACCGGCCCGGCGCACGTACGTGCGGTACGCCGGCCACTCGGTGACCAGCAGGTCCCAGAGGCGGTCCCGTTCCGCGCCGGTGGCGACCTCGGCCCGCACCCCGATCCGACGGCCCTTCACGGTGACCTCGGCCGCCGGATCGGCGAGCAGGTTCATCGACCATCCCGGATGGTGGGGCTGGCCCCAGTTCGAGCCGATCACCACGTACGCGTCGCCGTCCGGGACGTAGAGCAGCGGATTGCTGCGCGGCTTGCCCGAGCGGCGGCCGGTGGTGGTGAGGATCAGGGACGGGATCAGACCGAGCGCGACCACCCGGCCCCGGGTGAGCCGCCCGACCGCCCGGTCGGCCGGCACCAGCAGGCGGGCGGCGGCACCGAACCAGCGGTGGTGGCCGACGCGACGGGTGATGGCTCCGAGGACCGACACGGGGACAGTCTGGCGGTCGGCCGTCCGGCGCGACACCCCCCGAACCGGCCGTCCCGCACC
Source organism: Micromonospora xinjiangensis (assembly GCF_056150165.1). NCBI lineage: Bacteria > Bacillati > Actinomycetota > Actinomycetes > Micromonosporales > Micromonosporaceae > Micromonospora > Micromonospora xinjiangensis. The sequence goes on along the minus strand of NZ_JAXCFO010000001.1, from coordinate 547,391 downwards.
GGTTCTCGGCCGCGCCTCAGTCGAGCCGACGCTCGATCGGCAGCCGGGACCGGGTGAACAGGGCCGCGCCCAGCATCGCCAGCAACGGCACCAGCAGCAGGACGCCGAGGGCCGACCAGGGCACCACGAGCGGGAACGGCTCCTCGATGGGCCAGCTGTCGGCGTACCGCCGGTTGGTCGAGGTGAGGATGATCACGGCGGTGCCGAGGCCGGCCACGATGCCGAGCACCGAGCCCAGGCCGGCGATCACCCCGGCCTGGGCGAGCGCGAGCAGCCGGCGCACCCGGGGACTCGCCCCCACCGCCGCGAGGGTGGAGAGGTCCGCGCGGCCCTCCGCGGCGGCGAGCCCGGTGGCGATGCCGGCCGCGCCGATGGTGATGACGCCGGCCGCCGCGGCGAGCAGGAGCAGCAGCGGGGCCTCTCCGCTGCCCGTGCCGTTCTGCTCCAGCTCGACGGCGAAGGAGCCGTGGGGCCGCAGCGCGGCCGTGAACCGTTGGCGTTGCGACTCGTCGGGGGAGGTCGCCACCGAGATCACCCAGGCCGACGTGTACGAGCCGAGCCCGAGCCGGGCGGCGGCCGCGGGGGAGAGCAGCAGCCGGGTGGGGCCGGGGCCGTCGGGCAGCGCGTACCCGGTCACCATGGTGACGTTGCGGGTGAGCCCCTGTTGCCCGTCGACGCTCCGGTCGACCGCGACCGCCAGCCGCCCGTCGCGCAGGTAGTGCGAGTCGGTGACCACCGCGCCCCCGTCGCGCAGCACGGCCCGGGCGGCCTCCGCCTCCGCCGGGCTCGCCCCCGTCTGCGCCGGGAGCGCCGTCCCGTCGTCCACGCTCACCTGGACGTACCCGCCGTAGTAGTCGCGGGCCCGGAACTGGCAGCGCGAATCGGCGCGGGCGCGCCGCCGATCCGCCGCGCTCAACCCGTCGTCGGGCTGCCACGGGCAGGCCTGACCGGGCGGCAGCATCGGCGTGACCTCGCAGACCATGCTCAGCCGGCGCTCCGGATCACACTGGACACTCCGCACCGGGGCCACCTGCCCGCCGCCGAGGTGGGCCCGGGCCGCCGCGGCCACCGCCGCGTCCGTCTCCGCGTCCGCGCGCGGCGACCGCCGCTCATCGTCGACGCGCATGACCTGCACGTATCCGGCCGACAACGCGGGCTGGTACGTCTCGGCGTCGCGGGCCGAGTCGCTGGCGAGGAAGGAGCCGAGGGCCACGCTGGCGGCGACGGCGGCCATCACGGCGGAGATGGCGGGCGCGGCGGATGCCCGGTTGCGGCTCGCGTCCCGCAACGCGATCCGCGGCGCCAGCGGCAGCGCACGGCCGAGGCGGGCCAGCAGGCCGATCAGGGTGGGAATGCAGAAGACCAGGCCCAACTCGCCGAGGATCAGCCCGGTGAGGATCACCCAGTCGGTGGTCTGGGCGGCGCCGAGCCCCGCGATCGCCGCGCCGCCCGCCACCAGTGCCACGCCGAGAGCCAGCCAGCGCCCCCGGTTGCGAGGTGGCGTGCGCCGGCCGGCCAGCCCGTCGACCACATCCTGGCGGGCGGCCGTCCACGCCGGGGCCAACGCGGCCAGCACCCCGGCCAGCACCGCGACCCCGGCGATCGCGACCAGCGCGGGCGGCCAGCATCGGTACCCGCCGAAGCGGGCGCCGAAGACGTACTCCTCGACCAGGGGACGGCCGGCGAACGCGGCCAGGACGCCGAGTGCCAGGCCGGCCACCGCGCCGAGGCAGCCCAGCACCACACCGTCGGCCAGCACCACGCGACGCAGCTGGGCGGCGTCGCCGCCGGCCACGGCCACCAGGGCGAGGTCCCGTCGCCGGCGGCGAACACCGACGGCGAAGGCGGGCCCGACCAGCAGTACGACCTCCAGCAGGCCGAGCCCGCCGGCCAGGACTCCGGTGCCGAGCCCCGTCACGTCCGTGCCGCCCCGGCCGGGCCACAGGTGCAGGAAGCTGTTCCCGGTCGTGCCGGTGCGCGTGGTCACCAGGACGCCCCGCTCGTTGAGGCGGTGGACCAGCGAGTCGTCCACCTCGCCCGGCACGTCGAGCAGCCACGTGGTGTCCGGACCGTCCTCCGTCGCGGGCACGGCCGCCGGGTGCAGGGCGAGCAGCGGGCCCAGGTCGTCCGGGAACTCGACCACCCCGACGACCCGGTACGACCGGGACCCGTCCGCCCCGGTGACCGTGTCGCCCAACCCGGCGTGCAGGCGACGCAGGGCGGAGCGGCTCGCGGCGATCTCACCCGGGTCGTCCGGTGCCCGGCCCTCCAGCAGCCGGGCGACGCCGCGGGCGAGCGGGTCGGCGAGGTCCAGGACGCGGCTCTGGAACGACTCGTCCCGACCGTCCACCCGGAGGTCGACCGGCACCCAGGCGCGGATCTCGGTGACCCGGCCGCCCGGCCCGAGCAGCTCCCTGATCTCGCCCGTGGTGATCGGCGGGCCGGGAACGGTCGAGTCCGGGTCCCGCGGGTACCAGCCGTCGCCCGAGCTGTCCTGGCGCAGCGGGAGGTCGCTGACGCGGCGCAGGGCGGCGTCGGCGACACCCAGCCGGCGGTCGACGCGCTCCTCGCCGGTCAGCTGCGCCATGTCGTAGCTCACGGCGACGAACGTCAGCACGAGCACCGGCAGCGCGATCATGGCCAGCACCAGCGCGGTGCGCCCCCGCGCGCGGCGCGCCTCCCGGCGCGCGATGCGCAGCGCCGCCCGCCAGGAACCGACCAGTTCGGCGAACCGTCGCGGGCGGATGGGCGCGGGGTCCGGTGGGACCGGCGCGGACGGGAGCGATCCCCGCGAGCCGGCTCCGGGCCGGGTACGACCGCCCGGACGGACGGTCACCGGCCGCTGCCGCTCAGCAGCTGCTCGACGCTGCCCAACGGCGCCGTCGAGTCGACCAGCACCCCGTCGCGCAGGAAGACCACCCGATCGGCCCAGCCGGCATGCCTCGCCTCGTGGGTCACCAGCAGACCGGCCGCGCCGGCGTCGACCCGGCGGCGCAGCAGGTGAAGCACGGCCTCGCCGGTCTGCGAGTCCAGCGCACCGGTCGGCTCGTCGGCCAGCACGAGCCGCCGCTCGCCGACCAGCGCCCGGGCGATGGCCACCCGCTGCTGTTGACCGCCGGAGAGCTGGTCCGGGAAGCGGTCGCCCAGCTCGGGCAGGCCCACCTCGCTGAGCGCGGCCAGCGCCAGCGCGCGGGCCCGCCGCACCCCGGCGCCGTCCAGCTCCAGCGGCAGCGCCACGTTCTCGACGGCGCTGAGACTGCCCAGCAGGTTGAGGTTCTGGAAGATGTAGCCGATGCGGCGCCGGCGCAGCTGGGCCAGTCCGCGCCGGTCCAACGTCGCCAGGGGCTGGCCCTCGACGCGTACCTCACCGGAGGTGGGGCGGTCGAGGCCGCCGGCGAGCGCCAGGAGGGTCGACTTGCCGGAGCCGGACGGGCCCATCACGGCCACCAGCTCGCCGGGCCGGACGGCCAGGCTCACCCCGCGCAGGGCGTGCACGGCGGCCGGGCCGGTGCCGTGGGTGCGGTGGACGTCACGCAGGTCGAGCACCACGCCGTCCGCTCCGCTCACCGCCGCGCCTCCTCGTCGGTGGGTAGCACCGCCTCCGCGGGTGTGGCCGCCTGGGCGGGCGCCGCGCCCCGTTCCGCCGGTCGGTACCGGACCAGACTCGTCTCGCAGTGGTCCAGCCAGCGCACCTCGGCCTCGGCCTGGAACACCATCGCGTCCAGCACCAGCCGCCAGGGTAGGTCCTCCGGCTTGTCACTGGCGTACTTCAGTCGGGTCAACTCCTGCAGGGCGCGCATCGTCGCGGCGCGCTGGGTCTGCACCACGGACCGGACGTCCACGCCCGGCGTGGTGAGCGCCAGGGCCAGTTTGATCGCCAGCTCGTCCCGGGGCCGGTCGGTCCGGCTCACCGGGGTCGCGAACCAGAGGGCCAGGTCCGCGCGGCCCGCGTCGGTAATCTCGTACGGGCGCTGCCCGGCGTCGCTCTCCGGCAGGGGGCGCACCAGACCGTCCCGCTCCAGCCGGGAGAGCGTGGTGTAGACCTGCCCGATGTTCAGCGGCCAGGTCGAGCCGGTCGACTCCTCGAACGCGGCCCGCAGCTGGTAGCCGTACATCTGGCCGCGTTCGAGCAGGGCCAGCAGCCCGTGACGGATGGACATGGCCGGAGTATGCATACCTGGTATGCGCTCCGCAACCGGGAGTGACCGGCGACGCTCCGCCGGGCGGGCGGCCCCCGTCAGGTGGGGCGGCCGGGGAAGGCCACCGTGAGCGGGGTGATGCCGGCCGTCCGCCGCCAGCGGGTGGCGCGTACGGCGTAGTCGAGCAGGGCGTCCAGCGCCTGGTCACGGTCGCTGCCGGTGGTGCCGGCCAGCGCCGCCCGCCAGTGCGCCGCCGTCCGCTCCTCGACCTCGACCGCCAGCCGCAACGCGCTCGCCCGGTCGGTGACCGGGAACGGCAGGCTGTATCCGGCCTGGTCCGGGGGCACCGCGGCGCCCGCCGTCGTGAGCTGCACCACCAGCGCGTCGCGGCGACGCCGGTGCGCGGCCTCGGCCTGCCGGGCGGCGTTGCGGGCCGCGCCGGAGAGCCGTACGCCGATCGGACCGTAGGCGAAGATGGCCGCGTACTCGGCGGTCAGCGCCGCGGCGAGGGCCTCGGCGGGCGCGAGTGGCGCGCTGCGCTCGCTCACTTCAGTGCCTCCAGGTGCGTGGCGCGGGCCGCCGCGATCGACCCCACCAGCGCGGCGCGGTCCGCCGGCGCCGCGGCGCAGGCCGTGAGCGCGGCGTCCCGGGCGGCGCGTTCGCGCTGCCGCAGGCCGGTGAGGGCGGCGTCGGGGTCGGCGGCGGGGCTGCCACCGCCCGGTGTCGCGGCGGGTGAGGGCAGGTCGGCGCCGATGATCCGGGCCAGTTCGGCGGCGTGCGCCTGGTGCGTCTCGGCGATGGGGGTGAGCCGCCCGGCCAGGTCCGGGTGCGCCGCGGCGGCGTCCCGGTAGCCGGCGGCGAGCGCCAGCGCCTCGTCCAGCACCGGGCGCAGGGGATCGGGCGGGCGGGGCTCCTCGTCGTCACGGCCGAGGAGGTCGCAACCGGCCAGCGGCACCGCCGCGGCGCCGAGGGCGAGCAGCCCTCCGGCGCGTAGCAGGCCGCGCCGGGAATGCCCGGGTGCTTCTGGGTGCTGTGCTGGAGTGCCTCTGGCCACCGGACAAGTCAACACCATGTCCTCCGGGTACGTGACGCATCGCCGTCGGTGCGCCGCCCGGTCGGCCGGCCGGCCGGCGCGTTACGCTCTGCGCAGCCACCGGGCGCGTCCGCCCCGGTGGCGTGCCGGCATGGGGCGGGACGAGGGTCACCGCCGGGCAGGAGAGGGTGCGAGATGACGCAGCGTGGCCGTGCCACCAGGTCGACGGGGCGGCCCCGCGGCGGTGAGCGCCCCCGCGGCGGCGGTGACCTCGCCGCGCGGCGCACCCGGTTGCGGGACGTGATCGAGCCGGTGGTGGTCGAGGCCGGCTACGACCTCGAGGACCTCGCCGTCTCCCGGGCCGGGCGGCGGCACGTGGTGCGGGTGATCGTGGACGCCGACGGCGGGATCAACCTGGACGCCGTCGCGGACGTCTCCCGGGCCGTCTCCGCCGCCCTCGACGCCGCGGAGGAGACCGGCGGCGACATCGTCGCGGGGGAGTACCAGCTGGAGGTCAGCTCGCCGGGCGTGGACCGGCCGCTCACCCTGCCCCGGCACTGGCGGCGCAACATCGGCCGGCTGGTCAAGGTGACCACCCGCGCCGCCCTGCCCGAGCAGCGCGGCGAGCAGCCCGCCGGCGAGCGGCAGGTCACCGGGCGGATCGTCGCGGCGGACGAGGAGCGCGTGACGCTGGAGACCGACGCCGGCCGCGCGGACTGGACCTACGCCGAACTCGGCCCCGGGCGGGTGCAGGTGGAGTTCCACCGCCTCGACGAGATCGACGAGGCGGACGAGTTCGGTGACACCGGCGCGGCCGGTGATTCAGACGACATCGACGACGAAGATGTGGAGGACGAGGAGAGGTGAACATCGACCTCGCGGCGCTGCGCGCACTGGAGCGCGAGCGGGAGATCCCGTTCGACACGATCCTCGCGGCGATCGAGACCGCGCTGCTGACCGCCTACCGGCACACCGATGGCGCCGAACCGCACGCGCGGGTGGAGATCGACCGCAAGTCCGGCGCGGCCTCGGTGTACGCGCAGGAACTGGACGAGGAGGGCGCGGTCGTACGGGAGTGGGACGACACTCCGCACGACTTCGGCCGGATCGCCGCCATGACGGCGAAGCAGGTGATCCTCCAGCGGCTGCGGGAGGCCACCGACGAGGCGCACTTCGGTGAGTACGTCGGCCGTGACGGCGACCTGGTCACCGGCGTGGTGCAGGCGCACGAGGCGCGCGCCGAGAAGGGCATCGTCAGCGTCGACCTGGGCAAGCTGGAGGGCGTCCTGCCGCAGTCCGAGCAGGTGCCCGGCGAGCGGTACGTGCACGGCGAGCGCATCCGCTGCGTGGTGGTGCACGTCGCCAAGGGCGCGCGTGGGCCGCAGATCACCCTGTCCCGGTCGCACCCGGCGCTGGTGAAGAAGCTCTTCGCCCTGGAGGTGCCGGAGATCGCCGACGGCACCGTGGAGATCAGCGCCATCGCGCGTGAGGCAGGTCACCGTACGAAGATCGCGGTCCGCTCCACGGCTCCCGGCGTCAACGCGAAGGGCGCCTGCATCGGGCCGATGGGCCAGCGGGTCCGGGCCGTCATGAGCGAGCTGCACGGCGAGAAGATCGACATCATCGACTGGTCGGACGACCCCGCCACCTTCGTCGGTAACGCGTTGTCGCCGGCCAAGGCCCTGCGGGTCGAGGTGGTCGACCTGGCCACCCGGACCGCGCGGGTGACCGTGCCGGACTTCCAGCTTTCGCTCGCGATCGGCCGGGAAGGGCAGAACGCCCGGCTGGCGGCCCGGTTGACCGGTTGGCGCATCGACATCCGTTCCGACGCGGAGCAGAGCGCGCCGGCGGGCCGGAGCGGAGCTGATCACGTCCCGGAGCCGGGCGGCGCGATCTCCGGCAGCTAGGGGTAGACTTTCTCAGTGGCACGACGCGCGCGGCCGGAGCGCACCTGTGTGGGTTGCCGGCGGCGGGCGCCGCGCGGCGAACTGCTGCGGGTCGTAGCGGTCGGCGACGGGGCTGGTTACAGCCTCCGGCCCGATCCGGCCCGCAGACTGCCGGGTCGGGGAGCGAACTTGCACCCGGATCCGGCCTGCTTCGCGCAGGCGGTGCGGCGACGCGCCTTCGGGCGTGCGTTGCGCGTCACCGCGGTCCTCGACCACGGTGAGCTCGCGGAGCACATCGATGCGCCAACCACGACGTCCGGTCAACCCGACCGGGCGCGGGTCGCTAGCAAGGTAGGACGACCGACATGAGCACACGATGAAGTCCCAGAAATGACCAGGCTTCAAGTGCACGAGTGAGGTCGCTGCGGGTGCTGCCCGCACGACCTCGGAGTGAGGAGTGCAGTGGCAGGTAAGGCCCGCGTACACGAGCTCGCGAAGGAGCTCGGGGTCGAGAGCAAGACCGTTCTCGCCAAGCTCAAGGAGATGGGCGAGTTCGTGAAGTCCGCGTCCAGCACCGTCGAGGCGCCCGTCGCCCGGCGGCTGCGGGGCGCCTTCGCCGCGTCCGCCGGTTCGGCGGCGCCGGCCGCCCCACCGGCGGCCGCGCCCACGCCGACCCCGGCGCCGACGCCGTCGCCCGCCCCGGGTTCGCCCCGGGTCTCGGCCAAGCCGATGCCGCCGCGGCGGCCGGCCGCGCCGGCCCCGGGACCGAAGAAGGGCCCCGTTCCGGGCCCGCCGGCAGCCGCGACCCCGGTCGCGAAGCCGGCGAGCGCGCACGACATCGAGGTGGCGGCCGCCGAGGCGCGCGCCGCCGCCCTCAAGGCTGAGCAGGAGGCCGCGGTCAAGGCCGCGCAGGCCGCCCGCCAGCAGCAGCGGGAGAGCACCCGCCGGGAGCCCCCGGCGGAGGGCGGTCCCCGTCCCGGCCCGCGGCCGGGTCCGGGCACCCTGCCGCCCCGTCCGGGTTCCCCGGCCGCCGGTCGTCCCGGCGGTCCGACCCCGGGTCCGGGCGCGCGTCCGGGTGCCCGTCCGCCGGCGCGCGGCGCCGGTAACAACCCGTTCGGCATCTCCGGCGGTCAGCAGCAGCGTCCGCCGGCGGCCGGCGCGGGTGGCCCGCGGCCGAGCCCGGCCTCGATGCCGCCCCGGCCGAGCCCGGCCTCCATGCCGCCCCGGCCCAGCCCGGCCTCGATGCCGAGCCAGCGTCCGGGTCGTCCCGGCGGTCCCGGTGCCGGTCGTCCCGGCGGCGGTGCCGGTCGTCCCGGCGGTGGTGGCGGCGGCTTCCGCGGCGGTCCCGGTGGCGGTGGCGGCGGCGGTGGTTACCGCGGCGGCGGCGCCGGTGGCGGTGGCGGCGGCGGTGGTTACCGCGGCGGCCCCGGTGGTGGCACGGGCGGTGGGTTCCGTCCGGGCGCGCCCGCCGGTGGTGGCGCCGGTCGTCCGGGTGGCGGCGGCCGTGGCCGTGGCGGCGGCGCCGCGGGTGCCTTCGGGCGCCCCGGTGGCAAGCCGACCCGTGGTCGCAAGTCGAAGAAGCAGCGCAGACAGGAGTTCGACAACCTGTCGGCTCCGACCATGAGCTCGGGTGCCCCCCGGGGTCAGGGTCAGGTCGTCCGGCTCTCCCGTGGCGCCTCGCTGTCGGACTTCGCCGACAAGATCAACGCCAACCCGGGTTCGCTGGTCCAGGAGATGTTCAACCTGGGCGAGATGGTCACCGCGACCCAGTCCTGCTCTGACGACACCCTGCTGCTGCTGGGTGAGCACCTCGGCTTCAACGTGCAGATCGTCAGCCCGGAGGACGAGGACCGCGAGCTGCTCGCGCAGTTCAACATCGACCTCGACGCCGAGGTGGCGGAGGACCGTCTGGTCAGCCGTCCGCCGGTGGTGACCGTCATGGGTCACGTCGACCACGGTAAGACCAAGCTGCTCGACGCGATCCGCAAGGCGAACGTGGTGGCCGGCGAGGCGGGTGGCATCACCCAGCACATCGGCGCCTACCAGGTCCACGTCCCGCACGAGGGCGAGGACCGGGCGATCACCTTCATCGACACCCCGGGTCACGAGGCCTTCACGGCCATGCGTGCCCGTGGTGCCCAGGTCACCGACATCGTGATCCTGGTGGTCGCGGCCGACGACGGCGTGATGCCGCAGACGATCGAGGCGCTCAACCACGCCAAGGCGGCGGACGTGCCGATCGTGGTCGCGGTCAACAAGGTCGACAAGCCGGAGGCCAACCCGGACAAGGTCCGCCAGCAGCTGACCGAGTACGGCCTGGTCGCCGAGGAGTACGGCGGCGACACCATGTTCGTCAACGTGGCCGCGAAGCCGGGCATCGGCATCGAGGACCTGCTCGAGGCCGTCCTGCTGACCGCCGACGCGTCGCTGGAGCTGACCGCTCCGATCGACGGGCCGGCGCAGGGTGTGGCGATCGAGGCGCACCTGGACAAGGGCCGCGGTGCGGTGGCGACGGTGCTGGTGCAGAAGGGCACCCTCCGGGCGGGCGACTCGATCGTCGCCGGTGGGGCGCACGGCCGGGTCCGCGCGATGCTCGACGAGAACGGCAACGCGGTCGCCGAGGCGGGTCCGGCCCGTCCGGTGCTGGTGCTCGGTCTGACCGCGGTGCCGGGTGCGGGTGACACGTTCCTGGCGGCCGAGGACGACCGCACGGTGCGTCAGATCGCCGAGCAGCGGCAGGCGCGGCGGCGGGCGGCGGCGTTCGCCAACTCCCGTGGCCGGGCGACCCTCGAGACGCTCATGGAGCAGCTCAAGGAGGGCGAGAAGACCTCGCTCAACCTGGTGCTCAAGGGCGACGTCTCCGGTTCCGTGGAGGCCCTCGAGGACGCGCTGTTCAACCTCGACATCCCCGAGGAGGTCCAGCTCAGGATCATCCACCGGGGCGTCGGTGCGATCACCGAGAGCGACGTCATGCTCGCGAGCGCCTCGACCGAGGCGGTCACGATCATCGGCTTCAACGTCCGGGCCGCGAACAAGGTCCGGGAGATCGCCGACCGCGAGGGCGTGGAGATCCGGTACTACACCGTCATCTACCAGGCCATCGAGGAGATCGACGCGGCGCTCAAGGGGCTGCTCAAGCCGGAGTACGAGGAGGTCGAGCTCGGCACCGCGGAGATCCGCGACGTGTTCCGCTCGTCCAAGATCGGCAACATCGCCGGTTGTATCGTCCGCTCCGGTCTCATCCGCCGCAACGCGCGTGCGCGTCTGCTGCGGGACGGGGCGGTCGTGGCGGAGAACCTCACGATCAACTCGCTGAAGCGGTTCAAGGACGACGCCACGGAGGTCCGGGAGGGCTTCGAGTGTGGTCTGACCCTGGGTGGGTTCAACAACATCCAGGTCGGCGACATCATCGAGACCTTCGAGATGCGGGAGAAGCCGCGGGCCTGATCCCGCGCTGAGAACGCAGGTCAAGGGGTTTACGCCGACACGGCGTAAACCCCTTGATCATGTGGGGCCCGCTACGGGTATCGTCCGGGGCGATGTTCACCGGAACCGCGGTCTTCGACCTGTTGCTGCCGGGTGACTCCCGGTCGCTCAAGGCCAAGAGATCATACGTACGACCGATCGTGGCGGCCCTGCGCCGCTTCGAGGTCTCCGCCGCCGAGGTGGGGGCGCTCGACCTGCACGGTCGGGCCGAAATCGGGGTGGCCGTGGTGGCCGCCGAGGCGGCGCACGTCCGCGAGGTGCTGGACTCGTGCGAGCGCCTGGTCGCCGGCCGGCCGGAGGCCGAGCTGCTCTCGGTGCGGCGCCGGCTCTACGGCGAGGACGACTGACCTGCCCGGCCGCCACCGACGGGCAGTCCCGTCGGTGGCGCTGCCGCCGGCACCGCGCGCCGGGTCAGACCGCGCGGGTAGTGTTCGAGATGTTGGGCGGTCGGGCCGGGGGCGCGTCGCGCCGCCGCGTCCCAGCCGGGAGCGGGACACCGTGGAGGTGGCGAGATGACGGATCCGGCCAAGGTACGCCGGCACGCGGAGCGGGTGCGGGAACTGGTCGCGTCGGTGGTGCGGAGCCAGATCAAGGACCCGCGGCTCGGCATGATCACCATCACCGACGCGCGGATCACCGCCGACCTCCGCGACGCCACGGTCTTCTACACCGTCCTCGGCGACGCGGCGGCCCAGTCGGGCACCGCCGCCGCGCTGGAGAGCGCCAAGGGCATGCTGCGCAGCACCGTGGGCAAGGCCCTCGGGCTGCGGCACTCGCCGACGCTGACCTTCGTCCTCGACGACGTGCAGGACCAGGTCAAGCACATCGACGACCTGCTCGCGGCGGCCCGCAGCGCGGACGCGGAGGTGCAGCGCCTCGCGGCCAAGGCACAGTACGCCGGCGAGGCGCAGCCCTACCGGCTCGACGAGGACAGCGAAGAGGCCGAGGAGACCGACGACACCGAGGACGAGACCCCGCCGGCCGGCGGGGAGCGGCGGTGAGCGGGTCCGGTGGCCCGGCCGGTGCCGTCGTCGAGGCGGCGCCGGCCGGATCCGGCCCGGGCGCGGCCGACTGGGCCGCGGCCGAGTCGCTGCTGCGGAACCTGACAGCCGACTCGCGCGTACTGCTGATCTGCCACGTGAACCCGGACGGGGACGCGCTGGGCAGCATGCTCGGCTTCGCGCTGGGCCTGCGGCAACTCGGCGTACGTCGGATGCAGGCGACCTTCCCGGGCCCGCCGGAGGTGCCCGAGCCGTTCCGCGAGCTGCCGGGGCTCGACCTGCTGGTGCCGGCCGCGGAGGCCGAACCGGCGCCGGACCTGGTGATCTGCTTCGACGCCGCGAGCGAGTCGCGCCTCGGTGAGCTGGCCGACCGGTTGGGCACGGCCGAGGCGGCGCTGGTGCTGGACCACCACGCCTCGAACACCCGCTTCGGCGGGGTGAACCTGGTCGATCCGCACGCCGCGGCGACCTCGGTGGTCGCCGAGCAGTTGCTGACCCGGCTCGGCGTCCAGCTCGACGCCGGGATCGCCGAGTGCCTGTACGTGGCGCTCACCACCGACACCGGTTCGTTCCGGTTCGAGGCGACCACCCCGGCCGTGCACCAGATGGCGGCCCGGCTGCTGGCCACCGGCATCCGTCCCGGCGACATCTCCCGGCGCGTCTTCGACACCCGCCCGTTCGGGGCGGTGCGACTCTTCGGCGAGGTGCTCGGCCGGGCCAGCCTGGACCAGACCGCGGCCGGCGGGCACGGGCTGGTCTGGACCTGGGCGACCCTCGACGACCTGGCCCGGCACGGCCAGCGGCCGTACGTGCTCGAGGCGCTGATCGACTCGGTGCGGTGCACCGCCGAGGCGGACGTGAGCTGCGTGCTCAAGCAGACCGCGCCGGGCGAGTGGGCCGTGTCGCTGCGCAGCAAGGGGGCCGTGGACGTCAGCCGGGTGGCGGTCGCGCTGGGTGGTGGCGGGCACCGGTTCGCGGCCGGGTTCACGGGGCGTGGCGGCGCGGAGGCGGTCCTCGACAGCATCCGTGGGCAGCTCGACGCGGCGGTGATCGTGCCGGGCGTCGGCTGACCCGTTCCCGCGGATCAGGGGCGGCTCCGGGGCGTCGGGCCTTTCCGCTCGCGGTGCCGGCGGGGAGAATTGCGGGATGGAGCAGCCCCGCGAGCTCACCGTCGAGGCGCCCCGCGCCTGGGACCGTCCCGCCGTCTCCGTGCCCGTGCTGGTCTGCCTCTCGCTGGTGGGCGGCCGGTTCGCGTCCTTCTCGGCGGAGGCCAACCTCTACACCCTGGGCACCGGTGGCGTGCTGATCTGGCTCGGTCTGAGCAACCGGGTGCCGCGCCGGCCGGCACCGGTGCGGCTCGGGTCCGGCGCGGCCTGGTGGGCGTTGCCGATCGTGGTGTTCGGAGTGTTCGAGGGGGCGGCCTTCGTGCTCGCCGCGGGTGACGAGTTTCCCACCTTCTCGCGGCTGGCCGACCCGCTCCTGGAGGACCAGCTGGTCCGTTCGGCGGCCTGGTTCGCCTGGCTGTCCGCGTTCTGGGGGCTGGTGCGGCGATGATGCGGGCACTGGCGATCGGCGGTTTCCTCACCGCCCTGGCGCTCTTCGCCACCGTCGAGTGGCTGGCCCGCCGGGAGGGCTCGCGGGTCCCCACGCTCGGTGAGGTGTGCGCGTACGTGATGCGCTACGAGGTGGGCTCGGTGCCGGTGGGCCGGATCGGACTCTTCGGGTTCTGGTGGTGGCTGGGCTGGCACTTCCTGGCCCGCTGACGTCCGCGGCCGGACAGTCCAGATGCCGGGAACCGTACGCGGCGCGGCTGACTGAACGCTAACTTGGGAAACGGCCGGCGCCACATCGATTGGCGCAGGTCGTGGGGGTGGTGCCGCACCCGGCCCCGCCTCCCTCCAGGGTCGACCGACCCGGGTTCGCGCCACCTGATCGGCCGCTCCGGTGACCCCGGACCGCCGTCGGAAGCGCCCGCAGGACCGCCCGCGAGGGCCGCCGCCTGCCGGTGGCTCGCACCCTGGAACGGAGCATCACGATGCCGAGCAAGCCCAAGCCCGAGACCACTGACGAGGCCCGCGAGCAGGCCCGCCGCGCGTTGCAGACGTCGATGGACACCCGTCAGTGACCCGTACCGACCGGCGGTGACGCCGCCGACGCGCCGCGCCGACAGCGTCACCGCCCACCCCGCGCCGAGCCCCTCCCGGCCGCCCCGCCCGCGGCACTTCCGCCGCCGGTGACCGTGGCTCTTCCGCCGCCGTCCGGCGCGACGCTCATTCCTCCCGTCGGCTCTCCCGTCGCGCCGGGCCGCCTGTAGCCGGCGGAGCCCGTCGGCCCGATCCCTCGCCTGTCGGCCCCGCGCCCGTCGGCCCGGAACCCTCGTTCGTCAGGCTCCGCGCGTCCGTGCCTGTGCCTTCGCCGGTCGGGCTCCGTGCGCCCGTCGGCCTGAGTCATCGCCGGTCGGGCTCCGTCCGCCCGTCGGCCTCAGCATTCGCGCATGGGCTCCGCCTGTCCGTCGGCCTGAGCCTTCACCCGTCGGGCCCCGCGTCCGTCCACCGAACCGCCATCCGTGCCGAGCCCGTCGTTGCGGGCAGCCGCTCCGGTCGCCCGGGGTCGTGTCGCCGCCCGTCCCCGGATGGACCTTCCGCAACGAGGCCTGCGTGGCCCTACGGCTGGTGACCGCGTTGCCGCGTGGGCGCCCGGCGATGCGCCGGATCCCACCGCGGCTGCTCGGGCCTGGAGCCTCGCCGTTGGAGCTGGGGCGGTGCGACCGGCGCCGAGCCGTCGGCAGGCCCGGCAGCCATGGCGGCATCCCGGCGCGGACCCGGAGGCGCGCGGGATCGACGCGGGCTGCCGAGTCGTCTGCCTCCGACGCGGGCGCGGGCGAGCGTGGCCGCACGCCGCCGTACTGTAAGTCTTCAGACGTCTTGCGATCCTTACCTCGGTCGTGTCAGGATCGGCGGCGATGAGCCAGACCGTCGCCACCGCCCGGACCGCCGCCTCGCCGCGCAGGATCGCCGCGCTCGCCCTGCCGGCCCTCGTCGTGCTCGCCGCCGAGCCGCTCTACGTGCTCGTCGACACCGCCGTGGTCGGTCACCTCGGCCGGGTGCCGCTGGCCGCACTCGCCGTCGGCGGCACGGTCATGACGCTCACCGCCTGGCTCGGCACCGTGGTGGCGTACGGCACCACCGGGCGCTCGGCCCGCCGGTTCGGGGCGGGGGACCGGGCCGCCGCCGTCGCCGAGGGCGTTCAGGCGTCCTGGCTCGCGTTCGGCGTCGGGCTGCTGGTCGCCGTCGGCATGCAGCTCGGCGGCGGGGCGTTGACGCGTACCCTCGTCGGCGGCCCCGGCGAGGTGGCCGACGCCGCCGCGCACTGGCTGCGGATCGCGGCGCTCGGCGCCCCGGGCCTGCTGCTGGCGGCCGCCGGCAACGGCTGGCTGCGCGGCATCCAGGACACCCGGCGTCCGCTGCTCTTCGTGCTCGCGCCCAACCTGCTCTCCGCGCTGCTCTGCCCGCTGCTGGTCTATCCCGTCGGGCTCGGCCTCAACGGCTCGGCGGTGGCGAACGCCGTCGCCCAGACGCTCAGTGGCGGGCTGTTCGCCGCGGCCCTGGTGGCCGAGCGGGTCTCGCTGCGACCCCGACCCCGGCTGATCCGGCAGCAGCTCGTGCTCAGCCGCGACCTGCTGATCCGGGGCGCGGCGTTCCAGGCCAGCTTCCTCTCCGCGACCGCGGTGGCGTCCCGCTTCGGCGCGGCCGCCGTGGGCGCCCACCAGATCGCCCTGCAGCTGTGGTTCTTCACGGCGCTGGTCCTCGACGCGCTGGCGATCGCCGCGCAGTCGCTGGTCGGCGCGGCCCTGGGGGCCGGCGACGACGCCGTGGCCCGGGGACTGGCGCGCCGCATCGCCGTGCTGGGCGGTGCGTGCGGGGTCGCGTTCGCGGTGCTGATCGCGGCCGGCGCGGGCGTCGTGCCGTCCTGGTTCAGCTCCGATCCGCTCGTCCGCGACCAGGCCATGGTGGCCTGGCCCTGGTTCGTCGCGATGCAGCCGCTGGCCGGGGTGGTCTTCGCCCTCGACGGCGTGCTGATCGGCGCCGGCGACGTCCGTTACCTGCGCAACCTCACCGTGGTGGCGGCGCTGGGCGGGTTCCTCCCGGCGATCTGGCTCGCCCACGGCCTCGACCTCGGGCTGGGCGGCATCTGGGCCGGCCTCACCCTCTTCGTGGTGCTCCGCCTGGTGGCGCTGCTGCTGCGGCTGCGCTCCGGCCGCTGGGCCGTCGTCGGCGCGGTGCGCTGACGGGCTCGCGGTCCCACCTCAGCAGGACTCGCCGGCCCCGGCCCGCAAACCCGGATCGTAGATGTCGGCGGTAGCCGCCGGCCGCGGAGCGGCCAGGCGCCTCGGATCGAACTCCAGGTCGATGAAGCCCTTCGCCATCGCCGCGCAGGTGGCGTTCGCGACGGTCACGTCGGCGGACCCGATCCAGAGCCCCCGGGACGATGGCCCGACGTCGTCCGGGTGCGGAAACTGCCACACCACCTCGTCGCGCAGGGTCACCAGTTCGGCTCCGGGCCGGTACCTCTGGGCCTGGAACAGGTCGAAGGAGTAGACCCAGATGAACCGGGTGGTGATGGTGAGCAGCCGCGTGCCGTCCGACGTGGTGGCGGCGTACTCGACGGTGCCCTGGGCGCGGATGCCGTCGCCGGGGACCCAGCCCGGATCGGCGCCCTCGAGGATCCGGGTGGCGTAGCCCAGGTTGTTGCCCTTGGCCAGGTCGTCCGTCACCCCCGCCCGCGCGTCCGGAGCGAGTCGGCTGAGGAACGCGCGCGGATCGCCGCGGAGCATGGCGGGGCTCAGTCGACCCTCGACCAGCGCGTCTCGTACGGCGGCGAGTGCGGCAGATACCTGTGCGGCGGTGAACGGACCCGTCGCCTGGGCCGGCGGCAGCGCGATCGCCGCCTCACCAACGGCGAAATGTTCGGCGGGGGTGCCGAGGTAAACGCCCAGGGTGTTGCCGTCGGCGTCGACCGGCCTCGGCGCCGGGGTCGGGCTCGGCCCCCACGTGACCTCGCCGCGCTCGACCTTGTCGAGGAAGCGCAGACCGGCCGTGCCGAGGACGCCGAACAACCCCACCACGAGCAGCAGACCGAGGGCTCCGAAGAGCTTCCCGCGGTGCCGCTCCCACGACAGCCAAAGCCGGTCCGCGCGGCTCAGCTCGTGCTCCTGGACCGGGTGGCGCATCCAGTCGGGAACCCTGACCGGCTCGGCGTCGTCGGGGAACACCTCGGCGAGTCGGCGGGGCGGCGGGGGATTCGGTGGGTCGTCGGTCATTCCTGTCCCAGTGGGCGCGATCGGGTCGTGATCTTCGCACGCGCGGCCGCCGGAGGCTCTCCGCTCCCGGCCCCACGGGCCGTCCAGATCAGACCCCGCCGTGGATCGTCTCGTAGAACACGTAGAGCGCCCCGACCACCAGGCAGGTAGCCACCACGAGGACGATCACGAACGACACGATGGCGGAGGCCACCGGGTGTCGCTCGCTGAACCTGCTCCGGTCCCGCCAGGCCCACATCCTGCGCCGTGCCGTCCCCATCGCCGGGACCGCGTCGACGAGGTCGGAGAGCCGGCGGCCGAGCGTACGGCGCGGCGGCTCGGGGTTGCGCATCCACTCCGGCAGGTCGACGCGGGCGCGGTGCTCGTGCGACGGCAACGGGTCGCTCATGAGATCTCCTCCGGATGCGTCGTCGCCGCCGGCGCGGGGCCTCCCTCGTAGGCGTGTGCGGCGCAACACGTGGATCTTGGCAGCCGCTTGATCAGGGCGGTATCCCCCGCTCGTGCGATCACCGCGGTCTGGCAGGCTTGGCGGTCGTGAGCACTGACGGTCTGATCGTGGTGGACAAGCCCGCCGGCATGACGTCGCACGACGTGGTGGCGCGGATCCGCCGCCTGGCCCGCACCCGGCGGGTGGGGCACGGTGGCACCCTCGACCCGATGGCGACCGGGGTGCTGGTCATCGGCGTGGGCCGGGCCACCCGGCTGCTGACGTACGTGATCGGGGCGGGCAAGAGCTACACGGCCACCATCCGCCTCGGTCAGGCGACCGTCACCGATGACGCGGAGGGCGAGGTCATCCGGACCGTGCCGGCCGGGCACGTGACCGACGAGGCCGTGCGGGAGGCGCTCGCCGCCCAGACCGGCGAGATCGACCAGGTGCCGAGCGCGGTGAGCGCCATCAAGATCAACGGTCAGCGGGCGTACAAGCGGGTCCGCGAGGGCGAGAGCGTCGAGCTGCCGGCCCGGCGGGTCACCGTCTCCCGGCTGGAGCTGCTCGCCGTGCGCCGGGACGAGCCCGATGTCGTCGATGTCGACGTGGACGTCACCTGCTCCTCCGGCACGTACATCCGGGCCATCGCCCGGGACGCGGGCCTGGCGCTCGGGGTCGGCGGGCACCTGACCGCCCTGCGGCGCACCGCGGTGGGGGGCTTCACCCTCGGCGAGGCCGCGACCCTCGACGAGCTGGAGCAGCGCGCGCCGGAGGTGGTCACGCTGCCGCTCGCCGCGGCGGCGGACCGGTTCTTCCCCCGACGTGACGCCACCGAGGCGGAGGCCGCGGTGCTGTCGCACGGTGGGCCGCTCGACCCGGCCGGGATCGCCGGGCCGTACGCCGTCTTCGACCCGGCCGGCGGCCTGATCGCTATCGTCAGCGAGCGGGAGGGGCGGGCCCGCGCGGAGATCGTGCTCGCCCCGGCCTGACGGGCGCAGCCGGCGGAGTGGACCGGTGCCGCCGACGGTCGGCGGACGGACGCGGGAGAGGGACAGGGGAGGAGCGGCATGCAGCGGTGGCGGGGGTACGACGCGGCACCCGGTGGGTGGGGGCGGTCGGTCGTCACCATCGGCGTCTTCGACGGTGTGCACCGGGGGCACCAGGCGACCATCGGCCACGCCGTGGCGCGCGCCCGGGAGCTGGGTGTGCAGTCCGTCGTGGTCACCTTCGACCCGCACCCGGCCGAGGTCGTCCGCCCCGGCTCGCATCCGGCCGTGCTCACCGAGCCGGCCCGCAAGGCCGAGCTGATCGAGGCCCTCGGCGTCGACGTGCTCTGCGTGGTGCCGTTCACCCCCGAGTTCTCCCGGCTGCCGGCCGAGGCGTTCGTGCACGACGTGCTGGTCGAGGCCCTGCACGCGACGCGGGTCGTGGTGGGCGACAACTTCCGCTTCGGGCACAAGGCCGCCGGTGACGTGGCGCTGCTGGAGCGGCTGGGCCGCACGTTCGGCTTCTCGGTGGAGGGCGGCCCGCTGGTGGCCGAGGACGGCACGGTGTTCTCCTCGACGTACATCCGCTCGTGCGTGGATGCCGGGGACGTCGGCGCGGCGGCGGCCGCGCTGGGCCGGCCGCACCGGGTGGAGGGCGTGGTGGTCCGGGGCGACCAGCGCGGGCGTGAGCTGGGCTTCCCGACCGCCAACCTGCTCTGCCACCGGTACGCGGCGATCCCCGCCGACGGGGTGTACGCGGCCCGGCTCGTCCGGCGCGGCCGGCGGGAGCCGCTGATGGCGGCGGTCTCCGTCGGCACCAACCCCACCTTCTCCGGGCGGGAGCGGCGGGTCGAGGCGTACGCCCTGGACTTCGACGGTGACCTCTACGGCGAGCGGTTGGCGCTGGACTTCGTGGCCCACCTGCGGGGGCAGATCCGGTACGACTCGATCGAGCCGCTCGTCGCGCAGATGCGCCAGGACGTGGAGCGGACGCGCGAGGCCCTCGCCTGATCCGCCCGGTCGCGCTCCCACAGACGTCGGGCGGGGCCGTCCGCGGGTGCCGACGCCCCGCGCGCGTGCCCTTGCCCGGCCGGTCGGGGCGGCGGCTGGTAGTCTGGCGGGGACGTCGGAGGACCGACGTGGGGCCTCGCGTGCCTGCTCGACGCCGCGGGTGCGAGGTGCCGGTCCGGATCCGGTCCGCTGGACGGGCTGACGGACATCAGTGATCAACCCATCGAAACAGGGAGAACATGGCGCTCGACCAGGAGTCCAAGGCCAAGATCCGCGCGGAGTACGCGACCCGCGAAGGCGACACCGGTTCGCCGGAGGTGCAGGTCGCGGTCCTCACCAAGCGGATCGCCGAGCTCACCGAGCACCTGAAGGTGCACAAGCACGACCACCACAGCCGCCGTGGGCTGCTGCTGCTGGTCGGCCGTCGCCGTCGGCTGCTCAACTACGTCCAGAAGAAGGACATCAACCGCTACCGGTCGCTCATCGAGCGGCTCGGTCTGCGCCGGTGACGTGACGGGGGAGCGGCCAGTCGGCCGCTCCCCCGTTCCCGCACCACAGGAAGAGAACAGGGCGACGCGACCACCCGAGCAGGGAGCCGGTCAGCGTACCGGTCTCCGGTAGTGGCCTCCGGGCACGCGGCATCCGCCGCCACCCGGGCGCTTCGATCGAAGACCGGCCGTCTGAACAGCTTCCCGCGTCGCGAGCCCCCCGATGCGAAGGAGCACGACCGCACCATGACCGAGACCAAACTCGGCACCGAATCCCGCACCGCCGTGATCGACAACGGGTCCTTCGGCACCCGTGAGATCACCTTCTCCACCGGCCGGCTCGCCCGTCAGGCCGCCGGCTCGGTCATCGCCCAGCTGGGCGAGACCGTCGTCCTCTCCGCCACCACGGCCAGCAAGCAGCCCCGGGAGCAGTTCGACTTCTTCCCGCTGACGGTGGACGTGGAGGAGCGGATGTACGCCGCGGGCCGGATCCCCGGCTCGTTCTTCCGCCGCGAGGGCCGCCCGAGCGAGGACGCCATCCTCACCTGCCGGCTCATCGACCGGCCGCTGCGCCCGTCGTTCGTCAAGGGCCTGCGCAACGAGGTCCAGGTCGTCGAGACCGTCCTCGCGCTCGACCCGGCGCACCCGTACGACGTCGTGGCGATCAACGCCGCCTCGATGTCGACCAAGCTGTCCGGCCTGCCGTTCTCCGGCCCGATCGGGGCGACCCGGATGGCCCACATCGACGGCCAGTGGGTCGCCTTCCCCACCCACGAGGAGCTGGCCCGGGCCACCTTCGACATGGTGGTGGCCGGCCGGGCGCTGCCGGACGGTGACGTCGCGATCATGATGGTCGAGGCCGAGGCCACCGAGCACACCGTGGCGCTGGTCGCCGGCGGCGCGCCCGCCCCGACCGAGGAGGTCGTCGCCAGCGGCCTGGAGGCCGCCAAGCCGGCCATCCGCGAGCTGTGCCGCGCGCAGAGCGAGCTGGCCGAGGTGGCCGCCAAGCCGGTCGCCGACTTCCCGGTCTTCCTCGACTACCTCGACGACGCCTACGACGCGGTGGCCGACCTGGCCCGCGCCGACGTGGCCGAGGCCCTGAAGATCGCCGGCAAGGCCGACCGCGAGGAGGCCCTGGACCGGGTCAAGGCCCGGGTCGCCGAGGAGCTCGGCCCGCGCTTCGAGGGCCGCGAGAAGGAGCTCTCCGCCGCCTTCCGGTCGCTCACCAAGGCCGAGGTCCGCAGCCGGGTGCTGCGCGAGCAGGTCCGCATCGACGGCCGCGGCCCGCGCGACATCCGTCCGCTGACCGCCGAGGTCGGCGTGCTGCCCCGGGTCCACGGCTCGGCGATCTTCGAGCGCGGCGAGACCCAGATCCTGGGCGTCACCACGCTCAACATGCTGCGCATGGAGCAGGCGCTGGACACCCTCTCCCCGGAGAAGTCCAAGCGCTACATGCACAACTACAACTTCCCGCCGTACTCCACCGGTGAGACCGGCCGGGTCGGCTCGCCGAAGCGGCGCGAGATCGGCCACGGCGCGCTGGCGGAGCGGGCGCTCATCCCCGTCCTGCCCTCACGCGAGGAGTTCCCCTACGCCATCCGGCAGGTCTCCGAGGCGCTCGGCTCCAACGGCTCCACCTCCATGGGGTCGGTCTGCGCCTCGACCCTGGGCCTGCTCTCCGCGGGTGTCCCGCTGAAGGCGCCGGTGGCCGGCATCGCCATGGGCCTCATCTCCGACGAGGTCGACGGCAAGACGCAGTACGTGACGCTCACCGACATCCTCGGCGCCGAGGACGCGTTCGGCGACATGGACTTCAAGGTCGCCGGCACGCGGGACTTCGTCACCGCGCTGCAGCTCGACACCAAGCTCGACGGCATCCCGTCGGACGTGCTGGCGGGCGCGCTCCAGCAGGCGCACGAGGCCCGGCAGACGATCCTCGACGTGATGCAGTCGGCGATCGAGGGCCCGGCCGCGATGAGCGACTACGCGCCGCGGGTGACCACCGTGAAGATCCCGGTCGACAAGATCGGCATGGTGATCGGTCCCAAGGGTCAGACGATCAACGCGATCCAGGACGAGACCGGCGCAGAGATCTCGATCGAGGACGACGGCACGATCTACGTCGGCGCGACCAACGGGCCGTCCGCCCAGGCCGCCGTCGAGCGGATCAACGCGATCGCCAACCCGACCCTGCCGAAGGTCGGCGACCGGTTCCTCGGCACCGTGGTGAAGACGGCCGCGTTCGGCGCGTTCGTCTCGCTGCTTCCGGGCCGCGACGGTCTGCTTCACATCTCCAAGGTGGGCGACGGCAAGCGGGTCGA
Source organism: Micromonospora xinjiangensis (assembly GCF_056150165.1). Classification (NCBI taxonomy): domain Bacteria; kingdom Bacillati; phylum Actinomycetota; class Actinomycetes; order Micromonosporales; family Micromonosporaceae; genus Micromonospora; species Micromonospora xinjiangensis. The sequence continues at coordinate 525,290 of NZ_JAXCFO010000001.1, read as the reverse complement.
GAAGGTCGAGGACTTCCTCAACGTGGGCGACCGCGTCGAGGTGGAGATCGCCGACATCGACCAGCGCGGCAAGATCTACCTGGACAAGGTGCGCCCCGAGGGCGCCGAGGCGCCGGCCGCCCCCGAGGCGGCCGGTGGCGAGCGTCCCGCCGGCCGCGAGCGGGCCCCGCGAGAGCGCGGTGACCGTGAGCGCGGCGACCGGGAGCGCGGCGGCCGCGCCCCGGAGGGCGGCGAGGGTGGCGGCGAGTCCCGCCCGCGCCGTCGCACGCGGCACAGCTGATCACCGACCGGCCGGACGGCGCCCGAACGGGCACCGTCCGGCCGGTCTTTTCTCCGTGGCACCCCACCCCCCGTCGATGTGAGAGCAGGTTTCCGTGAGTCGGGCCCAGCGTTCGCCTTTCCCTGCGGATCGACGGGGGGCGGCGTCGTCCGGCCCCGCGCGCTCCGGTGGCGCCGGCCGGGCGGTGACCCGGACGATCAGCGAGGACCCGCTGGGCGGCACGGTGCGGCGTACGGTGCTCCCCAGCGGGCTGCGCGTGCTCACCGAGGCGATCCCGGCGATGCGCAGCGTGTCGTTCGGGATCTGGGTGGCGGTCGGCTCGCGGGACGAGGTCGGCCCGCAGTCCGGCGCCGCGCACTTCCTGGAGCACCTGCTCTTCAAGGGCACCCGCAAGCGCAGCGCGCTGGAGATCTCCTCCGCGATCGAGGCGGTGGGCGGCGAGACCAACGCGTTCACCACCAAGGAGTACACCTGCTACTACGCCCGTGTGCTGGACGAGGACCTGCCACTGGCGATCGACGTGATGTGCGACCTCGTGGCCGACTCCGTGCTGGAGGCGGCGGACGTGGAGACCGAGCGCGGCGTGATCCTCGAGGAGATCGCCATGCACGACGACGAGCCCGGTGACGAGGTGCACGACATCTTCGCGCGGGCCGTCTACGGCGAGCACCCGCTCGGCCGGCTGATCTCCGGCACCGAGGAGACGGTCACCCCGATGACCCGGGGTCAGATCAACAGCTTCTACCGGCGGCACTACACGGCTCCGCAGATCGTCGTGGCCGCCGCCGGCAACCTGGACCACGCGACGGTGGTCAAGCTCGTCCGGCAGGCGTTGCGGGACACCCCGCTCGACACCGACCCGGCGGCGCCCGCACCAAGGCGCGCGGCGACCCCGGCCGTACGCACCCGGTCCGCCGCCACGGTGGTGGAGCCGAAGGAGACCGAGCAGGCGCACGTGATCCTCGGCTGCCCCGGCATCGACCGGACCGACAATCGCCGCTTCGCGCTCGGAGTGCTCAACAACGTGCTCGGCGGAGGGATGTCCAGCCGGCTGTTCCAGGAGATCCGGGAGCAGCGCGGCCTCGCGTACTCGGTCTACTCCTACGCCAGCCAGTACGCCGACACCGGCCTCTTCGCCGTCTACGCCGGCTGTGCGCCGGGCAAGGTCGACGAGGTCCTGGAACTGACCCGCGCCGAGCTGGCCCGCGTGGCCGCCGACGGGCTGACCGAGGCCGAGGTGGCCCGCGGCAAGGGGATGTCCAAGGGGTCCTTCGTGCTGGGCCTGGAGGACACCGGTTCGCGGATGAGCCGGCTGGCCAAGGGGGAGCTGCTCTACGGGGACCTGATGCCCGTGGACGAGTTGCTCGCCCGGGTCGACGCGGTGACGGTCGAGGACGTCAACACCCTCGCCGCCGACCTGCTCGGGCGCCCGATGTCCCTCGCCGTGGTCGGCCCCTTCGGCGCCGGAGACTTCTCCACCCCCTGATCCGCCCGCGCCGACCACGCAGCGTGCTGCCCGGGATCATCCGTCTCGCGCCCCTCTCGTCCCCGCCGCGACCGCCTCATCGACGGGAGGTGACGGCGGGGCGGGCGCGGGAGGTCCGGGGGGTTGGTCCCGCCCCGATTGGGATAAGTTGTGCCCCGTGACTGACGAGCAGGAGAGAAACCCGGCCGAGCCGCTGCGGGTCGGCGTCCTGGGCGCCCGTGGCCGGATGGGCGTCGAGGTGTGCAAGGCGGTCGACGCCGCCACCGACATGGAGCTGGTGGCGATGATCGACCAGGGCGACGGCCTCTTCGCCGCGTCCGACGCCGCCGCCGAGGTGGTCGTGGACTTCACCACCCCGGATGTCGTCATGGACAACCTGCACTGGTGCATCGACCAGGGCATCAACGCCGTCGTCGGCACCACGGGCTTCACCGAGCAGCGGTTGGAGCGGGTGCGCGGCTGGCTGGCCCGCAAGCCCGGGGTGGGCGTCGTGATCGCCCCGAACTTCGGCATCGGCGCGGTGTTGATGATGCAGTTCGCCGCGCGGGCGGCCCGGCACTTCGAGTCGGTCGAGATCATCGAGCAGCACCACCCGCGCAAGCTCGACGCGCCCAGCGGCACGGCCACCCACACCGCCCGCCAGATCGCCCAGGCCCGTGCCGAGGCCGGCCTCGGGCCGATCCCCGACGCCACCAAGGACGAGGTGCCGGGCGCCCGGGGCGCGGAGATCGACGGGATTCGCGTACACGCCGTGCGCGCCACCGGCCTGGTCGCGCACCAGGAGGTGCTCTTCGGCACCACCGGCGAGACGCTGACCATCCGGCACGACTCGTACGACCGGGCCTCGTTCATGCCCGGCGTGCTGCTGGCCGTCCGCGCGGTGCGCAACCGGCCGGGTCTCACCGTGGGCCTGGACCCGCTGCTCGACTGAGCGGTGCGCCGGGCGCGGCACGGCGACCGCGCCCGGCGGTCACGGAGCACCACCCCTGGGACGACCGGCGCCGGCGAGGTCCGGCGGAGTGCCGACGCAGCGGTGGTCGCCGGGGCCGTTGGAAACCCCGTCGCCGTCGGGGCGGGCGGCCCCTAGGCTGCCCCGATGATCGATGCTGGACACCGGGACCGGGCCGGGCGTGCCGTCACCCTCCGCCCCGTGGCCGACGACAACTGGCGGGCCGTGGCCGACGTGGCACCCCGGGACGACCAGCGCGCCTGGGTGCCCGCCCTCGCCGCGCGCTACCTGCTGCTGACCATGCGCGGCGACGTCTGGACCTCCCTCGCCGTGTACGCCGACGAGACGGTCGTGGGGCACGTCATGTGGGGCGCCGACGACGACGGCTCGCACTGGATCGGCGGCATGGTCATCGACGGCGCCGAGCAGGGGCGGGGCATCGGGCGGGCGACCGTGGCCACGTTGGCGGGGTGGCTGGCCGCGAGGGACGGGCATCCGCCGGTGCGGCTGTCCTACCACCCGGAGAACGTGGCGGCGGTGGCACTCTACGAGGCCCTCGGTTTCCGCCCCACGGGCGCGATGGAGGACGACGAGATCGTCGCCGAACTCGTCACCCCGCCGTCCCCCTCGCGGTGATCGGGGCGTTGTTGCCCGACGCCCTGCGGCGTCGGGCAACAACCTCCGAGGCAGGGGCGCTCAGGCCCGCACCGAATCCTCGGCGGGGGCCGGGCGCGGGGCGGGGATGGTCGCCGTGTCGACGGTGACGGTCAGGCCGGTGGGGAGGCCGGTGATCGTGGGCCGGCCGGCCCGGTCCACCGCCACGTCGACCGGGGAGCCGGCGACCGTGAGGCGCCGCGCCGCGACCGCGCCGAGCCGCGCACCGGCGAGCGGAGCGACCCGGACCGTGCCGCCGGGCACGTCGGGGTAGAGCCCGGTGGCCGCCTGGAGCAGCAGCACCGCCCCGGCGGCGGCCCACGCCTGCGGCCGGCACGCCGCCGGGTAGGGCACCGGACGGCCCAGGGAGCGGTCGTCGCCGCCGTACAGCTCGGGCAGGCGGTAGTCGAACGCCTCGGCCGCGCCGAGCAGGCCGTCGGCCAGGGTGAGGGCGGCGTCCCGGAATCCGGCCCGGGCCAGGTTGCCGAGCACGATCGCGGTGTCGTGCGCCCAGACCGAGCCGCAGTGGTACGACAGCGGGCTGAAGCCGGCGTCGTCGGTGGACATGGTGCGCAGCCCGTAGCCGCCGGCCAGCGCCTCGGTGCCGAGCAGCCGCGCCACCTGCGCCTCCTCCTCGCCGGTGAGGATCCCGGTGCCGAGCAGGTGCCCGATGTTGCTGGTCAGCGAGTCGACCGGCCGCTTGTCCCGGTCCAGTGCGAGCGCTGGCTGCGGCCCGTACGGCCCGTCGACCCAGAACGCGTCCCGGAACCGGCGCGCCAACCCGGCCGCGTGCTCCCGCCAGCGGTCCCCGCCCGGGCGGCCGAACGCGTCGAGCAGCGCCGCGCCGTTGACCGCGGCCTCGTGCGCGTACCCCTGCACCTCGGCGAGCACGATGGGTGGCGCGGCCAGGGTGCCGTCGCGGAACCGGACCGCGTCGCCGGAGTCCTTCCAGCCCTGGTTGGCCAGGCCGTGCCCGGTGGTGTCGATGTACTCGACGAGCCCGTCGCCGTCGGCGTCGGCGTGGTCGCCGAGCCAGCGCAGCGCCGCGTCCAGGTGGGGCAGCAGCGGTTCGATCTGCTCCGCCGGCAGGCCCCAGCGCCACGCGTCGTGCAGGAGGTTGACCCAGAGCATGGTGGCGTCGACGGTGCCGTAGTACGCGGGCGGCAGCCGTAGCCCGTCGCCGGGGGCGAACTCGTGCCGGCGCAGCTCGTGCAGGACCTTGCCGGGAGCCTCGCCGGTGGCGGTGTCGACCCGGGTGCCCTGCCGCCGGGCGAGCACCCGCAGCGTGCCGGCGGCCAGGTCGGTGCCGAGCGGCAGCATCATCCGGGCGGCCCAGAGGCTGTCCCGTCCGAACAGGGTGAGGAACCAGGGGACCCCGGCGCCGAGGAAGACGTCCCGCGGCGCGTCCACCTCGGCGAGCCGCAGCCCGCGCAGGTCGTCCAGGCCGCGGTCGAGGAGCCGGACGAGTCGCCGGTCGTCGGCGTGCAGGGCGGGCCGGGACCAGCTGGGCTCGCCCGGCGGGCAGACCACCACGGCGCGGGGGTCGTCGACCGTCAGCCGCCAGCGCAGCGTCGTGGTCCCGCGCGGTGGCAGCTCCACCGGCCAGGTCAGCCGGGGCGCGCGGGCCCGCTCGCCGGCGGCCTGGGCCGTGGCGCCGTCGCCGGTCGCGGTGACGGTGATGCCCGCGCCGGACCAGACGAGCCGGCCGGGTTCGCCGGTCTTGGCCTCCAGCGGCTCGGCCGCGCCGCCGGTCTTCACGAGCTCGATGGGGGCGAGGTCGCACGCGAGGTCGACGCTCACGGTGGCCCGGACCGGCGCCGAGGCCGTGGAGACGACGCGGATCTCCTCGGTGAGCCCGTTCGCGGTGGCCCGCCGGCTCCGTTCGACGCGGACGGTCGGGTCGGCGCCGGGGTCGCCGAGCCAGCGCGCCAGGCCGACGAAGCGCACGCCGTGCGGGCCGTCGGGCCCCCGGGTGAGCCCTTCCGGTTCCCGGTCGTCGACGCGCAGCTCGGCCCGGGACAACACCCGGGCGTCGGCGTGGAAGACGCCCTGGACACCGGTCGGGCGGATCTGCCCGGCCGCGTCCCCCAGCGCGCTGGTGGGGGCGAGGACGACCCCGACCAGCTCGTGCAGCAGGGGTTGCAGTTGGCGTTCGGTCACGATGTGGCTCCAGATCCTGTCGCTGTGGAACGACGTCTTGACAAGTCGTTCCGGCCGGTGCAAAGTGCGAAACATTCCAGAAACTTGAACGATCTAATCCTGCCGTATCCAAATTGGATCGTTCAAGATGGCGAGAGGGATTTTGTGGCCGAAAAGGTGACCATCGCGACGGTGGCCCGGCACGCCCGTGTGAGCCGCCAGACCGTGTCCAACGTGCTCAACACCCCGCACATCGTGCGGGAGGAGACCCGGCAGCGGGTCCAGGAGGCCATCGCCGCCCTGGGCTACCGCGTCAGCCAGGCCGCCCGGCAGATGCGCACCGGCCGTTCCCGCCTGATCGCCGTCCGTATCGAACCGACCCGGGACGGCATCAACGGCTCGGTGCTCGACCGCTTCCTGCACGGCCTCACCGAGACCGCGGAGGTGGCCGGCTACCGGACCATGCTCTACACCGCCGGCGACACCGCGCGGGAGATCGCCGCCTACGACGACCTGCTCAGCGCGTACGACCTCGACGGCTTCGTGCTGACCGGCACGGACCACGGCGACCCCCGTACCGCCTGGCTGGCCGAGCGCGCCGTGGCGTTCGTGACCTTCGGCCGCCCGTGGGACGACCTCACGGCGCACCCGTGGGTCGACGTCGACGGCGCCGCCGGCACCGCCCGCGCCACCGAACACCTGCTCGGGCGCGGTCACCGCCGGATCGGCTTCCTCGGCTGGCCCGCCGGCTCCGGCGTGGGCGACGACCGCCGCGCCGGCTGGCGGGACACGCTGCGCGCCGCCGGGACCGACCCGGCCGGGTTGGACCGCGAGGTCGAGGACGGCGTCGCCGAGGGCGAGTGGTCGATGCGCGACCTGCTCGCCACCACCGAGCCCCCGACCGCCGTGGTCTGCGCCAGCGACTCCCTCGCGGTCGGTGCCCTCGCGGCCGTACGCGCCGCCGGCTCCGACGTGGCGGTGATCGGCTTCGACGACACCCCGGTCGCCGCCGCCATCGGGCTGACCAGCGTCAGCCAGCCCCTCGGCGAGGCCGCCGCGCGCTGCGTGGACCTGCTCACCGCGGTCCTCGACGGCGACCAACAGGCACCCGAACCCGTGCTGCTCCAGCCCTCGCTGGTGCTCCGGCACACCGCGTAACCCTTCCCCCCGAACAGGAGAACCAGATGGCACCTCGACCCCTCGCCCGGGTGGCGGTCGCCGGCCTCGCCGCCGTCGCGCTGCTCGGCTCCGCCGCCTGTGGCAGCGGTTTCGACGACAACTCCGGTGACGCCGCCCAGTCCAGCGGCCCGGCCAACCTGCAGATCCTGATCGGCTCGTCGGGTGAGGCGGAGACCAAGGCGGTGCAGGACGCGGCGGCCAAGTGGGCCAGCAGCTCGGGCAACACCGCCACGGTGACACCCGCGCAGGACCTCACCCAGCAGCTCGGCCAGGCGCTCGCCGGCGGCACACCGCCGGACGTCTTCTACGTCGACGCGACCCGGTTCGCCGACTACGCGAGCGTGGGCGCGCTCGAGCCGTACGGCGACAAGATCAGCAACACCGGCGACTTCTACGAGAGCCTGCGCACGACGTTCACCTACGACGGCAAGCTCTACTGCGCCCCGAAGGACTTCTCCACCCTCGCGCTGCAGATCAACACCGACCTCTGGACCAAGGCCGGCCTGACCGACGCCGACATCCCCACCAGCTGGGACCAGCTGACCGCCACCGCGCAGAAGATCAAGGCGAAGGGGCAGGTGCCGCTGGCCCTGGGCGACACCCGGGACCGGATCGGCGCGTTCCTGGTGCAGAACGGCGGCTGGCTCATGAGCGCCGACGGCAAGCAGCCCACCGCGGACACCCCGGAGAACGTCGCCGCCCTGCAGTACGTCAAGGACCTGCTCACCAAGGGCCTCGCGCAGTACCCGAAGCAGCTCGACGCCGGGTGGTCCGGTGAGGCGTTCGGCAAGGGCAAGGCCGTGATGACCATCGAGGGCAACTGGATCAAGGGCGCCCTTCAGAACGACTTCCCGAACGTGAAGTACAAGGTCGTCCCGCTGCCGGCCGGCCCGAAGGGCCAGGGCACCCTCTCCTTCACCCAGTGCTGGGGCATCGCCGCCAAGTCCAAGTACAAGGAGCAGGCGATCAAGTTCGTCGAGGCGATGACCAGCGGCGAGCAGCAGATGGCCTTCGCCACCGCGTTCGGCGTCATGCCGTCGCGGCAGTCCGTCCGCGACCAGTACACCAGCGCCTTCCCGGCCGACAAGCCCTTCATCGACGGCGTCGAGTACGCCCAGGGCCCGGTGAACGCGCCGAAGATGGACAGCGTCCTGCGCGACCTGGAGGCAGGCCTGCAGGCCCTCTCCACCGGCGACCCGAAGACGATCCTGGGCAACTTCGACAAGAACGCCAAGGCGGCGCTCGGCGGCTGAGGTGTGCGCGAGGGCCCGCCGCGTCGGCAGCGGGCCCTCGCCCCGCACCTCCTACCTCGTGAGGGAGGGGAGATGGCAACGGAGGCACCGGCGGCGCGGGTCGCCGCACGCGGCGGCGCGCCACGGCGGCGCGGGCGCGGCACCCGGAGCAACGAGAACCTCGCCGGATGGCTCTTCGTCGCGCCGGTCGTCGTGATCCTGGGGCTCTTCCTGCTGCTGCCGATCCTGATGGCGCTCTGGGTGAGCCTCACCGACTGGAACGGCCAGGGCAGCCCGTTCACCCGGAACGTGCCGTTCGTCGGGGCGGAGAACTACACCCGCCTCTTCACCGAGGACGGTCTGGACCGGCGTGACTTCATGACGAGCATCCGGAACAACATCTACTACGTCGGGATCGTGGTGCCGGCGCAGACCGCGCTCGCCCTCGGCCTGGCGCTCGTGGTGAACAACCGGATGCTCAAGGGAAAGGGCTTCTTCCGCAGCGCCTTCTACTTCCCGTCGGTCACCAGCTCGGTGGCGATCAGCGTGGTCTTCCTGTTCCTCTTCGCGAACTCGGGCGCGGTCAACCGGCTGCTCGGCCTGTTCGGCATCTCCGGACCGCAGTGGTTCGCCGACTCCCGAGGCGTGCTGCACCTGTTGCTCGGCACGGTCGGGGTGGACGATCCGCCCGCCGCGCTGACCGGCGGCGGCCCCTTCGGCCTGAGCTGGTGGGACTGGCTCTCCGGGCCGAGCGTCGCGATGGTCTCGATCATCACACTGGTGGTCTGGACCACCTCCGGCACCTTCATGCTGATGTTCCTCGCCGCGCTCCAGAACGTGCCGGTGACCCTGGACGAGGCCAGCACCCTCGACGGCGCCACCCGGTGGCAGCGGTTCCGCTACGTCACCCTGCCGATGATCAGGCCGACGACCTTCCTGGTGGTCACGCTCGGCCTGATCGGCTCCTGGCAGGTCTTCGACCAGGTGTACGTCATGAGCCAGGGCGACCCGGCCAAGACCACCCTCACCCCGGCCTACCTGTCGTACCGCACCGCGTTCCGCGACTTCGACTACGGCTCCGGCGCGGCGATCTCGTTCGTGCTGTTCCTGATCATCATCGGGTTGACCCTGATCCAGCGCCGCGTCATGGCCGACCGGGACCCGGTCGGGCGGCGGCGCGGCGGGTGGCGTCGACGCGTACCGGGAGGGTCGTGACATGGCCGTGCTGACCGACCGCCCGCCGGTCGCGGCGACGCCCGCGCGGCGGCGACCCCGTGGCGGCCGCACCCTGGTCTCCCGCGTCCTGGGATACGCCACCCTGATCTTCTTCGGGTTGGTCTTCCTCTACCCGTTCGTGATCCAGCTGGGCAACTCGCTCAAGACCGAGCCGGACGCGGCGGCCAACCCGCTCTCACCGATCCCCGACCCGGTCACGCTGGCCAGCTTCGAGCGGATCTTCGCGGGCACCAACTTCCCGCTCTGGCTCGGCAACTCGCTGCTGGTCACCGTGCTGGTCACGCTCGGCCGGGTGTTCTTCGACTCGCTCGCCGGGTACGCGCTGGCCCGCCTGCGGTTCCGCGGACGCTCCGGGCTGTTCGCCGCGGTCATCGCGATCATGGCGGTGCCCGGCGTGGTGCTGCTCATCCCGAAGTTCCTCGTGCTCAACCAGCTCGGCATGTACAACAGCTACGCCGGGCTGATCGTGCCGCTGCTCGCCGACGCGGCCGGCGTGTTCATCATGAAGCAGTTCTTCGAGTCGATCCCGGTCAGCGTGGAGGAGGCGGCCCGCATCGACGGCGCCAGCGTCTTCCGCACCTTCTGGTCGGTGGTGCTGCCGATGGCGAAGCCGGCGCTGATCACCCTGACCATCCTGTCGTTCCAGGGCTCCTGGAACGAGTTCCCGCACAGCCTGGTCGCGGTGCAGGACCCGGACCTGTTCACCCTGCCGCGTGGCCTGGCCGACCTGGTCAGCGGATCGCTCGGCAAGGGCAGCCAGTTCCCGCTCAAGCTCGGCGCCGCCCTGCTGGCCACGATCCCCGTGGCCATCATCTTCGTGGTCTTCCAGCGCTACTTCGTCCGCGACGCCAACGACGGCTCCGACAAGGGCTGACCCGTCGCCCCCGCCGGTTCGGCGCCGGCGGGGGCGACGGCCGTTCGCGTCCGGACACGCGGTCCGGCCGCGTTCAGTCGGCCGGGGTGGCCTGGGCGGGCGGGGTGGACCCGGCCTCGGCCGGCAGCGCGACGTGCAGGCGGAGCTGGGGCACCAGCATGTCGTCCACGTCGAGGGCGCGGGCCGCCCCGTCGGCCTCCCAGCCGGCGCCGGCCAGGAACCCGCGGGTCGCGTCGTCAGCGTCGAAGGCCCAGGCCACCGCCCGCGTGAAGCCGTCGCCGCGCCACAGATCCACGCATGCCGCGAGCAGTCGACTGCCGTGCCCCCGCCGGCCCCACCGGGGCTCCACGAGCAGGTCCGTGATCGCCGCGACGTCGCCCGCGAGCGCGTCGGCCGGCTCGTTCGGGGCGAGCGCCTCGGCATCGGCCGGCCCGGAGGCGGCGAAACCCACCAGATACGATTGCTCGGCCTGCTCGACGGCGACCAGCACCCGGTGGGCGTCCGACGGCGGCTCCTGCACCGCCGCGCTCCACCGCCGGGCGAGCCACGCCTCGTCCAGGTTGTCGAGGACGTGCCGGGGCAGGATCCGGCGATAGGCGACCCGCCAGGTCGCGAGCTGGATGCGTGCGATCTCGCCGGCGTCTTCCGGACGCGCCGGGCGGACGTACCCGAGAGCCATGGGACGTGAGCCTACGCAGGGCGAGGGAGGCGACGGTGGCGCAGGGTGCCAACAGGACGGTCGCGCAGGTCATCGGCGTGTTCCTGCTCGCCGTCGCGGTGGCCGCCTTCCTGTCCGTCGCCGCCGTGCGGCACGGCTTCTTCGACCTGCAGGTCTACTACGGCGCCCTGCGCTGGTGGGCCCGCGACGGCGGGGAGATCTACGACTACCTGCGGCCCTTCACGCAGTACGGGTTCACCTACCCGCCCTTCGCCGCCCTCGTCATGCTGCCGATGGCGTACGTCCCGTGGCTCGTCGCCATCATGATCAGCGTGACGCTGACCGTCGCGGTGACCGTGGTGCTCTTCTGGTGGCTCGTCGACCCGATCTCGCGCCGGGCCGGCTGGACGCGCTGGTTCGCCCTCGCCGTGGCGCTCTGCCTCGTCGCCGCGTACGAGCCGATGCGCGAGACGGTCAACTTCGGCCAGGTCAACATGCTGCTGCTCTTCCTGGTCGCGGTCGACCTGCTCCGGCTGCTCCCGGGCGGCAGCCGCTGGGCGGGCGTGGGCATCGGCCTGGCGACCGCCATCAAGCTGACCCCCGGCATCTTCATCGTCTACCTGCTCGTGACCCGTCGCTGGCGCGCGGCGCTCACCTCGGCGGCCACCGCGGCGGTGGCGACGCTGTCGGCCGCCGCGCTCTTCCCCGACGCGTCCCGGGAGTTCTGGACGGAGGCGCTGTGGAACACCGGTCGCGTCGGCGAGCTGGCGTTCGTCTCCAACCAGTCGCTGCGCGGGGTCGTCGCCCGGCTGAACCCGGAGCACCCGAGCACGCTCGTCTGGCTCGTGCTGGTGCTCGGCACCCTCGCGCTCTGGGCGTGGCGGTGCCGGGTCGCCGTGGCCGCGGGCGACGAGGCGGCCGGGCTCGCCCTGACCGGCGCGGTGATGTGCCTCGTCAGCCCGGTGACCTGGGTGCACCACCTGGTCTGGCTGCTGCCGGCGCTGATCCTGCTCGTGGACGACGGCATGGCGGCCCCCGCCCGCAGCCGCCGGCGCCGGCTGCTGCTGGCCGCCGCGCTCGTCGGGTACGGGTTCCTGACCAGCCGGATCGTCTGGGCGTGGGAGAAGGACTTCACCGGGTTGGACGGGTTCCTCGGCAGCAACACCTACGTCTGGATCAGCCTGGCGTTGCTGGCCTTCCTGCCGATCCGCCGCCGGGTGGCGCCGGCGGGGTCATCCGTGCAGGTGTCCGGCGTACCGCAGCTCGACGAGCCGGACGGGCGAGCGCCCGCCGGAGAGCGGCACCGGGTAGGTCGTCCACTCGCCGTCCGGTGACAGCCCGGCCCGCGCGCAGAACCGCCGGGCCCGGTGGTTCTCCTCCAGCACCCACAGCCGGTACGCCGACCAGCCCTGGGCGGCCAGCCCGTCCCGGGCCGCGTCGAACAGCGCCGCGGCCGTGCCGTCGCCCCAGTGCCCGGGCTCCACGTAGAGGGCGAGCACTTCCCCGCAGGTCGGGTCGAGGTTCGCCCGGTCCTGGTCGACGCGGTACGGCCCGAACGAGGTGAACCCGACGACCCGGCCGTCGTCCGCCTCGGCCAGCAGGGTCGTGAACGGATGCGCGGGGTCGGCCGTGCCGAGGTCGCGCCGGCGCTGCGCCCAGGCGGCCACGTTGAGCCGCCGCAGCACCTCGTCCGGCATGACGCCGGCGTAGCCGGCCTGCCAGCCGTGCACGTGCACCCGGGCGACCGCCTCGGCGTCGTCCGGCTCCTCCGGTCGGATGGTGAGCACGTCCCCGTTCTATGCCCGGTCGGGCCGTCGGTCCAGCGTCCGCGCCGGGGTGTCGTACCGCCGGGTTAGGGTGCCGACGATGGTCGCACCGGAATCGCTCTCGCTCGCCCAGGCCCGTCGGGTGGCGCTCGCCGCCCAGGGCTTCGCCGACCCGGCGCCCACCGGCGTGCCGACACGCCGTCACCTGCGCCGGGTGCTCGACCGGGTCGGGCTGATCCAGATGGATTCGGTCAACGTGCTGCAGCGCGCCCACTACCTGCCGCTCTACAGCCGGCTCGGGCCCTACCCGACCGCCCTGCTCGACACGGCGGCCTACCGCCGCCCCCGGGAGCTCTTCGAATACTGGGGGCACGAGGCGTCGCTGGTGCCGGTCGGGCTGCACGCGGCGCTGCGTTGGCGGATGGCGCGCGCGCACACCGAGTCGTGGGGCGGCATGCGCCGGATCGCCCAGGAGCAGCCGGAGCTGGTCGCCTGGGTCCGCGACGAGGTGGCCGCCCGGGGGCCGCTGACCGCCGCCGAGATCGAGCACGACGCACCCCGTGAGTCGGGCAACTGGGGCTGGAACTGGTCGGCGGTGAAGCGGGCGCTGGAGTTCCTCTTCTGGGCCGGCGAGGTGAGCGCCGCCGAGCGCACCACCTCCTTCGCCCGCCGCTACGACCTGCCCGAGCGGGTGCTCCCGGCCGCGGCGCTGGACGCGCCCACCCCGACCGACGCCGAGGCCTACCGCACGCTGGTGTCCGTCGCCGCCCGCTCGCTCGGGGTGGCCGCCGAGCCCGAGCTGCGCGACTACTTCCGCCTGCCCCTCGCCGGGGCGCGGCAGGCGATCGCCGAGCTGGTCGAGGCCGGCGAGCTGTTGCCGGTCACCGTCGCGGGTTGGCGGCAGCCGGCCTGGCTGCACGCCGCCGCCCGGCTGCCGAGGTGGGTGCGGGGCAACACGCTGGTCAGCCCGTTCGACCCGCTGATCTGGGAGCGCAACCGCACCGAGCGCCTTTTCGACTTCGCCTACCGCATCGAGATCTACGTGCCGGCCCCGCAGCGGGTCCACGGCTACTACGTGCTCCCGTTCCTGCAGGGGGAGCGGTTCACCGCCCGGGTCGACCTGAAGGCCGACCGGAAGGCCGGCGTCCTGCTGGTGCCCGCCGCGTGGGTCGAGCCCGGTGCCGATCCCGGTGACACGGCCGTGGCGCTCGCCGCCGAGCTCTACCGCCTCGCCGGCTGGCTCGGCCTCGACTCGGTGGCGCCGCCCGCCGCCGGCGACCTGGCCGGTCCGCTGGCCGCCGCGCTCGTGGGCGTCGCGGGTGTACGGTGAGCGCGTGACGAGCGTTGACCCGTCGGCCGTTCCGCCGCAGGCCCCGACCGGCGCGTTCTCCCCTCCCGGCGCTGATCCGGCCCCCGGACACGGCGTGCCGCACGGTGCCGCCCCGGCCCACGGTCAGGCCGTCCCGGGCTGGGGCACCGCTCCCGGAGAGGCTGCGCACCCGGGCTGGGGCACCGCTCCCGGAGAGGCTGCGCACCCGGGCTGGCCCGCGGGTGCGGTGTCGCCCTATCCGGCGCCGCCCTACCCGGTCCCCGAGTCCGACCGGTTCACCCGGTTCGTGGTCCGGCTCTACGAGCGATCGCCCCGGTGGGCCGTGCCGTTGGCCGCGCTCGGCTGCGTCGCGGCGGGCATCGGCTACGCGCTGATCACCGACCCGACCCGGTCGGATCCCGACGCCCCGCCCTCCTGCATCCTCAAGCTGACCACCGGGCTGGACTGCCCGGGCTGCGGAGGCACCCGCGCGCTCTGGTACGTGCTGCACGGCGACCTGCCCGCCGCCGCCCGGCACCATTTCCTCTTCGTCTTCGCGCTGCCCTTCCTGGCCTACCTCTTCGTCGCGTGGGCCGGCCGGCAGGCCTTCGGCTGGCGTCTGCCGGAGCTGCGGATCAGCAACAAGATGATCGGCGGTTTCCTCGCCGCCTGGCTGGCCTTCACGGTGCTGCGCAACCTTCCGTGGGCCCCCTTCACCTCCCTCTACGTCTGACCGGCCGGTGCGTCGACCGGCCGGCGTCTGATTGATCGGTGCTTCTGATTGGCCGGTGCGTCTGACCGTTGTCTCCTCCGGCGACGGCCGTTCCTCGCTGTGTGATCCGGCCTCCCCCACCGCACGTGCCGACCCTGAGAGCTGTCGAGCTGCCCCAGATCTGAGACGGAGGCCGGCGCCGACCTCGCGCGCCGCGAGCCCGTCCCGACGGGTCGCTAGGCCGACCAGCAAAGGGCAGCACCGGACGGTGACGTATCAGGTGGTGCGCGATCGGCGGCGGGGTTCCGTCTGCGGGGCCGGCGCTCCATTTCCGGGCCGGCGCCCCACTTCTGGGGCAGCTCGACAGGCGGTGAGGGTACGTCCCGCATCTCCCTGCCGGTGAGGCATCAGGTGGTGCGGGATCGGCGGCGGGGTCCCGGCTGCGGAGCCGGCGCCCCATTTCTGGGGCAGCTCGACAGGCGGTGAGGGTACGTCCCGCATCTCCCTGCCGGTGAGGCATCAGGTGGTGCGGGATCGGCGGCGGGGTCCCGGCTGCGGCGCCGGCGCCCATTTCCGGGGCAGCTCGACAGGCGGTCGCACCTTCCTGCCGAGCGGGGTCGTCCGCGACAGCCCGACCCCGGCACCCCCGCGTGGGCGGTCCGCCCCGCCGACCGGCCGGCCCGGAGGCCCGCGCCGGCGTGACCGACGTTGCACCACGGTGAGCCGGACTTGGGCCCGGCTCCGCGCGCCACTACAGTCCCAGGAATGCCGGAGATGGTGCAGCCCCAGGTGAAGCTGATCGCGTGGACCCACTTCGAGGCGCCGGACGACGTGCCCTGGTCGACCGACGCCGAGGGGGGCCAGGCGCTGGCCGAGTTCGCCGGCCGGGCCTGCTACCAGTCCTGGCGCAAGCCGAACCCAGCGACCGCCACCAACGAGGGTTACCTGGCGCACATCCTCGAGGTGGGGCACCTGTCGGTGCTCGAGCACGGCTCTGTGAGCTTCTACTTCACGGGCGTCTCCCGGTCCTTCACCCACGAGCTGATCCGGCACCGGCACTTCTCGTACTCCCAGCTCTCCCAGCGCTACGTGCCGGAGCGTGACGCGGCCATGGTCGAGCCGCGGGTGATCGCCGAGGACCCGGAGCTGCACCAGAAGTTCGTCGAGGCCGCCGAGGCGAGCGTGCGGGCGTACACCGAGCTGCTGGAGGGGCTGGAGAAGCGCTACGCGGACGTGGAGAACGGCACGCTGCGGCGCAAGCAGGCCCGGCAGGCGGCCCGCGCGGTGCTGCCCAACGCCACCGAGACCCGGATCGTGGTCACCGGCAACTACCGGGCCTGGCGGCACTTCATCGCCATGCGCGCCACGGAGCAGGCCGACGTAGAGATCCGCGAGCTGGCCGTCGAGTGCCTCCGGCAGCTCCAGAAGGTCGCCCCGAACGTCTTCGCCGACTTCGTGATCTCCACCCTGCCGGACGGCACCGAGGTGGCGTCGAGCCCGCACGCCGAGCTGTCCTGAGCCCTTCCCCGGCGGCTGCCACCGGGTCGTCCGCTAGGTTTAAGGGATGACGCACGACCACCCTGACACCCCCGCCCGGGCGGTGTCCCGTCCCTTCGGGCGGGTGCTCACGGCCATGGTGACCCCGTTCACCGCCGACGGCTCCCTCGACCTCGACGGTGCCGCTCGGCTGGCGAACCACCTCGTCGACGAGCAGGGCAACGACGCGCTGGTGGTCAACGGCACCACCGGTGAGTCGCCGACCACCAGCGACGCGGAGAAGGAGCGCCTGATCCGGGCGGTGGTGGAGGCGGTCGGTGACCGGGCCAAGGTCGTGGCCGGGGTCGGCACCAACGACACCCGGCACACCATCGAGCTGGCGGCCGCCGCCGAGAAGGCCGGCGCGCACGGGCTGCTGGTGGTCACGCCGTACTACAACAAGCCGCCGCAGAGCGGTCTGCTGCGTCACTTCACCGCCGTCGCGGACGCCACCGGCCTGCCGGTGATGCTCTACGACATCCCCCACCGCGCCGGCGTGCCGATCGCCACCGAGACGATGGTGCGCCTCGCCGAGCACGCCCGCATCGTCGCGGTGAAGGACGCCAAGGGCGACCTGACCGCGACCAGCTGGGTGACCAGCCGCACCAACCTGGCCTTCTACAGCGGCGAGGACTCGCTCACCCTGCCGGCGCTGGCCGTCGGCACCGTCGGGGTCGTGGGCACCTCCACCCACTTCACCGGTGCGCTGACCAAGCAGATGATCGAGGCGTACGACGCGGGGGACAACGCCTCCGCGCTCGCCCTGCACCGCCGGTTGCTGCCGCTCTACACCGGTATCTTCCGTACCCAGGGCGTCATCCTGGTGAAGGCGGGCCTGACGGCCGCCGGCCTGCCGGCCGGCCCCGTGCGGCCCCCGCTCGTGGACGCCACCGACGACGAGATCGCCCAGCTGCGCGCCGACTGCGCGGCCGCGGGTCTGGAGCTGCCCGAATGACCGAACGACACGACGGACGCCCGGTGACGGCGTCCCAGAATGAGGTGAACGCGTGACCGAGGCGCACATCGAGGCGGAACTCCCCCCACCGCTGCCGGAGGGCGGACTGCGGATCATCCCGCTCGGCGGGCTCGGCGCCATCGGTCGGAACATGACCGTCTTCGAGTACGACGGCAAGCTGCTCGTGATCGACTGCGGGGTGCTCTTCCCGGACGTCGAGCAGCCCGGCGTGGACCTGATCCTGCCCGACTTCGGGCCGATCCTGGACCGCCTCGACGATGTGCAGGCGATCGTGCTCACCCACGGCCACGAGGACCACATCGGTGCCGTCCCGTACCTGCTCGCCCACAAGCCGGACATCCCGCTCGTCGGTTCGCAGTTCACCCTCGCCCTGGTCGAGGCGAAGCTCGCCGAGCGGCGGATCCAGCCCTACACGCTGACCGTGCGGGAGGGCGGCCGGGAGCGGCTGGGCCCCTTCGAGTGCGAGTTCTTCGCGGTGAACCACTCGATCCCGGACGCGCTCGCGGTGGCCGTGCGTACGCCCGCCGGCCTGGTGCTGCACACCGGCGACTTCAAGATGGACCAGCTCCCGCTGGACGGGCGGATCACCGACCTCGCCGGTTTCGCCCGGCTCGGCGCCGAGGGCGTGGACCTGCTCCTGTCCGACTCCACCAACGCGGAGATCCCCGGCTTCGTCACCCCGGAGCGGGAGATCGGCCCGGTGCTCGACTCGATCTTCGCCAAGGCGCGTGGCCGGATCATCGTGGCCTCCTTCGCCTCCCACGTGCACCGGGTGCAGCAGGTGATGGACTCGGCGGCCGAGCACGGCCGCAAGGTGGCCCTCATCGGCCGGTCGATGGTACGCAACATGGGTATCGCCCGCGACCTGGGCCTGCTCAACATCCCGCCCGGCCTCGTGGTCGGGCTGGAGGAGGCGACCACCCTGCCGCCGGAACAGATCGTGCTGATGTCCACCGGCTCTCAGGGCGAGCCGATGAGCGCGCTGGGCCGGATGGCCAGTGGCGACCACCGCCACATCACCATCGCCCCCGGCGACACCGTGGTGCTCGCCTCCTCGCTGGTGCCCGGCAACGAGACCTCCGTCTACCGGGTGATCAACCGGCTGGCCCGGGCCGGCGCGGTGGTCGTGCACAAGGACGTGGCGAAGGTGCACGTCTCCGGGCACGCTCCCGCCGGTGAGCTGCTCTACCTGCTGAACGTGGTGCGTCCGAGCAACCTGATGCCGGTGCACGGCGAGTGGCGGCACCTGCGCGCCCACGCGCGCCTCGGTGTGGAGTCCGGAGTCGCCCCCGACCGGGTGGTGCTCTGCGAGGACGGCGACGTCGTGGACCTGGTCGAGGGCCGGGCCAGCCTGGTCGGCCACGTGAAGAGCCGGTACGTCTACGTCGACGGGCTCGCCGTCGGCGACGTGAGCGAGTCGCTGCTGACCGAGCGGCGGATCCTCGGCGACGGCGGTTTCATCGCGGCCACCGTGGTGGTGGACTCCGTCACCGGCAAGGTGGCCGCCGGTCCGACCGTCTCCGCGAAGGGCTTCTCGGAGGACCCTGAGGTGTTCAACGCGGTGATCCCGTTGATCACCGAGGCGCTCAACCGGGCCGCCGCGGACGGGATCACCGACCCGCACCAGCTCCAGCAGATCGTCCGCCGCACGGTCGGCCGCTGGGTCAACGACGCGTACCGCCGGCGGCCGATGATCGTGCCGACCGTGGTCGAGGTCTGACCACTCCCACTCGTGGCCGGGCCGGCCGCCGGCGTCCCCGTGCACGTCGGCGGCCGGCCCGAGTCGTACCGGCGCGAAGGTGCTCAGTGCCGGGCGAGCCGGCGTCGTACGCCGAGCAGCAGGGCGACGCCGAAGGCCACCAGCGCCGTGCCCGCCAGCGCCCACGTGACGGCGGCCGACCCGGTCCGGGGCAGTGGCCCGTTCCCCGTGCCGCCCGACACGGCGGTGCCGGTCGGCGTCGGCTCGGCGGTCGGCGTCTCGCTCGCCGTCGGGTCGTCGGTCGGCGGGGGCGCGCCGGTTCCGGACGAGGGTGTGCTCCCGCCGCCGGTGCCCGAGGCGGGCGCGAGCCGCAGGGTGAGCGAGGTGTCCGGGTTGGTCCACCGCGTCGTCGGCGCGAGATGGAGCTGGATCGTCCGGGTACGGGCGGGCGCCG
Organism: Micromonospora xinjiangensis; assembly: GCF_056150165.1. NCBI lineage: Bacteria > Bacillati > Actinomycetota > Actinomycetes > Micromonosporales > Micromonosporaceae > Micromonospora > Micromonospora xinjiangensis. Next base: position 506,151 of record NZ_JAXCFO010000001.1, on the reverse strand, counting down.
TCAGGTACACCGTCACCGTGTCCGTGGCCCCGACGCCCAGCTGGCCACGGGGGAGCTCGCAGCCCACGCCGTTCATCCGGCCGCTGTCGGAGCACCGGGGGCTGACGACGCTCACGCCGTCCCCGGTGCGGAGGTTCAGGGAGTATCCGCCGACGGCGAAGGCGCCGGTGTTGGTCACTGCGACCGTCACGGTGGCCTGGCCGCCGACGGTCGGGCCGGCGGTCGCCCGCAGCCGCAGCGACGTCCGGTCGGGCCAGTTGACCCGGAACTCCGTCGGCGGGGCGGTGCGGCCGGCGGCGTCGCGGCCGGCGACCGAGCCCCAGGCGGAGACGCCGAACACCGGCTCCCCGGTGCCGGAGGTGAGGGTCAGCCGATACGTCCTGCGGCCGCCCGGCGGCAGCTCCGCGCCGCCGCACGTCCAGGCCGGCGGTGAGCCGGTCGGCGGACGGCACTCCTCTCCGGTCAGGTCCACGCCGGCCGGCAGGCGCAGCACGAAGGAGCCCGCCGTGGCCGTGCGCCCCTCGTTGACGAGGGTGACGACGAGCGGCGCCGACGGCCGCCACGGATCCCCGTTGAGGAAGACGTGCTCCGCCAGCGCGCGCACGGCCGGGGCATGCGGCGAGGTGGTCGGCGAGGCCGACGGCGCCGGGGCGGCCGCGACGGGCGCGGCGGCGAGGAGGGTGAGCAGGGCGCCGGTGGCTGCGGCGCGGAACAGGCGTGTCATGGTGGTGGCCCCCTTGGTCGGGTACGAGGTGCAGATGCCACGCCCGGGGCCGGCGCCGGGTTGCGCCGGTGTCGGAAATGCGGCTGTACCCGCTCTCGACGGAGGCCGGGCCGTGCCGGTGCCCGACCTGTTCCGCGCACCCGGGCGGCGAGCGACCGAGGAGCCAGCGGTCAGGGCAGGGCGGCCGCCGCCTCCGCGTACGCGACGCCGGTCGTGATCGCGGCGTTCACCAGCACCGCGAGCTGCGCCGGGGCGACCCCGTGGGCGAGGTCGGTGCTCACGTCGCCGGCCAGCACCAGCTCGCCGCCGAGGTCGTGCACGTACGCCTTCGGCAGCAGCCGGTCGTGGTTCCAGGCGTTGCAGAAGGCGTACGCCTCGCCACGCCGGGCGGCCGGTAGCCGGCGGGTGGCGAGGGCCCGGGTGTGCAGGATCTCGCCCCGCTCGCCGAGCTGCCGGAACTGGATCACCGCCTCGCCCCACCGGCCCACCACGGTCGCGCCGGGCTCCACCGCGTACCGGTCACCGCGGCGGTCCAGCACAGCGGTGATCATCGACAGGGTCAGCGGCGCGGGTTCCAGCTCGGCCGGCCCGCCCTCGTCCGGCGCGACCTCCTCCGCCTCGTCGGGTGGGGCGTCGTCGGCGGGGAGCGGCACCGGCGTCGCCACCGGTCGCTCGGCAAGCCAGGCGGCGATGCGGCCGGACTGGTGCCCGGACCCGTTGCGGGCGTCGAAGCTGCCGGCCAGCTCGGTGGCGAGGCCGAGCAGCAGCGTGCCGAGCGTCGCGACGTCGAGGTCGGCGGCCGGCCGGTCCCCGTACGCGGGCCGGCGCACGATCCTCCCGCCGAGCCCGGTCTCGACGGCGAGGGCACAGACCATCGCCCCGGCGGCGGCGAACTCCATCGCGGAGAGATCGTCGTGTGGCTGGTCGAGCCGGGGGAGCTGCTCGGCGAGGAGGTCCAGTCCCCGGCCCGGGTGCCCGGCGAGCGCGCAGAAGCGCAGGTGGGTGGCGAGGTGCGGGAAGGCGGCGCGTTCGCGACGGTGCCGCCGGTACGCCCGCACGTGCGCCGCCGCGGCGCGCTCCGGCTCGCCCAGCCGCAGCCACGGCAGCAACGCCGCGGTGAGGGCGCGTTCCGGCTGGTCGGTGCAGTCGACCCCGCCGTCGAGGACGTCCCGCAGCTCGGCCAGCGCGGCGGCCGGGTCGCCCCAGGCGGCGAGCAGTTCGGCCCGGCGGGCCGGCGCGCAACCGGGGCAGCCGCCCTCGGGCCCGGGCTCGGCGGTCGTCCAGCGGGCGTACCACTCGCGGGCGGTCGGCTCGTCGCCGAGGTGGTCGGCGATCCGGCAGCGCAGCTCGGCCACCGCCTCGGCGTCGGCGCCGACCCGGCGGGCGAAATCGTCGACGGACCGCGCCTGGTCCAGCCCGACGCGCGGGGTGCCCAGCAGCGCCTCGATCGCGTAGCGCTGGTAGCGCGTCAACGCCGCGACCTCGGTGTCGCTCAGGAGGCCGGGGCGGCGGTCGAGGACGGCCAGGCAGCGGCGTACCGGCTCGACGAGCCGCCACCGCTCGCCGTGCAACAGGGCGGCCTCGACCAGCGCGAGCCGGGCGTCCACGGCGGACCGGTCGTCGCCGGCCGCGTCGGCCTCGGCGGCGATCCGTTCCAGCTCCACCAGCCGGGCCGGCCCGTCGGGCAGGTCGAGCGCCTCGGTGAGCGCGGCGACCAGCTCCCGGTCCCGGGCCACCGGCCCGCGGGCGCGGCCGATCAGGTCGAGCCCGTCGAGGGGCCCGGGCCGCCGCTCGCCCCGCCCCGCCCAGCCGGGCGCGCCCAACGCTCCGGCGCCTCGCTCGTCGCGACCGCTCACCGTGCCGCTCCGCCGGGAAGCCGGCGCACCTCGGCGGCGAGCTGGCAGCCGGTGGTGATGCCGCAGTCGAGCAGCTGGTCGAGCTGGTGCGGGGTGACGCCGCGTTCCAGGTCGGCGATCACCTCGCCGCAGACCCGGGCGCGGCCGTCGTCGTCGACGTGCACGAACGCCTTCGGCCAGAGCCGGTCGTGGTTCCACGCGTTGCAGAACTCGTGCAGGGCCGGGACGTGCTCGATCCGGAAGGTCGGCGCCGCCATGGTGCGGATCTGGAGCAGCTCGCCGGCCTCCCCCAGCCGCAGGAACCAGATCAGGTCGTCGTCCCAGCGGCCCACGAAGTCACCGTCGGCGTCGGCGGTCACGGCGTACCCCCGGCTGCCCAGCACCGCGGCGATCAGCTCGTGGGTCAGCGGTCGCAGCCGCCGCGGGTGCCCGGCCAGGGGGTCGTCCGGACCGTCCTCGATTCCCGGCGACGCCATCGGGCATCCCTTCTGAGGCAGATATCACGGCATGCGGCGGAGTCCGTGCTGCGACGCGCGGACACGACCCGGAAAAGCGGCGATCCACCGGGCCGCGCCGTTACGGTGATGCTATGGCGGGCCGTACCTCTCAGGCGAGCCGGCGGCGCGGCGCGTCGCCGCGCGGTGCGACGAACAGCCGCGCCCGCCAGCCGGCGAAGAAGACCACACGCGCGGCGGTCCGCCGCCGCACCCGGCCGACCCGACCGGGCCCGGCCGTCTACATCGGACGAGCGCTCGGTGCCCTGTGGATGGGCGTGGCACACGGCCTGGGCTGGGCGGTACGGGCCGCCGGCCGGCAGGCGGCGACGGCCCGCGACCTGGATCCGGAGCACCGCCGTGACGGTGCCGGGCTGCTGCTGTTCGGCCTGGCGCTGCTCAGCGCGGTGGGGATCTGGTTCTCCGGCGCCGGCCCGGTGGGGGAGCGGCTCGCCGACACGGTCCGGCTCTTCCTCGGGGCGATCTCCGTGGTCGTGCCGGTGCTGCTCGCCATCGGCGCGTGGCGCCTGATGCGCCAGCCCGGCGATCCGCAGCACCGCGGCCGGGGACTGGTCGGCTGGGGCTCGATGCTGCTGGCGACCGCGGCGATGCTGCACATCGGACAGCACCCCGTCGACACGATCCAACGCGACTACGCCGGAGGGTTGCTCGGCGCGGGGATCGGCAGCCTGCTCGAACGGGCGGTCACTGCCTGGGTCGCGATGCCGCTGCTGGTGCTGCTGCTCCTGTTCGGCCTGCTGGTGGTCACCGCCACGCCCATCAACAAGATCCCGGAGCGGCTCGGCCTGCTGGCCGGCACCCTCGTCGCGGCGCCGGGCAAGGAGGAGGAGGCCGAGGAGGCCCCGGCCAGGCCGGCGCGGAAGCGGCCGGCGAAGCGGACCCCGCCGCCGGTCGACCCGGAGGACTTCGAGGACATCGAGGGCGTCGACCTGCAGGAGACGCTCGTACTGACCCGCACGCCACCGACGAAGGTGCCGGCCAGCCGCAAGCCGGTCGAACCGCCGGAGCACTCGCCGTTGCCCACCCGGGCCGAACAGCTCGCCCTGACCGGGATGGCGGGCGACTACACCCTGCCCCCCGCCAACCTGCTCGGCAGCGGTGCCGCCCCGAAGACCAGGAGCAAGGCCAACGACGAGGTGATCGCCGCCCTCACCGGGGTGTTCGAGCAGTTCGACGTGGACGCCGCCGTTACCGGCTTCACGCGCGGCCCGACGGTGACCCGCTACGAGGTCGAGCTGGGCCCGGGCGTGAAGGTGGAGCGGATCACGCAGCTCTCGCGCAACATCGCGTACGCGGTGAAGTCGCCGGACGTGCGGATCCTCAGCCCGATCCCCGGCAAGAGCGCGGTGGGCGTGGAGATCCCCAACGCCGACCCGGAGAACGTGGCCCTCGGCGACGTGCTGCGGTCCCGGGCCGCGACCAGCGACCACCACCCGATGGTCGTGGCGCTCGGCAAGGACATCGAGGGCGGCTACGTGGTGGCCAACCTGGCCAAGATGCCGCACATCCTGATCGCCGGCGCGACGGGCGCGGGCAAGTCGTCCTGCCTGAACTCGCTGCTCGTGTCGATCCTCACCCGGGCCACGCCGGACGAGGTGCGGCTGCTGCTCATCGACCCGAAGCGCGTCGAGATGACCGGCTACGAGGGCATCCCGCACCTCGTCACGCCGATCGTGACGAACGCGAAGAAGGCGGCCGACTCGCTGGAGTGGGTCGTCCGCGAGATGGACATGCGCTACGACGACCTCGCCGCCAACGGGGTGCGGCACATCGACGACTTCAACCGCAAGGTGCGCAACGGCGAGATCAAGGCCCCGCCGGGCAGCGAGCGGGAGATGCGGCCCTACCCGTACCTGCTGGTGATCGTGGACGAGCTGGCCGACCTCATGATGGTCGCCCCGCGCGACGTGGAGGACTCGATCGTCCGCATCACGCAGCTCGCCCGGGCCGCCGGCATCCACCTGGTGCTCGCCACCCAGCGGCCCTCGGTCGACGTGGTGACCGGTCTCATCAAGGCGAACGTGCCGTCCCGGCTCGCGTTCGCCACGTCGTCGCTGGCCGACTCGCGGGTCATCCTCGACCAGCCGGGCGCGGAGAAGCTGCTCGGCCGCGGTGACGGGCTCTTCCTGCCGATGGGCGCCTCGAAGCCCATCCGGATCCAGGGCGCCTGGGTGACCGAGCGCGAGATCACCGACGTGGTGAAGTTCTGCAAGGACCAGCGCGAGCCGGAGTTCCGCTCGGACGTGCTGACCGTGGCGCAGGAGAGCAAGAAGAAGATCGACGAGGACATCGGCGACGACCTCGACCTGCTGCTGCAGGCGGTCGAGCTGGTCGTCACCTCGCAGTTCGGCTCCACGTCGATGCTCCAGCGCAAGCTGCGGGTGGGCTTCGCGAAGGCCGGCCGGCTCATGGACCTGATGGAGACCCGGGGCGTGGTCGGCCCGTCCGAGGGCTCCAAGGCGCGCGACGTGCTGGTCAAGCCGGACGAGCTGGAGGAGGTCCTGGCCGGCATCAGGGGCGCCGATGACTGACGGCGAGCCCCTGGCCGAGGAGCTGTTCCCCATCCTCACGAGCGGCGACCTGCCGGCGGCGCTGCGGTTCTACCGGGGCCTGCTCGGGGGCGCGGTGACCTACCGGTTCCCGGAGGCCGGTGAGCCGGCGTACGTCGGGCTGCGGGTCGGCGCGGGTCAGCTCGGCCTCGGGCGGCAGGAGGAGCCGGGCCGGCTGGCCAACGACCGGGTGACGCTCTGGGTGTACGTGGCAGACTGCGCCGCCGCCACCGACCGTTTGCGGTCCGCCGGTGTGCCGGTGGTGGCCGAGCCGGCGGCACAGCCGTGGGGGGAGCGGATGGCGGTCGTGCTCGACCCCGACGGCAACCGGGTCATCCTGGCCGACCGGGGCTGACCGCTCGCCGTACGGCGCACGGACGCGCCGCCGGGGGCCGTGGACGCGACGGGCCCGCCGGGGTCGGCCGGCGGGCCCGAGGTCGGCCGGATCAGGAGTTGATGATCGCGGCGGCGATCACGAAACCGAGGATCGCGCCGATCACGCTGGCCGCGGCCGCGTACCAGCCGAGCGGCTTGTCGCCGAGGACCGCGCCGACGATGCCGAGGACCAGGCCGACGACACCGAAGATCAGCGGGGACAGGAACAGCGCGAGCACGGCGAAGACGAAGCCCAGGATCGTGCAGACGCGGGCCGCGTTGCTGCGCGGGCGGGCGGTGGGAATGTCGGCCATGACGTCCTCCGTGGGTGAGTGCCCTTGACGGTCGGCCGATCACTACCCAGTCCGCTCCGGAGATACGCACCCGGGTCGATACCGGTCGTCCGGACCCGTCGACGGCCGGACCACCCGGGTGCCGTCAGCTGAAGAACTTTAGGCCGACCACACCGGCGACCACGAGGAACAGGCAGGCGACGCGCGGCAGGCTGGCCGGTTCGTGCAGCGCGAGCATGCCGACCAGTGCGGTGCCGACCGCGCCGATGCCGACCCAGACGGCGTACCCGGTGCCGACCGGGATCTCCCGCAGCGCGTACGCCAGGCCGGCCATGCTGAGCACCAGGGTCACCGCGAAGACCACCGAGGGCAGGGGTCGACTGAACCCGGCGCTGCGGTCCAGGGCGACCGCCCACGCCGTCTCGAGCAGGCCGGAGAGCACAAGAACGATCCACGCCATCGCCGTCACCTCTGCGTGCAGCGCCCGGACCGCGCGGGCCGGGACGAGTCGGGTTCACCTGTCGGGGCGTCTTCGCCTGACCGGGTACGCCCACCGCTCGTCCGGGGTGGCCCCGATGGAGCCACCGGACCCGACGGTAGCACCACCGGCGGCGGGTGACCCGGCGGTGCTCCGCGGCCGCACCGGTCCGGGGTGGCGTGAAGCCGGCCACCCGCCGTTGACTTGAACCTTACTTCAACTTGCAGTATTGGCGTTCATGACGCTGCTCTTCTCCGACGCCGAGGTGTCCGCCGCCCTGGACGCCGCCACCACGGTCGATGCGATGCGCGCCGCCCTGCTGGCCGCGTACGAGGGACGGCTCGTCGCCCCGCCGCGGGCCTCGGCGTCACTGGGCGGCGGCCGGATGGTGCTGACCGCCGGCCACCTGACCGGCGAGTGGTACGGCTACCGCTCGTACGACACCTTCAGCCACCCGGAGACCCAGCAGCTCGTGGTCCTGCACGACGGTCGGACCGGCGCGGTGCGGGCGGTGGCGGTCGGCGAGGAGCTGGGCTCCCGCCGTACCGGGGGCCTCGGCGGTGTCGCGGTGGACGCGCTGGCCCGCCCGGACGCCGCGACGCTCGGCGTGATCGGCTCCGGACGGCAGGCCTGGACGCAGGTGTGGGCCGCCGCCGCGGTGCGCCGGCTGCGCGAGGTGACCGTGTACAGCCGCTCGGCGGCCCGGCGGGAGGCCTTCGCCGCCCGGGTCCACGCCGAGCTGGGCATCCCGGCCCGGGCGCTCGGCGACCCGGCCGCCGCGGTGGCCGGCCGGGACGTCGTGGTCCTCGCCACCACCAGCCCCACGCCGGTGCTCGACGCCGCCGATCTCGCCCCGGGCACGCACGTCAACGCCGTCGGCTTCAAGCAGCGCGACCGCGCCGAGCACGGGGCCGACCTGCTCGACGCGGCCCACCTCCTGGTCACCGACTCGCCCGCCCAGGCGTGCGCGTACTCCCCGCCGCTGCTCGCCGCCGAGCCCCCGTACGCCGATCGGCTGCGCGACCTGGGCGCGGTGCTCGCCGGGGCCGTCCCGGGCCGGACCACCCCGGAGCAGATCTCGGTCTTCTGCTCGGTGGGTCTCGCCGGCACCGAGGTCTTCCTGCTCGACCACCTCGTCCGCGTCGGCGCGGCGACGGTCTGAGCGCACCCGCCGCCGGACCGGCCGCCGTGCGCGGGGACCCCGGCGCGGCCCGGTACCCTCGGATGGTGTCTGCCACCTCCCCTTCCGCGCACGTGACCTCGCCGCGCCGCGACCCGAAGCCGTCCGCCGAGGGCCGCCGCGTCGCCCTGCTGACCCTGGGCTGTGCCCGCAACGAGGTCGACTCGGAGGAGCTCGCCGCCCGGCTGCACGCCGACGGCTGGCAGGTCACCACCGACGGTGAGGGCGCCGACGTGGTGGTCGTCAACACCTGCGGCTTCGTCGAGAAGGCCAAGCAGGACTCGATCCAGACCCTGCTCGCCGCCGCCGACACCGGCGCCAAGGTGGTGGCGGCCGGCTGCATGGCCGAGCGCTACGGCCGTGAGCTGGCCGACAGCCTGCCCGAGGCGCAGGCGGTGCTGAGCTTCGACGACTACCCGGAGATCGCGGCCCGGCTCGACGCGGTGCTCGCCGGCGAGCAGATCGGCGCGCACACCCCGCGCGACCGCCGGGAGCTGCTCCCGCTCACCCCGGTGAAGCGGCGCGAGGCGGCCGTGTCGCTGCCCGGCCACGGCACCCCGACCCGCGAGGCGATCGAGGCGGACGAGCACACCCCGGCCCACCTGCGCCCGGTGCTGCGCCGCCGGCTCGACGCCGGCCCGGTGGCCTCGCTGAAGCTCGCCAGCGGCTGCGACCGGCGCTGCGCGTTCTGCGCGATCCCCGCCTTCCGTGGGGCGTTCGTCTCGCGTACCCCGGACGAGCTGCTGGCCGAGGCGGAGTGGCTGGCCAAGACCGGCGTCCGGGAGCTGGTGCTGGTCAGCGAGAACTCCACCTCCTACGGCAAGGACCTGGGCGACCCGCGGGCACTGGAGAAGCTGCTGCCGCAGCTCGCCGCGATCGACGGCATCGTCCGGGTGCGGGCCAGCTACCTCCAGCCGGCGGAGACCAGACCGGGCCTGGTCGAGGCGATCGCCACCACGCCCGGCGTCGCCCCCTACTTCGACCTGTCCTTCCAGCACTCCAGCGAGCCGGTGCTGCGCCGGATGCGGCGGTTCGGCTCCACCGACCGGTTCCTCGAGCTGCTGGCGAGCGCCCGCGCGCTGGCGCCCGAGGCGGGGGCCCGGAGCAACTTCATCGTCGGGTTCCCGGGCGAGACGCGGGCCGACGTCAACGAGCTCGTGCGGTTCCTGACCGAGGCGCGGCTCGACGCGATCGGCGTGTTCGACTACAGCGACGAGGACGGCACCGAGGCGGCCGGCCTGCCCGGCAAGGTCTCCGCCGCCACCATCAAGCGGCGGTACGACAAGCTCAGCGCCCTCGCCGACGAGCTGTGCGCACAGCGGGCGGAGGAGCGGCTCGGCTCGACCGTCGAGGTGCTTGTCGACTCGGTCGACGACGGTGTGGTGGAGGGTCGGGCGGCCCACCAGGCCCCCGAGGTCGACGGGTCGACGACCCTCGTGGCTCCGGTGGGCGGCGGCGTCGACCTGGCGGCGTTGCGCCCCGGCGACCTGGTACGCGCCACGGTGACGGGCACCGAAGGGGTCGATCTGATCGCCGTACCGGATGAGATGATCTCGGCGGCGCCCGGCGCGGCACGGTGACGGCGGGGCCGGACGGAGCGGGGGGGCCAGGTGGTGGGGTACGCGGGCCACGGCCACCCGAGCGGGGGGTGGCGGTGACCGAGGCGACGGACTCCACGCCGCCCCGGGTCGTCGCCCCGGTGCCACTGCTCAACGCGGCCAACGCGCTGACCGCGCTGCGGCTGGTGCTGGTGCCCGTGTTCGCGGCCACGGTGGTCGTGTCGGCGATGACCCACGCCGGTTGGCGGATGGCCGCCTGCCTGATCTTCGCGGTCGCCTCCGTGACCGACCTGGTGGACGGCTGGATCGCGCGCCGGTTCGGCCTCGTCACCTCGGTGGGCAAGGTGGCCGACCCGATCGCGGACAAGGCGCTCACCGGCGCCGCGCTGGTGCTGCTGTCGTGGTACGACCGGCTGCCCTGGTGGGTCACCGGGGTCATCCTGCTCCGTGAGCTGGGCATCACGGCGATGCGCTTCTGGGTGATCCGGCACGGGGTGATCGCGGCCAGCCGAGGCGGCAAGATCAAGACAGCGCTCCAGATCCTCGCCATCGCCTGGTACCTCTGGCCCATGCCGGCCGCGCTCGCCCCCGTCGGCCCCTGGATCATGGGCGCGGCGGTGGTGGTGACCGTGGCCACCGGCTTCGACTACCTGGCCCAGGCGCTCCGCCTACGCCGCCCCAACCCCCCACAGCCCTGACCACCCCACCCCACACCCCGCCCCGCCCCTGCCCCGCCCCCAGCCGCCACGCCCCACCCCCGCCTCGAACCGGGCGGGCGGGAGGGCGGGGTGCGGCGGTGCGGGAGCGGGGTGGGTGGGGGTGGTGTTCGGGTTGGTTGGCCGGGGGAAGGATGGGGGCATGGAGAGCGAGAGCGACGCGAACGGTGAGCGGCCGGTCGGCAGCCCGGCGGCGGGAGTGGTGCACAGCCTGTCCCAGCGGCACGAGACGCTGGCGACCGTGGAGTCGCTCACCGGTGGGCTGCTCTCCGCCGCAGTGGTGGAGATCGCCGGTGTCAGTGGGGTGTACCGGGGCGGCCTGGTGGTCTACGCCACCGAACTGAAGTCGCAGCTGGCCGGCGTACCGGCCGGGTTGCTGGACGAGCGCGGCCCGGTCGACCCGGACGTGGCGATGGCGCTCGCCGAGGGCGGGCGGCAGCGCTGCGGCGCCGACTGGGGCCTGGCCACCACCGGGGTGGCCGGTCCGGAGCCGCAGGACGGCAAGCCGGTCGGGTTGGTGTACGTGGCGGTCGCCGGGCCGGGAGGCACCTCGGTGCGGCAGCTGGACCTCGACGGGGGCCGTGACCACGTCCGGTCGGCCGCGGTGATCGAGGCGCTGCGACTGCTCACGGAGCGGATCCAGGGGGCCGACGAGGCGGCCGAACGGGCCGACGCGGGGAACGGGCGAGGCTGACGCCGGAAGATCCAGCTCGTGTGGTCCCGAGGATCGGGACGGCCCGGGGGGTGCGGCCGCCCGGGAGCCGGGTGCCGCAATCCGACGGGCGGGGCGGGATGTCGTCCGGGCGGGCAACGGGTACGGTTGCGGGAAGGCTCCGTCGGTCGTCGGTGGGGGATCCGCCGGGCCGCCGGAGGGAAAGTACGGCCCTGAGGGGGAGGTGCGATGGTCCTGCTACGCCGAGTGATCGGTGACGCACTGCGGGCGCGCCGGCAGGGGCAGCACCGCACCCTGCGCGAGGTCTCCTCCGCCGCCAACGTCAGCCTCGGATACCTCTCCGAGATCGAGCGCGGCCAGAAGGAGCCCTCGAGCGAGCTGCTCGCCGCGATCTGCGACGCACTCGGCGCGCGCCTGTCCGAGCTGCTGCGCGAGGTGAGCGACACGGTGGCGCTGGCCGAGCAGATGCCGAACGTGCTGGTGCCCGTCCAGGACGAGCCGGCCGAAACCGCCGCCAGCTCCGCCCCCGCGGCCAAGGCCACCAACCGGGCCGTCCGGCAGGTCAGCTCCGACGGCAAGGTCGCCGTCTCCGTCCGGCAGGACTCGCCGCTCAAGGCCACCCTGCGCAGCACCCGCGTGCGCCCGGCCGAGCGTGACCGTGACGTGGTCTGCGCCGCCTGACACCTCGGCGATCTCGCCGAGCACCCGCTCCGACGTGAACGCCGCGCGCCCCCGGTGCGCGTGACCGCGGCCGTCCCCCTGTCGGATGACCGTGCCGGTCCGCCGACCGTGCCGTCCGCGGCCTCCTGCGCGCCACCAGCGCCTCGCGCGCGGCCGTGGCCCGCCTCGCGCTGTGCGGATACGCTTGATCGCGGAATGTGTCGGCCCTTCGCTCGCGGGTACGGGTGCCGGTCTGGCGCCCGACTGGGACGATGGAGGGGCTGCCGCGCCGCTGGTCCGTCGTGACGTCCGGCACGGTGCGGGCGCGGAGCGACGCTACTGAGGGGATACCGCGGAGATGGCGAACCCGTTCGTCAAGGGGTGGAAGTACCTGATGGCGCTCTTCGGCGCCCGGATCGACGAGCACGCCGATCCGAAGGTCCAGATCCAGCAGGCCATCGAGGAGGCGCAGCGCCAGCACCAGGCGCTCGTGCAGCAGGCTGCCGCGGTGATCGGCAATCAGCGCCAGCTGGAGATGAAACTCTCCCGGCAGATGTCCGAGGTCGAGCGCCTCCAGGCGAACGCCCGGCAGGCGCTGGTCCTGGCCGACCAGGCGCGTGGCCGCGGCGACGACGCCGAGGCGGGGCGCTACGAGCAGTCCGCGCAGACCCTCGCCACCCAGCTGGTCTCCGCCGAGCAGGCCGCCGAGGACCTGAAGACGCTGCACGACCAGGCGCTGGGCGCGGCGGCCCAGGCCCGCCGGGCCGTGGAGAACAACTCGATGATCCTCCAGCAGCGTCTCGCCGAGCGCACCCGCCTGCTCAGCCAGCTGGAGCAGGCCAAGATGCAGGAGAGCGTCGCCCGCTCGCTGGAGTCGATGTCGGCGCTGACCGCCCCCGGCACCACCCCCTCCCTCGACGAGGTGCGGGACCGGATCGAGCGCCGCTACGCCACCGCGATGGGCCGCGCCGAGCTGGCCGGCAACTCGGCCGAGGGGCGGATGCTGGAGATCCAGAAGGCGACGCTGGACTCGGCCGGCTCGGCCCGGCTGGAGCAGATCCGTGCCAGCATGGCGGGGGAGCAGCTCGGTGCGCAGCAGCGGCAGGGCGCGGAGCAGCCGGCCCCGGCCGCTCCCGCCGCCGACCCGGCCGCCGCGGCGCGACTCGACGAGCTGCGGGCCACCATGGCCCGTGAGCGCGGCACCGGGGACACGACCGCCGCCGGTTGAGCGGCCGGCCCGAGGAGGTCAGGGTGGCAGACGAGCGTACGCGGTACTTCCGGCGACTGGACCGGCTGCGCCGGTCCGCGCGACGGTGGAGCGCCCTGGCCGGGGGTCTCGGTGGCGCGGCGGCCGTCCTGACGCCGTACGCCGGGCTCGGGTTGCCCGACGCGGCCTGGGCCGGCGCCGCGGGCAGCGCCGTGGTCCTCGCCGCGTGGCGCTGGATCGACCTGCGGGCGCTGGCTGCCCAGCCGGCGCCGCCGCCGCCCGACCCGGCCGTGGAGGCGGCCCGCTCCCGGGCGCGCCTGGTCGCGGCCGTCGAACGCCTCCCCGCCGGTCGGGATGTGCTCGCCGAGGTGCGCCGGGTGCGGGCGCGGGTCGCGTTGCGCGGCACGACCGCGGCGCAGCCGTGGGCCCGGCTGGACCGGGCGGCGCTCACCCTCGCCGGCATGGCGCCGCGGCTCACCGGCCTGGCCGAGCCGGCCCTGCAGGAGGCCACCGCGGCCGACCGGTCGCTGCGGGAGCTGGCGCACCGGGTGGCGAGCGTGCAGAGGGCGGTGCAGCTAGCCCCGGTCGACGCCCGCGCCCCGCTGGCCGACACGCACCGGGCGCTCACCGAGCAGTTGGAGAGCGGTGTCGCCGCGTACGAGCGGCTCGTGGTGGCGGCGGCCGGGTACGTCGCCGAGGACTCCCGGCCGGACGCGCCGCACCCGGCCGCGTCCCGGCTGACCGAGGCGACCGACCTGCTGCACGGTGTGGCCGCCGCGCTGTCCGAGCTGCGTACGGTCGGCGACCCGCTGCGCGCACCCCTGCGCTGAGCCGGCACCCGTGTCACGGCGGGGTGCTGACGGTCACCGGAGCCGTGAACGCGGAGCTGCCGACCACGTTGAACGCGCGGATCCGGTAGTGGTAGCGCACCCCGCGGGCGAGGCCGGTGTTGGTGAAGCCCCGACCGCTGACCGTGAAGTTCGCGACCTCCCGGCTGAAGGCCGGGTCCAGGGCACGCTGGACGATGAACCCGGCGCCCGCGCTGTTCGCCGCCTCGGCCGACCAGCCGAGGATCACCGTCGCCGTGTCCGGCCCGGTCGAGTCGACGGAGACGGTGACCGCGGTGGGTGTCACCGGGGCGGGCGGGGTGGTCGCCGTGGCGACCGTCGACCACGGTGACGCGGCGCCGAGGTACGTGGTCCGCACCCGGTAGTAGTAGGTGGTGTCCGGCGCCACCGCCGTGTCCAGATGGTTGTCGCCGACCCCGATGGCCGTGGTGCCGGGGCCGCTGGTGAAGGTGGGGTTCGTGGCCCGCTGCACGTCGATGCCGGTGGCGAAGGAGCGGTTCGACCAGCGCAGCGCGACCCGCAGCGGCGCGGCCGGCGGAATCGCGGCGGTCAGCCCGGCCGGGGCGGCGAGCTGCACCGACGCCGGCACGCTGTTGGACCAGGACGAGCAGCTCACCGCGTTCTCCGCCCGGATGCGGTAGTGGTAGGTGACCCCGGGCGTGACGGTGGCGTCGGTGTAGCGGGTGGCCGTCGCGGCCACGGTGATCGTGGTGACGCCGGTGGTGAAGGCCGCGTCGGTGGCCCGTTGCAGCAGGTGGCTGGTGGCCGGCGGCCGGCCGCCGTTGCCGGTCCAGGCCAGCGTGATGGCGGGCAGCGCGGTCGCCGAGCCGGGCGCCGGGGTGGCGGTCAGCCCGGTGGGCGCCTTCGGGGAGACCCGCAGCACCAGCGGGCGGCTCATCCCCAGGTCGCGGCGGCCGCCGGACTGGCTGTGCCAGCGGTACTCCCAGCCGAGGTTCACCAGCTGGTTCACGACCGTCGCGGGCCGCCCGTCGACGGGGCTCACCGGGGTCGAGCCGGTGCGGGCGCCGGCCGGGCGGGTCGGGTCGAGCAGCCGTACGCTGTCACCGATCTTGAACGGCAGCGTCGGGGCGACCGGGCGCAGCGCCACGATCACGTCCTCGCGCGGATTGACCCGGACGACCTCCTTCCAGCCCAGCTCGCCGGGCTCCGGCGGGCGGATCGTGCCGTCGTGGCCGACCCGGTTGACGACCTGGAGGTCGCAGCCGTCGAGGCGCACCGCCTCGGTCTGCCGGCTGTCGCCGACGATGCGCCAGACCTGGGTGCCGTCCGCGGGCGCGCCGATCGGCACGGCCGGGTCGGCCGCGAAGAGGATCTCGGTGGCCGGGTCGGTGGGGCCCAGCGGCAGCGTCGAGGGGGAGAGCGGCCCGGCGTGCGGGTGGGCCACCCCGAGGCGGCCGGCCAGCCGGCCGTACGCGGACTCGAACACCTGCCGTACCGCCTTCACGGCGATCGGCACGGTCACCGGCACGGCGCCGCCGGCCGGGGTGAAGCCGACGGTGGTGGCGTGCACCGGCACCACCGTCGCGTGCGGTGTCCGGGTGCCGATCGCCGCGTCGTACGCCGGCTGCGGCACGATCGGCGGGCGCTGGCTGGCCGCGTACGCCCGGGGCAGCCGCTCGCGGAGCCGGGCCAGGTCGTACGGTGCCGCGGGGGTGCCGCGTACCCGGAACTGGAGCAGGGTGCGGGTGTTCGGGCCGTATCCGGGGAGGGTGGGTGGCGGGCCGCCCTCGGCGGTGCGGTCCGGGGCGTCGGTGTGGTGGTCGTACCGGGGGTCGAAGCCGGGCAGCGGGGCGGGGCAGTCGTTGTAGAGGATCACCGTCCCGCCCGGCGCCACAGTGGAGAAGTCGACCACCACGTCGGCGCGTTCACCCGGGGCGAGCAGCAGGGCGTGCCCGTCGACGTTGAGCACCGTCGGGTCCCGACGGTCGTAGCGGAAGCCGACCGGGCGGTTGCGGATCACCACCGGTGCGGGCAGCAGCCCGCCGTCGTTGCCGATCTGGATGAGCTCCGGCCCGGCGGCGCGCGGGTCCGGCACGCCACCGTCGCGCCCGTCTGCCGGCCAGTCCGCCGGCCGGCCCGGCGCCCGCACGGCCGGCACCATCGGCACCTCACCGGCCTCGGCGTCGAGCAGGTTGCCCTCGTCGTCCCACATCGGGCCGTCCGAGCAAGCCCGGTAGAGCTGGAGGTTGAGGCTGCGGTCGAGGCACGCGTTGAGCACCCGGAAGCGGTACGCGCGCGGCTCCACCTCCAGGTACGGGTAGGCGATCCCGTTGACCAGCGGTGTGTCGCCGTACGCCTCGGGGACGGCGCTCGGGTGCGGCACGCCCGGCGTCAGCGGCGGCTCGTCGGGGGCGGCGACCGGGTCGTGGTGCGGGTTCGGCATCGGCCCGGGACCGGTCGTCCCGTTCGGCTCGCCGGGGGCGTCGAAGGCCGGGCCGCGGTCGGCCGTACGCGACCACGGGCCGTAGTCCCAGCGGCCCGTCGGATTGACCCCCTCGGCCCGGTGGGGGTTCTGCCGGGGTTGGTAGACGTGCGGGTGCCAGAGGCTGCCCCGGGCACCCCAGCGGTCCCGGTCCCAGGTCGGGTCCTCCCCGGCCAACTGCGTGTCGTCGGGCACGAAGGTCTTGTCCTGGATCACCAGCGGCAGGTCGTCGCCGGGGAGCACCCCGTCGGCCACGAGCTGCTCCTCGACCGGGTCGGTGAGCACGTAGAGCGCGATCTGGCCGGAGTAGACGGTCAGCCGGGACAGGCCCAGCGTGTTGTCGTGGAACCACATGAGCCGGCCGCTCTGCTCGTTCGGGTAGTAGAGCGTGGTGGCGCCGGCGCCGGGCGGCGGCATGTCCGGCACGTGGACCAGGCCGACACCCGTCGGGTACGGGGTGATCTCACCGGCCGGCGTGACCCACTGCAACGGGTTGCCCGCGCTGATCCAGCCGGTCTGCGCGCCGGCGAGGTGCAGGACCGCCCGGTTCTGCGGGTACGGGGCCGGGCCGTCCAGCGGGCCGATGCCGGCGCCCTCGACCGTCTCGTCGACGGGCAGGAAGAGCTCGCCCGCCCGGCCGGTCGGGAGCTGGTTGATGAACTTGACGCGGACGGGCCGGCCGCGGCGGGCGCGGATCAGCGGCCCGAGGTGCCACGGCCGCCCCGGCGGCGACACGGTGTTGTGCCCGGACGCGTCGGTGCCGAGGTTGAGCTGCCGGTAGCCGCGCAGCCGGGTGGCCGGCAGGTCCCGGTGCAGCCGCTGGGCGTACTGCTGCAGACCGATCTCGTAGTAGTCGCACCCCGGGTAGGTGATGGTGTCCGGCACCGCGACCGGGAGGTGACCGCCCAGCTCGGTGCGGTGCAGCGGACCCGGCCCGGGCAGCGCGTCGACGAACTTGCGCAGGCCGGTGCCGGGCAGCGGCCGGCCCTCGGCGTCGCGGACCGGCAGCGGGCTGTGGGCGAAGTTCGGCACCGGGCCGAAGCAGCGCGGCACGGCCGCCGGGTCGAGGCTGGCCGGCGCGGGGACGAGCACCTCGTCGGGGGCGCGGGCCGCCGGTACGCTCGTCGCCCGGTCGGCCTCCGTGGTGCGGCCGTTGCCGCGGGCCACCCGCTCGGTCCAGGTGCTGCGGAGTCTGCGGAACATCGCCATGGCACTCCCCGGGGTCGGGGCACGACCGCCGCCACCCCGGCGTGGCGGATCCGGTCGGACCGGCTCTGCTGACGTCTGGTGAACGCCCAATCGCAGCATGCGACGCCGGAGGTGGGGTTAGGAATTACCCAATCGTCCCAATCTGGGCAACAGGGCAGGAGGAGTCGCCGTCAGCCGGCCCGCTCCGGTTGGCAGACCGGGCACCAGTAGGTGACCCGCTCGCCCAGCTCCTCCTTGCGGATCGCCGTGCCGCACCGGCGGCAGGGCTGCGCCCGCCGCCCGTACACGTAGCTGGTCTGGCCGCGGTGCAGCGAGCCCGTGGTGCTCTGCGCCCAGCGCCCGCGGTTGGCGGCGAGCAGCCTCTGCGCGAGCGCCACCAGGCCGGGCAGGTCGGGCACCGCGCGGACCGGCGTCCAGGGGGAGACGCCGCGCAGGAAGAGCACCTCGCACTTGTAGAGGTTGCCCACCCCGGCCAGGTTGCGCTGGTCGAGCAGCGCCTCACCGATCGTGGCGTCGGGCTGGGCGGCGAGGCGGCGGACGGCCTCGGCCGGGTCCCAGTCCGGCCCGAGCAGGTCCGGGCCGAGGTGGCCGAGCAGGCGCTCCTCCTCGGCGGTGGGCACCAGCGCCAGATCGTGCAGGTGGTAGCCGACCGCCACGGCGCCCGCGCTGCGCAGGACCGCCCGGATGAGGTGCCCCGGCCGCGCGGCCCAGCGTTCCCCCGGCGCGTACGCCCGCCAGGCGCCGTCCATCCGCAGGTGCGAGTGCAGCGTCCAGTGCGCGCCGCCGCCGGTCGTGCCAGTGGCGCCGCCGGGCGCCCGGTTGCCGGTCGGCGCGGCGGTGAGGCGGAGCAGCAGGTGCTTGCCGCGGGCGGCCGACTCGCGCACGGTCCACCCGGTCAGGTCGGCGGTGGCGAGCTGCGGCACCCGGAACTCGCTGGCGGTCAGCGTCGCGCCGGCCAGCGCCCGGTGCAGGACGCGGGCCGTGTTCCAGACGGTGTCACCTTCGGGCATGCTCCCATCCTCCACCTGCCGAGCCGGATTCGCATGTATCGCTATTTGTACCTTGGTTCCCCTTGATCTCCCGACATGGGCACCATCAGGGGGTTCTGAGGAGTTTGCCCATGAGATCTGTCCGAACCGTCCTCCTCGTCGTCCTGACCGTCACCCTCACCGCCGCACTCGTGCCCGCGGCCGGCCCGGCACCGGCCGCGCCGCTCGACGGCACGACCGTCACGCTCCGCCCGGTCGGCGCCGCCCCGAAGGGGCCCGCCGCCGAGCGGTGGAACCTGAACCTCTCCGTCGTCGACGGCGACGACGTCAACGTCCGGTCCACCGCGGCCGGGCTCCGCCTGCGCGACACCCGCTGGGGTCTCGCCCGCGCGGCACGCAGCCCCCGCAGCACCCTGGCCGAGGGCACCCTCCTGACCGCGCCGCGCACCCTGTCCCGGCCGGCCACCCGGGTCCGCGCCGAGGTCTCCGCCCAGGTCGCCCCGGGCGCCACCGTCGAGACCCAGGTGCGGGGCTGGCGTACGGGGGGCGGCTGGACCGAGTGGCGCGGCGCCGGCGGGGCGGTCGTCTTCGACCAGCCGGTCAGCCGCGTGCAGTCCCGCGTGGTGCTCACCGCCCGCGACCCGCGGGCCGTCGCGACGGTACGCGAGGTGCGGGTCACCGCCGACTCGCTCGCCGTGGTGACCGCCGCCACGCCGGGCCGCACCTACCGCGTCTTCGCCACCCGCATCGGGTTGGTCGGGGAGGTGACCGCCAACGGGCGCACCATCGTGCCCCGCGACCACTTCGTGGCGCTGCCGTCGCGGCGTGGCCTCGCCCCGAACAACACCGGCGACTACACCGTCCGGGTCTGCACCACCACCGGCAGCCGCTGTGCGTACGCCCCGGTCTGGGACGTCGGGCCGTGGAACACCCGCGACGACTACTGGAACCCGAGCGCCGTGCGGGAGAACTGGAAGGACCTGCCGCAGGGCCGGCCCGAGGCGCAGGCGGCCTACCAGAACGGCTACAACGGCGGGCGGGACCAGTTCGGCCGGCGGGTGCTCAACCCGGCCGGCATCGACCTCGCCGACGGCACCTTCTGGGACGGGCTGCTGCTCAGCACCAACGCCTGGGTGGACGTCGCGTACCTGTGGACCGGCTCCGGGCCACGCGGGATCGTCGGCGACGGCCCGCTGAACATCCGCGCCGGGGCGAGCACGAGCTACGCGGTCCGGGGGCTCGCCGCCCGCTACGCCAACGTGCCGATCCAGTGCTACGTGACCGGCCAGACCGTCGCGGGGCCGTTCCGCACCACCAACCGGTGGAACCGCCTGGCCACCGGCCAGTTCGTCAGCCACGCGTACATCTCCGCCGTCTACGGCGGCACCGTGCCGCGCTGCTGACCGCCGGCGCCGGTCCGGGGCCGTACCCCCCGGACCGGCCCCGGCCCCGCGCGACCAGGCCAGGACCCGGTCCGCCGGGTCAGCCGCTGATCCGCACCAGGTCGCCCGGCCGTACGCCGAGCAGGTCCACGGCTCGCCCGCCGTTGACGGAGACGGCCACGCGGTCGGCGGAGTCGGGGTGCACCACGAGGCCGCCGATCGGCGCGTCGCCGAACGTCCGCCCGCGTACCGCCGGCCGGCCGGCGCCGGTGCCACCGGCCGCCGGCTCGGGCGCCGGCAGGGGCGGGCCCGCCGGCGCGGTGACCCGCACCGCCGCCGGGAGCCGCTCCAGCAGACCCGCCGCGGCGGCGAGCTGCACGTTGCCGAAGTGGTCGACGGTGAGCACCTCCGCGGTGACGCCGTCCGCGTCGGCCGCCACGAGCGGCTCGGGCAGCCGGACCAGCTCCGCCGGATCCACCGGGGGGCCGGCGTCGGCCAGCGGCGCGCCGAGCGCCAACCGGGCCGCGACCGGCGCGAAGACGTCCCGGCCGTGGAAGGTGCGGGAGACCCGTGCCGCCAGCCAGGCCGGGTTGGTCAGCTCGACGGCGGCGGTGACACCGCCCAGCGCGTCGGCGGCGTCCGGCAGCAGCCCGTTGTCCGGGCCCACCAGGGCACCGCCCGGGGTGGCCAGGGCAACGCCGCGCCGCGCCGTGCCGACCCCCGGGTCCACGACCGCGACGTGCACGCCGACCGGCAGGTACGGCACCGTCTGGGCGAGCACCGCCGCACCGTGGCGCACGTCGGCGGGCGGGACCAGGTGGGTCACGTCGATCACCCGTGCCTCCGGCGCGATGCGGGCGATCACCCCGTGGCAGGCGGCCACGAAGCCGTCGCGGAGACCGTAGTCGGTGGTCAGCGAGATCCAGGGCGTGGCGGGCATGGAGTGCAGGCTAACCGGCGGGCTACGGGGAGGTGCGCAGCTCCAGGATCAACTCGTCGTGCAGCGGGATCCCGTCCTCGCCCACGAGCGGGATCTCCGGCTTGCGCTGCCGGGCGCGGTCCACCGCGCCGGGGTCCACCGCGACCAGCCGCAGGCCGCGCCGCTGGTAGAACCGCAGCGCCCGCAGGTTGTCGTTGGTCGTGACCAGCCAGAGCCGGTGGAGCCCGCCGGCCCGCGCGGTCGCCGCGGCCGCCGCCAGCAACGCGGTGCCCACCCCACCACCCGGCTCGGCGGCCACGAGGCTCACCACCTCCAGCCCGTCGGCGTCGGCGTGGTGGGCGAGGGCGCCGACCACGGCGCCGGCACCGTCCACCGCCACCAGCGTCGGCAGCGTGCGCAGGTCGTACCGGGTGTCGTGGACGATGACGTACGGCCCGCCCCACTCGCGTTCGTGCAGCGCGTCCACCGCGACCCGGTCGCCCGGCGCCGCCTCGCGGACAGTGGTCCCGCCCATGCCGTACCCCTCTCCGCTGCTCGTGCCGGCAGCGGATGCTACCGGTGGCGTACCCGCCCGCCCGCGCGGTTTCCGTGCAGCCGGATACGGGACAGTGGCACTGGCCGACCGGCCACTGCCGTCGTCGCGTCCCGTTGGGCAGACTGCCGTGGTGACACATCGGAACCTGCCCGCGGCCGCGGCGCTCGCCCTCACCCTCACCCTCGTCGCCGGATGCGGGTCGGACGGGGACGAGCGCCAGGAGTCCGCCGCCACCCCGTCCGCCGCCGCGTCCGCGACGGCGTCGCCGACCGCCGAGGGATCGCCAGCCGCCCCGCCGGCCGGTGACGCCCCCGCCGTGCAGCCGCCCACGGAGCGCCGCCCGGCCAGCCCGCCGCCGGTGGTGCTGCCGCGCCGCCCCGCCGGTTCACCCGGCGCGAAACAGGTGGTCGACGCGTTCCGGGCGGCCGGTCTGAAGGTGGCCCACCCGCGGGACAGGTCGGTCGACTGTGGACCCGACGGGCTCGGCCTGGGCTGCTCCGAGATCATCGCGACCGACGCGGTGACGGTCTACGTCTTCCCCGACGAGACCAGCGCGGGTGACATCGCGGAGACGTGGAGCGGCCAGTCCTTCCGCAAGGGAGCGGTGGTGCTCAACTACCTGGAGGCGCGCACGCCCGCCGCCGACCGCCCGCGCTACGAGAAGGTCCTGACGGAGCTGGGCTGACGATCCCGTCCAGGAGATCCTGGTGGGAAGCGGCCCTACCGAGGGAACCGTCCGACCAGGATCTCCTGGGCGTGGTCAGCCGCGTAGGCGCAGGCCGCGGGGGGTGGTTCGGAAACCGGCGGCGGTGAGCGCGTCGCGCAGCGGTGAGGAGTGCACCGCCTCGCCGTCGGCCCGCTCCACCGACATGGCGCCCAACGCCCCGGTGTGCACGGCGTCGGCCAGCGCCTTGCCGGCGGCGGCGAGCGCGTCGGTGTCGTCGGTGAAGGAGAGCAGCGTGCGCCCGCCCCGCTCCACGTAGAGCACGAGGTCGCCGCCGACCAGGACGACCAGGGCGCCCGCCTTGCGGCCCGCCCGGTGCCCGGTCGCCGGGGTGTCCCCGTCGCCCGAGTCGACCGCCCGTTCCGGCCACGGCAGCGCCGCCCCGTACGGGTTGGCCGGGTCGGTGGCGGCGAGCACCATCGTCGGCCCGCCTCGGCCCCGGGCCCCGTCGGCCGGCTCGGCCAGCGCGCGGATCCGGTCCACCGCCCCGGGCACCGCGAACTGCGCCGCGCCGAGCCCTTCCACGAAGTAGCCCCGGCGGGCCGCCCCGCGCTCCTCCAGCGCGGAGAGCACCGGGTAGACCGCCGAGAAGCCACCCACCACCTGCTCGGCCACGACCGCGCCGCGGGTGAGGACGCCGTGCCGTTCCAGCAGCACGTCGGCGAGCGCGGCGGCCCGGCGGGTCGGGTCGGTGTCCCGCTCGGGCAGCCGCGACCAGCGCCCGGCGACCGTCGGCGGGCCGCTGCGGGTGGGCAGCGCCACCCGGCCGGGACGCCGGTAGCGGCTGCGCGGGGCGGACGGCCGGGAGCGGTGCGCCCCGCCGGCCCCCAGCACCGCCCGCAGCGGGGCCAGCGTGTCGTTGGTGAGGTGCCCGGCCCAGACCAGGTCCCAGACGGCGGCGGTCAACGCCGCGTCGTCCGTCGAGCCGACCCGGTCGGCGAGCGGGCGGAAGAAGAGCGCCTGCCCGTCGGCGAGCGCGTCGAGCACCGCCTCGTGCAGCGGTGTCAGCGCCAGCGCGTCGTCCGGGAGCGGGAGCAGCAGCGGAGCGGTGTCCGCGTACGCGAGGGTCACCCAGCCGTCCCCGCCGGAGATAGCGCCGGAACCGGCCCAGACCACCTCGCCGCTGGCGCACAGCTCGTCGAGCTGGGCGGGCGAGTAGTCGGCGACCCGGCCCGGCAGCACCAGCCGCTCCAGCGCCGACGCCGGCACCGCCACACCCTGCAACTGCTCCACGGCCGCCGCCACCGCCTCCACGCCGCGGGCGGACGAACCGACCTGCTGCCACCGGGGCAGGAACGCGGCGAGCGCCCGGGGCGGCACCGGCTCGATCTCCCGGCGCAGCGCGGCCAGCGAACGGCGGCGCAGTAGCCGCAGCACCTCGGCGTCGCACCACTGCGTGCCGACGCTCTCCGGGGTGAACTCGCCGGAGACCACCCGGCCAGTGGCGGCGAGCCGGCGCAGGGCCTGCTCGACCACGAAGACGCCGAGGCCGAACCGCGCCGCGCAGCTCGCCGCGCCGAAGGGCCCGTGGGTGCGCGCGTAGCGGGCCACGAGATCGCCCAACGGGTCGGCGACCGGGGCCAGGTAGGCCTCGGCCACGCCAACGGGGAGCGCCACCCCGAGCGCGTCGCGCAGCCGCGCCGCGTCCTCGACGCCGACCCACCGCTCCTCTCCGGCGATGCGTACGCGCAGCACCCGGCGGGCCGCCTCCAGCTCGGTGAGCCAGTCGGCCGGCACCCCCCGCTCGGCCAGCTCGGCGGCGTTGAGGTCACCGAGTACCCGCAGCAGCTCGACCACGTCCTCGGCGTCGCGCGGTCGGCGCTGCTCGGTCAGCCAGCGCAGCTGCCGCTCGGTCTCGGTGAGGACGGTCGGGTCGAGCAGCTCCCGCAGGTCGACCCGCCCGAGCAGCTCGCCGAGGAGCGCCGAGTCCAGCGCCAGCGCGGCGGCCCGCCGCTCGGCGAGCGGGGCGTCGCCCTCGTAGAGGAACGCCCCGACGTAGCCGAAGAGCAGGGAGCGGGCGAACGGCGAGGGCTGGGCGGTCTCCACCTCGACCAGGCGGACCCGCCGGGCGGCCAGGTCGCGCATCAGCTCGGCCAGCGCCGGCTGGTCGAAGACGTCCTGGAGGCACTCCCGGGCCGCCTCCAGGGTGACCGGGAAGTCCGCGTACTCGCGGGCCACGTCGAGCAGCTGGGCGGCACGTTGGCGCTGCTGCCAGAGCGGCTGCCGGCGGCGCGGGTCGCGGCGGGGGAGCAGCAACGACCGGGCCGCGCACTCGCGGAACCGGGCCGCGAAGAGCGCGGAGGTGCCGACCGACTCCTCCACGAGCTGGGCGATCTCGTCGGGCTCGAAGGCGACCACGTCGGCGCCGGGTGGCTCGTCGGCGGTGTCCGGCAGGCGTACGACGATGCCGTCGTCGGACGGCATCACCTGGGCGTCCACTCCGTAGCGCTCGGCGAGGCGGCGCCCGATCGCCAACGCCCACGGGCCGTTGACCCGGGCGCCCAGCACGCTGTGCACGGCGAGGCGCCAGTCGCCCAGCTCGTCGCGGAACCGCTCGACCACGATCGTCCGGTCGTCCGGCAGGGATCGGGTGGCCGCCCGCTGTTCCCGCAGGTACGCCATCAGGTTGCCGGCCGCCCAGTCGTCCAGCCCGCCCGCGCGCAGGGCGGCGACCGCCGCGTCGTCGCTCTGCCGGAGCAGGGTGCGTACGCGGGCGCCGATGGCCCGGCCCAGCTCGACCGGCCGACCGAGCTGGTCGCCCTTCCAGAACGGCATCCGTGCCGCCTGACCGGGGGCGGGGGAGACGAGCACCCGGTCAGGGGTGATCTCCTCGATCCGCCAGGACGAGGAGCCCAGCAGGAACACGTCGCCGACGCGCGACTCGTAGACCATCTCCTCGTCGAGTTCACCGACCCGGGCGGCGCGCTCGGCGCCGGCCAGGAACACGCCGAAGAGGCCCCGGTCGGGGATCGTGCCGCCGCTGGTGACGGCGAGCCGCTGCGCGCCGGGGCGACCGGTGAGCAGGTCGGCGGCCCGGTCCCAGACCAGCCGGGGACGCAACTCGGCGAAGGCGGTCGACGGGTAGCGGCCGGAGAGCATGTCGAGGACGGCGTGCAGGGCCGAGTCGGGCAGCTCGGCGAACGGCGCCGCCCGGCGCACCACGACGGCGAGGTCACCGACCCGCCATGGCTCCAACGCCACCATCGCCACGATCTGCTGGGCCAGCACGTCGAGCGGGTTGCGGGGGAAGTGCAGCTCCTCGATCGCGCCCTCGCTCATCCGTTCCGCGACCACGGCGCAGGAGAGCAGGTCACCGCGGTGCTTGGGGAAGACCACGCCGCGGGAGACCGCGCCGACCTGGTGCCCGGCGCGGCCGACGCGTTGCAGCCCGGCGGCGACGCTCGGCGGCGCCTCGATCTGGACGACCAGGTCGACCGAACCCATGTCGATGCCCAGCTCGAGGCTGGAGGTGGCGACCACGGCGGGAAGCTGCCCCGACTTGAGCGACTCCTCGATGTGCTTGCGCTCCTCGCGCGAGACGCTGCCGTGGTGGGCCCGGGCGATCACCGGTGCCGCCCCGGAGGCGGCCCCGGACTGGGCCATCACCTCGGCCGGTGGGCGCGGAGCGCGCAGCGGGCCGACGGGCCCACCGAACGCGTCCGCCCCGCGCCCGCCCCGCTCGCCGACGGGCCCGCCGTCGACGCCGCCGGCAAGCTCCTCGGCGGCCAGCTCGTTGAGCCGGGCGCAGAGCCGTTCGGCGCTGCGCCGGGAGTTGGTGAACACGATGGTCGAGCGGTGGGCCCTGATCAGGGCGTGGACCCGTTCCTCGACGGCCGGCCAGATCGACGCCCGCCGGGGGCCGGGGCCGCCCAGCTCGTCGTCGACCGGCTGCTCCTGCTCGTCGAGACGGGTCATGTCCTCCACCGGGACCTGGACGGCGACCTCGATCGTCTTCGCGGTGGCGGGCTGGACCACGTCGACCGGCCGGGCGCCGCCGAGGAACCGGGCGCACCCGTCGATCGGCCGGACCGTCGCCGAGAGACCGATCCGCTGGGCCGGGGCGGGCAGCAGCTCGTCGAGGCGTTCTAGGGAGAGCGCGAGGTGGGCCCCGCGCTTGCTGCCGGCCACCGCGTGCACCTCGTCGACGATGACCGTCTGCACGCCGCGCAGCGAGTCGCGGGCCGCGGAGGTGAGCAACAGGAAGAGCGACTCCGGCGTGGTGATCAGGATGTCCGGCGGGGTGCGCGCGAAGGCCCGCCGCTCGTCGGCGGGGGTGTCGCCGGTGCGCATGCCGACGGTGATGTCCGGCGGGGCCACCCCGAGCCGGGTGGCGGCCTGGCGGATGCCGGCGAGGGGGGTGCGCAGGTTGCGCTCCACGTCGACGGCGAGTGCCTTCAGCGGGCTCACGTAGAGCACCCGGCACCGCTGGCGGGCGTCGGACGGGGCCGGCTCGCGGGCCAGCCGGTCGAGTGACCAGAGGAAAGCGGCGAGCGTCTTGCCGGAGCCGGTGGGCGCGACCACCAGGGCGTTGCGGCCGGCCGAGATCGCGCGCCACGCACCGGCCTGGGCGGCGGTGGGCGCGGCGAAGGCAGCCGTGAACCACTCCCGCGTCGCCGGGCTGAACCCGCCCAGCACGTCCGTGTCGCCCGCCTCGGGGCCGGCTGCCATCTCCGCCACCCGTCCATCCTGCCGCGCTGCTGTGACAACCCCGTCGGACCGCGAGGGATTATGTCCGGCAACAGCGTTTACGGGACGGAAAATCCACTTGAGGCATTAAGTCTCACTTAACTGCTTGCTTGTGATGAGCAACATAAAGTAACTTCACTCGCGACGCGGGACCGGGGTGGAGGGGATCGGATGGCCGTCGAGCAGCGGAAGGTCGAGCCCGGCACCGACGTGCTCATCCGCAAGGTCGACAGCCACCTCGCCGCGGTCCGCGCCGGACTGCGCGGCCCCGAGCTGGAGCTCGCCGAGCGCCTGGCCCGCTGCCTGCGCGAGCTGGTCCTCTCCACCGCGCACGCCAGCGCGGCCGACCGGGGGCAGGTCCGCGCCGCGGTGCACTATTTCGTCCTGCGGCGGGAGAGCCGGGGCCGGTTGCTGTCGGTCCGCTCGCTCGCCGCGGCCGAGCGGGTGGTGCAGCGGGTCGCCCGCCAACTGGGGCGTGCCGACCTGCTGACCGAGCCGGCGTGCCAGGACCAGGCCGGCCTGGAGGCGCGCCGCCCGTCCGCGCCGGCACGCGCCGCCGAGGACCCCGCCGGCCACGCTCTCGCCAGCCGAGCCACCTCCCGCTGAACGGCCGCCCGTCAGCTGCTGTCGGCGCGCGCCGTTCGCTGCTCGCGCCGTCGTGGGTCTGCCCCTCCGCCGGTCGCGGCCCGAGCCGGACATCGGGGCGATGCGGGCGATTTTCGGAGAATACGCCCGCAGAGCGCCGAACTGGCGTCTGATCGCACCTAGACGCCGACCCGCGGGGAGGCGACCGCCGCTGCCACCTCGACGGGAGTGCGGGTGCTCGTACTGCTGATCCTCCACCTCGTGGCGGCACTCCTCGCGCCGCTGCTCGTCCACCGGTGGGGTCCGCGCGCCTGCTACCCGTTGGCCCTCGCACCGGCCGCCGCCTTCGGGTGGGCGCTGGCCCAGACCCCGAGGGTCCGCCACGGCGGGGTGCTGGTCGAGACGTACCCGTGGATCAGGCAACTCGGGCTCGACCTGGCGTTCCGGCTCAGCACCCTCTCCTGGCTGATGACCATGCTCGTCGGGGCGGTGGGCGCCCTCGTGCTGGTCTACTGCGCCCGGTACTTCAGCCCCGGATCGATCGGGCTGGCCCGCTTCACGGGGGTGCTCGTCGCGTTCGCCGGGGCCATGCTCTGCGTCGTCCTCGCCGACGACCTACTCCTGCTCTACGTCGGCTGGGAGCTGACCACGATCTTCTCCTACCTGCTGATCGGGCACAGCACCGAGCGGCGGGCCAGTCGGTGGGGGGCGGCCCAGGCGCTGATCGTCACCACGCTGGGCGGCCTCGCCATGCTCGTCGGCTTCATCCTGCTGGGCGTGCAGGCCGGCACCTACCGGTGGTCCGAGATCTCCGCCGCGCCGCTGCCCGGCGGCGGCTACCTGGTCGCGGCGGTGCTGCTCATCCTGGCCGGCGCGCTGTCGAAGTCGGCCGTGCTTCCGTTCAGCTCCTGGCTGCCGGTGGCGATGGCGGCGCCGACGCCGGTGAGCGCGTACCTGCACGCGGCGGCCATGGTGAAGGCCGGTGTCTACCTCATCGGCCTGCTCGCGCCGGTGCTCGCCGCCGTCGGCCCGTGGCGCCCGGTGGTCCTCGTCGCCGGGCTGGCCACGATGATCGTCGGCGGCTGGGCGGCGCTGCGCCAGACCGACCTGAAGCTGCTGCTGGCGTACGGGACGGTGAGCCAGCTCGGCCTGCTGGTGGTGCTGACCGGCGCGGGCACCCCGGACGCCGCCCTGGCCGGGGTCGCCATGCTCCTCGCCCACGCCCTGTTCAAGGCGGCGCTGTTCCTCGTCGTGGGAGTGATCGACCACGGCGCCGGCACCCGCGACCTGCGCGAACTCTCCGGCCTGCGGCACGGCGCGGCACCCCTGGTCGTGGTGGCGCTGCTCGCCGCGGCCTCCATGGCCGGACTGCCTCCGCTCGTGGGCTTCGTCGCGAAGGAGGCCGCGTTCGCCGCGTTCACCGACCAGCCGCTGGTCCTCGCCGGGCTGGTCGCCGGCACCGTGCTCACGGTCGCCTACAGCGTCCGCTTCCTCTGGGGCGCCTTCGCCGACCGCCCGGGGGTGGCCCCCGCCCGCCTCGACCGGATCGCCGCCCCGCTGCTCCTGCCTCCGGCCGTGCTGGCGGTGGCCGGGCTGGTCGCCGGTCCGCTCGCCGGCGGCCTGGACGTCGTCCTCCGCCCGTACGCCGAACTCTTCGGCACCGTCCACGCGCACCTGACGCTGTGGCCCGGCCTGACCCCGGCGCTCGGCCTCTCGGCGTTCGTGCTGGTCGCCGGCGGCGTGCTGTTCGCGCTGCGAGGCCCGCTGGCGCCGCTGCTGGCCCGGCTCCGCGCGCCGGTGGGCGGCAACCCCGGCTACGAGTGGGTGATCAACCGTTTCGACCGGTTCGCCGTCGAGGTCACCGGCGCCACCCAGCGCGGCTCCCTGCCGCAGTACCTCGGCGTCATCCTGGTCGTCCTCGTGCTGCTGCCCGGCAGCGCGATGTTCGCTGCGGGGCCCTGGCGGGACCGGATCACCGCCTGGGACACCCCGCTGCAACTCGTCGTCGCCGTGGTGCTCGCGGTCGCCGCGGTGCTCGCCGTCGGCGCCCGCCGGCGGCTGACCGCCATGTTGCTGGTCGGCGTCACCGGCTACGGCACGGCGATGCTCTTCGTCCTCTACGGCGCGCCCGACCTGGCGCTGACGCAGTTCCTGGTGGAGACCGCCACCATCGCGGTCTTCGCCCTGGTGCTGCGTCGCCTGCCGACCCACTTCTCGGCCCGACCGCTGCGCCGCACCAGGTGGGTGCGCCGTGGGATCGGCGCGGCGGTCGGCCTCGTGACCGCCGGTCTCGCGCTCGTCGCCGCCGGCGCGCGCCGGGAGCCGACCGTGTCGAGCGCCTTCCCCGACCTGGCGGTCAGCGAGGGGTACGGCCGCAACGTCGTCAACGTGACCCTGGTCGACATCCGGGCCTGGGACACGATGGGGGAGCTCGCGGTGCTGGTGGTGGCCGCCACCGGCGTGGCAAGCCTGGTGTTCGAGCGGTCCCGCACCGGCCCCCGGCCGAGGCGGCAGCGGCCCGTGTCCGGCGTCCAGCCGCCCGGCCAGCCGGTCTGGTTGCGCGGGGGCGCCCGCCTGCGCGAGGCGCGCCGCTCCATCGTGCTGGAGGTGATCACCCGGCTGATCTTCCACACCGTGGTGCTCTTCTCCCTGTTCCTGCTCTTCTCCGGCCACAACGCGCCGGGCGGCGGGTTCTCCGGCGGGCTGGTGGCGGGCCTCGCGCTGGTCGTCCGCTACCTGGCCGGCGGGCGGTACGAACTGGCCGAGGCGGCGCCGATCGGTGCCGGGACGGTGCTCGGCGCCGGACTCGCCGTCTCGGTCGGCTCCGGCGTCGTCGCGCTGCTCGCCGGCGGCTCGGTGCTGGAGAGCGCCCGCATCGATCTCTACCTGCCGGGCGTCGGGGATTTCTACCTGATCACGTCCCTCTTCTTCGATATCGGCGTCTACCTCGTGGTGGTCGGGCTGATGCTCGACATCCTGAGCAGCCTGGGCGCCGAGGTGGACCGGCACATCGAGGCGGCCGGCGGCGGCTCCCGGGGGCTCGCCGTCGAGCGGGGGGAGGCGGCACCGTGACCCGGGGAGCGGCGGGCCCCACGCTGGTGCTGGTGATCGCCGTCGGCGTGCTCGTCGGCTGCGGGGTCAGCCTGCTGCTGGAACGCAGCCTGACCCGGATCCTGCTCGGCATCGTCCTGCTCGGCAACGGTGTCAACCTGCTGATCCTGGTCGGCGGCCGCTCGGGCGCCGCACCGATCGTCGGCACCGGCCCGGTCGACCGGATGAGCGACGCGTTGCCGCAGGCCATGGTGCTCACCTCCATCGTGATCACGTTCGGGCTGACCGCGTTCCTGCTCGCGGTCAGTTACCGGAGCTGGTACCTGACCGGTGACGACGAGGTGGCGGACGACCCGGAGGACCGGCGGATCGTCCACCGCGCCGAGCGGGACGAGGTGACCACCGTGGATCGAGGCGGCGAGGGCCCGAACGGCGACCCCGAGCAGGTCGACCCGGAGCCGGCGCGACGCCGGCTGCGGCGCGGGGACGAGGTCGGATGACGGGCGCGTGGACGGGGGTGCCCCGGTGAACCGGCTGCTGCCGCTGCCGGTGGTGGTGCCGCTGCTCGGCGCGGCGCTGACCCTGGTGCTGGGCAGGTGGCCCCGGCTGCAACGCGGGATCAGCGTGGCCGGTCTGGCCACCACGTTGGCGGTCGCCGGGGTGCTGCTCGTGGAGGCCTACCGGCACGGGCCGGTGGTGCTCGCCGTCGGGGCCTGGCCGCCGCCGGTCGGCATCGT
Organism: Micromonospora xinjiangensis; assembly: GCF_056150165.1. Taxonomy (NCBI): domain Bacteria; kingdom Bacillati; phylum Actinomycetota; class Actinomycetes; order Micromonosporales; family Micromonosporaceae; genus Micromonospora; species Micromonospora xinjiangensis. Next base: position 475,237 of record NZ_JAXCFO010000001.1, on the reverse strand, counting down.
GCTGGTCGCCGACCAGCTGGCCGCGCTGATGCTGGTGGTCTCCGCGGCGGTCACCCTCTGCGTGCTGCTCTTCTCGATCGGGCAGGGCCAGGCGGAGACGGCCGAGAGCACCCCGATCAGCATCTACCACCCGACGTACCTGGTGCTGACGGCCGGCGTGACCAACGCCTTCCTCGCCGGGGACCTGTTCAACCTCTTCGTCGGCTTCGAGATCCTGCTCGCTGCCAGCTTCGTGCTCATCACGCTGGGCGGCACCGAGGTGCGGATCCGGACCGGGTCGACGTACGTGGTGGTCAGCATCCTCTCCTCAATGGTGTTCCTGGCCGCCGTGGGACTGGTGTACGCGGCCACCGGCACGGTCAACCTGGCCCAGCTCGCCCAGCGCCTCGACGCGCTGCCGGACGGCCCACGGCTCGCGTTGCAGGTGATGCTGCTGCTCGCCTTCGGCGTGAAGGCGGCGGTCTTCCCGCTGTCGGCGTGGCTCCCGGACAGCTATCCCACGGCGCCGGCGCCGGTCACCGCGGTCTTCGCCGGCCTGCTCACGAAGGTCGGCGTGTACGCGGTGATCCGGACGGAGACGTTGCTGTTCCCGGACGGGAGGGTGGCGCCGCTGCTCATGGTGGTCGCGGGGCTGACCATGCTGGTGGGCATCCTCGGCGCGGTGGCCCAGTCGGACATGAAGCGGTTGTTCTCCTTCACGCTGGTCAGCCACATCGGCTACATGATCTTCGGGGTGGCGCTGAGCACCGTGGCCGGGCTCTCCGGCGCGATCTTCTACGTGGTGCACCACATCACCATCCAGACCACGCTGTTCCTGGTCGCCGGCCTGGTCGAGGTGCGGGCCGGCAGCACCGACCTGCGCCGCATCGGCGGGCTGGCCCGCCTGGCGCCGACGCTCGGCGTGCTCTTCTTCGTGCCCGCGATGAACCTCGCCGGCGTGCCGCCGTTCTCCGGGTTCCTCGGCAAGCTCGGCCTGCTGCAGGCCGGGGTGGCGGCCGGTGGCCCGCTGCCCGTCGCGCTGGTCGCGGCCGGGACGCTGACGAGCCTGCTCACCCTCTACGTGGCCTCCCGCGTCTGGAACATCGCCTTCTGGCGCTCGCCCCGGGTCGCCACCGAGGAGTCGACCGCCCGGCTCCCCGCGCTGATGGTCGGCGCCACCGTCGCGCTCGTCGCGTTCGGGCTGGCGTTGACGGTGGTCGCCGGTCCGCTCTTCGACGTCACCGCCGACGCGGCCACCGACCTGCGCGACCGCACCCCGTACATCCGGGCCGTCTTCCCCGGTGGCACCCCGTGACCGGCGCGGGCGGCGCGTCGGCGGGCGGGGTGCGCGGCCGGGTGGGGCGCTGGCGCGACCAGGGCCTCGCGCTCGGGTGGCTGGTGCTCATCTGGAACCTGCTCTGGGGCGAGTTCAGCTGGGGCAACCTGATCGGCGGAGTGCTGGTGGGGCTCGCGGTGCTGCTCTTCTTCCCGCTGCCGCCGGTGACCTTCGGTGGTCGGCTGCGGCCGCGGGCACTGCTGGTGCTCCTCGGCGGGTTCCTCGTCCAACTGGTCGTCGCGAGCGCCCACGTGGCCCGGATCGCGGTGCAGCCCGGCTTCCGGCCGCGCAGCGCGATCATCGGTGTCCCGCTGCGCGTCCGCACGGACCTGAACCTGGCGCTGACCGCCGAGGTGGTCTCGCTGGTCCCCGGCACGCTGATCATCGAGGTGGACCGGGACACCGGAATCCTCTACCTGCACGTGCTCGACGTGCGCCGCCCGCAGGACCTCATCGACAACCGGGCACGGGTCAGCGAGGTCGAGCGGCGCATCGTCCGGGCGGTGGGCTCGGCGGCCGAGGTGCGCCAGGTCCACCCCGATCCCGTCGACAAGGAGAACCAGCCGTGACCACGTTCCTCGCCGTCGTCCTCACCGGGCTCTTCTCGGTGACCGCGCTGCTCGTGCTGGTGCGGCTCTACCGCGGCCCCTCGCTGCTCGACCGGGTGGTCGCCGCCGACATGCTCCTCGCGACCATGGTCGGCGCCGTCGGCGCCGAGGCGGCGGTCAACCGGCACGCGAGCACGCTGCCGGTGCTGGTGGTGCTCTCCCTGCTGGGCTTCGTCGGCTCGGTCTCGCTGGCGCGGTTCCTCGTGCGGGAGGAGGACTGATGCTCACCACGCTCGCGGACTGGCTCGGCGCCGTCTGCCTGATGGCCGGGGCGCTGCTGGCCCTCGCCGCCGGGATCGGGGTGCTGCGGTTCCCCGACGTGCTGGACCGGATGCACGCCGCCACCAAGCCGCAGGTGCTCGGCGTGCTGCTCCTGCTGGCCGGGGTCGCGCTGCGGCTGCGGACCCTGGGCGATCTCGGCATGTTGCTGCTGGTCGCGGTCTTCCAGCTGTCCACCGCCCCGGTGGCCGCCCAGATGATCGCCCGGGCCGCCTACCGCTCCGGCCGCGTCGACCGCACTCTCATCGACGTCGACGAGCTCGCCGACCGGTGAACCGCCCCCCGCGCGCCCGCCCGGGTGTGGGAGGACTCCACCGACCGGTTGTCCGCCAGTCGGGAAACCGGACAACCGGGAGCCTTCGCCCCTCCTTCAGCGGACGTACAGCGAGCGCCGATAAAATGACCGCATGATCGACTCCTCTGCCCAGGAGGGCAGCAGTAGCCAGCCGGGTCGTGCCCGGCATCCGATGGCCCCGACGTCGTGGGGAGCCCTGAGCCTCCCGTGCTGATCGTCCTGGGCCTCGTCCTGATCATTGTTCTCACCGCACTCACCGGCTACTTCGTGGCCCAGGAGTTCGGCTACGTCGCCGTGGACCGGGGCAAGCTGCGACAGCTCGCCGACGACGGCGACCAGTCCGCCGCCCGGGCCCTCGAGGTGACCGGCCAGCTCTCCTACATGCTCTCGGGAGCCCAGCTCGGCATCACCGTCACCGCCCTGCTGGTCGGTTACGCCGCCGAGCCCTACCTCGGCGCCGGCCTGGCCGACCTGCTCGGCGTCGCCGGGGTCTCCGAGACCGTCAGCGTGACGGTCTCCGTCGCGTTGGCCCTCATCATCGCCACCGTGGTGCAGATGGTCCTCGGCGAGCTCGCGCCGAAGAACCTCGCCATCGCCCGCGCCGAACCGGTGGCCCGCGCCCTGGCCCGGTCCACCCTCATCTACCTGCGGGTGGCCGGCCCGGTGGTCCGGCTCTTCGACAAGGCCGCGGTCCGGCTGCTGCGCCGGGTCGGCATCGAGCCGATCGAGGAGCTGCCCAGCGGCGCCACCCCGGAGGACCTCGAACAGATCATCGCCGAGTCACGCCAGGAGGGGCATCTCGACGTCGAGATGTCCACCCTGCTCGACCGGGGGCTGGACTTCCGCGAGCTGACCGCCGGCGAGGCCATGGTGCCTCGGGTGGACGTGCACACCGTACGCGCCGACGAGCCGATCAGCCGGGTGGTCGAGCTGCTCGACACCGGCCACTCCCGCTTCCCCGTGCAGGGCGCCGAGGGCGTTGACGACCTGGTCGGCGTCGTCGGGATCGCCGACGTGCTCGGCGTACCCCCGCACGAGCGCGCCACCACCCCGGTCAGCGCGGTGGCCGGACCGCCGCTGCTGGTGCCCGAGACGCTGCCGCTGCCGACGGTGCTGGACCGGCTCCGGTCCGGGCACCGGCAGCTGGCCTGCGTGGTCGACGAGTACGGCGGCTTCGCCGGCGTGATCAGCCTGGAGGACATCGCCGAGGAGCTGGTCGGCCCCATCCGGGACGAGGACGACCCGCCGGAGCGGGCGCCGGCCCGCCAGGCCGACGGCTCCTGGGTGGTCCCCGCCCGCTGGCGGATCGACGAGGTGGCCGACAGCACGGGCATCGCGCTGCCCGAGGCCCCCGAGTACGACACCCTCTCCGGCCTCGTGATGCGGGAGCTGGGCCGGGTGCCCGAGGTGGGTGACCGGCTCGAGATCAGCCTGCTGACCGAGGGTGAGGACGGCGGGGGCGAGCCGCGCGCGCTCGTCGAGGTGCTCGCCGTCGACCGGCACGTGGCCGACTCCGTCCGGCTCCGGCTCACCGAGCCGGGCAACCGCCCGGAGGTGTCCGCGTGAGCCCCGGCGTCGCGTTGTTCACCTCGGTGGTGCTGCTGGCCCTCAACGGCTTCTTCGTGGCCGCCGAGTTCGCCCTGGTGGCGAGCAAGCGGTACCGGCTGGAACAGGCCGCGGCCGGTGGCGGCCGCGCGGCCCGCGCCGCGCTGGACGGCGTCCGCGAGCTGTCGCTGATGCTCGCCGGCGCGCAGCTCGGGATCACCCTGTGCACGCTGGGCCTCGGTGCGCTCGCCGAGCCCACGATCGAGCACCTGGTCAGCCCGGCGCTGCACGCGGTGGGGCTGCCGGAGGCGGCCAGCCACGCCGTGGCGCTGGTCTTCGCGCTGGCGCTCGTCACCTTCCTGCACCTGGTGGTGGGCGAGATGGCGCCGAAGTCCTGGGCGATCACGGACGCCGAGCGCTCGGCCATGCTGCTGGCCCTGCCGTTCCGCGCGTTCGCCCGGGTCGCCCGGCCCGTGCTCTCCGCGCTGAACGCGCTCGCCAACTCGATACTGCGGCTGGCCCGGGTCAACCCGCAGGACCAGCTCGCCCAGGTGCACGGCCCGGACGAGCTGCGGATGCTGCTGGAGCAGTCCCGCGAGCACGGGCTGCTGGGCGCCGAGCAGCACCAGCTGCTGACCAGCATGCTGGAGTTGCAGGGCACCACGGTGGCCCAGGTGATGGAGCCGTTCTCGACGATGGTGACCGTCCGGCGGGACGACTCGGCCGAGCGGATCGAGCAGGTCAGCCGGGAGAGCGGCCGGTCCCGCCTGGCGGTGCTGGACGCGGCCGGCGACGTCTGCGGCCTGGTGCACGTACGCGAGGCGGTCCGTGCCGTCACCACCGGTCAGCAGACCACCGCCGGTGAGCTGATGAGCAGCGCCTTCACCCTGCCCGCGGAGGCGTCGGTGACGGAGGCGGTGGCCGCGATGCGGGCCCGCCAGTCACAGCTCGCCCTCGTGCGCAACGGCGGCGGGCCCACCCGGCCGGTCGGGTTCGTGGCGCTGGAGGACCTCCTGGAGGAGGTCATCGGCGAGTTCGACGACGAGACCGACCCGGTGCCCCGGGGCCGCCGGTTGAGGTGACCCGCGGTCCGGTCGCGCGTCAGCGGGACCGGACCGCCCGCCGGCGGACCGGCCGCTTCGGCGAACCCGGGGTGACCGGGGGCGTGTTCCGCCACAGTGGGGGTGGGTGCGCGTTCGGGGAGGTGGTCCGGTGCGGTTCACGGGGGTGTCGCCGGAGTCCAGCTGGACCGGCCTGACCGTGCGTACCGCCCTGACCAATCCGAGCACCCGGCCCGGGCTGCCGCTGCCCGGCCGGGTGACGGTGACCGCCGGCTCGACGGACGTGCCGGTGCAGCACATCCGGCTGGGCCTGGTGACCACGGCCGAGACGGAGGACCCGTCCGCGCCGCGGCGCCTCGTGCAGTTCCACGAGGCGGCCCTGACCGACGGGTTCGTGCTCCGCGCCGGGCGCGGCCGGACCATCCCCTTCCAGTTCCCGGTGCCGTGGGAGACCCCGGTGACCGTCTTCGGCGGGGTGCCGCTGCTCAGCCTGCGGATGGGGCTGCGCACGGAGGTGGCGATCGAGCCGCGGCTGGACCAGGGAGCCATGGTGCCGGTGTTCGTGCATCCGCTCCCCACCCAGGCGCACGTGCTCGCGGCGCTGGACACCCTGGGGTTCGCGTTGCGACAGGCCGGGCTGGTGGACGCGCGGCTGCCCGGGGTGGAGCAGACGCTGCCGTTGCACCAGCGGATCGGCTACTGGGCCGCGCCGCTCTACGCGGGACCCATGACCGAACTCGAACTGATCTTCGTGACGAACTCGGCGGGCCTGGAGGTCCTCCTGTGGCTGGACCGCCGGCTCGCCCTCGCCGGCGTGACGCACCAGAGCATCAGCCGGTTCCGGGTCTGGCACGCCGACGCGGAGAAGCGGGACTGGGTGGCGACCGTGGACGGCTGGTTGCGTACGGCGATCAACCGCCACGCGGCCGTCGCCGCGCACAGCGACTGGTCCGCGCAGATCACTGAGTCGGCGCACGTCAGCCGCCCGCCCGACGACCCCGTGCCACCCGGGTTCGGCCTGGGCGGCACGGCCGGCGCCGCGGGGATCGGCGGGGGCGGTGGCGGTGGGGGGGACGGCACCTGACGGCGTGCGCCTCGGCCGCTTTTCCGCGACCCGACGCGCGCGCCGCCCGGAGCCGCGGCCGTCAACCTCCCCCGGCCAGGCCACCGCCGGCGGCCTGGCCGGGCGCGGCGGTCAGATGCTCGCGGTCGCGAGCTTGACGCTGAAGCCCAGGAAGAGGGCGGCCACGCCGGTGGTGGCGCCCGCCGCGAGCCGGCGGCGCTGCCGGAACTGGGCGGCCAGGAAGGTGCCCGTGAAGATGAGCACGGTCAGGTAGAGCGCGCTGGTCACCTGCGCGATCAACCCGAGCAGCGCGAAGGAGAGCGCCGGCCAGGGGTAGTCCGGGTCGACGAACTGGATGAAGAACGAGACGAAGAAGAGGATCGCCTTCGGGTTGAGCAGGCTGATCACCAGCGCCTTGCGGAAGGGGCTGCGCATCGACGCCGGCTCGGCCGCGTCGATGAGCCGCGGCGCGGCGGGGTCGTTGCGGTCGCGCCAGCGACGCCAGGCGCCGCCCAGCATGGTGAGGCCCACGTAGCCGAGGTACGCGGCGCCGGCGTACTTGACCACGAGGAAGAGCGACGGGTACGCCTTGAGCAGCGACGCCACCCCGGCGGCGGAGAGCACCATCAGCACCCCGTCGCCGAGGAAGACGCCACCGGCGGCCCGGTAGCCGGCACCCACGCCGCGCTTGGCCGCCGTGGAGAGCACGAAGAGCGAGTTGGGCCCGGGCAGCAGCACGATCGCCACGGTGCCCAGCACGTACGTCCAGATGTCGGTGATCCCCAGCACGCCGGACATCATCACGCCACCGGCGCCGTCGGGCGAAGCCTTTCCCGCAGGGCGGCCTGTGCGCTCGGCCACTCCTCGACGGTCATGGCGTACTGCACGGTGTCGCGCCACGAGCCGTCCGGCCGCAGCCGGTGCTTGCGCAGCACCCCCTCGCGGGTGGCGCCGAGGCGCTCGATGGCCCGCTGCGAGCGCTCGTTGCGGATGTCGGTGTGCCACACCACCCGCACCGCGCCGAGCTCCTCGAAGGCGCGGGTGAGCAGCAGCAGCTTGGCCTCGGTGTTGATCCCGGTGCGCCACCACGGCCGGCCGAGGAAGGTGTAGCCGATCGCCACCGAGCGGCGGTCGGGCTCGACCTCGTAGTACGACGTGGTGCCCACGACGGCGCCGGTGACCGCGCAGCGCTGCACCCACGGCACCCGCTCGCCGCGGTGGTGGGCGGCGAGCGCGGCGGCGATGACGGCGCGCACCTCCGCCGCGTCGGCGGGCTGGCGGTTGCCCAGGTGCCGCCAGACCTCGGCGTCGGCGGTGGCGGCGTGCAGCTCCTCGGCGTGCGCGAGGTCGAGCGGTTCCAGCAGCACGTGCGCGCCCCGCAACGCCACCGGGTCGTGCCAGGGCGAGCGCGCCGGCCGCAGGTACGCGGGCACCGGAGCGGTCACGCCCGCGTCCGGCTCGGGCGGGCCCGCGGTCAGCCGCAGCGGCACCACGCCGGCCCAGTGCGGCAGCGCGAGGTCCGCCTCGTCGTCGCCGACGCCACCGGTGCGGGCGCGCAGCGAGACCTCGCGCAGCGGCAGCGCCAGCACGGCGGTCTCGGCCAGTTCCCTGCGGGTCGGCGGGCGGCTGTCTGCGCTGCGCCCGGCGGCGACCTTCTCCACGAGCGCGGTGAGCACGTCGGCCTTCTCCCGCTCGTCGGTCACGAGGTGGGCGGTGCCGTGGGCGATCACCGAGCGGTAGTTGGCGCTGTGGTGGAACTGGGAGCGGCCGTAGACGAGGCCGTCGAGCAGGGTGACCGACACGCACACCGGCAGGCCGGCGCCGCGCGCGGCCAGCAGCGGTCGGCTGCCGGTGGAGCCGTGCAGGTAGAGCGTGTCGCCCACGCGGACGTGCAGTGTGGGCAGCACGCGCGGTTCACCGTCGACGGTGAAGCCGAGCGCGCAGTGGTACGCCTCGTCGAGCACCGCGTGCGCGGCGGCGCGGTCGTAGCGCATCCGGTCGCGGGTGCGGCTCGCCGTGGTCCGCTCGGTCCGGGGGTACGCGCTCCGCTCGGTCAGGGGGGTGGTCATCGCGGCCCGCCTTTGTTCTAGTACAATGCTTTGTTTGTGTCAGCACGGTATCAGGTCACCGGTTCCACAGCTGCCGGGATTTCGGCCAGCATCGAGTCGGGCATCCGCTCCGCCGCCCTGCCGCCCGGGACGGTCCTGCCGCCCGTCCGGGCGCTCGCCGCCGAGCTGGCGGTCAGCCCGGCCACCGTCGCGCGCGCCTACCAGGAGCTGCGCCAGCGCGGACTGGTGGCGACCGCCGGTCGGCACGGCACCCGGGTCCGGCCCCGCCCGCCGGTGGCCGCCCGCCGCTCGGCGCTGCGCCCGCCGACCGCGCCCGGCCTGCGCGACCTGTCCGCCGGCGAGCCGGACCCCGACCTGCTGCCGCCGCTCGGCCCGCACCTCGCCGCCCTCGCCGCCGACGCCGGCCCGCCGATCGGCTACTCCGGCGCCGGGGTTCTCCCCGCCCTGGCCGAGGCGGCGCGTGCCCGGCTCACCGCCGACGGCGTACCGGCCGGGGAGCTGACCCTCACCGGTGGCGCGCTCGACGGCATCGAGCGACTGCTCGGCGCCCACCTGCGCCCCGGTGACGCGGTCGCGGTGGAGGACCCGGGCTGGGCCAACCTGCTCGACCTGGTGGCCGCCCTCGGGCTGCGCCCGATCGGCGTACCGGTCGACGACGACGGGCCGGTGGTGGCCGGGGTGGCGGCGGCGCTCGCCGCCGGTGCCCGCGCGCTGATCGTGACCAGCCGCGCGCAGAACCCGACCGGTGCCGCCGTCTCCGCCGCCCGCGCGTCCGGGCTGCGCCAGCTCCTCGCCGGCTGGCCGGAGGTGCTGCTGATCGAGGACGACCACGCCGCCGAGCTGGCCCGCGTACCACTGCACCCGCTGGCCGGGGCGACCCGCAGCTGGGCCTTCCTCCGCTCGGCCAGCAAGCCCTTCGGCCCGGACCTGCGCCTGGCGGTGCTGGTCGGGGACGAGACCACGGTGGCCCGGGTCGCCGGGCGGTCCCGGGTCGGCGCCGGCTGGGTATCCACGGTGCTGCAACGGCTGCTGCTCTCGCTCTGGCGCGATCCGGCGGTCGCCGACCTGGTGGACCGCGCGGCGGAGAGCTACGAGCGGCGCCGCGGCGCGCTGGTCGCGGCGCTCGCCGAACGGGGGGTCACGGCGTACGGGCGCAGCGGCATCAACGTCTGGCTCCCCGTGGCGGACGAGACCAGCGCGGTCACCGCCCTGCGCGACGCCGGTTGGTCGGTCGCGCCCGGCGCCCTCTACCGCATCGCCGCCGCACCCGGCCTCCGCGTCACCGTCAGCCCGCTGACCGAGGCCGACATCTCCGCCCTGGCCGACGCGTTGGCCCGGGCGACCGCCCCGCCCCCCGCCCGGGGCCTCACCGCCTGACCCCTGCCAGCAGCGCCGCGATCCCGCACCCGGCGCGCCGGGAGGCGGCGGGCACCGACCGCGCGGGGTGCCGCGTACCCGGCACCGCTCCCCGAACGGGTATATAACAGTCGGCATGGCCGAGCAGACCGGGAGCGCGCCGGGCGCCCAGAAGTTCATCCCGCCAGCGGCGGACACGCTGGACGAGCTGCGCGCCGCGGCCGCCGGGTGCCGGGGCTGCGAGCTCTACCGCGACGCGTCGCAGACGGTCTTCGGGCGCGGCGACGAGGGCGCGCGGGTGGTCTTCGTGGGCGAGCAGCCCGGCGACATGGAGGATCAGAAGGGCCTGCCCTTCGTCGGTCCGGCGGGAAGGCTGTTGCGCCGCGCGGTCGACGACGCCGGCCTGGACCCCGGGTCGATCTACCTGACGAACGCCGTGAAGCACTTCCGCTTCGAGCTGCGCGGGAAGCGGCGCATCCACCAGACGCCGGACCGCGTGCACATCACGGCCTGCCGGCCCTGGCTCGTCGCGGAGTTCGCCCGGCTGCACCCGGAGGTCGTGGTGGTGCTCGGCGCGACGGCCGCCAAGGCGTTGCTCGGCCCCGCCTTCCGGGTCACCCGGCAGCGCGGCGAGCTGCTGCCCTGGCCGGCCTCGGCCCAGCACCCCGAGGACTTCCAGCGCGTGCCGGTCGACAGCGCCGGGAAGCTCGCCGACACCCCGCCGGCCCAGCTGCTCGCCACGATCCACCCGTCGGCGGTCCTGCGCGCCGACGACCAGGACAAGGCGTACGAGGGGCTCGTCAGCGACCTGCGCGTGGCCGCCGACGCCCTCGCCGGCTGACCCGGTGCCCCGCCGCGCGGGCCCGCCGATTTCGGCCCGCCGCGAAACCGGGTGCCGCCCGGTGCGGTCGGTGCGCAAGGATGAGCGGCATCCGCACTCCTTACCGCCCCGGGAGCCGCCCATGGCCACGGACCTGACCGCGCGCGTCGCCGCACCCGACGTCGCGCCCATCCAGCGGCGAACCCTGCGCCTGCTCTTCGTCACCCAGATCATCGGCGGGATCGGCGTCACCATCGGCATCGCGGTGGGGGCGCTGCTGGCCGCGCGGGTGGCCGGGACGGCGCTGGCGGGTGTGGCGCAGAGCGCCGCCGTGGTGGGTGGGGCGCTGCTCGCGGTCCCCGTCACCCGGATCATGAACGCCCGCGGTCGACGGCCGGGGCTGGCCGTCGCGTACCTGGCCGGCGCGGTCGGGGCCGTGCTGGTCGTGCTCGCCACGGTCACCGACTTCGTGCCGCTGCTCTTCCTCGGCATGCTCTTCTTCGGCGGTGGCACCGCCGCCAACCTCCAGGCCCGCTACGCCGCCGTGGACCTCGCCGAGCCGGCCCGGCGAGGCCGCCAACTCTCGCTGATCGTCTGGGCCACCACGATCGGGGCCGTGGCCGCGCCGAACTTCGCCGCGCTCGCCGACCACACCACCAGCGGCTGGGGCCTGCCGCCGCTGGCCGGCCCGTTCGCGTTCAGCGCCGTCGCGTTCGTGCTGGCCGCCGCCGTACTCCTGGTCCTGCTGCGGCCCGACCCGCTGCTCACCGCGCGCCGGATCGCGGCGGCCTCCGTCCCCGTGGCGACCGCCGCGCCGGCCGAGGCCGTCGTGGCGCCGACCCGGGCCGGCCGGCGCGGCTCCGGGATGCGGGCGGCGTGGCAGGTGGTACGCGGCCTGCCCCCCGCCCGGCTCGGCATCGCCGCCGTGGCGGTGGGCCACGTGGTGATGGTGGCGGTCATGTCGATGACGCCGGTCCGGCTCGGCGAGTCGCACGGGGACGCCGACGTGCTCCGGGTGGTCGGCATCGTGCTGAGCCTGCACATCGCCGGCATGTACGCGCTCTCCCCGGTGGTCGGCTGGCTCACCGACCGGCTCGGCCGGCGGGCGGTGATCCTCGTCGGCGTCGCGCTGCTGCTCGCCGCGTGCGCGGTCGCCGGCACCGCCGGGCACCACACCCCCCGGCTCTCGATCGGTCTGGTCCTGCTCGGACTGGGTTGGTCCGGCACCATGGTGGCGGGTTCCACGCTGCTGTCGGAGTCGGTGCCGGTGGCGGTCCGGCCGAGCGTGCAGGGCTTCTCCGACCTGATGATGGGCCTGGCCGGCGCGGCGGCCGCGGCCGCCAGCGGGTTTGTCATGCGGGCCGCCGGTTATCCGGTCCTCACCCTGCTCGCGGCGGTCGCCACGGTGCCCCTGGTGGCGCTAGCGTTGCGGCCGGTGCCGGCGGGGGCACCGGACGAGGAGGGCTGATCACGTGCGGCTGACCGACTTCTGGGCGCGGCTGGAGGAGGCGTTCGGTCCCGGCTACGCGGCCAGCATCGCCGCGGACCAGGTGCTTCCCCAACTCGGCGGGCGGACCATCGAGCAGGCCCTCGCCGGTGGAGAGGAGACGCACGTCGTGTGGCGGGCGGTCTGCGCGGCCTATCCCGACCGGGTGCCCGCGCGACTACGCTGAGCAGCGATTTCCGCCGATCCGCGTGTCGCTTGCCGAGTCGTACACCTGTTCGGCTATTGTCCACAGCGGGGTGCTCGTCCACAGCTCGCGGCCCGTCGGCTGGTTTTCTGTCGGACCCAGCGCCTAGCGTGTCCGCGTGACGCGAAGCTCAGCAAAGACGCCGGCGAAGGCAGGGGTGGCAACGATGGCGGCAGCGCCTGACCGGGAGAAGGCACTCGACCTTGCTCTCGCTCAGATCGACAAGCAGTTCGGCAAGGGCTCGGTGATGCGCCTGGGGGAGCGGCCGGTCGTGCAGACCGCCGTGATCCCGACCGGCTCCATCGCGCTCGACGTGGCGCTCGGTGTGGGCGGTCTGCCGCGCGGCCGGGTCATCGAGATCTACGGCCCGGAGTCCAGCGGTAAGACCACGGTCGCGCTGCACGCGGTCGCCAACGCGCAGCGGGCCGGCGGCATCGCCGGCTTCATCGACGCGGAGCACGCGCTCGACCCGGAATACGCGAAGGCGCTGGGCGTCGACACCGACGCGCTGCTGGTCTCCCAGCCCGACACCGGTGAGCAGGCGCTCGAGATCGCCGACATGCTGGTCCGCTCCGGGGCGCTCGACATCATCGTCATCGACTCGGTGGCCGCGCTGGTGCCACGCGCCGAGATCGAGGGCGAGATGGGCGACAGCCACGTCGGCCTCCAGGCCCGGCTGATGAGCCAGGCGCTGCGGAAGATCACCGGTGTCCTCAACAACACCGGCACCACGGCGATCTTCATCAACCAGCTCCGCGAGAAGATCGGCGTGATGTTCGGCAGCCCGGAGACCACCACCGGTGGTCGGGCCCTGAAGTTCTACGCCTCGGTGCGGCTCGACGTGCGCCGGATCGAGAGCCTCAAGGACGGCACCGACGTGGTCGGTAACCGCACCCGGGTCAAGGTCGTGAAGAACAAGGTCGCCGCGCCGTTCAAGCAGGCCGAGTTCGACATCATGTACGGCAAGGGCATCTCCCGCGAGGGTTCGCTGATCGACGTCGGCGTCGAGCAGGCGATCATCCGCAAGTCGGGCGCCTGGTACACCTACGACGGCGACCAGCTCGGCCAGGGCAAGGAGAAGGCCCGCGAGTTCCTCCGGGAGAACCCGGACGTGGCCGCCGAGATCGAGAAGAAGATCCTGGAGAAGCTCGGCGTCGGGGTCGCCGCGAGCGACGCGGCCGGTGGCCCGGAGCTGCCGCCGGTCGACTTCTGACCTGACCCGTGGCAGGACGACGAGCCCGGACGGGGCGGGGCTGGGACGCCAGCCCACCCCGCCCCCCGGGCGACGCCACCACGCCCCGCCCTCGGCGCGGTCGCCGAGAGCGCGCCGAAGGGTCCGATCCCCAGGCCGACGCTCCGGCGGCTCCGCCGCGTGACGAGGCGGAGGTGGCCCGGGAGATATGCCTGCGTCAGCTCGCCGTGCGGCCGCGCACCCGGGCCGAGCTGGCCGCCGCGCTCGCGAAGCGGGGCATCTCCGAGCAGGTCTCGGCCGAGGTGCTCGACCGCTACGACGAGGTCGGCATCATCGACGACGCCGCCTTCGCCCGAGCCTGGGTGACCAGCCGGCACGCCGGTCGGGGTCTGGCCCGCCGGGCGCTGGCCAACGAGCTGCGCCAGCGCGGAGTCGACGGCGACGTGGCGAGCGAGGCGCTCGGCGAGCTGGACGAGGAGACCGAGGCGGAGACCGCCCGCGCCCTGGTGGACCGGAAGCTCCGTTCGGCCCGGGGCGAGCCGGACGCGGTGTTCCGCCGGTTGGTCGGCATGCTGGCCCGCAAGGGCTACCCGCCCGGCGTGGCCATCCGAGCGGTGAAGGAGGCCCTGGCCGCGCAGAGCGCGGAGGCCGCCGAGTTCGCCGAGCAGATCGACGCGGACGCCCTGGCCGAGGCGGAGACCGAGCTGGACCGCGACGGTCGGGCCGTCGAGTGAACGGTCGCGGTGGAGGCCACCCGGCGAGAGCGCCTGCCGGGGCGCCGACGTGAGCGGCGAGGGGGCGGGTCCGGCGTGGACGGGATGCCTGCCGGGTTCCGCGTGCCGGCGCCGGGCCCACCGCGCGGACGTCGAGGCGCACGGGAGGTCGAGCCAGCGATGTTGAAGGCGTGCCTCAACGGCGGTCGGGCTCGTGAGGAACACCCCGCCGTGCCGGTCACCGCGGCCGAGCTGGCCGCCGACGCGGGGCGCTGCGCCGATCTCGGCGTCGCCGCGGTGCACGTCCACCCGCGTGACGCGACCGGCGTCGAGTCGCTGCGTCCCGAGGTGATCGCCGAGGCGCTGACGGCGATCCGGGCCGCCCGGCCCGGGCTGCCGGTCGGGGTGAGCACCGGCGCCTGGATCGCCCCGGATCCGGCCGCGCGGGTGGCCGCCGTCCGATCCTGGCCGGTGCTGCCGGACTTCGCCTCGGTCAACGCCCACGAGGAGGGCGCGGAGGCGGTCGCCGCCGCGCTGCACGAGCGGGGTGTGATGGTCGAGGCGGGTCTCTGGACGCTCGACGCGGTGGAGGCGTATCGCCGGTGGCGGGTGCCGGCCGGGCGGATCCTCGTCGAGTGCATGGCCGAGGATCCGGCGGAGGCGCTGGCGGACGCGGCGCGGATCCTCGCCGCGCTGCCGGCCGCGACCGCCGTGAGCCCGCCCGTGCTCCTGCACGGCGAGGGACCGGCGACCTGGCCGGTGCTCGTCGAGGCGGTCCGTCGGGGCCTGCCGACCCGGATCGGCCTGGAGGACACGCTGCGGCTGCCCGACGGCGCGGTCGCCGCGGACAACGCAGCCTTGGTGGCGGCGGCCGTGGCTGCCGGCGCTCGCTGACATTTCCCGGCTGGTCCGCCTGCCCGCCGAGCGCGGCGGAAGGTCCGCCGGTCAGGGCCGTGCGGGGGGCCCGGTGGTCGTCCGTTCGGTGCCTCCGGTCGCGGTGTTTGTCCGTGCTGTCCGGGACCCGGGTCACCAGGGGTGACGAGACAACTTCTCTCCGTTCGGGGGGTTTGATCATGAGTTCTTGACCAGACCGCCCTCCGCGACCTAGCCTCGCCATACAGGCTCACTTTGCCCGACCAGCGCAGGCTAAGCGCACAACATAGATCGCGTAACAGAACAGCATCACTTTGGCCGACAGGATCGGTCTTCGGCACCAGCTCCGGGCAGGCCGGCCCGGAGCCGGCGCGACAACTGCACCCGGTCGCCGACGATGCCCACGGGCACCGCCGGCGAAGGAGGCTACCCACGGCCAGCCGCTCCGGTCGGGCGTCCAGAGTCGCAGGAGCGTGCCGTCGGCACGCCACCGCGGCGCCGACGTTAGGGGAGGCGGCCATGTCGGGACGGCACAGGTTCACCGGTGGTCCGCGCGGGGTCCCGGCATGAGCGCCTTCGACACCATCCTCCTCGTCGCCGTCCTGGTCCTGACCCTCGTGGTGGTCGGCGCGATGGCGGTCGGCCTGCGGACGCTGCGCCGGCTGGGCGGGGCGCCGGTGACGGACCCCGCCTTCATCGCCGAGAAGGACCGGCAGGAGCAGTCGCTGGCGGCGCTGCGCACCGCCGCGGACGAGGCGAACAGCACGATCGACGTGGCGAAGTCCGCCGCGGCGGCGGCGCGGGCCGAGGCCGCCGCGGCGAAGGCGGAGGCGAAGGCGGCCCGTGCCGAGGCGCGCCGGGTGCTCGACGACGCCCGCGCGGAGGCCGACACGATCCTGGAGCGGGCCCACAAGCAGGCCGAGGCGGACGCCGAGCAGCTGCGCCTGACGGCGCGGCGCAGCGGTGAGCGGGAGGTGGCGGTGCTCGCCGCGACCACCCGCGAGCAGGCCGCCGAGGTGGAGCGGCGGGCGGCCCGCATGGACGAGCGTGAACGGCTGCACACCGAGGAGGTGGAGCGGCTCGCCGAGCGGGAACGGCAGCTCACCGCCGCCAGCGCCGCGCTGGCCGCGCGGGAGGCCGCGCTCGACCAGCGGGAGGCCGAGCTGGCCGAGGCGGAGGAGCTGCGCAGGCGGGAGCTGGAGCGGGTGGCGGGGCTCACCGCCGAGGCGGCCCGCGCGGAGCTCGTCGAGGCCATCGAGGGGCACGCCAAGCGGGAGGCGGCGCTGCTGGTGCGCGACATCGAGGCGGACGCCCGCAGCACCGCCGAGGAGCGCGCCCGGCACATCGTGGTGGACGCGATCCAGCGCGTGGCCAGCGAACAGACCGCGGAGAGCGTGGTCAGCGTCCTGCACCTGCCCGGTGACGAGATGAAGGGGCGGATCATCGGCCGGGAGGGCCGCAACATCCGGGCCTTCGAGTCGGTGACCGGCGTGAACCTGATCATCGACGACACCCCCGAGGCGGTGCTGCTCTCCTGCTTCGACCCGGTCCGCCGCGAGGTCGGCCGGCTCACGCTGGAGAAGCTGGTCCTCGACGGGCGGATCCACCCGCACCGGATCGAGGAGGTCTACGACCTGGCCCGCCAGGAGGTCGAGCAGCTCTGCCGCCGGGCCGCCGAGGACGCGCTGGTCGAGGTGGGCATCACCGAGATCCACCCCGAGCTGGTCAGCCTGCTCGGCCGGTTGCGCTACCGGACGTCGTACGGGCAGAACGTGCTCAAGCACCTCGTCGAGACCGCGCACATCGCCGGTGTCATGGCCGCCGAGCTGCGCCTCGACGTGCCGCTCATCAAGCGGTCGGCGTTCCTGCACGACATCGGCAAGGCGCTCACCCACGAGGTGGAGGGCAGCCACGCCATCATCGGCGCCGACCTCGCCCGCAAGTACGGCGAGAGCGAAGAGGTGGTGCACGCCATCGAGGCGCACCACAACGAGGTGCCGCCGCAGACCGTTGAGGCGGTCCTCACCCAGGCCTCGGACGCCTGCTCCGGCGGACGGCCGGGCGCGCGGCGGGAGAGCCTGGAGGCGTACGTCAAGCGGCTGGAGCGGATCGAGGAGATCGCGGCCGGCAAGGGCGGCGTGGAGAAGGTCTTCGCCATGCAGGCCGGCCGGGAGATCCGGGTGATGGTCAAGCCCGACGACGTGGACGACATCGGCGCCGCGGTGCTGGCCCGGGACGTGGCCAAGCAGATCGAGGAGGAGCTGACCTACCCTGGCCAGATCCGTGTCACGGTGGTCCGCGAGTCCCGGGTCACCGAGATCGCCCGCTGACCCTCCCGCGGAGGGGGTGAGACACACGAGGACCTCCCTGGTCAGGGAGGTCCTCGGCGATCACGCGACCCGGCGCGCGCGTCAGGCGCCCGGAACGGGAGGAGCTACGTCGTGGTGCCCGCGACGGCCTCGGTCTCCGCGGCGCCCTGGGCGGCCGGCTTGGCGACCGTCTTGCGCCCGCGCGACATCCGGCGCTGGACGTACTCGGCGAGCTTCGACAGCAGGTAGTTGACGGCGATGTAGATGAACCCGACGACGGCGTACACCTGGATCGGGTTGTCGAGCACCTGGATGACGAAGCTGCTCTTCCGGAGCACCTCCTCGTAGCTGATGATGAAGCCCAGCGAGGTGTCCTTGAGCACGACCACGAGCTGACTGATCAGGGCCGGCAGCATGATGCGGAAGGCCTGCGGCAGCAGGATCAGCCGCGTCGCCTGGAACGAGGTGAGACCGATCGCGTCGGCCGCCTCGCGCTGGCCGCCGGGCAGGCCCTCCATGCCGGAGCGCAGGATTTCACCGATGACGACACCGTTGTAGATGGTGAGGCCCAGCACCAGGTACCAGAGGATGTCGCCCAGGTCGACGCCGAGCACCGGCAGCCCGCTGGCGCAGAAGAAGATCGTGATGACGACCGGGAGCCCACGGAAGACCTCGACGAAGAGGCGGGTGACGCCGTTCAGGAGCCAGCTGAGCGCCCGCACCCCACGTGCCGCCAGCGGCGACAGGGTGGTGAACCGGCGGCGCATCAGGGCCTTGAGCTGGACGCGCACGATCGCGAGGAGGGTGCCGAAGACCAGCGAGGTGACGATGGCGAGCGCGGCGGCCGTGAGGGTCGACCGGAAGCCCTGGCCCAGCTGCGTCCAGACCTGGCCGAAGACCTCGTTACCGGGGTCGATCAGCGGACCCCACTTCTCCATCGTGAACTGGCCGCGCTCGTCGAGCGGGCGGTAGATGAGGAAGTAGACGCCGACCACGGCGGCGATCGCGGCGAGCACGCTCCCGATGAGCGTGATCCGGCGGGCCCTCGGGCCCGGCGCGTCGTAGAGGACGGAGGACGTCGAGTCGTTCGCGCTCACCGGGCCACCGCCCGCCGCCGCTCGACGCGGTCGAGGAGCAGCCCGAGGGGGACCGTCAGGATCAGGAAGCCCACGCTGATTCCGATGAAGACGGGGATGATGGGGTAACCGCCGGCGCTGGTCAGGGCCTGGGCGCCGGAGGAGAGGTCACCGGCGACGCCGAAGAAGCCCGCGAGCGCCGAGTTCTTGATCATGGCGATCAGCACGCTGCCGAGCGGCACGATCGCTCCTTTCCATGCCTGTGGCAGGACGACGTGGCGCAGGTTCTGACCGAAGGTCAGCCCGAGGGCACGCGCGGCTTCGGCCTGGCCGCTCGGCACGCCGTTGACGCCGCTGCGGATCGCCTCGGCCACGAACGCGGCCGTGTAGACGCTGAGCGCGATGAGCGCGAACCGGAAGTACGGCAGGTCGGTGCCGAGGCGCTCGAAGAGCTGGTCGAGCCCGGGGATCCGGAGGAAGTCGGCGTTGGAGCCGAGCGCGGGCAGGCCGAACGCCGCGAAGAACATCACGATCGTGAGCGGGCAGTTGCGCAGGACGGTGACGTAGGCGCCGCCGAGCCACCGCAGCGGCGGCACCGGTGAGATCCGCAGGACGGCCACGAGGACACCGATGATCAGCGCCCCCGTGGCCGACAGGAGACAGAGCTGAAGGGTGACGAGGAATCCGCCCCGAAAGACGTCGAAGTTGTTGACGAGAACGTCCACCAGATCACCCTTCAGCTAGCTCGTATCAGTAGCGGTCGACGGTCGGGATCTTCGGGTCCGCCGAGTCGACCTTGCCGGCCGTGTCCTTCCACGCCTTCAGGTAACGGCCGTCCTGGAAGATCTTCTCCAGGGTGTCGTTGAGGAAGGTACGGAAGTCGTTGTCGCCCTTCTTCAGGCCGATGCCGTACGGCTCCTCGGTGAACGGCTGGCCGGCGAGCTTGAACTGGCCCTCGTTCTGCGACATGTAGCCGGTCAGGATCACGTTGTCGGTCGTGATGGCGTCGACCTGGCCGCCCTTGAGGGCGTCGAGGCACTTGGAGTAGACGTCGAAGACGACGAGCTGCTGGGCGACGTTCCCCAGGTACTGCTCGATGTTCTTCGCCGGGGTCGAGCCCTGGACGGAGCAGACCTTCTTGCCCGTGGTCTTGAACGACTCGGGGCCGGTGATCTCGTTCTCGCTCGCCTTGACCAGGATGGTCTGCCCGGCGATGTAGTACGGGCCGGCGAAGTCGATCTTCTGCTTGCGGGTGTCGTTGATCGTGTACGTCGCGATGACGATGTCCGCCTTGCCCTCTTCGATCCGCTGCTCACGGACCGCCGACGGCGTCTCGATCCACTCGATCTTGCTCTCGGGGATGCCCAGCTCGTCGGCGATGATCTTGCCGACCTCGACGTCGAAGCCCTGCGGCTTACCGTCGAGCCCCTTGAGGCCGAAGAGCGGCTGGTCGAACTTCGTGCCGATGGTGATCTTCTGGGCCTTGTTCAGCCGCTCCATGGTGGTGCCGGCCGCGAAGGACTTGCTCTCGCCGCCGCTGCCGGTGTCTCCGTCGGACCCGTTGTCGCCACAGGCCGCCAGCCCGAGGGCGAGGACCGCGGCCGTCGCGACCGCCGCCACGCGCTTCATACGCATACTCTTCTCCTTCTTCGACGAAGCCCGCCGGGGGACGGCGCGCTCCAGGTGGACGCCTAGTGCGTGAGGATCTTGGAGAGGAAGTCCTTGGCCCGCTCGCTGCGGGGGTTGGCGAAGAACTCGGTCGGCGCCGCGTCCTCCACCAGCTGCCCGTCGGCCATGAAGATGACCCGGTTGGCGGCGTGCCGGGCGAAGCCCATCTCGTGGGTGACCACGACCATCGTCATGCCCTCGCGGGCCAGCGATGTCATCACGTCCAGCACCTCGCCGACCATCTCCGGGTCGAGCGCGCTCGTCGGCTCGTCGAAGAGCATGGCCTTGGGCTGCATGGCCAGCGCGCGGGCGATGGCGGCCCGCTGCTGCTGACCGCCGGAGAGCTGGGCCGGGAACTTGTCCGCCTGGTTGGCGATGCCGACGCGGTCGAGCAGTGCCATGGCGCGCTCGCGCGCCACGGACGGCTTCTCCTTGCGCACCTTCACCGGGCCGAGGGTGACGTTGTCCAGGATGGTCTTGTGCGCGAAGAGGTTGAACGACTGGAAGACCATGCCGACCTCGCTGCGCAGCTTCGCGAGGGCCTTGCCCTCCGCCGGCAGTGGCTGACCGTCGAAGGTGATGGTGCCGGAGTTGATCGGCTCGAGCCGGTTGATGGTCCGGCAGAGCGTCGACTTGCCCGAACCGGAGGGGCCGATGACCACGACCACCTCGCCGCGGCCGACCGAGAGCGAGACGTCGTCCAGCACGTGCAGCGGCCCGAACCACTTGTTGACCGAGTCCAGCACGATGAGCGGTTCGCCCGTCGTCACGTCGTCCACCGTCCCTGTCGTTTCCCGGGGGCGGGGTCCGTTGACCCCTGGTTGGGCAACTCTAGGCGGCTGGTTGTGGCGGAATGCAACTCAGTTGGTCACGGAGCGGTAACACCCGCGCGGACGCGTGTCGGGTGTCCGATTTCGACCGTGGACCGATCTGGGACGACGCTGGCGACCGCGCACCGGATGGGGCGATCATGTGGAAATGACTGAACCGGTACGGCTGACCCGGTACGCCCGCGGCGGTGGCTGCGCCTGCAAGATCCCGCCGGGTGAGCTGGAGGCCATGGTGGCTGGCCTCGGTGCCGCGACCGGCACCGCCGACCTGCTGGTCGGGCTCGACCACGGCGACGACGCCGCGGTGGTGCGGCTCGACGAGCGGACCGGTCTGGTGAGCACGGCCGACTTCTTCACCCCGGTGGTCGACGACGCGTACGACTGGGGTCGGATCGCCGCCGCGAACGCCCTCTCCGACGTGTACGCGATGGGCGGCACGCCGCTGGTCGGGCTGAACCTGCTCTGCTGGCCGCGGGACGTGCTGCCGATGGAGCTGGCGCGGGAGGTCCTGCGCGGCGGGCAGGACGTGGCCCGCGACGCGGGCTGCCACCTGGCCGGCGGGCACAGCGTCGACGACGACGGCCCGAAGTACGGCCTGGCGGTCACCGGTGTGGTCCGGCCGGAGGAGCTGATCACGCTGGACGCCGGCCGGGCCGGTCTGCCGCTGTCGCTGACCAAACCGCTCGGGGTCGGCGTGCTGAACACCCGACACAAGGCCACCGGGGAGGTGTTCCCCGAGGCGGTGGCCTCGATGAGCGCGCTGAACCGGGACTCGGCCCGGGCCGCGGTCGCCGCCGGGATCCGGTGTGGCACCGACGTGACCGGCTTCGGCCTGCTCGGTCACGGGTCGAAGCTCGCCCGGGCCAGCGGCCTCACGGTGGCCATCGACGCCGCGCGCGTGCCGTACCTGGCCGGGGCGCGCGAGGCGGTGCGCGACGGGCACGTCAGCGGGGGGACCCGCCGCAACCTGGACTGGGTGCGCCCGTGGACCGACTTCGGTGCGGCGGGGGAGGAGGAGCGGCTGCTGCTGGCCGACGCGCAGACCTCCGGTGGGCTGCTGGTCGCCGGGGAGTTGCCGGGCGCGCCCGTGGTCGGCGAGCTGCTGCCCCGCGGCGAGCACCTGGTGGTCGTCCGCTGAGCCGGTGGGTGAGGTGTCCGACCGGTGCGGCGCGACCGGATGGGGCACCATACCCGATAAACTGTCACCTTCTCGCTACTCCGGGCGAGCCGAGGGCAGGAAATTTTGCCCGGAATGGTCACAGACCGGTAACTTGCCCCCGGCTGCTGTCAAATGCACCGCACCATCGTCAGTAAGGCCCGATCCGGAGGCCGGTGGGACGAACGCAGCGAGGAGGCGGCGTGACCGAGCTGTGGAACTGGAGAATCGACCAGGTACGACCCGTGGAGGTCTACCCGGCGCTGGCCGAGGCGCTCGGCCAGGTGGTGATGCCCCTGGCGATCGCGGACCCGGCGCGAGTGCCGACGTACGCGGTTATCTGCGACGTCTGGCAGGCGCCCGGCGAGTTCGCCACGATCGTGGACTGTTACGGCGTGCCCGAGCGGCTCTCCGAGCACGCGAGCATCGCCGCGCTGGCCCAGCTGCTGGACCGCAACTGCCTGCTGCGCGACGACACCCTCGACGCCGGCCGGCACCTGCTCGTCGCCCCCGACGGCACCATCCGGCCGGTGCACTTCGACGTGCGCGAGACCGACGACGGTGAGGTGCTCAGCGACCAGCGCCTCTGCACCGAGGCGAACCCCGGCTGCCGGGGATGGTCGCAGTGCCACCGCTCGCGGTGGGCGCCGGACACGGTGGCACCGGCGCTCGCCGCGGCCTGACCGCCGGGGCCGCCGCTCAGCCGGCGGCCGCGGTGGCGCGGCCGGCGTCGGGCGTGGTCCCGCCGCCGCCGCGCACCACGAGCTGGTCGAGCAGCGTCCGGGTGGCGTCGGCCACGGCGGTCACGGCCGCCTCGAAGGCGGCGGCGTTGTGCGCTGCGGGCGCCCGGAAGCCCGAGATCTTGCGGACGTACTGCAACGCCGCCGCCCGGACGTCGTCGTCGGTCACCTGCGGGGTGTACGGCTCACGCAGGGTCTTGATGCTTCGGCACACGGCTCCTCCTCGGTTCCGGTCGATCCGGTCGGCCCGGATACGCTGTCCTCGTCATGACTACCGCAGCGGCGGGCAGCCCGCGCACCTACCAGGTGCGGACGTACGGCTGCCAGATGAACGTGCACGACTCGGAGCGCATCTCCGGCCTGCTGGAGCAGGCCGGCTACGTACGCGCGTCCGAGGCCGACGAGCACCCGGACGTGGTGGTGTTCAACACCTGCGCCGTCCGGGAGAACGCCGACAACCGGCTCTACGGCAACCTGGGTCATCTGCGTCCCGTCAAGGACAAGCACCCGGGGATGCAGATCGCCGTCGGCGGCTGCCTGGCCCAGAAGGACCGCGGTGACATCGTCCGCAAGGCCCCCTGGGTGGACGTGGTCTTCGGCACGCACAACATCGGCTCGCTGCCGGTGCTGCTGGAGCGGGCCCGGCACAACGCCGCCGCCGAGGTGGAGATCCTCGAGTCCCTCGACGTCTTCCCCTCCACGCTGCCCACCCGCCGCGAGTCGACGTACGCCGGCTGGGTGTCGATCTCGGTGGGCTGCAACAACACCTGCACGTTCTGCATCG
Organism: Micromonospora xinjiangensis; assembly: GCF_056150165.1. Taxonomy (NCBI): domain Bacteria; kingdom Bacillati; phylum Actinomycetota; class Actinomycetes; order Micromonosporales; family Micromonosporaceae; genus Micromonospora; species Micromonospora xinjiangensis. The sequence goes on along the minus strand of NZ_JAXCFO010000001.1, from coordinate 451,794 downwards.
TGCCCTCCCTGCGCGGCCGGGAGAAGGACCGCCGCCCCGGCGATGTCCTCTCGGAGGTCCGGGCCCTGGTCGACGAGGGCGTGCTGGAGGTGACCCTGCTCGGGCAGAACGTCAACTCCTACGGCGTCGAGTTCGGCGACCGGCTCGCCTTCGGCAAGCTGCTGCGCGCCTGCGGCGACATCGACGGGCTGGAGCGGGTGCGGTTCACGAGCCCGCACCCCCGTGACTTCACCGACGACGTGATCGCCGCGATGGCCGAGACGCCGAACGTCTGCCACTCGCTGCACATGCCGCTCCAGTCCGGCTCCGACGCCGTGCTGCGGGCCATGCGCCGGTCGTACCGGGCCGAGAAGTACCTGGGGATCATCGAGAAGGTCCGGGCCGCCATGCCGGACGCGGCGATCACCACCGACATCATCGTCGGCTTCCCCGGCGAGACCGACGCGGACTTCGAGCGCACCCTCGACGTGGTGCGGGAGGCCCGGTTCGCCTCGGCGTTCACGTTCCAGTACTCGAAGCGCCCCGGCACCCCGGCCGCCAGCATGGACGGCCAACTGCCCAAGCAGGTGGTGCAGGAGCGCTACGAGCGGCTCATCGCCTGCGTCGAGGAGATCACCTGGGCGGAGAACCGCAAGCTGGTCGGCGAGACCGTCGAGGTGCTGGTCGCGGTCGGCGAGGGGCGCAAGGACGAGCGCACCGGGCGGATGTCCGGTCGGGCGCGCGACGGCCGGCTCGTGCACTTCGAGGCGGGTTCGCTCGCCGGGCGGATCCGCCCCGGCGACATCGTGCACACCACCGTCACGTACGCCGCCCCGCACCACCTCAACGCCGACGGCGAGCCGAAGGCCCACCGACGTACCCGGGCCGGCGACGCGGCCGAGGCGGGACGTTCCCCGCGTACGCCCGGTGTGCTGCTCGGACTGCCCACGATCGGTGCGCCGGCCGCGGCGCCCGCACCCACCTCCGGCTGCGCCGCGCACTGAACGTCCGGCGGCCCGAAGGCTGCGCCGCGCACTGAACGTCCGGCGGCCCGAAGGCTGCGCCGCGCACCGACCTCCGGCGGCCCGAACGTGACGGAGCCCCGGTCCCGCGAGGGGCCGGGGCTCCGATCGTCCTCGGGTCAGCTGGACTGCTCGGCGAGCTGGAGGAACTGACGCTTGGAGGCGAGCGCCTGCTCGGCCTCGCGGATGCGCCGGGCGTCCCCGGCGGCCTGGGCCCGGGCCAGCCGCTCCTCGGCCTCGGCGACCTGCGCCCGCATCTGGGCCAGCAGCGGGTTGTCCTCCTTGGAGGTACGCCGCCACGCCGAGTCCATCACCTCGCGGACCTTCTCGTCGACGGCCCGCAGCCGGCGCTCCAGCCCGGCGGCCGACTCGCGGGGCACCCGCCCGGCCTCGTGCCACTGCGCCTGGATCTCCCGCAGCTTCGCCTGGGCGCCCTTGGGGTCACCCTCGACGTCCAGCGCCTCCGCCTCGGCGAGCAGCGCCTGCTTGCGCTCCAGGTTGACCCGCAGCTCGTTGTCGCGCGCCGAGAAGACCTCGCTGCGCCGGGTGAAGAACTCGTCCTGCGCGGCCCGGAACCGTTCCCACAGCCGCTGCTCCGCCTCCTTGGACGCCCGCGGGGCGGCCTTCCACTGCGTCATCAGCTCCTTGAGCTGGTTGGCGGTGGCCGCCCAGTCGGTGGAGTCCTTGAGCTTCTCGGCCTCGGTGACCAGCTCCTCCTTCACCGCCTGCGCCTGCTTGCGCTGCGCGTCCAGCGACGCGAAGTGGGCGCCCCGGCGGCGGGTGAAGCCGTCCCGCGCGGCGGCGAACCGCTTCCACAGCTCACCGTCGGTCTTCTTGTCGACGCCGCGGATGGTCTTCCACTCGTCGAGGATCTCCTTGAGCCGGTCGCCGGCGGTCTTCCACCCGGTCGACTCGGCGGCCAGCTTCTCCGCCTCCTCGACCAGCGCCGTCTTGCGTGCCAGCGCCTCGCTGCGCGCCGCGTCCCGGGCGGCGCGGGCCTCGCCGGCCTTCTCCTCCGCGACCGCGGCGAGCCGGTCCAACCGTGCGGCCAGCGCGTCGATGTCGCCGACGACGTGCGCCTCGGCGAGCGAGGCCCGGATCCGGCGGATCGTGCTCAGCGAGTGACCGGCGTCCGCCGCACCCGAGTTGAGGCGGGCCTCGGTCAGGTCCACCTCGGTCACCAGATCGGCGAAGCGGCGCGCGAAATGCGCCAATCCCTCCTCCGGCGCTCCTGCCTGCCAGGATCCGACCACCCGCTCGCCCTCGGCGGTCTTGACGTAAACGGTGCCGTCCGCGTCCACCCGTCCGAAGGCAGTCCAGTCGCTCATGTGCCCATCCTCGTTCTCCCGGCGTCGGGGGAGCAGTGTCCCGATCGCCGCCACGGCGCAGCCAGTTTTCTCCCCGGCATTGTCACAGGTACGACCCCGTCCCCGTCGAGCGCCTATCGCCGACCGTGACCATACGGTGTCCTAGCGCCCGGATGACCGGATCGGCGCACGGACGCACCGGGACGTCCCGCTACCGTGAACGGGTGCCACTGGTCTGCGCCGCCGTCTGCCCCCACCCGCCCCTGCTCGTCCCCGAGGTGGCCGGTGCCGCCGCCCCGGAGCTGGACGACCTCCGTGCCGCCTGCGACACCGTCGTGGGCCGGCTGTACGAGTCCGGCGCGCGGACCGTCGTGGTGGTCGGCAGCGACGACCGCAGCGCCACCCTCGACTTCCCCTACCGGGGCACCTTCGCGCCGTGGGGGGTGCCACTGGAGGTACGGATCGGTCCACCGTCCGCCGCCGGGAGCGACCTGCCGCTCAGCCTGCTCGTGGGGGCCTGGCTGCTTCGCCGGGCCCGCCCCGAGGAGCCTGCACCGGTCTCGTGGCGGATGGCGACGGTGGCGTACGACGAGCCGACGGCGGTCTGTGCCGCCGCGGGCGCCCGCCTGGGCTCCGACCACCCGTGGGCGCTGCTGGTGATGGGCGACGGGTCGGCCTGCCGGGGAGAGAAGTCGCCCGGCTACGACGACCCGCGCGCCCAGTCGTACGACCGGTCGGTCGCCGCGGCCCTCGCCGCCGCGGACACGCGGGCGCTGCTCGACCTGGACCCGGCGCTGTCGGCGGAGCTGAAGGCCGCCGGCCGCGCGCCGTGGCAGGTGCTCGCGGGCGCGGTGCGCGCGGCGGGCGGTCAGTGGCGCGGTGAGCTGCGCTACGACGCGGCCCCCTACGGCGTGGGCTACTTCGTCGCCGGCTGGGAGCCGGCGTGACCGGAGCGGGCAGGACCGGGCCGGTCGGGGCCGGCGGCAGCCGTCCGCCCGTCGGGACGGTGGTGGCCGTGGTCGGGCCGACCGCGGCGGGCAAGTCGGCGCTGAGCATCGCCCTCGCGCACGCCCTCGACGGTGAGGTGGTCAACGCCGACTCGATGCAGCTCTACCGGGGCATGGACATCGGCACCGCCAAGCTGACCCCGGCCGAGCGCGACGGCGTGCCGCACCACCTGCTGGACATCTGGGACGTCACCGAGCCGGCGAGCGTCGCGGAGTACCAGCGGCTGGCCCGCGCGGCGGTCGACGGCATCCTGGCCCGGGGGCGGGTGCCGCTGCTGGTCGGCGGTTCCGGGCTCTACGTGCGGGCGGTGCTGGAGCAGTTCGAGTTCCCCGGCACCGACCCGGCGCTGCGGGAGCGGCTGGAGCGGGAGTTGGCCGAGGTCGGGCCGGCGCCCCTGTACGCCCGGCTGCGCGCCGCCGACCCGGTCGCCGCCGCGGGCATCCTGCCCGGCAACGGCCGGCGGATCGTCCGGGCGCTGGAGGTGATCGAGCTGACCGGTGCGCCGTTCACGGCCTCGCTGCCCGAACCGACCCCCTACTACCCGTCCGTGCAGATCGGCGTCGACCTGGACACCGCGCTGCTCGACGAGCGGATCGCCCTGCGGGTCGACCGGATGTGGGCTGACGGCCTGGTCGCCGAGACCCGCGAGCTGGTCGGCCGCGGCCTGCCGGACGGGCGTACGGCCAGCCGGGCGCTCGGCTACCAGCAGGTGCTGCGCTTCCTCGCCGGCGAGCTGACCGAGACCGAGGCGTACGAGGAGACGGTCCGGGCGACCCGGCGCTTCGTCCGCCGCCAGCGCTCCTGGTTCCGCCGCGACCCGCGGATCCACTGGCTCGACTCGGCCGACCCGGGTCTGGTCGCCGAGGCCCTGCGGGCGGTCGGCGCCGCTGCGGGATGATGGGGGCGTGGAGTTCACCAAGGGGCACGGCACCGGCAACGACTTCGTGATCCTGCCCGATCCGGACGGGGCGCTCGACCTCACTCCGGGACTCGTCGCGGCGCTCTGCGACCGTCGGCGGGGGATCGGCGCGGACGGGGTGCTGCGGGTCGTCCGCGCGGCGAAGCACCCGGAGGGCGCGGCGCTGGCCGGCGAGGCCGAGTGGTTCATGGACTACTGGAACTCCGACGGCTCGTTCGCCGAGATGTGCGGCAACGGCGCCCGGGTGTTCGTCCGCTACCTGGTCGAGGCCGACCTGGCCGCGCCCGTCGGCGGGACGCTCCCGGTGGCGACCCGGGCCGGGCTGGTACGCGCCCGGGTCCACGGCGAGACCATCGCCGTGGAGATGCGCCGCCCCCGGCTGTACGACGCCGCCACGGCCACCCTGGGCGGGCTCACGCTCGCCGGCACCGCCGTGGACGTGGGCAACCCGCACCTGGTCTGCCCGCTGCCGACCGCGCTGGAACTGCCCGCCCTCGACCTGACGCGGGCACCCGAGGTGGACCCGGCGATCTTCCCCGCCGGCGTGAACGTGGAGTTCAGCACCCCCGGCGCGCCGGTCGGCGGGGCGGACGCGCACGTGCTCATGCGGGTGTACGAGCGCGGCTCGGCCGAGACCCTCTCCTGCGGTACGGGCGCCTGCGCGGTGGCCGCCGTGGCCCTGCGCGACGCCGACCGCGACACCGGCGTGGTCGCGGTCGACGTACCGGGTGGCCGGCTCACCGTCACCGTCACCGACGAGACCTGCTGGCTCGCCGGCCCGGCCGTCCTGGTCGCCACCGGCCGGATCAACCGGCCCGCGCTGGGGGCGTGAACAGCCGGCCCAGGTGGTAGGTCAGGACTCAGGGGGTGGCGCTGGCGTTGGCGGCGATCTCCGGGAGGTCGGCCGGGCCCGGGTCGGCGGCCGGCGGGGGCGTGGCCGCGGGGTTCTGCGCGGCGGCGCGGACGGCGGCGGCCACCGCCGGGGCGACCCGGGCGTCGAAGACGCTCGGCACGATCACCGTCGGGTTGATCTTGTCCTCGCCGACCACGTCCGCGATGGCGCGGGCCGCCGCGATCGCCATCTCCTCGGTGAACTCCTCGGCGTGCGCGTCGAGCATGCCTCGGAACACGCCGGGGAAGGCGAGCACGTTGTTGATCTGGTTGGGCTGGTCCGACCGGCCGGTGGCGACGACCGCGGCGTGCTTGCGCGCCTCCCGCGGGTCGACCTCCGGGTCCGGGTTGGCCAGCGCGAACACGATCGCGTCCTTCGCCATGGTGGCGATGTCCTCGCCGGTCAGCAGGTTCGGCGCGCTGACCCCGATGAAGACGTCCGCGTCGCGGATCGCGCCGCGCAGGTCGCCCGAGTAGTTGTCCTTGTTGGTGTGCTCGGCCAGCCACTGCCAGGCCGAGTTCAGCCCGGTCTGGCCGCGGTGCAGGGCGCCCTGCCGGTCGTACGCGATGATGTCGCCCACGCCCTGGCGCAGCAGCAGCTTCATGATCGCGGTGCCAGCGGCGCCGGCGCCGGAGACGACCACCCGGACGTCCTCGAGCCGCTTGCCCACCACGCGCAGCGCGTTGGTGAGAGCGGCCAGCACGCAGATCGCGGTGCCGTGCTGGTCGTCGTGGAAGACCGGGATGTCCAGCGCCTCGCGCAGCCGGGCCTCGATCTCGAAGCAGCGCGGCGCGGCGATGTCCTCCAGGTTGATGCCGCCGTACGCGGGCGCGATCGCCTTGACGATGGAGACGATCTCGTCGGTGTCCTGGGTGTCGAGCACCACCGGCCAGGCGTCCACGCCGCCGAACCGCTTGAACAGCGCCGCCTTGCCCTCCATGACCGGCAGTGAGGCGGCCGGGCCGAGGTTGCCCAGGCCGAGCACGGCGGAGCCGTCGCTCACCACGGCGACCGTGTTGCGCTTGATGGTCAGCCGCCGGGCGTCCGCCGGGTTCTCCGCGATCGCCTGGCAGACCCGGGCCACACCCGGGGTGTACGCGCGGGACAGCTCGTCGCGGGTGCGCAGCGCGACCTTCGAGCTCACCTCGATCTTGCCGCCGAGGTGCAGCAGGAAGGTACGGTCGGACACCTTGCGCACGTCCACCCCGTCCAGCGCGGAGAGCGCCTGGACGACCTGGTCGGCGTGGCTGGCGTCGGCGGTGTCGCAGGTGAGGTCGACCAGGACGTGGGTCGGGTCGGAGTCGACCACGTCCAGCGCGGTCACGATCGCTCCGGCCTCGCCGACGGAGGTGGTCAGCCGCCCGATCGACGAGGCGTCCGCCGGTACGGCGATCCGGATCGTGATCGAGAATCCGGCACTCGGCAGTCGGGTGATGGCCACAGTTTCCCTCCGTCAGCACTGAGCGGCTCGACTGGCATTTCTACTCGCCCACCCTGGTCGGCCGGCACCCGACCCCGCTACCGGCGGGTACGGCCACACTCGGGTCGGGTGCGCCCGCGCGGAACGGTGGCCGGGCATATAGCAGGCCGGGCATATAGCGGGTGCGCGGGACGTTGTCACATGTCAGGATTGCTCGGTACCCCGACCAAACGGACAGGAGATCGGCTTGCGCGACCAGGACACCGTCGTCGTCCCCTTCGAGGACGAGGAGCTCGAGGCCACCACCGGCGAGTTCGAGCTGTCAGAGCGGCAGGCGCTGCGGCGGGTCCCCGGCCTCTCCACCGAGCTGACCGACATCACCGAGGTGGAGTACCGCCAGCTGCGGCTGGAGCGGGTGGTGCTGGTCGGGGTCTGGACCGAGGGCACGCAGAGCGACGCGGAGAACTCCCTCGCCGAGCTCGCCGCGCTGGCGGAGACCGCCGGTTCGCAGGTGCTCGAGGGGCTCATCCAGCGCCGCAACCGGCCCGACCCGGCGACCTACATCGGTCGGGGCAAGGTCGGAGACCTGGGGTCCGTGGTGCTCGCCACCGGCGCCGACACCGTCATCTGCGACGGCGAGCTGTCCCCGTCCCAACTGCGCAACCTCGAACAGCGCACCAAGGTCAAGGTGGTCGACCGCACCGCCCTGATCCTCGACATCTTCGCCCAGCACGCGAAGAGCAAGGAAGGTAAGGCGCAGGTCGAGCTGGCCCAGCTGGAATACCTGCTGCCGCGCCTGCGTGGTTGGGGTGAGACCCTCTCCCGGCAGAGCGGTGGTAGCGCCCGCGTCGGCGGCGCCGGCGGTGGTGTGGGCCTGCGTGGTCCCGGTGAGACGAAGCTGGAGACCGACAGGCGTCGCATCCGCACCCGGATCGCCCGGCTGCGCCGCGAGATCAAGGGCATGCGGACGGTCCGCCAGACCAAGCGCGCCCGCCGCACCCGCAACTCCGTGCCCGCGGTCGCCATCGCCGGCTACACCAACGCCGGCAAGTCCAGCCTGCTCAACCGGCTGACCGGGGCGGGCGTGCTGGTGGAGAACGCGCTCTTCGCCACCCTCGACCCGACCACCCGGAAGGCCACCACGCCCGACGGGCGCGTCTACACGCTCTCCGACACTGTCGGCTTCGTCCGGCACCTGCCGCACCAGATCGTCGAGGCGTTCCGCTCGACGCTGGAGGAGGTCGCCGAATCCGACCTGGTGGTGCACGTCGTGGACGGCACCCACCCGAATCCGGAGGAGCAGGTCCGGGCGGTGCGCGAGGTGCTCGCCGAGGTCGGCGCCGACCGGCTGCCCGAGCTGCTGGTGGTCAACAAGACCGACGCCGCGGACGAGGAGACGCTGCTGCGGCTCAAGCGTCTCTGGCCGGACGCCGTCTTCGTCTCGGCCCGGTCCGGGCGCGGGATCGACGGGCTGCGCACGGCCGTCGAGGCGCGACTGCCGCGGCCGGCCGTGGAGGTCCGGGCGATCCTGCCGTACGACCGCGGTGACCTGGTGGCCCGGGTGCACCGCGTCGGCGAGGTGCTGAGCAGCGCACACCTGGCCGAGGGCACGTTGCTGCACGTCCGGGTGAACCAGGCGCTCGCCGCCGAGTTGGCGCCGTACGTGGAGGGCACCGTCCCCGCCCGATCGTGAGCCGTGCCGCGTGACCCGCCGGAAACCTCGGGCATGCGACACTTGCGCAATGCGCCGCGCTGTTTCTTCGGTCACGGTCGCCCTCGGCCTTCTGGGGGCGACCGTGGCGCTCACCGGGGTCGCGTCGGCGGCTCCCGCCGCCCCCGCCCCAGCCGAGCCCCAACCAGGCAAGAAGCGGTGCACCGTCACCGACGAGCGGCTGCGAGAGATCTCCGGTCTGGTGGCGACGAGCAGCGGCTACGTCGTGATCAACGATGGCACCGAGGTCGAGTCGCGCAAGCGGGTCTTCTTTCTGGACGCCAAGTGCAAGATCTCCAAAGATCCGGTGAGCTACCCGGGCGACGGCCCCGCCGACACGGAGGATCTGGCCCCCTCGCCGGACAAGAAGACCCTCTGGATCGCGGACACCGGTGACAACCCCACCGGGGAGCGCCGTAAGCGGGTGGCGGTCTGGACGATGCCGCTCAGCGGCACCAAGAAGCCGACGCTGCACCGCCTCACCTACCCCGAGGGGAAGCCGCACGACGCCGAGGCGCTCGTGGTCGGCGACGACAACGTTCCACTGATCATCACGAAGGTGACCTCGGGCAAGGCGGGGATCTACCGCCCGACGGGGCCGCTGACCAACGGTGACGCCGAGCCGGTGCCGATGGAGAAGGTCGGCGAGGTCGCGCTGCCGAAGACCCAGACGGAGAACCCGTTGGGCGTCTTCGGCCGGGTGGCGATCACGGGTGCCGCCCGCTCGCCGGACGGCGGCAAGGTGGTGCTGCGCACGTACGCGGACGCCTTCGAGTACGACGTCGCCGGCGGCGACATCGTCAAGGCGCTCACCACGGTCGAGCCCCGGGTCACGCCGTTGAGCGACCCGTTCGGTGAGGCGATCACCTATTCGCCGGACGGCGGGAGTTTCCTGACCGTCTCCGACATGGCGCAGATCGGCGAGACCGAGGCGAACGCCGACATCCTCGCCTACACCCCGTCGACCAGCAAGGCGCCGGTGATCTCGGACGACGCGGCCGGCCAGCCCGGAGCGAACCGTTCCTGGTACGACGGCCTCAGCATCACCGACATCACCTACATCATCGCCGCGGTCGGGGTGGTGGGCGTGCTGCTGGTCGGTCTGGGCATCTTCGGCATCCTGCGGGCCCGGAAGAACCGGACACCCACCGACCGGTCGGACGATGTGGACGAGTTCGCCGGTGGACGTCCCGACGACGATCTCCCGGGCGGCGACCGGCCCCGGGGCGGGGTCTACGGCGGCGGTCCGGCCCGCGACGGTGGGGCGCCCGCCGGTGGTGGCGTCTATGGCGGCGCTCCGGGTCGCGGCGGCGCCGCGACCGCCGGCGGCGGCGTCTACGGCGGTGCTCGCCCGGCGAACGGCACGGGGGGTGTGTACGGCGGCGCCCGGCCTCCCGCGCCCGGCGGCGCCCGTCCGGCTGGCGGCGGGGTCTACGGCGGTGGCGGTGGTCGGCCCCCGGCCGGCGGGCGTCCGGCCGGCGGTGGACGCCCCGGCGGTGGGGTCTACGGCGGTGGCGGCGGCCAGCCGGGCGGCGGTGGCGTCTACGGGGGCGGTGGACGCGCGGAGCCACCGCGACGTGGTGGGCCCGACCCGGACTACCGGGGTCAGCGCGGCGGACGCCGGCGCGACGAGGATGTCGACCCGTACGGTCAGTATCCCGGTGGCCACAACGGCTACCGCGGCGGCGACCGCTACTGATCCTGCCGTGACTCGGCGCTGACGTGGGCTGCCGACGCCTCGACGAGCGTCGGACCGCGCGGGTGACCACCCCTGCGAGGTGGTCACCCGGTGCGGGTCAGATGCGGCGCAGCACCGCCACGACGCGGCCCATGATGGTGGCGTCGTCGCCGGGGATCGGGTCGAACGCCGGGTTCTGCGGCATCAGCCAGACGTGCCCGTCGCGGCGCCGGTAGGTCTTGACGGTGGCCTCGCCGTCGAGCATGGCCGCGACGATGTCGCCGGACTCGGCGGTGGGCTGCTGCCGGACGACCACCCAGTCGCCGTCGCAGATCGCCGCGTCGAGCATCGAGTCGCCCTTGACCTGGAGCATGAAGACCTCGCCCTCGCCGACCAGCTCGCGGGGGAGCGGGAAGACGTCCTCGACGGCCTGCTCGGCCAGGATCGGGCCGCCAGCGGCGATCCGGCCCAGCATCGGCACGTACGCGGGCGTGGGGCGTTGGGAGCGGGCCAGCTCGTCGTCGAGCACGTCGCTGGGGGCGCGGACGTCCACGGCGCGCGGCCGGTTGGGGTCGCGGCGCAGGAAGCCCTTCTTCTCCAGCTCCTTCAGCTGGTAGGCGACGCTGGAGGGCGACACCAGCCCGACCGCCTCGCCGATCTCACGGACGCTCGGCGGGTAGCCGTGCCGCTCCACCCAGGTGCGGATGAACTCGAGGATCCGCCGCTGACGCGCGGTCAGGTCGACCGTCGCCGGGTCGGGGAAGGTGCTGACCACCGGAGTGACCGGACGCAGGGCGGGCTGCCCCGTCCGGCTGCGCGCGGCGCCCCGGCGCCGAGTGGCCGGTGGACCCGCCTCGGCGAGCTGCTGCGGGGTCTTCGGCCGGCTGGCCCGGTCCTCGGTCACGTCCGTCCTCCCTGTCGGCGCTGGGTGCCCCCGGCGCCCCGTGCTGCATGCGGTGATGCCGGTGTGCGTGCTGCTGCGACGGATCCCGCCGCAACCGCTTGGTCATGACGGTATAGGTGAGATCGGTCATTTTCAAACATCTGTACGACCTCTCACCGGCGTGTCGCGGGGAAAAGCGATTCCTTCGTACTCCTGTTCTGGTAAATGGTACGTCGGTTGGCACGGGTGTTCGAATTCCGGGCGACCGGGCGGTACGTCTTCCGGTGGCCGTGGTCGGGCGACCGGTAACCCCGGACGGTCCCGGCCGTTGGGCTCACCGGCGGGTCGGCCGGGCGTCGCCACCGGATCGGGTGGCGAGGTCGGGCCCGTCCGCGGAGGGTGGTCGACGGTGGTGCCGAAGTGACACGCGGGACACGCCCCTCAACTTGACCCCGGTCCGCTCGCGTCATACGGTCAACCCCTAGATGTAGTAGTGACACGGGCGTAAGTTGCCCATAGGTTGGGTCCGACTACTGACCGCACTCCCGTACAGTGGCACGGCGGGCGGCCATCGGCTGATGGCGCCGCCGTGGTGGACCGTGCCCGGGAGTGCCCGGTGCGGCCGTGGTCGATCGAGGAGGTCAGTGATGCGTTGCCCGTACTGTCGGCACGCCGACTCCCGAGTGGTCGACTCCCGGGAGGCCGACGACGGCCAGCTCATCCGGCGGCGGCGGTCGTGCCCGGAGTGCGGCAAGCGGTTCACCACGGTGGAGGAGGCGGTCCTCGCGGTCGTCAAGCGCAGCGGGGTGACCGAGCCGTTCAGCCGGACGAAGATCATCAGCGGGGTGCGCAAGGCGTGCCAGGGCCGGCCGGTCGACGACGACTCGCTCGCGCTGCTGGCCCAGCGGGTGGAGGAGACCGTGCGGGCCAAGGGCGCCGCCGAGATCCCGAGCCACGAGGTGGGGCTGGCCATCCTCGGCCCGCTGCGCGACCTGGACGAGATCGCGTACCTGCGGTTCGCCAGCGTCTACCGGTCCTTCGACTCGCTCGCCGACTTCGAGCGCGAGATCGAGTCGTTGCGGGCCGCGGCGCGAGCCCGGGAGAACGGCGGGGCCGAGGCGGTCGAGGCCGCCGGCCGTACCAGTTGAGCTTTTTCGGTTTTCTCTTAACGGATTGGGACGCGCGGTGGGTGACCGCGCAGACAAGGGGGGCGACGGCGTGACAACGAGCAGGTCGCGGAGCAAGGCAGGCGCGGGCCTGAAGGTCGAGCGGGTCTGGACGACGGAGGGGGTCCACCCGTACGACGAGGTCACCTGGGAGCGCCGGGACGTCGTGATGACGAACTGGCGGGACGGCTCGATCAACTTCGAGCAGCGCGGGGTGGAGTTCCCCGAGTCGTGGAGCGTCAACGCGGCGAACATCGTGACCACCAAGTACTTCCGGGGAGCGGTGGGGACCCCGGAGCGCGAGTGGTCGCTCAAGCAGCTCATCGACCGGGTGGTCACCACCTACCGGACGGCGGGTGAGGAGTACGGCTACTTCGCCAGCCCGGCGGACGCCGAGATCTTCGCGCACGAGCTGACCTGGATGCTGCTGCACCAGGTGTTCAGCTTCAACTCGCCGGTCTGGTTCAACGTGGGCACGCCGTCGCCGCAGCAGGTGAGCGCGTGCTTCATCCTCGCCGTCGACGACTCGATGGACTCGATTCTCGACTGGTACAAGGAGGAGGGGCTGATCTTCAAGGGCGGCTCCGGCTCCGGGGTGAACCTGTCCCGGATCCGCTCCTCCAAGGAGCTGCTCTCCTCCGGCGGCACCGCCTCCGGCCCGGTGAGCTTCATGCGGGGCGCCGACGCGAGCGCCGGCACCATCAAGTCCGGCGGCGCCACCCGGCGCGCGGCCAAGATGGTCATCCTCGACGTGGACCACCCGGACATCGAGGAGTTCGTGGTCACCAAGGCGCGCGAGGAGGACAAGATCCGCGCGCTGCGGGACGCCGGGTTCGACATGGACCTCGGCGGCGCCGACATCGTGAGCGTCCAGTACCAGAACGCCAACAACTCGGTCCGGGTCTCGGACGAGTTCATGGGGGCCGTGGAGAACGACGGCCCGTTCGACCTGCGCGGCCGGCTCGACGGCGCGGTGATCGAGACGATCAACGCCAAGAAGCTCTTCCGCACCATCGCCCAGGCCGCCTGGGAGTGCGCCGACCCCGGCCTCCAGTACGACGACACGATCAACGACTGGCACACCTGCCCGGAGACCGGGCGGATCACCGCGTCGAACCCGTGCTCGGAGTACCTGCACCTGGACAACTCCTCCTGCAACCTGGCCTCGCTCAACCTCATGAAGTTCCTCCGTGCCGACGGGGGCTTCGAGGTGGAGAAGTTCGTCAAGTCGGTCGAGCTGGTCATCACCGCGATGGACATCTCGATCTGCTTCGCCGACTTCCCGACCGAGAAGATCGGTGAGACCACCCGGGCCTACCGGCAGCTGGGCATCGGCTACGCCAACCTCGGCGCGCTGCTGATGGCCTCCGGCCTGCCGTACGACTCGGACCAGGGTCGGTCGGTGGCCGCCGCGATCACCTCGCTGATGACCGGCACCGCCTACCGCCGCTCCGCCGAGCTGGCCGGCATCGTGGGCCCCTACGACGGCTACGCCCGCAACGCCGAGCCGCACAAGCGGGTCATGCGCAAGCACGCCGCCGCCAACGACGAGATCAAGCCGGCCGGCACCGTGGCCACCGCCATCCAGCGAGAGGCCACGAAGCAGTGGACCCTCGGCAACAAGATCGGTGACAAGAACGGTTGGCGGAACTCGCAGGCCAGCGTCCTCGCGCCGACCGGCACCATCGGCCTCATGATGGACTGCGACACGACCGGTGTGGAGCCGGACCTGGCGCTGGTCAAGTTCAAGAAGCTGGTCGGCGGCGGCTCGATGCAGATCGTCAACCAGACGGTGCCGCGGGCGCTGCGCAGCCTCGGCTACCCGGAGGAGCAGGTCGAGGCGATCGTCGAGCACATCGCCGACCACGGCCACGTGGTGGACGCCCCCGGCCTCAAGCCGGAGCACTACGCGGTCTTCGACTGCGCGATGGGCGAGCGCTCCATCGCCCCGATGGGCCACGTGCGGATGATGGCGGCCGTCCAGCCGTTCATCTCCGGCGCCATCTCCAAGACGGTCAACATGCCGGAGCAGGCGACCGTCGAGGACGTCGAGAAGATCTACTTCGAGGGCTGGAAGCTCGGCCTCAAGGCGCTGGCGATCTACCGGGACAACTGCAAGGTGGGTCAGCCGCTGTCGGCGGCGAAGCCGAACAAGGCCACCGTCGAGGCGCCGGCCGCCGAGGTGGAGAAGGTCGTCGAGAAGGTCGTGGAGTACCGGCCGGTGCGCAAGCGGCTGCCGAAGAAGCGCCCCTCGCAGACCATCTCCTTCTCGGTCGGCGGCGCCGAGGGCTACCTCACCGCGTCGTCCTACCCGGACGACGGCCTCGGCGAGGTGTTCCTCAAGATGTCGAAGCAGGGTTCGACCCTGGCCGGCGTGATGGACGCCTTCTCGGTGGCCATCTCCATCGGTCTCCAGTACGGCGTCCCGCTGGAGACGTACGTCAGCAAGTTCACCAACATGCGCTTCGAGCCGGCCGGCATGACCGACGACCCGGACGTGCGGATGGCCGCCTCGGTGATGGACTACATCTTCCGTCGGCTGGCGCTGGACTTCCTGCCGTACGAGCGCCGCGCGGAGCTGGGCATCTTCACCGCCAAGGAGCGGGCCGCCCAGCTCCAGGCCGAGGCGGAGGCGGAGGCGAGCGGTGCGGACCTCACCGCGATGGCCGCCTCCGCCCCGGTCGAGACGCGGACGGAGGAGCCGAAGACCGGCCCGGTCGCCCAGCCGGCGCAGGAGACCGTCGACATCGCCGCCGTGAAGCCGGCGCCGTCGGTCGGTTCCAGCACCGAGCTGCTGGAGGCCGTGCTGGGCAAGGCCGCCGACGCGCCGCTCTGCTTCACCTGCGGCACGAAGATGCGCCCCGCCGGTAGCTGCTACGTCTGCGAGGGCTGCGGCTCGACCAGCGGCTGCAGCTGAAACTGGGAGGGTATGTCTCCTGTCTCCGAACTCTAAGAGGATTCACTGGATGACAGCCTGGTGAAGCTCCAAAGCAGGTGCCTCCCAACCGATTCGGTTGGGAGGCACCTGCTTTGGACGTACGGGGAAGGGCAGACATGTCGGTGAACGTCGTCTAGCCGCGCCCAGTCGATCGCGACCAAAAACCCGATGACGAGCTCGGGCCGCTGCCGTCCGGGCCAAACCCGGTCAATATCCGCGCGGACCCGCCACTTATTCCACCAGCCGCAGAACCCGATCGGCCCGATTCACCACCTGTTTATAGGTGATCACCTCTACCCGGGACAGATGGCTGTTGTAGACGCGCAGCGCCGCGTCCACCTCGTTCTCGCTCGCCTCCTCCTCGAACTGCGGATGCCCAATGATCACCGCCGCTGAGGCCCGCCGTACGTCGATGCCCTGCTCGGCGAGCCGCGCCCGGTCCTCGTCTAGGACCACGAGGTAGTTCATCGCCTGCGCTACCGCCCGATGTACCTCGTTGGTCGGCACCCACCGGCCCCGCTGATGGGTGAGCAGCGGAACGGCGGCCCGCTTCAACTCGACCACGTGCACCGTGCCGTCCGGCCGGAGCAGCGTCAGGTCCAACTCGATGCCGCGACTGACTCGCCGTGGCCCGAGCCTGTCCGCCAGCTGCGTCCCACCGAATATCCAGAGATTCTTCTCCAGCGCTCGCTGCAGGTCGCGCTCGCTGCTGTGCCGGTTGAGGACGACGGCGTCTAGTTCCCGAAGCGCCCGGCGCCGTGCTCGCAGCAACACCACGTCGGCGATTTCCTCTGCCGAAGCCTCAGCGGTTGGCGTGACACCGGCGCCTGAATCGCCAATGTGCAAGCGGTCGAGCAGCACCTCCGTCATCCAGGTCGCCTGCTCGTTCATGCTGCGGCTGACCTCGAAGACCCCGGCTGCCCCGGCCACGTCCGTAATGGCCAGACGCTTCATCTCGTCGAGAAATGCCATGAGCTCGTCGCGGGTTGCCTGCGGGTGTTCGTCGAGGAACGTGCGAACCTGGTCGGCGACGAATGTCGCGGAAATCGACACGAAGGCGGTCAGCGCGTTCGCATGTTGGCTACGGGCGTCCCCTAGCAGCTGATACTTGATTTCCAAATCCGGCGCGAGCATGACGTTGGTCGCGTATGAGAGGGCGTCCTCCAAACGCTCGGCGGCATCTTGGTCGTCTTCGGCCCGGGCTGCGGTGTGGGCCTGACGCAGCAGGTCGGTGAGCGTCCTCCCGCCGCGATAGGGACTGCGGTGTCCCATGTGCCGCTGTGCATCCTCGACGAGGTTGCGGATGTGGTCGGAAAGGCCGTACTCGACGATCTTCTCGAGCAGCAGACGCAGGGCAAAGTCGGATCGGACGCGCGAGCGAGGTCCAGGCATGTCGGAGAGCGTCGCTCGAGGGTATGACACGACCGTCTGGGCGCAGCAGCCGTGCCGGGTGCGGCCAGGAAGCGGGGTCGTTCGCCGTAGCTGAACCGGAAGACCGACCCGGGACGGCCGGCGGCATGGAGAACTTGCCTGGACAGCGTCAACTGCTCGGAGGGGATTACGACACGTATCGAATATGTGTCCTCCACCAGTACGTACGCGACGAGCCCCGGGCGTTCCCGCGCCCGGGGCTCGTGAGCCGCGCGACGCCCGACCCCGCCCGGCTCTACCCACCCGGAACAGATCGTCGGATCCGCGAACGGGACGGCTACGACGGCGGCCCCGATCCTTCGGGGGACGCACATCAGGAGGAAGCCGCGCGGGTGATCCGTCCAGCCCGGGACTAGGGCTGGGCGAACAGCGGCCCGTAGTTCGTCCGGAACATCTTCTCGCCGAGCCGTCGCATCACGGTGTCGCGCAGCACCGGCGGCAGGCCGGCCGCCTTGTCCCGGCGGTGGGTCTGGCCGCGCACCCAGTCCGTCCGCGGGCGGCGGCGCGCCTCGTACGCCCGCAACGCCTCGGCGATGTCGCCGGCCGTGGCGAGCGAGTCGGCCAGCACCACGGCGTCCTCCAGCGCCATCGCGGCCCCCTGCGCCATGTTCGGGGAGGTGGCGTGGGCGGCGTCACCGACCAGCAGCACCGGCCCCCGCACCCAGGAGTCGAGCGCGACCTCCTGGTTGGGGCCGGCGTGCAGGGTGCTGTCGTCGGCGTCCAGCGCGTCGAGCATGGCGGCGACCGGCCCGGCGAACGTCGCCCGCAGCTCGTCGCGCCAGCCCGGCCGGTCGGCCACCGGGCCGTCGTTGTAGTAGCAGTACGTCAGCTCGTCGCTCACCGGGATCGTGAGGAACTGGGTGCCGCGCCCCAGCAGCACCGACCACACCGGCTCGGGGTCGACGCGGGGTGCGATCCAGCGGTACGCGTACTGGCCGAGGGGGCGGGCCGCCTGGCCGTCGAAGGCGAGCCGCCGGACGGTCGAGTGCACCCCGTCGGCGCCGATCACCAGGTCGTACCGTCCGGTGCCGCCGTCGTCGAACTCGACGGCGACCCGGTTCCCCTCGCGGTGCAGCGCCACCGGTTGGCGGCCCCAGCGGATCGGACGGTCGTCGACGCCGGCGAGCAGCGCGTGGTGCAGCTCGGCGCGGGGGAGCGAGACGCAGGGTCCGACGCCGTCCCAGAGGGCGGCCACGTCGATGTCGAAGAGGCGGCGACCGCGCTGGTTGTCGCTGCGCTGCCGTTTGATCTCCACGGCCACGTCGGCGACCCGCTTCCACACGCCCAGCACGTCCAGCATCCGGGTCGCGTTGCCGGTCAGGTAGATGCCGGTGCCGGACGTCGTGGCGACGTCCGCCCGCTCGACCACGTCGATCGTCGCGCCCCACCCGCGCAGCGCGGCGACGGCGGCCAGGCCGGCGACACCCCCACCGACGACCAGGACGTCAACCCCGTCACCCCGCACGATCAGCCTCCCGTTGCGCGCACCGGCCGGGCCGCCACTCGGGTCCCGGGCCGCCGCAGACTCTAGGAGTGAAGGGTTACGCGCCGGTGGCTCGTCCCACCGGACGAGGTGTGCCGTTGGACTCAGTGCGCCGTCCGTCACAGCTGTCGGGGGTCCCCTCCGACGTCTTCCGCTGCGACCATCGGTGCATGTCCGTCGCCGCCGACTACGCCGACTTCGCCGCCCGCGAGTTGCGCGGCGTCTCGCCCGCGTACGAGCGTCTGGCGCTCGCCGTCGCCCGCGACGACACGCTGCTCGCCCTGATCGGCGCGCTGCCGCCCGCCAAGCGGCAGCCCAACCTGCTGTTCGGCGTCGTACGGCTGCTCGGTGGGCCCGTCGACGACCCGGCGGCGTTCCGCGACTTCGCGGTGGCGCACTGGCCGGCGATCGCGGCGGAGATGCGTGTGCGGGCGACCCAGACGAACGAGGCGGGCCGCTGCGCCGTCCTGCTGCCCGTGCTCGCCGCGCTGCCACAGCCGCTCGCGCTGCTGGAGGTGGGCGCCTCCGCCGGGCTCTGCCTCTACCCCGACCGGTACGCCTACCGCTACGGCGACCACCGGCTCGGCGCCGGCGAGCCGGTGCTGGACTGCGCGGCCGAGGGTCTGGCGCCGCCGCTCCGGCTGCCCGAGGTGGTGTGGCGGGCCGGGCTGGACCTGAACCCTCTCGACGTGACCGACGGCTCGGACGTGGCGTGGCTGGCGGCCCTCATCTGGCCGGAGCACGACCACCGCCGGGAGCGGTTGCGGGCCGCGGCGGCGGTCGCCGCCGCCGAGCCGCCCCTTCTGGTACGCGGCGACCTGGTGGACGACCTGCCGACGTTGGCCGCCCGGGCTCCGGCCGGCGCGACGCTTGTGGTGTTCCACACCTCGGTGCTCTACCAGGTGCCGCCCGCGCGCCGGGCCGCCTTCGTCGACCTGGTCCGCGGCCTGCCGGGGCACTGGATCTCCAACGAGGCCCCGGACGTGCTGACGTACGACGGGCTGCCGGAGCCTCCCGGGCCCGCGCTGCACAACGTGCTCGCGCTCGACGGCCGGCCGCTGGCCTGGACCCGGGGGCACGGCCAGTCGATGGTCTGGTTCGGTTGACCGCTACGACACCGCCGGCTCGGGCATGTCGCGCATCCTCCGCAGTGGCGAGAAGACCACGAACAGGCAGGCGCTCCACGTGCCCAGCACGCAGATCCACAGTGCCCCGCGCAGGCCCAGCGCCGTGCCGAGCGCCCCACCGGCCAGCGCGCCGAGCGGGATCACGCCGAAGCAGATCCACAGGAACGCCGCGTTGACCCGGCCGAGGATCGCCGGCGGGGTGACCCGCTGCCGGTAGGTGGTCGACGCCACGTTGAACAGCACGGCGTTGGCGGAGAAGGCGGCCAGCCCGACACCGAAGATCAGCACTCCCCAACCGGGCCGGGCCAGCGGCATCAGCAGGTAGACCGGGCCGGGCACGGTCATCGCCACCCAGATCACCCGGGCCGTGCCGATCCAGGTCGTCAGCCGCCCGGCCAGCGCCCCGACCACCAGGCCGCCGACCGCGCTCACCGAGAAGACCAGGCCGACCTGCACCGACGACGCGTGCAGCTCGCGCGCCATGAACGTGACCTCGATCGAGCCGGCGGCCATCACCCAGAAGTTCGAGGTCGTGGTGCAGGCCAGGATCCTGAGCAGGATCGGCTGCCGGCGGACGAACCGCAGCCCGTCGGTCATCTCCACCCGCAGCGGCACCCGCTCCCGCTCCGGCGGCGTGGCGCGGGGGTTCCGCCGGAGCAGCAGCAGCGTCACCGCGCTGACCGCGAAGGCCAGCCCGTTGCCCACGAAGGTGCGCGCGGCGCCGACCAGCCCGATGAGCACACCGCCGACCGTGGGGCCGACCAGCTCGGCGCCGTCCTCGCTCATGGTGAGCTTGGCGTTGCCGTCGACCAGCTGCGCCGCCGGGATCAGCGCCGGCAGCATGCTCTTGTACGCGACGGTGAAGAACACGGTGAGCACGCCGGAGAGGCCGACCACCGCGTAGAGGAATCCGAGCGTGAGCTGCCCGGCCAGCGCGGCCGCCGGCACCGACAGCATGAGCGCGGCGCGACCCAGGTCGCAGACGATCATCAGCCGGCGTTGGTCCGTCCGGTCCGCGATGATCCCGGCCGGCAGCGACACGAGCAGGTACGGCAGCCAGGCCAGGAACGTGAGCAGGGAGATCTGGAAGACGCTCGCGTGCAGGGTGTCCGCGGCCAGCAGCGGGACGGCAACGCTCCCCATCCGGGTACCCAGCTCGCTGACCGTCTGGCCGCTCCACAACAGCAGGAAGTCGCGGCTCCGGAGCAGCGACGGCGGGCGGACGGTCGCGGACGCCGGGGGATCGGCGACGTGCTGGCTCACAGGTGTGCCTGTCTGTGGGTGGGGACGCGACCACCGCCGGAACGAGCCGCCCGGCGGATCGCCGGACCCGCTCCCGGCTGCTCACCCCAGGCCGGGCCGGGATCCCGGTCGCGCGGGCCACCGGCCGGCGGCCCGGCGGCACCCTACCGGCGCACCGTCGAGCCCAGCGCGCGATTTATCGACACCGGCGCCGGCGTCCAGCGCGGCGGTCGTGGCGACCGGGATCCGCGCGGGCCGGGCGGAACAGCCTCGTGGCGGTGGCCCGCTCCGGCGACCGGGAAGCGCTGTTCCTAGACTGCGCCGGTGACCGGGGAGCGACGTCCGTTGGCGGACCGACCGCTGACCGAGCCGCATCCGTCCCGGCTGCCGCTCGACCACCCGGACCGGGAGCGAATCCTCGCCGCGCACACCGCCGCGCTGGTCGCGGGGGAGGCCGGCTACCTCGACCCGTCCACCGGGCTGTTCGTGCTCACCGCGGGTTTCCTGGCCCGCCGCGGCACCTGCTGCGGCCGCGGCTGCCGCCACTGCCCGTACGTGGACGGTCCGGACGGTGACGGCGACGTGACGCCGCGACGAAGCGACGGGTGAGGGCTTCCGCGCGCGCCGGACATTCCGTACGGTGTGCCACGGATCTCCGGGGGCGGGCGCGCCCCGTCGTCGACGACCGGGAGGATGGGGCGTGCGCGGACGGATCGTGGGCGTCGGGCTGGCGGTGCTGGCGATGGGCGGCTGCGGCGCGGAGCGCGAACCGGTGGAGGTGCCGCCGCCCGCGCCGATCGCGGTCGACGTGCCCGCCGCGTCCTCCGGCGGCGCCTGCCGGCTGCTCGACTTCGCGTTGATCGAGCAGCACGTCAAGGTCCGCTTCGACGTGGCGGCGGCCAGCGACCGCGGCGACACCCACACCTGCGTGGTCCGGGCCGGAGCCGCGGTCCTCCCGGAGCTGACGCTCACGGCGACGGAGACCTCGATGGACAAGTCCGGCTTCGCGGCCGACGTGGTGCCCGACTCGGCCGCCAAGGTCTCCGGGCTGGGTCAGCAGGCGTACCGGCGTACCACCGCCGCCGCCGACGGGCACGGCCCGGTGGCCGAGGTGGGTTGGCTCTCGGCCGACGGGCGGCTGGTCACGCTGCACTGGACGACCCCGAAGGGCACGGCCAGGTCGGCGGCGGACACCGTCGCGGCGAACCTCGTGGCGCTCGCCAAGAAGATCGACACCCGCGCCCTCTGACCCACCGCGTCCCGCCCGCCCGCGGAGGTCAGGCCGCGGCCACGAAGACTCGGGAGGCAACCTCACGGGGGAGCCGGATCCGGTCACCGGAGCGGTCGATCGAGACGCCGTCGCGCTCCTGGGCCACGGTCACCGTGGCGCCCGGGTCGACGCCCGCGGCGTGGAGCTGCCGCAGCACGTCCGCGTTGGTCTGCACGCTCTCGCAGATCCGCCGGACCACGACCTTCCCGCTGAGGCCGGGGAAGGCCAGGTTGCGCTCGCCCTCGACGACGGCGGTCTCCTCCGCGCCCGGGGAGCCCAGCTCCTCCAGACCGGGGATCGGGTTGCCGTACGGCGAGCGCGTCGGCCGGTTCAGCAGGTCGTAGACCCGCTTCTCGACCGCGTCGCTCATCACGTGCTCCCACCGGCAGGCCTCGTCGTGGGCCTCCTCGTAGGGCATCCCGATCACGTTCACCAGCAGCAGCTCGGCGAGCCGGTGCTTACGCATGACGGAGACGGCGGCGTTGCGGCCCTGCGCCGTGAGCGTCAGGTGCCGGTCGCCCTCGACGGTGAGCAGGCCGTCGCGCTCCATCCGGGCGACCGTCTGGCTCACCGTCGGGCCGCTCTGCTTCAGCCGCTCGGCGATCCGCGCACGCAGCGGCGGCACCCCCTCCTCCTCCAGTTCGAGGATGGTGCGCAGGTACATTTCCGTCGTGTCGACCAGGTCGTGGGATTTCACAGTCAGCGGCCCTCCAGTGATCGATGTTACCGCGCCGCAGGTGTAACGACCGAGGCCGAAACGCGAGCCCTCCGCCCGGATGGTGTTGACTGTTCGGCATGTCCGGTACCGACGCCTTGCTGGTCGAGCCCGAGCGGTTGGCCGCCGAGCTCGACTCCGCCGACCCGCCGACCGTTCTCGACGTGCGCTGGCGGCTCACCGGCCCGCCCGGCCGTGACGACTACGTCGCCGCCCACCTGCCGGGCGCGGTCTTCGTCGACCTGGACACGGCGCTCTGCGGCCCGCCCGGCGCCGCGGGCCGGCACCCGCTGCCCGACCCGGGCGCGCTGCAGGCCGCGCTGCGGGCCGCCGGCGTCCGCGCCGGTCGTCCCGTGGTGGTGTACGACGGCGGCGACGGCATGGCGGCGGCTCGCGCCTGGTGGACGCTGCGGTGGGCCGGGCACCGGGCGGTCCGGCTGCTGCACGGCGGCTACCCGGCGTGGGTGGCGGCCGACCTGCCCACCACCGCCGAGGTGCCGCAGCCGGAGCCGGGCGACGTGACGGTGCGCCCCGGCGCGTTGCCGGTGCTCGACGCCGCGGCGGCCGCCCGCCTCGCCGCCGGCGACGGGCTGCTCCTGGACGTGCGGGCCGCGCCCCGCTACCGCGGCGAGACCGAGCCGGTCGACCCGGTCGCGGGGCACGTGCCGGGGGCCGTCAACCTGCCCGCTCCCGAGTACGTGACCGACGGCCGCTTCCCGGCCGCCGAGGTGTTGCGGGAGCGGTTCGCCGCCGCCGGGGTGACCGACGGCACACCGGTGGGCGCGTACTGCGGATCCGGGGTGACCGCCGCGCAGGCCGTGCTGGCCCTGCACCTCGCCGGCCGTGCGGACGCCGCGTTGTACGTCGGTTCGTGGAGCAACTGGGTGGCCGATCCGCAGCGGCCGGTGGCCACGGGGACGACACCCACGGTCTGACCAGCGCGTGCGGGGCGGTTGCCCGGTCCACGTGCGACGATGGGCGTATGTCCGACGACACGGTGGTGGTGTGGGACGAGTCCCTGCTCGCCTACGACATGGGTGATCATCCCCTCGACCCGGTCCGGGTGGAGCTGACCGTGGCGCTCGCCCGGGAGTTCGGCATCCTGGACCGTCCGCGGGTGCGCCTCGTGAAGCCGGAGCCGGCCGACGACGCCCTGCTCACCCGGGTGCACGACCCGCGCTACCTGGCCGCGGTCCGGTCCGCGCCGAGCGACCCGCTCTTCGCGGGCTTCGGCATGGGCACCTCGGACAACCCGATCTTCGACGGGATGCACGAGGCCAGCGCCCTGATCGCGGGGGCCTCGGTGGCGGCCGCCGAGGCGGTCTGGCGGGGCGAGGCCCGGCGGGCGGTCAACGTGGCCGGTGGGCTGCACCACGCCATGCCGGCCCGCGCGGCCGGCTTTTGCGTCTACAACGACCCGGCCGTGGCCATCGCCCGCCTGCTCGACCTCGGTGCCGAGCGGATCGCGTACGTGGACGTCGACGTGCACCACGGCGACGGGGTGCAGCAGGTCTTCTGGAACGACCCGCGGGTGCTGACGGTCAGCCTGCACGAGACTCCGCTCGCGCTCTTCCCCGGCACCGGGTTCCCGGACGAGACGGGCGGCCCGGGGGCCGAGGGGAGCGCCGTGAACATGCCGCTGCCACCCGGCACCGACGACGCCGGCTGGCAGCGCGCGTTCCACGCGATCGTGCCCTCGGTGCTGCGCGCGTTCCGGCCGCAGCTGCTGGTCACGCAGTGCGGCGCGGACGCCCACCGGCTCGACCCGCTGGCCGACCTGCACCTCTCCGTCGACGGGCAACGCGCCACCTACCTGGCGCTGCGGGCGCTCGCCGACGAGCTGTGCGAGGGCCGCTGGGTCGCCACCGGCGGTGGCGGGTACGCCCTCGTCGAGGCGGTGCCCCGGGCCTGGACGCACCTGCTGGCGGTGGCCACCGGCGAGCCGCTGGACCCGGCGACGTTGACGCCGCCGGCCTGGCGGGAGCTGGCCGCGGCGCGCTGCCCGGGTCGGCAGGTGCCGCTGCGGATGAGCGACGACGTCGACCCGGCGTACGAGCCGTGGCAGCCCAGCGGCGAGCCCACCGCGGTGGACCGGGCGATCGCGGCCACCCGCAAGACGGTCTTCCCGCTGCTCGGGCTCGACCCGCACGACCCGCGCGACTGAGCCGGCCGGGGATGGCCGGCCGGTGACGACCGTGGAACAACCGGTGGACGTGCTGCTCAGCGACGGCAGCACCGTCCAGTTGCGACAGATCCGCGAGGACGACGCGCCGGAGATCGTGGCGATGCACTCCCGGTTCTCCGAGCGCACCCGTTACCTGCGCTACTTCTCGCCGTACCCGCGGATCCCGGAGCGGGACCTGCGCCGCTTCGTCACCGTCGACCATCGGGACCGGGAGGCCCTGGTGGTCCTGGCCGGCGGGCGGATCGTGGCGGTCGGCCGCTACGAGCGGCTCGGCCCGGAGGCCCCGGAGGCCGAGGTGGCCTTCGTGGTGGAGGACGCCCACCAGGGCCGGGGGATCGGGTCGGTGCTGCTGGAACACCTGGCCGACGCGGCCCGGCGGGTCGGCATCGTGCACTTCGTCGCCGAGGTGCTCCCGGCCAACGGCGCCATGCTGCGGGTCTTCTCCGACTTTGGCTACCAGGTGCAGCGGCAGTTCGCCGACGGGGTGGTGCACCTGACCTTCCCGATCGCGCCCACCGAGGCGACCCTCGAGGTGCAGCGCGGCCGGGAGCACCGCACCGAGGCCCGGTCGATCGCCCGGCTGCTCGCCCCGCGCGGCGTCGCCGTGTACGGCGCGAGCGCCACCGGCCAGGGCGTGGGCGCCGCGGTGCTCGGGCACCTGCGCGACGCCGGGTTCGCGGGCGCGCTGGTCCCGGTGCACCCGACCGCCACGACCGTCGCGGGGCTGCCGGCGTACCCCCGTGCGGCCGACGCCGGTGTCCCGGTGGACCTGGCGGTGGTCGCGGTGCCGCCGGACGCGGCGCCGGCGGTGGTCGCCGACGCGGCGGCCGCCGGAGTGCACGGGCTGGTGGTGATCTCGGCGGGTTTCGCGGAGGCCGGGGCGGAGGGCGCCGCCGCGCAGCGGGCGCTGGTGCGGGCCGCGCACGCCGCGGGGATGCGCGTGATCGGCCCGAACTGCCTGGGCGTGGCGAACACCGACCCGGGCGTACGCCTCAACGCCACCCTCGCGCCGGTCCTGCCGCCGCCCGGCCGGGTCGGGATCTTCAGTCAGTCCGGGGCGTTCGGTGTGGCGCTGCTGGACGAGGCGGACCGGCGGGGGCTCGGCCTGTCCAGCTTCGTCTCGGCGGGGAACCGCGCCGACGTCTCCGGCAACGACCTGCTCCAGTACTGGCAGGACGACCCCGGCACCGACGTGATCATGCTGCACCTGGAGACCTTCGGCAATCCGCGCAAGTTCGCCCGGCTGGTCCGGCGCATCGGGCGGACGAAGCCCGTGGTGGCGCTCGCCTCGCCGGCCCGCCCGCGTGGGGTGGGCGACTCGGCCGGCCCGGACGAGGTGGCCGTGGCGGCCCTGTTCGCCCAGTCCGGGGTGATCCGCGTGGACACCGTCGCCGAACTGCTGGACGTCGGGGTGCTGCTCGCCAACCAGCCGTTGCCGGCCGGCCCACGGGTCGCCGTGGTCGGCAATTCCTCGGCGCTCACCGGGCTGGCCGCCACCGCCTGTGCCGCGCAGGGCCTCACGCTGGCCGACGGCTACCCCCGTGACGTCGGGCCGCACGCCACCGCCGCCGATTTCGCCGCCGCGCTCGCCGAGGCCGCCGGCGACGACCGGGTCGACGCGCTCGCGGTGACGGTGGCGCCGCCGCTGCCCGGCCAGCCGGCCGACGCCGACCTGACCGTCGCCCTGCCCGCCGCCCTCGGCACCGGCAAACCGGTCGTGGCGACCGTCCTGGCGGGACGGTCGCCGGGTGGCCTGCCGGCGTACGGGGGTGTCGAGGAGGCGGTGCGGGCGTTGGCCCGGGTGCAGCGGTACGCGGACTGGCTGGGCCGCCCGCCCGGCGGCCAACCGGACCTGTCCGGGATCGACCGGGCCGCCGGCCGGGCGGCCCTGCGCCCCGAGGGCGCGGACGTGCCCGGGCTGCTCGCCGCGTACGGCATCGAGCTGGTCGGTTCGGTGCCGGTGCGCTCGGCGGACGAGGCGGCCGAGGTCGCCGTGCGGCTCGGGTTCCCGGTGGCGCTCAAGGCGGCGGCGCCCGGGCTGCGGCACCGGCTCGATCTCGGCGCCGTCCGGCTCGACCTGCCCGACGCGGCGACGGTCCGCCGGGCGTACGCCGAGATGTCCGCGTCGTTCGGCGGGGAGGTCCTGGTGCAGCCGATGGTCCCGCCCGGCGTGGCCTGTGTGGTCGAGCTGGTCGAGGATCCGGCGTTCGGCCCGGTCGTCGGCTTCGGTCTGGGCGGGGTCGCCACCGAACTGCTCGGTGACCGGGCGTGGCGGGCGGTGCCGCTGACCGACCGGGACGCCGCGGAACTGGTCGACGAGCCGCGGGCCGCTCCACTGCTGCGCGGGCACCGGGGAGCGGCGCCGGTGGACCGTTCGGCCCTGGCCGACCTGCTGCTGCGGGTCGGGCGGCTCGCCGACGAGCATCCTCGCGTCCGCGCCCTCACGCTGAATCCGGTGCTCGCCCGCCCCGACGGCCTCTCGGTGCTGCACGCCACCGTGCGTCTGGGCGCCGCCGTGGACCGGCCCGACACCGGCCCGCGCCGGCTGTGACGGCGGGCCGGGGCGCGTCGGTCGGGGAGCGCCCGCGGCCGGTGCGACGGGCGGGTCAGGCGCGGCTGGAGATCTGCTGGACGGCCCAGGCGTTGCCGTCGGGGTCGGAGAAGAAGACGAAGCCCACGTTGTCCAGCGGGTCCGGCACCGGCCGGGGGTTCTCACCGATCACCTGGACCTCGCTGACGTCGACACCCCGCTCCACCAGCTGAGCGTGGGCCTTGCGTACGTCGGGCACCACCAGTTGGAGCCCCTTGAGCGAGCCCGGGGGCATCTCCGGCACGACCCCCTTGCCGATGACGATCGAGCACCCGGAGCCCGGCGGGGTCAGCTGCACGATCCGCGCCTGGTCGTTGATGACGGTGTCGTGGTCCACGGCGAAGCCCAGCCGGTCGGCGTAGAAGGACTTGGCCCGGTCCACGTCGGAGACCGGCACGATCACGACTTCCAGCGTCCAGTTCACGTGCGTCCCCTCACGATGTCGGCGCAGCTGTCACGCTCTTGGTAGTCCATGCCCGGGGCCGAGGCAAAGACCCTCGCCGGTCGGCGGGGCGAGAGGCACCGCGAAACCACGGCCGTGTCGCCGAAGCGAGGTCACCCCTCCGGCTCGCCTACCGTTGCCGCAGCCGGGCGCCGAACCGTCGGCACGCGTCCCGGAAGGCGGCGGGTTCGTCGACGGTGAAGTCGGCGTCGACGAAGGCGAGGTTCAGCACCAGCCACTGCCAGGAGTCGAGCACGAGGGCGGCACGGGTCCGGTCCGGGGCGAGCGGGGTGAGTTCGACGTCCTGGTGCCGGAAGGCGTCCGCCACCGTGGTCATGGGGGCGTCGATGGTCAGGACGACGCGCCGGCCGTGCCGGTGGAGGCCCTGCCGGAGGTAGTCGACGCCGGTGCCGGCGGGCAGGGGGCGGGGTGGGAAGGTGCCGCCGCCGACCTGGAGGTCCGTGATGCGGTCGGTGCGGAAGACCCGCCAGCCCTCCCGTTCGACGTCCCAACCGAGCAGGTACCAGCGCAGGCGTTGGTGGATCTGGCGGTGCGGCTCCACCCGCCGTGCGCTCGGGCGTCCCGCCGAGTCGGAGTAGGCGAAGGTGACCGGGCGTCGGTGGTGGATGGCGTCGGCGAGCGCGCTCAGCGTCTCGGCCCGGGTGCTCGGTGCCGGCGCCGGGCCGGTCTCCAGGCTGGCGCGCAGCGCCGCCGCGCGGGGCCGCAGGCGCCGGGGCAGGTACTGGTCGACCTTGCCGTAGGCGCGGGTGGCGGCGTCGTCGAGGCTTCCCTCGCCGGCGCTGCCGGTAGCGGCGAGGGTGGCTAGCCCGAGGAGGGTCGCGATCGCTTCGTCGTCCTCCAGCAGGAGCGGGGGCATCGCGCTTCCGGCCGAGAGCCGGTAGTAGCCGCCCGGCCCCGGTCGGGTCTCGACGGGGTAGCCGTAGCCGCGGAGCCGGTCCACGTCGCGCCGGAGCGTCCGCGGGCTGACGTCGAGGCGGGCCGAGAGTTCGTCCCCGGTGTACGCCCTGCCGGTCTGGAGCACCGCCAGCAGGGCGAGCAGCCGTTGGGTGACGTCAGCCATACCGCCATCATGAAATAGCGGTCAGGATCCGGCCACATCTATCCGTAGCGTCGGTTCCATGGCCACCCGAAGCATCCGGATCCGCGGAGCCCGGACCAACAACCTGACCTCGCTCGACATCGACGTGCCGCGCGGGCAGCTGGTCGTGTTCGTGGGGTTGTCCGGCTCAGGCAAGTCGTCGCTGGTGTTCGACACGATCGCCGCCGAGGCCGGGTACCAGCTCAACGAGACCTTCCCGCCGTTCACCCGAAACCGGCTTCCGAAGTGGACGCGACCCGAGGTCGACCAGATCGACGGTCTCTCGCCCATGGTCGTGATCGACCAGCGTCGGCTCGGCGGGAACGCCCGCTCCACCGTCGGCACGATCACGGACACGTGGACGTACCTGCGGCTTCTGTTCTCCCGCCTCAGCACGCCGTACGTCGGCGAGTCGAACCACTTCTCCTTCAACGACCCCGCCGGGATGTGCCGCACCTGCTCCGGGCTCGGAGAGCGTATCGTCAGCGCCGTCGAGCGGTTCCTCGACCTGGACCGGTCGCTGGGCGAGGGCGCCATCCTGCTGCCGGGCTTCGGTGCCGGCGGCTACTGGTACTCCCAGTACGCCGACATCGGCGCCTTCGACGCCGACACCCCGTTGCGGGACTGGACGCAGGCCGAGCGGGACGCACTCCTCTTCGGCGGCGAGCACGCCGCGCGCCTCGGCAGCCGGCCCCCGAAGGACTACGAGGGTGTCGTCGAGCGGTTCGAGCGGATCTACCTGCGGGCCTCCGGCGACCTGTCCGACCGCAAGCGGGAGGCCATCGCCCGGTTCACCCGCTCCGCCGTGTGCCCGGACTGCCACGGCGACCGGCTCAACCCCACCAGCCGCACCGCCACGGTGCTCGGCCACACCATCGGCCAGCTGGCGCGGATGGAGATCAGCGAGCTGGCGGACCTCGTCCCGACGGTGACCGAGCCGGCGGTGGCTCCCGTCGTGGCGGCCTTGAAGGACCGGCTGGACGCCCTGGTCGAGATCGGGCTCGGCTACCTCCACCTCGGTCGCGCCACCACCACCCTGTCCGGCGGCGAGTCACAGCGGATCAAGACGGTCCGCCACCTGGGCAGCAGCCTGGTCGAGATGGTCTACATCTTCGACGAACCCACCGTCGGTCTCCATCCCCATGACGTGTCCTCGATGACCACCCTGCTCAAGCGGCTACGCGACAAGGGCAACACCGTCCTCGTCGTGGAGCACGATCCCGCCGTCATGGCCGTCGCCGACCAGATCGTCGAGATCGGGCCGGGCGCGGGCGAGCAGGGCGGCCGCCTCGTGTTCCAGGGCACCTTCGCCCAGCTCCGCCGCGCCGACACGCCCACCGCGACCGCCCTGTCGCGGCAACGCCCGGTGAAGGACCGCCGACGGACACCGCACGGCAGCGTCACCGTCGTCGACGCCAGCCGCAACAACCTCAGGAACGTCACGGTCGACATCCCGACCGGAGTCCTGACCGTCCTCACCGGCGTCGCCGGCTCCGGGAAGTCCAGTCTCGCCGGGGAACTCGTCGCCCAGCACGGCGCCGTCGTCGTCGACCAGCGCCCGGTCAGCCCGAACCGCCGATCGAGTCTCATCACCTACACCGGCATCGCCGCGCCCATCCGGCGGCTGTTCGCCCGGCACAACAACGTCCCCGCCAGCCTGTTCAGCGCGAACTCCGACGGCGCCTGCCCGGACTGCCAGGGCGCTGGCGTCATCCACACCGACCTCGCCTTCATGGACGGGCAGGAGACGGTCTGCGAGACCTGCCAGGGGCGGCGCTTCACCGCCGACGTACTGCGTCACACCGTGGACGGGCTCTCCATCGCCGACGTCGACGATCTCACGATCACCGAGGCCATCCACCGGCTTTCCGACCGGGCGATCGCGCGGGCCCTGCGCCACCTCGGCGACGTCGGTCTCGGCTACCTGCGGCTCGGCCAGTCACTGACGACCCTCTCCGGCGGCGAGTCGCAACGGGTCAAGATCGCCAAGGAGCTCCGCGACACCACCAGCCCGACGCTGTACGTCCTCGACGAGCCCACCACGGGACTCCACCTCCGGGACATCGACACGCTGCTCGGCGTCCTGGACGGCCTGGTCGACCGCGGGCACACCGTCGTGGTCATCGAGCACAACCTCGACGTCGTCCGGCGGGCGGACTGGCTCATCGACCTGGGCCCCGGGCCAGGGAGACACGGCGGGCAGATCCTCTACCAGGGCCCGGTCGCGGGCATCACCGGCACCGCGACCGCCGCGGCGCTCGCCGAGCACGAGCCGGCCGGGCGAGCAGGTCGGCCAACGGCTCGTCGCGCGGGACGCGAGGCGGCGTTCGTCGATTCCGTCACGTGAGGCCCGGCTCCGGATCCGGCCCTCGTGCGCACCGGTGGACCGGGCCCGCTGGCGTCTGCGATCGGGATGGAGCGTGCCGGGGCGCCGCCCTCATGAAGGGCGGCGCCCCGGGTGTCTGCCGTCGGGTTACGCCCGGTCAGCAGGCGTACGCCTCCAGGCGCTGCGCCCGCTCGGGGGCGCGCAGCTTGAGCAGCGTCACCTTCTCGATCTGGCGGATCCGCTCCCGGGAGAGGCCGAACTCCCGACCGACCTCGTCCAGCGTGCGCTGCCGGCCGTCGTCGAGACCGAACCGGAGCCGGATCACCGCCTGCTCCCGCTGGGAGAGGGTGGCCAGCACGATCCGTACCTCGTTGCGCAGCTCGCCCTGCGCGGCGGCGTCACCGGGCTCCTGGCGCGGGTCGACGGCGGCCACGAAGTCACCGAGCGCGCTCTCGCCGTCGTCGCCGACCGCCTGGTCCAGGCTCACCGGTTCCCGGTCGTACGAGATCAGCTCGATGACCTGGAACTCGGGGACGTCGAGCGCCCGGGCGACCTCGGCGACGGTGGGCTCGCGGCCGAGCGTCACGGACAGCTCGCGGCGGGCGCGGACCATCCGGTTGACCTGCTCCACCATGTGCACCGGGATGCGGATGGTGCGGGCCTGGTCGGCCATGGCGCGGGTGATGGCCTGGCGGATCCACCAGGTGGCGTAGGTGGAGAACTTGTAGCCCTTGGCGTAGTCGAACTTCTCGACCGCGCGGATCAGGCCGAGGTTGCCCTCCTGGATCAGGTCGAGGAAGGCCATGCCACGCCCCGTGTAGCGCTTGGCGATGCTGACCACGAGCCGCAGGTTCGCCTCGAGCAGGTGGTCCTTGGCCGCCCGCCCCTCGGCGACGATCAGTTCCAGGTCGGCCCGCAGTTCGGGGGAGACGGGAGTGCAGGTGGCGAGCTTCTCCTCGGCGAAGAGGCCGGCCTCGATCCGCTTGGCCAGCTCGACCTCCTGCGCCGCGGTGAGCAGCTTCGTCCGGCCGATCCCGTTGAGGTACGCCCGGACCAGGTCCGTGGAGACGCCCCGTTCATCGGTGGCGTCCAGGTCGGTGAGAACCTCGGCGCCCGGGTCGGTGTCGGTGCCCGCGGCCGGGCGCATCTGGTGCTCCGTCATCTGCAGGGCCATTTCTCGTCTCTCCCCGTGTCCGTGTCGTGCGGTCCCGGCCGAGTGCCGCCGGTGACACACAGCTTGGCGGGCGGAGCGTGAAACGGGAGTGAGGCGATCGGGGACCCGACAGGAATCCGGTCGGATCGGCGGTCCGAGCGGCCCCGGCGCCCGGAGTGTCGACGCCCGGCGGGCTTGCCGGGCCCGGTTACGGTGCGACCGACCGGCCGGCGTGGCCGGCCCGGTAGAGGTGACGGAGGGTGTCGTGGTCTTCAAGCGGCTCATGCAGGCGATGGGCGTCGGTGGTCCCTCGGTGGAAACCGTGCTGGCCAACCCGAACTGCCGACCGGGCGGGCAACTGGAGGGCCGGGTCCAGGTCCTGGGCGGTGACCACCCGGTCGACATCGAGTACGTGCAGCTCGGGCTCGTCACCCGCGTCGAGGTGGAGAGCGGCGACAACGAGTACAACACCAACCAGGAGTTCCACCGCCAGCGCGTCACGGGCGCGTTCCGGCTGGAGCCGGGGCAGCGCCACGACATCCCGTTCCGCTTCGACGTGCCGTGGGAGACGCCGGTCACCGAGCTGTACGGGCAGCACCTGCACGGGATGACCATGGGGCTGCGTACGGAGCTGGAGGTGGCCCGGGCGGTCGACAAGGGCGACCTGGACGCCGTGGCGGTGCATCCGCTGCCGGCGCAGGAACGGCTGCTGGAGGCGCTGCTGCGGCTGGGATTCCGCTTCGCGCGGGCGGACGTGGAGCGCGGCCACATCTACGGCGTACGGCAGACGCTGCCGTTCTACCAGGAGATCGAGTTCTACCCGGCCCCGCAGTACGCCCGCGCGATCAACCAGTTGGAGGTCACCTTCATCGCCGATCCGCGGCAGACGCAGGTGGTGCTGGAGCTGGACAAGCGGGGTGGCCTGTTCACCGAGGGCCGGGACGCCTTCGGCCGGTTCACCGTCGACCACGCCACCGTGGACCGCGTCGACTGGACCGCCCAGCTGGACGGCTGGCTGCGCCAGTCCCTCCAACGCCGCGGCCTCTTCTCCTAACCACTCCTCCCCCCACCCTCCCGGGGAGACCCGGGGGGGTGGGGTTAGAGGTCCAGGAGGATGGTGCGGGGGCCTACGTTGACGCTCTCGACCAGCATGTGGGCGCGGAAGCGGCCGGTCTCCACCTTGGCGCCGCGCTCGCGCAGCGCCTCGACCACGGCCGTCACCAGAGGCTCGGCGACCTCCGCCGGGGCGGCGGCCGTCCAGCTGGGGCGGCGGCCCTTGCGGGCGTCGCCGTAGAGGGTGAACTGGCTCACCACGAGGATCGGGGCGCCGGTGTCGGCGGCGGAGCGCTCGTCGTCGAGGATGCGCAGCTCGTGCACCTTGCGGGCCATCGTCCGGGCCGTCTCGGCGCTGTCGGTGTGCGTCACCCCGAGCAGCACCAGCAGGCCCTCGTCGACCGCGCCGACCACCTCGCCGTCGACCGTGACGCTGGCCCGGCTGACCGTCTGCACCACCGCTCGCATCAGTACGCCCCCCACTCGCCCCGCCCCGGGCCGCCCGGTCGCCGGCCCGGTGTCGCTCGGTACGCCGCCACCCATCCGCCACGGCGCGAAGCGGCCGCTCGCCGGCGCGGCGCCGCGGACCGCCCGCCCGGCGTCGGGGGCCGCCGGTGCGGGGCCGCAGGCCGCATCAGCGGGCCACCGGCTCGATGATGCCGCGTTCCACGAGGTGCGCCACGATCGGGCCGGCCGCCTCGGCCAGCTCGTCGACCGCCACGTCGTGGGCCGCCGCGAGCAGGGCGAGCTGGTCACGCAACGGCAGGTGACCGTCGCAGCCGCCGACCAGCGCCAGCACCAGGGGGTCGATCTCCTCGGTCCAGCGCAGCCCGCGCGGCATGGCCAGCACCTGCCGGTCCACCGCCCAGCCGTCCGGGCCCATGGTCGCCTCCTGGCGGAGTTGGAGCCCCTCGGCGGCCCGGTAGCGCTCCGCGAGCAACCCGTCCGTGTCGCGTACGCGCAGGAAGTCCTGCCGGTCGAACCAGGCGGCGATCTGGTCGCCCATCGGCGGCTCCACCCGCTGCCGCAGGTCCTCCACCCGGACCACCGGGTCCTCGTGGCCGCCGCGGCGCAGCGAGACGATGCCGAAGCCGATCGCCTCGACCTTGTGCGCGTCGAACCAGTCCAGCCAGGCGGCCATCCGGTGCGGGTCGGGCGTGTGGCCGACGTCGGTCAGCCACAGGTTCACGTACGCCATCGGGTCGGCCACCTCGCGCTGGACGACCCACGCGTCCAGGCCGGTGCCGGCGAACCAGCCGGCCACCCGCTCGTCCCACTGCTCGCCGGCGACGTGCACCCAGTTCGCCAGGTACTGCATGGTGCCGCCCTCGGTGAGCAGCCCGGGCGCGGCGGCGGCCAGTTCCGAGCCCATCGTGTCGCCGACCCGGCCGGAGTCCCGGTAGACGTGGGTGGTGGTGCCCGGCCCGACCACGAACGGCGGATTGCTCACCACCAGGTCGAAGCGGCGGCCGGCCACCGGCGCCACCATGTCGCCGCGCAGCAGCTCCCAGTCCTGGCCGTTCAGCGCGGCCGTGGTGGCGGCGAAGCGCAGCGCCCGCGCGGAGACGTCGGTGGCGGTGACCGAGCGGGCGTGGGTGGCCAGGTGCAGGGCCTGCACACCGGAACCGGTGCCCAGGTCCAGGGCGGAGTCGACGTGACGCCGGACTGTCGCGCCGATCAGCGTCTGGGTGGCCCCGCCGATGCCGAGGACGTGCTCGGCGTGCAGGGGCCGCCCGGGACGGGCGCTGGCCGGCACGTCGGCGAGCACCCACCAGTCGTCGCCGTACGGCTCCAGGTCCACGCCGGCGCGCAGCCCGTCGCCGTGCCGCTCGACCAGCCCTCCGGCGATCGCCTCCGCCACGTCGAGCGGGGCGAGCGCGGCGGCCACCGCGGCCTCCGACTCGGTCTGGTCGCAGATGAAGACGCGGATCAGCGTGGCGAGCGGGTCCCGCTCCTCGGTCGCGCGCAGCGCGGCCCGGAAGTCGTTGCGGGCCACCCCGCCGGTCGCCTGCGGCCCGAGCCGGTCGGCGATGCCGTTCGAGGTGAACCGGGCCCGGGTCAGGGCGGTGCGCAGCGCCTCGACGCCGGCGGGGGAGAGCAGCATGTCGTGTTCGGCCACCTCGCCATCCTGCCTCCTGGCGTCCGGCGGGGCGGGCCCACCCGGAACATCCATACCGTCACCAGGATCTATCGAGAGACATCTCTTTCATAGACGTCGATGTATGGCTAGCATCTGGGCCACGATCCGTCGAGGGTACGACCGCGCGGTCCACGAGCCGGCCGGCGTACCAGAGGGAGGCACACATGCCAGCAGGGTCCGTTCCGCGGCGACGTCTTCTCCGGGCGTTCGCCGTGGCCGCCACCGTGGCGGCCGTCGCCGCGGCCACCACCACGCCCGCCTCGGCCGCACCCACCGGGGAGGTCCGGGGCGCCGACGCGCCGAACGCGATCAGCGGCAGCTACCTGGTCGTCCTGAAGGGTGACACGGTCGGCGCCGCGGGCACCTCGGCCGCCCGCACCGCCGTTCCGGACCGGGCCGGCGCGCTGGCCGAGCGGTACGGCGCCCGCGTCGGCGACGTCTACAGCGCGGCGCTGACCGGCTTCAGCGCCCGGATGAGCGCCGCCCAGGCCCGCCGCCTCGCGGCCGACCCGGCCGTGGCCTACGTCGAGCAGGACCAGGTGATCAGCCTCCAGGCCACCCAGTCCAACCCGCCGTGGGGCCTGGACCGCATCGACCAGCGGGCGCTGCCGCTGAGCGGGACCTTCACCTACCCCAACACGGCCTCCAACGTGCGGGCATACATCATCGACACCGGCATCCGCACCACGCACACCCAGTTCAGCAGCGGTCGCGCCACCTGGGGCACGAACACGGTGGACAGCAACAACACCGACTGCAACGGTCACGGCACCCACGTCGCCGGCACCGTCGGCGGCTCCACGTACGGGGTCGCCAAGCAGGTGCGGCTCGTCGCCGTGAAGGTGCTGAACTGCGCGGGCAGCGGCAGCACGACGAGCGTCGTGAACGGCGTGAACTGGGTCACCGCCAACGCGGTC
Organism: Micromonospora xinjiangensis; assembly: GCF_056150165.1. Lineage (NCBI taxonomy): Bacteria > Bacillati > Actinomycetota > Actinomycetes > Micromonosporales > Micromonosporaceae > Micromonospora > Micromonospora xinjiangensis. The sequence continues at coordinate 415,698 of NZ_JAXCFO010000001.1, read as the reverse complement.
AAGCCCGCGGTGGCGAACATGAGCCTCGGCGGCGGCGCCAGCAGCGCCATCGACAACGCCGTCGCCAACTCGATCAGCTCGGGGATCACGTACGCGGTCGCGGCCGGCAACTCCAGCGCGAACGCGTGCAACTACTCCCCGGCGCGTACCGCCTCGGCGATCACGGTCGGCTCCACCACCAGTAGCGACGCCCGCTCCTCGTTCTCCAACTACGGCTCCTGCGTGGACCTCTTCGCGCCCGGGTCGAGCATCCTGTCGGCGTACCGGACGAGCGACACCGCGACCAGCACGCTCAGCGGCACCTCGATGGCCTCGCCGCACGTGGCCGGCGCCGCCGCCCTCGTGCTCTCGGCCAACCCCGGCTGGACCCCGTCCCAGGTGAGCAGCTACCTGAACAGCAACGCCACCACCGGCCGGGTCACCAACCCCGGTTCCGGCTCGCCGAACCGACTGCTCTTCGTGGTCAACTGACCGCCGCGTCGGCCCGGCGGCACGGCGTCCGTGCCGCCGGGCCGGCCGCGTCACTCCCGCGTGTGTCCCGGTCACCGGCCCACCCCGGTCTGGCAGCATGGCGGCATGGCGCTCACGCTTCCGATCGACCCTCCGGCGAACGATCTCCTCAACCGGGATCCGTTGGCGCGTGTCCTCGGGGATGGTCCTCGACCAGCACATGTGCTGACCACGGAAAACGTGTTCTGACCGAGAAACGACATCTAAGATTGTCGTACCCCTCGACTTCACTGGTCTAAGGTGCAAGCCATGGAGGAGAGGCGGGGCCCCGACATGATCAGCCAGGAAACTCTCCACTACGAGCTGTCAGGCCGGTTCGCCGAGCTGCTGGATGACATCGGGAAGAATCACCTCAGCGTTCGCTGGGAACCGGGACCGCGCGTCGTCCGCGTGGGTGCTTGCATCGAGCAGTACAACTGGGACAATCGCATGCGCGTAATCGAAACCATGCTCAAGTTCGAACGCGATCATGCTGACGAGTTCGCCGTAGAGTTTGACGTCGTGCCGTTGGCTCCTGTCCAAGACGATGACTTCGCCGAGGTCTGATGGGCCACCGTAACTGGCATCTTGCGAGGGCACGCCACCACAAGGAAGTTGCTGACTTCCTGGCCACGCAGCACGAGGATTGGGCCTGCGTTGCGCTTGCCTACTCTGCCCTTCACTACGTTCACTCTTCCTTGGCTGACGAGTTGAGTGTGCCGAAGGATGAGCGCCATCCAAGGAAGCACACCGCGCCCGCCGGTCATGGGAGTGGTGGACGTGGCACGAACCAGATGGTGCGCGATCTCTATCCGTCTATCCATCCTGCCTACATCAGCCTCTTCGAGATGGGTCGCCGGACCAGGTACGACATCCAGCAGTTGGGCCCTCACGCCTACAAGCTGCTGCTGGTCCAGTTCGACTCGGTACGCCAGTTCTGCGAGTCGCTGAACGGGACGAGGGGCCCCGTACCTACTCAAACGCCCTAGGCTGCCTCCGCGTGTCCTCCCGACACGTTGAGGCCTCAGTCGGGTGTTGAGAGAACATGGCTGTCATGACGCTCTCCTTGCCTATCGACCCTGCGGCGAACGAACTTCTCAATAGGAATGCGCTGGCCCTTGTCCTGGGGCTCGTGCTCGACCATAACATGGTCGACCCATAGAGAGGTAAGATGAGGGGGTGCTGAACCTCCCTCACATGCTCCGCCACTCGATCGCGGACCTCGACGGCGTCACCGTCTCGGGCGACGACGCCCGCGCGCAGATGGGCGTTGACCTGGCCCCGGAGGCTCTACGGACCCTCGAAGGGCAGGACGTCGGAGTCTATCTGCGCATCTCAGACGACAAGGCCGAGGACTACGGCGGCGTCCGCCGGCAGGGCTTCGACGCTACTGGGCATGTGCTGCGTCAGGGCGCTGCCTCCGTAACCTTCTACGTCGAGAACGACACCAGCGCCTTCAAGAAGCGCCGGATCGTCAAGCACGACGGCAAGGGCAACCGGTACCACGTGTGGCGGGTAATCCGGCCCCGCTGGGATGCCATGCTCGCGGACCTCCGCCGGGGCACCATCCGAGCTGTCGGCGTCTACGACATCGACCGCCTGGTCCGCGACAACCGCGACCTGGAAGACGCCATCGAGGTCTGCGAGTACATGGGCCGGCGCTTCGAGGGCTACACGGGGATGCTCGACCTGAACACGGACAGCGGCCGAGCCATGGCCCGAGTCCTCACCGCCATGAACAACAAGCAGAGCGCCGACACGGCCCGGCGAGTGAAGCGCAAGCACCAGGAGCAAGCCGAGGAGGGCGTCCCGGTCGGTGGCTGGCGGCCGTTCGGCTGGAAGGCGGACAAGCGCACCTTGGAGCCAGCCGAGGCGGCAGAGGTCCGCGAGGCGGTCCGTAAGATGCTGGCCGGCGCGACGCCCTACGCCATCCGCGCTGACTGGCGGAAGCGGAACATCCTGACCACGCCGGGCAACCACTGGAACTGGGCCCCGTTCCTGACGTACTTCCGCAACCCTCGCCTGTGCGGCTACCGGGGCACGGTGAAGACGACCATCGACGACGATGGGCGCACCTCGTACGAGTGGGAGATCGTCACCAGGGCAGACGGCACCGAGGTCAAGGGGCAGTGGGACGCGATCATCTCCCGCGAGGACTGGGACGCCCTGATCCTGAAGCTCGGTAAGCGGTCGGCCCCGTCCAGCGACTACAAGCCCGGCAGCCGGCGCAAGTACCTGCTGACCGGTATCGCTCGGTGTGGCCGGTGCCGGCATCACCCGGTGATGTGGGGCAACGCGCAGCGCAAGGGCGGCAAGACCTACGTCTACTACCAGTGCCCAGCGAAGAATCTCGGCGGCTGCGGCGGGAACAGCCGGCAGATGGCCAAGGTCGACGCGCTGATCACGAAGCTGGTCTTCGCCTACCACGACGGCCTGGGCGACGTCGGGGAGGAAGCCCCGGACGAAGCGGCGAACGAGATGATCGAGGCCCGTCTCGCCGAGATCGACGAGCTGATGACAGACGCCTTCAACGCCTGGAAGGCCAAGGAGCTGCCCTCGAAGCGTTACTTCCCGATGGCTCGGGAGCTGGAGGAGGAGGCGGAGTCGCTGCGGGAGGGCAGGGCGAAGGCCCAGAAGAAGGCAGCCGAACGCGGCAAGCTCGACGTCCGGCACCGCTGGGACTCCCCGGAGACGACGATGGAGGAGCGGCACGACTTCATCCGCAAGTACCTCCAGGCGGTGCTGGTGATGCCGATCGAGGACGTGTGGGACGAGAAGAAGGGTCGGATGGTGCACCCGACTCGCTGGCAGCCCGAGCTGATCGAACCGGTCTGGGCTTGACCCTGGAACGCAAGAAGCCCCCCAGCGCGATACTGGGGGGCTCTCTTACTTCTTGCGCCGAACGTGGATGCCGAGGATGGCGTTGGCCTCCGCCCACCGTTCCCAGGTGAGGGGAGGGGCGTCGCGGAGGTGGCGCTCGATCCACTCCTCCTCGCGCTCCTGTTCGGTCTTCTCGGTGGCAGGCGGCACTGTTACTTAGTCCTCGATTCATGCTGCAAGGCTGGCGCACCCGGCCCGAGCCGAGTAGGAAGGGCCAGGTAGGGCAAGTGGCGATGGGGGACTGGGATGGCGGAAGGCGAGCCAGGCCGGCGCGTGCACGTGCTGTGGGCCGGCGACCGGGCGCTCTGGTTGGGACAGGACCGCGCGGTGGTGCCCGTCGAGATCGAGTTGGTGACCAGCGAGCGGGTCTACCTGCGCGCCCTGGCCACTGCCGCCGGCAAGATCCGCGACCAGGTCTGGTACGAGGGCCGCTTCACCCGGCGCGTAGTCCCCGAGCGCTGGACGTACGTCTTCGAGGGGAAGGGTCACTTCGGCGGGCAGGTCGTCCTGCGAGATCCCGAGGCCGCCTGATACGACGAAGCCCCGAGGCCGGGCACCTTGCGGTGAACCAGCCTCGGGGCTGTTCCGTCAGGCGTATCCGTTGGCGGTCAACCAGAGGACCGCATAGCCGGCGGCGGCCAGGGCCGCGACCACGAGCAGGGCGTAGGCCGCGAGAACCGCCAGCACGAGCAGGGCCCGGCCGATCACCGGTCCACCAGCTTCAGCACGAAGGACGTGCCGCTCTGCTCGACCTCCACCGGGGAGAACGGCTCGTCGAACAGCACCCAGAGCGGGTCGCCGTCCTTGAACCCGACGAACCCCCACTCCGCCCCGGCGGGGGAGACGAAGCTCGTCAGCCCGTCCTCAATCCGCACCTCGCCGTGCATCGGCCAGCCACGGCGCACGACCTCCGCGTTGTGGTCGACGACCACTGGCTCCGTCACTGTGGCACCACCTTGACGATGTTGCGCACGTTGTGGATGGTCACCGGGGCCGCCGGGTTGTGGTACTCCTCGACGTAGTCCTTCAGCACGCCGGAGACGTACTTCGACTCGTACTTGCGGCGCTCCCGCCAGGACGCATCGTTCTGCCCCCGGTAGGAGTAGGCGCTCCACCCGATGTCGATCGGGTACCGGCGATTCAGCTCCTCCTCGGAGATCACCTCGCCGGTCTCCTTGTGGGTGTACTCGTAGTGGCTCCGGCTCTCCCAGTGCTTGTGGCTGGCATAGGGGTCGATGTTCTTGCCGGTCCGCTTGTCCCGGTACCTGGTGCGCTGGTAGCTCGCGTTCCAGCGGGAGCCCTCGGCCCGCTCGATCTTCGCCGTCTTGCCGTTGTAGGAGACGAGCTTGCCCAGCACCATCTGCACGGAGCGGCCGGACATCTGCGGGTAGACAACCGGGTCGCCCGGCTCGATGACGTTGCCGAGGATGTCCGTGAGCTGGGCCTCGTCGGTCTGCTCTGGGGCGCTCACGCCGCCGCCTTCGTGTGTTCAAGTTGCAGTATCGCGGCGGCGATGACGGCGTTGACGTCGTCCTGCTGGTCCTGCCAGTACCAGTCGACGTGCTTGATCTCCGCGCCGCCAGACATCCGGGCGATGCGGTCCAGCTCCTCGGCGAACGCCGGCCAGCGGTGGTGCTTCACCGCCTGGTCGGTGATGTAGATCCGCCGGAAGCGGCGGCCCATCAGGGCGAAGTGCGAGTTGACCGAGACCACCTCGCGCTCACCGAACTGCGGGTACTCCTGGGCTTCCTTCAGCCAGCCCACCACCAGCAGGTCGCCGAGGGGCGGGAAGGTCGGCTCGTTGTTCTCCGTGCTCACTGCTCGTATCTCCCGGTGACGTCGATGGGGTGGCCGGCGACCAGCTTGATCGTGATCTCCGGCGGGTCGTACGTGTCCTGCTTGAAGCCCCGCAGCGCGGCCAGGAGCTTCTTCTCGCCGACGTAGACGCGCTCCTCGTCGCGCCTATCGCGCTTGTTCCAGTGAAGGGTGACGATGAAGACGGCGACCATCAGGCGACGGCCTCGACGTCCAGCACGTCCTTGTCGAGCATCTTGGTCTCGTGCCGCAGGAACTCCGGGCTCTTGGCCTTCACGACGAAGGGCGTGATCCCCTCGACCCGCAGGCACACGCCCTCGTCGACCATCGAGCCGTCCGTGGGCAGGGCGTTCGGGTAGAGCTGCGAGTGGTCGGCGAATCGCACGTCCAGGAACTCCTGGACATCCCGCTCCGTCACGCCGGACAGGCTGACCAGCTCGGGCACCGCGTTCACGCCGATCGAGGCGCAGAACTCCTTGACCGCCGGCCAGGACAGGTCGACCGCCCGCCCGTCCTCGTTGATGGTGGCCACGCGGTAGACGTACAGCTCGGCCACCCCCTCTGGGATGCGGTAGGTGTAGCCCTTCTGGATCGGAGTGTTCGTGTCCGGCACCCAGCCCACGATCTCGCCGTAGACGACGTAGCCCTTGGGCAGCAGGCCCTTGGCCCGCGAGCCGACCTGCGAGTAGAGGTCGGTGCCGTAGAACTCGCCGGCCGCGAACGGGTTGTCCGGGTCCTTGATGACGTTCCGGCTGCCGTAGACGTACGCCCACTCGGTGTCGCGGACCTTCACGCCGAGGCGCTTGGCGACCCGCTCCAGCCAGCCGAGCTTCCGCTCGACCAGGGTGTGCCCGATGCGTACCGAGGTGCCGTGGAGCTTCTGGGTGATGACAACGTGATCCTCCGGGCGGATGGAGCTGGCGACCCGGAAGTAGTTGCTCGTGTCGAAGTGCTTCGGCAGCATCGCGTCGTCGACCCGCTGCTTGTGCACCGGCCTGACCGCCGAGCCGGCACCACGCTCGCGCGGAGGGCGGGCCTCGTACTTGCGGCAGATTTCCAGGCCGTCGAGCTGGTCGAAGGTGTCGCCCTCCTGGAGCTGGTCCCACTCCGAGGCCAACCCCGACAGGCTGGACAGCGGCATGAACAGGGCGTCGCTGCGGTGGCCCCGGAACTTCAGCGCCTTGACCCGGCGGTTGTCCTCCAGGTACCCCTTCTGCGAGGGGTCGACGTTCAGATTCTCGTGCCGGTGCAGGTTGTTGGCGGCGGCGTACGCCTGGCTGAGCTGGGTCTCGGCACCGAACAGGATGCCGAGGTCGCCGACCTGCGTGTCCTTGGAGACGATCGCCTGGTAGCCCAGGAGCGGCACGCCCACCACGTTGTCGCAGTTGGCGAGCTGGTTGATGTGCCGGACCCGAACGACGGTCGCGGCGTAGTTGATGTTCTTCGGAGGCTGGATCTTCACCGGGGCTCTACTCCTCGATCTGCTTGCGTGCGATGGCCGCCAGTTCGGCGACTCGGTCTAGCTGGAGCAGGACGGCTTCGCGGTCGCCCTTGAAGTTCTTGCCCAGGGCCTCGATCTCGTGGATCAGCCGGCGCAGCGTGTCTCGCGCCAGCGCATCCTGGACTCGCGGGTGGTCGGCCGGCACCAGCTCGGAGCTGTAGTAGCCGCTGCCAACCGGGCGCAGCCGCTCGCGGTTGTACCGCCGGCCGTTGGCCAGGACGATCTGCGTCTTCGTCAGGCGCTCGATCGTGGTCAGCCGGGCCGCGTCGCCGCTGTAGGTCCAAGACCACTCGGCGACCGCCGCGCCCGCGACCACCCAGGAGCGGTCCTTCTCGTGCGGCTCGTTGCCCATCACGGGGCCACCCGCCCGTACTTCTCGAACGCCTTGTGCACGGCCGGCAGAGCCCAGCGGAAGTGCTCCTCCATGCCCTCGGCAACCATCTCGATCTCGGCCTGCGGGTGGCTGACCACCTGCGCGTTCTCCCGGCCGCTGGTTCGCAGGCTGAGGAAGTGCATCAGGCTGCGAGCGTTGACCGTGATGTATCCCGAGGTGTAGATGCTGACCGGCAGGACGTCGCGGGCCAGCTCGCGGGCGATGCCCGCTTCGAGCTGCGCCTCGTACTCCTCCCAGGCGACGGCGGTCACGCGCTTCGTGCTCGCCACGTACTGGGCGTACTGCTCGTCGGTGCCGGGCTCGAACCGGTACGCGCCCGGCTTGCCCACCTGCACGAGATGCCGATCTCGCGCGGCCAGGAAGAAGACCGGCTCCAGCTTCGAGTACCGGCCGGACCACTCACTGATCGAGGAGTGCCGGTGTTTGAGGATCTGGCGGACCACGCGGATCGGGGCCTCGATGTAGAAGGTGAAGCCAACGTGCTCGAACGGCACGCCATGCCTCTCGCCGCCCAGGAAGTTGATGAAGCCCTCCTGCGCGGCCTGGTCCATGTTGGCCCCGGTGCGCTTGATCGAAGCCTTGGCCATGCGGATGACCTTGGCGTCGTCGCCCCACCGGTCATCGAGTCGAACGGTCACATCGGACCGGTATCGCGGTTCAGTCACAGCACAGATCCCGTCAGCTTGTTGAAGTTGCGCCGGCTCTGGCTGGTCAGGTGGTACAGGCCGTTCTCGCAGTCGTAGTAGCGGTTCTCGCGGTGCATCCCGCGCCGGGTTGCGGCTCCGGCGAAGATGCGCTCCCGCTTGGCCTGGGCCCTGCCCAGCGCCTTCTCGGCGTCGTGCTCGTCGTGGAAGCCGTGCTTCCCGCAGACGGAGCAGCGGGTCCACTGGACCTTCTTGCTCACGGTTTCCTCCCCCACTCACTTCTTGAACTTGGAGCAGTCCTCGCAGCTCACGCACCCACCTCTGGAGCTGCCGTCCTGCATGTGCCACACGGCGTCGTGCTTGCAGGTCTTGCAGTAGCCCGGCCAGTCCTTGCCCTCGCTGAAGGCGATGAGCCGGCCGGGGCTGTAGAGCTTCACGGTTCGGGCCACACCGCCCACCCCGTACTTCTTGAAGGTCATCAACGCCTCGCTCTCGGAGGCGAAGGGACCGTAGGGGAGCCAGTGCGGGGAGTCCTCACGCAACTTGCTGCCCAGCGCGTACCAGTCGCGCATCCAGAGGATGTCGGCCGATTCCTTCAGCAGGGCCTTGGCCATGTCCTCGGGGGTGTCGTAGCCGTCGCTGGTCAGGATGTCGACGAGGCGTTGGACCTCGTCCTTGCGCGGGGTTATCCGCACTCGCTACCTCCTCCTCACTGGCAGGGCCCGGCCCCACGCCAAGCCCTGCCAGCCTTGCAGTATCAGATCGGCGTGATCTCGCTGTTGTGGAACGGGAACATCAGGTCGCCGCCGGCCAGCCGGACCCGGATCAGCCAACCGCCGAAGCCGGCGGTCAGGTCGACGACGCGGCCGACCTCGCCTCGCCGGACCACGGGGTAGAAGATGTCGGTGACGACCTTCACCTCCTGGTTGGCGATGAAGCGGCCGGGGTTGAGGATGGCGGGGTTCTTCAGCTCCAGCGGCGCGTAGGCCGTGAGCGCCACGGCGTCGAAGTCCAGGCCGCCGATACCCTTGAAGCGGCCGTCCTCGGCCTTGGTGAACTCGTCGCCCTCGACGTCGTAGACGATCGCGCCGACCGGCAGCTTGCGCAGGTCCGCCCACGTGCTGAGCTGGGCGATCTTGACCTGACTCATGGTGCACCCCCTCTCGCCGGTCTCCCGGCCTCGTGTCAAGGTTACAGTATCAGCCTTGAAACTGCAACGCTTACATCAGCAGTCGTCGTCACCATCGACGATGATCGGCACGTAGATCGGGTAGCCGTGGCTGTCGTACCCGCTGGTCCGGTACCCGCGCGGCGGGTTGGCCGGCTTCGCGTTCGCGGGCGGGTTCACCTTCGGCGGGGCAGCAGGCCGGGGAGCCGGCGCGGGCCGGGGAGCCACGGGGGCGGGCCGGGCCGGAGCCACCGTGACCGGGCGCGGAGCCGGCGCGATGGGGCCGGCGGCGCAGGCGTCGTCGTCGTCGCAAGCGACGAGAGCGGCAGTGGCCAGGGTGGCGGCGGTCAGAACCGCCAGAGCGCGCTTCACTGAGGGAACCTCCTGCTGATCTGTTCGGCCAACCAGTCGGTCTGCTTGGCGAGGAAGTCGAGACCCGCATCGTTGTGGATCTCGTAGTCGGTGGCCCGGTCCAGCAGCTCGGTCTCGCTGTCGTGCAGGTCCAGGTCGTCGTGGCCGGGGCGGGTGACGCGGACCAGCAGGCCGCCGGTCCGCCTGATCGCCTCGGCCTCGTTGTGGAAGCGGACGTCGGTGATGACCACGGGCCGGACGTCGGCCTCCACCAGGTGCATCACCGCGCGCACCCAGAAGTCGGGGTCGATGGCGCGGATCGCCTCGGTGCCGATGTGCTGGAGCAGCCGGCGCACCTCGGGGTAGCGGTCCTTGGCCGCTTCCCAGCCCATCTTGCGGATCACGTCGGACAGATGCACGCCCGAAGCCTCGGGCACGGGGTACAGCTCGCCGCCATAGCCGTAGTCGTAGCCGGTGCTCGCCTCGACATCCACGATCGGGTCGATGGCCAGGGCCACCTGGCGGACGTTGTCGGCGAAGGCGTACCGGACGTATCCGTGCCGCTCGACAAGGCCCGTGGCGACGCTGTCCTTGCCGGCTCGCTTGCGGCCGATCAAGCCGACCAGTGGACGGGCCATCAGGCGGTCACCGCCGGCTGCTTGACCACGATGTGCGAGAGGCGGACGCAGTTGGCCTCGCCGCAGTTGACGGTGACGCGGTCACCCTCGGCCAGCGGACCGTAGGCCAGCTCCCAGAAGACCCGGCGGACCGGCTGGTTGAAGCCCTCGTACTGCGCCTGCGGGACGCCACGAGCGAAGGACCCGGTCCAGATCCAGTGCTCGGCCTCCTTGCGGACGCGGTTCCAGATCCGGTCGATCTCGGTCTCGCCCTCGTAGTGGGCCCCGCTGCGCGGCTTGGTCAGGTTGTACTTGCGGATCGGGACGTCGGCCAGGACGTCGTTGTACCGCTTGAACCGGTAGAGGTGCGTCGAGCAGATCCCCAGGGTGCCCGAGGAGTCGTTGGTGCACTGCTCGTCCTGGCTGCTGGTCACGGTGCACTGCATAGCGGGTCTTGCTCCTTGCTCTAAGGGGTGATCAGGCGAAGTGCGTGGAGGCGGGGGCGTGGGACACGAGCTGAGCCGTGCTCATGCGGAAGACCGCCTGCCGGCCGCCCTGGATGACGTCCTCGACGGGGACGAGGTACTGACTGACGCGGAAGCCGGCCTCGTCGAGCCGCGCCGCCCATCCGTGGAACCACTTGACCAGCGACGCCTTCGTGGCGAATCCGAAGTGGTGGTTGCCGAAGAAGCCGCGCTCCTGGGTGATGCCGTCCCGGTGCGGGCCGGGGTGGATGAGGGAGAAGTTGTGCGCGTCGCGGACGTCCTGGCTGAGCTGCTTCTTCGTCTCGTCGTCGCCGAAGTAGCTGATGTAGGGGCCGCGCTTCCGGTCGTCCTCGACGCGGTAGACGATCATCTGGCCGTCGACCACCTCGGGCGCGTCGTCAGCCGGCGGAAGACCGGCCACCTCGCGGCCGGCGGCGGTCAGGAAGTAGGCGTACTTGTAGTAGCCCGTCGTCGGGCGCTCCTCGATCCAGCCCTCGCGCTCCATGACCCCGGCGGTGCGCGGGTTGATGGTCAGGCTGATCTTGCCGCCGTCCTGCGCCGCCTCGTTCATCTCGCGGAGCTGGACCGGGCTCGGCTTCTTGGCCATCGTGTTAGCCTTCCAGTATCGAATCGTGGCAGCCATCGTCAGCGAGGGGATGCCAGCCCCTCGGACGCCCCGGAGGGCGTTTCGGCATCAGAAGGTCTTCAGCCAGACCCGGTCCTCGTCGGCGACGTTGTAGACGCCGTGCATGTAGAGGACGTAGTCCTCTCGGGTCTGGGCCGCGATCAGCTCGCGGACGTACCAGTGCAGCCGGCTGTCCTTGCCGTAGCACTTGAACCACTCGCTGTCCTGGACCGCCTTCACGACCGCGTCCCGCCGCTCCTCGAAGGCATCGCCCTCGGCATCGGGTGCGCCCGTCAGGTCAACTTCGTCCAGCCAGATCGCCATCGCCTTGCTCCCTGCTCTTGATCAGTATGTCAGCCTTGCAGTATCGGCGTCAAGAGAGGGGCCCGACCGAATCACCGGGCCCCGCCCTCTCGACTACGGCCGCAGCTCGTTCGGCGCAGCCTCGGTCTCATAGGTGCCGTTCGTAATTCGCACGGTCAAGCCCTTGTGGCTCCGGGCGTCCCGCAACGGCTCCAGCACCTCGGCCGACACCCACTGCCGACCGTCGTAATACTCGACGAAGTCGCCCTTGTTGAGCTGGGCGGCCTCGTCCTTGGTGTATCCCCTGGGCACTATCGTTACCTCTCGATCCAGACCCGGTCCATGTCCGCCAGGTCGTAGAGCGCCGACCACGGGGGATCGAAGTCGTCCGGGCCGGTCGAGTCCTCCAGCTCCTCGACCACCTGGTGAAGCTCGCTGTCCTCGCCGGCCTTGCGGTACCACTGGCTGGCCCGCAGCCGGCGCACGATCTCGTCGCGGCGCTGCTCGAATCCCATGTTCGGGTTCTTCCAGACGTCCTTGATGTCGACCTTGTGTCGCCAGCCCTCGCGGGTGGCGCGCTGGTTGCGCATCGCCTGCGTCTCGTGCTCGTGCTCGCGGAGCGCCCCGACCATCCGCTGGACGTACTGCTCGACAGGGCTCTGCTCGGTCATGCGACCTCATCCTCGGCCAGCAGCTTCGCCGCGTGCGCGATGATCACCAGTAGGTCGGACCGGCTGAGCACCACCTCGGCCTCCTCCTGCCCCTCCTTCTCCTGGCGGTAGCGGTCCTTCACGTTGAGGAAGAAGTCGCCCCGCGCGTGCTTGCTGCGCGCCAGGAAGACCATGCCGTCGTCCTGCGTCGCCAGCTCCAGCGCGCCCGGCACGTCGATGTCCAGAAGGTTCAACCCCGTCTGGTCACTCATGTTCTGTCCCATCCCTCATGGCAGCCATCATCAGGAGCAGGATGCCACCCCTGCCCGACACCGGCCCACCCCCTCGCGGGCCCGGTGTTTCGGCTTCAGTCCTCGTCGATCTGGCGGGACAGGTTCTCGGCGACCCGCTCGGCCGCGTCGAACGCCTCGCCCCAGGTCGCTCCGCCGTCCTGGAGGCGCTGGGCCTCCTGGAAGTACGCGACGGCTTCGGGCGTCAGCATCCCGTTGTACGTTTCGGCCAGGTAGGCGACGCTGCCCCGGAACGCCCGGTGCCGGGTCTCGCCGGCCAGGGCCAGGGCCTCGCCGACGACGCAGCCGGTCTTGACGCGCGGGTCGGTCGCGTCGACCTTCGCCCCGTACCAGCTCTCGTCGATGGGCTCGTAGTAGCACATCGCCATCGGGTTCAGGTTGTAGACGAAGTCCCGGCCCTGCTTCTCCACGGCCTGCTTCAGCAGCTCGCGGGCCTTCTCCAGCGTGACCGCCTCCGCGACCTTGCCGGTCGGCTCGGTCGTGGTCTCGACGGTCTCGACGGTCGTGGTGCTCACTCGATCATCACCCCAGGTGTGTTGGCAGCCATCATCAGGAGGGGCATGCCAAGCCCCCCGACCCCCTTGCGGGGGTTTCGGCTTGTCAGTCGCGCCCGTTGGTCCAGAAGGTCTGGCTCGGCGCGGCCTCGACCACCCCGCTGTCGGTGGTGATCCGGTAGATCCGCCGGGCCCGCCGGCCCTCCACCATGAAGGCGGTGACGGTCTCGACTCGGGCCGACCGGACCTTGGTCTTGCGCCGGGCGGGGTACCACTTCTCGCCCTCGCCCTGGTCTTCGCCGCCGGCCGGATTGCGGGTGATCAGGATGTTGACCCCGGCGTCCTGCTCGGCGAGCTTGGCGGCGGTGATCTTGCCTGCTGCGGTCATCGTTGTGTCAACCTTCCAGTTTCGGCAGCCATCATCAGGAGGGGCATGCCAAGCCCCCCGACGCCTCCCGGCGTTTCGGCAGGCCGGGGCCCTGCCCCCTCGACAGGGCCCCGGCGGTCCGTGTGTCAGGCGGACGCGGTCCGCCAGTCCTGGCGCAGCTTGTGGCGGAGGGCGGCCTCCTCGCGGTCGATCTCCGCCCCCCTGATCGCCTCGTAGTGCGGCAGGTCGCTCGACAGGCCGGTGTTCGGCAAGCCGGCGAGCTTCCAGAGTCGGGCGTACAGGCCGAAGCCCGTAGCAGTCAGCGGTGCCGCCAGGCTGGTCTCGCGCATCACGGCGCAGCCCTCGGCGGCGGTACCCGGTCGGGTGTCCTCGCCTCGCGCGACCCGGTCCAGCAGCTCCCGGCAGTGCGCCCGGTACAGAAGCTCGACCATGTCGATCTCCGGCCGGAGCAGCCGGAAGCTGTGCCAGATGCGGTCGGCGGCGTCCGGGTGCCTCCGCTGCGCCGACTTGATCTCGTCCTCGGCCTGCTCCATCACCCCGAACATCGGCGTGACGGTGTCCAGCAGGTCGGCGATCTCGGCCAGAACAGTCATGTGTGTCAACCTTCCAGTATCGGCAGCCATCTTCAGGAGGGGCATGCCAAGCCCCCCGACCCCCTTGCGGGGGTTTCGGCACTACTGCGTGCGGAACAGGTCGTCGGCGTACGACTCGGCGAAGGCGTACGCCTCGCCCCAAGTCCTGCCGTTGTCCTGGAACGACTGCGCCCGCTGGAGGTAGGTCACCGCCTCTTCGGTCAGCATGTCGTCGTGGACCTCGGCCAGCGTGATCACGCCGCCCCCGAAGTCCAGGTGTCGCGCCTCGCCGGCCAGCTTCAGCGCCTCGCCCACGAGGCAGCCGGTCTTGCGGCGCGGGTCATCCTCGGCGAGGCCACTCTCGTCCCGGTCGGTCAGCGGCCGGTAGCGGCACGCCCCGTCACCACCCTGGCTGTAGACGAAGCCGGGCCCCTGCGTGTCCATGGCCTGCTTCAACAGCTCTCGCGCCTTCTCGATGCCAATCACAGCCTGTCAACCTTCCAGTATCGGCAGCCATCATCAGGGGAGGCATGCCAAGCCCCCCTACCCCCTCGCGGGGGTTTCGGCGTCAATCAGGAGTCCCCTCGGCGAGGTAGTAGACGCGCCCCTCGGCGTCCACGTAGAACGACCGGCCCTTGCCCTTGCCCTCACCACTGCCGCGCGTCTTCGCGTCCCAGATGCACGGCCCAGGGCTGTCCTCGGTGGCGCACGGCGGTACGCCGTGGCCGGCGTGGTACCCGACCAGTCCGGCCCCTGCCAGCAGGGCCACCAGGACGACGACCTCTCGCAGCCGGGCCATCAGAGGATGCCCGCCAGGCGGCGCTGGTGGAACTCCTCCGCCCGGTCGTACGCCTCGCCCCAGGACTTCCCGCTGTCCTGCTGGTCCTGCGCGACTCGGAAGTACCGCGCCGCGTCTTCGCTCATCAGGTCCGGCAGCGTTCCGGCCAGAGCCATCACCGTCAGGTCGTACCGGTCTTCGAGGTGCCGCGTCTCGCCGTTCAGCGTCAGCGCCACGCCGACCAGGCAGCCGGTCGTGCCCTGCGGCCCGTCGTAGTCCGGCACCGGCCCGTACTTGCACGCGCCGCCGCCACCGGGGTTGTAGACGAAGTCCCGCCCCTGAGTCTCGACGGCCTTGCGCAGCAGCTCGCGCGCCTTCTCGATGTCAATCATCGGTATGTCAACCTTCCACTATGGCAGCCATCGTCAGGGGAGGCATGCCAAGCCTCCCGACCCCCTCGCGGGGGTTTCGGCGTTACCAGGGCTTGGGCTGTGCGGCCCCGTGGCCGTACCGCCATCCGTGCAGGAACATGGACGCCTCACGCCGGGTACGGAAGCCCCGGTGCGACCGGAGGACTTCGTCCTCCCACGAGTCCGCCTTGCCGTCGCGCCGGACTGCGGAGGCGGCCCAGGCGTCGCCGGACTTCCACACGCGGCCGACCAGCGTGCCGAGCGGCTTGCCCGGACCAGTCGACAGCGGGGCGTACCCGTTGGCGTACATGCTGTAGACGCGAGTACCGTCCGCCAGGATCGTCACGTCACCGGCAGTGAAGTACAGGCCCTTGCGCATATCTGTGTCAACCTTCCACTATGGCAGCCGTCATCAGGGGTGGGATGCCAGCCCACCCGACCCCCTCGCGGGGGTTTCGGCGTCACCCGGCGGCGATCCCGAACAGCTTGGCCTCGGCCTCATCGAGAAGCTGGCGGTACTGACCCTCATGGATCTTCGGATCGTCGTCCTCACCCTCGTAGGTGAGCCAAGGCTTCTCGGTGCCCTGCTCGATCAGCTTCCGCCACTCGGTCAGCGCATCCAGCAGGACGTGCGCGTGGTCGACGGCCAGCTCGGCAGCGCTTGACATGGTGTCAACCTTCCTGTATCGGCAGCCATCATCAGCGAGGGGATGCCAGCCCCCCGGACGCCTCCCGGCGTTTCGGCTTGTGCCCGGTGACCTTCGCTCTCGCGTGATCCCGCCGGGCGGTGTGTCAGTAGCTCTCGACTCGCACTCCGCCACGCGGACCCACGGTCAGCCGGGCGTACGGGTAGTCGCTCACCCGGTACTTCCCGCGCCCGACGCGGTCGGCGGCGTACAGGTCGATTCGGGTCTCGGCATCGACGCAGGGGCGCAGGCTCCCGCTCGACTCGCCGAGCGTGGCAACGCCGTCCTCGTCGACGTTCACCACCTGGGCGCGGGACGCACTGCTCCAGTGCCCGCAGTTCAGGCGATCGATGAGGTCGGCCTTGGCGTCGGCCAGCGTCGGCCAGGACTCCCCGTCCGTAGGCATCTCGCCAAGGGAGTAGCCGTTGCCGCCGTACCACAGTCCGAAGACTCGCATGGTGTCAACCTTCCACTATGGCAGCCATCATCAGGGGCGGGATGCCAGCCCACCCGACGCCTCCCGGCGTTTCGGCGTGATCACCCGTGGTTGACGCACTTGCAGACGCACGGGCGAGCATCACGCTTCGCCTGCTCTGCCGCCTGGCGCTTGCCGACCCACTCCAGGACGGCGGCGCGGCTGTACGTCGTGCCGAACACGGGCGCAGGGAAGTCCTGGTGACGCTTCGCCCAGTTGGCGAACGCCGCCCGGCTGACGCCCACCTCACGCGCCAGCGTGGCGGGCGAGGCCATGTCGTCCGGGTCGATCAGGATCATGTTGCCCACGTGTCAACCTTCCAGTTTGGCAGCCATCATCAGGCAGGACATGCCAAGTCCTGCGACGCCTCCCGGCGTTTCGGCCTGTCAGCCTTGCAGTATCAGCCAACGATGTAGTCGGCCGCGAAGATGGTTCGCTCGCCCCCGAGGTCGTAGATCGCCAGCTCGCCCCGCGCAGTGGCGTCGGCGAAGGCAGGCATGACCTCCGAGTGCACCCGGACCACGTCCAGGTAGGTCACACCCTCGTGCACCCAGATGCCCAGGTATAGGCCGGGGTGGAACGCAACCTCCGGCAGCACCTTGGCAACCCACGCCTCAGTGGCCTTCAGCAGGTCTTCCCCGGTCTCGGTGACCTTGATCCCGTGCTGCCCAACGGCGTACCCGCTGGTCGGGACGAGCTGCCCAGCCATGGCGGGCACCGTCCCACCCTCACCCTGGTTCAGCAGGTCGAAGGCGATGGCGGCAGCGTCACGGGTGGTAGCCATGTCAGACTCCTCGTGTGTCAGTGTGTCAACGATGCAGTATCACGCGGGCGCTTCCCGCGCTTACCGCGCCCTCATGCCAGACTCTCGACGTCTGGTAAGCCCATCCCTCCGGCAGGTTGATGCCATCACGGGGACGCTTCAGAGGGGACGGGCAGCGAGTCTGTCAGCGTGGCCGGATCGAGCGCATCGCCGGCCGCCGGGACAGAGTCCTCCCGTCGTTCTCTATGTCACGCTATGTAGTTCTCAACTTACGACCTACCGGCGCTTCCGAGCCCCCACCAAGGTTGGCCCCTCAGCTCGCCCCAGGCTTGCTGTGTTGCGTGTAAGCCTTGCAGTTTCGATCCGGCTTGTCAAGCCGCCCGCTTGGCTTCGGAGGGTGCCTGCTGGGCTGCGGCCGAACCGTTCTAACCCGGTACCCCCGGCGAGCGCTGCCCGCCGTCCCTGCCTTGCGGAACCGAGCCTAGGTGATCCGGCCCGATACTGCAAGTCTGACATCCGTTCCGCTGGTCGGAGCATGTGGGTACCGGGCCCTGGCAGGTGGGGTAGCGACGCTACCCGGCATCCCTGCCGCCCGTTCCCGCTCAACTCCCGGCGAGTCCGGCCCGCTCCGCCGTGGTGGCCGGTGCGATGGGAAGAACGCTAGTGCCAGCCTTGCAGTATCGCAAGCTGGAGTGACCGCGCTCACATCTTCGCCCGTCTTCCCTGCTCAGGTGGGGTGAGCGTGACGCCATGCGGTGACGTTTCTCTATGCCTGCCTGGTGGACCAACGCTGTGACCAGGCACAACGGCCTGAGCGCCAATCTCCGGCCCCGTCATGGGCCGACCCATCCGACCATACCCAGCCGCGCCCGTTCGCCCGCGTGTCAGCTCTACAGCATGGCCGCTGTGCGTTCTGCCTGATGGGCCCTGCCCTGGCAGCGGCGCGTCTCTTCGTTGGGGAGGAACCGTGCGCCGCGTGGTACAGCACAGCGCTCGCCCTGTCTATGTGCGCTGCCTCACGCTTGACGTCGCGCGGGGGAGTGGGGTACAACCCCTCGGCCTCGTCAGGGGGACCGCCACGTGATAGCAGCTCCCATCGCGCCACGGTTTCCAAGTCGATCAAGACACGAAGAAGCGCCGCCCCGAAACGGGAACGGCGCTGCTCGTCGGCGGGATGCTGGGCCCCTGGAGGCTCAGTCCTCCCGGTGCATAATCTCGTCAAACTCCTGCGGGGTGATCTCGCCCAGCCGGAGCCGGCGGGCGTTGGCCGCGAACTTGCCGAGGCCCTGGCCGACCTGAGACGGCGTGACCAGCTCGTTGCGGATCATCATGTTCTCGAACTCGCGGTTCGTCTCCTGCCGGCTCATCTGCTCACCCATGCTGCAAGCATAACATCGGATCGCCGATGCTGGCCCCCTCCTGGGGGCCCCTGCCGGCCTGCCGGCGAGGGGTTGGGGTTGAAGCGAAGCGAGAGACAAGATCGGTTCTCTGACGGTTCAAGGACGGTTAGGGCGAAGCCCGCTTCGTGTCGCTCGGAAGCCGGCTTCGTGTCGTTCGGAAGCCCACTTCACCCCGGTCGCCACCGGGGCGAAGCCCACTTCGCGTCGGTTGACCTGGCATCCCCCCGATCCGCCGATGCAGCGAAGCGACCGGGGCGAAGCCCACTTCATGCCGGTTGGCCTGGGGATTCTCTGAACCCTCCTTCCCCTCCGCCGCTGCCTGGATACTGCAAGGGTGACATGGCTCACCCTCACGCAACTTCCGTGCCCGCCGACCGGGATACATAGATGTAAGGGTTAAACAGCTAAGCCGCGACGCTGGTAGAGACCCCTTCGGGGTCAACATGGCGAGCCAGCAGAGGCCCCTTCGGGGCCCACATGCTTCGCCGCTACGCAGCTTCGCAGGCACCCTTCCTTGATCTGGGCCCTGGGTCGGCAGCTCACGAGCACACGTCGTCGGGGCCATCCCTCATCACGGCAAGGGGGGAGCCGCGTTGCCTGGTTGGCAGAACTCAGACCGGCGCGACCGGCTCCCCCCTAACTGGGACAAGATCCGCAAGGACGTCCTGAAGGACGCCGGCTACCGCTGCGAGGCGACGAACGCCTACGACGAGCGGTGCAACGAACGTGCGGTCGACGTCGACCACAAGCGGCGCGGCGACGACCACAGCCGAGAGAACCTACGGGCGCTGTGCGAGTGGCACCACGACAAGAAGTCGGGTGGCGAGGGCGCGGCGGCCCTGGCGGCGAAGCGTCGCCGGATCAGCAAGAAGTTCCGCAGGACCGAGGTTCACCCCGGCCTGATGTAGTGCGCTCCGGGTGGCCATCCCCGTAGAGCGCTCCGAGGGGTTAGAGCGACGCGCACAACCTGCCCGCTCCCTCTCGTTGGCCCCTGCCCTGCCACCCCTCTCCAGGGCAGGGGCCACACAGCGTCAGCGCGGCACGGTCACCTTGTGCTTCTTGGCGAACAGCCACGCGAGGAACCAGACCGGTGCCCACAGTCCGCACGTGAACAGCGTGATCATCGCGTGCATCCCGTGGCGAGCCCCGCCGGTCTTGATGACCTTGAACTGCTGTTGCGGGGGCATCTGCTGCGGCGGCGGGTACGCCTGCGGCGGGTAGGGCTGCTGCGGATACGGCTGGGGCGGGTAGCCCTGCGGACCCGGCTGCTGAGGCGGATACGGCTGGTACTGCTGGTCGCTCATGGTTCCCCCATGCGATCGGACACACAGGATGCCGATCTTGCCATCACCGTACGACAACCAGTGACCGACGAACGGCCCAGAGCCGAGGACGGAGCGACGAGTGGATAACCGGTATCGCCGGCTCTGGGCCGCCATCTGGAGGATCTGGCTGGTCCTGGTGGCGGTCAGCTTCGCCGTCCTGGAGGGCCTGGCGCTGATCAAGCGCAAGCCGGGGGACACCCTCAGCGAGAACACCCGCACATGGCTGCGGGTCGACAAGGGATGGAAGTCCGCCGGCCCGCTCGCCTTCATGGCGGCGCTGATCGCGTTCGTCATCTGGTTCATCCCGCACATCGTCTGGGAGACCTGGTGAAGCTGGCCCTGCACTTCGAGTGGGGCCAGTTCCGCCTGGCCGTCGAGCACGCCGCCAAGGCGCTCGACGAGCTGGCCGACGCGATGGATGACGAGCCGGTCGACGAGGAGCCGGTGCCAGGGGAGCACCGCGACGGCATGTACCTGTAAGAGGAGGTGACCACGATGGGCGTACGAGGCCCGGTCCCGAACCGCGAGGAAGACCTCGCGCGACCGCGAGAGCGGAAGGGCGGCGACGTCCAGGAGGTCACCAAGGGCATCGCCCTGCCGACGAAGGTTCCGCACGCGGACCAGGACTGGCACCCCATCGCCCGCAAGCTCTGGGACGGCGTCAAGGCCAGCGGCCAGACCGCCTACTACCAGCAGAGCGACTGGGCCTACCTCTACTCGCTGTGCGACGACCTGAGCCACTACAAGAAGTCGTTCAAGCGCAGCTCGCAGATGGCGCAGGTCATCTACTCCGCGCTCGGGAACCTCCTCGTCACCGAGGGGGACCGGCGACGCGCTCGCATCGAGCTGAGCGAGCCGGAGCCCGAGCAGAAGCCGGCGGCCGTAATCGCCATCGAGGACTACAAGCGCGACCTCGGGATTGCCTGATGGCACGCCGCAGCCGGCGGTGCCGACGCAAGGGCTGCCGGCTGACCGCCGAGGAGCACGAGCTGGTCGCCTGGCTGGAGCGCCTGAAGCTGACCACCGTCAGCCCCGACCTGCAACCTCCCCCGAACGGAGGCACCCCCGAGGGGAGGTGATCGCATGGCCGACGAGCCGCAGTCGTTGACCCGCGAGGAGATCGAACTCCTCCAGCCGATCTACATCGGACCTACCTGGAAGCGGAACCCAGACGGCAACTGGCTCCTGCCGGAGCGGACCCTCGGCTGGCAGATCGCCGGCTGGTGCGCGGAGTACCTGCTCGCCGCCGATGGCGGCCCCTGGAAGTTCACCAGGGAGCAGCTTCGCTTCATCCTCTGGTGGTACGCGGTCGACGAGAACGGCCGGTTCATCTACCGCAAGGGCGTCCTCCAGCGCATGAAGGGCTGGGGCAAGGACCCCCTGCTCGCGGTGCTCTGCCTCGTTGAGCTGGTCGGCCCGAGCCGGTTCTCCCACTGGGACGACGCTGGCAACCCGGTTGGCGTACCGCACCCGCAGGCATGGGTGCAGGTCACCGCCGTCAACCAGTCGCAAACGACGAACACCATGGCCTTGATCCCGTCGCTGATGTCGGATCACTTC
This sequence comes from Micromonospora xinjiangensis, assembly GCF_056150165.1. Taxonomy (NCBI): domain Bacteria; kingdom Bacillati; phylum Actinomycetota; class Actinomycetes; order Micromonosporales; family Micromonosporaceae; genus Micromonospora; species Micromonospora xinjiangensis. Next base: position 394,614 of record NZ_JAXCFO010000001.1, on the reverse strand, counting down.
ATCAAGACGTACCGCATCAAGGCCGGCGCGACGCTCATCCGCGCCAACGGCGGGAAGTGCCGACTGGAGGCCGTTACCTCCAGCTACCGGGCGCTCGAAGGTAAGCGCACGACCTTCACCCTGCTAAACGAGACGCACCACTGGATCGCCGGCAACCACGGCCACCAGATGTACCAGACGATCGACGGTAACGCGACGAAGCTCGATAGCCGTTACCTGGCCATCACGAACGCCTACCTGCCCGGTGAGGACAGCGTCGGCGAGCGGATGCGCGAGGCGTACGACAAGCTGGAGGAGCGCCGCCAGCGGGCGCGCTTGACCGGCGAGGAGCTACAGGCCGTCGACATCGGCTACCTGTACGACAGCATCGAGGCCCACCCGAAGACGCCGCTCACCGAAGAGGCGCTGGAGATCGTCCTCCCGAAGATCCGGGGCGACGCGGTCTGGCTGAACGTCAAGACGATCATCCAGTCCATCCACGACACGACGATGAGCATCGCCCGCTCACGGCGCATGTGGCTCAACCAGGTCGTGGCCGACGAGGACGCCCTCTACGGGCCGGGGGACTGGGACCCGCTGAAGGACGAGGAGCTGATGCTCCGTCCGGGCGATGAGATCGTGGTCGGCTTCGACGGCGGCAAGACGGACGACAGCACAGCCCTCGTCGGGCTGCGGCTGCGCGACCAGGCCGCCTTCGTCCTGGGGCTCTGGGAGAAGCCGGACGGGCCAGCCGGCGACGGCTGGGAAGTCAACCGGATGCAGGTCGACTCGGCCGTGCACGAGGTCTTCCGCACGTTCAAGGTCAAGGCGATGTTCGCCGACGTCGCACTCTGGGAGAGCTTCATCCTCGACTGGGAGTCGGCATACGGGGAGGGCCTGGGCGTCAAGGCGTCCGAGCGTTCCGCCATCGGCTGGGACATGCGCCAGTCGCTCCAGCGGGTCACCCGCGCGCACGAGCGCCTGGTGACCGCGATCCTCGACGGGAAGATCAAGCATGACGGCGACCGCGCGCTGCGTCGCCACGTACTCAACGTGTTCCGCCGCGAGAACAACTACGGCGTGAGCTTCGGGAAGCAGTCCCGTGAGAGCAAGCGCAAGGTCGATCTCTACGCCGCCCTGATGCTCGCGCACGAGGCGATGCACGACCTCCGCACTCGCGGCAAGAAGCAGAAGGTCAAGACCGGTCGGGGCTACTTCCTCTGACCGATACTGCAAGGCTGACAGGACGGTGATGAACATGCCGGCTGCGAGTCCAACGGGCCTGGCGAAGCAACTGCTTGCCGTCCTGCACAAGGACCGCGACACGCTCCTGCGAATCGACGACTACCTCCAGGGCCATCACGACGACCCGTACATGCCGGAGAACTGCTCGGACGAGTACAAGCTCCTGGCCAAGCGGTGCGTCTCGAACTGGATGCCACTGCTCGTCGGTACGCCGGCTCAGGCGATGTACGTCGACAGCTTCCGGCGCGGCAACCAGAGCGAACGGCCCTCCGGCAACGTCGTGCTGCCCGAGTGGCGGCACTGGCAGGAGTCGCGTCTCGACGCCCGGCAGATCGCCGTGCACCGGGGCGCGCTGACCTACGGCCACGCCTTCACCGTCACGGAGAAGCTGCGGAACAACAAGGTCCGCACCAAGGGCCTGTCGGCCCTGCGCACCTCGGCGCTGTTCGAGGACCCGGCCAACGACCTCGTCCCGGTGGTGGCGCTCACGGTCACTCGCTTCCCGCAAGGGGAGGAGGACAAGGGCAAGGCCCGGATGTGGGATGGCCGGCGCGAGTACGAGGTGACCTTCAAGTCGCTCGGCGACGACGAGGGCGTGACCGTCAAGAAGATCAGGGCCCACGGCGCGACCGAGTGTCCGGTGACCCGGTTCGCCGCAGCGGTGGACCTGGAGGGTCGGACCTGCGGCGTGATCGCGCCCATGATCGAACTCCAGAACCGCATCAACCAGAGCGTCTTCGACTTGCTGGTGGCGCAGACCTACAGCTCGACGAAGGTCCGCACCGTGACGGGCATGGCTCCGCCCCTGGAGCGCGACGAAGAGGGCAACCTCGTCCTCGACGAGCGGGGGCAGCCGAAGCCGCTGCCCATCAACGCCAACGCCTCCCGCTTCCTCTTCGCCGAGGACAGCGACGTCAAGTGGGACACGCTCGACGAGACGCCGCTCGGCGGCTTCATCGAGTCGATCGACATGTCCATCCGGCACCTGTCGGCGCTCAGCCAGACCCCGCCCCACCACCTGCTCGGCCAGATCGCCAACCTCTCGGCCGAGGCGCTTCTCGCCGCCGAGACGGCCCTCGCTCGCAAGATCGAGGAGTTCCGCAAGAGCTTCGGGGAGAGCTGGGAGCGGGTCTTCCGCCTGGCCGCCGAGATGGAGGGCATCACCTCCTCCGCCGAGGACTACTCCGGCGAGGTGCTGTGGCGCGACATGGAGCAGCGCTCCCTGGCGCAGGCTGCGGACGCGCTCGGCAAGCTGCGCGAACAGCTCAACATCCCGGCTCGTGGCCTGTGGGCCCGCGTCCCTGGCGCGACGAAGAACGAGCTGGACGAGTGGGAGCGCATCGTCAAGGAAGACGACCTGGAGCGCCAGTTCGCCGAGGCCCTTCACCGGGCCAGCGGTGGGGCTCGCTCCGGTGACCGCGAGCGCGTTCCGGCGTGACGACCGCCGCGCGGGCGGCGGAGGCTGACAAGGCTTCCGTCGCCTACCACGCCGCACTGACCAAGATCGGTGCCGCCACCATCGAGGACGCCCTGAAGCTCTGGGCGGGCGTGCCTCCGACCGCGACCGCCGCGACCGCCGCGAAGTGGCTCGCTGACGCGGTGCACCTGGTCATGACCCGCCGGTCGCGCTCGCGCGATCTGGCCATGGCCTACTACCGGCTGGTCCGGGCCCTGCGTACCGGCAAGACCGTCGCAGACCCGCGCCGGCCGGACCCGCCCTACGTCACGCTCGACATGCTCCGCCGCGAGTTCGCCGCGCTGGCAGGTGATCCCCTGACGCCGCCCCTGGAGGGCGGGCAGGACACGAGGCCAGCCCGAGACGACAGGCCGGCGGAGCCGTCCGATGAGCAGGACGCAGAGCTGATCGAGGTCGAGGAGATCCCCGGCTCCGACCGCGAGGAAGACCGCCTGGAGCGGGACGCCGAGCAGGAAGCCCGAACCTCCTTGGTCCAGACCGGCCCTCTGCTGCTCCGCAAGAAGCTCCAGGACGTCGACACCAGCAAGCCGGCCACGACGGTCGACGAGCAGCGCGACGAGGCGCACCAGGCCGCCGGCAGGCAGCAGGCCGCAGCCGCAGAGCGCGTCACCCTCGACGGCGCACGCGGCACGGTCTGGAACTACGCCCAGCGGGACCGCCGGGTCATCGGCTACGTCCGGCTCTCGCGCACCGGCACCCCCTGCTACTGGTGCGCGATGTTGATCAGCCGGGGCGCGGTCTACAAGAGCAAGCGCGGTGCCGAGTACAGCGACGGTGACCGCTACCACAACAACTGCCACTGCTACGCCGAGCCGATCTACAGCGACGACCAGTTCGACACCTCCGACCTCACCGCCTTGAACCGGGAGTACAAGGCGCTCTGGCCCGAGGTCACGAAGGGCTTGTCCGGCAAGGCGGCCATCAAGGCGTGGCGGGACTTCTTCCGCAAGCAAGAGCAAGACCGCGCCCAGGCGGCGCGGGATAACGACGTCCAGGAGGCGTGACCGTGCCGAAGCCCGGCGAGACCAGCACCGACGAGACCACCGAGCAGACCGGCTCCGAGACCCAGCAGACGGAGAGCCCGGCCGAGAAGCCGGAGACCCCGGAGACCGAGGTCGACGAGCGCGACAACGAGCTGCCCGAGTGGGCCAAGAAGAAGCTGACCAAGGCCAACGCCGAGGCGGCCAACTACCGGACCCGGCTGCGGGAGGCGGAGGCGAAGCTCGCCGACGCCAAGACGCCCGAGGAGCTGGAGGCCGCCGTCGCCGAGTTCAAGCAGGCCAACGCCAACCTGGAGCGCCAGCTCCTCATCCGCGACATCGCCGACGAGCACGGCCTCCCGAAGGAGCTGGCGGCCCGGCTCCAGGGCGACACCCGCGAGGAGCTGGCGGCCGACGCCAAGGCCCTCGCCAAGCTCGTCGTCCACGAGGAGCGCGAGCACGGAGAGCTGCGCGGCGGCCTGGACCCCTCCGACGACGAGGGGGCCTTCGACCCCGTGAAGGCGGCCCGCGAGGCACGCGCCCGCCGCTACTGACCAACCCCCAGACCGCAGGCCCGAGTCGCTGTGACTCGGGCCTTCTTCATGCCCAGGAGGGCTTCGAGTGGTACACCAGGTAGTCAAGCCGGAGAAGATCGCCGCGACCGCAGCGGTCCTCCTGGAGCAGAGCCTCGTCGTCCCGGCCGTGTTCCGGCGCGAGGGCATCGACGCCTACAAGGGCGCGGACAACGACACCATCAACGTCACCGTCGAGGGTGTGCTGCCGTGGCGGACCTACGGCTGGCGCAACGACCGGTCGACCGAGATCCAGTTCGACGAGTACAAGGAACGGAAGATCGGCGTCACCTTCGGTGGCGACATCTACAACGCGGTCAAGCTGACCGACGAGCAGAACGAGTTCGACCTCCCCGGCTGGGCGAAGCTGGCCCGGAAGCAGACCGAGGCCATCGGCAAGGGTCTGGAGGCCCTGGCCACCGAGGAGCTGGTGGAGGCCCCGTACACCGTGGCCCTCGGCGTCGACTCGGCCAACCTGAAGGCCGGTCTGATCCGGGCCCGCGCGGTCATGAACAAGCTGCACGTCCCGGCGGGTGCCCGGACCATCCTGGTCGGCACCGACTGGGAGGCCGCGCTCCTGGAGGACGAGAAGCTGAACCTGGCGTCCAACGTCGGTGAGGCCGAGGCTGTCTCCCAGCTCCGCGAGGCCACCCTCGGCCGGCGCTACGGCTTCAACTTCGTCGTGGCGCAGGAGCTTCCGGGCACCATGGCCGTCGCCATGGTCGACTCGGCGTTCATCTTCATGACCGGTGCGCCGACCGTGCCGCAGTCCGTGCCGTTCGGCGCGAGCGCCAGCTACAACGGCGTCGCCCTGCGGTGGCTGCGGGACTACGACAGCACTCGCTTCCAGGACCGGTCGATCTTCAACACGTGGCAGGGCTTCCGCTACGTGGACGACATCCTGGTGGGCACCGACGCCCAGAACCAGCGCTTCGTCGGCCAGTACGAGCACTTCATCCGGGCGATCCGGCTGGACCTCGACGGCACCGACTCGCTGCCGGACGGCACCAACGGCCGGGCTGCGATCGGTCGCTCGGCGGCCGAGGACAACGAGCTGGCCACCATCACGGGCATCGGCACCAAGGCTGCGTGACCCCTCTGAGCAGGGCTGATGCTGCAACGCTGGCATCGGCCCTGCTCAGGTCCCCCTCGTGAGTAAGGAGACCACAGCTTGGCTGACTTCGCCTCGCTCGACGAGCTGAAGAACCGGCTGGACTGGACCCTCAGCGAGGACGAGGAGCGGATCGCGGCGACCGCGCTGGAGGACGCCTCGGACCTGGCCCGGATGTACGGGAAGGACTGGGACGCGGAGACCGCGCCCCGCCTGGTCCGCACGCTCGTCCTGAAGGCATGCGCCCGGTACATGCGCAACCCGGACGGCTACACCACCAGCCGCGCGGGAGACGAGACCCTGGCGTGGAGTGACGCCGCCGGCCGCGACGCCGGCACGGTGCACTTCAACCGCGAGGAGCAGCGCCTCCTTAAGACGCTGGCCGGCGGCAGCGTGGGGATCTACTCCACGCCGATGTTCGCCTGGAACCCCGGCCCCACGAAGACCGGCACCACCACGGTTCGCACCGCCGGCACTGACGAGCCCTTCGAGTTCTGGGCGTCGGGGGTCGATCCCTGGTGAGCATGCAGCGCAGGCGCGGCCAGCTCGCCAAGGTCTGGAAGACGATCGAGACCACCGACAACAGGGGGAACAGGGTCAAGGTCGCGGTCGCGGCCGACCCGCACGAGGTGCGTGCTGCGTTCATCCCGCAGCGCTCGGCCCGCGCCGAGGTCCCCGGCCAGCAGCAGATCAACGTCGTACGGATGATCGTGGCCGCCGACCTCGAAGGCGTCGACCTGTGGTCTCGCGTCGAGTGGGACGGCAAGGTCTGGGACGTCGTCACCCCGCCGGCCCACCACCACGGCAGTCGTCACACCCGGCACTGGTCCCTGGACCTGCGGGAGCGGCCCTGATGGCTGAGGTGTACCGGCGCGTCCAGGGAGTGGGCGCGGGCATGGAGATCCAAGAGGCCATCGCCAACCAGGTCGACGTGCAGAGCTGGTTGGAGTCGTACGCCTTCCAGGCCAAGGCCAAGGGCGACAACCTGCTCCTCGCGCACCACCTCGACGACGACGCCGCTGAGACCAAGGTCGACCCCGCGACGGGCGAGGCAGAAGGCCACGCGGAGATCCTGGTCGAGCACGGCGACGTCGACTGGTACGTGATCCTCTCCGACGAGAGGGGCGAGAACGCGGCGCTGAGCATCGAGTTCGGCCGCGCCGCCGGCTACTACGAGATCGAGGACCAGAACGGCAACGTCCGTCGCGTCGAGTATGCCGCGATGGAGGGGACGTACATCCTCCACGACGCCACGAACCTGCCTCGCAAGGGTGGCCGCAGCAAGCCCGTCAAGGTGACGCCGAAGCGGATCAAGATCGACTATGCCAAGCGGAACGCAAGCCGCCGGCGCAAGAACTGGCGGAAGCGGGGGCTGATCACCTGATGGCCGGTCTACCGCCCGAGGTCCGGGCGCTCGCTGAGCTGAGCCCCGTCGAAGACCTCCTCCTGCCGATCCTGCGCGAGGGCCTTCCCGGCATCCGCGTCCAGAGCCTCATCGAAGACGACCAGCAGTTCCCCATGGTGATGCCTCGCCGGCTTCCTCACTTCGGGGAGTGGGCGGCCGATAGCCGCTTCACCGACGAGGCCGACATCTCGGTGCAGTGCTTCGTGCAGGACCCGGACGGCGACGAGGACGCAGCGATCCTCTCCGAGGCTGTCCGCGTCGTCCTGCGTGACGCCGGCCTGGCCGGCAAGGTCGTCCCCGGTCGCGGACGGATCATCAGCGTCCGCATGACCTCCGCTCCTCGTCGAGCCACCGACTGGGCGACCGCGACTGGCCCTGTCCAGTACGCCGACCTGCCCACGGGTGTCGTCCGGTACGAGACGCAGTACCGGATCAACATCCGCAAGCCGCGCGTGCGGCCCTACTCGTCCTGATCAGCCCTGCCTCAACCCTGTCCGCGACGCGCGGGCGGGGCCTTCGGCATGTCCCCGTAAGGAGCCGCCCTCGTGGCACTCAACGATGCCGCCACTCTCGTCATCGGCAGTGGCAACTTCTTCACTGCGCCGACCGGCACGGAGCTGCCGCTCGACCTGACCGCCATCACCACGCCGTGGGAGCCGGTCGGTCACACGTCGCTGGAGGACATCTTCACGATCACCTCCGAAGGCGGCGAGGCGACCACCCTCGGCACGCTCCAGAACAAGTCCCTGCGGACGCGCTACAGCCCGCGCCAGGAGACCTGGGCCTACACCCTCCAGCAGTTCGACACGCCGGGCCTGAAGCTGTTCTACGGCTCCAACGCCCCGGTCCTGGAGAACGGCCTGGTCGGTGTGCCGCAGGACCCGGTGCCCACCGTCTGCGCCTTCCTGGTCGTCTTCGTGGACGGCGAGAACCACTTCGGCTTCTACGCGCCGAAGGCGGAGGTGTACCGCAACGACGACATGTCGCTGTCGGACACCGAGACGCTGGCCGGTCTGCCGCTCGGCGTCAAGCCGATGATCCTCGGCACCAACTCCTGGGCCTACGCGGTGACGCCGCTGGGCGACGCGCCCGAGGGCGCGGGTGCCTGACCGGCACTGATGAGCCACCCCGCCCGCGATGCGTAGCGGACCCGTCGCGGGCGGGGCCCCTCACGGGGCTCTCCCTGGTCCGCTCCCTCTTCTTCAACCCCATCCCTGGAGGTCCGCTACCCCATGGCCACGATCACTCTCGACTCCATCCGCGAGGCCGCCGAGGCGAAGTACGGCTCGCTCGACATCGACCTTGGCGGCGAGGTCGTCCGCCTGCTCAACCCGCTGCGCCTGTCCAAGGAGAACCGGGACGCGCTGCTCGCGGTGCAGAACCGGCTGAACGACGACGCCGACAACACCGACCAGGGCGAGCTGCTGACCGACGCGCTGCGCCTGGTGGTCGAGAACAAGACCAAGGGCGACAAGCTCGTCAAGGCGCTGAACGGCGACCTGACCCTGCTCGCCGAGGTCTTCGAGAGCTACGTCAAGGGGACGCAGGCGGGGGAAGCCTCGGGCTCGCGCGACTGATCGACGAGCACGGCGAGGGGCTGTATCCCGACCTCCTCCATCACTACCAGGTTGACCTGGTCGACGTGATCGAGGGCCGGGGTCCGGCCCCTCGCCTCGCGCTCGCCCTCGCGCTGGGCCTACCCGACACCTCACTCACCTCCGCCCTCGCGTCCGGCGGCAGGGAGTTCTTCGGCTGGGGCGTGGACCGCCACCTCCGAGCCGACCTGTTCGACGCGATCAACGCCAACACCCGAGCCACCGGCAACTGGAAGAAGGGCAAGGCCCCTGACTTCCCGGCCTGGCCTCGGCCGAAGCGCAAGGCGGCCGAGCCCGAGCAGAAGAAGCCGGTCTCCGTCGCGGATCTCTTCCACCGCCTGACACGGAGGTAGCTCATGCCTGCCGGCACGATCATCGGCCGGATCAGCGTCAAGGTTCTGCCGGACACTGACGACTTCCGCCGGGACGCGAAGAAGAAGCTCGACGCGATCGAGAAGGGCCTCCAGATCGAGGCCCGCGTCGAGCTGAACGACACCGGCCTCGCCCAGCAGGCGAAGGCGGCCAGGGCCAAGGCCCAAGCGCAGATGAAGGATCTGACGCTGAAGGTCAACCTGGACAACCAGAAGTCGCTCATGCGGGCGATCGGCCAGGTGCAGCGCGAGCTGGACAAGCTCGACGACACGGAGCTGAAGGTCGGGCTCAACCGCGATGACCTCAACGCCGCGACCGAGCTGCTGAAGGAGCGCCTGGACGAGGTCGCCACCCTCGACCTGAAGATCGACCGCCAGTCGCAAGCCGGCCTGGAGTCGGCGATCAGCCAGATCAACAAGCAGCTCGTCGAGATGGAGAAGATCGACTTCTCCGTCAAGCTCGACCGGGCGTCGCTGATCAAGGCGCGCGACGAGATCCAGACTGAGCTGGAGCAGAAGATCCAGCTTCAGGTTGAGGTCGACCGCCGGCAGCAGAACTCGATCCGGTCGCGGATCATGGCGCAGCTCCGCGACATCCCGATCAGCACCACGCTCGACCAGGGATCGATCACCAAGGTCTTGCGCCAGATCGAGGGCTACCTCGACCAGATCGAAGACCTGAAGGCGCTCATCACGCCGGAGATGGACGAGCGCGCCAAGGCCCGCGTCCAGCGCGACATCGACGACATCAAGGACAAGATCGACGACCTGAAGGCGACGATCAAGCCCGATGTCTCGCTGCCCTTCTGGGCCAACGCCTGGAAGACGCTGGCGACGCTGACGCGGGACCGCCTGGTCCACATCTACCCGATGGTCAACAAGGCGGCGCTGGCTGCCGCCACGACCGCGCTCAACCGGCTGTCCGGGGCTCGGGTGGTTACCGACATCGTCCGCGAGCTGGGCGAGTCCCTGGGCAACCTCGACAAGAGCGCTCCGAAGATCGCCGGCATCACCGCCGGCATCCTCGCGCTGGGCGGCGCAGCTACCAACGCGGTCGGCTCGGTCCTCTCGCTGGCTGGCTCGCTGATCAGCATGGCCCCTGCCGCGCTCGCGCTGCCCGGCCTGCTGACCGGCATGGGCCTCGGCGCGCTCGCCGCCGGCCTCGCCTTCCAGGACTTCAGCAAGCACGTCCCTGAGCTGAAGACCCGCTGGGATGAGCTGCGGGCAACCGTCTCGGACAACTTCTGGGACAAGGCCGCGAAGCCGATGCGGGACCTGGTCTCCACCCTGTTCCCGCAGTTCGCCGCCGGCATGTCGCTCATCGGCACCAAGGCCGGCGAGTTCTTCGGCAAGTTCGCCACCTCCCTGAGCACCGCGCTTGACGGCCGGCTCGAAGGGATGTTCGCCAACCTCGGCAAGTCGATCGACATCGCGGGCAACTCGACGGGCGCTCTCGCCAACATCATCGCCATCCTGGGCGACCTGGGGTCGCAGTACCTCCCCCGGCTGGCGCAGTGGTTCGTCGACATCACCCAGAAGTTCTCCGACTTCCTCACCCGAGCAGAGGCCAGCGGCGAGCTGAAGACGTGGGTGGACAACGGCATCGCCGCGTTCATGCAGCTCATGTCCGTCCTGAAGTCACTCGGGTCGATCTTCCTCAGCCTCTCTGAGGCGGCGACGCTCGGCGGCGGCGGCACCCTCGGCGGGATGGCCGACACCCTCGGCCGTATCGCGGAGGTCGCCAAGGACCCGGCCTTCCAGGGGAAGCTCGCCGAGTTCTTCCGCTCCACCCGCGAGTCGATGGACCTCATCGGCCAGCACGCCGGGCCGGCGGTGGAGAAGATGTTCGGCACCCTGCTGGAGACCTTCTCCAAGGTGCTGCCCACGGCCGCAGTCGCGGTCGGCATCGCGCTCGACGCCATCGCCACGGCGCTGTCCGACCCGGCGTTCTCCGCCGGCCTGGCGTCGATGCTCGACGGGCTGAAGGTCGGCATCTCCGGCCTGGCTCCGGTGGTCGCCACCCTGGGGCCCGTCCTCGGCATGCTGGCGCAGGTCATCGGCACCGTACTGGCTGCGCTCGGCCCGCTCATCGCGGCGGTCCTGTCGGCCCTGCTGCCGGCGCTCTCGTCGCTCCTGCCGGTGCTGATGCCGATCATCACGATCCTGGGCGGCGCGCTGACCCAGATCGTCACGGCGCTCGCCCCGATCCTGGCCGTGATCGCCCAGTTGTTCGCTCAGCTCCTCGCGGCGGTGATCCCGCTGCTGGAGCCGCTGATCCAGCTCGTGATGGCGATCCTGACGCCGCTTCTCGCGGTGATCCAGCAGGTCATCACGGCGGCCATGCCGCCGCTGATCGATGCCTTCACCCGCCTCTCGGCGGCGCTGGCTCCGGTCATCGAGATCCTGACCGTGGTCGTGAACGTCCTGATGGCCGTCCTCGCGCCGGCTATCGAAGTCCTGGCCACCGCGATCCTCAACACGCTGATCAAGGCAATCGAGGCCATCGCGCAGGTCTTCGAGGGCGTCGTCGGCATCGTCATGGGCATCTGGAACGCCTGGTCGGCCGCCTTCCGGGGCGACTGGGAAGGCGTCTGGAACGGGATCAAGCAGGTCTGGCAGGGCGTCTGGAACGTCATCGCCGGCCTGTTCAACGTGGTCCTGGCGCAGTTCAAGGCGACGTGGAGCGCGACCACGAGCTTCCTCAGCAGCGTGTGGTCGTCCTGCTGGAACGCCATCAAGTCGTTCTTCAGCTCGATCTGGAACTCGATCCAGGGAGCCTTCAGCTCCGGCACGAACGCGATCCAGAACGCCTGGCACGCCTCGCTCAACGCGATCCAGGGTGCCTGGTCGAGCGCCTGGAACGCCCTGCGTGGCGCGATCAGCACCGCGTTCAACACCGTGGTCAACACGATTCGGACGCAGCTCAACACGGCCATCTCGACGGTCCGCGAGCTGCCCGGCCGGATCACGGCGGCGCTCGGCAACCTCGGCAACCTGCTGACGAACGCCGGTCGGCAGCTCATCCAGGGCTTCATCAACGGCATCCGCAACATGTTCGGCGACGTCCGCAGCACCCTGGGCAACCTGACCGACAGCCTCACGAGCTGGAAGGGCCCCGAGTCCCTGGACAAGGTGCTCCTCGTCAAGGCCGGTCAGCTCGTCATCGGCGGCTTCATCAAGGGCCTGGAGTCTCGGTACGCCGAGGTGAAGCGGTCCCTCGCCGGTCTGACCGACGACATCGGCGGCATGGCCATCGACGGCCCTGCGGTCAACGGCTCCGCCGCTCGCGGCCTGGCCGACAAGCTCTCCGCCGCCATGGGCGAGGTGAGCACTGACGGCCCCGTCATCAAGCAGTTCGTCTACAACGCCGCGCCGAACCAGTCCCTCGACTCCGAGGAAGACCTGTTCCGCGCGGTCAGCCGCGCACGTTGGGGGTGGTAAGTAGGTGCCTCGACTTCAACTGGAGTCGGCGGCGGATGTGCTGAACCTCGACGACGTCTTCCACAAGGACGTCGGTGTGCAGGCCCTCGCCGGGGCAACCGGCCTGGGCCTGCCCGAGGTTTCCACCCAGTGGTTGGAAGGGGCCGGCGACGGCGGCCTCTTCCGGGGTAAGCGCGCCCGCCCCCGCGACATCGACCTGCCGCTCTACGTGGCGGGCAGGAACCGAGCCGAGCTGGTGGACCTGCTCGACCGCCTGGCCCTGATGCTGGACGGCGAGTGCACGCTCCGCCTGGTGGAGGACGACGGCACCGACTGGTCGACGAAGGTCCATCACGTGGCCGGCGGCGACTACGCCTACGGCCTGGATACCACGGGGGAGCGCGACCTCCTGACGGTCGTCACGCTGCGAGCCGGCGACCCCTACTGGACCTACTCCGTGTCCTCCTCGAAGCGGATCACGAACAGCGGGGCGGGGCGCGGCCTGATCGGCAAGCTCGCCAACATGCAGGTCAGCTCCAGCCAGGCCATCGGCACGATCACGCTGGAGAACATCGGCACCGCCCCGGCCTTCCCGGTCTGGACCGTGGTCGGCCCCGGCCGCAACTTCATGGCTGTCCCGACCGTGGGGCGCGGCTTCACCTGGACCGGCTCGCTCGCGGCCGGCGAGACACTGATCGTCGACACGCAGCGCGGGACCGTCATCGACAGCCTGGGCCGCAACCGGTACAGCGAGCTTGCGTCCGCGCCGAGGCTGTGGAGCATCCCGCCCGGCACGACCGAGGCAACCGCCTCCCTGGAGAACGTAACCAACGCCAGCTCGATCACGTGCACCTGGCGACCGCGCAAGAGGGTGGTGGTGTGACGTGAAGCTGGCGGACATCACCGTCGAAGTCAGGGACAAGAGCCTGGCAAGGATCGGCCAGATCCGGCCCGAGGAGCTGGACCTGGAGCTGTCCGACCTGCACAACAACGTCGGAAGCTGGAAGCTAACGCTAGCGGCGGAACACCCCCTCGCGGGCGTTCTGCGCCAGCCCGGCTCCGGCATCATCGTCACCGGCCCGAGCGACGTGCTGCTCTCCGGGCCCACGGTGAAGCCGGAGAACCAGGCGACGTCGATCGACCCCGAGGGCACGGTCACCTTCGAGGGTGTCGACGACACGGTCCTCCTGGCCGACGCGCTCGCGTTCCCGCAGCCGAGCAACGCCAACCCCGAGACGCAGGCGCAGGCGCACGACATCCGTACGGGGCCCGTCGAAACGCTGATGCACCAGTTCGTCAACGCGAACATCGGCCCCGGCGCTCCGGCAGCTCGACGAGCAGACGGCCTGCTGGCGGCCAAGCTGACGATGGGCCCGAACCTCGCGCGTGGCCCGGTCACCACCAAGAGCGCCCGCTTCCCCGTGCTGGGCAACCTGCTCGCCGAGCTGGCCGCCACGGCGGACCTCGGCTTCCGCATCGTCCAGCGGGGGAGTGGCCTGGTCTTCGAGACCTACGCCGTTACGGACCGCAGCCAGGAGATCCGGCTCGACATCCGCAACAACACCCTCGCCGGCCACCGCGTGGCGATCAGCCCACCCGGCTCCACCCGCGCGATTGTCGCCGGCCAGAACGAGGGCGTCGACAGGCAGTTCCTCCAGGTCACCACGCCGGAGTCCCTTGCCGGCGAAACCGACTGGGGCCGGCGCATCGAGCGCTTCGTGGACCAGCGCAACACCGACAAGATCGAGGAGCTGCGCCAGGCCGGGCTGGAGAAGCTGGCCGAGGATGGCGCATCCACCCTCGCCGTCCAGGCGGTCCCGATGGAAGACAGCGCCATGGACTTCGGCCGGGACTGGAACGTCGGCGACAAGGTCGGCGTGGTGGTCGAGGACCAAGAGCTGGCCACAACCGTGACCGGCTACATCATGAAGGTTAACAAGGACGGCTTCCGCCTCGGCGCGCTGATCGGTGATCCGGCTGGCTTCGATCCTGACGCCGCGCTCGCCAAGCGGGTGCAGAACACCGAGTCGCGCGTGAGCGCCCTGGAGCGCAACGCCGAGAGCCCGCTGAGCCGCATCGAGGCGACCGAGAAGTTCGTTCAGGAGCGGTTCGCTCCGATGGCCCCCACCCAGTCGAGCGACCCGCTGAGCAACTACCCGTCCGGCATCTCGATGCTGGGCATGCAGGGCGCTGACGGCCCGGCCTGGAACTCGATCCCGCCGACTCAGTACGGCACGGTAGCCACCTTCAACGCCAGCACCTTCCGAGCCTTCCAACTGATGCAGGTCGAGGACGGGTACTTGCACTTCCGCCGCTTCCGCGAGAACGAGGGCGGCTGGCGGCCCTGGACGAAGGTGCTGACTGAGCAGCGCCTCAGCCCGGCGGACTTCACTCAGTTCCGAGCCTTCACCAACTACCCGTGGGGCACGTCCTTCCTCTACTTGAACGACGTCGAGTCCAGGGACGGCGACTGGGACTTCGCTGGGAACTACGGCCTGCTGACCACCTATCGCTGGAGCGACGACTTCGCCGTACAGACGTGGGCACGCCACGCGGGCGGATCTTCCAGTGAGACCGAGTTGTGGCAGCGCACAGCCAACTCCGCGAGCGGCTGGTCCCGCTGGCGCATCATCGCCGGCAACGTCCTCCGCACGGTCTACAGCCCCCGCGACACGGCCTCGCGCACCTACACGGGCACGACCTTCGGCCCGATCACGGGCGCGGAGGTTGGCGTCGTGTTCGTTGCGCCGCCCAGCGGCCAGGTGGAGATCACCTGGGATGCCGAGATGGCAAGCACTGGCGGCGGGGCAGGCATGACGTCGATCACCGTTCGGCAGGGCGGCACTGTGGGCCAGGGGACGGTGATTCTGCCCGGCGCTTCCAACTACGCCCTGCGGATACCGGCCGGCTCGGACTGGTTCCACGCACAGATGGCCGAGATGGTGACTGGCCTGACGCCTGGGGCCACGTACAACGTGCGCCAGGTGCACCTGGCTGCCAGCGGCACGATCCAGGTTGCGAACCGGCGAGTCCGTGTACGCCCGGACCTGTAGGAGTTCAGAGTGTTCAAGATCGAGGCATACGACTTCAGTGCGTTGACGTGGCTTCTCCTGCGCCAGTACATCGAGGAGTGGGAGCGGCAGGGCTTGTACGACGCCAACATCGTGGACGGCAGCATCTACAGCACCACCGACCCTGATCCCGAGGTCGAATCAACGTTGGGTCCGGGCTGCTCCGTGTTCCGGTTCGTGGATCAGGAGACCGGCGAACCGCTCCCGCCCATCGAGCCCGAGCCGGAGCCCGAGCCGGAGCCGGAGCCCGAGCCGGACCCTGATCCTGAGCCGACCGTCTGACCTTCCCGCCAGAAGCCCCCTGACCTGCTACGGGTCGGGGGGCTTCCTCATGCCCGCAGGAGTCCCGCTCAGTGGCTATCACCTCCTACCCCTTCGACAACCAAGACACCAGCGAGGTCCAGTACAGCAAGCTGTTCCGCGAGCTTCAGGACTCCGGCGTCGTCGACACCATCACCGGCAACGGCTTCCAGGTCTCGGCCGACTCCACCGGCATGAACGTCAAGGTCCAGGCCGGCTTCGCCATCGTGCGCGGTCACGCGGTCAGCTCGACTGCGATAGAGCAGTTGCCCATCACGGCGTCCACCTCGGCGGCGCGCATCGACCGGGTCGTGCTGCGCCTGGACCCCACGGCGAACGCCATCGACCTCACCGTCCTGGAGGGCACCCCCGGCTCCGGCCAGCCCTCGCTGACCCAGACCGATACGGGCATCTACGAGATGGGCCTCGCCAAGGTCACGGTCGACGCCAACGTGCTGACGATTGCCCCGGACAAGGTCGCCGACGACCGGCGCTACGCCGGCCAGCGCATCGGCTCCTGGCGCACCGGAACTCGACCGACGAACGCTCGCTACGGCCGGCTCGGCGTGAACCTCGACACCGGCAAGTGGGAGTGGTGGAACGGCTCGCAGTTCGTCGAGCTGATTCCGAGCACCGTCGACAACGCCGTCCGGTGGAACGGCTACTCCCTCGTGGTGTCGAAGACGACGCCGGCCGGCACGCCGACCACCGACCGCATCTGGATTCAGCCGACGAGCTGAGGAGGGCTGAGTGGCTACTACTTACGGTTCCGCCGAGGGCCATCTTCAGGTCGGCATCGACTGCTGGACGTCCACGCCGAGTGCGAGCAGCACGTCCGTCACGGTCTCGCTGCGGGTCTACGTCCGCGTCTACGACCAGAACTGGGACTACGACGACGACGAGAACTACAGCATCACCGGCTCCACCAGCGCGTCGGGCACGTTCCACAACAACCTGTCCGGCACTGGCGCGACCAAGCTGATCTACAGCCGCGACTTCAGTCAGGCGATCAGCTACAGCGGCGGCCCGACGCTCACGTGGACCGCCTCAATCTCCGGCATGTATAACGGCGGCACCCCGAGCCACACGCGGTCGATCACGATGCCCAAGCGCCCGGCTTCCGCGCCGGGTGCGCCGGGCACCCCCTCGGCCAGCTCGGTCACCGCAACCACCGCAACGCTGTCCTGGTCGACGCCGGGCAACAACGGCTCTGCCCTGAACGGCAACGACGGGCAGGTGTCCACGAACTCGGGCTTCACCAGCGTGATCCAGACCTGGAGCCAGGGCTGGGCAACGAGCCGCGCGCTGACCGGCCTACCGAAGGGCACGCAGCTCTGGGCCCGCACGCGGGCGCACAACGCGGTGGGCTGGTCCGGCTACTCCGGCGTAGTCAGCTTCAAGACTGGGATCACCGCTCCCGGCGCGCAGGCTGCCCCGAGCGTTGGCAGCATCACCGCCACCACTGCTTCGGTCACTTGGTCCGAGCCGTCCGACGATGGCGGCGCGACCCTGGACCGCCACGCCGGCCAGGTGTCCCGCAACTCGGCGTTCACCGACATCATCCAGAGCTGGGACGTGGCGGGCTGGGGTACCAGCCGAGCGCTCTCGGGTCTGCCGAAGGGCACCGTGCTCTACGTCCGCACCCAGACGCACAACTCCGCCGGCTGGAGCGCGTGGTCGCCGTCGCGGACCTTCACGACCGCCATCACGGTAGCCAGCGCGCCGACCACGCCCAGCGCCGGTGGCGTCGCGGCCACCACGGCATCGCTGTCCTGGTTCGCCCCGTCCGATACGGGCGGCGCGGCCATCACGAGCTACGAGATCCAGCGGGCCACGAGCACGTCCTTCACGGACGCAGTCGCCGTGACCACCGCCAACTCCTCAACTTCGCTGTCCGGCCTGCTACCGGGCACCACCTACTACACCCGCGTCCGCGCGAACAACGCTGCCGGCGCGGGTGCATGGTCCTCCACCGCCTCCTTCCAGACGCTCTCGGGCGTCCGGGTGGGCGACGGCACGAAGTGGCTCGACGCCATCGTGTGGGTCGGCGACGGATCGAAGTGGGTGCTTGCCCAGGTCAAGTCGGGCGACGGTTCAACCTGGAAGTGAGTCCCCCTCCGTGAGCCTGGCCCTTGCCATGGAGCCGCCTGTCCAGGCGGCCATCGTTACCGCCTGCGGCACCGTCACCGTCGCACTGATCGGCGTCGTCGTCGAGCTGCTGCGCCGGCAGCACAAGAAGCTGTCCGAGGTCAAGGAGCACGCCGAGGCGGCGCGCGACCAGGTCCAGAACAGCCACAAGACCAACTTGCGCGACGACCTGGACAAGGTCATCGCCGGCCTGGACGACGTGAAGGAGCTGCTGCGCAGCCAGGGCCGCGACATCGGCGGCTTGCGCGACGAGATCCGCCACGAGCGTGCAGAGCGCCTGGAGGTCGAGCGCCGGGTGGATCTGCTGATGCTGAACACCAAGCCGTGACCCGTCCCGACTGGGACAGCTACTACCTCGACATCGCCCGCGCGGTCGCAGCCCGCGCCGACTGCACTCGACGTCAGGTCGGGGCGGTCATCGTCAACACAGACCACCGGCAGATCGGGCAGGGGTACAACGGTGCCCCGCCCGGTGAGCCTGGCTGCCTGACCGCTGGAGCCTGCCCGCGAGGGCGGCTTGGCCCGGACGTTGTCCCACCGGGCTCCTCGTACGACACAGGCCCCGGCTCATGCATCTCGGTGCATGCCGAGCTGAACGCAATCCTCGACGCGGGCGGCCGTGCCGCCTGCCTCGGAGCAACCCTCTTCGTCACCGACGCCCCCTGCGACGGCTGCGCCCGGATCATCCGCGCCGCCGGCATCGCCCGCGTCGTCACCCCTGAATCCCTGGAGGCATAGCCCCGTGGCTGAGAACTACGACGACTCGATGTACGAGCTGGCCCAGGACATCATCGCCCTGGAGCCGAAGGATCTCGTCCTCGCCGGCATCTACGCCGACAAGCGCGGCTACCACAACAAGCGCAAGAACCTGCCGAGCAGCGACTACAGCGTGCAGCTCGCGGCCGACAAGAAGGGCCCGAGCGACAAGGCGTCGGCACTGGACATCACCAGCAAGTCGGCCCAGGGCGGGAACTACACGATCATCAAGAAGTACAGCAACCGGCTGTACGCGGCGGGTAAGGCCAAGGACCCGCGCCTCGCCGGCTGGCGGGAGTTCTTCGGCCAGACCGACAACGACGGCACCGTTGAGGGCTGGGACTTCGCCAAGGGCAAGGAGTCGACCAGCGCAGACAAGTCGCACCTGTGGCACATCCACATGTCCGAGCTGAGGGAGTTCATCACCAGCAAGGACAACAAGGAAGCCATCCTCTCGGTGCTGAAGGGCGAGACCCTGGCCGCGTACCTGGCTCGTGGCGGCAAGCTGGTCGGGAAGGCCCCGACCGCGCCGGCCAAGCCGCCGGCCAAGCCCGCTCCGGCGAAGCTCGCGGAGGACGGCAAGCTCGGCCCGCTGACCATCAAGCGCTGGCAGCAGATCATGGGCACCGAGGCGGACGGCGTGATCAGCCGCCCCTCCGAGCTGGTGACGGCCGTGCAGCGCCACCTGAACAAGCACGGTGCGCGCCTCGCCGTGGACGGCGACGGCATCCGCCAGGACGGCAAGCGCTACCAGACCGCCCGCGCTCTCCAGCGCTACCTGGGCGTGCCGGCGGACGGCATCCTCTCGACCCCCGTGTCCCCGACCGTCCGGGCGCTCCAGAAGCGCCTGAACAGCGGCAAGTTCTGATCAGGAGGCACCACCCAGTGTCCGATGAGTACACCCCGAAGCACTCCGCCCCGGAGGTCGAAGTCAAGACCGCCGACCGGCGTAAGCGGATTCGGACGGCGTTCCAGTCCTTCGTGTCCGCCTGCGCTGTCCTGATGGTCGGCGTCCCGGTGGCGATGAAGTTGCTGGAGAAGCAGCTCGCCCCCGAGCAGTACGCGGCCCTTGCCGGCGTCGCAGCGGTCATCACCGCTGGAGCCACCCTGGTCACTCGCGCCATGCAGGCCGGGCCGGTCAAGGCGTTCATCGACCGGTTCGTCCCCTGGCTGTCGGCCGAGGAGCAGTAAGCACGAAGCGCCCCACCTGCACATCGCGGGTGGGGCGCTTGCTTCGTCTCTACTTCCTGCTGGCGGCCTTCTCCGCCTCGATCTCCTCCAGCGTCTTGACCTTGCCCCGGCTGCGCCGTCGTGGCTGCTCAGTGGCCGCCTCGGTGAAGACCTGCTCGAAGACCCTGCCGTGCTGAACGCACCGGACCGTCTTGGCCTTCTCTCCGTCGCGCTCGATGACATACGCCTTAACGGTGCGCTTAGGGTCCTTGCACGTGTCGCAGACCTCAATCTCGATCGTCGCCACTCTGGAACCCCTTGATCATGCTGCGGATATCGGACACTGGAACCTTAGCAGGCATAGATCGGGTTGCGTTTAAACGATCAGGGTCGCTATGCTCAACTTGCAGTATCCAAGTGAAGCTGTAACCTGAACATAGCGGCGATACGCGAAGCGCCGTTCCTATGTTTGATCCGCGAAGCGACAAGAGGGGGCACTTGCAGTGGCACCGCAGCCGAAGATCCAGAACGCCGATGAGGCGATTCGCTGGATCAAGGAAGGTAAGACCTACGCCTGGATGACAGCCGAGCACGAGCGGAAGTACGGCATCAAGATCAGCCCGTCTGGCTGGAGCTACTTCCGCCGGAAGAACGGGCTCGACGCTCGCGCTGTCGCTGACGAGGAGCTGGTGCCGTGGTCAGTCAAGCATGAGCACCGGAACAACTACTACCTCTACTGCCTCCGACAGGAGAGCCGGCGGCGTCACGGCAAGAAGCTGGACCCGAAGGCCGAGGTGCGGGTGAACGCCTTCCTTCGTGACCTAGCCGAGAACAACGCCGTGGTGCACTACGACCCGGACACCGAGGAGGGTTTCCACCTGATCCCGCGCGAGGCGCAGGACAAGGACGGCCTGGTTCGTCGGCCACCGAAGGCAGTTGCGCGGAAGCGGCGTGGCGCAGATGAGTAACCCAGCCCGCCCACGCTGAAGGCCCCCAGCAGTTGATGCCGGGGGCCTTCTTCGCATCTACCGTCAGGCGGCATGCGGAACCGCGTGGTGCCTGTGGTGCTTGGCGACCAGCCTGAAGATGGGCGGGTCCGCGCCGTGCTCCTCGGCCACCTCGTCATGCGTCGGCGTCGGCTCATCCGCCGGCACGGTGATCGGGTCGTTCAACGGGTCCTGCGCCGGCTGCTCAGGCTGCTCGTCCTGCTCGGGCTGCGCCGGCTGCTCCCCGGTCCCCTGCTCCGGCGTCGGTACCTGCTCGCTCGGCGGCGTCGGCGCAGTGCCCGAATTCTCCGAGGGCGGCGCGTAAACAGGGCCGTCCGAGGGGGCCGGCTTCACCGGCTCCGTGGGGGGCTCGACGACCGGCGGTTCGGGCTCGGTAGTCGGCGGCGTGGTAGTCGGCGGTTCGGTAGTCGGCGGCGTGGTCACCGGGGGAGTGGTCGGCGGCGTCGACTCCTCGGGCGGGGCGGGGCTCTCCGGCCCGCCTTCGACCGGAGGCTCACTCTGGCTCGGCGGGTCGGCCGAGGCCGGCGGCTTAGTTTCGACCGGCGTAGTGTCGGCAGGCGGCTCGATCGGCACTTCGATGGTGGTCGGATCAGGGCCGATGGGCGTGATGGTGGGCTTCGGCAGGGTGCGATCCCCGTTGACGATGCGGACCACGGTCTGGCGAAGGTTCGGGTCGACGGTCCTCAGCTCGACTTCGTTGGCCGGCTGCCCCTCGCCGGGCTTGGGGATCAGGCCCATGGCGAACGCCGCCTCCGCCATGTCCGCCGGCAGGACGATGTCGCTGTTCATCGACTTCGCCCACCTGGCGATCCGCGTACGGTCCGTGCCGTAGAGCACCCAGCGCTCGCCCTTGATGAGGTTCGGGAAGGCCACCACCCCTTCATCTGCGGCAGACGTTCCGAGCCAGTTGTCCCTGCCCGCCGCCGAGCCGAAGACCTTCATCCGGTTGCGCTGGTGAAGATGGGTCTTCGGGTCGTCGTACGAGAAGATGAAGGTGAGGCTGTCGGGCCCGACCCACGCCTCCACGCGCATCACAACGCCATCCCCGGTGATGCATGTGGCGATGAGGTCCGTGTTGTCGGTGCCCGAGCACTCCCAGTCGGAGCCGGTCTGCACCGCGCCGAAGACCGGGTTGGCCCACGCCTCCTGCTCCGAGACCGGAGCGACCCCGTGACCCATCAGCGAGGGGCCGACGACCGCGCCGAGGATGGCAGTCACGCCCAGCAGGGCGAGGCGCTTGGTGCCATCGGCGAGGCGGTCGCTGATCTTGCGGATCTCCACGCGATGAGCGCCGGGCCTGCGGTTGGCGACCTGGTCGCCGATGAAGGTCGACGCGAGGGGCGGGACGGTCGGGATCGTGCTCTCCACCCAGTGCGCGATGGCGTCGGGGTGAGCGAGCGGCATCGTGCGCTGGATCAGTCGGACGACGGTGTCGTGATTGAGAGTCGGGTCAACGAAGATGACCCCCCTCGCGGGGATCGGCACACAGGGGGCTCCCGTGTACGCCTGGATGACCTTCACGCGCTTCCTTGGAGCAGGAGGGGTGGACCGGCCCCACGGAGGGGTCGGCTTGCACTGTTCTTACTGTTGTTTCAACTAGGACGACTGTCTATGGACAAGTAGCCTGGGTCACGAATCCTGCGCCTCGTCTGGGAGTTCGCGCAAGAGGGCTTCTACGCGCCGAGCCACCTCCGCGACTTGCGAGGGTGACAGTTGCTCCGTGTGGGCGATGATGATCTCCGTTCCGGTGTCTGGCGTTCTGTCTTGATACACGTGTATGTCAGCCAAGCCGGCGGCCTCCTCTGCCGCCCGCAGTACCGCTCGGTACGGCAGGTCGAGTGCCCGAGCCAGTGCTTCGAGCACGTCTCGCTTCGGCATGGCTGGGTGCTGGTCGGTGGCGAGCTGGTGAACCCGTGACTTAGAGAGAGCATCGCCGCCCCGTTCGGCGATGTCTCCGTAGGAGTCGCCGTCCCACAGCCGGGCTCCGATGAGCCGGCCGAGAGCGTGGTCGGCGACCTCTACCTGCTTACGTCTTGGCACGTGTGCCTCTCTTCTCGGGGCTGGTTGCGGCGTGACCCTACCCTTACTTCCTCCGTTCGTCCAAACTTCTGAACGACCGTCCTGAAAACTGGACGCTGAAGATCGTGGACATGTAGCGTTCGCTGGCGGGCAGGAATCGCCATCGAACAGGTGTGCGAAACTGTGTCGGCTGCCACATGATCAACCGCAACGGGGCTGTGTTATCCTTGCAGTATTCGACCCGGCCCCAAGGAGGTATCACCCCGAGTGAGTGACGAGCAGACTGTCGCCTTGGCGACCAAGCGCCACGAGTCCCCGGACGCCCTCGCGGTTCTGGTGGAGGACGACGAGAACTTCGCGTACTACGCGGACCTGAGGCCGGGCTCGGACGCCTGGCACATCGAGTGGATGGACGACACCGCCGGCCGGCTCGGGCTGGTGCGGGTCGACGAGTACCCGGCCGAGGTCGTGGGCGACTCCATCCGCTACTGGTTCGCTCCGTCCGACGTGGAGGCCGAGTGACGGCAGCCCTGATGAAGCCGAGCCAGCTCGGCAGCGCGCAGCCCTCGGTCATGGAGCTACCCCGCAACGGGAAGAAGCAGCCGCTCATCGTTCCGGTGGGCGGCGGTAGGCCGAAGGCGTACACCCGCGTCACGACCTACATCGACTGCCTGGAGGACAAGACCAACCTCAGCCACTACGGCGAGCGGTACGTCTTGGCCGGCGTCGCCCTCCAGCCCACCATGCTCAACCGCGTGATGGGCCTGAACCCGGACGACAACCAGGACAAGAAGACGTACAAGCAGGTCGCGGCCAAGGCCAAGGCCACGGCCGGGCAGCAGGACAAGGCCGACAGGGGCACGCACCTGCACGACCTGTCGGAGTACGTGGACCGAGGCGAGCAGCTTCCGCCCTGCTCGGACGCGGACCTGCTCGACATGGCGGCTTACAAGGTCGCCACGGCCATGCTGGACGTCAAGCACATCGAGCAGTCCGTAGTGGTCGACGAGAACGGCACGGCCGGCACGCCCGACCGGGTCTCGCACTACGACGGCCTGGACCCTGACGGGAAGCCGGCGGGCAACCTCATCACCGACCTGAAGACCGGGTCCATCGAGTACGGCGCGCAGAAGATGGCGATGCAGCTCGCGGACTACAGCCGGGGGAAGCTCTACGACCCCTCGCGCTTCCCGGTCGACGTGACCGACGAGGACGCCTTCGAGGAGTGGAAGAAGACCGAGTTCACGGCGGAGGAGGCAGCCGCCGCGTACTCCGACCTGCCCAACGTCAACCAGCGGTGGGGGCTCATCGTCCACCTGCCGGCGGGTACGGGGCAGTGCACCGTCTACTGGATCGACCTGGAGGCGGGGTGGCGCGGCGTCATGCTGGCCGGCGAGGTCCGGGCTTGGCGTCGCACGAAGGTCATGCGGCCCTTCCTTCCGGTCTGATACTGCAAGGATGACACACGTCACAGTAGCTTGCCGGACGGATTACTGCAAGGCTAACATAGTGGAGTAAGCGAGAGAGGGGAGTGCGACCACCAGTGAGTGTCGCTACTGAGCCGACCGGTCGCGGGGTCACCGTGACCATCAAGCACGGCAAGGGCTACCAGGACACCTGGAGCGTGTTCAAGGGCCTGCCGCACGAGGTGCGCGAGGATCTGATCGCGTACTTCAACATCCCGTACGAGCAGCACCACGACCTGAGCCTCCACGAGGTGGTCGTGAACGCGACGACGATCGCTCACGGCGTGGGCAACGTCGCGGGCAAGCTCGGCGGCACGGTGCTCTCGCAGGGCGCGCAGGACTCGCCGCCCTGGAACACCGGCACCAGCTCGGCCAAGCCGACCGGCGACCCATGGGCGCAGGCGCAGGCGACGCCGGCCGCGCCGGCTGAGAACCCGCTCCTGGCCGTCATCAAGAACGCGGAGGACGTCAAGTCGCTCCAGCGGATCTGGGCGGAGAACCAGGCCGCCTTCAAGGACTCGGCCGTCATGGACGCCTGGAAGGCCCGTGGCCGCGAGCTGAGCGGCATGTGAGCCAGCGGAACAAGGACACCGCTGCGATCATCCTGGCCCTGCTGATCCTGCTCTCCGTGGGCTTCGGGATCTGGGCGCACTACAAGGCCCCGTGCGGGCTCTACCGGTTCAGCAAGGCGGCCGACGTGCCCGCCCGCTGCGTCAGCTACTACTCCCACTGAGAGGGGAACCCCAACCGTGGCCTTCGGCCTGAGCAAGACCAACGAGACCGTCCAGCCGACCCTGGAGGAGCGCGTCAACGCGGCTGCCGCCTCGGCTGCCTACGCCCGCGACACCTTCGAGGCCGCCGCCTCCGAGCTGGAGAAGGCCGCCGCCGAGCAGGCGGCCATCCGTGACGCCGCCCTGGCCGAGACCGAGCGGCTGAACGACCTCGCGCTGCACGCCGACGACGAGGCGAACCGCAACGCCGAGGCCGCCGCGAAGATTCGCGCGCTCGTCGCCTGACGCCTCTTCTTCGCCCGATACTGCAACGCTGACATCCAACCCAACCAAGGGAGTGCTTCAACCAGTGAGTGGTTTCTCGTTCGCCAAGCCCAGCTCGTTCGCCGGTGGCACCTTCTTCAAGGTCGCCGACCACATGAACGACCTCGCGCTCCTCGTCGAGCCGAAGCGGATCACCAAGGGCGTGCCGAACACCTACAACGGCAAGACCACCCTGCGCGACGAGGTGACGGCCGACGTCACGATCTTCGCCACCAGCGAGGCGCTGGAGAAGGGTGAGCCCAGCGAGGTCATCAAGGACGCGAAGTTCGTCCACGGCATGCTGACCTCCACCCTGGAGCAGGTCATGGGCGGGGCGCTGGTCGGCGTCATCCGCCGCATCCCGACCGCGAACGGCTCGGGCTACGCCTTCCGCGACGTCACCCCCGAGGTGGAGGCGCAGGTCGGCAACTACTACGTCAAGCGCGAGGCCGCCGTCACGGCCGCGCTGGAGTCGGGCGACATGCCCTCCTTCGAGTGATCGCCCTGGCGGGTGTCGGGCTGATCGCTCGGCACCCGCCCTCTGGGCTGCGCTCACAAGGAAGGAGGAACACCCCGAGTGCTGACCCCTGGTAGGTCGCTCACCCTGCACGCGGAGGCCGGCAAGGAGCTGCCCCGCGTGCCCGCGTTCAAGCCGCTGTACGACCGAGGCGTCCGACCCCGGCACGGTCAGGTCATCATGGTCGCCGGCCGCAGCGGTACGCAGAAGTCCGGCTTCGCGTTGTTCTGGGTCGCGCAGATGAAGCTGCCGACCTTGTACTTCAGCGCCGACATGAGCGCCTTCACCGCGTCGTCTCGCCTCGCCTCCATGGCGGTCCGCGAGACCACCGAAGAGGTGGAGGCCGGCATGGCGACCAACCCCGAGAAGTACGTCAAGGCCCTGGCCGACCTCCCCATCACGTTCTCGTTCGGCTCGCCAATCACGTGGAAGAACGTGGACGAGGAGCTGGAGGCTTGGGTCGAGCTGCACAACGACTACCCGCGAATCATCTGCTTCGACAACCTTATGGACTTCGAGGGTGCCGAGAGCGACTACACGGAGCAGATGGCCGTGATGTCGCAGGCGACGGAGCTGGCCCGTGCCACCGGGGCGACCGTCATCCTGATGCACCACGCCAGCGACAAGAGCTGGGAAGCCAAGAGCGACCCGTGGGCCCCGCCCAGCCGGGACCAGATCAAGGGCGGCCTCAGCGAGAAGCCCGAGCTGTCGCTCAGCGTCGCGCTCGACCCGAACGACCTGACGTACCGGGTCGCCTGCATCAAGCAACGCATGGGCCCCTGCGACCCGACCGCGAGGAGCTACGCGGTCCTGTTCGCCGAGCCCGAGTACACCACGTTCCACGCCACGTCGCCGCTGCAACGACGGACTCTTCAGGCGGCGGCGTAGTGGCCGGCTCCGAACGCCACCGGGGCAAGCCCTGTGTGGACTGCGGCAAGAAGAAGGGGCCGAACCAGCAGACCGACCTTCGGTGCTACCGGTGCGGCCTGGCCGTGAAGCGCGAGCGTCGCAGCCAGGCCCACGGCCGGCGCGTCGAGCAGGTCTACGGCATCACTGGCGACGAGTACGCCGCGCTCCTGACCCACCAGGGCGGGCGGTGCGCGATCTGCCAGCGGGCCAAGGGCTTGACGAAGCGGCTGGCCGTCGACCACGACCACGCGCTGGAAGCGGAGCAGGGCAGCCGGGCATCGGTGCGCGGCCTGCTCTGCGGCCCCTGCAACTCGGTCCTGGCCCACGCCAGGGACGACCTGGAGTTCCTACGCCGGGCCATCGACTACCTGATCAACCCGCCAGCAAGGGAGGTGCTGCACCTTGGCTGACCGACTGGCCGAGCTGGCAGTAGAGCGTGGCGGGGAGTGGGCGAAGTGGCTTGCTCTCCGCGAGTGGCCACAGGCCCCGAACCTGGCCACGGAGCACTTCGAGTACGACGCGGCCGATGAGTGCTTCTTCCGGGGCGAGGACCACTTCGGCGTGCGCCAGATCATCGCCGTCGAAGACCTCTTCGGGGTGGCCTTCGGGTGAGCGACGAGCGTCCGGCACTCACGGCAGTCCTCGACTACTACGACGTGCCCTACAACCCGATGAAGGTCTCGCAGATGGTGCGGTGCCCTCTTCAGGAGGAGGACCGGACGCCGTCCATGTCCATCCACACAGAGAAGGAGCTGTGGCGCTGCCATAGCTGCGGGAAGGGCGGCGACGCCTGGACCTTGATCATGGAGAAGGAGGGGATCGACTATCGAGCAGCACGAGCCCTTGCGGCCTCTGTCGGATTCGCAACGGGAGGCGCTGGAGGAGGCGACGAGCGCCTATCAGGGTCAGCTTACGGCGGACGTCGCAAGGTACCTGCTCGCAAGGGGAATCGGCCAGGAGGAAGCGGTTACCGCCCGTCTTGGCGTCGTTCTTGACCCCTTCCCTGGACACGGCCGGTTCCGAGGCTGGCTGTCCATCCCGTACCTGGACCGCAACGGCAGCCCGTTGCAGATCCGCTTCCGCTGCCTTCAGGAGCACGATCACCGGGCGCTCGGCCACGGCAAGTACCTGACGGTGGCCGGCGAGTCCTCGCGGATGTACGGCATCGAGTCGATCCACAACGCCGACGACGAGATCCACGTAACCGAAGGCGAGCTGGACCGGATCATCCTGCGCCACAAGCTCGGCGTCCACGCCGTGGCCGCGCCGGGCGCGAACAACTGGAAGGG
This sequence comes from Micromonospora xinjiangensis, assembly GCF_056150165.1. Classification (NCBI taxonomy): domain Bacteria; kingdom Bacillati; phylum Actinomycetota; class Actinomycetes; order Micromonosporales; family Micromonosporaceae; genus Micromonospora; species Micromonospora xinjiangensis. The sequence continues at coordinate 366,773 of NZ_JAXCFO010000001.1, read as the reverse complement.
CCGGCACCGCCGGATGCTCGCCGGCTTCAGCCGGATCTGGGTCTGGGGTGACCCGGACGACGCGGGCGCGGAGTTCACGCAGCGGATCACCCGAGCGCTGCGGCAAGCCAAGGGCATCAACCTGCGACAGGGCGATGTCACCGATACGTACCTGGCCGGCGGCACGGACGCCCTGCTCGCGGCCTGGAAGGGGGGCGCTCAGTGAGCGACGAGGTCAACGAGAACGGCGAGACCATCGACGAGCAGTTCGTCGAGCTGGCGTCCCGGCTCTACCAGGACAACGGCCTGGAGGTCACCGAGGCCACGCTCCTGCGGGTGCGCCAGCGCCGCGAGCGTTTCCGCCAGGAGATCCCGCAGGTGCAGTCGCTCCCGATGTACCCCGCCGGCAAGGCGTGGGAGGTGGAGTACGGCCACCAGTTCCGGCGGTGGGAGGAGGCCAACCAGCTCCGCGCCAACGTCCGGCAGTACGCCTGGGACGGCATGATCCTCATGTCCGCCTACTGCGCCCTCGCGCAGGAGAACGACGACGCGCGGGAGTCCGAGCTTCTGGACCTGGCGGCCATCGTCATCGGTGCATACGAGGCCAGCCGGAAGCGGAGGGCGCAGGGTGCCTGAGCTGAAGGATGGGGACCTCGCGCTGGTCCGCGTGCGCAACTTCCCCGAGAACGCACCGAAGCTCGCCCGGTTCCGCGATATCCGCGACGACTTCGCCTGGGACGACGACGGCGAGGACGACGGCCTCACCTGGTGGCAGTTCTTCGGAACCGAGATCACCGAGCGCCCGGAGAACGTCGAGATCGTCGCTCGGGTGCGGGCCTTCACCGTCACGACCTTCAACGGCGAGGTCGGCCTGACGTCCATCCCGCAGACCGCATGACCGAAGGCGACCCGGCCGAGCTGCCGGGCAGACCTGGACCACGGCTGAAGGCCGCCTGGGACGCGATGAACACCGCGACTCGGGCGGCCTTCCTGCCTCACCTGCTCGGCACGACGAGCGCGGAGTACCTGGCCGACTGGCTCGATCGAGCTGGCACGCCGGTCTCCGCCTCCACCATCCGCACGTACCGGCGAGCCCTCGCCAGACAGGAGCGATTCACCAGTGAGCGACCTGCTCAACGAGCTGACGAGCAAGCCGGTCGGACCCGAGATCCCGGCTAGGCTGACCGACCCCGAGCGTGACTTCACCTCCAAGCTGGAGGTGAACGGCAACGAGGCGGTGGCCGAGCTGCGACGCGGCGTCGGCGAGACCACCAACAACGCCGCCCGTGAGTACCTGCTCAACCAGGGACTCAACCCCGACGAGTGGGAGCAGGTCGGCTACCGGCGCAGTGAGTGGACGATGCCCAGCGGGCAGCAGGGCGAGTCCGCGCGGTTCACCTTCCGCCGCATCGGCTCGGCCGGCGCGGAGCGGCCCGGTCTCGACGAGCTGTTCGCCGCCATCGAGCCGTATGCCGGCCTGAAGCACGAGGACCGCCCGCAGGGTGACCACGGCTTCATCGTGGCCCTGGGCGACATGCAGTTCGGCAAGATCGACGGCGACGGCGTGAAGGGCACGCTGGAGCGCACGATCGGCTGCATCAACCGGGCGGCCGACGTGCTGACCGAGCACCAGGCGCGCTTCGACATCGGTCACGTCCACATCGCCTGGCTCGGCGACCACGTCGAGGGCTTCGTGAGCCAGGGCGGGGCGAACACCTGGCGTACGCCGCTGACGCTGACGGAGCAGATCCGGCTGACCCGGCGGGTGATGCTGCACGCGCTGACCACGTTCGCGCCGTTGGCCGAGCGGCTGACCATGGCTGCCGTCCCCGGCAACCACGGCGAGGCAGTTCGGTTCAACGGCAAGGGCGTGACCAGGTACGACGACAGCCACGACACCGAGTCGCTGATCGCGGTCGCCGACGCTGCGGCGCTGCACCCGGAAGCCTTCCGTCACGTCGAGTTCTACGTGCCGCAGACCGACGAGCTGACCGTGGTCCTGGACGTGGCCGGCACGGTCGTCGCTCACGCGCACGGCCACCAGTGGCGGCCCGGCAAGCACTTCGAGTGGTGGCGTGGCCAGGCGTTCAACCGCGCCTCGGCGATGCACCAGGCGGACCTGCTCCTCGCCGGCCACCTGCACCACGAGCACGTCGACAGCGACGGGCCGAGAACGTTCATCCAGCCGCCGGCCCTGGAGAGCGAGAGCACCTGGTGGCGGCACGCCAAGGGCACCACCGGAGCGCCCGGCCTCATCGTCGCCGTCACCAAGGACGGCCAGACCAACCTGAAGGAGGTGGTCCGATAGTGGACCTGATCAACTGGGAGCTGGCACAGCTCAGCGGAGTGCAGCGGGCCATCCATGTAGCGGCGGCCCGCGTCACCCGCGACCGGGGCGGCGTCGTCGAGTACGACGACATGCGGCAGGAAGCCATCCTCTGGGTCGCCACGCACCCCGAGCAGGTGGACCGCTACCTGCTGCCCTCCTGCGTGGGTGAGCCGGCGGTCGACGTGCCCCTGCTGGCACACCGGCTGTACTCCCGGCTGCTCAACCTGAGCGAGGGCGACGCCGCCCGCGCCGAACAGACCAGCTCCTACGAGGCCGCCCGTGAGGGTGCCGGTGAGTAGGTACGACCGCCGGCTCGTCGAGCAGCTTCTCCCGGCCGTGTGGGACAAGGACTACGCCTACGGCATGGCCAATCCCGAGGCGGCGCGGCCGGTACGGGGGTGCCAGATCCACGCTCGACGGGACGGCACGCCGAAGGAGGACTGTGCCTGCTGCGACCCCTCGGTCCGCAAGGCCACGGTCAACCCGAAGCTCGGCAACACGCTGTACGCCCACCTGGGCGACATCCACGCGGCCTGGCGGCACGCCGGCCTACCGCTGGAGGAGCGCCAGACCCTCCTTCTGAGGTACGGCCTGGACTGGACGCTCGACGAGGTCGGCCGAGCCTTCGGCGTCCCCAAGAGCACGGCCATGCGGCGGGCTGAGCGCGGCGTCGGCCGCCTGGTGGCCCACCTGAACGGCGACACCTACGAAGACATCGACGATACTGCAACGCTGACATCTGGGAGTGACACCAACCAGTGAGCATCATCGACCTGACCCCGCCCTTCACCTTCGGCCCCACGGGCGAGGTGGTCTACGACCGGACGTACTCCCGCACGCAGGCTGACGGCTCGAAGGAGACCTGGCCGGACACCGTCGAGCGGGTGGCCGCCGGCAACCTGGCCCTGGTCTACGGGCCGAAGGCGACCTGGTCCGACGAGGTGATGGCGGAGTACGAGCGGCTGAAGAAGTACATGCTGCGCTTCGCCATCATCCCCGCCGGCCGGCACCTGTGGGCCACGGGCGTCAGCGGAAGACAGTTCTTGTTCAACTGTCACCTGTCCGGCTGGCAGAGCGACAAGCTGTCCGACCACTTCCAGTTCTCCTTCCTCCGCCTCATGGAGGGCGGGGGAGTGGGGAGCAACTACTCCTCGCGCTTCCTGGAGAAGTTCGGTGCGCCGCGCCGGCAGCTCCGCGTGCACGTGGTCTGCGACCCGATGCACCAGGACTACGAGGACATGAAGGCCGCCGGCCTGCTCTCCGAGGAGTACGACTCCAACTGGGCCGGCGCGTTCGAGGTGGAGGACTCCCGCGAGGGCTGGGCCGCTGCCCTGGTCGACCTCATCGACACCTACATGACCGACGACGAGGTCAAGCACGAGAACCGCGTCTACGACGTGTCGCGGGTCCGCTGCAAGGGCTCGCGGCTGAAGACCTTCGGCGGGACTGCCTCGGGTCCGGCCCCGTTCGCCCAGCTCCTCCACCGCACGTCCGAGGTGCTGAACAAGGCGGAGGCCCGCGCCGACGAGCTGCCCTTCGACGGCATGATCGTGACCCCGCTCGACGCGATGGAGATCGACCACGCCATCGCCGAGTGCGTGGTGTCGGGCGGCAACCGGCGCAGCGCTCGCATGGCCATCGTGCACTGGCGCGACCCCTTCATCCACGACTTCATCACGGCGAAGGCCGACACCGGGCTTCACTGGACGACGAACATCAGCGTCGAGATCGACGAGTCGTTCGTGCGCCTGCTGATCGACGGCGACCCGGAGGCGGTCGAGATCCACCGCATGGTGACCGAAGGCGCGCTGACGAACGGCGAGCCGGGCTACTGGAACAGCGACTACTCGAACATCGGCGAGATCAACGAGGTCGTGGCGACCAACCCGTGCGGCGAGATCCCGCTCCCCGCCAGCGGTGCGTGCGTGCTCGGTCACGTCAACCTGGACGCCTTCGCGCCGACGCGCAAGGGCGGACCGGTCGACTGGCTCGGCCTCGACGAGGCGCACGAGCTGATGACGCGCTTCCTGGTGCGGGCGACGTTCGGCGACATGCTCGACCCTGGCCAGAAGGCGGTCATGGAGAGCGAGCGCCGGATCGGCGTCGGGCACTTCGGGGTACAGGCGTTCTACGCCAAGCGGGGGTACCCGTACTCGAAGGTCCCGAAGATCGCCGGCCTGCGGCGCGAGCTGGCCGAGATGAAGGCCAAGGTGAGGGAGGCTGCCCGGCAGTACGCCTTCGACCTGCGCATCCCCGAGCCCGTGAAGGTGACCACCGTCGCGCCGACCGGCACGATCGCCAAGCTGCCCGGCACGACGGAGGGCATCCACCCGATCTACGCCCGGTTCTTCATCCGCCGGGTCCGCTTCAGCATGGCGGACGCCGACCAGCGGGCGAAGGTGGAGGAGTTCCGCGAGCAGGGCTTCCACACGGAGGTCTGCCAGTACGACGCCTCCGGCAACACGATGGTCGTCGAGTTCCCGACCAAGGACAACCTCCTTGATGAGGTGGAGGCCCTGGGCTACGACAAGTACGAGGCCGCCGACCTGGTCGAGAGCGCCGACGAGATCAGCCTCGACGACATGCTGTCCTTCCAGGCGATGTACCAGAACTGCTACGCCGACAACGCGGTCAGCTTCACGGCCAACGTCCGGCCCGGCTTGGACGCGGACGAGGTCGCCGCGACGATCAGGAAGTGGCTGCCCTGCCTGAAGGGCACGACCATCATGGTCGACGGCACCCGACCGCAGGCCCCGATGGAGCGGATCTCCGAGGGCGCGTACCGCATGGCCAAGGCCACGCTGGTCTCGGACGGCATCGACGAGGAGTGCGCGTCTGGTGCCTGCCCGGTCCGGTAGGTAGCCTGCCGGCATGGACGACCGGCCGAGCGTCTACGTGCTCTACACGCGGTACGCGCGGTCGGTCGGCTGGGCCCTGAAGCTCAGCCAACCCAAGGCCCCTGTGCTGCTCGCTATCGAGGCGAGAGAGGCGAGGCGGCGTCGGATACCTGAAGACGAAGAAGGCCCCTCAGCGTGATGCTGGGGGGCCTCTTCTTGTGCATCTGGTCAGTGCTGCTTGGCGTACTCCACGAACGAGCGCCAGGTCTGCGGGTCGAAGGCGAGCACGGGGCCCGCCGGGTCCTTGCTGTCGCGGACGGCAACCACGCCGGGGAGGTTGTCGGCCACCTCCACGCAGTCGCCACCGCTCGTGCCGCTGCGGGTGGACTTCTTCCACTGAGCGTTACTGAGGTCCATGCTGGCTCTCAACTTCCTTCATCAGGGCGACAGACAGGGCTTGCGGGAGGGCGACGCCCCTCACGCTCTCCCATCTCGCCAGAAGCGTAGCCATCCCATCCTCGCCATCGACCACAAGCCCTGCAAGCTGGTTCTCCAGGTGGCCGACCCATCCACCCTCTGCGGACCTGGCCAGCGCCAACGGCCCGGAGAGCCCGACGTGCAGCCCGGCGTCGCCGGGGATGACGTGCAGGTGGATGTGGGGCAGCTCGGCCATGCGCAGTAGGTGCGCGAGCTGTTCCGCCATGATCGCGTCGCGGCGGCGGAGCGCAGCCTCGTCGATGACGGCCACCACGAGAGGCGGGCGGTCGCGGGTCAGGATCTCCTGTCGTTCGAGCCGGCTGGCCACCGCCTTCTCGACCTCTTCCTCCGGCCTGGTGTCGTCGAAGCGCAGGACGGCGCGGGCGTAGTTCGCCGTCTGGAGCAGGCCGGGGATCAGGGTCGGGTTGAAGTACCGGAGCTGCTTCGCGGCGCGCTCAGCTTCCAACCAGGGCTTGAACCAGCTCGGCTGGCCGTCTCGCTGGGCGTTCTTCAGCAGGGTCTCGAACAGACCGCCGGTCTCCAGGATCTCGTCAGCTCGGCGGGCGTATGCCAGGTCGATCGGCCTGGTGCCGGTCTCCACTGCGGAGACAGTGGACCCTGAGTAGTTCGCGCGCTTGCCGAACTCCTCTTGCGACATGCCGCGTAGGGCCCGCTGCTTGCGGAGCTGAACGCGAATCAGCTCGAACGCCTCGTCGTGTTCCACCCGACCTCCAGGGAATCGCCAAGATCGCCAGCCAGTTCCAGCCGCGCCACAAGATCGCCAGACCCTCACCGCGACCTGCCCGAACGCCTTCCGAGCGTAGCTGTGTCCTTACAAGACTGTCATCTATGCGGGCCTGCTGGCTGCCGAGGGGGGCGTCAGTGGGTCTTGCCAGGGGCCGCCCTGCTCCCCCCGTGGTGGGGCGGCCTCTTCCCAACTCCCGAGGAGGTTGAGGTGTCGCCGTGGTTCAACCGCAGGATCGTTCGGCCAGCGCGCAAGCCCGGCGAGAACCCGCCCGCTTGGATGCGGGAGCCAACAAGGGCGTACTCGACGCTGGATGTCGGCCGCGTCGGCAGGCTAACCCCGGCCCAGTGGTTCCGGGCGAACGGCGGACGTCGACTGTGAGCGCTCGGCGGCCAGTCGTTCCGCACCAGCCGATCCGACCGATCTGGCTGTGTCGCAACTGCGCCGCCGAGTGGCCCTGCCAACCGGCGCGACTGAAGTTGCTGGTCGACTTCCGCAACAACCGCACCGGACTCCTGGTCTACCTCGCCTCACAGATGGCCGAGGCTGACGGCCAGCTTCACCAGCTCAACCCGAGCGAGAAGCCCCGCGACCTCAGTGAGCGCTTCCTGAACTGGGCACGCGCTCGCTGACCACCCCGCAAGACGACCGACCGCACCGGGCGGCCGGCAGAACAAGGAGAACGAGATGGAACAGCTCCAGCCCAAGTGGCGCACCCTGAAGTGTGACAACTCCGGCCCGAACTGCCCGGAGATCGCGTTCGGCGACAACGTCGTCCTCCTGCGGGACAGCGAGCACCCGGAGGGCGTCGCCCGGTTCCCCCTGGCGTCGTTCGAGACGCTGAAGCAGAAGGTTCTCGCTGGCGAGGTCTGAGCCCATCGCGTAGGGGCCCCGGTACCGCTGATTGCCGTCAGCGGTACCGGGGCTCACTGCTACGCGGGTACCGATACCTTCGGCTCGCGCAGGCCGAGGTCGTCGAGAAGACGCCGCGCCCTGTCCGGCCCGGTACCCAGTACCTTCGCCGCGACCTTCACCGGTACCGTCCCGTCCGGCTTCCGGGGTACCGCCTCGGGGTCTAGCAGTACCGCCTTCAGCTCCGCGTCAGGTCGAGTACCGGCAGGCTTCCGTACCCTCCGCTCGGGGCCCGGTACCACGATCGCGGGTACCGGCTCGCCGGGTACCGCCTGGTCAGGTACCGGTACCGCCGTCTTCGGTACCTCGGGTACCGGTACTGCCGGGGTACCGGGTACCGGCCTCGCGGGTACTGCCATCGCCGGTACCGGTACAGCCTGAGCCGGTACCTTGCGGGTCGGCACCTTCCGTACCGGTACCTCGGCAGTACCCGGTACCCGCTTGGCGGCCGGTACCTTCCCGTCCAGTACCTTCACCGCCGCGCCGGCCAGTACCAGCTTCACGAGACCCATGAAGGCGATGGCGGGTACCGCCGACACGATGCCGCCGGACAGGCCGGGCTTGGCGACGGCGAGCTGAGCGGTCAGGGACAGGGTCGTCGCCGCGACGATCAGTACCACCGGGAAGACGATGCCCCGCCCGTCCCGCTTGCGCCGCCGGATCTCGATCAGCGCCGCGATGGGGATCAGCTCGGAGATGCCGGCGTTGACCCAGCCGGCCCCGGCCGGCACGTGCTCGGGGGAGTTGGCCATCGTCCAGTCGTGGACGTGGGTGAAGCTGACGTAGCCCGCCGAGATCCCCACGGCGAGGAGGATGGCCACCTGGACTCGGCGCTCCCACTTCTCGGCGCGGCTCATCAGGCCACCCCCTTCGCTTCGCTCTTGCACGGCGTGCAGTTGTTGGCGAGCTGGCCCCGGTGCTTCCGGCACTTCTTCGCACCCGGCTCCGGCGGCAGGGCAGCGCCCCGCTTCTCGTCGAGCTTCTTGCGGGCCGCCCTGAAGGCCGCCAGGCCGGTCGGCTGCGCCGGGCGGGCCGGACGTGCCGGCTCCGGCTCCGGGGACTCCACAGGCTCGATGAAGGGCTCCTCGTGGCCGTCGTCCGGCACGGCAGCCGACTTGCCCGACACCGGCTCCGCCTCGGGGAGCAGGTCCAGCGGGATCTCCCGCTTCCGGTGCATCGCCAGGTTGTAGACCACGGGCCGGCGGTCGGCCGGGATGTAGGCAACGTGGCGCTGGTCGCCTCGCGCGATCAGCCCGTCCTCCAGGAGGTGCTTCAGGCAGTCCTGCGTGGCGCGGACGGTCTTGCGGGCGTAGTGGGCCAGGAGCTTCTGGCCGGGGTAGGCACCCTTGCCGTTGGCGTGCGCGTGGTTGGCCAGTCCGAGCAGGACCGGGACGCAGCACTTCCGTACGTCAGGGGCCTCGTTGAAGGCCCAGGTCAGGGCTTCCACGCTCATCGCGCGCCCCGGACAGTGATAGACTTCGAGTACACGGCGGACCTCCAGCGTCCGTCTGGCCCCGGCGGTGTTCGCGCACCGACCGGGGCTGTTTCTTGCCCGACCTCTCTTCTATGGGTCGGCCATCTGCTGAGACCAGCAGATCCCCATGGAGAAGGCGTTCTCCTCGCCGTACGTGCTGACGCAGCGGCTCGGGCACGACCTCGACGCCCGGGAACTCGCCGGGTACGACCCGGAGCAGCTGGTGGCGATCTTCGCCCAGCCGCCGGCCCTGCACCGGTTTCCCAAGGCGATGGCCGCCCGGGTGCAGGAGGTCTGCCGCACGCTCGTCGAGCGGTACGACGGCGACGCCGCCGGGCTCTGGGCCGGTGTGGCCGACGGGCGGGAGCTGCTCCGCCGGATCGCCGAGCTGCCCGGCTTCGGCAAGCAGAAGGCGCAGATCTTCCTCGCCCTGCTCGGCAAGCGGTTCGACGTCCGGCCGGAGGGCTGGCGGGAGGCGGCCGGCGGGTACGGCGACGCGGACGCGTACCGCTCCGTCGCCGACGTGACCGACGGGGAGTCGTTGCGCCGGGTCCGGGAGTACAAGCAGCAGATGAAGGCCGTGGCGAAGGCGAAGACGAGCGCCTGACGCAACGCCGGTCCCCGGCCCCACCCCTGTGACGGCTGTTCAGGCGGCGGTGGGGTGGGCCAGTGAGGCGATCGCCCGTCGGACGTCGGCGAGCGAGACGGTGGCGGAGTCGTCGAGGTCGGCCAGGCCCGCCTCGATCCACTGCCGCATCAGGGTGGTGACCCCGATGCCGCGCGCCTCGGCGGCCGCCCGCACCCGTTCGTACGTCTCCAGCGGCAGCCGCACCGACCTGCTCACCATCGGCACGTCGGTGTCGGGGGTGGGCAGCGCCGCCGGCTGGCTCTCGTCGATCAGCTCCGCGAGCCGGTCGTCGCCGCTGTGGAACTGCTTCATCGCGTCGTTACGGTGCATCGTCACCGCCTCCTCATCGGCGCTCTCTCCGCACGGCCTCGTCGTAGCGCTTCGACTCGACGTCGCTCAGTTCGCGGGCGGAGAGGATGTCCCAGTCGTTGTCGGTGTCGTCGGCCTCGGCGAGCAGCACGGCCAGCCGACGGCCCCGCCGGGCGGCGGCGTAGACGACCATCACGTCGTCGCCCAGGTGGCGGATCACCCGCCGCGCGCTGTGGAGCGCCTCCCAGACTTCCCCCGGCGTGACGTCGTAGACCTTCAGGTTGGCCAGCGCCTCTTCGGTGAAGCTGAACCTGCTGCCCACGGGCGGAGCGTACCACGCACGTAACACGAGCGGGATGTGCACCGCGGCTGCCCTGAATGTCGCTGATCACGGCCGGTGAGTGTCAGGATGAGGCGTAACCCCTCGAGGAGGTCCGTGGTGAAGCGTCAGGCGTACCAACCGATCCTGATCACCGATGCCTCACGCAGCCAGGACGATCAGCTCACCAGTCGGCAGCGGCGTTACGTGCTGATGATGGGCGTCCGGGTCGCCTGCCTGGTCGTGGGCGCGATCCTGGTGGGTGCGCAGGCCCCCATGCTCTGGCTGTGGCTCCCGCTCTGCGGCCTCGGCATGGTGCTCATCCCGTGGCTGGCGGTGCTGCTCGCCAACGACCGGCCGCCCAAGGAACAGCACCGGCTGGCCAACCGCTTCCACCAGCAGCACCAGGACACCGCCCCGCCGATGAGCCTCACCGCCGAGGAGCGCCCCCACAAGGTCATCGACGCCGAACCGTGACGAGCGTCAGGGCCGCGGCCGGGCGCCGAGCGTCGAGACCGCCACCGCGCCGAGGTCACCGGCCCGCGCCAACGCCGCGTCCGGCCTCGCGCCGCCCAGCCAGGCGGTCAGCAGCCCCGCGGCGAACGCGTCCCCGGCCCCCGTGACGTCGAGCACCGCCACCCGGCGGGCCGGCGCCGCGCTGAGCATCCCCGTACGGTCCGCCCACACCGCGCCGGCCGCGCCGCGCTTGACCACCACCCGCCGGGCCGTCGCCGACAGCGCCCGCGCCTGGGCCGCCGGCTCCAACCCACCGGCCAGCACAGTCGCCTCGTCCGAGTTGACCAGCAGCAGGTCCACGTCGCGTACCCAGGCCAGGAACGCCCCCGCACCGACCCTCCGCAACGGCTCCGCGGAGGCCGCGTCGACGCTCGTGGTGAGCCCGCGCTCGCGGGCCACGGCCAACGCCCGCAGCCCGGCCCCGCGCGACTCCGGGTCCAGCAGGGTGTACGCGGACAGGTGCAGGTGCCCGGCGTCGGGCACCGCCGCGACGGCCCGCTCGACGTGCGCCGCGGTCAGCCGCAGGTTCGCCCCGCGCTGGCTGACCATCGTCCGCTCGCCGTCGCGGGCCAGCACGATGACCGTGCCGGTCGCCGCCCCCGCCACGCGCTCGGCGGCGCAGTCCACGCCCGCGGCCTCCAGCTCGACCACGCGGTCGCGCCCCTCCGGGTCGTCGCCGACCGCGGCGACCAGCGTCACGGACGCGCCCTGGGCGGCGAGCCAGGCGGCGGTGTTGGCCGCCTGGCCGCCACCGCTGAACCGGATCTCGGCCGCGGTGTCCGAACCCGTCGCGAGCGGTCCGGAGAGCACCGCGACCACGTCGGTGATCACGTCGCCGACGACGACGATCCGCGGGGCGGGGTTCATGCCCCGGTGTCGGCGCGGCGGGCGGCCGCGGCCACCGCGATCCGTGCCGCCAGGTCGGCGTTGCGCAGGATGATCCGCACGTTCACCGTGAGGCTGGCGCCCTCGGTGGCGGAGTGGAAGTGGGCGAGCAGGTAGGGGGTCACCGCCTTGCCGGTCACCCCGTCGCGTTCCAACAGCGCGAGACCCTCGGTCAGGGTGCGGTCGTGCAGCGCCGGGTCCAGCTGCTCGTTGGCGGGGAGCGGGTTGGCCACCACCAGGCCGCCGGCCTGGACGCCGTGCGCCGACCGGGCCGCGAGCACCGCGGCGATCTGCTCGGGCGACTCCACGGACCAGTCGAGGTCGAAACCGCCGTCGGTGAGGTAGAAGCCCGGGAACCGGCGGGTGCGGTAGCCCACCACGCTCACCCCGAGCGTCTCCAGCCGCTCCAGCGTCGCCCCGACGTCGAGGATCGACTTCACGCCGGCGCAGACCACGGCGATCGGGGTCCGCGCGAGGGTGGTCAGGTCGGCCGACTCGTCGAAGGTGTGCGAGGCCTCCCGGTGCACGCCGCCCAGCCCGCCGGTGGCGAAGACACCGATCCCCGCCGCGGCCGCCACGGCACTGGTCGCCGCCACGGTCGTCGCGCCGTCCGCGCCGGTCGCCGCGGCCACGGCCAGATCGCGTACGGAGAGCTTGGCCACACCGTCGACGGTCGCGAGGCGGGTCAGCTGCGCGTCGTCGAGACCGACCACCAGTTCGCCGCCAACCATGCCGATGGTGGCCGGCACCGCCCCGGCCGCGCGGACCGTGGTCTCGATCTCACGGGCCACCCGCAGGTTCTCCGGCCGGGGAAGACCGTGCGAGACGATGGTGCTCTCCAGGGCGACGACGGGACGGCCGTCGCGCAGCGCGTCGGCCACCTCGGCGCCGTAACGGATGTGAAAGTTGGTCACGGTGATCACCGTACGGCCCGCCCCGGACCGGGGTGAAGTGGACCGGACCGTGGTGAGCTGCCAAACTTGTCGGTTGGAGGTGCAGACGTGAGCACACAGGTTCTCGAGCGTCCCGAGCTGAAGGACGCCGACACCGGTCCCGAGATGTTCCACTACGTCCGGAAGGACAAGATCGCGGAGAGTGCCGTGATGGGCACCTTCGTCGTCGCGCTGTGCGGGGAGACCTTCCCGGTGACCAAGGCGGCGAAGCCCGGCTCGCCGGTCTGCCCGAAGTGCAAGGAGATCTACGACTCCTGGGGCGACTGACCCCGGCACCCGCTCCGTGCCGCGCGCGTAACCTTCGGCGGTGACCACCTCCACCGCCCTGCTCATCGCCGACCTCGTCGGCGTCGCGGTCTTCGCCGCCTCCGGCGCCTCGGCCGCGGTGGCCAAGCGGCTGGACCTCTTCGGGGTCGTCTTCGTCGGCTTCGTGGCCGCCCTGGGCGGCGGGATCTTCCGCGACCTCGTCATCGACGAGGTGCCGCCGCTGGCCTTCGCCGACTGGCGGTACGCGGCGGCGGCCGCGGTCACCGCCGCCGCCGTCTTCTGGTTGCACCCCCAACTGGCCCGGCTGCGCACCACCGTCCTGGTGCTCGACGCGGCCGGGCTCGCGCTCTTCACGGTGACCGGCACGCTGAAGGCCCTCGACGCGCGGGTCCCGCCGGTCGGGGCGTGCCTGATCGGCATGCTCACCGGCATCGGTGGCGGGCTGGGCCGGGACCTGCTCACCGGCGAGATTCCGGTGGTGCTGCGTCGCGAGATCTACGCGCTGGCCGCGCTGGCGGGGGCGGTCCTCGTGGCCGTGCTCCACGGCCTGGGGCAGGCCGGGCCGGCGCCGCTGAGCGCCGCGGCGGTCCTGGTGTTCGTCGTACGGCTCGTGGCGCTGCGGCGGCGCTGGACGGCGCCGGTGGCGGCGCTGCGGCCGCCGCGTACCCCCGACCGGGGGTCGGGCCCGCAGTGGTGACGGGCGGCACGCCGCGACAGATGTGACCAGCGTGGCGTCGCCTGGGAGGGCGGGCGCCGGCTGGTTATGCTGAGTCGGCCTTCGCGGCATCTTCTGCGCGGAGGCGTTTTCATGGGCGGTGCGGACCGGTGGCCACGCGCCGAGGTCCGCTCTTGTGCGGTCGGAGAGGAGCCTCGGGTGGCAGCCCCGTTGCCGGCGATCGACACGTTTCCGGCACTACGCGCCTGGCAGCGCAAGGCGCTGGTGGAGTATCTGCGTCGACGCGCCGAGGACTTCACCGCCGTCGCGACGCCCGGGGCCGGCAAGACGACCTTCGCCCTGCGGATCGCCGCCGAGCTGCTCGCCGACGGCACCGTGGAGGCGGTCACCGTGGTCGCCCCGACGGAGCACCTGAAGACGCAGTGGGCGCAGGCCGCCGCCCGGGTGGGCATCCAGCTGGACGCCGCCTTCCGCAACGCCGACGTGCACTCGTCGGCCGACTTCCACGGCGCGGTGGTCACGTACGCCCAGGTCGGCATGGCCCCGCAGGTGCACCGGCGTCGCACCATGACCCGGCGCACCCTGGTCATCCTCGACGAGATCCACCACGCCGGTGACTCCCGCACCTGGGGCGACGGCGTGAAGGCCGCCTTCGAGCCCGCGGTGCGCCGCCTGATGCTCACCGGCACGCCGTTCCGCTCCGACGACAACCCCATCCCGTTCGTGACCTACGAGCGCGGCGACGACGGGCTGCTGCGCTCGCGCGCCGACTCGGTCTACGGCTACGCCGACGCGCTGCGCGACAACGTCGTCCGGCCGGTGCTGTTCCTCGCGTACTCGGGAGAGACCCGCTGGCGGACCAACGCCGGGGACGAGCTCGCGGCGCGGCTCGGGGAGCCGATGACGCAGGACCTGATCGCCCAGGCCTGGCGGACCGCCCTGGACCCGGCGGGCGACTGGATGCCGCAGGTGCTGCGCGCCGCCGACGCCCGGCTCAGCGTGCTGCGCAACGCCGGTATGCCGGACGCCGGTGGGTTGGTGATCGCCAGCGACCAGCAGGCCGCCCGCTCGTACGCCAAGCTCCTCGAGCAGGTGACCGGCGAGAAGGCCGCGGTGGTGCTCTCCGACGACGTCGGCGCCTCCGCGCGGATCGCGACGTTCGCGGCGTCCGAGCAGCGGTGGCTGGTGGCGGTGCGGATGGTCTCGGAAGGGGTGGACATCCCGCGCCTCGCCGTCGGTGTCTACGCCACCAGCGCCAGCACGCCGCTCTACTTCGCGCAGGCCATCGGCCGCTTCGTCCGGGCCCGCCGGCCGGGGGAGACCGCGTCGGTCTTCCTGCCCAGCGTGCCGCACCTGCTCGGGCTGGCCAGCGAGATGGAGGCCGCCCGCGACCACGTGCTGGGCAAGCCGAAGGATCGCGAGGGCTTCGACGACGACCTGTTGGAGCGGGCGCAGCGCGACGAGCAGGCCAGCGGCGAGCTGGAGAAGAGGTTCGCCGCGCTCTCCGCCACCGCCGAGCTGGACCAGGTGATCTTCGATGGCGCGTCCTTCGGCACCGCGGCCCAGGCCGGCACGCCCGAGGAGGAGGAGTACCTGGGCCTGCCCGGCCTCCTCACCGCCGACCAGGTCGCCACCCTGTTGTCGAAGCGGCAGGCCGAGCAGCTCGCCGCGCAGCGCCGCAGAGCGGCCGCGCGGGCCGCTGAGCCGGCCGCTGAGGCCCCCGCCGCGCCTGCCGCACCACTGAGTGCCGCCCAGCGCCGGGTGGCGCTCCGTCGCCAGCTCAACGCGCTCGTGGCCGCCCGGCACCACCGCACCGGCCAACCGCACGGCAAGATCCATGCCGAGCTGCGCCGGCTCTGCGGTGGCCCGCCGAGCGCCCAGGCGACGATCGAGCAGCTCGAAGAGCGGATCGCCACCGTCCAAACCCTCTGACCCCGCCCCCGGAAGCCCCGGTGATCAAGAGGGTTGCGTCGGGAATCGGGCGCGGCGCCACGCAACGCTCCTGGGCACCGCGGGAGGGGCGGACGGCGCCGTTCGGGAGGGATACAGAAAGGCCGGCCGGAGGCGCCCTTTCTGGGGCCTCCGGCCGGCTCTATGTCGGGTTGCGGGTGTCAGTTCGCCATCAGGTCAGCGCCACGCCAGCTGAAGTCGGGGTCCGTCGCGTACCGAACGGTGATCTTCACGAGATCCTCGGCGTACTTGTTCGCGTGGTGCCCACAGAACACCAGCTCGCCCCCACCGGCCAACGTGATGCGGAGCTTGCCAGCAGCATTGCAGCGGTCGCACCGTTCATCGGCGGCCGGGGGGCTCACCGTCTCGGGCGGCGGCGTGAGGGTCGGGGTCATCGCCTTCCTCCTCTGGTCGTCACCGATGAACAATCTCTTCGGTCGTTGCTCACCTATCGTGCAACATCCTTGTCGCGCCTGGCCTTCCCTGTGTGCCCGCGGGCGACCGAGGTCACACATGGCAGGGACAGTGTGCCGTGCACCAAGGGTGCCACGTCAACGATCACAATCGTGCAACCGGCGGGTCACCATCCGGCGTTGCACGCCAGGTGATCAAAAAGACACGCTCGGTTGACGACCCGGGCTCAGTCCAGGTAGTCCCGGAGAACCTGCGACCGCGACGGGTGGCGCAGCTTGGACATGGTCTTCGACTCGATCTGCCGGATCCGCTCCCGGGTCACCCCGTAGACCTGGCCGATCTCGTCCAGCGTGCGCGGCTGGCCGTCCGTGAGGCCGAAGCGCAGGCGTACCACGCCCGCCTCGCGCTCGGAGAGCGTCTGCAGCACCTGCTGGAGCTGGTCCTGCAGCAGGCTGAACGAGACCGCGTCGACGGCGACCACGGCCTCCGAGTCCTCGATGAAGTCACCGAGCTGGCTGTCACCCTCGTCGCCGATGGTCTGGTCCAGCGAGATGGGCTCCCGGGCGTACTGCTGGATCTCCAGCACCTTCTCCGGTGTGATGTCCATCTCCTTGGCCAGCTCCTCCGGGGTGGGCTCGCGGCCCAGGTCCTGGAGCAGCTCGCGCTGGATCCGGCCCAGCTTGTTGATCACCTCGACCATGTGCACCGGGATGCGGATGGTGCGGGCCTGGTCGGCCATGGCGCGGGTGATGGCCTGGCGGATCCACCAGGTGGCGTAGGTGGAGAACTTGTAGCCCTTGGTGTAGTCGAACTTCTCGACCGCGCGGATCAGGCCGAGGTTGCCCTCCTGGATCAGGTCGAGGAAGGCCATGCCACGCCCCGTGTAGCGCTTGGCGAGCGAGACGACCAGCCGCAGGTTGGCCTCGAGCAGGTGGTTCTTGGCCCGCTCGCCGTCCCGGGAGATCCACATCAGGTCGCGCTGCATCTCGCGGGTGAGCTTCTCCTCGCCCTCCTCGGCGGCGCGCAGCCGCTCCGCGGCGTAGAGCCCGGCCTCGATCCGCTTGGCGAGCTCGACCTCCTGCTCGGCGTTGAGCAGCGGGACCTTGCCGATCTGCTTGAGGTAGGCCCGGACCGAGTCGGCGGAGGCCGTGAGCTCGGCGTCACGCCGAGCCTGCTTGAGCGCCTCCGACTCCTCGTCGTCCCACTCGAAGTCGTTGTCGCTGGCGGAGTTGGCGGCGTCGGCCTCGGCGGCCTGGGTGAGCTCGGCCGGCTCCTCGACCACCACGTCCTCGATCTCGGCGGCGAGCTCCTCCGGATCGATGTCGCCCTCGGCGCCCTCGTCCCCCTTGGCCTTCGCGGGGGCGGCCTTCGTCTTGCCGCCGGCCGCGGCGACGGTCGCCTTGGTGGCCCGGGTGGACTTGGCGGCCTTGGCCGGCGCCGCGGCCTTGGCCACCTCGGCGGTGGTGCCGGCGCTCTTGCGCGCGGTCGCCTTCCGCGGGGCGGGCGCCGGAGCCTCGTCGGCGGCGGGCGCCTGCTTCGGCGCCGGGGCGGCGGCCTTCTTGGTGGTCTTGGCGGTGGTGGCCCGGGACGCCGGGGTCGCGGACCTGGCGGCGGCGACCCGGCGGCGGGTGCTGGCCGACCCGTCCACGACCACGGTCACTCCCGCCTCGGAGAGCGCCCGCAGGATCTTCTTGGCCTGGGCCGGCGTCACCTCGGCGGACTCGACGGTGCGCGCGAGCTGGGCCGACGTCAGCTGGCCGCCGGCGCTCTGCGCGTGGGCGATCAGGGTGTCGGTGAGCGAGCGAACGTCGGCGCCGGTCTGGCGGGGTTCTGTCACGAATGACCTTCCGGAGGCGAAGAGCGAGCACGGCCGGGTCGACCGGCGCAGCAGGGGCCACCGCGCCGGGCGATGTGATTGAGGAACCCCCGTGTCCCGGGCCGGCCGGTCGTCGGCCGTCCGTGGCGCGTGGGCAGGGGTGAATTGTAGCGCCGTCTGCGGCGATCATCCTGCGCCGCACGGCGGATCGGCTCTCGGGGACCGCCGATTCGGCGCAGATGTGGACTTTGTAAGGATGATAACCGCGCACGAACCGGAACGCCCCGGTCGTGCGGGAAGGGGACCAGGGATGGAAGGCACCGGGCCGTCGCCGCGGGAGCTGCTGGAGATCGCGGTCGAGGTGGCCCGGGACGCCGCGGCGACCGCGTACCGGATGCGGGCCGAGGGCGTCTCGGTGGCCGCCACCAAGAGCACGGTGACCGACGTGGTGACGGCCGCCGACCGGGCCGTCGAACGACAGGTCCTCGACGCGCTGCGCCGGCTCCGGCCCGGCGACGCGGTGCTGGGCGAGGAGTACGGGGCGGGCGAGAGCGGAACCGGCGGGGGCGTGCGGTGGATCGTCGACCCGATCGACGGCACCGTCAACTACCTCTACGGGCTGCCGTACTGCGCGGTGTCGCTCGCCGCCGAGGTCGACGGCGAGGTGGTCGCCGGGGTGGTGCGCAACGTCACCACGGGCGAGGAGTGGACCGCCACCGCGGGCGGCGGCGCGTGGCGCGAGGGCGAGCGGCTGCGGTGCTCGACCGAGACCGACCTGGGGCAGGCGCTCGTCGCCACCGGCTTCGGCTACGACCCGAAGCGCCGGGCGCACCAGGCCCGGGTGGTGGCCGAGCTGATCCCGCACGTCCGCGACATCCGTCGCTTCGGTGCCGCGGCGCTGGACCTCTGCCTCGCCGCCGAGGGGCGGGTCGACGCCTACTACGAGAAGGGACTCGCCGCGTGGGACCAGGCGGCCGGGGCGTTGATCGCCACCGAGTCGGGGCTACGGGTGGCCGGGCTGGGCGGCCGGCCGGCCGGGCCGGACCTGGTGCTCGCCGCGCCACCGGCGCTCTTCGGCCCGCTGCACGACCGGCTCGCCGACCTGGACGCCTCCGGCGGGCCGTGACCGCCGCCGGGCGTCGCCCGCCGCGCGCCCGGCCGGCTCAGGCCGCGTAGGCCGTCGTCGGATCTCCGACACCGCCCGGCGGGGCGCCGCCGCTGTGACGGGGCGGCTCAGTCCTCGGAGGCGGGGCAGCTGCCGGGCGGCGCGACCGGCGAGCCGAGGTCGCCGAGGGACTGGTTCACCTCGGTCGTGGTGGCCAGCTGCTGGAAGTTCTCACCCAGCACCACGTCCACGGTGTCGTCGGTGCGCTTCGGGTCGTACTGCTGATCGGCGTTGTCGAGGAAGTAGGCGCGGAGCAGATGCGCGGAGCCGACGCCCTTCGGGCCGAACCGCAGCACGGCCACCTCGTCGACGCCCTTCGGCGCGTTGCCCACCTTCTGCACCTGGAACTTGCGGTTGCGGAAGTCGTCCGCGACGTTCGTGGCCCGGCCGGACTCCTCGGTCGCGTTCAGGACGTTGATCTTCACGTCCTTGGCCTCCCGGAGCGTCACGTCGGCGATCGGCCAGCCGTCCGGGCAGCCCTTGGCGGTGGCGGCGTCGCCCTGGGAGTCGCGGACCACCGCGATCCCGACGAAGATCACGGCGAGGACCGCCAGCAGACCGACGACAACGAGTGCCCGCACTCGCGCAAAACTCATCTGGGCGCTCCCCGGACTCCAGGTGGGTGGCGGCGGCCGCCGGCGGGCCTGCCGCCCGCCCGGCCGTCGGATACGCCGCTGAGGTTAACGGTTGTCCGGCCGTCGCGTGGAAACAGCCGGACATGCCGGCGCGCCACCTCCGAACCAGGTACTACTACCCCTATCTTCGTGTCGCCTGAGTCACATTGGGAACAACTTCCCGTGCGGGGGCGTACATCTCTGCCACGAGGGCGGTATACATGCCTCGCCCGAAGGGGGGGTAAGGTACCGCGCTCGCCGGGGGAGTTTCTCTGGCGGCTTTGACCGGCGGATTGTCGGGTCGGGTGACCGACACAACGGGTGGCCGGCCAGCGGAACCGGAACAGCGTCGTTCGGCGTTACAACCGTACGACCACATCGAAATGGGAGAGTGAAACCGATGGCCACCGACTACGACGCCCCGCGTCGCGACGAGGTCGACCTCGGCGAGGACAGCCTGGAAGAGCTCAAGGCCCGGCGCGTCGACTCACAGTCGGGCGCCGTGGACGTCGACGAGGCCGAGGTGGCCGAGAGCTTCGAGCTGCCCGGAGCCGACCTGGCCGACGAGGAGCTCACGGTCAAGGTACTGCCGATGCAGCAGGACGAGTTCCGCTGCGCCCGCTGCTTCCTGGTGCACCACCGCAGCCAGCTCGCGGTCGAGCGCAACGGCGAGCTCATCTGCCGTGAGTGCGTCTGACCTCGATCCACACCAGCGGCGGCTCCTGAACGGGGCCGCCGCTGTCGGCGTCCCCGTGCACCACTGCTGGAGAACTGCTTGACTCGGAGCGGGTAACCGAACCAGCGACCCGGAGGTCGAGGGCGATGAGCGAGCGAGGCGACGCTCCCGGGCGCGACCCGGAGGAACTGGGCGCCACCGTGGCGGCGTTGACCGCCGACGACATCGCGCCGGCCCGGCGCCGGCAACTGCTCACCCGGCTGGTCGGCCAGGCCCGTGCCCGTGGCCTGGGTGACCTGTTCAAGCCGCGGGCGGCCGTGCGCTGGATGGTCGACACCGTCACCGAGATCGCCCCGCACGTGCCGATCCGGGACCTGGCGACCCTGCGTCGGCACTTCGAGGGCCTGGACGACGAGGCCCTCGCCGACCGGCTGGTCCGCAACGCGGCCCGGGCGACCGCCGGCGTGGGCGCGGCCGGCGGCGGAGTGGCCGCCGTGGAGTGGACTGTCACACCCACCCTGCTCTCGGCACCGGTGCTGCTCGCCGCGGAGACCATCGCGGTGGTGGCGATCGAGCTCAAACTCATCGGCGAGCTGCACGAGATCTACGGCGTGGCGCTGCCCACCGGCCGTGGTCCCCGCGCCGTCGCGCTGGTGCAGTCGTGGGCCAGCCAGCGCGGGGTCAACCCGATGATGCCCGGAGCGGGAATCGGTGCCGTGCTCGGCACCGCGGCCCGCCGTGAGCTGCGCGACACCCTGCTGCGCCGGTTCGGGCGCAACCTCACCACGCTCGGGCCGTTCCTCACCGGGGCGGCCGTCGCCAGCTACCTCAACCGACGGGCCACCCGCGGGCTCGGCGACCAGGTCCGCGACGACCTGCGGCGCAAGCGCCGCGCGCTGCCCGTGCCGCCGCGCTCCCTGCCCGACGCGCCCTGACCCGCACGCGAGCCGCTGCGGCGCCCGCGGTCAGCGCCCGTCGCGGGCGGCGAGGACCGCCTCGGCCAGTTCGACCGGGTGGCGGGTGCTCACCACCCAGAACGGGGTGGGGTCGTCCGGGTCGTCCAGCACCACCTGCACGGCGCCGCCGATCCACGGGCGCTGCACCACGAACGCCAACGGGTCCGCGCCCACCCCCAGCACCTCGCGCCGGCCCGCGGCGTCGAGCGGCACCACGTCGGCCACGTACCGCACGGGGAGGTGGGCGTCGTCGACCAGCAGCTCACCGTCCCGGACGGCGACGCGGATGCGGCCCAGCCACCAGAGCCCCACCACGGTCAGCGGCAGCAGCACCGCGAACGGCAGCCAGGCGCGCACGCCGGGCGCGCCCATCCAGATCTCGGCGGCGAGCAGGCCGGCGGCGGCCAGCCCGGCCAGCCAGAGCCACCACGGCAGGGCGAGCCGCTCGGAATGCTCCGCGCGGCCCGGCCGGGGCGGCGCGGTCGAGGACGAGGACGGCGACAGGCTCACAGTCCGAGGGTACGGCGGACGCCGGCCCGGGTACCCGGCAGGATGGCAGGGTCACCGCCGTACCGGACGGAAGAGGGGAACCGTGACCGACGTCGTACCCGTGCCCGTACGGCAGCTCGACCCCGAGCTGCCGCTGCCCGCGTACGCCCATCCGGGCGACGCCGGGGCGGACCTGGTGGCCGCCGCGGACGTGGAGCTGCCGCCCGGCGGCCGTGCCCTGGTCCCGACCGGGGTGGCGATCGCCCTCCCGGAGGGGTATGTGGGCCTCGTCCACCCCCGGTCGGGGCTCGCGGCCAGGCTCGGTGTGACGGTGCTCAACGCGCCCGGTACGGTCGACGCCGGCTACCGGGGGGAGATCCTCGTGAACCTGATCAACCATGACCGGGCGACTCCGGCGAAGATCTCCCGAGGCGACCGGATCGCCCAGCTCGTTGTGCAGCGGGTGGCGCGGGCGCAGTTCGAGCCGGTGGCCGAGCTGCCCCCGTCCCGACGCGGGACGGGCGGGCACGGCTCCACCGGCGGTCACGCCGGTCTGGTGCCGCGGCCGGCGGACCCGACCGGGGACGGCCGGCGCAGCGAAGAGGTGACAGGGTGAGCGCGGAAAGCGGAGGGCGGACGAAGTGATCTTCTCCCGGAAGCGGGCCGAGGCCGGGCGGCACGCCCGTGACGAGCGGACCACCGAGGTCCTCGACGAGCACCAGATCGAGCAGGCCACTCCGGTCCCCGCCCGTGGCCCGTACGACATCTCCGAGGCGCCCTCCGGCGTGACGCGGCTCGACCTCGGCAGCCTGCACATCCCGGCGGTGGCCGAGGTGGAGGTGCGGGTGCAGGCCGACCAGCAGGGCGTCGTCCAGCAGGTGGTGCTGGTGCACGGCCAGAACGCGTTGCAGCTCGGCGTCTTCGCCGCACCCCGGTCCGAGGGGATCTGGGACGAGGTGCGCGAGGAGATCCGCCAGTCGCTGATCAACGACGGCGCGGCGACCGAGGAGGTCGAGGGGGAGTACGGCACCGAGCTGCGGGCGCGGGTACGCACCCCGGACGGCGTGACCGACCTGCGGTTCGTGGGTGTCGACGGCCCGCGGTGGATGGTGCGGGGCGTCTACCAGGGCGCTGCCGCCACGGACCCGGGAGCGGCCGGGCCGCTGGCCCTCTGCATGGAGGGTCTGGTGGTCGACCGGGGCCAGGAGGCCAAGCCGGTGCGCGAGCCGCTGCCGCTGCGGTTGCCGCGGGAGGCCACCGACGGCGAGGCCGCCGGCCCCGACGGTGGGCGCCCGGCGGAGCAGCCGCGGCAGGTCTGACCCGGCGGGTCACCGGTCCGCCGGCGCCGGCCGGATCGGCGTACGCTGGCGGGACGGTCCGGGCGACACCGGGCACGGGCCCAGTGCCGGCGCGGCCGGTCAGCGAGGAGAGGGTGACGCGGAGGTCATGACGACCGACGAGAGCCGAGGGTCGCTGCGGAGCATCCTGCGACGGTTCACCGCGAGCGAGGCCGAGATCGAGGCGCAGGAGCTGCAGCGGGAGAGCGCCGAGTGCGGCGGCGTGCCGGCCCGGCAGTGCTCGCGGGGTCAGGTGGTCTCGGTCAGCGGGCGGCTCCGCACGGTGGTCTACACGCCGCGGACCAACCTGCCCACGCTGGAGGCCGACCTCTACGACGGCAGCGACGTGGTGACGCTGGTCTGGCTGGGCCGCCGGCACATCGCCGGCATCGAGCCGGGCCGGCACCTGACCGCCCGGGGGCGGGTCGCCGTACGGGACGACCGAAAGGTCATCTACAACCCGTACTACGAACTGGACAACCCGAAGTGACCGCGCGGGAGCCGATGACCACCGGACAGCAGCGGGCCGCGCAGCCGGAGACCACCCCGGAGGACGAGGAGCGCCTGCCCACCATCGCCGAGCAGATGGCCGATCAGCTCGGTGGGTGGCGGGGGCTCGTGGAGTCCAGCATCCCGGTGGTGGTCTTCGTGGTGGCCAACATCATCGGCGAGCTGCGCCCCGCCGTCGTCGCCTCGGTGGCCGTGGCGTTGCTGATCGCCGTGCTGCGCCTGGCGCAGCGCCGCCCCATCCGGCACGCGATCAACGGGCTCTTCGGCATCGCCATCGGCGCGGCCATCGCCTGGCGTACCGGCGACGAGCGCGACTTCTACCTCCCCGGCATCCTCTACGGGGTCGGCTACGGGCTGGTCCTGCTGCTCTCGGCGGCCATCCGCCAGCCGCTGGTGGGGTGGATCTGGTCGGTGCTGGTCGCCAAGGGGCGGTCCGAGTGGCGCGACGACCCGCGGCTGGTGCGGACGTTCACCGGGCTCACCGTGCTCTGGGGCGTGGTCTGGCTGGCCAAGGTCGGCGTGCAGGCCGGGCTCTACCTCGCCCACCAGGACACGGCGCTCGGCGTGGCCCGGCTCGCGCTGGGCTACCCGCCGTACGCGCTGCTGCTGCTGATCACCGTCTGGACGGTGCGACGGGTGACCCGGGAGCCGCAACCGGAGCCGCTGCCCCGAGGCTGACCGGCCGCCCGCCCGGGAAACGGCGGACGGCTGGCCGCGCGGGTCAGCTCGACTCGCGGGTGCGCTCCACGCTGTCGGGGCCGAGGATCACCGCGCGGACGTCGTCCTCCACCTCGGCGGTGCACACGAAGATCAGTTCGTCGCCGGCCTCGATCGGGTCGTCCGGGCTCGGCACCAGCACCCGCTTGCCGCGCAGGACGGCCACGAGCGCGGCGTCACGGGGCAGCGGCACCGCGTGGAGGGGCTGCCCGACGTAGGGCGCGGTCGGCGGCAGGGTGATCTCGACAAGGTTCGCCTCGCCCTGGCGGAAGGTCATGAGCCGGACCAGGTCGCCGACCGTCACCGCCTCCTCGACGAGCGCGGCCATCACCCGGGGCTTGCTCACCGCCACGTCGACGCCCCACTGCTCGGTGAAGAGCCACTCGTTCTCGGCCCGGTTGACCCGGGCCACCACCCGGGGCACCGCGAACTCGGTCTTGGCCAGCAGGGACACCACCAGGTTGACCTTGTCGTCCCCGGTGGCGGCCACCACCACGTCGCAGCGCGCGATATCGGCCTCCTCCAGGCTGGTCAGCTCGCACGCGTCGGCCAGCACCCAGTCGGCGGCGGGCACCCGGTCCGGCCGGAGCATCTTGGGCTGCCGCTCGATCAGCATCACCTGGTGGCCGTTGTCGATCAGCTCCTGGGCGATCGAGCGCCCCACGTTGCCGGCGCCGGCGATGGCGACCCGCATGGCTCACTGCCCTCCTTCCGGCGGCGTCGACGCCACCGACGTGACCGTTGTCACGATGTCATCGGTGACCAGCATGAAGACCTGGTCACCCTCCTGTACCACGGTCGACGTGGTGGGCAGCGTGCCGATGCCGAAGCGGATCAGGTAGGCCACCCGGGCCCCCACCGCCTCCTCCAGCGCGTGCACCGACCGGCCGATCCAGTCCTTGTGCACCGGCACCTCGACGATCGACACCGTGCTGGTCGGGTCGCGGAAGATCTCCACGTTGCCCTCCGGCACCAGGTGCCGCAGCATCCGGTCGGCGGTCCAGCGGACGGTGGCGACCGTGGGGATGCCGAGGCGCTCGTAGACCTGGGCCCGCCGCTGGTCGTAGATCCGGGCGGCGACCCGGGAGACGCCGAACGTCTCGCGGGCCAGCCGGGCGGAGATGATGTTGGAGTTGTCACCGCTGGAGACGGCCGCGAAGGCGTCGGCCCGTTCGATGCCGGCCTGGCGCAGCACGTCGCCGTCGAAGCCGGCGCCGGTCACCGTGATGCCGGCGAAGTCCGGGCCGAGCCGGCGGAAGGCGTCGGCGTCCTGGTCGATGACCGCGACCGAGTGCCCGCGCGCCTCGAGGCTGTGGGCGAGGGTCGAGCCGACCCGCCCACATCCCATGATCACGACATGCACGCTTCCCTCCCAAGCTGCGCGCCCGTCCGCACGGGACCCGTCGTGTGCGAGCCTGCCATGTCCCGGCCGGGAACGGGGACCGACGGTACCGCGCCGGCGCGCACGCACCTTGATCGCCCACCCCCGCACTTCCGCCCGGGTGGACGTACCCTTGGCGTTCGTGGCCAGTCCCACCTCGCTGCTGAAGCGGCTGCTCGTCGGTCGACCGTTCCGGTCCGACCGGCTCCAGCACACCCTCCTGCCGAAGCGCATCGCCCTGCCGGTCTTCGCGTCCGACGCGCTCTCCAGCGTCGCGTACGCGCCCGACGAGATCCTGCTGACGCTGTCGATCGCCGGGGCCTCGGCGTACTTCTACTCGCCGTGGATCGCGCTCGCCGTGGTCGTGGTGATGCTCACCGTGGTGGCCAGCTACCGGCAGAACGTGCACGCCTACCCCTCCGGCGGCGGCGACTACGAGGTGGCCACGGTCAACCTCGGGCCGAAATTCGGCCTCGGGGTGGCGAGCGCGCTGCTGGTCGACTACGTCCTGACGGTGGCCGTGTCGGTGTCCTCCGGGGTGGCGAACCTCGGCTCGGTGGTGCCCTTCGTGGCGACCCACAAGGTGATGATCGCGGTCATCGCGGTGGTGCTGCTGACCGCGGTGAACCTGCGCGGGCTGCGCGAGTCGGGCACGGCGTTCGCCATCCCCACCTACGGTTTCGTGATCGTGATCGGTGGGATGTTGCTCACCGGCCTGATCCGGGTCTTCGTGCTCGGCGACGACCTGCGCGCGCCCAGCGCCGACCTGGTCATCCAGGCAGAGCACAGCGTCACCGGGTTCGCCCTGGTCTTCCTGCTGCTGCGGACGTTCAGTTCGGGCGCCGCGGCGCTCACCGGCGTGGAGGCGATCTCCAACGGCGTCCCGGCGTTCAAGCCGCCGAAGAGCCGCAACGCCGCCACGACCCTGCTGCTGCTCGGCGCGATCGCCGTGAGCATGCTGGTCGGGATCATCTGGCTGGCGCGGCTCACCCACCTCCAGTTCGTCGAGGACCCGGCGAAGCAGATCGTCGCCGGCCCCGACGGCTACGTGCAGAAGACCGTCACCACCCAGCTCGGTGAGGCGGTGTTCGGCTCCGGGTCGATCCTGCTCTACGTCGTGGCCGGGGTGACCGCGCTGATCCTCTTCCTGGCCGCCAACACCGCCTTCAACGGCTTCCCAGTGCTCGGCTCGATCCTCGCCCAGGACCGTTTCCTGCCCCGGCAGTTCCACACCCGGGGCGACCGGCTGGCCTTCTCCAACGGCATTCTCTTCCTCGCCGCCTTCGCGATCTTGCTGATCGTCGGCTTCCAGGCCGAGGTGACCCGGCTCATCCAGCTCTACATCGTCGGGGTCTTCGTCTCGTTCACCGTCTCCCAGGCCGGCATGATCCGGCACTGGAACCGGCACCTGAGGACCGAGCGGGATCCGGAGGCCCGCCGCCGGATGCACCGCTCGCGGGCCATCAACGCCTTCGGCATGGGGCTCACCGGTGCCGTCCTGGTGATCGTGCTGGTCACCAAGTTCCTGCTCGGCGCCTGGATCGCGATCGCCGCGATGGCGGTGATCTACGGGCTCATGCTGGCCATCCGGCGGCACTACGACCGGGTCGCGGAGGAGCTCACGCCGCCGGACGAGGGGCGCGCCGTGCTGCCCGCCCGCAACCACGCCATCGTGCTGGTCAGCAAGCTGCACCAGCCGACGCTGCGGGCCATCGCGTACGCCCGCGCCACCCGGCCCGACACCCTCACCGCGGTGACGGTGAACGTCGACGACAAGGACACCCGGGATCTCCAGGAGGAGTGGGAGCGGCGGGAGCTGCCCGTGCCGCTGACCGTGATCGACTCGCCGTACCGCGAGATCACCCGGCCGATCCTCGACTTCGTCGCCAACACCCGCCGGGAGTCCCCCCGCGACGTCGTCACGGTCTTCATCCCGGAGTACGTGGTGGGGCGCTGGTGGGAGAACCTGCTGCACAACCAGAGCGCCCTGCGGCTGAAGACCCGGCTGCTCTTCGAGCCGGGCGTGATGGTGACCAGCGTGCCGTGGCAACTCGCCTCGACCGCCAACAAGGACCTGAGCCGGCTGGACGCCACGCTGACCCGCGGCCCGGCCCGCGGGCCACGGGTGGCGCCCCGGAGCACGCTGCCGCCGAGCGTGCCCCCGATGGTCTCCGCGCCACCCGGCGAGTCGGGCGGACCGGGTGACGGCCGTGACTGAGCCGGACCGCGCCCCGGCGGGCGGCGAGACGGCCCGCGAGCGGGGCCTGGCCGAGGCGGAGCGGGTCGAGCTGACCGTCGGCCCGGTGGCCCCGGGTGGGCACTGCGTGGCCCGGGTCGACGGGCAGGTGGTGTTCGTCCGGCACGCGCTGCCCGGGGAGCGGGTCGTCGCCGAGGTGACCGAGGTGCACCGGGGGTTCGTCCGGGCGGACGCGGTGACGGTGCTGGAGGCCTCGCCGGACCGGGTCGAGCAGCCCTGCCCGTACGCCCGACCGGGCCGCTGCGGGGGCTGCGACCTGCAGCATGTGGCGCCCGAGGCGCAGCTGCGGTGGAAGGCCGCCGTGGTGCGCGAGCAGCTCGTGCGGCTCGGCGGGCTCACCGACGCCGAGCTGGACGCCCTCGGCGTACGCGTCGAGGCACTGCCCGGCGGGCCGCTGGGCTGGCGGTCGCGGGTCCGGTACGCGGTGGACGCCGCGGACCGCGCCGGCCTGCTCAAGCACCGCTCGCACGAGGTGGTGCCGATCGACCGCTGCCTGATCGCCCACCCGGCGATCCAGCGGCTGCCCGTGCTGGCGGCGAGCGGCACCCGCTGGCCGGACGCCGAGGCGGTGGAGACGGTGGCGTCCACGGGCGGCGACGTGGCCGTCGCGAGTGTCGTCGAGGGCGTCGCCACGCCCGTGCGCGGGCCAGCCACGGTGCGCGAGGTGGCGGTTGGCCGGGAGTGGACCCTTCCGGCGACGGCCTTCTGGCAGGTGCACCCGGCCGCGGCCGACACCCTGGTCGAGGCGGTGCTGGAGCTGGTGGACCCGCGGCCGGGGGAGTCGGCGTGGGACCTCTACGGCGGCGCCGGGCTCTTCGCCGCCGCGCTCGCCGGGCGGGTCGGTGACGCCGGCCGGGTCACCCTGGTGGAGGCGGCCGAGCAGGGCGTCGCGGCGGCCCGGGAGAACCTGCGGGACCTGCCCCGAGTGGAGGTGGTCGCGGCACGCGTCGAGACCGCGCTGGCCCGCCGACGCATCACCGGGCCGGTCGACGTGGTGGTGCTCGACCCGCCGCGCACCGGGGCCGGTTCCCGGGTGGTCCGGGAGCTCGTGGCCGCCGGGCCGCGGGCGATCGGCTACGTGGCCTGCGACCCGGCGGCCTTCGCCCGGGACGTCCGCACCTTCGCCGAGGCGGGCTGGCGGCTGGCCGCGCTGCGCGGGTTCGACCTGTTCCCGATGACCCAGCACGTCGAGCTCGTCGGGCTGCTGCTCCCGCCCCGCTGACCGGGCGGCGGCACCGGATCCGAGGACAGGGGACCCCTCATGAAGATCGTCGGGCTGATGTCGGGCACCTCGTACGACGGGGTGGACGTGGTGGCCGCCGAGTTCGCCACCGAGGGGGAGACGCTCTGGCTGCGCCCCCTGGGGCATCGCGGCCTCGACTACGACGACGAGCTGCGGGCGCGGATCGGCGCGCTGCTGCCCCCGGCGGCCACCACGGTCGAGGCGGTCTGCCAACTCGACAACCGCCTCGGTGAGGTCTTCGCCGAGGCGGCCGCGGTGGGGCTGGAGCTGGCCGGTGGGTCGGCCGACGTGGTCGTCTCGCCCGGGCAGACCGTCTTCCACTGGGTGCGGGACGGTACGGCCCGCGGCACCCTCCAGCTCGGGGCCGTGGCGCGCGTGGCCGCGCGGGTCGGCGTGCCGGTGCTCAGCGACCTGCGTTCGGCGGACATCGCCGCCGGTGGGCAGGGCGCCCCGCTGGTGCCGGCCTTCGACGCTCTGCTGCTGGCGCCGGACGCGGACGGGTCGGTCGGGGACGCCCCACGGGCCGCGCTGAACCTCGGCGGGATCGCCAACCTCACCGTCCTCGCCCCGGGCGCGCCGGTGCTCGGGTACGACGTCGGGCCGGCGAACGCGCTGCTCGACGCCGCCGCACGGCGCTTCCTCAGCCGGCCGTGTGACCTCGACGGGGCGCGGGCGGCCGCCGGCCGGGTGCATCCGGGGCTGCTCGAACGGCTGCTCGCCGAGCCGTACTACGCCGTCGCGCCGCCGAAGTCGACCGGCAAGGAGCTGTTCCACGCCGGTTACCTGGACGACCGGCTCGCGGCGCTCGGGGAGCCGGTGGCCGCCGACGACGTCCTGGCCACGCTGACCGAGCTGACCGCCCGGGTGGTGGCCGCCGAGTGTGATCGGCACGGTGTGGTGGAGGTGATCGCCGCCGGCGGTGGCGTACGCAACCCGACCCTGTGCGCGCGGCTCGCCGCGCTGGGCGCCGGGCGCTGGCGGCTGCGGACGACCGACGAGCTGGGCGTCCCGGCGCAGGCCAAGGAGGCGTACGCGTTCGCGCTGCTCGGCTGGCTCTCCTGGCACGGCCTGCCCGGCGCGATCCCCTCGGTGACCGGGGCGTCCCGCGCCGCCGTCCTCGGCTCCTGGACGCCCTCCGGTCCGGGCCCGCGACCCGCCGCAGCGGTGCCGCCGCGCCGGTTGCGCGTCCGCCCCTGACCGCCCCTGGTCGGCGGCCCGCGACCGGCCGCGCACCGACCGTTCCCGTGTCGGGTCGGGCTGCGGAGTGTCGGCTGGCCGATAGACTCTGCGGTCATGAGTGTTGAAGAGGACACGGCGAACCACCGCCGGCTGCTGGGCACGGTGCGCGGTCCGCAGGACGTCAAGCGGATGTCCACCGAGCAGTTGGGCATCCTCGCGGCCGAGATCCGTGACTTCCTGATCGCGAAGGTGTCCCGCACCGGTGGGCACATCGGTCCCAACCTCGGCGTGGTCGAGCTCACACTCGCGCTGCACCGCGTCTTCGACTCGCCCCGCGACCGGCTCCTGTTCGACACCGGCCACCAGGCGTACGTGCACAAGATCCTCACCGGCCGTCAGGCCGGTTTCGACAAGCTGCGCCAGCGTGGCGGGCTCTCCGGCTACCCCAACCAGGCCGAGAGCGAGCACGACCTCATCGAGAACTCGCACGCCTCCACGGCCCTGTCGTACGCCGACGGCCTGGCCAAGGCGTACGCGCTGCGCGGCGAGTCGCGCGCGGTGGTCGCCGTCGTCGGCGACGGCGCGCTCACCGGCGGCATGTGCTGGGAGGCGCTGAACAACATCGCGGCCGCCGGCAACCCGCTGGTCATCGTGGTGAACGACAACGGCCGCTCGTACGCGCCGACCATCGGCGGCCTCGCCGACCACCTCTCCTCGCTGCGGCTGAACCCGGGCTACGAGAAGGTCCTCGACACCGTGAAGGACGCCCTCGGCTCGACCCCGCTGGTCGGCAGGCCGATGTACGAGGTGCTGCACGCGGTCAAGAAGGGCATCAAGGACGCGGTCGCCCCGCAGGCGATGTTCGAGGACCTCGGCATCAAGTACGTCGGCCCGGTCGACGGCCACGACGTCGCCGCCGTCGAGTCGGCGCTGCGCGCGGCGAAGCACTTCGGCGGCCCGGTCATCGTGCACGCGGTCACCCGCAAGGGCTACGGCTACCGCCCCGCCGAGGAGGACGAGGCGGACTGCCTGCACGGCCCCGGCGCGTTCGACGCCGAGACGGGCCAGCTGGTCGCCGCGCCGTCGGTGAAGTGGACGCACGTCTTCGCCGACGAGCTGGTCGCGATCGCCGACGAGCGACCGGACGTCGTGGGCATCACGGCCGCGATGGGTGAGCCCACCGGCATCGCCACCCTGGCCCGCAAGCACCCGAAGCGGGTGTACGACGTGGGCATCGCCGAGCAGCACGCCGCCACCTCGGCGGCCGGCCTGGCGCTGGGCGGCCTGCACCCGGTCGTGGCCGTCTACGCGACCTTCCTCAACCGCGCGTTCGACCAGGTCCTGCTGGACGTGGCGATGCACAAGCTGCCGGTGACCTTCGTGCTCGACCGCGCCGGCATCACCGGCCCGGACGGGCCGAGCCACTACGGCATCTGGGACATGTCGGTCTTCGGCGTCGTGCCGGGTCTGCGCATCGCGGCGCCCCGGGACGCCGCCACGCTCCGCGAGGAGCTGCGCGAGGCGGTCGCCGTCGACGACGGCCCCACCGTGATCCGCTTCCCGACCGGCACCGTCGCGGCCGACCTGCCGGCCGTGCGCCGCGTCGGCCCGGTCGACGTGCTGGCCGAGTCGACGCGTACCGACGTGCTGCTGGTCGCCGTCGGCGCGTTCGGGCACCTCGGCATGGAGGTCGCCGCCCGGGTGGCCGAGCAGGGCTACGGCGTCACCGTGGTCGACCCGCGCTGGGTCCGTCCGGTCCCGGCCGAGCTGGTCGAGTTGGCGGCCGGGCACCGGCTCGTGGTCTCCGTGGAGGACGGGGTGCGGGTCGGCGGCGTCGGCGACGCGCTCGCCCAGGCGATGCGGGACGCCGACGTCCGGGTGCCGCTGCGTGACCTGGGTGTGCCGGCGGACTGGCACGCCCACGGCAGCCGGGCGCAGATCCTGGCCGACCTGCGGCTCACCGCGCAGGACGTGGCCCGCGACGTCACCGGCTGGATCTCCGGCCTCGACGGCGCGCGCATCGAGTCGGTGCGGGTCACCGCCGACGACGCGGCCGCGCAGAACTGAGCGCAACGGCGGCGGGCGGCCCCGACGGGCCGCCCGCCGCCGCGTTCGCGCCCCACGTGCGGCGCGCCTCGTCGATCACGCAGTTGTGGCACCTCACGAGGTGGCATGAGCGGACGTTCCGGGAACCACCACTGCATGATCGTCGGGCGTAGCGGGCGGGTGGGCGTCGCGGGGGGCGGGTGGGTCAGCGGCCGCCGATGGAGCGGTAGTGCGTCTTCTCCGCGCCGGCCAGGCTGACGGTCTCGGCCCGCTCCGGTTCGGGGAGCACCACCAGCCCGGGCCGTTCGACCAGCAGCGGCTGCCCCGGCGGCACCGACAGGGAGCTGTCCCGGTTGGGCCGCCAGGTCAACACGACCAGCGCCTGCTCGGACACCGGCAGGCGGTAGGCCTGCAACTGGTCGACCCGGTCGGCGGGGGACACCACGGGGGCGCCGCCGTTCGGCGGCCGGTAGACCACGGCGGTCATCGTGTCGGTCGCGCTCTGCCAGGTGAGCTGCTCCAGCTCGCCCGGCTCGCCCCGGCCCACGGTCAACTCACCCAGGGACCGCACGGCCACCTTCGCCATCGGCCACGACTCCGGCACCGCGCCCGGCGCGTCGAGGTCGCCGATCCGGCGCGGGATGCTGCCGAACGGGCCCTCCTCGCCGGCCAGGGCACAGGTGTCCAGCCCGGTCAGCGCCCGCCGGCCGGAGCCGGTCTCGTCGCGCACCAGGGGATAGGCCGGGTCGGCGATGTCGGTGCCGAGGTCGAGCAGGCGATCCGCCTCCCGCCCTCGCGGCAGCGACTCGGTGGACCGCAGGCTCGCCGTGACGGAGACCGCCCGGCACGCCGGCACGTCGACCGGGGCGCTGACGCCGTCCGTGGTCGCGACGGCCCGCCCGTCGGGACCGAGCAGGCCCCGCACCCGGTTGGAGACGAGGTAACGGCGCCCGGTCGCCGTCTGCACCGGCACCACGTCGGAGTAGACCAGGTAGCCCGGGTCCGTGTACTCCCGGGCCCGTACGACGGTGTAGCGGTCGCCGTCGCGGGAGAGCTGCAGCAGCCAGGAGGCGGCGTGGCCGGGCACCTCGGCGGCGACCAGGGCCAGCGGAGCGCCGTCGACCTCCCCGGAGAAGAGGATGCCGGACGAGGGGACGTGCACCCGGTCGTCCGTCGGCGACCGCCACGCGCGTACGGCGTCGGTGATCCGCGCGGTCGCCGTCGCGTCCTCGATCAGGTTGCCGCGCGCCGGCCAGACCGGGAGCGCGCCGTCGAGGCTGTCGTAGCCGGCGCGCAACTCGCCCGGCTGCCGGTCGGCGACCGGGCCGCAGGCCGTCACGGCGAACAGCGCGGTCAGCAGCGCGGTGGCCGTCGTGCCGCGTCGGCGGACTGGAGCCACCTGTACGCCCCCGATCGCTCGCCCGGTCTAGGAAGCGTCATAGTACGAGATGTCCGACGAGTGCGGGCGGGGCACCTCGGGTGGTACCGGAGGCGCAGACCGGACGGCGCACCACAAAGGACCGACGCCACGATTTTCCCGCCTTTTCACCGCTCGGGTAGACTCCGCCGACTGTGACGCCTGTCGAGCCCCGCGCCGCATCCACCCTGGATAACGATGCCGTGGCGGGCGTCCGATCCGATCCGGCCGGGGGTCTGGTGACCCCCGCCGACGACCAGCGCGACGGCCCGGCCGCGGTCGCCACCGTCGACACGCCACCGGCCCGGCCCGAGGACCCGCCTCCGCTCACGGAGGCCGGCCGGGCCGACGTCACCGCCACCGAGCCCACCGACGACCCGTCGTCCCCGCGGACGCCCCGCCGACCGGCAGGGGCGCTGGCGTTCCTGCGTGACCGCCTCGCCACCCGCCGCCGGCAGGACCTGGCCGTGTACGGCCTCTTCCTGCTCGCCGCGCTCTGGGTGACCAGCCGCATCTGGGCCGATCCGGCCGGCCGGGTGGCCTCGCTCTACAGCAGCGACCCGGCTCAGGTGCAGTTCTTCCTCGCGCACTCCGTGCGGGTGGTGCTGCACGGCGAGTTTCCGTTCTACACCGAACAGTTCAACTACCCCGACGGGGTCAACCTGATGGCCAACACGGCCATCCTGGCGCTCGGCATCCCGATGGTGCCGGTGACCCTGCTCTTCGGACCGGCGGTCTCGTTCGTGCTGCTGGTCACGCTCGGCCTCGCCGGCACCGCCGCCGCCTGGTATTTCGTGCTCTCCCGGCACCTCGTCCGCACCCCGCTGGCCGCGGCGGTCGGCGGGTGGTTCTGCGGGTTCTCGCCGGCGATGCTGTCGCACGCCAACTGGCACCCGAACATCATCAGCCAGTACCTGCTGCCGTTCATCGTCTGGCGGGTGCTCGTGCTCACCCGGTCCCGGCGGCCGGTCCGCGACGGGGTGCTGCTCGCCCTCCTGGTGACCGTGCAGGCGTTCATCAACGAGGAGATCCTGCTCTTCACCGCGCTGGCCTGCGGGGTCTTCCTGCTCGCGGTGGTCGTCCAGGAGCCGGCCCGCTGGTCGGCGGCGTGGCGACCGCTGGCCGCCGGGCTGTCCGCGTGCGCCGTGGTGGCGGGAGCGCTGCTGGCGTACCCGCTCTACGTCCAGTTCGCGGGCCCCATGGCGTACCACGGGCTCAGCGACGCCGTACGCGACTACGGCAACGACATCGCGGCCTTCTTCGCCCCCGGGTCGCCGACGATCGGCGGCAACGAGCGGGCGAACGTCAACCTGGCCCCGAACTACTCGGAGGAGAACGCCTTCTTCGGGTGGAGCCTCGGCCTGCTCGCCGTCGGCATCGTGCTCTGGCTGCGGCGGGACGTGATCGTCCGGGCGCTCGCGGCGACCGGCGTCCTGTTCGCCGTGCTCTCCCTCGGCGAGCGGATCTCCTGGTGGCACCGGGAGCTGTTCGTCGGCCCGTGGGAATGGCTCGTACGGCTGCCGCTGCTCGACGCGGTGGTGCCGACCCGGTTCGGCCTCATCACCTCGGTGATGATCGGCATCCTGTTGGCGTTCGCGGTGGAGCGGGCCTGGTCGCTGCGGCTGCCGGACCGGCGTACCGCCCGGACGCTGACCATCGCCGGCCTGGTGCTCGCGCTCCTGCCGATCGCGCCCATGCCGCTGCGGGTGGTCTCCCGCCCGCCGGTGCCGACGTTCATCACCGCGGAGCGCTGGCGGGCGTACGTGGGGCCGGACCAGACGCTGGTGCCCATCCCCGTGCCGAGCATGGGCAACACCCACGGCATGCGCTGGGCCGCCGCCGCGAACCTCGACTTCAAGATCCCGGGTGGGTACTTCCTCGCCCCCCGCAACGGCAACACGGGGGACCCGGGCCGCTTCGGCGGGCGCCCCAGCGGGCTGGGACGCCTGCTGGAGGAGGTGGCCACGACCGGGCGGGCGCCGAAGCTGGACGACCGGCAGCGCCGCCGGTCGCTGGACGAGCTGCGGCACTGGCACGCCGCGGTCCTGGTGCTGCCGGTGAGCCAGCAGAACGCCGAGGCGCTGCGCCGTACCGTCGAGCAGCTGGTCGGCCCCGGCCGCCGGGAGCTGGACGTCTGGGTCTGGGACGTGCGGACGCTGACCGGCCGCACGGCCTGATGCCCGCCGGCACCGCCGCGCCGGTCCGGGCGCCGGCGGACGCGCGCCGTCCCCGCCATCGGGCGTGGACGGTGGACGCGCTGGTGGTCGCTGGCTACCTGGGCCTGGCCGTGCTGCTCACCAGCGGGCAGTGGCGCCGTCCGGACCGGCTGTTCCACCAGGCGGGCGACCAGATCCTCTTCGAGTGGATGCTGGCGCACGCGGCGCGGTCGGTGACCCGGCTGGAGAACCCGCTGCACAGCACGGCGCTGAACGTGCCGGACGGGGTCAACCTGATGGCGAACACCTCCGTGCTCGGCCTCGGCGTGCCGTTGACCCCGGTCACCCTGCTCCTCGGTTCGCAGGCCGCCTTCGAGGTGGTGGTGGTCTGCTGCCTGGCGGGCACGGCCACCGCCTGGTACGTGCTGCTGCGCCGCCGCCTGGTCGCCGCCCCGGCGGCCGCCGCGGTCGGCGGGCTCTTCTGCGGGTTCGCGCCGGGAATGGTCGCCCAGGCCGGCGCGCACCCGCACATGGCCGCCCAGTTCCTGGTGCCGGCGATCCTCGCGTGGGTGTTCCGGCCCGAGCCCGGTCCGGCGATCCGGCCGGGCGTCGTGCTCGGCCTGCTGGTCACCTGGCAGGTGTTCATCGGCGAGGAGACACTGGCTTTCCTGGCCCTGGCCGCCGGCGTGTTCGCGGTCGGGTACGCGCTCGCCGACCGCGCCGCCGCCCGCCGCGCCGCACCGGCCCTGCTGGGCCGCCTCGGTGTCGGCGCGGTGGTCGCCGGGGTGCTGCTCGCCTACCCGCTCTGGTTCCAGTTCCGCGGCCCGCAGCACTACCGCGGCGTGCCCTTCCACGCCTACAGCTACCAGCTCGACGCGGCGTCGTTCACCGCCGCCGCCCGGCAGACCGTGTTCGGCGACGAGCACCCGCCCGGGCTGCTCGCGCCCAACCCGACGGAGGAGAACTCGTTCTTCGGGCCCGTCCTGCTGGTGCTCGCCGTGGTGATCGCGATCCGGCTGTGGCGGCGTCCGCTGGTCCGCGCCCTCGCCGGCTGCGGCCTGCTCTTCGCGCTGCTCTCCCTCGGGGCGGAGATCCGGGTGAACGGGTCGGGCACCGGGGTTCCCGGTCCGTACCGGCTGGTGGCCGGGCTGCCCCTGCTCGACCTCGCGGTGCCGGCCCGCCTCGCGCTGGTCTGCGTGCCGGTGCTGGGCGTCCTGCTGGCGCTCGCGCTGGACCGGCTGCACCCGCCCCGCACCCCGCCCGTGCCGCCGTCGCCCGCCGGGTCGTCCGCGCCCGAGGTGCCGTCCGCGCCGAGCCACCCGAGCGCCCGGGCCCGGCTGCTCTGGACCGGCGCCGTCGTGGCGGCGCTGCTGCCGCTCGTCCCGACCCCCGTCCGCACCGTGCCCGCCGCGCCCGTCCCGGCGTTCCTCACCGACGGGCGGTGGCGGGCGTACGTGCCGCCCGGTCGGACGGTGGTCCCGCTGCCGCCGGTGACCGGCGCGGCGGTCAGCCCGGGGATGCTGTGGTCCGCGCGGGCCGGGCTCGCGTTCGACGCCCCCGGCGGGTACTTCATCGGGCCGAGCGCGCCGGACGATCCGACCGCCCGGTGGGGCGCCCCGGACCGCCCGACCGCGGTCCTGCTACGGCGGGTGGCGGACACCGGTCAGGTACCGGTGATCACCGACGCGCACCGGTGGCAGGCCGTCGAGGACCTGCGCCACTGGCGCGCGGCGGTGGTGGTGCAGGGCGACCTGCGGCACGGCGAGGCGGTCCGGCGTGCGGTCGACGCCCTGCTCGGCCCCGGGCAGGAGATCGACGGCGCCCGGGTGTGGGACGTCCGGGACCGGGTGCGCTGACCCGGTCCCGCCGCCGCTGCGACCGCCGGGGTCAGCCCACCAGCGGGCGTACGTCCCAGAGCCAGACGTCGTCGACCCGCTGCGGCGGCCCGATGAGGCCGGTCATCAGCTCCCGCAGCACGGCCTCCTTCGGGTGGGCGCCGAGCACCACCACCGAGGCCCGCCACCAGCGCAGGTCCTCGACGGCCTGCCGGCGGTTCTCCTCGGTGAGGGCGGGCACCGTGCCGGAGTCCATCGTGGCGTAGACGAGCGTGCTGGTGGGGCGGTTCGGCGCCCCGAAGACGCCCTCGCCCCGCTCGTTGGGGCCGATGAAGTAACCGGCCGGGATCGGGAACTCGTGCCCGGTCAGGGCGCTCCACCGCAGCGTGGGCAGCCCGTGCACGTTGCTCGGGATCGGCAGCGGCACCAGGGTCCGTCCGGCGGGGACGTACGGCCGCCAGCCACCGGCGGTGATGAAGTGCGGTGGCGGCTCCACCGGCTGGGCCGGCAAGGGCCGGGGAACGAGCGGCAGCAGGGCGAGCGTGATGGCCGCGTACCCCACGGGCCGCCACCACCGCCGACGGGCCGGGGCGGGGACGGCCCGCTCCGCCGCCGGTCCGGGCTCGCCACCGCGCGGGATCGGCACCCGGGCGGCGCCCCGGCGGCCGGCGGGGGTGAGCGCGTCCCAGGCGAGCGCGAGCAGCACGCCCACCGCGGCGGCCACCACGAGGGTCAACCGGGTCGGCATCATCATCTCGACCAGCGGCAGGTCGTCGGGGATGTAGCTCCACGGGCCGTTCACCGCGGTCTCCTCGCCGCCCAGCCGGATGCGGGGGCCGAGGGCGGCGACGGCGAAGAGCACCGTGAGCACCGCCAGGATCCGCGCCGCCAGCGACCGGCGGACGAGCAGCACGAGGGCCACCACGGCGACCACCACCAGCGGCCAGCCGAACCAGGAGTTCTGCTCGGTCAGCCCGATGGTCTGCTCGACGGCCGGATCTCCGGCCAGGGTGTCCCGGGGGAAGGTGACGAAGGCCGCCAGGTCCTCGCCCCAGTTGTGGAACACCCCGCCCTGCAGGCCCCGGTAGGACTGCGGCCCGTTGAACTGGAACCAGATCGGGTACGCCGTGAGCAGCAGCGCCACCCCACCGGCCAGGCCGAGCGCCGCGGCGAACGTGCCGGCCACGGCCCGCGTGGCGGCCGGTCGCTGCACCGCGTACGCGAGCACGACCACGAGGCAGGCCAGCGCCGTGAGCAGCAGCATCTCCTCGTTGATGAAGATCTGGTACGCGACCAGCAGGCCGAGCGCGAGCCCGTTGCGCCGCCACCGGCCCGGCTCCCCGAGGCGCAGCACCCGCGACACGATCACGGGCAGCAGGAAGTTGGAGACGAAGTTGGGCTGCCCGTTGGCGTGGTGCACGATGCCGGGCGCGAAACCGAGGAACGCGCCGCCCACGAAGGCCGCCCCGCGCGAGCGCACCAGGTGCCGGGAGAGCATCCAGTAGCTGGTGGCGGCGGTGGCCGCGAGCGCCCCGCCGAGGTAGAGGGCGTACATCACCTGCGGGCCGAGCAGCATGGTCAGCGGGGCCAGCGGCAGCGTGACCCCGAGCAGCGAGGTGTTCGCCATCATGTTCACGCCGAGCGGGGCGTTCTGCCGCGCGGTGAACAGCGGGTTCTCCAGGTGCCGCACCGAGTACGCGCCGTGCGCGAAGAGCCACTCGAACCAGCTGTGGTCGGTGGGCAGGTGCGAGGAGACGCGGCCCTGCACGTCCGCCCAGTAGTTGAGGCAGACGAAAACCCCGAGCACCACATAGGCTCCGAGGGCCAGTACGTCGGAGCGGGCCGGTCGGCGTCGGGGTCGCCGCGGCGGACCGACCTCGACCGGGTCGGTGTCGGCAACTGGTTCGAGTGAGGGGTCTACCACCGGCACGGCCACGACGCGCCATCGTACAGGCCGGATCCGGGGTATTTGCCGGGCCGGTGCGGCCGCGGCCGGTATGCCGGACGTGCGGTCCGGCGCAGCGCCCGACGGGGAGGGGGTGGCCGTGGGCGTCATCGACCTCGGCGAGCTGCGCGAGGGCCCGGACCTGCACCAGAGTCCACCCCGGTCGCGGGCGCGCGCGTCCCGGCGTCCGTTGTGGACGGCTCTCGTGACGCTGCTCGTCCTCGCGCTGCTCGCCACCGACCAGCCGGGGCCGACCCGGATGGCCGCCGTGGTGCCCGGTCCGCCCGGCGCCCGGATGTTCTTCGCGGGGAACCTGCTCGTCGTGGTGGAGCCGGCGGCGCCCGGCGTCCCGCGGGAGGTGGTCGCCTACCCGCTCCCCGGGCGGGCGGGTCCGGTCGTCCAGCGACCGGAGCCTCGGTGGCGGGCGCGGTTGCCGGTCACGGGCGACCCGGTGCGGGTGCGGCTGAGCCAGGCCGTGCTGCTGGTCGCCACCTGGGGCGAGACGCAGCCGGTTCCGGAGACGACGATGCTGGACGCCCGGACCGGGCGGATCGGGTGGCGGCAACCCGGCATGGGGGAGCTCGACGCCGACGGGCGGCTGGTGCTGTGGGCCTTCGGCGACTCCGATCCGGGCGTCCGCGCGGTGGACGTCGTCACCGGTCGGGAACTCTGGTCGGTGCCCACCGTCGACCGCCAGGTGCGGTACGGCATGCGCGACGCGGTGGTCGAGCGGCTGGTGCTGCTCGGGGACGACGGCGGGGTCGAGGTGCGTGCTCCCGCGACCGGCGCCCTGCTGCGCCGCGCCGACCTCGACCTGCCGGGTGTGGACCAGCGCGTCGAGGTGGTGGGCGACCTGCTGCTGCACCTCGACGGTCCGACGGCCGCGGTGACCGCCTACGACCTGGACCGGCTGGAGCGACGATGGACGCTGGCTCTGCCGCTGGCATCGTTCTTCGAGAGCTGCGGCGCCTGGCTCTGCGCGCGCGGGGCGAACGGCGGGCTCCGGGTGCTCGACCCGGTGACCGGCGCCGTCCGGTGGAGCGCGGCCGGGAGGACGGAGTTGGTCACGGCCCGGGAGGAGGCGCTGCTCGTCCTGCCCGACCGCGCGGCCGTCAGCGCGTACGCGGTGCTCGACGCGGCCACCGGTCGGCAGCTCGCCGCGCTGAACGCCAACGAGATGCCGGTCTCGATCGATGACCCGGTCGACCCCCTGGTCGGCATCCGACGCCGTCCCGGCGGCCGCCTGGTCGTCGTCGGGGTGGACGTCGCCTCGGCCCGCGTACGGACCCTCGACGTGATCACAGGGGGCGGCACCGACTGTGTGGCCGGTCCGGGGCTCACGCTGGTCTGTCGGCGCCCGGACGGCACGTCGTACGGCGTCTGGCGGTGGTCGTGGTGAGCACGCCGATGATCGACCTCGGTGAGCTGCGGCACGAGCCGGAGCCGGAGGACCTGCCCCGCCCGCCCCGGTCCGTGGGCCGGCCCCTGCGCTGCGCGCTGGTGCTGCTGCTCGCCCTGACCGCCCTGGCCGGCGGCGCGCCGGCGCCGCGCCGTGACGTGATCGTGCTGCCGGCGGTCCTCGGCGCCCAGTCGATGGTCGCCGAGGACCTGTTCCTGGTGATCGACCCGGTCGGTCCGCAGGGGCGGCAGCGGCGGCTCGACGCGTACCGGCTGCCCGGCGGTGAGCGGGCGTGGCAGGTGCCGCTGCCCGTGCAGGGCCGGTACTGGGGAATGCTGCCGCACGGCGAGCTGCTGCTCGTGACCGGCTACCAGGTCACCGGGGACGCGGGGCCGGGGGCCACTACCATCGCGCTCGACCGGCGCACCGGGGCCCGCCGCTGGCAGCAGCCGGGCAGCCCGATGCCGCTCACCGACGGCTCCCTCCTGCTGGAGACCGGCGACGAGGAGCGGGGCAACACGTTGCGGGCGGTCGACCACTGCTGCGGCACCGTGCGCTGGCGCCGCGACTTCCCGACCGGCCAGGTCAGCTACCAGCTCGACGAGGAGAGCGGCGCCGACCGGTTCGTGCACAGCACGCTCGACGGCCGGGTCGAGGTGGGTGACCTGGCCACCGGTGCCGTGGGCGCGACCGCCGACCTGTGGGGGCCGGCCGACGACCGTGACGTCAGCGTGCAGGTGATCGGTGACCTGCTGCTCACGGTCGGTGGCAACCCTTCCGCGATCACGGCGTACGGCCTGGACCGGCTGGAGCGGCGCTGGCGGACCGGGGTCGACGACGCCCTCTACGCGGCCAACTGTGGCCGGGTCATCTGCGTGCAGGGCCGTGGCGAGGGTGTCACCGCCCTCGACCCGGCCACCGGCCGGCGGCTCTGGGCCGACGAGCGCTGGGGCGGGGTCTGGCCGAGCGGGGACCGGCTGGTGGCCGGTGTGGTGAACAACTCCGGCGGCGGATCGGGCACCGAGCTGCTCGCGGTGCTCGAGCCGACGACCGGGCACGTCCTCGGCTGGTGGGGGCACTGGCAGTTCGCCGGGCCGGGCCGGTTCGACGACGCGTTCCTCGGCATCCGGCCGCATCCCGACGGCGGGCTGCTCCTCGCCGAGCTGCGCATCGCCGACGGGACGACCCGCCTACTGGACGTGCTGCCCGACGCCGCCGGGGACTGCCAGCTCGCCGAGGACCTGCTCATCTGCCGGCGGGTGGACGGCGACTTCGGGCTCTGGCGGTTGCGGCGCTGACCCCGGCCGGCGGT
The DNA here is from genome assembly GCF_056150165.1 of Micromonospora xinjiangensis. NCBI lineage: Bacteria > Bacillati > Actinomycetota > Actinomycetes > Micromonosporales > Micromonosporaceae > Micromonospora > Micromonospora xinjiangensis. The sequence goes on along the minus strand of NZ_JAXCFO010000001.1, from coordinate 324,653 downwards.
CACCAGTTTGCCTGGGCCGGCGGTGGGGGCAGCGGCACCTCCGCCGGGCGGATGACGTACGCCGTCCCGCCGCTGCCGCGCTGCCACACCGCCTCGAACCGCTCCCGGTCCACGATCCGCCGCACCGCCTCGTCGTCCGGCGCGTACGGGTCGTTGAGCACCGGGTCGCCGTCCACCGTGAAGCCGACCAGCACGATCAGGTGGCCCTTGGTGTCGTACTCCAGCCCGGGCACCTCACCGGCGCGGAACGCGGCCGACACCACGAGCGGGATGCCGGCCGCGACGAACGCCTCCGCCTCGGCCAGCGATCGCAGTCGGGTCACGAACGCGTCCACCCCGTGCAGTCCGGCGTACGCGGTGTTGAAGGCCCAGTTGCCGGCCCCGTCGTAGGAGTGGTCGAAGCAGTGGCGGGCCGCGTGCACCACCATCGGGCGGTGCCCCGGTGGGTCGACCCAGGCGTACCGCTCGGCGGGTGGGGCGGCGCCCCAGAACGAGAGCACCATCGACACGCAGGTGGGACTGCACCAGGAGTCGCCCCCGCCGCCCCAGCGCGGGTGGGGGCCGTGCAACCGCTGCGAGTACCGCGGCACGTCCAGCACGACGCCGCGGGCGCCGCCGTCCGCCTTCCCCGCCGCCGGGCCCGGCTCCGCGGCACGGTCACCGGGCGCCGACCCGCCGGCTCCGCCGGGGGGCGGGGTCGCGTCCGGGCGGCCGGTGGCGACCGCGCCGACCGTACGCAGCACCGGGGTGGACGCGCTCCCGGCCGGCCGGAACAGCGTCACCCGCACCTGCCAGCCGGTGACCGTCGCGTCGCCCACGATCAGCGTGTCGGTGTCCACCCGGGCGGCCGCGTCGCGCTGGCCGGGCACCGACGCCCGGCGCACGGTCCGGTCGTCGGCCGCCCAGCGGCCGAGCACGTACCAGCCGGTGGCGGGCCCGTCCCCGTGCCAGCCGCGCAGCTCCACCTCGACCCAGCAGCCGTCGGCAGTCTGCGCCGTCCAGGACGGCACCACCTCGGCGACGGCGAAACCGACCGGCACCGGCGGTGCCGTCCAGCTGCCCCACTCGTACGCCCGCTCGTCGCCGGCCGGACCGAGTCGCACCCCGGCCGGCTCGGCGAGCACCAGCCCGTTCCCGCCGGCGCGCACCCCGGTCGTGACGCCGGCCCCCTCGTCGGCGGGGAGCCGGAAACCGCGGTAGGCGATGTCCCGCGTCCGGGGCGGGGCTGCTGTGGTCATGGCACGTCCGTTCCGTCGCTGAGCCGAACCCCCGGAAGCATCGCGTACGCCGCCGGCGCCCGGCAACGGCGCCCGGACGCCGCGGTGAGGCACGCTGGTTTGGCGACCGGCACTAGGTTGTCGGTGGTCAGCAGCGAGGAGACGGTCATGCGGGTACTGGTGGTGGAGGACGAGCGCAATCTCGCCGACGCGATCGCGCGCGGGTTGCGCAAGCGGGGCATGGCGGTCGACGTCGCCTACGACGGCGACACCGGGCACGAGATGGCCTTCGTCACCCGCTACGACGTGGTGGTGCTGGACCGTGACCTGCCCGGGGTGCACGGCGACCAGATCTGCGCGGAGCTGGCCGCCTCGGATTCGCTCACCCGGGTGCTGATGCTCACCGCCAGCGGCACCGTGGCGGACCGGGTGGAAGGGCTCCAGCTCGGCGCCGACGACTACCTGCCGAAGCCGTTCGCCTTCGACGAGCTGGTCGCCCGGGTGCAGGCGCTGGGCCGGCGGGCCACCCCGGCCGCGCCGCCGGTGCTCTCCGTGGCCGACCTGGTGCTGGACCCGGCCCGCCGAGTCGCCACCCGCGCCGGCGTGCCGATCGACCTCACGAACAAGGAGTTCGGCGTGCTCTGCGAGCTGCTCAAGGCGCGCGGCGCGGTGGTCTCCAGCGAGGAGCTGCTGGAGCGGGTCTGGGATGCGAACACCGACCCGTTCACGACGATCGTGCGGGTCACCGTCATGACGCTGCGCAAGAAGCTCGGCGACCCGCCGCTCATCGAGACGGTCGTGGGGGCCGGCTACCGCACCGCCGAGGTGGCCGCATGACCGGCCGACCCCGGCTGCGCCCCACCCTGCGGCTGCGGCTCACCCTGCTCAACGGCGTGCTGCTGGTCGGCGCGGGGGCGATCCTGGTGCTGCTGGCCTGGCTTCTGGTGCGCGACGCGCTGCGCCCGACCGACGAACTGCTGCCCGGCACCACCGTGGTGCTCGCCGACGGCCGGTCGCTCGACGCGGCCGAGTGGCAGCGGCGACTGGTCGACGTGTCCTCGGCCGAGCTGCTGGTCAAGGGTCTGGTGGCGCTGCTGGCGATCAGCGTGGTCGGGGTGGCCGGGGCGTACGCGGTCGCCGGCCGGGCGCTGCGCCCGCTGCACCAGGTCACCGCCACCGCCCAACGGCTCGGCGAGGCGACCCTCGACCAGCGCATCGGCTACTCGGGCGCGGACGACGAGGTCGCCGAGCTGGCGAAGACCTTCGACGCGATGCTGGACCGGATCTCGGCCGCGTTCGACGCGCAGAAGCGCTTCGTGGCCAACGCCTCCCACGAGCTGCGGACGCCGCTCGCGGTGATGCGTACGGAGATCGACGTGACGCTGAGCGACGACGAGGCGGACATCGGCGAGTACCGGCGGATGGCCACCGTCGTCCGGGACGCCTCGGAACGCGCCAACGGGCTGGTCGACGCGCTGCTGGTGTTGGCGCGCAGCGAGGCGCAGGCCGGCCACCGGCTCGGTCGACGCACCGAGTGTGACCTGGCCAGCGGCACCGCGAACGCGCTCTCGGCGGTGCGCCGGGAGGTGGAGCGGATCGGCCTGCGGGTGCAGACCTCGCTGGAGACGGCTCCCGTCGTGGGCGACCCGGGGCTGCTGGACCGGCTGGCCGGCAACCTCATCGAGAACGCGGTCCGCTACAACCACCTGCACGGACGGCTCTGGGTGCGTACGGGCAGCGACGGGCAGCACTCCTGGCTCGTGGTGGGAAACACCGGCTTCGAGGTGGACCCGGCGGACGTGCCCGGACTCTTCGAGCCGTTCCGGCGCGGCGGGCGGGAGCGTACCGGGGCGCGCGGCTCCGGGCTCGGGCTCTCCATCGTCCGCGCGGTCTGCGACGCGCACGGTGGCACCGTGCGGGCGATCGCGCAGCCCGGCGGCGGCCTGGAGGTGACGGTCACCCTACCGGCGGCCGAGGTGACCCCGGCCGTCGCGGTCGAGGGACGGACCGGGCCGGAGGCGGCGGGCCGTTGACCCCCGGCCGCCGGGGTTGCGTCGGGCCGTCGTCTCCGGCGATCATGAGGGCCGTCAGCCCGGCGGCGGGAAGGAGGTGCGGTTGATGACCACGACGATCCGTCCCGCGCCCCGTCCCGGTCTCCGCTGACGCCATCCGGTCACGCGGGGCGCGTCCTTCCACCTCGGAGGAGCAACCGTGAGTGCACGGATTCACAACATCAGCATCGACTGTCACGACACCTACGCCCTGGCCGGCTTCTGGGCGCAGGTCTTCGAGTGCCCCCGCCAGCCCGACGACTTTCCCGGCGACCCGGAGGCCATGCTGCTGCCGCCGGGCGGCCCGGAGGTGCTCTTCCTGGCCGTCCCCGAGGGCAAGGCGGTGAAGAACCGGCTCCACCTCGACCTGGAGCCGACCGACCGGACCCGGGACGAGGAGGTCCAGCGGTTGCTCGGCGTCGGCGCTACCCGGGTCGCCGACCACCGGCGGTCGGACGGCTCCGGGTGGGTCGTGCTCGCCGACCCGGAGGGCAACGAGTTCTGTGTGCTCCGCAGCGCCGCCGAGCGCGCCCGGACCGCGACGGAGCCGGGCGTCGCGGCGGCGGGCGCGGAACCGACCGGCGCCACGGTGGACTGAACGGCGGAGGGCCCGGGTCACCCACGCGGTGACCCGGGCCCTCCGGCACTGCTCAGCGCTTCTCGATCTCACCGCGCATCGTGACGAAGTCCGCCTTGACCTCCTCGGCGGTCTTGAAGAAGACCACGATGGCGCCGACGCTGCCCCGGTCCGCCCAGACGCAGACACCCAGCGGCGCGCTCTCCGCCTTGCCGTCGCCGCATCGGGCCTCGCCGCCGAGCGGGCCGGCGGCCACGGGCGTCATCTCCGTGACGGAGAGCTCGGAGCCGAAGCCGGCGACCGCGTCGTCCAGCTCCTTCTTCGGGTCGGCCATCACCCCGGACATGCCGACCACCATCACCAGGTCCTGCTTGGCGGGATCGCCGTAGAACGCGCCGACGGTGCTCGTCTCGCCCTCCGCCGTGGCCTTCATCTCGGCGACCATGCCGTCGGAGAGAGCCTGCAGCTCCGGGTCGGTGATCTTCGGGCGGCCGCCGAGCGTCTCCGGCGTGACCAGCCGCGTCTGGGCCGCCTCGACGCCCTCGGTCACGTCATCCTTGATCGCGAACCAGACGGCGGCCCCACCGCCCAGGCAGAGCACCAGCACCGCGGCGACGGCGATCAGGATGATCTTCCCGGCGCCGGACTTCTTCGGGGCCGGCGGCGCGACCGGCGTCTCACCGTACGGCTGGCCACCCTGCGCGGAGGCGAACCCACCCTGCGGCGGGTAGCCGCCGGGCTGCGGCCCCGGCTGGCCGCCCGGCTGCGCGGCGCCCGGGTAGCCGCCACCCTGCTGCCCGGGGTAGCTGCCGCCCTGTTGGGAGTAGCCGCTCTCCTGCTGCGGGTAACCGCCCCCCTGCTGGCCGGGGTAGCCACCACCCTGCCCACCGGCGTAGCCACCGCCCTGCGCGGGCGGGTGGTTGCCGCCCTGCTGGCCGGGGTAGCCGCCGCCCTGCCCGCCGGGGTAGCCGCCCTGCTGCTGCGGGTAGCCGCCCTGCTGGGGATAGCTGCCGCCCTGGTGGCCCGGGTGACCGGCGGGGCTCTGCGGGTAGCCGGGGTGGCCGCCCTGCTGCGGGTAGCCCTCCGGTTGCTGGTGCCCCGGGTAACCCCCCTGGGGTGGCGGGTACGAACCGTGCCCCGGGGGCGGGGGATAGGAGTCGGCGGGCGGGTACGACATGGGTCAGCTCCCAGATCAGTCAAAGCGGAACGGGTGATCTTATCCAGGTCGACGCCTCCGCCGCTGTCCGCCGAACGGTCCGCCCTGCCCCCACCGGGGGCTGATGGGGTCGCCCTGCCGTCGCCGCGGGACATCCGGCCCCCCGGCGGCCGGAAAGACGATCGCGGTGGCCGGTGGCGTCCGATGGGGACGCCGCCGGCCACCGCGACGCGGGGGAGCGGGACGGGGTCAGGCGGGCAGGCTGGCCGCCCCACGCGGCAGGAACCGCTGGCCGGTCACCCGCTCGGACGTGCCGGTCCGGTCCAGGTAGGGCGTGACACCGCCCAGGTGGAACGGCCAACCGGCACCGAGGATCATGCACAGGTCGATGTCCTGCGCCTCGGCCACCACGCCCTCGTCGAGCATCAGCCGGATCTCCTGCGCCAGCGCGTCGAGGGCGTCCTGCCGGACCTGCTCGGCGGTGCGCGGGCTGTCCCCCACCACCAGCAGCTTCGCCACCTCCGGGTTCACCTCGTCGTCGACGACGATGGGCTGGCCGGAGTCGGCGATCCGCTTCAGGTTCTCGCTGACGCCGAAGCGGTCCGGGAACGCCGCGTGCAGGGTCCCGCCCACGTGGTAGGCCACGGCCGGGCCGACCAGTTGGAGCAGGGCGAGCGGTCGCATCGGCAGACCCAGCGGGTCCAGCGCGCTGTTGGCCACGTCCAGCGGGGTGCCGGCGTCCACGGCGGCGAAGACGCTGCCGAGGAAACGGGTGAGCAGCCGGTTGACCACGAACGCGGGGGCGTCCTTCACCAGCACCGAGGACTTCTTGAGCTGCTTGCCCACCGCGAACGCCGTGGCGAGCGTGGCGTCGTCGGTGCGCTCGCCCCGGACGATCTCCAGCAGCGGCAGCACCGCGACCGGGTTGAAGAAGTGGAAGCCCACCACCCGCTCGGGGTGCTCCAGGTCCTCGGCCATCGCCGTCACCGAGAGGCTGGAGGTGTTGGTGGCCAGCACCGCCTCCGGCTTGACGATCTTCTCCAGCTCGGCCCAGACCTGCTTCTTCACGGCCAGGTCCTCGAAGACCGCCTCGATGACGAAGTCGGCGTCGGCGAAGACGCTCTTGTCGACCGAGCCGCTGACCAGACCGTACAGCTTGGCGGCCGTGCCCTTGTCCATCCGGCCCTTGCTGACCTGCTTCTCGATCTGGGTGTGGACGTAGCCCACGCCCTTGTCCACCCGGGACTGGTCGAGGTCGGTCATCACCACGGGCACCTGGAGGCGGCGGGCGAACAGCAGCGCGAGCTGGCTGGCCATGAGGCCGGCGCCGACGATGCCCACCTTGGTGACCGGGCGGGCGAGGCTCTTGTCCGGCGCCCCGGCCGGGCGCTTGGCCCGCCGCTGCACCAGGTCGAACGCGTACAGGCCGCTGCGCAGCTCCTCGGAGAAGATCAGGTCGGCGAGCGCCTCGTCCTCGGCCGCGGTGCCGGCGGCGAAGTCCGCGTCCTTCGCGGTGTCGAGCAGGTCCAGTGCCTTGTAGGCGGCCGGGACCGCGCCGTGCAGCCGCTGGTCGAGGGTCTGCCGGGCGAAGTAGAGCACGCCCGCCCACATGTCCCGGTCCACCTCCGGCCGGGTCACGGTGATCTGCCCGCGCACCACGCCGGCGGCCCACTCCAGCGACCGCTCCAGGAAGTCGGCCGGCTCCAGCAGGACGTCGGCGATGCCCAGCTCGGCGGCCTGCTTCGGCTTGAGCATCTTGTTCTGCATGAGCGGGTTCTGGATGATCACCTGGGTCGCGGCCGGGATGCCGATCAGGTTCGGCAACAGCTGGGTGCCGCCCCAGCCGGGCACCAGCCCGAGGGAGACCTCGGGCAGGGCCAGCGCCGCGGTGCCGGCGGAGAGCGTCCGGTAGTGGCAGTGCAGGGCCAGCTCCAGGCCGCCGCCCATCGCCGCGCCGTTGACGAACGCGAAGGTGGGGACCGCGCTGTCCTTCAGCCGGGCGAAGACCCGGTGGCCCAGCCGGCCGATCTGAAGCGCCTGCTCCCGGTCGGCGAGCAGCGGCAGGCCGGTGATGTCCGCGCCGACGCAGAAGACGTACGGCTTGCCGGTGACCGCGATGAACGCCGGGTCGGCCGCGAGGGCGGCGGTGATCGCCTCGTCGAGGCTGGTCAGCCCGCCCGGGCCGAACGTGTTCGGCTTGGTGTGGTCGAAGCCGTTGTCCAGGGTGATCAGGGCGGCGGGACGGTCCAGCCCCGGTACGTTCACCTGCCGCAGCAGGGCCTTGGTGACGACCTCGTTCGGTGCGGCGAGCGCGCTCACTTGTTGCCCTCCCAGTGGGGGTTCTCCCAGATCACGGTGCCGCCCATGCCGATGCCGACGCACATGGCGGTGAGGCCGTAGCGCACTTCGGGGTGCTCGGCGAACTGCCGGGCGAGCTGGGTCATCAGCCGTACGCCGGAGGAGGCGAGCGGGTGGCCGATGGCGATCGCGCCGCCCCACTGGTTGACCCGCGGGTCGTCGTCGGCGATGCCGAAGTGGTCGAGGAACGCGAGCACCTGCACGGCGAACGCCTCGTTCAGCTCGAACAGGCCGATGTCGTCGATGGTCAGGCCGGCGATGCGCAGCGCCTTCTCGGTCGAGGGGACGGGGCCGTAACCCATCACCTCGGGCTCGACGCCCACGAAGCCGTACGACACGAGCCGCATGGCGACGGGCAGGCCCAGCTCGCGGGCGGTCTCCTCGGCGGCGATGAGGCTCGCCGTGGCGCCGTCGTTCAGGCCCGCCGCGTTGCCCGCCGTCACCTTGCCGTGCGGGCGGAACGGGGTCTTGAGCGTGGCGAGCTTCTCCATCGAGGTGTCCCGCGGCGCCTCGTCCACGGTGGCCAGACCCCAGCCGGTCTCGGGGTCGCGCACCGCGACGGACACCAGGTCGCCCTGGAGCTTGCCGTTGGCGTACGCCTTGGCGGTCTTCTGCTGCGAGGCGAGCGCGAAGGCGTCGACGCGCTCCTTCGTGATGTGCGGCAGGCGGTCGTGCAGGTTCTCCGCGGTGGCGCCCATGACCAGCGCGGACGGGTCGACCAGCTTCTCCGCGATGATCCGCGGGTTCGGGTCGACGCCCTCGCCCATCGGGTGGCGACCCATGTGCTCGACGCCGCCGGCGATGGCGATGTCGTACGCGCCCATGGCGATGCCACCGGCCACGGTGGTCACCGCGGTCATCGCTCCCGCGCACATCCGGTCGATGGCGAAGCCGGGGACGGTCTTGGGTAGACCGGACAGCAGCGCGGCGGTCCGGCCGATGGTGAGGCCCTGGTCGCCGATCTGGGTGGTGGCGGCGATGGCCACCTCCTCGACCCGCTCCGGCGGCAGCTGCGGGTTGCGGCGCAGCAGTTCGCGGATGCAGCGGATCACCAGGTCGTCGGCGCGGGTGTTGGCGTACATGCCTCCCGCCTTGCCGAACGGGGTGCGGACGCCGTCGACGAAGACGACGTCCCGAACTTCACGGGGCACTGGAGCCTCCTTATCGACCATGATTCGGCGTCGCGCCGCCAGGCGGCACGACTGACGAACGAGGGTCGCCGGCACGGGCGTGGTCCCTCGGATGCTACTTGCCAGTAACCAAAGCCGACACCACCCCCCGTGTGGCCCACCCCACACCCCCGGGACGCCCGGCGCGGCGGGGATCAGGCCTCGGTCGGGGCGGGCGGGTCCGTGAGGGCGGTCGTCAGGTCGGCCACGAGCAGGTCGATCTGCCACTCGCGCGCACCGAACCCGCGCAGCGTCTCCGCCACCGTCGTCACGGTGACCTCCTCGGGCGGCACCCAGGCCAGCCGGCGCACCGAATCCGGGGCGATCAGATTCTCGGCGGGCAGCCGGTGCTCGCCGGAGATCCGCAGCACCACCTCCCGGCACCGGGTCAGCCGTGCCGCGGCCACCGGGTCGCGCTCCGCCCACCGGTGCGGGGGCGGCGGACCCTCGACCACCGGGGCGACCGGCAGCGCCTCGTCCGGCAACTGCCGCGCGTCGTCCAACGCGGCCAGCCAGGTGCGGGCCAGCCGGCGTACCGACCGACCCCCGAAGCCGGGGAGGGTGAGGAGCGTCTTCTCGTCCTTCGGGTCCAGCTCGGCGGCGGCGATGATCGCCGAGTCGGGCAGCACGCGACCCGGCGCCGCGTCGCGCCGCGCCGCGATCTGGTCCCGCGCGTACCACATCGACCGGACCCGGGCCTGGGCGCGCGCCCCCCGCACCCGGTGGATGCCGGAGGTGCGCCGCCACGGCTCGGCGCGCACGCGGGGCGGGCGGGCGCCGGTGCGGACCAGCGCGGCGAACTCCTCCGCGGCCCACTCCGACTTGCCCTGACGGGTCAGCTCCTCGTCGAGCGCGTCGCGCAGGTCGACGAGGAGCTCCACGTCGAGCGCCGCGTACGTCAGCCACGACTCGGGCAGCGGGCGGGTCGACCAATCGGCCGCCGAGTGGTGCTTCTCCAGGGTGAACCCGAGCAGCTGCTCGGTCAGCGCGGCCAGGCCGACCCGCTCGAATCCCGCCAGCCGAGCGGCCAGTTCGGTGTCGAAGAGCCGGCGTGGTCGCAGCCCCAGCTCGGCCAGACAGGGCAGGTCCTGACTGGCCGCGTGGAGCACCCACTCGGCCTCGCCGATCACCTCGTCGAGCGCGGTGAGGTCGGGCAGCGGCAGCGGGTCGATCAGGACGGAGCCGGCGCCCTCGCGGCGCAGCTGCACGAGGTACGCGCGCTGGCTGTAGCGGTAGCCGGAGGCACGCTCGGCGTCGAGGGCGACGGGGCCGGTGCCGGCCGCGAAGCGGGCCACGACCTCGGCGAGCTCCTCCGGGGTGGCCACCGGTTGCGGTGTGCCCTCGCGGGGAGCGGTCAACAGCACGGGCCCGCCGGAGGTCTGGTCGGTCCCCGCGCCCGCCGGCTCCGGCTGAGCCGACGGCGAGTGGTGCGGTTCGTCTCCCGGACGGCTTTCGGCGGCCCGACGGCGCAGGGGTGGTTCGTCGGTCACCTGACAACCCTAGTGCGCGCGGCGAACCCGCGGGTGCAGCCGGGTCCGGTGCGTGTCCGTCCGGTGGCCGACGGCAGCCGTCGGAGGCCGGACATCGGGGGAGACAAAGCCCGTTCGCGCCGGTACGGTCCATCGAGCCGCGTGCGGTCCGGGGACGGCCGCAGGCGGTGGCACCAGGCGTTACGGGGGAAGGTGGCGATCATGACGGCTGGCTACGGTTCGGCTGGCTACGACCCGGCGGAGGAGCGGTCGGAGCGGCTCGATTCCGACGACGCCGCCGCGGCTCCGCCGGCCGAGCGCCCGGGGCCCCTTCCGCCACGGATCGAGCCGCGCGTCACCGCACCCGCCTGGCCGGCGCCGGCAGCGCCCGCGCCCGCGCAGCCGACGGCGTACCCGTCCGGGCCCGTGCTGGGGCAGCCGGGCCCGTCCGGCCCGGTCGGGGGAGCGCCCGCGCCAGGGCAGTCGACGGCGTACCCGTCCGGGCCGGTTCCGGGGCAGCCCGGCCCCTCCGGCCCCGTCCCGGGAGCGCCCGCGTCCCCGGCGGCGACGGCGCCGCACCAGCCCCCGGGGCCGGTCCCGGCCCAGCCCGGGCCGACCCCGGACGGGTGGGCGTCGCCGCCGCACACCGGGCAGTGGGGCGTGCGGACCTCCGCCGCGCCCGCGCCCGCGCCCGGACCGTTCGGACCCGCCGCTTCCGCGCCGTCCCCGGCCGGCAGCCCGTCGGCGGGCCCGGCCGGCGTGCCGGCGCCGGGCCCGGGACCGGCCGGTGGACCGGCGCCCCTGACCGCACCCGCGGCCGCCGGGCCGGCCGGTCCGCTGCCCCCGGCGGGGCCCGGATGGCCGCCGAGCACCTATCCGGGGCAGCCCGCGGGCGCCCCGGGCTACCCGGGTCAACCGGCGGCTCCGGCGCCGCGGGCCCGCCGCGGGCGGTGGCTCACGGTGGCCGCCACGCTGGTCGTCCTGGTGCTGGCCGCGTCGACCGGATTCCAGGCGTACCAGATCGACCGCCTCACCGACCGGCTCGCGGCCACCGACGAGCGGCTGGCCGAGGCCCAGAGCGGCGACGGCGCGCGCCTCGACGGCCTGGAGCAGCGGGCGGAGGCGCTGGAGAAGCAGGCCGGGGCGACCTTCAACCCGGAGGCCGTGGCCGGCGCCGTGCTGCCCAGTGTGTTCCGGGTCCGCGCCGGCCAGTTCACCGGCACCGCGTTCGCGGTCGGCAAGCCCGTTTCCGGTGGCGGGACGAACCTGTTCACCAACTTCCACGTGGTGGAGGCGACGTACGAGGCCGGTGACCGGGAGGTCTTCCTGGAGCGCACGGACCAGCGGTTCCCGGCCACCATCGTGAAGGTCGACAAGACCAACGACATCGCGCACCTGCGCACCACCGGGCGCTTCACCGGCCTGGTGGCCGCGCCGGAGGCCGTGAAGTCCGGCCAGCAGATCGTCGTGGTCGGCGCGCCGCTGGGGCTGGAGGACAGCGTCACCACCGGCGTGGTCAGCGCCTTCCGCGACGCCCGGGACGGCTCCGGGCCGGTCATCCAGTTCGACGCGCCGATCAACCCGGGCAACTCGGGCGGCCCGGTCGTCAACGGCAGCAAGCAGGTGGTCGGCATCGCGACCGCCAAGGCCCGCGACGCCGAGGGCATCGGGCTCGCCGTCCCGATCAAGATCGCCTGCGACGGCTTCAAGATCTGCTGACGCCGACCCCGGCCCGGGTACGCCCCGCACCGTCGTCCGGGGGCGCCCGCGCGCTCGGTGATCCGGGGCGCCGAGCCGCGTCGCGTCCCGTCCCGGGACGCCGCGGGCCACACCCGACACCCGACCCGGTCGTGTTGACCGGCCGTCGTACCACTGAAGGTCCGTAGCGCTGCGCGCGTGGACCGGTCCACCTGGAGGAAGAGATGACCCAACCACCGACCGGGCCGGAGGGCTTCCCGCCGGCGTACCCCGCGCAGCCACCGGCCGCGCCCGGTCAGTCGCCGTCGCCCGGCACATACCCGCAGCCCGGGCCGTACGGGCCCACCCAGCCGACGCCCCCCGGGGTGTACGGCTCGGGGCAACCGCACTCCGCCCCCTACGGTGGCGGTCAGCCCACCGCGCCGATCCCCACCCAGCCCACCGGTCCGACCGGGCCCGCGACGCCGGAGCCGCCGACGCAGCCGTTCTCCGCGCCGCCCGCCGCCGGCTATCCGCCCGCCAGCGCCCCGCCGTACGCCGGCCAGGTCTCCTCCCCGCCGGTCTCCGGTCCCCACTACGGTGCACCGATGTCCGCGCCGCCCGGGTCGGCCCCGCCGTACGTCCCGCCCGCGCCGAGCGCCGGCAGGGGCCGTTCGGTGCTGGTCCTGGCCCTGGTGGCCGCCCTGCTCTTCGTGCTCGGTGGCGTGATGACCGGCCTGTATGTGACCAAGAGCAGCGAGCTGGACCGGACGGAGCGGCGGCTCACCGCCCAGGTCGGTGAGCGCGACGGCATCATCGAGGCGAACGCCAAGGAGATCGAGAAGCTCAAGACCGACCTGCGGGGCGTGCAGGACCGGCTGGCCGACACCGAGCAGGACCTCACGGGCACCCGTAACGACCGGGACGAGCAGGCCCGGCAGAAGAAGGTCATCGCCAACTGCCTGGACAAGCTCACCACCGCGCTCGGCGCGGCGGCGGCCGGCAACAAGAGCGCGTACGACAAGGCCATGAGCGGCATCGACAAGGTCTGCGACGAGGCCGAGAACTACCTCTGACGCCGCCCCGAGGGGTCAGGCCGCGCCGGCGGGGCGACGCTCCGGCAGCGCGGTCACCCCGGGCGGCGGCAGCCCGGCCGTCGAGGCCAGCAGCGCGCACCACGCCAGCAGGTGCGGGGCCAGGTCGTCGTCGACCGGTGTCCAGGAGGCGCGGATCTCGATGTCGCCGACGGCGGGTGGGCCGGCCAGCTCGCCGAACCGGGTCGACATGGTCTGGGTGACGGTGCCGCCGATGGCCCGGTGCGTGGCGTCCTGGGCGTCCAGCGCGTCGGTGAGCCACGTCCAGCCCACCCCGGGCAGCAGCGGGTCGGCGGCGAGGTCGACCTCCAGTTCGGCGGTCACGTAGGTGACCAGCCGCAGGGTGCCCTGCCACGCCTCGTGCCCGGCGGGGTCGTGGAGCAGGATGAGCCGCCCGGTGGCCACCTCGTCCCCGTCGCGGAGCACGCTGGCGGAGAGCGCGAAGGCGTACGGGGCGAGCCGCTGGGGCGCGCCCACCTCCTCCAGCACGATCTCCGACCGGGGCGCCGCGGACCGCAGCCCCGCGACCGCGCGGGCGAAGGTCTCGGGGAGCGCGATCGGGGGGGCCATGCCGGCAGCCTATGCCTCCGCCTCGTCCGGGGTCGTGACGGCGCGCCGAGGCCGCCCGTGGCGACCGGCGTGGAGGGAGGCCCCGCCCCGCCGGATCCGTTGACCGCCCGCCGTTTCCGCGCCGGGCGGGGCGGGTCACAAAGTGGGGGCGGGCCCGACGGGCACGTCCCGGCGCGTGGCACGATGGCCGCGATGAGCACGGACAGCACGGGCATCGCCGCCCGAGACGGAGAAACCGCCCCCGCCGGCCCGGGCGACTCGCCCTTCGTCCGGGCGTGCCGCCGCGAGGCCGGCCCGTACACCCCCGTCTGGTTCATGCGCCAGGCCGGCCGCTCCCTTCCGGAGTACCGGGAGATCCGCGCGAACGTCGCGATGCTGGAGTCCTGCCGGCGCCCGGAGCTGGTCACCGAGATCACCCTCCAGCCGGTCCGGCGGCACGGCGTCGACGCGGCGATCCTGTTCAGCGACATCGTGGTGCCGGTCGCCGCGGCCGGCGTGGACCTCGACATCGTGCCCGGCACCGGGCCGGTGGTGGCCGAGCCGGTCCGCACGGCCGAGGATGTGGAGCGGATCCGCCCGATCGGCCTCGACGACGTCCCGTACGTGGACGAGGCGGTCCGGCTGCTCGTCGCCGAGCTGGGCGACACCCCGCTGATCGGCTTCGCCGGCGCGCCGTTCACCCTGGCCAGCTATCTGGTCGAGGGTGGCCCGTCGCGCACCCACGCGCGGACCAAGGCCCTGATGTACGGCGAGCCGGAGCTGTGGCACGCGCTCTGCGCCCGGCTCGCGGAGGTCACGCTGGCGTTCCTGCGCGTCCAGGTGGCGGCCGGGGTCTCCGCGGTGCAGCTCTTCGACTCCTGGGCCGGCGCCCTGTCCGAGGCGGACTACCGCCGCTACGTGCTGCCGCACTCGGCGAGCGTGCTCTCCGGGCTCGCCGACGCCGGGGTGCCGCGGATCCACTTCGGGGTGGGCACCGCCGAGCTGCTCGGCGCGATGGGCGAGGCCGGCGCGGACGTGGTCGGCGTCGACTGGCGTACGCCGCTGGACGTGGCGACCCGCCGCGTCGGGCCGGAGCGGGCCGTGCAGGGCAACCTCGACCCGGCGGTGCTGCTCGCACCGTGGCCGGTAATCGAGGCCGAGGTGCGCCGGGTGCTGGAGGAGGGCCGGGCCGCGCCGGGACACGTGTTCAACCTGGGCCACGGCGTGCTGCCGGAGACCGACCCCGACGTCCTGACCCGGGTGGTCGCGCTGGTGCACGAGATCACCGCCGCCGCGGCCGAGCGGGGCTGAGCGGCGTGCGGCGGCCCGCGCGGGTGGCGGTGGTCGGTGGTGGGATCGCCGGCCTGGCCGCCGCCGTGCGGCTGCGGGACCGTGCCCCGGAGGGCACCGAGATCACCGTGTACGAGCGGTCCGGCTCGCTCGGTGGCAAGCTGCGCACCGGCGAGCTGGCCGGTCAGCCGGTGGAGTTCGGCGCCGAGTCCTTCCTGATGCGGGATCCGGCCGGCGGGGAGTCCGCCGCCGTGGCGCTGGTCCGTCGGCTCGGGCTGGCCGACCGGATCGTCCACCCGACGGTCGGCCAGGCGGCGCTCGCCGTCGACGGGGCGCTGCGGCCCGTCCCGGGCGGCACCCTGGTCGGCGTACCCGGGGACTTGGCCCGGGTGACGGCGGTCGCGACGCCAACCGCGGCGGCCGACCGCGACGAGGGCCGGCCGCTGCTCGGCCCCGACGAGGACGTGAGCGTCGGCGCGCTGGTGCGGGCCCGGTACGGCGACGAGGTGGTCGAGCGGCTGGTCGACCCGATGCTCGGCGGGGTGTACGCCGGCCGCGCCGACGACCTTTCGCTGGTCACCACGATGCCCGCGCTGGCCCGGACGGCCCGGGTGGAGCACACCCTGGTCGGTGCGGTCCGCGCCGCGCAGGCCGCCGCGCCGCGCGCGCCGGGCGCCCCGGTGTTCGGCACTCTGGCGGGCGGACTCAGCACCCTGGTCGAGGCGGCGGAGCGGGCCAGCGGTGCGACGATCCGCCGGGACGCGACCGTGCGCGAGCTGGTGGCGACGCCCACCGGCTGGCGGCTGACCGTGGGACCGACCCGCGACCCGGAGCTCGTCGACGTGGACGCCGTGGTGCTGGCCGTGCCCGCGCGCCCGGCGGCGCGGCTGCTCGCCGGGCCGGCGCCGGAGCTGGCCGGCACGGTCGGCGCCCTGGACTACGCGAGCGTCGCCCTGGTGACCCTGGCGCTGCCGCGGCCGCCGCTGCCGGAGCTGTCCGGTTTCCTGGTGCCCAGCACCGAAGGGCTGCTGATCAAGGCGTCCACGTTCTTCACCACGAAGTGGGGGCACCTGCGCCGCCCGGACGGGCTGGCCCTCGTCCGTGCCTCGGTCGGCCGCTACGGCGAGGAGGCGCAGTTGCAGCGCCCGGACGAGGACCTTGCCGCGACCGTGCACCGGGAGCTGTCCGCGGTGCTCGGTACGCCGCTGCCCGCGCCGGTGGCCGGGCACGTGCAGCGGTGGGGCGGCGCGCTCCCGCAGTACACGCCGGGGCACACCGATCGGGTGGCCGGGGTGCGCGCCGCGCTGCGGGCGAGCCACCCCACCCTGGCGCTGGCCGGGGCCGGGTACGACGGCGTGGGCATTCCCGTCTGCATCCGCTCCGGCGCGACGGCGGCGGACGAGATCATCACTGCACTGGGAGGATCGGGGACATGACCGAGCAGAGCAACGCGGCCCGGCTGCGGGAGCTGAACGCGACCATCCGCTACACCATGTGGTCGGTGTTCCGGGCCAGCAGCCCGCTGCCGTCCCTGCGGGACAACGTCCGGGGCGAGGTCGAGGCGCTCTTCGAGGAGCTGGCCGGCAAGGACGTGACCGTCCGTGGCACGTACGACGTGTCGGGCCTGCGCGCCGACGCGGACCTGATGATCTGGTGGCACTCGTCCTCCAGCGACGCGCTGCAGGACGCGTACCTGCGCTTCCGCCGCACCACGCTGGGTCGGGCCATGACCCCGGTCTGGTCGCAGCTGGCCCTGCACCGGCCGGCCGAGTTCAACAAGAGCCACATCCCGGCGTTCCTGGCCGGCGAGGAGCCGCGCGCCTACCTCTGCGTCTACCCGTTCGTCCGCTCCTACGAGTGGTACCTGCTGCCGGACGCCGAGCGGCGGGAGATGCTCGCCGAGCACGGCCGGCTGGCCCGCGGCTACCCGGACGTCCGCGCCAACACCGTCGCGTCGTTCGCCCTGGGCGACTACGAGTGGATGCTGGCCTTCGAGGCCGACGAGCTGCACCGGATCGTGGACCTGATGCGCGACCTGCGCGCCTCGGCCGCTCGCCGGCACGTGCGCGAGGAGGTGCCGTTCTTCACGGGCCGGCGTCGGTCGATCGGGGACATCGTCAACTGCCTCGTCTGAGGCGGTGTCGCCGCCGTGGCGGTGCCCCGGTCCGCCGGAGGCCCGCCACCTCGGCGTTCCGGCGCCGGTCGGCGGCCTCAGCGCACCGGTTCGCGCCGCATCGGGACGTGCGGGATGCCGTCCTCGACGAACTCCGGGCCGGCCGCCGTGAAGCCGTGCCGGGCGTAGAAGTCGACCAGGTACGACTGGGCGTCCAGCACGCAGGGCCGGTCACCCACCACGGCCAGCGCCTCCGTCATCAGCCGCCCGGCGTGCCCGCCGGCGCGGGCCGCGGGAGCGACCACCACCCGGCCGATCCGGGCGACGCCGTCCGGGTCGGCCAGGATGCGCAGGTACGCGAGGGGAGCCGCGCCGTCGGTGAGCCAGAGGTGGCGGGTGCCGGGCTCGATGTCGCGCCCGTCGAGTTCGGGGTACGGGCAGTTCTGCTCCACCACGAACACGTCGATCCGCAGCTTCAGCAGGTCGTGGAAGGTGCGGGCGTCCAGGTCGGCGAACGCGGCGGTGCGGAGCTCGATCGTCTGCGGCGGCATCCTGCGATGGTAGGTCGCCCGCCGGCCCGCCCCACGTCCGAGGCGGCCGCGGTGGGCGACCGCAGGGGCCGCCTCAGGCGGGGCGTACGCCCACCGCGTCGCGGATCTCCGCGCCCTGGGCGCCCTCGACGGCCCGCGCGCAGTGCCCGCTGCAGAAGAACCGGCCGTTGACCTCCACCCCGTGCCCGGAGATCTTGATCTGGCAGTGCTCGCAGATCGGCGCCATCCGGTGGATCGCGCACTCGAAGCTGTCGAACGTGTGGGTGTCGCCGCTGACGGTCCGGACCTCGAACGCCATCCAGTAGTCGTTGCCGCAGACCTCGCAGGTCGCCATGAGAACCCCCCGATTCCAGGACAGATGACTTCAGAGTGCGGCAGGTCAGGGCGGCGGCGGGGCGAATGCGGCCATTCGGGCGGGCCCCGACGGCGTGTCGGCCCCGGCGTGTCGCCCGTTGTGCCTGGTAGACCGGCCCGAGCCCCTGGAGGTAATTCGTGATCAAGCGCAATCGACTCTTCGGCAACCAGACCCGGGTCACGTTCTGCCTGCCCCGGGACACCCCGCCCGGGACGGTGAGCGTGGTCGGCTGCTTCAACGACTGGGAGCCCGGCCGGCACGTGCTGGTCACCCGCCGCGACGGCACCCGGACGGTGACGGTCCGGCTCGGTCCGGGGGTGTACCGGTTCCGCTACCTGGCGACGGGCGGGGTGTGGCTCGACGACGACACCGCGGACGAGGTGGACGCGCAGGGCAGCACGCTGGTCCTCTGAGCCATTCAGATACGCCGATTCTTTTATCGATAGAGGTCTTTACTGTTAACAAAGTTTAATTTATGTTTGGGGCATCTTCACCACCCAGCGGAGGTGCCACCATGCGTCGAAGAGTCACCGTCCCGGTCGTGGCGGCGGGCGCCGTCCTGTCCTCGCTCGCCGTCGCGGCGCCGGCCCAGGCGCACGGCTACGTGTCGTCGCCGCCGAGCCGGCAGGCGCTGTGCGCGCAGAACCGGGTCCCGGACTGCGGCCAGATCAAGTACGAGCCGCAGAGCGTCGAGGGCCCGAAGGGCCTGCGCAACTGCCACGCCAACATCGCGCACTTCGCCGTCCTGAACGACGACAGCCGGGGCTGGCCGGCCACCTCGGTCGGCAGCACCGTGACGTTCACCTGGATCAACACGGCCCGGCACGCCACCAGCAACTGGGAGTACTACATCGGCAACACCCGGGTGGCCGTCTTCAACGGCGGCGGCCAGCAGCCCGGCGCCACCGTCTCCCACACGGTCAACCTCAGCGGCTGGTCCGGCCGGCAGAAGCTGCTCGCCATCTGGAACATCGCCGACACGGCCAACGCGTTCTACTCCTGCGTCGACCTGCAGATCGGCGGGGGCGGCGGTCCCACGCCCACGCCCACCCCCACGCCGAGCCCGACCAGGACGCCCACCCCGACGCCGACCCCCACCAACCCGCCTCCCGCGGGCGGCACGTGGACGGCGGGTCGGGCCTACCAGGTCGGCGACCAGGTCACCTACGGCGGGTCGACGTACCGCTGCCGGCAGGCGCACACTGCCATCGCGGGCTGGGAGCCGCCGAACGTGCCCGCACTGTGGAGCCAGATCTGACCGTACGGGCGCGGCCCGGAGCCCCGGCCCCGTGCCGCGCCCCCCTCTGCCGGCCGATGGGGAGATCGTCATGACCCGCCTGACCGCGGTGGTCCCGTTCGTCGCCCTGCTGCTGGCGGCCGGTTGCGCCGGGAGCCCGGCGTCGCCCGCCGCGCCCGCGCCGGCGGTGGCCTCGTCCCGACCCGCCCCCGGTGACACCGCCCCGCCTTCGCCGAGCGGCATCGACCTGATCTTCCTGAACATGATGGCGGCGCACACCGAGCAGACGCTGGAGATCGTCCGGCTGACCCGGGACCGGATCGCCGACCAGGAACTGCGCACGCTGGTCGCCGCGATCGGCGCGACCGAGGCCGACGAGCTGACCACCATGCGCGACTGGCTGCGGGCGGCCAGCCCGGCGCCGGGCGACGCCCGCCGGCACGACCACTCGGGGCACGGCGTCTCCGACACCGACCTCGCCCGGCTGCGCGACGCCACCGGCCCCGACCTCGACCGCGTCCTGCGCGAGGTGCTCGGTGAGCACCAGCAGGCCGCGGCCGACCTGGCCCGGGCCCAGGTGGTCGCCGGCACCGACGAGCGGGTACGGGACCTCGCGCGGCGCATCGAGCAGTCGCGTACCGCCGAGGTGCGGCTCATCACGGAGGAGCCGGCGCAGGGCCGGTGAGCGCCCCCGGCGGCAGACCCCGCCGGGGCTGCCGTGGCTGCCGTGGCGCCGGAGGGCGGGCGGCGGTCGCCGGGTCGGGGCGCCTAGCGGGGTTCCAGACGGATGGAGAGCGAGTTGACGCAGTGCCGGGTGTCCTTCGGCGTGAAGCCCTCGCCCCGGAACACGTGGCCCAGGTGGCTGTCGCAGCGGGCGCAGCGGATCTCCGTGCGGACCATGCCGTGACTGCGGTCCTCGATCTCCTTGACCCGTCCCGGGATCGCGTCGTCGAAGCTCGGCCAGCCGCAGTGCGAGTCGAACTTCGTGTCGCTGGCGAAGAGTTCGAGGCCGCAGGCCCGGCAGTGGTAGACGCCGGGGGTCTTCGTGTCGACGTACTCGCCGGTCCACGGGCGTTCCGTGCCGGCCTGCCGCAGCACCCGGAACTCCTCCGGGGTCAGGCGGACCCGCCACTCGTCCTCGGTGCGGGGCAGTTCGGTGTCTTCCAGACTCACCCGTCAACGGTACGCCGGATGTCGGGGGCGTCGCATATGGTCGCCTGATGGGTGGCACCACGAAGGGCACGGTGACCGAGGTCGAGGTGGCCGGGCACACCGTCCGGCTCACCAGCCCGGACCGCGTGATCTTTCCGCGGCGGGGCTTCACCAAGGCCGACGTCTTCCACTACTACCTCACCGTGGGCGACGGCATCCTGCGCGCCCTGCGCGACCGGCCCACCACCCTGCAGCGCTTCCCCGAGGGCATCGAGGGGGAGATGTTCTTCCAGAAGCGGGTGCCCACCCGGGGCGTGCCGCCCTGGGTGGTGACCGCCCAGATCGCCTTCCCCAGCGGGCGGACGGCGGCCGAGCTGTGCCCCGCCGACCTGGCGCACGTGGCCTGGGCCGCTCAGATGGGCACGGTGGTGTTCCACCCGTGGCCGGTGCGCGCCGGCGACACCGACCGCCCCGACGAGCTGCGCGTCGATCTCGACCCGCAGCCGGGCACCGACTTCGCCGACGCCGCCCAGGCGGCCGGCGAGCTGCGCGTCCTCCTCGACGAGCTGGGCGTCGTCGGCTGGCCGAAGACCTCCGGCGGTCGGGGCGTGCACGTCTACCTGCGCATCCAGCCCCGCTGGTCGTTCGTCGAGGTGCGCCGGGCGACCATCGCGCTGGCCCGGGAGCTGGAGCGGCGCCGCCCCGACCTGGTCACCACCTCCTGGTGGAAGGAGGAGCGCGGCCGCCGGGTCTTTGTGGACTACAACCAGATGGCCCGCGACCGCACGATCGCCTGCGCCTACTCGTTGCGGGCCAACGCCCGGGCCACCGTCTCGGCACCTGTCACCTGGGCCGAGCTGCCCGACGTCGACCCGGACGACTTCGACCTGGTCACCGTCCCGGCCCGGCTGGCCGAGCGTGGCGACCCGCACGCCGCCATCGACGACGACGCGTGGGACATCACCCCGCTGCTCGAGTGGGCCGAGCGCGACGCGGCCGCGGGCCAGGGCGACCTGCCCTACCCGCCCGACCACCCGAAGATGCCCGGCGAGCCGAAGCGCGTCCAACCCTCTCGGGACCGCGACCGCCCCCGCTGAGCGCGGGTCAGCGACCCTCGGCCAGGGCCTCGGCCGCCGCGCTCGCCGAGCGCCCGCACGGCAGGGGCGGTACCGGCCCGGCGGCGGTGGGTAACGATCATGTAACGGGAGGAACCTTTTCCGACCCGTCACCCCTTTCCCTGGTCGATCGGCCCGACGGGGGCCAGGGGAGGGCGTCGGATGAAGCTGGTGTGGAGGCGGGCCCGCGAGGCGCGAGGGCTGTTGGCGGCCGCGGTGATCGCCGCACTGGTCGCGGTCGCCCTCGTGACGGGCCTCTCCGAATACAACCGCCGGGCGGTGGACGCGGGGCAGCGTGCGTTGGTGACAGCCGCCCCGGCCGAGGAGCGGAGCCTGCTCGTGAGCGGGTCGGGTGGGGCCGACGCCACCGAGTTCGCGACCCGCGACCGGGCGGTCCGGGACGAGTTCGCCCGCGGTCTGGGCGGCGCCCCGGTCGCTGTCGCCTCCGCCCGCTACGGCACCGGGCGCGAGCTGACCGGGGACCTCGGCCCGACCGTCCGCCCCGGCGGCGAGGCGGTGTTCGCCAACATGGTCACCCTGGAGGACCTCGCCGGCCACGCCGAGCTGACCGCCGGCGCGTGGCCGGTCGCGGGCGCGCAGCCGACGCAGGTGACGCTTCCCGAGAAGGTGGCGACGGCGCTCGGCCTCACCCCCGGTGAGCGGGTGCCGCTGCGCGACCGGCGTACGGAGCGGGACGGGTCGGTGGTGCTCGCCGGCATCTGGCGCCCCCACGACCCGGCCGACGCGTACTGGCGGCTCGCCCCCGGGGTCGGGTCCGGCGGCGGTGACGAGACCAGCGGCTCGGGCACCTCGTACGGGCCGTTCGCGTTCGACCCCGCCGACTTCACCACGCTCTTCCCCGGCTCGGTCTCGGCCTCCTGGCTGGTCGAGCCGGACCTCACCGCCGTCGACCCGGCCCGGGTGGACGAGGTGCGGCGCGGCGTCGTCACCGTGGCCGCCGACCTGCCGACCGTGGCGGACCTCGGCTCGTCGGCGCAGACCGTCACCCGCATCGACCAGCTGCTGGACCGGATGGCCCGCGCCGACCTGGTGGGCCGCTCCGCGTTGACCACGCCGCTGCTGCTGATCGTGGTGCTCGGCGGGTACGCGCTCGTGCTGGTCGCCGCGCTGCTGCACGAGGACCGGCGCGCCCAGACCGCGCTGCTGCGGGCCCGCGGCGCCGCCCGCCGCCAGATCGCCGGTCTCGCGGCCCGGGAGGCGACCCTGGTGGTCGTGCCGGCCGGGCTGCTCGGTCCGCTGATCGCCGGGGAGGCGCTGCGCCGCCTGCGCCCCGAGGGGTCCGCGCTCGCCGCCGGTGGCAACAGCTACCTGCTCTGGGCGGCCGCGGCGGCCGCCGCCGCGGGCTGCCTGGTCGCCATGGTCGCGCCCACGCTGCGCGGCGCCGGGACGTACGTGGCCGACATGGCGGCGCGGTCCCGACCGAAGCGGGGCGCCGCCGTGCAGCGGGCCAGCCTCGACCTGGCCCTGGTCGCCCTCGCCGTGCTCGCCTGGGTGCAGCTGCACCGGTACGCCTCACCACTGGCCGGGGCCGGTGGCCGGCTCGGCGTCGACCCGCTGCTGGTCGCCGCGCCGACGCTGGGCGTGCTCGCCGGGGCGGTGGTGGCGCTGCGGCTGCTCCCGCCGGCCACGCGGTTCGCCGAGCGGTTCGTCGACCGTCGCCCGTGGACGGCGACGATGTTCGGCATGTGGCAGGCCGGACGACGGCCGCACGCGGGCCCCGTGCTGCTGCTGGCACTCGCCGTCGGCGGTAGCACCCTCGCGTGGTCGCTGGTGACCACCGGGGAGCGCTCGCAGGCCGAGCAGGCCGACCACACCGTCGGCGCCGACCTGCGGCTGACCGAGCGCGGCGGGGCCGCCCCGCCGGAGCGGGCCGGGGAGATCGCCGCGCTCCCCGGCGTCGAGCACGCCCTGCCCGCCTGGCGTGACGAGGTGCGGGTGGGCCGGGACAACCTCCCCATCACCGTGGTCAGTCTCGACGCGGCGTCCGCGTCCGGCACCGTCCGGTTGAGTGACCGGCTGGCCGACGAGCCGGTGTCGGCCGTCTACCACCGCATGGTCCAGGCCCGGGGAGCGCCGGCCGGGATGGAGCTGCCCGCCGGCACCCGGGCCGTCACCGGTGTCGTCCGGACCCCGGTCGTGGACGCGGCGTACCCGCACCAGATCGGCGTGTCGCTGCTCGTCACCACGGGCGTCGGGCACGCGTGGCGGCTGCCCGTCGCCACGGCCGGGAGCGACGGTCGAGCCGTCCCGTTCACCGTCGAGCTGCCGGACGCCGGCGGCGTGCCGCTGCGACTGGCCGGCTTCGAGGCCGACGGTGGGCCGGTGGCGGGCTTCACCTACCAGCTCAACGTGGACGACCTTCGACTGGTCGGCGCGGACGGCGCGGCCCACCCCGCGGCGTTGGACGGCGGCTGGATGATCGTGGCACCGGAGAACTACCCGACCTCGCCCGCGAGGACCAGCGGGGCGTCCCTGTCCGCGGAGAAACGGGTGACGTTCATGGACGGAGGCGCGTTCGCCTTCCAGCCGCCGTCCCGGTTCACCGTGGTGCCCGGTGGCGACCGGACCCCGGTGCCGGCCCTCATGACCCCCCGGGTCCGTGCCGCGCTCAGCGTCGACCCCGGGGAGACCGTCGAGCTGGCGCTCGCCGGGGCCACCGTCCCGGTGAGGCTGATCGGCGAGGTCGACGCGCTGCCGGGCACGGCCGGTGACGGCGTACTGCTGGACCTGCCGACCGCCGTGGACACGCTCATCCGGGCGAGCGGCACGGTCCGGCCGACCTCGGAGTGGTGGCTGGCCGCGTCCGGCCCGGCCGCCGCCGACGCCGCGCGGGCCGCCGCCGCACTGCCCGGGGTGACCGTCCTCGACCGGCGGCAGGTCGCGCAGGCGGCGGAGGAGGACCCGTACTGGCGGGGCGCCCGCACCGGCCTGCTCGCCGCCGCCATCGGGTCGGTACTGCTCGCCCTGGTCGGCCTCATGGTCGACGTCTGGGCCACCGCGCGGCACCGGCTGACCGAGTTCACGGTGCTGCACACGCTCGGCGCGACCCCCCGGCTGCTGGCCCGGGCGCTGCTCGCCGAGCAGACGTTCCTGGCCGGCATCGGCGTCGGGGTGGGGCTGCTGCTCGGTGCGGCGGTGGGCGCCACCATGGCGCCCCTGGTGATCCTGACGCCGTCGGCCGGCCGGCCGGTGCCCGAGGTGGCCTTCACCCTGCCCTGGGCGCCGATCGGGTCGACCGCGGTCGGCCTGCTACTGGCGGCGCTCGCCGCCAGCGCCTTCATCGCCACCGGCATCCGGCAGCGGGTCGCCGCGGCACAGCTTCGGATCGGGGGAGAACGGTGAGCATCGGCACGATCGTCCGCCGGATCCGGGCGTACGGCGGGCAGTTCCTGTTGCTCGGGGTCCTGACGCTGGTGGTCACGCTGCTGATCGGCGGCGTGCCCCGGGTCACCAACCGGCTCGGCGAACAGGGGCTGCGGGAGCACCTGGCGCAGCAGCCGCCGGCCCTGCGCGACATCACCTACCAGGCCGGGCTGTCGGGCGGCCCGGTCCCGTCCGGCGCCCGGGCGGGGCAGGGCAGGCTGGACGACGTCCAGGAGGGGATGCCGCCCGAGGTGCGGGACGCGGTGTCCGAACGCTGGTACGCCGCCGAGACCCCGATGGGCCGGCTGACCGGGCCCGACCTCAAGCGGAACAACGTCCTCGTCGACCTCAGCCTGAGGGCGATGCCCGCCGTGCCGGAGTCGGCCACGCTGGCCGACGGGCGGTGGCCGGCCGACGACGCGCCGCGCGGCGAGCCGGTGCAGGTGGCGCTCAGCGAGGAGACCGCCCGGAAGCTGGACCTGCGGGTCGGTAGCGCGCTGCGGCTCACGCTGCTCAACAGCGGACTTCCGGTCACCCCGGTGGTCGTCGTGGGGATCTTCACGCCGAAGGACCCCTCCGACGGCACCTGGGACAGCGTCCCCCAGCTGCTGCGCGCCGCCGAGCCGCAGGGGGACGGCGAGCCGTTCCTCACCGTCGGACTGACCAGTGTGAACGCCCTGGACGGCCGGGCGGCCGACGGGTGGCCCCTGGCGTACAGCTGGCGGTACCGGATGGGCGTCGACGCCGTCGACGCGGAGCGGCTGGACGCCGTCATCGACGGGCTGCAGCGGCTGCAGCCCACCGCGCCGGTCGGGATGAAGGTGGTCCACGGGGCGGACGTGCCGCTGCGAGAGTTCCGCGACTCCCTCGCCTCGGCCCGTACGCTGCTCGCGGTGATCGCCACCGGCGTGCTCGCCACCCTGGCCGGCCTCGTGGTGCTCGCCGTCGGGCTGGCCGTACGACGTCGCCGGGCCGAGTTCGCGCTGCTGCGGGCGCGCGGTGGCGGACCGGTCGCCGTCGCCCGGCGCACCCTCGCCGAGTCGCTGCTGGTGATCCTGCCGGCGGCAGCGCTCGGTTGGCTGCTCGGGATGCTCCTGCCGGGCACGCCCGACGGGACAGGCCCGTACGCGGCGGCGGCGACCGCGCTGCTCACCCTGGCCCTTCCGGTGGCCGCGCTCGTCGCTCCGGCCGCCGCCGGCCGCGGTGACCTGGTCCAGATGCGCCCGTCGGCGCGTCGGCTCACGCTGGAGGGGTTCGTCCTGCTGCTTGCCGGGCTCGCCGTGCTGCTGCTGCGTCGCCGTGGCCTCACCCTCGGAGAGGTGGATCCGCTGCTGGTGGCGGTGCCGGTGCTGCTGGCCGTGGCGGTGGCGGTGCTCGCGCTGCGGGTCTACCCGTGGCCGCTGCGGCTGGTCGGCCGCCTGGCGGCGCGTACCCGGGGCAGTGTGGCTTTCCTCGGCACCGCGCGCGCCGGCCGGTCGATGGTGGCGACACCGCTGGTCGTGGTGGTGCTGGCCATCGCCACCGCCGGGTTCTGCGCGGTGGTCGCCTCGGGGATCGAGACCAGCCGGGACCGGGCCGCGACCGGGTCGGTGCCCGGGGACGCGCTCGTCGAGGGGCAGCGGCTGGCCCCGGAGACGGCCGACGCGCTGCGCGAGCTGCCCGGAGTGCGGGCGGTGGCGGCGCTGCTCAGGGAGCCGGGCCGGCGGTTGGCCCGCAACGCGGGCGGTGCGGACGCGCGGATCGGCCAGGTGGACGTGGTGATGGTGGACGGCCCGGCCCTCGCCCGCGTCGCGCGGGAGGCCGGTCGGGACGTGTCGGTGCCCGCGGCGCTGCTCGGCGGGGCGGGTGACGGGCCGCTGCCCGCCCTGGTCTCGCCGGCGGTGGCCGCCGACCTCACCCGCGCCGGGCTGGCGGAGTCCGCGTTCGCCACCGCCCAGGGCCAGCGGTACGAGTTCCGCGTCGCCGGCACGGTGGACCGCTTCCCCCTGGTGCGGCCCGGAACGGAGCGGTTCGTCGTGCTGCCCTGGCAGGCGCTGCCGGCACGCCACACGGCCGTGGTGCCGACGGGATTCGTGGTCGCCGGCTCCGACCTCGACGCGGAATCGCTGGCGCGGGCGGGCGACGAGGGGCAGTCGCGGTACCAGAGCACTGGCGTGGTGACCGGCGGCGAGCGCCCGCTGGACGTGGAGGTGCGCACCTGGTCGGAGACCCGCGACCAGCTCGGCGGTGGCGGGGCCAACGGCCTGCTGGTGTTCGCCTTCGCCGCCGGAGCGGTCGGGGGGATCGTGCTCGGCCTGCTCGCCATCGCGTTCACCGTGCTGGCCGGCGCCCGATCGCGGGGGCAGGTGCTGTCCCGGCTGCGTACCCTCGGGCTGTCCCGCCGGCAGTGGCGCGGCCTGCTCCTGGTCGAGCTGGCCCCGCTGGTCGGCGTCGCGGTGCTCACCGGCGCGGTGGTGGGGGCGCTGCTGCCGCTGCTGCTCACCCCGCTGCTCGGCCTGTCCGCCTTCACCAGCGGCACGCCGGTCCGGGTGGCGTTCGAACCGGGCCTGGTGGCCGCGGTAGTCGCGCTCGGGGCGGTCGCCCTCGGCTTCGCGGTCGCCGTCGAGGCCCTGAACAACCGCCGGCTGCGCCTCGGTGAGGTGCTCCGGCTCGGAGAGGAGAGCTGACATGACCGCAACCGCGGCGACACCGGTGCCGGATCTGGCGGCCCTGCAACAGCGGGCCGCGCAGCGCGCGGCCGAGCGGGCCGGCGGGCGGGACCGCCTGCGTGGACACATCGTCTGCGACGGGCTGGTCCGCATCTTCAAGACCGAGGGGGTGGAGGTGGTCGCCCTGCAGGGGCTCGACCTGGTCATCGACCGGGGAGAGCTGGTCGCGATCGTCGGCGCCTCCGGCTCCGGCAAGTCCACCCTCCTGAACATCCTCTCCGGGCTCGACACCCCCACCGCGGGGATCGCCCGGGTCGCCGGGTACGACCTGCTCAACCTCTCCGCCAAGCGGCGGCTGAGCTACCGGCGGAAGACGGTCGGCTTCGTCTGGCAGCAGACGGGGCGAAACCTGCTGCCGTACCTGACCGCGCTGGAGAACGTGGAGCTGCCCATGCAGCTGGCCGGCCGGCGCGGCGGGCGGGCGCGCCGGGAGCGTGCCCGGGAGCTGCTCGACCTCGTCGGCGTCGGCTACTGCGCGGACCGGCGTCCGGGCCAGCTCAGCGGCGGCGAGCAGCAGCGGGTGGCGGTGGCGGTGGCGGTCGCGAACGACCCCGAGGTGCTCTTCGCCGACGAGCCGACGGGTGAGCTGGACGAGGCCACCGGCGCGGACGTCTTCGCGGCGCTGCGCACCATCAACGCCGAGCTGGGCGTCACCGTCGTCGTGGTCACCCACGACCAGGCCGTGGCCGGCCAGGTCCGGCGTACCGTCGCGATCCGCGACGGCCGGACCGCCTCGGAGGTACGGCGCACCGCCCGCATCGGCGCGGACGGGAACACCGAGCTGGTCAGCGAGGAGTACGCGGTGCTCGACCGGACCGGCCGGATGCAGCTGCCGGCCGCCTTCGTCGAGGCGCTGGAGTTGCGGGACCGGGTGCGGCTCAACCTGGAGCCGGACCACGTGCAGGTGCGGTCGGGCGACCAGGCCGGCACCGAGGGGAAGGCGCAGTGATGAACGGGCGGAACGCGACGGCGAGCAGCTGGGACGGCACGGCGGTGGACGGTCGGGGTGGCCGCACGATCGTCCCCGTCACCGACGACGTGGTCCGGGTCGAGGGGGTGAGCCGGACCTTCGGCCGCGGCGAGCACGCCGTGCACGCGGTGCGCGACGTGTCGTTCACGGCGGCGCGGGGTGAGCTGCTCGCCATCCGGGGCCGCTCCGGCGCCGGCAAGACGACCCTGCTGAACCTGGTCGGCGGGCTGGACCGGCCGGACAGCGGCCGGGTGGTGGTGGCCGGGCACGAGGTGACCGGCGCGGGGGAGCGGGAACTGCTCCAGCTGCGTCGCGGCACCATCGGCTTCATCTTCCAGACCTTCGGTCTCGTGCCGATCCTCTCCGCCGCCGAGAACGTCGGGGTGCCGCTGCGGTTGGCCCGGGTGCCCGCCGCCGAGCGGGAGGAGCGGGTCGCCATGCTGCTCGAACTGGTCGGGTTGGGCGGGCACGCGGCGCAGCGGCCGTACGAGCTCTCCGGCGGCCAGCAGCAGCGGGTGGCGGTGGCCCGCGCCCTGGCGAACGAGCCGGACCTGCTGATCGCCGACGAGCCGACCGGTCAGCTGGACTCGGAGACCGGACGGTCCATCATGGACCTGCTCCGGGCGGTGGTGCACGCTCGCGGCACGACGGTCCTGGTCGCCACGCACGACCCGAACCTCATCGAGCTGGCCGACCGTACCCTGACCCTCCGCGACGGTGCCCTGGCCGAATCCTGACCCCCACCCCGCGCCCCCGTGCCCCCGGCCCCCGCCCTGGCCCCGTCGATCATGCACTTGTGGCGCCTGTTGAAGGCCGTTACGCGCCTTTGTTCACCGCCACAACTGCATGATCGACCGGCCGGGCCGGGCCGGGCCGGGCCGGGGCGGGCCGGGCCGGGGTGCGGGTGGGGCGGTGGGGGGTTAGAGGGGGAGTTTCATGCCCTCGTGGCTGGCGACGAAGCCGAGGCTCAGGTAGAACCGGTGCGCGTCGTGGCGGGACTTGTCGGTGGTGAGTTGCACGAGGGCGCAGCCCCGCTCGCGGGCCTGGTCGATCGCCCAGGTCATCATCTGCCGGCCCAGCCCCCTGCCCCGCCGGTCGGAGCGGACCCGGACCGACTCGATGAGCGACCGCTCGGCGCCGTGCCGGCCCAGACCCGGGATGTACGTGATCTGGAAGCAGCCGACCACCTGACCGTCGTCCTCGGCGACGATCAGCTGGTTGCGCGGATCGGCGGTGAGGTCCGCGAACGCCTTCTCGTACGCGGCGTCGACCTCGGTGAAGTCACGCGCCTTGCCGAGCACGTCGTCGGCGAGCAGGGCGAGCACGGCGGGCAGGTCGGCCCGGACGGCCTCCCGGAAGATCACGTCAGCCATGCCGCGAGCCTGACACACCGATCGTCGCCGATGGGCGGCCGGCGTGCCCCGGCGGGAGGCCCGCCAGGACCACTGCCCGCCCCCTGGTGACCTCCGGTCCGTCAGCGGGCCGGGCAGCGGAGGCCTTCGCGGGGGACCTTGAGGTCGATCAGATAGGCGTCGACGGCGTCGGTGACGCACGCCGTCTGCGGGTAGGCGGTGTGCCCCTCACCCTCCCAGGTCAGCACCCGCCCCACGCCGAGCATCGAGGCGAGCGCGCCGGTCTGCTCGTACGGGGTGGCCGGGTCACCGGTCGTGCCCACCACCACGATGGGCGGGGCGCCGTTCGCCGCCCCGGTCGGGTACGGGTCGCGCGCGCCCGGCCACTGCGCGCAGGAGAGCATGCCCACGGCCAGGGCCGGTCCGAACAGCGGGTACTTCTCCCGCCACTGCGACTGCAACGCGCGGATCTGCGCGACGGTGGGCTTCTCGTCCTCGTCGGCGCAGTTGATCGCGAGGTTGGCGTCGAAGAGGTTCGAGTAGTGGCCGTCCGAGTCGCGGCCCGCGTACGCGTCGGCGAGCCGGAACACGTCCGCCGGGTCGCCGCCCTCCAGCCGGTCGATCGCCCGCGCCAGCTCCTGCCACCCGGTCTCCGTGTAGAGGGAGGAGATGATCGCGTAGAAGACCCACCCGGCGGTGGCCTCGCGCCCGTCGTCGTCGCGCACCGGTGAGACGCGAGCCTTGTCGATGGCGGCGGTCACCGCACCCCGCGCGTCCGGGGCGATCGGGCAGCGGCCGGCGTTCGCCGCGCACCAACGGGTGAAGTTGCCGAACGCCCGCTCGAAGCCCTTGGCCTGGCTCTCCGAGCCGGCCACCAGGCCCTGCCGCGGGTCGACCGCGCCGTCGAGCACGAGCGCCCGCACCCGCTGCGGAAAGAGCTGGGCGTACGTGGCGCCGAGCAGCGTCCCGTACGAGTAGCCCAGGTAGGTCATCTTGTCGTCGCCGACGGCGGCGCGGACGGCGTCCATGTCGCGGGCCGCCTGCTCGGTGCCGTAGAGCGGCAACTGGTCGCCGTACTTCGCGCCGCAACCCTGCCCGATCTGCCGGTTGAGGGCCACGAATCCGTCGAACGACTCCTGGCTGCGCGGATCGGGGTCGTAGCCGAAGCTCGCGTCCAGGTCGTTGTCGGAGATGCACTTGACCGGGCTGGACCGGGACACCCCGCGCGGGTCGAAGCCGACGATGTCGAACCGGTCGGTGACGGCGGCGGGTAACCCGCCGAACGCCGGCCCGAAGGAGAGGTAGACGGCGGTGTCCACGCCGGAGCCGCCCGGCCCGCCCGGGTTGATCAGCAGCGAGCCGAGCCGGTCGCGTTGCTTCGTCGAGCGGACCCGGAGCAGGGCGATCTCGAAGGTCTCACCGGACCCCGGACCCGCGGTGGCGCCGCTGCCGGTGCCCCAGTTGCGGGGCACCGCGATCCGGGCGCACTCGTAGCGCATGTCGGGCGCCTGCCGCCCGACGAGATCCTCGGCGGTCTCGGGGCAGGCCCGCCAGGTCGGCGCGGTGCCCGGGGCGGCCACCTCGCCGGCGGCCTCACCCGTGGACTCGGCGCGGGGCGCGAACGCCGGCAGTGTGCAACCGGCGGTGAGCAGCGCCGCCACGGCGAGAGCGGCGAGAGTGCGGCGGACCCGGCGGATCCGGTCGGTGCTGCGGGACACGAGTGGGGCCCTCCGTGATCGTCTCGCCGTCAGGCTACGCGGGACGCGCGGTGGCCGGGTCGACGGTGGCCGTCGGGTCGCCCCGCAGCACCTGGTCGACGTCGAACCGCACGGGGCGGTCGAGCTGCTCGTAGCGGCAGGACCGGGGATCGCGGTCGGGCCGCCAGCGGACGAACTGCGCGGTGTGGCGGAAGCGGTCGCCCTCCATCGCGTCGTAGCCGACCTCGAGCACCAGCTCCGGGCGGAGCGGCTCCCACTCCAGATTCTTGGTGCCGGTCCACCGGCTGACCCCGCCCGGGATGCGCTGGCCGCGTTCGTGGTCGCCGTGCACCCACGGGTGCTCCCCACCCGTGTCCCGGTAGGGGGCCAGCTCATCGAGGAGCTCGGCGCGGCGGGCCATGCTGAACGACGCGGACACGCCGACGTGGTGCAGCACGCCGTCGTCGTCGTAGAGGCCGAGCAGCAGGGAGCCGACCACGGGACCGGACTTGTGCCAGCGGAAACCGGCGACCACCACGTCGGCGGTACGCGCGTGCTTGACCTTGAACATGAGCCGCTTGCCCGGCTCGTAGGGGAGGTCGGCCGGCTTGACGATCAGCCCGTCGAGCCCCGCGCCCTCGAAGACGTCGAACCAGCGGTGCGCCGTCTCGGGATCGGTGGTCACCTGCGTGACGTGCACCGGCGGGCGCACACCCGCGAGCGCCGCCTCCAGCCGGGCCCGGCGCTGCGGGTAGGGCTGGTCGAGAAGCGCCTCGTCGTCGATCGCCAGCAGGTCGAACGCCACGAAGTCGGCGGGCGTCGTCTCGGCCAGCAGCTTCACCCGGGAGGCCGCCGGGTGGATGCGCTGGCCCAGCATCTCGAAGTCGAGCCGGGGCGCCCCGCCGGGGCCGTCCCGGCGGATCACGATGAGCTCGCCGTCGACCGCGCACCGCTCCGGCAGCTGTCGCCGGGCCTGCTCGACGACCTCGGGGAAGTAGCGGGTCATCGTCTTCCCGCCCCGGCTGGCCAGCTCGACCTCGTCACCGTCGCGGAAGATGATGCACCGGAAGCCGTCCCACTTCGGCTCGTAGGTCATCCCGGGCGCGGTGGGGATCCGCGGGACGCTCTTGGCCAGCATCGGCTCGACCGGCGGGTTGATGGGCAGCTTCACGGCGACCAGTCAACCAGACGGTACCGACAACCGTGAGGCACATCACCGGCCGCCGGTGCGCGTCGTGTCCGCCGTCGTCCCGCTCATCACCCGCCGGGCGAATCGGAAAGCCGCAGGTCAGAGCTAGTTTCGCCGGGTGCCGGAGTGGAGTTGCGCGTGCTGCGGGCGGTACCGGGTGAGCGTCGAGCTGATCCATGGCCGCTACCGCTACCGGCTGGTGCACCGGTATCCGCGACAGTTCGGCGGCGGCAAGAACGTGCTCGGCGAGGTCGGCTCGGTCGCCGAACTCGAGGACCTGCTGCGGCGGCACACCCCGGTGACCCTCGCCGACCTCCACGAGGCGGCCTGACCGGCTCCCGGGTCGAGGGCGCCCGCCGCCCACCTGTCCGCGCGCCCTCCGCCGGGCCGCCGACGACCGTAGGCTGACCGGGCGGGCGCGTGCGGAGGAGGTTCGGAATGCGGGCACTGACGTATCCGGACGTCGGCGCCACCCGCACCGGCGTCCTGCCGCCCGGATGGCGGCACGTCCGGCACCGGACCAGGTTGCCCGACGGGTGCTACCCGGCCGCCGGCGCCGCCGTGCTCGGCTGGCGGCTGCACCGGGCGGCGGGCATCCGGATCGAGGCGGACGGGCCCCGCGCGGCCCCCGGCGTACGGGTGGTCTCCGGGCTGGGCGTGGGCCGGCTGCGGCTGCGGGCCCCGTGCGAGGTGGTCTGGGTCGCCGACGACGGGCACCGGGCCGGCTTCGGCTACGGCACGCTGCCCGGGCACCCGGTGCGCGGCGAGGAGGCGTTCGTGGTCACGCGGGACGCGTCCGGCGCGGTCTGGTTCGAGGTTCTCGCGTTCAGCCGTCCCGCCGGGTGGGCCGTGCGCGCCGCCGGGCCGGTGGGGCGGGCCTTCCAGCACGCGTACGCCTGGTGGCTCGGCCGGACCCTGCGGCGGCTCTGCGGGGCGCGCTGACCGCACGCGCCGGCGGCGTACCCCCCCCGACGGCCGGTGGCGGCGGACTCGGTGGCGGCCCCGAGCCGGTCAGAAGCGCGCGAAGGAACGGATGGGGGCCCGGGGGCCGTACTTCGGTGCCTGGATGCCGGCGGCCTCCAGGAGGACGCAGACCCGGCCCCGGTGGCCCCGGAACGGCTCCAGCAGGCTGAGCATCCGGGCGTCGTCGGCGCGTGGTTCGCCGGCCAGGGCCCAGGCGACGGTGTTCGGCACGTGGTAGTCGCCGACGCTCACGGCGTCCGGGTCGCCGTACGCCACCCGGACCACCTCGGCCGCGGTCCACGCACCGATGCCGGGCACGGCGGTCAACCGGCGGGTCGCCTCCGCGGCGTCCGCGCACCGCTCCAGCCGGTCGGCGACGGCGGCGGCCCGGCGCAGCGTCTCGGCCCGCCGCTGCTCCACGCCGAACGGGTGGAAGACCCAGTAGGGGGTGGCCGCGATCGCCGCCGGCTCCGGAGGGAGCAGCAGCGGCACCGGGCCGGGTGCCGGCTCCCGGAAGTGGCGGACCGTCGCGGAGTAGGCGCGGTACGCCTCCTTGCCGGTGACCTTCTGTTCGAGGACCGCGCGGAGCACCCGGGGGAAGACCAGCCCGGTGGCCGGCAGCCGCAGGCCGTAATGCTCGCGGGCCAGCCGGGCGACCACGGGGTGCGCGGCGGCGAGTTCCGCGAAGCCGTCGAGGTCGTCGCGGAGCCCGGCGATCGCGTCGGCCCGCTCCACCACCCAGTCGGCTCCCGGGCCGTGCCCCTCGGCCAGCAGTTCGCCGGCTTCGGGACGCAGGGCGAGGGTGGCCGGCCCCTCGGGGGTGCGGGTGGCCCACCAGAACGTGCCCGCCGCGATCCGGGCGCACGGGTCGTACGGGCTGAAGGTCAGTGCCCGGACGGACGCCGCGAGCCGGTAGCCGGCCGGCGGGCGCAGCAGCCGACGTGCCCTCGGCTCGTTGCTGGTCACGGTCACCCGCCCACCCTGGCACAGCGCGAGTCGGCCCGGAGCGCCGCCCGGGCCGGTGGCGACCGGCGACACGTCGTCGCCGGGTCGCCGCGCCCCGGCCGGGCGTCCCGCACGTGGGTCCGCCCGGCCGGCCGCCTGCGCGTCCGGCCGGTCAGCTCAACAGCCGTTCGATGACGCGGGTGCTCGCCTTGCCGTCGTCGAGGTCGCAGAAGCGTTCGACGAAGGCCGCGTACCGCTGCCGGTAGTCGTAGGCGTTCGACTCGGCGAACCGGATCGCGTGGACCACCTCGGCGGAGGTGGCGAGCAGGGGCCCGGGCGCCTCCGACTCGAAGTCGAAGTAGAAACCCCGCAGCTTGTCCCGGTAGTGCTCCAGGTCGTAGGTGAAGAACAGGATCGGCCGCCCGGTGTTGGCGTAGTCGAACATCAACGACGAGTAGTCGGTCACGAGGATGTCGGTGACGGCCAGCAGGTCCGCGACGTCGGGGTAGCGGGACACGTCCCAGACGAAGCCATCACCGGTGCCCGGGATCTCGTCGACCACGTTGGGGTGGCGCCGCACGAGCAGGACGTGGTCGTCGCCCAGCTTCCGTCGGGCGTCGGCCAGGTCGAGCAGCATGGTCATCTTGTAGCGCCCCATGCTGTGGAACTCGTCGTCACGCCAGGTGGGCGCGTAGAGGACCACCTTCTTGCCCGCCGGCAATCCCAGCCGCTGCCGTACCCGCGCGGCCACGGACTCCTGGTCTCGGTAGAGGACGTCGTTGCGGGGGTAGCCCGCTTCGAGGATCTCGCCGTCGAAACGGAAGGCCCGGCGCAGGATGGGCGTGCTGAACCGGTTGGGCGAGACGAGGAAGGACCAGTTCGGCACCTCCTTCGCCACCCGGCTCAGGTAGTCGCGGTCGGCGTGGCGCA
Organism: Micromonospora xinjiangensis; assembly: GCF_056150165.1. Lineage (NCBI taxonomy): Bacteria > Bacillati > Actinomycetota > Actinomycetes > Micromonosporales > Micromonosporaceae > Micromonospora > Micromonospora xinjiangensis. Next base: position 289,385 of record NZ_JAXCFO010000001.1, on the reverse strand, counting down.
CCTCGGTAACGTCGAACCCGATGCGCTTGAGCGGGGTGCCGTGCCACAACTGCGCGACGGTCTGCCCGGGCGCGCGCTCGAACCAGTCGGGCAGGTGGGTGTTGGTGACGATGTAGCGGCAGGACGCCAACGCCTCGTACCAGTCCCGTCCGCCGTGCCGGACGGCACGGGCGGTCGGCGGCAGGCTCACCTGACCGTCGCGCACGACCCAGAGATGCTCGGCCGGGCCCAGCCCGCGCGCGACCATCTCCTCGTGGACCGCCCGCGGGCTGTCCGAGTACTGCCGGCCGCTGAAACTGTCGAACAGCACCGCGTCCCGCCTCGGGAGGACCCGGGTGGCCTGATAGTGCTCCCGGAGCCGCTTGCGGTGGAAGGCGCCCTGCTCCTCAGGGAGCAGCATCGATCCGGCGTCGAGACCGCCGCTCTCGGCCCCGGTGGCCTCGAGGGCGAAGCGGCGCCCACCGATGTCGGCGGTGACCGGCAGCCGGCGGAGCACCGACTGGGCGAAGGTCAGGTTGGTGAGGGCGGGGGACTCGTCGCCGTCGAGCTGGCACAGCACGTCCCACATGCCCGGCCGCAGCTCGACCCGACCACCGAACAGCGGCAGGGCCCTCGGCGCGAACTCCGCCCGCCAGGTGTCGCCCTGCCAGGTGACCGGGATCCGGCAGCGTTCGCCGGTGCCGCGCAGCCGGAGCATCATCTCCGGCTCGCCCCGCGATCCGTCGTGGTCGCCGGTCAGCACGAGGACCCCGTCGCCGGTCCAGGTGACGTCGGTGACGACCGGGGCGGTCGCCCGGGCGCACAGCCACACGTAGCCGGCCGCCGTCGCGCGGACGTACACGTCGCGCCCCCGGTACCGCGTCCGGGCCTGGGGCAGGTCCTCGGGCGCGATGAGATGGACGACCTGCTTGCCCCCGCTGTAGAGGGCGATCTCGACGCGCCAGCGGTCCATCATGGCGCCGGGCGGTGGCGTCCAGGCGCGGCCGGTGGCGTCCGGGAACAGGTCCCTCAGGGGTACGACGGCCCGGAACGACGTCCACCCGCCGGACTGGTCGCCGAAGGTGGCCGGCACCCAGTGCTCGGGCACCCCCGGGGCGCGGCTCAGGCGGACGCGGCCCGCCACCGGGGACGGGCCGAGGATCTCGCCGCCGATCTCCAGCGCCTCGTCACGGATGGCGCAGGAGGTGACGCGGGCCCGCACCTTCTCGACGCGCAGCGAGACGCCCTTGCCGGTGGCCATCGGCACGATCCGCACGTTGTCGTCGACGTAGTACGGGGTGAGCCACGCCGATACGGGCTCCACGTCCAGTTTGACCTGGGTCTTGCGGAGGCCGGTGCGGCCGATGACACCGGCGGCGAGGCGCCAGGTCCCGTCGACCCAGGCGCCGTCCTTCTTAAGGACCGCCGGGTCGAACGCCGACTCGAACCCGGACCAGTCGTAGCTGCAGTCGCCGTGCTTGGAGTCGACCGTGGCGTCGGGGCACCGTCGCGGTCGGGCGCGCAGCATGACCGCCCGCCGGGTCCGCTCCTCCCGGAGCCAGAGCAGCCGGCCCGAACTCCACGGCCGGGCCGAGCTGACGCCGTCGACGTACGCGTGCCCGCGCAGCAGGATCCGGCCGTCACGCCAGGTGATGTCGTGCAGCTTGCCGCGTGCGTGCGCGTCGGGCAGCTGGTAGAGCGCGCGGGGCACGCCGACCTTCGGGTCGTCGAGGAACGGCAGCACCGCGTAGCGCCGGAGCCCGCGCACCGTGACGGGCGCCGGCATGCCGCCGCGGGTGGCCAGGACCACCTCGATCAGCTCCGGCATCATCCGCTTGCGCACCAGGTGCCACTGCACCCGGTACTTCGGGGGCAGGCTCTTCAGTACTGCCGGGTCAACGCGGTCCAGGAAGTCGTTGGCGCGGTCGAGGAAGGCCTGACGGAACGCGTCGTCGGCGTCCGGCAGCGCCCGCAGCACCAGCGCCAGGTCGTCGACCAGGGCGTTCGCGTCGTACGAGCGCTTGATCCCCTGCTGGCCGTGGTCGGCGAGGAACCGGCTGACCCGGTCGACGGCGCTCAACCGGTCCGCCACGGTCGTCCAGTCGGTCGTCCGCTGGGTGATCGACGCCTCGCCGGCCTCGCGGCGGCGCCAGTAGTAGACGGGGACGTTGAGCACGTCGACCGTGGCGGCCATGGCGTGCGCGAGCACCGCCACCGGCACGTCCTCGAAGACCACGCCCTCGGGGAAGACCAGGCCGTGCTCGTCCCAGAAGCGCCGCCGGTAGACCTTGTTCCAGACCGTCCGGTCCTTGAGCAGGGCCCGGTGCTTCGAGACGTGCGTGCGCAGCTTGGTCTCGGGGAAGATCTTGGCGTGCATCGGTGACCGGGTGGCGCCCCGGGAGGTGAACTGTCGTACGTCGCCACAGACGAAGTCGGAACCGGTGCGCTCCAGGCAGGCGATCGCGAGGGTGTACGCGTACGGAGGGAGCACGTCGTCGCCGTCGACGAAGGCGAGGTACGTGCCGGTGGCGGCCCGGATCCCGGTGTTCCGGGCGCTCCCGGGCCCGGCCTCCTCCTGCCGGATGACCCGGAACCGGGGGTCGCGGGCCGCGAAATCCGCCGCGATCACGCCGGTCCGGTCGACCGAACCGTCGTCGACGACGATCACCTCGAGATTGCGGTACGTCTGCCCGGCGATCGAGTTGAGACAGTCACCGAGGAACGTGTCGACGTCGTGGGCGGGTACGACGATGCTGAGCAGCGCCTCGCCGGTCACGCTCCGGTCTCCGTGCGCCTCGGGGAACGCTGCCACATCCTGAGGTGGCACCCCGTCCCCGCCGTCCCCACGCGCCCGAAATTGCCCATTACGCCATACTCTCCACTTGACATGCTCCGGCCCTCGACGGCATCGCGGATCGCCCGCGTCGGGGCCCGAGTCAGAGACGCAAAAGCCGCCGAGCCCACGGTTGCACCCGGCGGTCGGTGCCGACGAACGGAACGCTAACACCTCGTGAACTGCCGGTACATCGGCCAGCGGGTGGGCCACCGGGGGCGCGTCGGGATGTACGCGGACCGGAGCGAAGGCGGCGACATCGGTCAATCCACGCAACCGTCATCCGGGTGATCGTGTGTTAGCGCTCAGGAGTACCTGCGGTAACCTGCTGCTGAATTTTGGCCGGCACGGGGACGGAGGCGGGGCCATGGGTGGCGGGTTGACTGTCGCAGAGGTGCAGGCCAGGACGTACAAGGCGCGCGATTCATGGTGGACGGTCTTTCTCGTCGACCCGCTCGCGTCCCGGCTGGTCTGGCTCGTTGCCCGGTTCCCGTCGGTGACTCCCAACCGGCTCACCGTCACCGCGCTCGTGCTCGGCCTCGGCGCGGCGGCCGCGTTCGCCGCGGCGACCCCCGGCTGGCTGATCGTGGGCGCGTTGATCTTCCACCTGAGCTTCGTGGTCGACTGCATGGACGGCAAGGTCGCCCGGCTCAACGGCACCGGATCGCTCTTCGGAGCCTGGCTTGACTACATCCTCGACCGGGTACGAGTGTTGATCTGCACCGTCGCGCTGATGGGCGGCCAGTACGAGCGGACCGGTGACGCCACCTTCCTGGTCGTGGGCGGCGGGATCGTCTTCCTGGACATGTTCCGCTACCTCAACGCGTTGCAGCTGTCGAAGGTCAAGACCGAGATGCGCCGCAGCCTCGCGGAGCGGATCGAGGCCGCGCCCGACCTGACGGCGATGTTCGTGGCGGAGTACGACGAGGAGACGCTGGAGAAGGTCCACCCCAGCGTCGCCGCCGTCATCCAGCGCCCCGACATGGCCCTGGAGCGCGACTTCCGCAGCCGATTCTCCGGCTTCGCCCGCCTGCGCGACCTGCTCATCCGCGCCCGCGTCCGGGTGCACCTGATGAGTGGCATCGAGTTCCAGATGGCGGTCTTCATCATCGGGCCCCTCACCGGGGCCGTGCTCCCCGTCTCGATCGTCGCGGGCGTCCTCCTGTTGGCCTTCGAGTTCGCCCTCATCTACAAGCTGTGGCTGCTGACCAAGTCGTTCGCCCGCTACGACGGCTACCTGGAGGGTGGCGAGGCCGTGGCCGACCGGCACGACGGCCTTGTGGACGCGGCGCCGGTCCCGGCACCGCGCAACGTCGACGCCGCCCGCTGACCGCGCACCCGGCCCGGGATACGCCGGGTCACCGCCCGGTGTACGCCGGGTCGAGCAGGTACCGGGCCGACAGGATCCAGTGGTCGGAGAGATCGGTCGGGGTGGTCGTGCAACCCAGGGAGACGAGCCCCGGACCGGCGAGCAGGTAGTCGATCTTCCGGCTGCCGAACGTCGCCCGCCCCGCCGTCGGGTCGCAGTCGGAGACCTCCTCGTGGAGCGGCCGGAGGATCCGTTCGCGGCTTCCTCGCACGGTCGCTTGCGGGGTGGTGTTGAGATCCCCGGCCACGATCGTGGCGTAACCGAGCTGCCGGCCGCGCCGGGCCTCCTCGGCGAGCCTCGCCGCCTGCGCCTGGCGGGTTGCGCCATCGGGATCCTGTCGCGACGTGGACAGGTGCGCGCCGCACACCTGCAGGCGTGGTGACCGGAGCCGGACGCACGCCGCCGTCCGCTGCCCCACGCTCGCGCCAAGGCCGGCAGGGGGCGACGGAAGCGGAACGGGCCAGGGCCCCGCCGCGAGGCCTGCCGTGCCGCCCGCCATCGTGCTCCGCCGCACCGCGACCGCCTGGCCGTACACCCGGTTCGCGCCGCACCGGAGTGGTTCGCCGGCACGCGCGTTGCGGAGCGACGTGTACGCCGGCCAGAAGTGCACCGTCCAGCGGGATCCGAGACCCTGTTCGAGCCGCGGCGTCATGTCCGAGCACATCTCCTGCAGGACCAACACGTCCGCCCGCCGGCTCCGCGCCACCTCGACGACACCGTGCGCGAGGCGCTCGTGGTCGTCTCCCGCCGGGCACCGCCACTCGGCCTTCGCGCAGACGTTCCAGGTGACCACCGTGAGCGGGACCGGTACGAGCCGCGGTGGCAGCACCGCGGCGGCGGTTGGCGGGCCGGCCAGCGCCTCGCGGAGCACCGCCACGGAGCCGCCCGCCCCGAGCAGGGCGCTGACCACCAGCAGCGCGAGGGGCAGGCCCCAGCGGTTGCGCCTCACCGTCACGCCGCCCCTTCCCGGCGCGGTGCCGACCCCGCCCGCCGTCCCTGCGGAACCCCCAGGGGCCGTCGACGGGGGTGTCGCGGCGGTGCCGCCCGGGGCGGCCTCGCGTGGGGGTGCTCGCCAGGAAAGGTTATTGGTCGCGGCGTCCCCCGCGGAAGCGGGCGGTCACCGGTGGGGAGACGCTCCGGGACGGCGAGCCGGCCGTACGTCCGGACGCCGGCACGTGACGATGGCCGGCCGCGCCCTCCCCGGCTGCGACCGGCCACCGTGACCGGGTGGATCAGTACGAGTAGCCGGAGTCGCCGGCGTCCGAGGCGCCCTCGCTGTCCGACGGCGGGGCGACCGGGGTCGGAGTGCCCTCGGGCAGGCAGCTCAGGTTCTTCTTGCCGTCCGGGGCGACCACGAACCAGGTGCCGCCGACCCCCTGGCCCTTCCACTGGCCCGGCTTCTTGTCGCCGATGTACCGGTACAGCGGCCAGCCGCCGAGCGTGAGCTGCCGGGTGCCGTCCTGCCGGGTGATGGTCCCGACCTTCTCCTCGGCGACGCCGTTGAGCTGCGGGTCACCGTCGGTCAGCACCGGCGGCCACACCTCGGCGCACTTGTCCACGCAGTTCGACGAGGGCGGATCGGCGGTGTCCTTGTCGAAGCGGTAGAGGACCCACCCCTCCTCGTCGGTGACGACCTTGCCCATCTTGGGCACCTTCTTGCCGATGAGGTTCTCGGTCAGCTCCACGTCGGCCGGCGGGGCGTCGGCGGCGGGGGCCTCCGCCGAGGCCTCGGGCTCGGTCGACGCGCTGGGATCGGCCGCGGCCACGGCGACCGGTTGGGCCGCGGCCGGGTCTGCCGGTTCGTAGCCCGCGGGTGCGCAGCCCGTCAGGGCGACCATCGCGCTCACGACGACGACTGTCCGCTTCTTGTGTGCCACGTGCCCTCCTCGTTTCTCGCCAGTTCGCCCATGAGTACGGGGGGTGGGCTGTCAAGGGTTGAAGCAGCAACCGTGGTCAATGTCATAGGAACGTGTTGAACCGGATCGGCCGTCATTTCGTGTGCCTACGTGCCGACGAGTTTCCGCAGCCCACGACGTGTCGGCGCCGGTCGGGAACGACCGGCGCCGACGAGGGAACGGAGTGCTAGGGCGCTACCGTGACGAGCGGCGTCGCCACGCCCTTCGAATCCACCGACTGCACCTGGATCTGCCTGATCTGGCCCCGTTCGGCGGCGGTCGACGCGGTGAGTTCGAGCCCCTCCGTCCGGCCGTTCGTACCGTATCCCGAGGCGGGCACCGACCAGGTGGAGACGACCTCGGTGGTGGCGTTGTCGCGCACCACCACGAGCCGGCAGACGCGGGGGCCGGGCAGCCGGGTCAGCCTGAAGTTGATCTGTGTTCCGTAGTCCCGGTCGACGAGGAACATCGTGGTCTCGACGCCGGTGCTGGGGTCGGTGGCGTCGACCTGGTCGCCCTCCTCCTCGTTCGGCCCGCCGATGCCGGGACCGCTCTGCGACGGGCCGGGGGCCGGTGGGTCGCCGAGCGGTGCGGTCAGGGTGGGTTCGGCGACGACGTCGGGCGGGCCGGCGTCGCTGATGACGCTGTTGAACCCGATCGCCGTCAGGCCGCCGAGCACCACCACCGCCGCCGCGGTGGCGAGCAGCTGCCGGAACCGGTTGCGCCGCCGTTCGGCGCGGACCGCGCTGAGCGTGCGGTCGAGCAGCCGGGGGTCGGTCGCCGTCTGCTCCAGGGCGGTCATCGTCTCGCCGTCGATGCCGGAGAGCAGCCCGACCACCGGCACCATCGTCTCCAGCTCCGCGGCGCACGCCCAGCAGGTGGCGAGGTGCTCCTCGAACCGCGCCGTGTCCTGCTCGTCCAGCACGCCGAGCGCGTACGCGGCGACGTCCATGTGGTCCGTCCGGCTCATCCTGTCACCCCCCGTTCCTGCAGAGCCGTGCGCAGCGCGCGCAGCGCGTAGTAGACCCGCGACTTGGCGGTGCCCAGCGGCAGCCCCAACTCCTCGGCCGCCTCGGGCACGGTCCGCCCCCGGAAGTACGTCGCGACGAGGATTTCGCGGTGCGACTGGCTCAGCGTACGCAGCGCGTCCGCCACGGTCATCGTGCGTAGCACCTGGTCGGTGCTGTCCGATTCGGCGAACGCCGTCAGGTCCCGGTCGTACGTCTCCGCCGGGCGGGCCTGTTCGCTGCGGTGCTCGTCGATGGCGATCCGCCGGGCGACCGTCACCAGCCAGGGCCGCAGGGACGGCTGCCCCTGCGTCCCCAGCCGGTGCGCGTTGCGCCAGGCCCGCAGCAGGGTTTCCTGCACGATGTCCTCGGCGCGCTGCCGGTCCCCGCCGGTGAGCCGCATGACGAACGCGAGCAACGGGCCGGCGTGCTCGGCGTAGAGCAGCCGGATCAGCTGGTCGGAGTGGCTGGCCTCGCTGGACGCCGCCTGGTGGCGTCCGGGCGCCGGGCGCGGCGTCACCGGGTCATTCTGGCGGGGCGTCGCACGGGAGTCGACCCCCCGCCGGGTCGGCCGCGACTGGGACCGCGCGGACATCCAGTCCGGCCGGACCGCGTCGCCGTGCCAACCGGCCGCCACCGCGTGCATGCAGACCTCCGGGTTGTCCACCGACCAGGAACGGCCCGCGGGGCGGGCCGCCCGGTGGTACGGAACCGCGACGCGAGCGGATCAACGAGGGGCGAGGATTTTTTCGACCGACCGTCCGGTCTGGAGTGCGCGCGGCGGAGCCGCTGGTGCGGGTGGGGTCGTCGCGCCCGCCCCGTGTCGGCGGCGCCGGGCGACCGAGTCGGCCGAGCCCGGCTGGACGCCGGTCAGCGGCCCGTGGAGAACAGGCCGGGTGGCGGCGGGGTGGACGGGGTGGCGTCGGCGTCGTGGACGACGCCCGAGCCGCCGGCGAACCGGTCCAGGTCGGCGCCCGCCACGACCCGCCCCGGGAACCAGTCCCCGGCCGCCCGCCGGGTCAGCTCCGGCACCGGCGGCTCGGTCCGCCCGGCCAGCAGCACCAGGTTGCCGTAGCGGCGACCGCGCAGGACGGCGGCGTCGCCCACCAGAGCCGCGTGCGGGAGCACCGAGCGGACCGTGGCGACCTGCCGGCGGGCGTGCCGCAGCGGCGGGCCGTCGGCGAGGTTCGCGAGGTACCAGCCGGCGGGGGTGAGCACCCGGGCCACCTCGGCGGCGAACTCGACCGACGTCAGGTGCGCCGGCGTGCGGGCACCGGCGAAGACGTCGGCCACGATCACGTCGTAGCTCGCCTCGCGGCTGCCGGCCAGCACCTCCCGCGCGTCGGCGACCCGCACCCGCAGTCGGGGGTCGGCCGGCCAGGGCAGCATCCGGCGGACCAGGTCCACCAGGGCCCCGTCGATCTCCACCACCCGCTGGGTCGAGCCGGGCCGTGTCGTGGAGACGTACCGGGGGAGGGTGAGCGCTCCGCCGCCGAGGTGCAGCACCCGCAACGGGGCCGCGGCGGGGGCCACGAGGTCGATCGCGGTGGCGAGCCGCCGGACGTACTCGAACTCCAGGTGGGTCGGGTCGTCCAGGTCGACGTGCGACTGCGGCGCGCCGTCCAGCAGCAGCGTCCACGACCCGGCCCGGTCGCGGTCGGGAACGAGCTCCGCCTGCCCGGTCTCCACCTGCTCGACCACCCGGTCGTCCGCCCGCCTGCGTCCCACCCGCCCAGTATCCCGGCCGCACCGCCCCGCCGCCCGGGCCGGTCCCGTCGCACCCGTGCGGCACCCGGGGACGGGCCGCTACCCGCGGCGGGCCACGCCGGTGCGCGCGGCGGCGGTGAGCGCCCGGTGCAGCAGCCGGGCGTCGCCGAGCAGCGCCCGCAGCCGGCGCTCCAGCCCGGCGATCGGGATCAGGTTCTGCGGCGCCCGCGGGTCCTTGTAGGGGGTGGAGGCGAACTTCGGCAGCGTGACCAGGGACAGGTCGGCCAGCTCGACGGCCTCCTCGACGACGAGCTCGGCGGAGCACTCCACCCGCACGATGCCCGCCCACGGCGCGCCGGCCGCCACCGGCAGACGCAGATACCAGGACCAGCCGCCCCACGCGGTGCCGATCCGGAACACCGGGGAGCGCTGGCCCGGCCGCAGGCCGGTCACCACCGCGGTCAGCCGGGCGTCCAGGTACTGGCTGTGCTGGGTCTTGATGTAGCCCACCGTGCGCGGCAGCTGCCGGCGGCTGCGCAGCGGACCGTCCACCACCAGGAGGTCCCCGTCGGTGCGGGCCGCGTCGCTCACCGCCACCTCGAGCGCGGTCAGCGGCCCCTGCACGGCGGCCGGCAGCTTGGTCAGCTCGCCGGCGCCCCCGACCCGGTGCACCGGGTAGCGGATCGAGCCCGCCACCACGTCCTGCGCCGATGGGCTGGCCGTGAAGAGGCCCCGGCCCACCCGGGTGCCGGCGAGCTGCGCCGCGCCCCGCTCCAGGTCGCAGCGGACCACACCGGCGGCGTACGAGGCGGCGAGGCCGGGAAAGGAGCCGCCGTCCGCCTCGGCCGTCCAGATGCTGGCGTCGATGCGGCGCACCCCGTCGACGAGCAGCACCACGTCCGGCGCGCGCACCCCGGGCCGGACGTCGATGGCCCGCCAGTCCACCGCGGGCAGCTCGGCGTCCGTCTCGACCTGCGCGCTGCTCGGCGCCGCCGGGCCGGACGGGGCGGCCTCGAACGACGCCCCGTACGACGGGTCCCACGCGTCGACGTAGAACCGCCCGCCGGGCGCCGTCACCGGCCGGTCCGTTCCACCCGGGCGGAGCGGGCGTCCTTGCGGACCTCGAACCGGACCGGGATCCGCTCGGCCAGCGCCGGCACGTGGGTGACCACGCCGACCATGCGGTCGCCGCGGGCGGCCAGGTTCTCCAGGGTGGCGGCGACCGTGTCGAGGGTGGCCGCGTCCAGCGTGCCGAAGCCCTCGTCCAGCACGATCGACTCCAGGCTGGCGGCGGTCGTGGACATCCCGGCGAGCTGCTGGGAGAGGGCGAGCGCCAGCGCCAGCGACGCCTGGAACGTCTCACCGCCGGAGAGGGTGCGTACGCCCCGGCGCAGCCCGGCGTCGTAGTGGTCGACGACGAAGAACTCGCCCTTGTCGTGGATCAGGTCGTACTGGCCGCCGGAGAGCTCCCTCAGGATCCGCGACGCCCCGTCGACCAGCAGGTCCAGCGCCTCGGCGAGCAGCCAGCGCTCGAAGTTGTTGGCGCGCAGGTGCCCGGCCAGCGCGCGGGCCACCTGGGCCTGGCGCTCGTGCCCGGCCCGCTGCTCGCGCAGGTCGGCGGCCTGCTCGCGGCGCTCCACGAGCCGACGCCGCTCGGCCTCGGCGCGTTCCACGGCCACCGCGGCGGCCCGCACCGGGTCGTCCGCGGGGTCCAAGCCGGCGTCCGTGAACAGCGCGCCGATACGCTGCTCGGCCTCGCCCGCGGCGGCCTTCGCGGCCCCGACCGAGGCGACCAGCCCGTCGCGGTCGGCCCGCCGCCGGTCGGCCTGCTCGCCGGCCCACCCGGCCAGTGCCGTCCAGGCGCCGCCGAGGTCGTCCCGGTCCGCCGACGGCGGGCCGAACCGGCCCAACCCGTCGCGGACCCGGTCGAACTCGCGCCACGCCTGGCGCAGCCGCTCCTGCGCGCCGTCCAGCGCCGCCCGTGCCCGGCGGGCCGCGTCCCGGCCGGCCCGGACGCCGCCCGCCGCCTCCTCCAGCGCCCGCCGCAGCCGGGCGTGCTCGTCGAGGGCGGCCCGTAGCGCCTCCGGCGCGGCCGCGTCGGCGAGCTGGTCGTCCAGCTCGGCCAGGCGGGACCGGAGCTGGTCCTGCTCGGCGCGGGCCCGCACCAGCAACCGGTCCAGCTCCCGCACGGCGGTGTCGCGCTCCTGCACCACCCGCTTCGCGGTCTCGCTCGCGGCGCGGGCCGCCTTCCCCGCCGCGACCGCGCGGGCCACCGCCGAGCCGGCCGGCATCGCCGGTATCCGGGAGACCGGCTGCTCACACACCGGGCAGGGCGCTCCGTCGACCAGGTGCGCCCGCAGGGCCGCCGCCTGGTCGGTGGCCTTCGCCTCCTCGTGGGCCCGGAACGCCGCCTCCAGCTCCGCCTCGGCCCGCTCGGCCGCGGCACGGGCCTCGGCGAGCGCACCGGCGGCCCGGTCGTGCTCCTCCCGCGCCGCGTCGACCGCCGCCCGGACCGCGTCCACCTCGCCGGTGAGCCGGTCCCGGTCGGCGTGGGCCTTCAACTGCAGGCGCAGCGCGCTCTCGTCGCCGGCCGCGGCCAGCTCACCCCGGAGCTTCTCCTCGCGCTCCTCGGCCAACGCCACCGCCGCGCCCGCGTCCTCGACGGCCGCCCGCGCCGCCACCACCGCCCGGGCCAGCTCGTCGGTGCCGTCCGGCGGCCGGACGCCCGCCAGCACCCGCAGCTCGGCGTCGAGCGCCTCCAGCGCCGCCGTCGCCTCCCGCGCCGTCGCCCGCGCCGCCTCCAGCTCGGGTACGGCCGCGGCCACCGCCGCCGCCAGCTCCCGCATCCGCGCCACCTCGGTGGTGGCGCGCTCGAGCGTGTCGTCGTCGACGTCGTCGAGGCCGGCGAGCAGCTGGTCCACCGCCTCCAGCTTCGCCTCCGCCTGCGCGGCCCGGGCCGTCGCGCGCTTCTGCACCTCCTCGTAGACCCCGAGGCCGAGCAGGTTGACCAGGATCTGCTGCCGGGTGGCCGGCTTGGCGTGCAGGAAGTCGGCGAACTGGCCCTGCGGCAGCACCACGCAGCTGGTGAACTGCTCGTACGGCAGCCCGACCGCCTCCAGCACCGCCTCGTCCATCTCGGCGGGGGTGCCGGCCACCACCTCGCCGAGGTCCTCCGGGCTCAGGCCCGTGTCCAGCTTCGTCACGTCGAACCCCGCCGGCATCAGCTGGAGCCCGGCGTTGGCGGTCTTGACGTTTCCCCGGCTGTCCCGCCGCACCACACGGGTGGCGACGTAGCGCGCCCCGGCGGACTCGAACACCAACCGCACCCGGGCCTCGGTCGCGGAGGGGGCGAGCGCGTTGCCCAGGCCCCGGGCGCCGCCCCACCGGGGCACGGTGCCGTAGAGGGCGAAGCAGATGGCGTCCAGCACCGTCGACTTGCCCGAGCCGGTCGGCCCCACCAGCGCGAAGAAGTCCGCGTCGGTGAAGTCGACGGTCGTCTCGTCGCGGAAGACGGTGAATCCCGCCATGTCCAGCCGGATCGGCCGCATCAGTGATCGACCTCCTCGAGAAGCTCGTCGAAGAGTTCCCGTACGCCGTCGTCGGCGTGCCCGCGGCTCGACAGGTAGTCGGCGAACAGCTCGCGGGGTGAGCGGCCCGAGCGCTGCGCGACCCGGGTGCCGCTGCCCGGCGCCGGCACCAGCTCCGGGTCGATCCGGATCTCCAGCGCCCGGGGCAGCAGCTCCTGCACCTCCTCGCGCAGGCCGGCGCGGGGCTGCTCCCGCACGTACACCCGCAGCCAGGCGTCCGGCGGGGACAGCTCCGCGAGCTGGGCGAGCGTGCCCCGGACGGTGCGCAGCGAGGCGGCCGCGGTCACCGGCACCTCGCGGACCCGGGCGGCGGTGTCGGCGGTGACCTCCACGATGCTGACCGAGGGGATGTTCTCCTCCTCGCCGAAGTCGACGGCCAGCGGGCTGCCGCAGTAGCGGACGGGGCACGGGCCGTCGACGCGCTGGGCGCGGTGCAGGTGGCCCAGCGCGACGTAGTGGGCGGTGGCCGGGAACACCGTCGCGGGCACCGCGTAACCGAGCACCGTGTGCGCGTCCCGCTCGCCGCCGCCGGTGGCCGCGCCGGTGACGGTCAGGTGCGCGGTGACCAGGTGCACCCGGCCCGGCTCGGAGAAGCTCTCGGTGAGTCGCCCGAGGACCCGGCGCAGGTGGTCGGCGTACGTCTGGTTGGCCTCGGCGGCGGTCAGCTCGTACATCTCCACGGCGCGCACCGCGTAGCGCTGGGACAGGAACGGCAACGCGGCGACGCGCCACCGCTCGCCGCCGGCCGTGGTGCCGTCGATCACGTGCTCGTCGGGGTTCTCCCGGACGCTGCCGCGCAGCGTGACGCCGGCGGCCTCCGCCCACGGGCGCAGTGCGTCCAGCGCGGCGCCGTTGTCGTGGTTGCCGCCGATGGCGACCACGTCCGCGCCGGTGCGCCGCAGCGCGGTCAGCGCCCGGGTCACGAGGCGGGTGGCCTCCGGTGTCGGCGCGGCGGTGTCGTAGAGGTCACCGGCGACGATCACCAGGTCGGGCCGCTCCTCGCGGGCGATGTCGATCACGCCGGCGAGCACCGCCTTGTGCTCCTCGGCCCGGGACCGCCCCTTGAGGACCTTGCCGACGTGCCAGTCCGAGGTGTGCAGGATCTTCACGTTACCCGCCTTCCGTTCGCGACTGCGGGGCTCGCAAGCTCGCTCCTCGCGCTCACCGTGCCCGCCTTTGCGTTCGCGACTGCGGGGCTCGCAAGCTCGCTCCTCGCGCTCACCGTGCCCGCCCTCCCTTCGCGCCCACCTAGAACGGGATGTCGTCGTCGGTGCCGCCGGCCGAGCCCACCACCGCGAACGGGTCCGCCGTCTGCGTGATCGAGCGGAGGGTCTGTGACGGCGGCCGACCCGCCTCGCTGACCCGCGTCGCCCACGCCGGGAACGGGAACTCCAGGCAGAGCGGCACCGGAATGTCGGGCTGGTTGACGAACATGGTGCCCGGCTTCGCCAGCAGGGCGCGCTGCCGCTGGGCCGGGGGCAGGAAGCCGTACTCGGGGCGGGACGCCTCGGCGGGGTCGAGGCGGCCCACCACCCGGATCGCCGAGTTGGTGACGATGCGCCGCTCCACCTCGCTCGCCGTCTGCTGCGCACCGACGAGGATCACGCCGAGCGAGCGGCCCCGCTCGGCGATGTCGAGCAGCACCTCCTTGATGGGCGACGACCCCTCCCGCGGGGCGTACTTGTTCAGCTCGTCGAGCACCACGAACAGCAGCGGCCTGGCCGTCCCGGCCTTCTCCTTGCGCTCGAACTCGCTCTTGAGCGTCACACCGACGACGAACCGCTGGGCGCGGTCGGGCAGGTTGTGCAGGTCGACGACGGTGACCTGGGCGCTCTCCGCCGTGTTGATGCTGTGCGGCCGGCGGGTCGCGAGGTCACCCCGGATGAGCCGGCCCAGGTCCTTCTTGCTGCCGATGAGGCGGCGGGCGAAGGCGTTGACCGTGCCGAGGCCGACCGCGCTGCCGGCCCACTCGCCGCGGGCCTCGTCGTCGTTGAGCTGCTCGACGATGTGGTCGACCAGGTCGGCGTAGGTGCCGAGCCGGACCCCGTCGATGCTCACCCCACCGTCGGCGGGCTGGGCGTAGCGGGCCAGGTGGGCGGTCACCGAGTGGACCACCATCGTGTACTGCTGGCGTTCGTCGTCGGCGTCGGCGAAGACGTACGGCAGGAGGCGGTCGGCGCAGAACTCGCTGAGCGTCCAGTAGAAGCTGTCGACGCCGGTGAGCCGGCTGCTCACGTCGGGCGTGCCGGAGGAGTCGCCGACCCGGGGCGGGGCGTGGACGCGCACGTCGGGGAAGGCGCCGGCGTCGAGGCCGAGGCGGGCGTAGCCGGCGCGGGTGTCGTCGTCGAGCCGGGCGTTGGGGTGGTCGAGGAAGAGCAGGTCCTCGCCCTTGACGTTGAAGATGAGCGCCTTCGCATTGACCGCGTCGCCGCCGAGCACGCCCGAGCGGAAGACCGAGTAGAGCAGGAAGGTGGCGAAGCTGGTCTTGGTGGCGACGCCCGAGATGCCGGAGATGGAGACGTGTGCCCCGCGGGTGCCGTCCAGAAAGTCGGCGTTGAGGTAGACCGGCACGCCGTCGCGACCCATCCCCATCGGGATCCGCCGCTCCATCCGGTCGAAGTGCAGCGCGCGGGCCCGCGCGTCACCCTCGGCCCGGTGCACCACGGCGCCCGGCGTCGGCGGCACGTAGAACTCCGGGTCGACCCGGGTGGTCGTCACCTCGGCGGCCTCCTGCACCTGGGCGGGCAGCGTGCCGTCGGCGATGGCGAAGACGTCCGAGTCGAACTGGGCGCCCTCGTGGCGGGCGCGCACCTGGGTGACCACCCCGGCGATCGTCACCGGCTCGCGGTCGGGCAGCTCGCGCCGGGTCACCACCACGTCGTCGAGCTGAAGGTAGCTGCCGGGGGAGACGGCCGTCCAGAACTGCAGCGGGGTGGCGTCGGCCGTGCCGAGGACCCGCCCGACCCCCTCGACCGGGCCGTCGAAACCGTCATCGGTCATCGGGCAACTCCGGTCTGTCGGTCATCGTGGTCGGCGCACACGTCGTGCATCCTGCCCGAGGAGTACGACAGGTCGCCACGCGACGCGGCGGACGCCACGCCGTTCGCGACACGCCCGCGCCCGAGCGTCACGCGCTGGGCACCCTACGTGCCGGAGGGGCCGGGCGGCCTCCCCGGCTCCCGGTGCGCGCCTCAGTCGCGCGCGTACCGCAGGAGCAGCGTCCCGTCCGCGGCGGCGAGGGCGTGCCGGAGCGGGAGCCGCCGCGGTGCGCTGGGCTCGCCCGCGGTGATCCGACCCGCCCCCGCCCCGGCCAGCAGCGGAGCGACCGTGAGACACAGCTCGTCGACCAGGTCGGCCGCGGTGAGCGTGCCGAACAGCTGTGGACCGCCCTCGCAGAGCAGCTGGTCGAGGCCCCGCCGGCGCAGCTCGGCGAGGCCCGCCGCCGGGTCCACCCGGCCGACGCCGCAGCGCACCAGCTCGGCCACGTCGGCCAGCCCGGGCGGGGGTACGGCGTCGGTGTGGGTGAGCACCAGCGGGCGCACCGGCGCGTCGGCGAACGCGGCCTGCGCCGGGTCGAGGGCGAGCGAGTGGGAGACCACCACCAGGGTCGGGTACTCGGGCAGGCCCCGCTCCCGCCGCCAGGCCCGGCGCCGCTCGTCGAGCCGCAGCGCGCGGTAGCCCTCCTGGCGCAGCGTGCCCGCGGCGACCACCAGCGCGTCGCAGAGCATCCGCAGCAGGCCGAAGACCCGCTTGTCCGGCTCCCCCGAGAGCCCGGCGGAGTAGCCGTCCACGGTCACCGCGCCGTCGAGACTCGACACGAAGTTCACCCGCAGGTGTGGTCGGTCGACCCGGCCGTAGAGGGCGGTCAGCGCGGAGTCGTCGAGGGGCTCCGAGGCGGGCGCGGGCCAGATTCGTTGGATCGGAACTCCGACGGTCATTCGCTGGCCGGACCGGTGACCGGAGGGGTGGGTCGGGGGGTACGGTGCTGGCAGTCGCACCACTTCCGCCCCGGACAGTCGTCGTGCCGTCTCTCGCGGCACGCTCGGCAGATCATGCTCGCAGCCTATGCCGACGAGGAGGGGACAGCATGCCGCGCCAGATCTTCCAGCTGAGGATTTCCCTGACCGGGGTGCGCCCGCCGGTCTGGCGCCGGGTGCTCGTGCCGGCCGGTTACACGCTCGACCGGCTGCACCGGGTGGTCCAGCACGCGATGGGTTGGCGGGACTGCCACCTGCACTCGTTCGACATCGACGGCCTCCAGTACGGCGAGCCCGACCCCGACGGCGAGCTGGCGCTGCACGACGAGCTGGACGTGCGGTTGGACGCGGTGCTCGGCAAGGGCAGCCGGTTCCAGTACACCTACGACTTCGGCGACTGGTGGGAGCACGACCTCGTGGTCGAGGACGCGGTGACCGCCGATCCGGACGAGCGCTACCCGGCCTGCCTGGACGGGGAGCGGGCGTGCCCGCCGGAGGGGGTCGGCGGGGTCGCCGGCTACCAGGTGCTGCTCGCCGCGCTGGCCGACCCGCGTCATCCGGAGCACTGGTCCATGCGGGAGTGGGCGGGGGTCGCCTTCGACCCGGAGGCGTTCGACGCCGGCCGCGCCGGCACCCTGCTGCGCCGCTTCTGCTGACCCGCTGAGCCTCCCCGGCCCCGACGGGGCCCGTGTGGCACGCACTCGACCGCACGCCCGACGCGACGGGTGCCGGTAACAAAATGGGAACGCTCCCAGCGCTCTATTGACACTCCCGACACGCGCCCGCAATCTCATGGGAGCGCTCCCGATGCGTGGGCGTCAGCACTGCCCGGTACGCGACTCGGGGGCGGGCAGCCACCGCATGAAGCGTCCAGTGACCGGAGCGCCCGCATCGTCCGGCACACCGGAACCACCACATGAATCACCCACCTGAGAGGGGTCAGGGATGAGCGTCATCAGGCGCCGGCTCCGCACTGTCGCGGTCGCCGCGATCGCCGTGGGCGTGGCCCTCGGCAGCACGGCGTGCAGCAAGAGCAACGACGACGAGGCAGGCGGTGAGAACGGGCAGGTCAAGCTCGTCCTCCAGACCTTCTCCAACTTCGGTTACGACCAGGCCATCAAGGACTTCGAGGCGGCCAACCCGAACATCAAGGTCGAGCACCAGAAGATGGGTGAGCTGCGGGACTTCCAGCCGAAGCTGGTGCAGTGGCTCGCGGCGGGCAGCGGTGCCGGTGACGTGGTCGGCCTGGAAGAGGGTGTGCTGCTGCAGTACGTGCAGAACCCCGACAAGTTCGCCAACCTGCTCGACCTGGGCGCCGGCGAGTTGAAGGCCAACTTCCCGGAGTGGAAGTGGAACAACGCCATGACCCCGGACGGCACGAAGCTCATCGGCCTCGGCACCGACGTCGGTGGCCTGGCCATGTGCTACCGGAAGGACCTGTTCCAGCAGGCGGGTCTGCCCACCGACCGCGAGGCGGTCTCCCAGAAGATCAGCACCTGGGAGGACTACATCGCGCTGGGCCGGCAGTTCAAGGCCAGTGGCAAGACCAAGGCGGCGTGGCTGGACAGCGCGACCAGCCTCATGCAGCCGTACGTCATGCAGAACTCCGAGGTCTTCTTCTTCGACAAGGAGAACAGGTTCATCGGCGACACCAACCCGGTCATCCGCAAGGCGTGGGACATGGGCCTGCAGATGGCCGCCGACGGCCTGACCGCCAAGGCGCAGCGCTGGAGCGCCGACTGGGACGCCGCGTTCAAGAACAACGCGTTCGCCACCATCCCCTGCCCGGCCTGGATGACCGAGGGGATCATCGCCCAGCGTTCCGGCCCGGCCAACTCCGGTAAGTGGGACATCGCCAAGATCCCGGGCGGCGGCGGCAACTGGGGCGGCTCCTACCTCGCCGTCCCGGCCCAGACCAAGCACCCGAAGGAGGCGTACCTGCTGGCCAAGTACCTGACCGGCAAGGAGGGCCACCTGGCGGCGTTCAACGAGGCCGGCGCGATGCCCTCCAGCATCCCCGCCATCGAGGACCCGGCCTTCAAGGACAAGACGAGCGAGTACTTCAGCGGCGCCCCGATCGGCCAGATCTTCGGCGACAGCGTCAAGACCATGAAGCCCGTCTTCCTCGGGGCGAAGCACCAGCAGGTCTGGGAGACCATCGTCGAGCCGCAGATGCAGGCGGCCGAGCGCGGCCAGACCAGCTCGGACGCCGCGTGGACCAAGGCGATGAACGAGGCCAAGAAGGCCGTCGGCTGAGCTGCGGCTGACCCGCCCGGCTCACGGCACGCCGTGCCGTGAGCCGGGCGGCGGCGCTCGGTCCCGGCAGGGTGTGGGCGTCGCCGCGAGGCCGCCGCCCCCGTTTCCCCGGAAGGACCTGCCATGAGCTCCACTGTCGGCGCGGCACCGCCACGGCGGACCGCCACGCCAGTCCGCCACCGACCAGAGCCCCGCCGCTCCTCGTACCGGCTCGGCCGCTGGGACCTCAAGTACTCGCCGTACCTCTACGTCGCGCCGTTCTTCGTCCTCTTCGGGATCTTCGGCCTCTTCCCGCTGCTCTACACGGTCTACGTCTCGCTCTTCGACTACGAGCTGCTCAGCGGCACCCGCGAGTACGCGGGGCTGGAGAACTACCGCGTCCTGCTGGGGGACGCGCAGTTCTGGAACGCCGCCTACAACACGGTGGGCATCTTCGTGCTGAGCACGGTGCCGCAGCTCATCGTGGCGCTCCTGCTCGCCAACCTGATGAACCGGCAGATGCGCGGCCGCACCCTGCTCCGGATGGGCATCGTCGTGCCGAACATCACCTCGGTCGCGGCGGTCGGCATCATCTTCGCGCTGATCTTCGCCGACCGGTACGGCCTGGTGAACTGGCTGCTCGGCACCGTCGGCGTGGATCCCATCGCCTGGCGGGACAACCGCTACGCCTCCTGGCTGGCCATCGCCTTCATGGTCGACTGGCGGTGGACCGGCTACAACGCCCTGATCTACCTCGGTGCCATGCAGGCCATCCCGAAGGACCTCTACGAGTCGGCCTCGCTGGACGGCGCGTCGGCGTGGCGGCAGTTCTGGCAGATCACCGTGCCGCTGATCCGCCCGACCATCGTCTTCACGGTCATCATCTCCACCATCGGTGGTTTCCAGATCTTCACGGAACCACTGATGTACGGCCACGGGATGATCCGGGGCGGCGCCGAGCACGAGTTCCAGACCTTGGCCATGTACATCTACGAGCAGACCTTCACCGGCAACGCCGAGTACGGCTACGGCGCGGCGATGTCCTGGCTGCTCTTCCTGATGATCATCATCTTCGCGTTGATCAATTTCGCGCTGGTCCGGCGCTCGGTGAAGGGGGAGCAGAAGTGACGACCACCCCGGCCCTCCCGCGCTCCGTCGCGCCGCCACCGCAGACCCGGCCGCGCCGTCGGCGGGGCCGCGCACCCGGTGCCCGGCTCTGGCAGGCCAGCCCGCTCACGTACTTCGCGTTGATCATCGGCTGCGTGCTGTCGATCTTCCCGATCGTCTGGTCGTTCATCATCGCCTCGCGCGACAACAGCGCCGTCTACGAGATGCCGCCCACCCCGGGCGGAATGCTCTTCGACAACATCGAGCGGATGCTCGCCAACGAGGACGCGGCGTTCCTCTACGGGCTGGTCAACTCGGCCGTGGTGTCGAGCATCGTCACCATCTCGGTGATCTTCTTCTCCAGCCTCGCCGGCTTCGCCTTCGCCAAGCTCAAGTTCCGTGGGCGCAACGGCCTGCTCCTGGTGATCGTCCTGACCATGATGGTGCCGACCCAGCTCGGGATCATCCCGCTCTACCTGATGATGGTCGAGCTGGAGTGGACCGGCACCCTCCAGGCCGTCATCGTGCCGTTCCTGGTCCAGGGCTTCGGGGTGTTCATGATGCGCCAGTACGCGATGTCCGCCGTGAGCGACGAGCTGATCGAGGCGGCCCGCCTGGACGGCTGTTCGACCTGGCGGATCTACTGGAACGTGGTGCTGCCCGCACTGCGTCCGGCCGCGGCGATCCTCGGGCTGCTGACCTTCATGCAGACCTGGAACGAGTTCCTCTGGCCGTTCGTCGTGCTGACCCCCGACACCCCGACGGTGCAGTACTCCCTCAAGATCCTCTCGTCCGGTCTCTACCAGACCGACTACACCGCCCTCTTCGCCGGCACGGCGCTCGCCACCCTGCCGTTGCTGATCGTGTTCGTCGTCTTCGGCCGCCAGATCATCGGCGGCATCATGGAAGGTGCCGTCAAGTCGTGAGCAATCCCGCACGTCCGCCCGCCGTCGGCGTCCTCGAGCAGGGTCCGGGGCTGACCTTCCCGCCCGGCTTCCTCTGGGGAGCGGCGACCGCGGCGTACCAGATCGAGGGCGCGGCCGTCGAGGGCGGCCGCACCCCGTCGATCTGGGACACCTTCAGCCACACCGAGGGCCGCGTGCTGCACGGCCACACCGGCGACGTGGCCTGCGACCACTACCACCGGCTCGGCGAGGACGTCGCGCTGATGGCCGAGATGGGGCTGAAGTCGTACCGCTTCTCCGTCTCCTGGCCCCGCGTGCAGCCCGGCGGCACGGGCCCGGCCAACCCGGAGGGCCTGGACTTCTACCGCCGCCTCGTCGACGAGCTGTTGGCCCATGGCATCGAGCCCTGGCTCACCCTCTACCACTGGGACCTGCCGCAGCCGCTGGAGGACGCGGGCGGCTGGCCGGCCCGGGACACCGCCGGGCGGTTCGCCGACTACGCGACGCTGGTGGCCGACGCGCTCGGTGACCGGGTGAGGTACTGGACGACGCTCAACGAGCCCTGGTGCTCGGCCTTCCTCGGGTACGGCTCCGGGGCGCACGCGCCCGGCCGCTCCGACGGCGCCGACGCCGTCCGGGCCGGGCACCACCTGATGCTCGGCCACGGGCTCGCCGTGCAGGCGCTGCGCGCCGCCCGCCCGCAGGCCCGCCTCGGCGTGACCGTCAACCTCTACCCGGTCACGCCGGCCACCGACTCGGCCGGTGACCGCGACGCCGCCCGGCGCATCGACGGGCTGGCCAACCGGTTCTTCCTCGACCCGCTCCTGCGCGGGCGCTACCCGGCCGACGTGGTGGCCGACCTGCGCGAGGTGACCGACTTCGGTCACGTCCGCGACGGCGACCTCGCGACCATCTCCAGCCCACTGGACCTGGTGGGGATCAACTACTACAGCCGGCACGTGGTGGCCGCTCCGGTGGAGGGCGTCGAACCCGAACGGTACTGGCGGGCGCCGACCTGCTGGCCGGGCAGCGAGGACGTCCGGTTCGTGACCCGGGGCGTCCCGGTCACCGACATGAACTGGGAGATCGACGCGCCGGGCCTGGTCGAGACGCTGCGCCGGGTGCACGAGGAGTACACGGACCTGCCGCTCTACGTCACCGAGAACGGCTCGGCCTTCGTCGACGAGGTGGTGGACGGCCGGGTCGACGACGCCGACCGGCTGGCGTACTTCGACGCCCACCTGCGTGCTGCGCACGAGGCGATCAGCGCCGGCGTGCCGCTGGCCGGCTACTTCGCCTGGTCGTTGATGGATAATTTCGAGTGGGCCTGGGGTTACACGAAGCGATTCGGCATGATCTACGTCGACTACGAGAGCCAGGCCCGGATCCCGAAGTCCAGCGCCAGGTGGTACGCCGAGGTGATCCGACGCAACGGTCTGGCCGCACAATAGGCTCGGCCCAGCCATCCGGGCGGTCCGGCGCCACCGCGTCACGGTGGGTGCCGGGCCGCCCGACGTCGGAGGAGCAGACGATGACGACGCAGCGCACCCGATCGCTCGGACGCCCGACCCTGGACGCGGTGGCCGCTCGCGCGGGGGTCGGGCGGGGGACCGTCTCGCGCGTGGTCAACGGCTCCCCGCAGGTGAGCCCGGAGGCGCGGGCCGCCGTGCAGCAGGCCATCGCCGAGCTGGGGTACGTGCCCAACCGCGCCGCCCGGGCGCTGGTCACCCAGCGCACCGACTCCGTCGCGCTCGTCGTCTCCGAGTCCGGCGACCGTGTCTTCACCGAGCCGTTCTTCGCCGGGATCGTCCGCGGCGTCAGCTCCGCCCTGCTGGAGACGCCGATGCAGCTCTGGCTGGCCATGGCGCAGTCGCCGGTGGAGCGGGAGCGCGTCGAGCACCACCTCACCAACCAGCACGTCGACGGCGTCCTGCTGCTCTCCCTGCACGACGCCGACCCGCTCCCCACCCTCCTGGAGGAGCGCGGCCTGCCGACCGTGCTCGGTGGGCGTCCGGCGCGGATGCTCCAACCCGGGGCGCAGCCGGCCTGGTTCGTGGACGTGGACAACGTGGGCGGCGCCCGACACGCGGTGGAGTACCTCGCCGGCCGGGGGCGGCGACGCATCGCCACGATCGCCGGCCCGCAGGACATGGGCGCCGGCCTGGCCCGCCTGACCGGCTACACCGAGGCGGTCACCGCCGCCGTCGGCGAGGTCGACCCGGACCTCATCGCGTACGGCGACTTCAGCGAGGAGAGTGGCGCGGCGTGCATGCGCCGGCTGCTGGAGGTCAGCCCCGACCTCGACGCGGTTTTCGTCGCCTCCGACCTGATGGCCTTCGGCGCGCTGCGGACGCTGCGCGAGGCGGGCCGGCGCGTGCCGGAGGACGTGGCCGTGGTCGGCTTCGACGACGCGCCGATCGCCCGGCAGGCGGACCCGCCGCTGACCACCGTCTTCCAGCCGGTGGAGGAGATGGGGCGGCAGATGGCCCGGCTGCTGGTGGCCCGCATCCGCGGCGAGGACATTCCCGCCCCGACCATCCTGCTGGACACCCAGCTGATCGAGCGCACCAGCGCCTGACCCCGCCCCCGTTCGCGCTCGCGGCCCGCGTCCGGGCGCGGTGGCGGATGCCGCGGCGCCGCGGGCGCGCGATCGCGGGAGAGGGGCCGCTCAGGCCGGGGTCGGGTCGGCCCAGCGGCGCAGTTCGCGGCGGGCCAGGGAGGCGCGGTGCACCTCGTCGGGGCCGTCGGCGAGGCGCAGCGTGCGGGACTGCGCCCACAGGGCCGCGAGCGGGGTGTCCTGGCTGACGCCCGCGCCGCCGTACGCCTGGATGGCCTTGTCGATCACCCACTCCGCCATCGCCGGCGTGGCGATCTTGATCGCCTGGATCTCGGTGTGCGCGCCCTTGTTGCCCACGGTGTCCATCAACCAGGCGGTCTTGAGCACCAGCAGCCGGGCCTGCTCGATACGGACACGCGACTCGGCGATCCACTCCCGCACCACGCCCTGCTCGGCGAGGGGTCGCCCGAAGGCGATCCGCTCGCTGGCCCGCCGGCAGAGCAGCTCCAGCGCCCGCTCCGCCATGCCGACGAGGCGCATGCAGTGGTGGATCCGCCCCGGGCCGAGCCGGGCCTGGGCGATGGCGAACCCACCGCCCTCCGCGCCGACCAGGTTCTCCACCGGCACGCGTACGTCGGTGAAGTCGATCTCGGCGTGCCCGCCGTGCGCCGCGTCGCTGTAGCCGAAGACCGTCATGCCCCGCCGCACCGTGACCCCCGGGGTGTCCCGCGGCACGAGCACCATGCTCTGCTGCCGGTGCCGGTCGGCGGCCGGGTCGGTCTTGCCCATCACGATGAAGATCTCGCAGCGCGGGTCCATGGCGCCGGACGACCACCACTTACGTCCGTTGATCACGTAGTGGTCGCCGTCTCGGGTGATCCGGGTGGCGATGTTGGTGGCGTCGGACGAGGCCACGTCCGGCTCGGTCATGCAGAACGCCGACCGGATCTCGCCCTCCAGCAGCGGACGCAGCCAGCGCTCCCGCTGCCGCTCCGAGCCGAACTCCGCCAGCAGCTCCATGTTGCCGGTGTCCGGGGCGGCGCAGTTGAGCGCCTCCGGGGCGAGGTGCGGGCTGCGCCCGGTCAGCTCGGCCAGCGGCGCGTACTGGAGGTTGGTCAGCCCGGCACCGTAGCGCCGGTCGGGCAGGAAGAGGTTCCACAGGCCGCGCTTGCGCGCCTCCGCCTTCAGCTCCGCCATCACCGGGGGGCGCGCCCACGGGTCCCCGGCGGCGGCCACCTGCGCGGCGTGCAGCGGCTCGGCCGGGTAGACGTGGTCGGTGAGGAACGCGGTCAGCTCGGCGCGCAGCTGCTCGGTGCGGGCGTCGTACGCGAAGTCCATCAGCGCTCCCCGGCGGCGGTCAGCCCGTACGCGATCAGCGGCGCCACCATGTCGCCGATCCGGTCGAATCCCTCGCCGAGCGTCTGCCCGAGCGTGTGGCGGTAGTGGATCCCCTCGCAGATCACCGCGAGCTTGAAGCAGCCCAGCGCGACGTGCCAGTGCAGCGGGCCCACGTCGACGCCGCTGCGCGCCGCGTACCGCTCGATCAGCTCGGCCCCGGCGGGGAAGCCGGCCCGGGGGCCGAGCCCGTCGGCGACGGGGTTGCCCTCGGCGGCGTCGCTGCCGCCCAGCACGTCCCAGTACGTGAGCAGCAGGCCCAGATCCGCGAGCGGGTCACCCAGGGTGGCCATCTCCCAGTCCAGCACCGCGCGCACCGCCACCGGGTCGACGGTGGCGAGGAGATTGTCCAGCCGGTAGTCGCCGTGCACGATCCGGCCGGCGTTGGCCTGACCCGGCACGGTCGCGGCCAGCCGGTCGCGCAGCTCGTCCACGCCGGGCAGCGGCCGGCTGCGGGACCGGTCCAGCTGCCCCGCCCAGCGCCGCACCTGCCGCTCCAGGTAACCGTCCGGCCGGCCGAAGTCGGCCAGACCCACCGCGGCGGGCTCGACCCGGTGCAACGCGGCGAGGGTGTCCATCATCGCCATCGCGAGGTCGTGGCGCGGTCGCGGGCCGAGCGGGTCGGTCTGCGCCCGGGTCCGGAAGACCTCGCCGGCCACCCGCTCCATCAGGTAGAACGGCGCGCCGATCACCTCCGGGTCGGCACAGTGGAGCACCGCGCCCGGGACCGGCACCTCGGTCGGCGCCAGCGCGGAGATCACCCGGAACTCCCGGGCCATGTCGTGGGCGGTGGCCAGCACGTGCCCGAGCGGCGGCCGGCGCAGCACCAGCTCCCGGTCGCCGGCGTCCAGCAGGTAGGTGAGGTTGGACTTCCCGCCGGCGATCAGCCGCGCGCGCAGCGGCCCGGTGGCGAGGTCGGGCCGGTGCCGGGCCAGGTAGCTGGCGAGCCGGTCGAGGTCGACGCCGGCGGGGGCTCCGGTGTCGCCGGGCGGCTCGGTGTTGCCGGCCGGCTCGGCGGGGGAGGCGGGGGCGAGGCCCGCGGAGGGGCCCGGCACGGCTCCCGGCCGGATCGCATCGACGGCCGGATCGGTCATCCGATTAGTTGAGGGCAGGTCGGTGATGTTGTCAAGGTCGTCGGATTTTGCGCCCGGGACATGCCTCTGCAACAGGGACGAAATGGGCATCGATCAGGCTGGGGACCAGCCTGCCGGCCGCCACCGCCGGCCCGCCGAGCGGAGGGACACCATGTTGCTGCGAGTTCGGGTCACCCTGCCGGACCGTCCCGGCACCCTCGGCCAGGTCGCCCGCACGCTGGGCGTGTCCGGTGCGGACATCGTCCAGGTCGTGGTGCTGGAGCGGCTCGGCGGGCGGGCCGTCGACGACTTCACCGTCGTCTGGCCGGGCGCGGCCCGGGTCGAGCGGCTGCTGGCCGGTCTCGCGGCGATCCCCGGCGTCCGGGTGGACGGGGTGTGGCGGGCGATCGGCGCGCCCACCACCACCGGCCAGGACGCCGAACTGCTGGCCCAGGTCGCGGCGAACCCGGCCGACGGGCTCGCCACGCTCGTCGACGCGGTGCCCGGCCTGCTCGCCGCCGACTGGGCGGTGGCCGCGGTGGTGCCGCTGGACTGGGCCTCCCGCGAAGGCGGCGGCACGGCGAGCGTGGCGCACGCCAGTTGGCGTGCCCCCGTGCCCCCGCCGCTGCCGGAGGTGACGCCGCTGCGCGCCCGGTCGATGACCGCGCCCGACGGCACCCACTACGCGGTCGCGCCGTTCGGTCGCGCCGGCCTGGTGCTGGTCGTGGCGCGCGAGCACACCGACCCACTCACCGCCGCCGCGTTCCACGCCACCGAGGTCGACCGGCTGGCGCAGCTCGTCCGGGCCAGCGCCGTCATCCTCGGCGACCGACTCGACCTGGTGGGTCCACCGACGGTGACCGCCTGACCGTCCCCCGCGCCTCCCCGCCCGGCCGGGGCCCCTCGCTGCTCATCCCTGGGCGAGGGGCCCCGCCCGCCGGGGAACGGCCGGGCGTGGCGCAGGTCACGGCGGGTCGCGGAGACGTCACCCCGGAGCAATCGACCCGCAACAGGCGGCGGCGAGGGTGGAACCGGGGAAGGGAGCCAACCATGACGTTGTGGCGGATCCGGGCCACCGTGGACGACCGGCCGGGTTACCTGTCGGTGCTCACGGCCAGCCTCGCCCTGCGCGGGGTCAACATCCTCGCCGTGCAGGTGCACACCACCGAACGGGGCGCGGTGGACGACTTCCTCGTCGACGCGCCGGACGCGCTCGGTGAGGCCGACCTGCTGGCCGCGGTCGAGCGCGGCCGGGGGCGGGACTGCTGGGTGGCGCGCAGCGAGGCGCGCGGCCTGGCCGACCAGCCCACCCGGGTGCTGGGGCTGGCCAACCGGCTGGTCCGCGACCCGGACGCGACCGGCGAGACGCTCGCCGCGCTGCTCGCCGCGGACACCGTGACCTGGCGGCCGGAGGGGGCGGGCGGCGACGCCGGCATCGCCGGCACCCGGATGGTCCTCGCCGACCCGGGCGGCGGCGCGTTCACGCTGCGCCGGGCCGCACCGGAGTTCACCCCCGCCGAGTACGCCCGGGCGCAGGCGCTGGTGGAGCTGGCCGCCACCGTCGTGCGCCGGGCCGCCGAGCAGGTCACCCTGGTGCTACCCGACGGCGCCGAGGTGACCGTACGACCGGCCGTCGCCGACGACCTGCCCGGCGTACTCGACCTGCACGGCGCCTGCTCCGAGCGCAGCCGCCACCGCCGCTACCTGGGTGGTGGCTCGGTGCCGTCACCGGCCCGGATGCGCCGGCTGCTGGAGCCGGCCCGCGGGCTGGCCCTCGTCGCGGCGACCACCGGCCCCGACGGGGCGGCGGAGTCGGTGGTCGCCGTGGCCCACCTGCTCGGCGAGGGCGACGAGGCAGAGGCGGCGCTGCTCGTCCGCGACGACTGGCAGCGCCGCGGGCTCGGGTCGGCGCTGCTGCGCCGCCTGGTGGCCCACGCCGACCGGGCCGGGTACGCCGCGCTCGTGCTGCACGTGCAGGCGGACAACGCGGCGATGCTGCGCACCGTACGCCGGCTGGCCCGCCCGATGGCGACCGACCGCGACGGCGCGGTGGTGACCCTCACCGTCCCGCTGTCCACCTCCACCCCGGCCCGCCGGGCCTGACGTCAGGTCAGGGGGTAGCGGCTGTAGTCGGGGAAGTTGCCGTACAGCCGCTCGTCGCCGCCCTGCGTGACCGCCTGCACGAGCAGGTCGCCGCCGACGAACGCGCCCTTCCAGGAGGCGCCCCGGCCACCGAACGGCTCCGCCCGGTCGCCCCGCGAGCGGGGCTTGTTGATGCCCACCTTGAACGCCTGGAGGTCGACCGCCAGCTTGCCGGCCAGCTCCTCGTCGTCGCAGGCGAGCGAGGCGACCAGCGCGCCGTTGGACGCGTTCATCTGGGCCAGCAGCTCGTCGGTGGTGTCCACCACGACGATCGTGTCGACGGGCCCGAACGGTTCGGCGTGCATGAGCCGGGACCGGCCGGGCGGGGCCAGCAGCACGGCCGGAGCCACGTACGCCGAGGTGTCCTGCCCGTCCAGGAACGGCGCGCCGTCGAGCTTGCCCCGGTGCAGCGGCACCGCGCCCCCGCGGACCGCCTCGTCCACCTTGCGGCGCAGCTCGTCGGCCTTCGCGGCGCTGATCAGCGGCCCGAAGTCCAGCTCCGGCAGCGGGTCACCGGCCGACCAGTCGTCGGCCACGGCGAGTGGGTGTCCGAACCGGACCGAGCGCACCACCGGCAGGTACATGTCGAGGAACTCGTCGACCAGGTCGCGCTGCACGACGAACCGGGGGTACGCGGTGCAGCGCTGCTTGCCGTACTCGAAGCCCTTCTTCAGGTGGCCGGCGAGCAGGTCCCACTGGGAGAAGTTCCAGATGCCCCAGGCGTTCAACCCCTCCTGCTCGATGAAGTGCCGCTTGTCGGAGTCGAGCAGCGCCGCCGCCACCTTGCCGCCGTTGGAGCGCCCGCCGACGAAGGCCACTGCCCCGATCTCCGGCGCCCGGACGAGCACCTCGGACAGCTCCTCGCCGCCACCGGACACCAGCGTGGCGGGCAGCCCGGCACGGCGCATCAGCGCGTGCGCCACCGTGAGGCAGACGGCGCCTCCCTGGGACGGGGTCTTCGCGATGACCGCGTTCCCGGCCAGCAGCTGCACCAGCTCGGCGTGTACCAGCACGCTCATCGGGTAGTTCCAGGACGCGATGTTGCTGACCGGGCCGGGCAGCGGCTCCCGTCCGTCGGCGAGCATCCGGTCGATCTCGTCGACGTACCAGTGCACCCCGTCCAGCGCCCGGTCGACGTCGGCGCAGGCCAGCCGCCACGGCTTGCCGATCTCCCAGACCAGCAGCAGGGCGAGCAGGTCCCGGTGGGCGGTCAGGGCGTCCAGCGCCCCGAGCACCCGGGCCTTGCGCTCGGCGAGCGGGGTCCCGGCCCAGGCGCGGTGCGCCGCGGAGGCGTACGCCACGGCGGCGCGGGCGGCCTCGGCGTCGATCCGCGCCAGGTTGATCAGGACGGTGTTGTCCACCGGGGTGCGTACCGGCGTCGGCACGCCCACCGCACGCCAGTCACCCTCCACCAGGTTGTGCAGCGTGGTCACGCCGTCGACCGTGGCGCCGAACGCCTCCGGGGTGGCGGTCACCGCGCGGGCGAGGGTGTCCGACCAGGCGGTGCCCTCGGCGAGTCGTAGAGCCATCGCGTTCTCCTCAGGGTTGTCCGGGGAGCGGCGGCGTCGATGGCACCGCTGGTGTCGCGTACTGTCGCGCGTCACGTGACGGGCCAGCAACCGTACGCTCGTATGGCAGGACGCGCCGTCCCGCTCCCGGTGCGGCTGTCGACCGGCGCGCGACGGCGCTGACCTCGACGAAGGAACGAAGAACCATTGAAGATTATCGATGATGTGACGTGTCTCCGGGCGTCGTCGGCCGGTCACCGGTGAGTACGGCCCGTCGGCCGTCACGGATCACGACGGACGGGCGGAGGTCAGTCGACCAGTTCGTCGGCGAGCAGCTCCATGAGCAGCCCGTCGTGCCAGCGCCCGTCCTCGCCGCGCTCGTAGCGGCGCAGCACGCCCACCGGCCGGAAGCCGACCTTCGCGTAGCTGCGGATCGCCGGCGTGTTCGCGGCGGCCGGGTCGATGGTGAACCGGTGGTGGCCGTACGCCTCGACGAGATGCCGGAGCAGCGTGCGGATCGCGTCGGGGCCGAGCCCCTGCCCGTGCACCGTCGGGTCGAGGTAGACGTCGAGGCTGGCGTGCCGGTAGTCCGGGTCCTCCTCGGCGTACCACTGGATCGCGCCGACCACACGGCCGTCGTACCCGATGGTGTGGACGGTCGTCGTCTCGTCGGCGAGGTCGGCGCGGACCGCGGCGGCCAGGTCGTCGCCGCCGCGCCACCAGCGGCGCACCTCCGGGGCGGCCCGGATCGCGGCGAGCGCCGGCACGTCCGACTCGGTGACCGGCCGCAGCGTCACCGAACGGCCCTTCAGCTCGGCTGGCGGATCCAGCTCCGTCCCTGGCATGGCTCGTACCCTACAAGCCCCGCGCGCCCGGAGTAAGCAGCCGTGTCCGGGGCGTGACCGTCGACGTCCGCGGTCCGAGTGGATCCGCCGGACGCGATCCGGCGGGTGGTAACTTCGCCCGGCGGAGGCGGTCGGCGGCGACCGACCTGAGGCGGCGTGGGGGTGACGGTGGCGCATGTGATCGTGGAGTGTGCGCCATGACCGAGCCGTGGCACGGGCCGGTCGTGGTGACCGGCACCGACACACAGGTGGGCAAGACGGTGGTGACCGCGGCGATCACCGCGGCGGCGCAGGCCGCGGGCCTGCGGGTGGCCGTCGTGAAGCCGGCCCAGACCGGTGCGGCCACCGGCGGGCCCGCCGACGTGGACGCCGTGCAGCGGCTGGCCGCCCCGCTCACGGGCCGGACCCTCGCCAGCTACCCCGACCCGCTCGCCCCGCTCACCGCGGCCCGGGTGGCCGAGCTGGAGCCGCTGGAGCTGTACACCGCCGTCGACGCCATCCGCGAGGAGGCGGACAAGCACGACCTCGTGCTGGTGGAGGGGGCCGGCGGCCTGCTCGTACCGATGGGGCTGCGGCCGTCGGGCGAGCCCTGGACGGCGGCCGACCTGGCCGTCTCCCTGGGCGCGCCGGCCGTGGTGGTGGCCCGGGCCGGGCTGGGCACGCTCAACCACACCGCGCTGACCCTGGAGGCGCTGGACCGGCGCGCGGTGCCGGCCGGCGTGGTCATCGGGGCCTGGCCGGGCACCCCGGAGCTGGTGCACTGGACGAACCTCAGCGACCTGGTGCCGAAGCTGCTCGGGGCGTTGCCGGCCGGGGCCGGCGCGATGGATCCCGGGGTGTTCCGGCGGTCGGCGCCCGGCTGGCTCACCCCGGCCCTGCACGGGGTGCTGGACGACTGGCGCGCCTGGGCCGAGGAGATCGGCTGAACACCTGACTTTCGTCGGTGCCCGGGCAGGTCGGCGGTGGGTAGCCTGGCCGCCGTGACCAGGTGGGGGTGGGTGCGTACGGCCCGGCGGGCGCTGGCCGAGCGGCCGTCGCCGCCGCGGGACGTGCTCCTCTGGGCGGTGCTCGCGGCGCCCGTCGGGTACGCGGGGATCACCCCGCCGTACCCGCGGCACGCGCTGCCGCTGCTGGCCGGCGCTCTGCTGCTGCTCGCCGCGGCGGTGGCGGTGAGCCGGCGGTGGCCGCTGGCCGCCCTGCTGCTGGTGGTGCTCGGCTCGGCGCGGGACGGGAACTTCGTCTTCGCCATCCCGGTCTTCAGCTACCTCGTCGGCCGGCGCAGCGCCGGGGCCGCCCCGGCCGCCCTGGTGTTCACCCTGATCGCGGCGGGCGGCAGCCTGCTCAACCTGGGGCTGCTCGGCACCGGGGAGGCCACCTGGTTCCTGCTCGCCTCGGTGCTGCTCTTCGCCGGGGTGTTCCCCTGGCTGGTGGGGCGCTACCGGCGGCAGCAGCTCGCGCTGGCCGAGGCCGGCCGCCGGCACGCCGAGGCGCTGGCCCGGGAGGAGCGGGGCGCCGTCGAGCGGATCCGCCTGCGGGAGCGGGCTCACATCGCGCAGGAGATGCACGACTCGCTGGGCCACGACCTGAGCCTGATCGCGTTGCGCGCCGCCGCGCTGGAGGTCGCCGCCGACCTGGACCCGCGGCACCGGTCCGCCGCCGGGGAGCTGCGGGCCAGCGTCGCGGCCGCCACCGAACGGCTGCACGAGATCATCGGGCTGCTCCGCGAGGAGCGGGCGGCCTCCACCCGCCCGGCGGACGAGACCGTCGCCGACCTGGTGGACCGCGCCCGCGAGGCGGGGATGGCGGTACGGCTGGACCACGCCCCGGACACGCACGCGTTGCCGGCGCTGGTCGGCCACGCCGTGCACCGGGTGGTCCGGGAGGCACTGACCAACGCGGCGCGGTACGCCCCGGGCGCCCCCGTCACGGTGCGGCTCCAGGTCGTCGGCGAGCGGGTCGAGGTGTCGGTGGTCAACGCCGCGCCGCCGGCCGGCCCCCTGCCCGGTCCGCCCTCGCACGGCAGCGGTCTGCTGGCGCTCGCCGAGCGGGTACGCCTCGCCGGTGGCACCTTCGGCGCCGGTCCGACCGACGACGGGGGCTTCGCCGTGCGGGCCCGGCTGCCGGTGACCGCGTCGCCCGCGGAGGGGCCCGGCCGGGTGGACGACGTGCAGGGCCTGTCGCCGCACGACGTCGGTCCGCCGGCCGACGCGGAGCAGCGGCTGCGCGACGCCCGCCGACGGGTGCGACGCAGCCTGCTGGTGGCCCTCGGCGCCCCGGCGGGGCTCGCCCTGGTGCTCGCGCTCGTCTACTACCCGGTGGCGACCGCCGGGACGGTGCTCGACCAGGCCACCTTCGACGGCCTGCGGGTGGGCGCGCCGCGCGCCGACCTGGCGGGGTTGCCCCGCCGCCAGCTCGACCGGCCCGCGGGCGCCGACCGGGCGGGCTGTGAGTACTACACCGACGGGAACTTCCCCCTGGCACAGCCCACCTGGCGGCTCTGCTTCGTCGAGGGCCGGCTCGTGAGCAAGGAGCGGATCGACCAGTGAGCAGCCAATCCGTCGAGACGCCGGTCCGGGTCGTGCTCGCCGACGACGAGGCGATGATCCGTGCCGGTGTGCGGGCCATCCTGGCCAGCGACCCGGCCGTCGAGGTGGTCGCCGAGGCGGGCGACGGCCGCGAGGCGGTGGAGTTGGTCCGGGCCCACCGGCCGCAGGTGGCCCTGCTGGACATCCGGATGCCCCGGCTGGACGGGCTGAGCGCGGCCGCCGAGATCCGCCGCCTGGTGCCGCAGACGGCGACCGTCATGCTCACCACGTTCGGCGAGGACGACTACATCGCCCGGGCGCTCGGGGACGGGGCGAGCGGCTTCCTGCTCAAGGCCGGTGACCCGCGTGAGCTGCTGGCCGGGGTGCACGCGGTCGCGGACGGCGGCGCGTACCTGTCGCCGCGGGTGGCCCGCCGGGTGATCGAGCTGGGTGGCGGGCGGCTGTCCCGGCGGCCGGCGGCCCGGGATCGCATCGCCACGCTCACCGACCGGGAACGCGAGGTGCTGGCGCTCGTCGGGGCGGGGCTGCCGAACGCCGAGATCGCCCGCCGGCTGTTCCTCGTCGAGGGAACCGTCAAGACCTATCTGACCAGCGTTTTCACCCGTCTGGAGGTACGCAACCGGGTGCAGGCGGCGATCCTCGCGTACGAGGCGGGGCTGGTCGAGGAGTGAACGCGATCCCGGGGCTCGTCCGAGCCCCGGGATCGCGCGGTATCCGGCTCAGGCGTCCCGCCGCCGCAGCGCGGCCCGGCCGAGGGCGAGCGCGGCGACCGCCCAGCCGGCGAGCAGCAGCAGCCCCACGAGGGCGGGGTAGGGATCGCTGTCCCCGTTCATGAAGTGGGCGCCGGCCACACCGGGGAAGCCGTCCGCGATCCGGTTGAGCACGGTGATGTCGGGTTCCTGGAGCGACAGCGGCACGATCATCAGGGTGGCGACGAGCACGACGAGGGTGAGGACCGCGCTGCGCAGCGCCGCTGCCAGCCCGAGGGCCAGCACGGCGACCAGGGCCAGGTAGCCGGCGATCGCGACGACGTCCCGGGCCGTCTCCGCGGCCGGCACGCTGCCCCACTCGCCGAGCACCGGCCGGGCCACCACCGCCCCGACCCCGGCGAGCAGCAGGCCGAGCGGGAAGGCCACCGCCGCGGTCACCACGGCCTTGGCCAGCAGGACGCGACCTCGCGACGGCGTGCACTGGAGGGTGGCACGGATCGTGCCGCTCGTGAACTCGCTGGTGATCATGAGGATGCCGAGCGCCAGCACGGCGTACTGGGTGAGTTCCATGGCGCTGACGGCGATGCTGCCGACGGTGACGATCCCGGCGTCGTCGGCCGGGTCGTCGTTGGTGTTGGCGTTGGCGGCGTAGATCGCCAGCTGCCCGGCGCCGGCCGCGGTGACCAGCACGGCGGCCACGAGGGTCCACCAGGTGCTGCGCACCGACCAGAGCTTGGTCCACTCGGCGGCGACGGCGCCGCCGAGTCCCACCGACCGCTCGGCGGGGCGGGCGTGGGCGAGGGTGGCGGTCATCGGGCCTCTCCTGCGGGCTGGACGGCGTACTCGACGCTGTCGGCGGTCAACTCCATGAACGCGCGCTCCAACGACGCGCCGTGCGGGCTGAGTTCGTGCAGCCGCACCCCGAGCTCGTACGCCAGGTCGCCGACGCGGTCGACGGTGGCGCCGGTGACGGTCAGCTCGTCGGGGCCGGCGGGCTCGACGGTGGCCCCGGTCGCGGTGAGTCGCTGGGCGAGGGTCGCGAGGCCCGCCGGGTGCGGGCTGCGTACGCGGACCGCGACGGCGCTGCCCGCGATCACCTCGTCGACCGGCGCGTCCGCGAGCAGGCGCCCGCGGCCGATGACCACCAACTGGTCGGCGGTGAGCTGCATCTCCGTCATGAGGTGGCTGGAGACGAAGACGGTACGTCCCTGGCCGGCGAGCGAGCGCATGAGCTGCCGGACCCAGCGCACCCCGTCCGGGTCGAGACCGTTGACCGGCTCGTCGAAGATCAGCACCGGCGGGTCGCCGAGCAGCGCGGCGGCGATGCCGAGGCGTTGGCCCATGCCGAGGGAGAGGGCGCGCCCGGGCTTGGCCGCGGCACGGTCGTCCAACCCGACGGTGGCCAGCACCTCCTCGACCCGGCGCGCCGGGATGCCGTTGCTGCGGGCCATCGCCGTCAGGTGCGCCCGGCCGGACCGGGCGGGGTGGATCGCCTTCGCGTCGAGCAGCGCGCCGACCTCGTACAGCGGGTGCCGCAGCTCCCGGTACGCCCGCCCACCGATCAGCGCCTCCCCGGCGCTGGGCCGGTCGAGGCCGAGGATCATCCGCATGGTGGTGGACTTGCCGGCGCCGTTCGGGCCGAGGAAACCGGTGACGCGGCCGGGCGCGATGTCGACGGTCAGGGCGTCGACGGCCGTCGTCCCTCCGAACCGTTTCGTCAACCCACGTAGTGTGATCATGCGCCGACGCTAGGCGCGCAGCCTGCCCCCCGACCGCGCCCGAACGGCACGACCCGGCCCTGACCTTCGTCAGGTCATCCGCCCGCGCGTGGTGTTCCTCCCCGCCGGTACCGGCGGCGCGACCGGAAGTTGCCCGGCCCGGCCTCGGTCGCGACATGATGCCGCGTTGTCCGAGCCACTCCACCTGCACCCGCTGTCGAGCTGCCCCAGATATGGACCGCACCCACGATCCCCGGTGTGCGGGTGCGGCGGGCGTGTCGGCGTCCCTCAGCGTGTGGGCGGGCTCGGGCGTGTCGGCGTTCCTCAGCGTGTGGGCGGACTCCGGCCTGTCGGTGTCCCTCAGCGTGTGGGCGCGAGTGACCTCGTCCCGTCCCATTTCTGGGGCAGCTCGACAGCGCCGACGCAACAACCTGCCGGGCCACCGCGGCGAGGGCGACCCGCCGGACCGCGAGCGAGCCGCGCGCGACCGCGGCACCGAGCGCACCCGCGGCGCGGCGGCAGCACGGGCTGCCCTAGGCGTCGGCCTTCGGGCGTCCGGGCCGCAGCTGCCAGACCGTCGTGCGCTTCACCCGCACACTCTCCAGGGCCGGGGGCACCGGCACGTCGTACGCGGCGAGTTCGTCGAAGCGGTCGCGGGGGAGGAACGCCCGGCCCGGGTCGCCGACCAGCACGCGCGCGCCGGCCCGGGCGGCCGTGAGCAGGAACCGCAGCATCCGCCGGGCCATCGCCTCGCTGTAGAACACGTCCCCGGCGAGCACCACCTCGGCGGCCCCGGCGTCGCCGTCGAGGATGTCGCCGAGTTCGGCGTCCACGCGTACGCCGTTGGCCTCGGCGTTGAGTGCCACCGCGGCGACCGCCAGCTCGTCCACCTCGACGGCGCGGACGGCGGTGGCGCCGGCCCGCGCGGCGGCGATGGCGACCAGACCGGAACCGGAGGCGAGATCGAGCACGCGGCGCCCGGCGACCAGCTCGGGGTGGTCGGTCACATACCGGGCGAGCGCCTGCCCGCCGGCCCACGCGAACGCCCAGAACGGCGGCGGCCGGTCGCTGCGGAACTCACCCTCGGTCAACTCCCAGAGCCCGATCGGCTCGTCCGCCTGGTGCAGCCGCACCTCCGGGACGAACGGCACGGGAGCGAGCCGTGCGTGCAGCCGGACGAAGGCGGTGGAGAGCTCGGACACCCGCCGATTCTCCCTTGGCCCCGCCGCGCGGCCCGCGCGGGGCCGCAACCGCTCGCGGGCGAGTGGGATGGCGCGCGGGAGGGCCCGGGGGCCGGGGCCGGCGCCGAGTGGCGCCGGCCCCGGCAGCGGTCACTTCGAGAACGCCTGGAACTCGGCGATGCGGACCTGGTCGCGCGCCGGGCTGGCGGTCGCGCAGTCGGTCGTGGTCGCCGGGTCGGCGTCCTGCTCACCGGCGTACGCCGGGCCGCCCGTGCACTGGCTCGCCAGGACCTCAAGCCTGAGGTGGGTGGCGAGCGTGGTGTGCACCCGGAACTCCCGCAGGTTGATGTCCCGGGTGTACGCCCGGTACGCCCCGCCTGGGAAGGCGTCGCTCCTGCTCGTGTAGACGCGCGTGAAGTTGGCCGGGTCCGTGCAGTCGGCCTTCTTCGCGTTGCACGCCGACACCGCGAACGAGCGCAGGGCGCTCAGCGCGTTCTGGCTGCCGGCGTCGGCGTCCCCGCTGATCGCCGGACGCAGCATCGCGGAGACGTTCACCCGCTTCACCAGGTGCGGCCGGTCGCCGGGCAGCGCCACGGTGACCTGCTTGCCGGCCACCCCGTCGAGGGACGCCCAGTTCGTCGCCTCGGTGTCGTCGGCGATCCGGTCGAGGTTGACGCCGTCGCCGCTCACGACGGCGCCGGACGCCGTGGAGGCGAGGTTGCGCTCGAGCTTCAGGTCGAGGTGACCCTTGTGCCCGGCCTTGGCGGTCACCCGCATCCGCTGGTGCCCGAAGCCGGGCGCCACCGCGATCAGGTCGTACGTGCCGGCGACCAGCTCCACCGTGTCCGACAGCGGGGTCGCCGGGTCGGTGTCCGCCACCGGCGTCGCCCGTGCCTCGTACGCCCCGACGTAGAGCCGGATCGGCGCGTCGGCGCTCTCCCCACGCGGGCGCAGGGTGAACGTCGCGTTCCCGCCGTTCGGGGAGGCGAAGCTCGGGGTCGGGTCGGTGTCCGAGGCGCCGTTCGTGACGGCGTCCCGGCCCATCCCGGAGCGCGCGAACTCGGTCCAGATGAGCTTCTGGTTCGCCCCGCCGAAGCGGAGCAGGTCGGCGGTGAGCATGTTGTCGCGCATGTCGAGCATGCTCACCTGGCTCGCGGCCTGGAGCAGGAACGAGTCGAAGACCAGCTGCGACCAGCGCCGGTTGCCCGGGCACCGGTCCACGGGCACCTTGCCCTCGGCGCAGGCGAGCTGCAGCCGCGGCGTGCCGAGCCCGTACCGCTTGACCATCGCCTGGCGGACCCGGAAGTTGGTCGCGCTCCAGATCTCACCGTCGGCGTGCACCGCCGGACCGCCCGTGTTGTAGCCGACGTCCGAGTAGTTCAGCGGGCTGCGGCTGAAGTCGTGGTTGCGGATGCCGCTGACCAGGTTGCCCGTGACGTACCCGCCGGTGATGAACGGCGTCTCGCCCGGGGCCCGCAGGTTGTGCTGGAAGAGGTACTCGGCGGCGAGCAGGTCGCTCCACGACTCGCCCATCGACCCGCCCTGGTGGCCACCGATCCCACTGTCGGGGCCGGCGATCATCCGGTTGCTGATCGCGTGGGTGTACTCGTGGCCGATCACCGTCATGTCGTAGTCCCCGTCGACGCACGGCGGGTACGGGCCGCCGGCCTGCGGCTGCCACAGGTACATGTTGGTGGTCGGCGGCAGGCCGTCGCGCGGCGTGCCCTGGTTGGCGTTGTTGCGGTTGCCGCTCAGCGCGCCCTGCTGGGCCCGACCCTGCTCCGCGTCACCGCCCAGGCCGTCCGGGGTCAGGTTGACCGCCTGGAGGTTCCACGACGACTCGGTGAAGCCCAGGTGGTAGGCCCAGTCGTGCATCCGGTTGTGCATCGCGAAGAGGTTGGCGATCGCCGCGTCCGCGTCGTTGCGCTGGGCCGACGTGAACACCTCCGGGTTGCACTTCGCCTGGTGCCACTGGTCGGTGAACGGGTACTCGTACCGCCGCTCGGGGCTGGTCGTGGCCGGCACCATCGGGTTGCCGGCGCCCCAGGAGACCACGGTGTTCGCCGAGTTGCCGCGCGAGGTGAACGTCGGCGTGCCGGTGGTGGCGTCGACATCCCACGCGTTGCCGGTGGCCGGGTCGTGGAACGACGCCTTGCAGCCCGGCGACGGGTCACCGCACCAGCGGACCCGCGGATCCTGCCCGGGGCCGAGGTCGCGCGGTGGGGTGGCGGGGAAGACCGCCCAGGTCGGGTTGTCCGAATCGAAGTCGACGAGGTCCTCGCGGACCAGCACCTTCCCGGTGATGCCGTCGATGTAGGTGGTGAACGCCGCCGGGTGGTCGGTGTCCGAGCCGATGAGCGTCACCTCGTAGGCGCTGCGCGGCCCCTCCAGCGGGGTGGGCACGGCGACCGGGCGCACCTCGTGGCTGGCCACCGCGGCGGCGTCCAGCCCGGCGTCGGCGAGCGCAGCCGCGTACGCCTGCTCGGCGGTCAGGGTGGCCGGGGCCGGCGCGGTGGCCTCCCGGGACAGCGAGGAGCTGACCGAGAGGATCTTGCCTTGGCTGACCGCCAGGGTGACCAGGCCGTCGTGGCCGGCCGGCAGGTCGCCGAAGCGCTGCCGGAGGGTGACCACGGCGCCGCTGCCGATCGGCCGGACCAGCACACGCTCCATGCCGGCGACCGCCGCGGCGTCCAACCCGAAGAGGTCCAGGTTCTCGGTGAGGTAGGTGCGCGCCGCGGCCTCCGGGTCGGCGGGCAGCCCGGTGGCGAGCGGGGCGGCGCCCGGGCCGAGCGCGTGCGGGGTGCCCAGCTTGTTCCACCGCACGCCCGGGTCGGCCTTGCGGGCGAGCCCGCGCTGCCGGGCGTCGGGCGCCGCGCTGCCGAGGCGGTTGTCGACGTCGGCGTGCTCGTGCTGCCCCTCGGCGAAGGGACCGGAGCGGCGCTCCGCGGCGGCCCCACCGGACGGTGCGGCGGTGCTGGTGCCGGTGGGCAGCAGCGCGGCGACCACCGCGGTCGCCGCCAGGACGGGGATGAGCCGGCGTCGCCGCCGGCTCATCGGGGGTGACCACTTCGGGTGCGGCACGGAACCTCCTCGTGGGAGCGGGCTGGGCGACACGGCGTCGACCCGCGCAGCGTGTGACGCATGCGAATCTGTGAATACCAGGAGTAGTGCCCGCCAGCAAGGCCCGAGATCGCGTGTCGGT
The DNA here is from genome assembly GCF_056150165.1 of Micromonospora xinjiangensis. Taxonomy (NCBI): domain Bacteria; kingdom Bacillati; phylum Actinomycetota; class Actinomycetes; order Micromonosporales; family Micromonosporaceae; genus Micromonospora; species Micromonospora xinjiangensis. The sequence continues at coordinate 249,907 of NZ_JAXCFO010000001.1, read as the reverse complement.
CCTTTCAGCCCACGACGGTGCGGTGCCCGCCGTGCCCGCGCGGCCGGCGCGGAGAAGGCGACCGCCGGCGGACGACGGTCCCGGCGGTCGGGTGGCGAGGAGGCGGATGAGCCCGGTCGACCGGGCTCAGTCCAGCTCGGCCGGGTCCAGCCCCAGCTCGCGGGCGGTGACGAGGCGCACCCATTCGGTGAACTGCCGCCGGGAGATCACCCGGTCGTGCACGGCCAGCTGCACCGCCAGGCCGTCCATGACCGCGCTGATCCGCCAGGCGGCCCCGGCCGGGTCCGCGCACTCGAAGGTGCCGTCGCGCACGCCGTCGGCGATGACCGCCGCGAGGTCCTCCCGCCAGCGCAGGTCGAGGCGGCGGGAGACCCGCTCCAGTTCGGGCGTACGCAGCGACTCCGACCAGCCGTCGATCCACATCGACCACGAGGTGGGGCGCCCGGCCGGCGTGTAGAGCTTCAGCAGCCGGCGCAGCTTGGTCAGGGGCGGGGCGGGGGAGCGGACCACCGCGTCCAGCCGGGCCAGATCCTGCTCGACCGCGTATTCGAAGGCCTGGGCGAGCAGCCGTTCCTTGGTGGCGAAGTGGTAGAAGACCAGGGCCTGGCTCACCCCGGCGGCCTGCGCCACGTCGGCGGTCCGGGTGTTCGCCAGACCGCGTTCGGCGATCACCTCGCAGGCTGTGCGCAGCAGGGCATCCAGGCGGATCTCGGCCGCACGTCTCATCACGATCGTTACCGTAACCCATCGGTACGAACACGGGCAGTTACCGTCACGCGTTGAGGGTGGCCGGCGACATGTCGGAAGCCGGACACTTGCCGCACCGGGGGCGGCTCGTTGGGCAGGGGCGGGTGGGCCGGATCGGGGGATCGCTCGTCCACGGTTCCTCCACGGTGCCGGCGACGGTGCCGGACGGCTTCGGTCCAGTCTCCTAGGAAGCCCGAGACGAGGTGGCCCGACGCGCGGTACGGTCACGGCTGCCGGGACCGGAACCGGTCGAACGGGACGCGGACGCGCCGAGCGGGCACCCCGAGTTGGCAACCGTTCGCCGGCTCGGCTAGAGTTCTCATCCGTCACCGGGGAACGCCGGTGACATGCGGACGTAGCGCAGTTGGTAGCGCATCACCTTGCCAAGGTGAGGGTCGCGGGTTCGAGTCCCGTCGTCCGCTCGGAGCTGCCGCCACGCATGACGGGGGCAACCTCGGTGGGGTGGCCGAGAGGCGAGGCAACGGCCTGCAAAGCCGTGTACGCGGGTTCAAATCCCGTCCCCACCTCGGCAAGGCAACACAGACTCGGGCGATTGGCGCAGTGGGAGCGCGCTTCCTTGACACGGAAGAGGTCACTGGTTCAAACCCAGTATCGCCCACCAGACAGGACGGCTCGTTACCGGTGATCCGGTAGCGAGCCGTTCTGCTACCCACGGCCAGCTCGACGGTCACCTCGGAACAGGGAAGATCCTTTAGAGTCCCTGCCATGACCGCCTTGGAGGCGCCACTCGGGGCGCCGACGCACGCTGCCGCGCACGACGTGACCGCCGCCCTTCCCCGGGCGACGACGCCGCGCCCACTGGGCCTGGTCGGCTGGCCGCGGGTGGTGCGGTCGCTGACGATGATCATGGGGGCGGCGACCGCGGTCGGGGTGGCCTTCACCAACCCGGACCGTACGGTGCCCGAGTTCCACGACCAGTGGCTGCTGTGGGCGTCCGTCGCCGGTGTGCTCGGCGCGCTCAGCGGGTCGACGATCGGCTCGGGCGTCGCCCGGTGGCACGACCTGCAACAGATCCAGCAGGTGCCGGTGCGACGGGTCGTCCCGTCGGTGGTGGCCTTCCTCGCCCTGGTGGCCGGTGCCGTCGTCACCGCGCACGCTCTCCTGGGCAGTGGCCTCACCTGGCGGTCGCTGGCGTTCGTGTCGCTGGTCGTCCTCGGCGCGTTGCCGGCCGGGGCGACGCTCGCGGGTCTGCGGATCGTGTCGATGCGGGGCCTCACCGGCACTCCCGGCGAGCAGTTGGCCTCGTTGCTGCGGCTGCGCCGGATCCTGGCCCGGGTCCTGCAGATGATGGGCTCCCTGCTGCTGATGATGGTGCTGGTCGGCGCCGCCGCCGTCGGCTGGGGCAGCGCCGAGAAGATCCCCCAGTCGACGGCGTTCGTCATCGGCACCGCCGGCTCGATCCTCATCGCGCTGATGCACGTGCCCACCGCCTCCCTGCTGCGCCGGCGCTGCCAGGTGTACGTGGACGAGTTCTCGGACATCGCGCACGTGGCGAAGGCGGACCTGATCGCCGCCGCGGAGGACCGGACGAAGCTGGAGGAGATCCTCGGCGTCAACCGCACCTCCCTCAGCGAGTTGCAGTCCGGTCTCGTGATCGTCGGTCCGCTGCTCGCCACGATGGTCGCCGCGGTGATTCCGAAGTTCTGATCCGAGCCTTCCGCCACCCCTCGGCGGCGCGGGTGACGGTGACGCGGTCGGTGCCGGCATGCCGGAAAGGTGGCCTCAGCACCATTTCTCCGGGACGTCATTTCGCCGATCGCTAGACGGAATTCAATTCGACCCGTCACTTTGCCCGTGATTTTCTTCACGTTCCCCGATCGTCGTGTTCGGCTCGGCCGTCACCAGGGTCGATGCCTGTCCGTCCCGTCGTCGCGACCGGCGCGGACCGGGATCCCTTTACTGGCAGGGAATTCACCGCCGGCGTCGTACGGCAGCGCGAATCCGGAGGCGCCGGGGCGCTCGGGTAGGGCCATTTACCGGCCTCGCTGAAATGGTGGAGAAGGCGAGTACGACACGCATTACCCTGGCGTGCGGCGCAGGTGCCGCAGCCGTGGCGGCGATTGCCGGTGAGGCACCCTTGCGCGTCCGAGAAGTCAGGGAAAGGCAAGCGACGATGACGGGTCCCGCCACTCGGATGTGGGATGGCATGGCGATCCCGGCCGCCGGCACCTATCTGCTCGACCAGGCGCACAAGCGGATCGGTTTCGTCGGCCGGCACATGATGGTGAGCCCGGTGCGGGGTGAGTTCACCGAGGCGAGTGCGCAGATCACGGTCGACGAGGATCCGCTGCGCTCGTCCGTGGTGGCGACCATCGGCACGGCGAGCATCGTCACCGGGCACGACGAGCGGGACGTACACCTGAAGAGCCCCGACTTCCTGGACGTGGAGCGCTACCCCCGGCTCGAGTACCGCAGCACCGGCGTCGTACCGCAGAACGAGGCGGATCCCATCTTCTTCTGGGCGCGACTGCGCGGCAGCAACCGGCTCGGGCGCCGTGGCGGGGGCGAGGCGCCGCAGCCACCGGCCCGTACCCCCGGGCGGTTCGTGCTCAACGGCGAGTTGACGATCAAGGACGTCACCCGGCCGGTCGACCTCCAGGTGGAGTTCGGCGGCGCCCGGCGCGACCCGTACGGCCAGGACATCTTCGGGTTCACCGCGACCGCCGAGATCGAGCGCGAGGACTACGGCCTGTTGTGGAACGTCGCCCTGGAGGGCGGCGGCGTGCTGGTCGGCAGGACCGTCCGCATCGAGATCGCGGGTGAGGCGATCCGCCAGCCCTGAGCCGGAGCGCTTCGCGCCCCCGCGCCCCGAGCGCCGGCAGGATCGTGCGGCTCGGGCAGCCCGCCGTGCAGCAGCCGGACGCCTCGGCGGGGCCGTCTCAAGTGTGGCAATTGCTCGGTGCCGGGGCATCCCTCATCGGCTGTTCACGCGGCATTCCGCCGGGCTTCTCGCCGCGGCACGTGGTGACCGTTTCCATCGGCGACCGGTGTTGAGCAACGCCGACAGTTGATGGAGGCACAGTGCGTACCACTTCGATACGGGCGAGAGCCGTGGCGTCGGTGGCCGCCGCGGCGTCGCTGATCGCCGCGGCGCCGGCGTCCGCCGCCCCGACCGCCGCCGAACGCGGTGGCCCCGCCGCCGGGGCGAGCTGCGGCCCGGACGCGTCGCTGCTCGGCTTCTCCGACGACCTCGACAAGACCACGTTCCGCGGCACCGCCGTCGCCGGTCTCTCCGCCCTCGCGGTGAGCCGCCCCGGGCGTGCCCTGGCGCTGGTGGACAACATCGGCACCACGCCCGCCCGCGTCTACGAACTGGGCCTGGACACCGGCCGGCGGGGCGTCGACGTCGACGTCCGGGACGTCACCGTGCTCACCCGGCCGGACGGCACGCCGTACACGGGCGCGGACTTCGACGGCGAGGGCCTGGTCGCCGAGCGGGGCGGCAAGACCGTGCTCGCCAGCTCCGAGCGGGAACCGTCCATCCGGCGGTTCCGGCTCGCCGACGGCCGGGAGGTCGGGTCGCTGCCCGTGCCGGCCCGGTTCCAGGTCGCCCCGGCCGGCGAGGCCGCCGCCAACCAGACCTTCGAGGCGCTGACCAGCACTGCCGACCACCGGGTGCTCTACGCCGGCATGGAGGGGCCGCTCTCCGGGGACGGCATCGACGCGCAGGGCCGGGGCCTGCAGCGGATCCTGCGGTACGACGGCCGCGAGGGCGGCGCCTACCGGCCGACCGCGCAGTACGCCTACCGCACCGACGCGGGTCTCGGCCTGGCCGAGCTGGTGGCGCTCGGGGACGACCAGCTGCTCGCGGTCGAGCGCGGCTTCACGGCCGGCGTCGGCAACACCGTCCGGGTGTACCGGGTCTCCGCGACCGGCGCCCCGGACGTCTCCGCCGTGCCGTCGCTGTCGACGGTCACCGACCCGCGCTCGTGGCTCGGCAAGGAGCTGCTGGTCGACGTCGCCGACTGCCCGCCGTCCGGCGCGACCGCGAAGCAGCCGCAGCCCAACCCGCTGCTCGACAACATCGAGGGCGCCGCGCTCGGCGGGCCGCTGCCCGGCGGCCGTCGCGAGCTGTACCTCGTCTCCGACGACAACGGCGGCGCCACCCAGACCACCCGGGTGTACGCGCTGTCGGTGACGCTGCGCCCCGAGGTGACGTTGCGGAGCCGTGCGCTGCTGTCGGCGACCGCGTACCAGCCCGGTCCGGTCTCCGGCACGCAGCTCGCACCGACGCCGGTGAACGGCATCGCCCCGCCGTTTCCCGGGCAGCCGATCCCCGGCTTCTCCGCGGTGATCCCCGCGACGGCGGGCGACCGGTCCGGGCGCCGGCTGCTCGCCATGCCGGACAACGGCTTCGGCGCGAAGAACAACTCGGCCGACTTCCTGCTGCGGGCGTACGACATCGAGCCGCGGTACGGCAGCCACGGGGTGACCGTCCACGGGCACCTCAGCTTCCGCGACCCCGACCGCAAGGTGCCGTTCCCCATCGTGAACGGCGACACCCGGGAGCGGCTGCTGACCGGCGCCGACTTCGACATCGAGTCGCTGGCCCGGGACGCGCGCGGTGACCTGTGGGTCGGCGACGAGTTCGGGCCGTACCTGGTGCGCACCGACCGCACCGGCAAGGTGCTCCAGGCGCCGATCCCGCTGCCGGACGGCACGAAGTCCCCGCAGTCGCCCGACCTGGCCCCGGGCGAGACGCCGACCCTGCGCGCCAGCAACGGCTTCGAGGCGATGGCGGTCAGCGAGGACGGCTGGACGCTCTACCCGATCCTGGAGGGCGCCCGCGTCAACGACCCCGACCAGCGTCGCCGGGTCGTCTACGAGTTCGACGTCCGCCGCAACCGCTACACCGGCCGCACCTGGTCGTTCCGGGTCGACGACCCGTCCCTGCTGGTCGGCGACGCGGCGGTGCTCGACGGGCGGCGGCTGCTGCTCATCGAGCGGGACAACGGCATGGGCCGGCAGTCGCTGGTCAAGCGGCTGGTCGTCACCGACCTCGACGAGGTGGGCGAGGACGGCTACCTGAAGCGGCGCACGGCGGTGGACCTCATGCGGGTCGCCGACCCGAAGGGCGTCTCCACCCCGGCCCGGCCGGGCGAGTACGGTGTCGGCCCGCTCTTCTCGTTCCCGCTCCAGTCGGTCGAGTCGGTGCTCCCGCTCGGGGGTGACCGGGTGCTCGTGGCCAACGACAACAACTTCCCCGGCAACGACGGACGCATCCCGGGGCGCGCCGACGACACCGAGCTGATCGTCATCGACGTGCCCGGTCTGCGGTAGCCCGCGCGCACGGACGGCCCCCGGCACCCGGTGTGCCGGGGGCCGTCGCGGTGTTCGGCGCCGCCGCACCGGCCCGTCGGTCACGGCGCGGCCGGCGGGTGCTGCCCCGCCGTTCGCGGCGGTGGCTGGCACAATCGCCGCCATGCCCGCTGCCGACCTCGTCCTGGTGCTGCGCTACCGCAAGGCGGTGACGTACGGCTTCCACGTCCTGCTCGGCGCCCTCGAACAGCACGAGACCCGCACCCGGTACGAGGTCCGGTTCGGTGAGACGCCGGAGGCCACCGCGGCGCACATCCGGGCGGCCCTCGACGGGTCGGCGGCACGGGTGCTGGTGCTGTGGTCGTTCTACTCGCCCGACGCGGAGGCGCTCGCCGGGGAGCTGGCACGCATCCGGGCCCTGGTCGACGCCCCGAACGTCACGCACGTCGCCGGTGGCGTGCACGCGACCGCCGAGCCGGTGCAGACCCTGGACGCGGGCTGGGACGTGGCCGCCGTGGGGGAGGGCGAGACGACGCTGCTCCGTCTCGTGGACGCGGCCGGTGATCCGACCGGCATCCCGGGCCTCGCCTACCGGGACCCGGGCGGCGGCGTCGTGCGGACGGGCCGCCCGCAGCGCCGGCCGTTGGACGACTTCCGCGGCTTCTCGCTGCGGTGGGACCGGTTCAACGCGTTGGAGATCACCCGTGGCTGCGTGTTCTCCTGCCGGTTCTGCCAGACCCCGTTCATGTTCTCCGCCAAGTTCCGCCACCGCAGCGTGGCGAACGTCCGGTGGCACGTCGACGCCATGCGGCGGCGCGGCCTGCGCGACGTCCGTTTCATCACGCCGACCGCCCTGTCGTACGGCAGCGAGAACGACGAGCCGAACCTCGACGCGGTGGAGGAGCTGCTGGCCTCGTGCCGCGAGGGGATCGGCCCGGACGGCCGGGTCTTCTTCGGCTCGTTCCCCAGCGAGATCCGGCCCGAGCACGTCTCGCGGGAGGCGCTGCGGCTGGTCAGGCGGTACTGCGCCAACAACAACATCATCGTGGGTGCCCAGTCCGGCTCGGACCGGGTGCTCGGCGCGGCCAAGCGGGGGCACGGCGTCGAGGAGGTGAAGCGCGCGGTCCGCCTCGGTGTCGAGGAGGGCTTCCGGATCAACGTCGACATGATCTTCGGTATGCCGGGGGAGGACCAGGCGGACGTGGACGCCTCCCTGGGCCTGGCCCGTGAACTCGCCGATCTCGGCGCCCGGATCCACGCGCACACCTTCATGCCGCTGCCGGGCACCCCGTGGCGGGACGCCCCGCCCGGGGACGTCGCCCCGGAGACGATCAGCGAGGTGGACCGACTGTCGCGGCGCGGCGCGCTCTACGGGCACTGGCAGAGGCAGCGGGACCACGCGGCACGGCTGGCCGCCGCGGCCGAGGCGTACCCCCGGCCGGGCCGCAGCCGCACGATCCTGCCCGTCACCGAGCGCTGAGCGCCCCGGCGCGTCAACCGGCGGCGGTGAGCAGCGCCTCGGCCACGTCGGTGCGGGCGCTGAGCAGCATCCGGCCGCGCCGGTGGGTCACCACGAGCCCGGCTGCCCGCAGCGCGGTGAGGTGCTGGGACACCCCGCTCGCGGACATCCCGGTGCGCTGGGCGAGTTCGGTGGTGCTCAGCGGTGCGGTCAGCTCGGTCAGCAGCCGTGCCCGGCCGCGGCCGATGACGGCGGCCAGCGCGTCCGGTACGCCGGCCGGGCGCTCCCAGAGCGCCCCGAGCCCGCGGGCCGGGTAGGCGAGCTGCGGGGCGTCACCGGCGGAGACGCTGAGCACCGACGGCCAGACGAACACCGACGGGATGAGCACGAGCCCCGGGCCGTCCGGGACGTCCGCGGCCAGGCAGTGCCGCTGCGCGACGAGCAGGGTGTCGTCCTCCCAGCGGACCTGTTCGTGCAGGTCGTTGAGGAGCCCGGCGGCCCCGTCCTCGGCCAGCCGGCGGGCGCGGGCGGCGACGTCGGCGTCGAGCAGCAGCCGGATCCGAGGCCAGTCCGACGCGAGGGCGATCCGCCAGTACGCCTCGATCTCGTCGGTCAGCCGGCGCAGTCCCGCGTCCGGGTCGTCGTAGAGGGCGGTGAGGGCGGGGCCGCGCGCGGCGGGATACAGGTCCAGGTGCGCGCGGACGGTGTCGGCGCCGGTGGCGCGCAGGGCGGCCAGTTCGGCGGCGAGGTCCGGGTTGAGGCCGGCGGGCGGCGGGGTGAGGAAGTCGGGCAGGTAACCGGGGGGCGGCGGCACGAGGTGCCAGAGCAGCCCGTCCTCGAATCCGGCCTCGGTCAGCCGCGGCCGGACCCGGCGGGCCCACGGCAGGTGGACGGCGTGGTCGCCCGGGTCACGCAGCACCCGGATGCTGGCGGCGACCTCCCAGAGGCAGGAGACGGCGAACCGGATGCGGGCGACGGCACCCGCCGACAGGCCGATGGCGACCACGCACACCTCCGGTGGATTCAGCTGGGACTGAAACAGTACGCCGCAGGTCGGGGCGGGGCCGACACTTGCCCCGTGAGCGAACACCACACCCGAGCTGAACTGTTCCGATCCCTGCACGTCCCGGGGTCGCCGCTGGTCCTCGTGAACGCCTGGGACGCCGCCAGCGCGCGGATCGTGGCCGCCGCGGGCGCCCGCGCCGTGGCCACCACCAGCGCCGGCGTCGCGTGGAGCCTCGGCGTCCCGGACGGGGACGCCCTGGGCCGCGACGCGGCCGTCGATCTCGTCCGTCGCATCGCCGCCGCGGTGTCGCTGCCGGTCACCGCGGACATCGAGTCCGGGTTCGGGGCGACGCCGGCCGAGGTCGGCGAGACGGTGCGGGCGGTCATCGCCGCGGGGGCCGTCGGCGTGAACGTCGAGGACGCCCGGCACGACGAGGGGTCGCCGCTGCGCGACGTCGCCGACCAGTGCGCCCGGATCGCCGCGGTCCGCGCCGCCGCCGAGGCGGCCGGGGTCCCGCTGTACGTCAACGCCCGGATCGACACCTTCCTCCGGGGCGCCGGCGGTCACGACGAGACGGTGGCGCGGGCCCGGGAGTACCTGGCGGCCGGCGCGGACGGCATCTTCGTGCCCGGGGTCGTCGACCCCGCGACCGTCGGGGCGCTGGTGGAGGCCGTGCCGGCGCCGCTGAACGTCCTGGCGGGGCCGGGCGCCCCGACGGTGTCCGAGTTGGCGGCGGTCGGGGTGGCCCGGGTGAGCCTCGGCTCGTCGGTGGCCGAGGCGGCGTACGCGGTGGCCCGTCGGGCGGCCGACGAGGCGTTGGGCAGCGGCACCTACGGGGCGCTGACGGACGCCATCGACTACGGCGCCTTGAACGCGCTGATGCGCTGACCGGACACGGCGGCGCGGGCCGGCCGGCTCCGGTCGGAGTGGCCGGCCCGCGCTCCGGCTCCGCCGTTCAGCTCTGTGGGCGGAGCCGGAGCGGCGACGAGGCGGTGGGGGTGGTCGCCGGTGTCACAGCGGCGGGGCGACGTCCCGCCGCTCCTCGACCCGGCGGTACTGCACGGGCTCCTCGACCCGGCGGTACTCCACCGGCTCGTCGGCGGAGACCACGCCGGTGCGGCGGCGGCCCCAGATGAGTGTCGTCATGATGAGGCCGAGCACGCCGGCCGCCATCAGGATCCAGCCGACGACATCGAGGTCGATTCCGCCGAGGTTCGCGTCGAGCGCGAAGGTGAGGATCGCGCCCACCGCGATCAGGAAGATGCTCGTTCCGATACCCACGACAGCCTCCTTCTCCGGGGATGTGGTGCGCTGTCGAGGAGCTTCTGTACCCCGCGGCTGAGCAGCGCAACCCTGAGGGCCCGGCCCCCGCGTCGGGCGATCTTGGGATCGGGTAGAGTCTGCTCGTCGCCGGCGCTCGCCGGCGGCACGCGGACGTAGCGCAGTTGGTAGCGCATCACCTTGCCAAGGTGAGGGTCGCGGGTTCGAGTCCCGTCGTCCGCTCGCGGATCCGCCTGAGGGTCGCCCGGTTCTCGCCGGGCCGCGGGCGGTCACCACGGGCGATTGGCGCAGTGGGAGCGCGCTTCCTTGACACGGAAGAGGTCACTGGTTCAAACCCAGTATCGCCCACCAGACCTGCCGGCAGGACGAGCCCGCGCCGGCACGGTAGCTCCCCGCCGACGACCTCTTCCCTGTTCGCCTGGGCTCCGGCCGACGCCGTGACCCCCCCGGAGGGGAGGGCCACGGCGCGGTGGGCGGCGCGACGTCAGGGGATGATCCGCACCGGCCCGCAGCCGAAGAAGGTGAAGGTGCCGGCCGGGCTGGTGAACCGGCCGATCAGGCAACCCTCGGTGTCGTCGGCGGCGAAACCGCCCTCACTGCCGCGGAAGTGGAGCACGGCGTCGAGGTCCGCGTCGCGGGTGCGCTCGTCCAGCTCGTAGCTGCGCTCGTCGTGCCGCCGGTCGTGCGTCTCGGCGGCGCCGCCGCCACCGAGGACCACCGCCCGGTCCCCGAACCGGGCCGTCGTCGCGATCACGCTCCCGGCGTCGAAGGCGAGCGGGTTGCCGTACTCACCGGCCGCCGTCGTGAGCACGGCGACGGGCGCGTTGTTACCGCCGGCCCGCAGGTTGATGGTGTTCGGGTCGCCGCCGGGCTTGATGTTGACGGTGACGGGCACCGCACAGTCGATGGTGTGCGTCGTGGACCTGGTGTTGTTCGCCGCCACGAGGTCGACGTCGGCCGCGTGCACCGTCGCCACCGTCGAGGTGAAGGTGACGGTGTGCGCGCCCGGCGCGTCGCACCGCACGGTCCACTGGTCGGTCTCCGAGACGTCCGCGCCGACCGCCACGCCGGGCAGTGTGGCCGTCTGCGAAGCGGGGGTCACGGTGACGCCCGCACCGGCCGCCGCGGTGGTCGTGAGCCCCGCGTCCGCCGGCCCGTCGGGGCCGTTGTTGGTCACCACGGTGGTGACGCCGATGGTCGCCTCCTGCCCGACCAGGCCGATCGGCGGGGCAGCGGACACGGTGACCGCCTCGACCGCGAGGTCCGCCCGGAGGCACTCCTCGTCGTCCGGGTGAGCCACGCAGAACTCGTGGATCGCCTCGGTGAGGTCGGCCCGTACGATCTCGTCCTCGGCGGCGATGTCCGTGACCACGACGGTCGTCGCGTCCCGGTCGAAGGGGGCGATCCAGCGGCCCGACGCCTGCGGGTCGAGCCGGCGGGTCTCCCCGCCGGCCGCGTCCTCGCCCAGCTCCCACATCGGGTGCCAGTCGTTGAACGTCCCGATCAGGTCGCCCGACTCGCCGAGCACGTCCACCTTGGCCAGGGGCGGCGCACCCAGGTGCGAGGGGGCCCGCTCGTCGACCACCTCGATGTCGCTGACTGTCGCGTTGGCGCGGCCGTTGAACGACACCCGTACCACGATCGACTTGGCCTCGTCCGCCGCCGCGTCGGCGGCGAAGTCCGGGATCGGTTCGACCCTCGGGTCGTTGCCCGGCTCGGAGAAGGCCGGGGCGCCGGCCCACAGCGCCGCGCCGACGGCGACCGGCAGCAGCCACCACGCCAGGCGGCGGCGGGAATCCGTTGTCCTGCGCATCGTCCTCATCCCCCTCAGCACTTCGCGCCGCGGCACTCGGCGAAGTACCACTCGATGCGTCTGACGTCCGCCGCCTGGGCGGTCGTGTTGTCCACCATCAGGTCGTTCGACGCCGGGTCGGAGACCGACCAGTCGAAGTCGTCCCAGTTGTCGATCTCCTCCTCGAACTCGCGGCAGTCCGCGGAGGTCCGGCCGAGGTCGGCGGCGTCGTCGGCGCAGTCCTCGGGTTCCTCGTAGACGTTGGGGTAGACGTCCTGCTGGTAGTAGCCGCCGTCGCAGCAGTACTCGTCGGCGAGGCCGAACGGGCGGTGCCCGGACTCGTGGCGGATGGTGCTGAAGCTGGTGTTCTCGCCGGAGAAGACGTTGGAGCCACCCATCGCGCAGTCGCGGAACGAGTCGACGTGCACGATCATCACGCTGTCGGCCCAGCTCGAGTCCGGTACCTCGTGGTCGCAGCCGTCCTCCGCCGCCTCGGCCTGACCCGTGCCGACCTGGAGCCAGAAGTTCATGGCGTCCTGGTGCACGAGGAAGCGGTCGTAGCTGTAGAAGGAGTTGTAGATGATCTGTTGCACGTCGGCCTGGAACTGCGGGTCCGCGGCGCCGCTGTAGTCGTCGGCGTCGCCGACGAACACCCAGTCGACGCGGCTGTAGGTGCTGCCGGTGTAGAGCACGGGGACCTCGTCGCCGGCGCCGGCGGTCGCCGCCACCGACCTCCATCCGGTGAAGATGGGGACGCTGTCGTCGATGCCCCGACAGCCGTAGCTGAAGCTGCCCCCGCCGGTGATGGTGTGGCTGTGGGTCAGGGTGAGCGAATTGCCGGCGGTCACCTCGGGGGCCGCGCGGTCGTTGACCCAGATCTCCAGCGTGTCGGCCCGCGTCGGGTTGAGCGAGCCGTCGAGGAACTCGGCGGTGATGGTGACGGTGTCACCGACCTTCGGGAAGAGCGGCGAGTGCATGCACCGGATGCGGATGCCCGGCGCGGCCGGGGGTTCGGTCACCTCGACCCGCAGGCGGACGGAGGCCGACTCGTCCGGCGTGCCGGTGCTGGTGAAGACGCCGCAGCCGCCGCTCAGGTCGCCGGTCACCGTGCAGGCGTTGAGGTCGATCGTGAAGCTGAGCGACTGGTCGGTGTCGTCGTCGTTGTCCGACGGGTCGTCGGGGTCGTCGCCGTCGGGGTCGAGGTCGGCGATGTCGTCGTCGAAGCGCAGGAAGCCGTCCTCGTCCCGGATCTCCAGGTAGACGGGGACGGTGCCGCTGGAGAGGGGGACCTGCTTGGAGAACTCCCAGTTCGGCTCGATCGTGTACTTGTCCTCGAACGGGTCGGTCGCCGGGGTGTCCTCGTTGTTGAACGACTCACCGGCGATCTCCACGTAGCTGTAGAAGTCGGGGTCCTCGCCGAAGTCGTGGCCCTCGACTCGCTCCACGGTCACCCGGACGGTCATGTTGAGATCTGCGGCCGCCGCCGGACTGCTCAGCACCAGGACGGGCAGCATCGCGCTGACGAGCACCGGGACGACCGGTATGCCCGTCAGGCGTCGCCGCCAGCCCCCGCGGGGCTCGGCGGCGTACACGGGTGTGCTCATGCGAACCTCATTCGCGTGGGCAGCCCGACGGGGCAGGATCGGGCTGGTGGTGGGAATTGCCTGATCGGGACGCCCAGGCTGGTCGCAGCGTATGCGGCGCGTGATCGACCGACGCCGTACAGTCAGCTACGCGATAGTGGGTCCGGCCACGGGGTGGAGCGGCCGGTGGCCGTTCTGCCCTGGGCAGATCCGCTCAGCGTGAACAGCGGGTGGGCGGGGCCCAGCGGGACGGCACAGTGGAGCGCATGAGACTGCTGGTGCTGGGCGGTACGGGATTCGTCGGCGGAGCGACGGTGGCCGAGGCGGTACGCCGCGGCTGGTCGGTGACGGTGTTCAACCGGGGGTTGCACGGCGCGACGCCGCACGGCGTACACCGGCTGCGGGGCGACCGGACGGCCCCCGGCGGCCTCGACGCGCTCGCGGGCGGCGAGTGGGACCTGGTGGTGGACACCTGGGACGGCGCACCGCGCGCGGCCCTCGACGCGGCCCGCGCCCTGGCCGGCGCGGTCGGCCAGTACGTCTACGTCTCCAGCGGTTCGGTCTACGCCGAGCCGGTCGAGCCGGGCTCGGCCGAGGACGCGCCCGTCGTCGAGGCCGCGCCGGACGCGGACGACGGTGAGTACCCACGCAACAAGGCGGGCGCCGAACGGGCGGTCCGAGAGGTTCTCGGTGACCGGGCGCTGCTCGCCCGCGCCGGGCTGATCCTCGGCCCCGGTGAGGACATCGGCCGGTTGCCGTGGTGGCTCACCCGGATCGCCCGTGGCGGGGACGTGCTCGCCCCGGGCCCGGTCGACCTTCCCCTCCAGTACGTCGACGTGCGTGACCTCGCCGCCTGGCTGCTCGACGCGGGCGCGCGCGGGCTCGGGGGTGCGTACAACGTGGTGAGCCGGCCCGGCCACGCCACGATGGGCGAGCTGCTGGAGGCGTGCCTCGTCGCGACCGGGGCCGAGGCACGGCTGCGCTGGCTCCCGCCGGAGCCGATCCTCGCGGCGGGCGTGGTGCCCTGGAACGACCTGCCCGTCTGGGTGCCGCTCGGGCACGAGTACCGCTGGTTGCAGGAGCGCGACGTCGCGCGCGCGTACGCCGCGGGGCTGACCTGCCGCCCGATGGCCGAAACGGTGGCCGACACCTGGCGGTGGCTGCGCGAGGTGGACGGGGTGCCGCCGCGCGCCGGCCGCCCGGCGCGGGCACGGGTGGGCCTGGATCCGGCCCGGGAGGCGGCCCTCCTGGCGACCGCGCCGACGGCGTGACGGCCGGCCGCCCGGCCCGCGGGCGGACACGCGGGGGCGGGTCACGGCCGGAGGCAGTCGGGCGGTCGGGTCAGCAACCGGGCAGGTCGAGCACCTCGTCGACCGGTCGGCGGGGCGTCGGCCAGCCGGGTTGGCCGTACCCGATCCGCAGCACCATCTGCGGGGCGCCGAAGCGGCCCAGCGACAGTCGCAGCCGCTCCCGGGCCGACGGCACCTCGATCGGCTGGGAGAGCAGCGACACGCTCAACCCGGCGTCCACGGCGGTCAGCAGCACCCGTTGCAGCGCCTGCCCCGCGACGACCTGGTCGATCGAGGTGTTGCCGGCCGCGCCGAGCACGGCCACCAGCGGTTCCGGCTCGAAGTCGCGTCCCGGTGCCCGGTCGCGTCCGCCGAAGTCCCGGGTGGGGAGCACGTCCTGGGGCTCCTGACGGGGGCCACCGGAGGTGGCCGGCACACCGTCGGGCGCGGGGACCGTCCGTATCCACTCGTCGCGTTCCGCGCGGTAGCTCGGGTCGCGTTCGAGCAGCCGGTGGGCGCCGCGCGCGATCTCACCGAACGCGGCCACGGCGCCCACCCCGATGAGCAGGTCCAGCCAGCACCGCTCGGCCCGGGCCGCCTCGACGAGGCGCCAGCGGGCGTCGGCGGGGACCGGGTCCGGCCAGAACGGGGCCCGGTTGCTGAACCGACGGGGAACGGCGGCGTGGAGGGCCTGCTCGGCGGGAGTGGGTCGGCGCGGACGCTCCGGTCGCAGCCGGGCCAGCAGGTCCGGCTCGGCCGGGTCGGGGCGCAGCCGTACGGAGGCGGGCACGCCGGCCACGGCCAGGGCGAGCCGCAGGTTGAACAGCGCCGCCCCGCAGGCGATCCGTACGCCCCAGCCGCTCGGGTCGGTGGCCGGCAGCCGGCGCGCCGGATCGGCCAGCACCTCGATCGCGCCGTCGCGCAGCCGGAACCGCCACGGCTGGGTGTTGTGCAGGGACGGTGCGCGGATGGCGTCGGTGGCGGCGGCGCGCAGCCGCGCGCCGCTGTAGCCGGTCTCCATGGCGGTGCTCCTTCCCCACTGGTCGAGCTGGTTCGGCCCGGGCCGGGGACGTGGGGCGGGGCCCCTGGGGTACGGCTCCAGCGTGCCCGGCCGCACCGGCCCTGATCAGGGCCGGACGTCCCGACCCGCCGGGACCGACGGGCCCACCGGCCGACGGGTCACATCGGCCGACGGGCCACATCGCTCCGACGGGGCTGGCCCTCCGACGGGGTGCCCGGCCGGCCGCCGCCGACCGGTTCGTCGGGGCCGACGATCTCCGCCGGGGCGACGTCGGGACCTTCGGCCCGTGTGGGATGCGGCCGGCGGCGGGTAGAAACGAGGAATGATCCGGGTTTTCCTGCTCGACGACCACGAGGTCGTGCGTCGTGGCCTTGCCGACCTGCTGACCAGCAGCGGCGACATCGAGGTGGTCGGCGAGTCCGGCTCCGCGACGGAGGCGACCCGGCGTATCCCGGCGCTGAGACCGGACGTGGCGATCCTCGACGCGCGGCTGCCCGACGGCAACGGCATCGACGTGTGCCGGGACGTCCGCGCGGTGGACTCCGGCATCAAGGGCCTGATCCTCACCTCCTACGAGGACGACGAGGCGTTGTTCGCCGCGATCATGGCCGGCGCGGCCGGCTACGTGCTGAAGCAGATCCGCGGCACCGACCTGGTCGACGCGGTGCGCCGGGTCGCGGCCGGCCAGTCGCTGCTCGACCCGGCGATCACCACGCGCGTGCTGGAGCGCATCCGCAGCGGCGTGGAGCAGCCGCGGGAGCTCGCGTCCCTCACCGACCAGGAGCGGCGGATCCTGGAGTACGTGGCCGAGGGGCTCACCAACCGCGAGATCGCGGGCAGGATGTTCCTCGCCGAGAAGACGGTGAAGAACTACGTCTCCAGCGTGCTCGCGAAGCTCGGTCTGGAGCGCCGTACGCAGGCCGCCGTCCTGGCCACCCGCCTGCTCGGCCAGCGCCACTGACCGACACGCCGCCACACCAGCCCGGGCTGGCCCGCACCCGGGCCGCCGCGGGCCGCCGTGCCCGGTGCCCGGTGCCCGGTGCCCGTCAGTCTCCCAGCGGGACGGACCAGCGCAACTCGGTGCCGCGCGGGTGCGCCGGGCGCAGGTCGAACTCGCCGCCGTGCTGTTCGGCGCGTTCGCGCAGGTTGACGAGGCCGCCCCGGGCCGCCGCCGGATCGCAGCCCACCCCGTCGTCGGTCACGGTGACCGACACCCAGCCGTCCTCGACCCGGACGGCGACGGCCACGTGGTGCGCCCGCGCGTGGCGTACGGCGTTGGAGAGGGCCTCGCGCAGCACGGCCGTGAGGTCGGGGCGCAGCGCGTCGGGGACGGCGCTGTCGACGGGCCCGGTCAGCGCGAGGCCGGGCCGGAAGCCGAGTGACTCGGCCGCCGCCTCGACGGCCTCGCGGATCTCGGTGCGCAGCGCGGCGGTCATGGGGGTGCGCAGCTCGAAGATGGTGCGGCGGATGTCCCTGATGGTGGCGTCCAGGTCGTCGACCGCGGCGTTGATCCGCTTCGCGAGCTCCGGCCGGGTGCTCATGGGCGCCGCGCTCTGCAGTTGCAGGCCGGTGGCGAAGAGCCGCTGGATCACCACGTCGTGCAGGTCGCGGGCGATGCGCTCGCGGTCCTCCAGCACCACCAGCAGCTCCCGCTCCTCCTGGCCGCGGGCCCGCTCCATGGCCAGCGCGGCCTGGCCCGCGAAGCTGCTCAGCAGGGCGACGTCGTCGTCCGTGGCGACGTCGCCGCCGTCCACCTCGCGGGCGATCACCAGCACGCCGTGCAGGATGTCCGCGGTGGCCAGCGGCGCGATCACGGCGGGGCCGGTGTGCAGCAGCGCCGGCCAGGGCGCGGCGTGCCCGAGGTCGTCGACCCGGTCGTGACGGCCGGCGGAGACCGCCGCGCCGAAGCTGGTGTCCGCCGCCGGCAGCGCGGTGCCCACCAGCGCGCGGGCCGGCTCGTCGCCGCCGTCGACCACCTCCACGGTGAACAGCTCGGCGTCGGGGTCGTAGAGCAGCACCATGGCCAGCTGCGCCTCGGCCACCTCGCGGGCGCGGCGGGCCACCAGCGCCAGCGCGTCGGTGCGCCGGACCTCGCCGAGCAGCACCGAGGTGATCTCGGCGGTGGCGGCGAGCCAGCGTTCCCGCCGGTGCGCCAGCGCGTAGAGGCGGGCGTTCTCGATGGCCACACCGGCCGCCGCGGCGAGCGCGACCACGATCTCCTCGTCGTCCTCGGTGAACTCGGCGGCGCCCTGCTTCTCGGCCAGGTAGAGGTTGCCGAAGACGCGCTCGCGGATGCGTACCGGCACGCCCAGGAAGCTGTGCATGGGCGGGTGGTTGGGCGGGAAGCCGTACGACCGGGGGTGCTGGGTGATGTCCGGCATGCGCAGCGGGCGGGGCTCGTCGATCAGCAGGCCGAGTACGCCGCGCCCGTGCGGCAGGTCGCCGATCCGCGCGTGCACCTCGGGGGAGATGCCGTGCACGATGAAGTCGTGCAGCATCCGGTCGGCGCCCACCACACCCAGCGCGCCGTACCGGGCGCCGACCAGCTCGCAGGCGGCCTGGACGATCCGTTGCAGGGTGCTGCGCAGGTCCAGGTCGGTGCCGATGCCGACCACCGCGTCGAGGAGGGCGCGTAGCCGCTCCCGGCTGGTGACCACCTCGCCGACCCGGTCCAGCATCTCCTGGAGCAGTTCGTCGAGGCGCACGCGGGACAGCGGGCTCAGCCCGAGCGACGGCGTCGGTCGGGCCTCGGGCCGGGGGTGCGGAGCGTTGCTCGCCACCGGGCGATGCTATCGCCGGGACCGGGACGGCTCGACCTCCGGCGTGGCGGGCCGGGCGGCGTTCAGGTGAGGTCCCCGCGCACGGCGGAGGTGTCGACGACCTGTTCGGTGGCGAGCCGCGGGGTGTGCGGCGGCCCCGCGTGCGCCGGGTCCGCGATGCCCAACCGCATCACGAGGTACGGGTGGCCGAGCCCGGCCAGCAGCCCGCGCAGGGTCTGCCGGGTGCCCTCGACCTCCACCGCCCCGCTCAGCGGCACCAGGGAGACACCGAGACGGGTGGCGGTCAGCCAGGCGGCGGAGAGCGCCTCGCCGGCGTGCAGCCAGGTGTCCGGCTCGTCCTCGTCGCCGTAGAGCAGGCCGTAGACGGCCGCGCGGTCGTGCCCCGGCCCGGTCGGCAGGGTGCCCGGCCGGCCGAAGTCGCGGCCGGGCACCGTGGTCCGGGGCGCCTCCTCGGGCAGCACCTCGGCGGGCAGTCCGGTGCCGGTGCCGGCCCGGCTGGTCCAGTAGGCCAGCTCCTCGCGGAGCTGCGGGTCCTCGGCCTCGACCGTGTCGGCGTGCCCGGCGGCGGCCGCCAGCTCCAGCACCTGGTCGCCGTCGAGGATTTGCAACCGGCACCCCTCGGCGGAGACCACCTCGGTGATCTCCTTGACCGCCTCGGCCGGCACCGGCTCCTCGCTGACCGGCCGGCGGTCGGTGTGCCGGACCTGCATGCACTGCACCAGCCGCATCGCCCCCGGGTCGGGCTCGGTGGGCCGCAGCCCGGTCAGCCGGGCCAGCAGCTCCGGGTCGCGGGGGTCGGGCAGCCGCTCCACCACCGGCGTCCAGCCCTCGGCGGAGAGCGCCACCCGGGCGTGGTGCAGCGCGGTGCCGCAGCTCAGCGTGAGCAGCCGCCCCTCCGGGTCGCTCGCCGCGAGCTGCCGGCTGCGGACCGCCCGCAGCTCCAACGCGTCGGGCAGCACCCGCCACTGCCACGGCTGCGTGTTGTGCAGCGAGGGGGCGTGACCGGCGGTGGCGGCGGCCTCCGCGAGCGCCGTCGTCAGGGGGCGGTCCGCCCGGCTCTCCTGGCTCATCGTCACGACCTTTCGTCCGCGCCCGTGCCCGGCCGGATGCTCGCTACGAGGCCGTCGCCGCCCGCGTCGGCCAGGTGGTCGCCCGCAGGGTCGTCGCCGCCCACGCCCGAGGGTCGGCCGGCCGGTCTGTCTGACCCATCCTGCGCCATCGTGCGGGCCCCCGCACGGTAAGCAGGTCCCCACCACCCGGGACCTTCGGCCCGAGGTTGGCGCGTCGATCGGGAGGTCTGCGCCGGGAACCGGCCCGGATCCCGACGCACACCTCCGGGAGGACCCGGGGTCAGCGCTCGCGGACGATCGCGACCGGGCAGCGCGCGTGCTGGATGAGCTGCTGGCTCACCGAGCCGAGCAGCATGCCCCGCAGCCCGCCACGCCCCCGGGTGCCGACCGCCACCAGTTGCGCACCGGCGCTCGCCTCGACCAGCGCGGACGCCGGGCTGCCGGCCGTCACCTCCACGATGACGGCCAGCTCCGGGAAGATGCGCCGCCACGGCGCGAGCGACTCCTCGGCGGCGGCCCGCTCCGCCGCCGCCGTCTCCTCCGCGTCCGTGGCGGCGACGTCGGCGCCCGGCCGCCACGCGCCCGGCGGGGACCAGGCGCGCAGCACCCGCAGCGGCACCCGCCGCTGCGCCGCCCGCTCGACCGCGAAACCGAGCGCCACCAGGGACTGCTCGGAGCCGTCGACACCGACCACGACCGGGCCGTCCTCCGGGCCGGTCGGCGCGTCCGCGCCCGGCGCGCGCACCACGACCACCGGGCAGTGCGCGTGCGCGCTCACCGAGACCGCCGTCGACCCGACGAGCAACCCGCCGAACCCACCGTGACCGCGGCTGCCGAGCACCAGCAGGGCGGCCTCCGCCGACCGCTCCTGGAGCACCAGCGCGGGTGGACCGTCCAGCACCTCGCCACTGACCTCCAGGTCCGGGTGCGCGGCGGCGGCGTCGGCCGCCGCCCGCCGGACCAGCTCCTCGACCTCGTGCCGGGCGGTCTCGTCCGGCCAGACGGCCGGTGCCACGCCGGGACCGAGCCAGCCGACCACCGTGACCCACTCGAAGACGTACGCCAGCCGCACCGAGCGGCCGCTGCGGCCGGCCTCGTCCAGCGCCCAGCGCAGGGCCACGGTGGCGTCGGGGGACCCGTCGTAGCCGACCAGGATCTGCTCGCCGCTCATGCGCCGCTCCGCAGCTCCGGGTCGGTCGACCGCACCCAGCGCCACTCCGCCACCCGGGGGTCGTCCTCACCGTGCCGGCGGGTGTAGTCGCGGCACTCCTGGCGGGTGTCGACCATCTGCTGACGCAGGTGGGCGGCGCGGGCGGCCAGGCCGGGCACCCGGTCGATGACGTCGATGACCAGGTGGAAGCGGTCCAGGTCGTTGAGCATCACCATGTCGAACGGCGTGGTGGTGGTGCCCTCCTCCTTGTAGCCGCGCACGTGCAGGTTGTCGTGGTTGGTGCGGCGGTAGGTGAGGCGGTGGATGAGCCACGGGTAGCCGTGGTACGCGAAGATGATCGGCCGGTCCGCGGTGAAGATGGTGTCGAACTCGCTGTCGGAGAGGCCGTGCGGGTGCTCGCTGGGCGGCTGGAGGCGCATCAGGTCGACCACGTTGACGAGGCGCACCTTCAGGTCCGGCAGGTGCTGGCGGAGCAGGTCGGCGGCGGCCAGCGCCTCCAGGGTCGGCACGTCGCCGCAGCAGGCGAGCACCACGTCCGGCTCGCTGCCGGCGTCGCTGCTGGCCCACTCCCAGATGCCCACGCCGCGGCGGGTGTGCTGGATCGCCTCCGGCATGGTGAGCCAGTTCGGGGCCGGCTGCTTGCCGGCCACCACCACGTTGATGTAGTGCCGGCTACGCAGGCAGTGGTCCATCGTGGAGAGCAACGTGTTGGCGTCCGGCGGCAGGTAGACGCGGACGACCTCGGCCTTCTTGTTCACCACGTGGTCGATGAAGCCCGGGTCCTGGTGCGAGAAGCCGTTGTGGTCCTGCCGCCACACGTGGCTGGAGAGCAGGTAGTTCAGCGAGGCCAGCGGCTGCCGCCACGGGATGCCCCGGGTCACCTTCAGCCACTTCGCGTGCTGGTTGACCATCGAGTCGACGATGTGGATGAACGCCTCGTAGCTGGTGAAGACCCCGTGCCGGCCGGTCAGCAGGTAGCCCTCCAGCCAGCCCTGGCACAGGTGCTCGGAGAGCACCTCCATCACCCGGCCGTCGGGGGAGAGGTGGTCGTCGCCGGGCACGGTTCCGGCCACCCAGGCCCGGTCGGTCACCTCGAAGGCGGCGCCGAGCCGGTTGCTGGCGACCTCGTCGGGCCCGAAGAGCCGGAAGGTCTCCGGGTTGGCCGCGATCACGTCGCGGATCCAGTCGCCGAGCACGCCGGTGGCGCCGGCCATCGGCTCGCCGGGGCTCGGCACGTCGATGGCGTACTCGCGGAAGTCGGGCAGGGTGAGTTCCCGCAGGACCGAACCGCCGTTGGTCACCGGGTTGGCGCTCATCCGCCGGTCGCCGTGGGGCGGGAACGCGGCCAGCTCGGCGACCGGTGCGCCGGTGGCGTCGAAGAGCTCCTCCGGCCGGTAGCTGCGCAACCAGCGCTCCAGCTCGGCGAGGTGCGCCGGATTGCTCCGCACCTCGGACAGCGGCACCTGGTGCGAGCGGAACGTGCCCTCGACGGGGGCGCCGTCGACCTCCCGCGGCCCTGTCCAGCCCTTCGGCGTACGCAGGATGATCATCGGCCAGCGGGGGCGTTCGACGGGGCCACCGGAGCGGGCGCGGCGCTGGATGTCGGCGATGTCGTCCAGCGCCCGGTCGAGGGTGGCGGCGAGCGTCTGGTGCACCTGGGCCGGGTCGTCGCCCGCGACCACGTACGGCTCGTGGCCGTAGCCGCGCATCAGTTCGAGCAGATCCTGCTCGGGGATCCGGGAGAGCACGGTCGGGTTGGCGATCTTGTAACCGTTGAGGTGCAGGATCGGCAGGACCGCGCCGTCGCGGGCCGGGTTCAGGAAGACGTTGGAGAGCCAGCTGCCGGCGAGCGGCCCGGTCTCCGCCTCGCCGTCGCCGATCACGCAGGCGACCAGCAGGTCGGGGTGGTCGAACGCGGCGCCGTACGCGTGGCTGAGCGCGTACCCCAGCTCGCCGCCCTCGTGGATCGAGCCCGGCACCTCGGCGGCGACGTGGCTGGGGATACCGCCGGGGAACGAGAACTGGCGGAACAGCCGGGCCATGCCGACCTCGTCGCGCGTCACGCCGGGGTAGCGGTCGGTCCAGCTGCCCTCCAGCCAGGAGTTGGCCACGATCGCGGGGCCGCCGTGGCCCGGGCCGGTGATGAACATGGCGTTCAGGTCACGGGCGACGATGACCCGGTTCAGGTGGGCGTAGAGCAGGTTGAGGCCCGGGCTGGTGCCCCAGTGGCCGAGGAGCCGCGGCTTGATGTGCTCGGGAGTCAGCGGCTGCCGGAGCAGGGGGTTGTTGTCGAGCAGGTAGATCTGCCCGACGGTGAGGTAGTTCGCCGCCCGCCAGTACGCGTCCAGCCGGCGCAGCTCGTCGTCGGTCAGGGGGCTCTGCAGGTCGAGAGCGGTGTCCATGGTGACTGAGCCTCTCGCGGTTCGGGGAGTGCTGCATCCGGAAGCGCCATTCCTCCGGCCGATCCAGCCTGGCGGGTGGGGGCGCTGGCGGTTCAGGGTCGTTGGTCCCGAGCGGGACGGACGTCATGCCCGTTCGGTGGCGGTGTCGGTCACGCCGCGGACGACGATCACGGGCGACGGCGCGTGGTAGAGCAGGGACTGCGCCACCTCGCCGAGCATGCCCCGCCACGGTTCGTCACCGCGCGCCGCGACCAGCGCCAGCTGCGACGAGCGGGCCTGCTCGACCAGCACCAGACCCGGGTCGCCGCGGATGGTGTGGCACTCGACGGGCACGTCGGGGCGTCGGCCGGCGCACCGCTGCACGACCTCGGTGAGCTGCCGGGTGACGGCGTCCTCGTCCTCGCCGGGCTCGACCACCCGGACGGCGAGCAGGCGGGCCTCCCGTCGCGCGGCGCACTCGACGGCCCACTCCAGGGCGGCGTGCGAGGTGGGCGACCCGTCCACGCCGACCAGGACCGGGCCCTGCGGTGGCGGCTCCCGCCGGGCCACCAGCACCGGGCAGCCGGCCCGGGCAGCGAGCTGGATGGCGGGCGCGTCGGCGGGCACGCAGTCGTCGCAGGTGGCTATCCCGCCGTCGCCCACCGCCAGCAGGAACGCCAGCTCCGCCCGGCGGAGCAGGACGGGCACGCGGGGGCCCTCGACGATCTCGCCGGTGACGGTCAGCTCCGGCTCCACGTCCCGGGCTAGGTCGTTGGCGCGGGCGATCAGGTCCTCGGCGGCGTCGCGCGGGGCGGCCACGGTGTCCGCCTCGAACGCGGCGGCCCAGTCGAAGGCGTGCACCAGGTGCAGCGGCCGGCCGTGCGCGGCGGCCTCCTGCGCGGCGAGCCGGACCACGGGGAGGTTGCGCTCCGAGCCGAGACCGACCAGCACCGCTCGACCGGCGGCTGCGGTCATCCGACATCACCTCCCGGGCGTCGCGCCCGGCACGACCACGCTCCCTCGACCGAGGGTAGTCCGGTCACGGACGACGGCGGGTCGGTTCGCGGCCGTCGGTCACCTCCGTCTGTCAACAAGGGTTGACACGGCCATGCTGTCAACGTACGTTGACAGCATGAGCCATGCTACGGAACTCGCGGCGGCAGCCGGCAGCACCGACCCCCGGGTCGGGCTGCGCGCCGTCCGCGCGCTGCGCCGGCTGCTCGAGCGGCTCGAGGTGGTCCAGGTCGACAACGCCCGACGACAGGGCTGGTCCTGGCAGGAGATCGCCGACGCACTCGAGGTCAGCCGGCAGGCGGTCCACAAGAAGCACGCCGGGCGACCGGCGGTCCCCACCTCCTGGGAGGCGTGATGTTCGAACGGTTCACCGACCGGGCCCGCGAGATCGTCCACCGGGCAC
Source organism: Micromonospora xinjiangensis (assembly GCF_056150165.1). NCBI lineage: Bacteria > Bacillati > Actinomycetota > Actinomycetes > Micromonosporales > Micromonosporaceae > Micromonospora > Micromonospora xinjiangensis. The sequence continues at coordinate 225,630 of NZ_JAXCFO010000001.1, read as the reverse complement.
TGGACGAGGCCCGGGCCGAGGGGCGGCGGCCGGTGGGCACCGAGCACCTGCTGCTCGCCCTGCTCGCCGACGAGCACAGTCTCGCCGCCCGGGTGCTCACCGAGGCCGGCGTCGACGCCGACGACCTGCGCGCCCGCGTCCGCCGACACACCGAGACCGGCGGCGTCGGGCTCGGCGACGCCGACGCCGCCGCGCTACGGGAGATCGGCATCGATCTGGCCGCCATCGTGGCCCGCATCGAGGAGACCTTCGGCCCGGACGCGCTGCGCGAGGCGACGCCCGCGCCGCGCCGGCGCTGGGGGCGTCGCCGCCACACCGGCGGCCACTTCTCACCCCGCTCGAAGAAGGTGCTGGAGCTGTCGCTGCGTGAGGCGCTCCGGCTGCGGCACAAGCACATCGGCAGCGAGCACATCCTGCTCGGGCTGCTCCGCGAGGGCAACGGGCTGGCCGCGCTGGTGCTCGCCGAGTCCGGTGTCGACCTCGACGACCTGCGCCGGCGGGTGGAGACCGCGCTGCGTACGGCCGCCTGAGCGGGGACCGGGCCGGTGGCCGGACGCCGCCCGCCCCCGGTCGCCCGGCCCGGCAAACCTGTCTGTGGCACTTCCGACCCCGCCGTGGCCAGGGCTCGCTGAAGGTCGCGGGTTGCTGCACACTGACGCCGTGAATGCTGGACGGCAGAGGGGACCGGGGGGCGGCGACGGCGGGCTGCGCTCCGCCGTGGTGGTCAACCCGGTGAAGGTCGCCGATCTCGACGAGCTGCGGCGCACGGTCGACGACGCCCTCACCGCCGCCGGCTGGCCCGAGCCGCTGTGGTACGAGACCACCGTCGAGGACCCGGGCCGGGGCCAGACGGAGGAGGCGGTACGGGCCGGCGTCGACGTGGTCTTCGCCTGCGGCGGCGACGGCACCGTGATGTCGTGCGTCAGCGGCCTGGTCGGCACCGACGTGGCGCTGGCCGTGCTGCCCCAGGGCACCGGCAACCTGCTCGCCGCCAACCTCGGCCTCTCCACCGACCTGGCCGCCGGCCTGCAGGTGGCCGTCGACCGCGGCCGCCGGCTGCTCGACGTCGGCGAGGTGGACGGGCGCTACTTCACGGTGATGGCCGGCATGGGCTTCGACGCCCAGATGCTCGCCGCCACCAGCGAGGCGACCAAGGCGCGGATCGGCTGGCCCGCGTACGTGGTGGGCGCCGCCCGGCACCTGCGCGACCGTCCGATGCGGGTGTCGATCCGCGTCGACGACCGCCCGCCCGTGCGCCGCCGGGCGCGCTCGGTGCTGGTCGCCAACGTGGGGCGGCTCCAGGGCGGCATCCGGCTGCTCAGCGAGGCCGAGCCGGACGACGGCTGGCTCGACGTCGCCGTCCTCACCCCCCACCACCTCCGGCACTGGCTCTCCCTGGGCTGGGCGGTGATCCGCCGGCGCGGGCGGGTGCCCCGGATGGAGGTCTTCCGCGGTCGACGGGTGATCGTCACCGCCAGCCGCACCCAACCCCGGGAACTCGACGGCGACCTCATCGCGCCGGGTCGCCGGCTGCGCGTGGTGATCCGGCCGAAGGCGCTCTGGCTCTGCGTGCCGCAGCCCGAGCAGGCGCCGGACCTCGCCGTCGACGCGGACCGCGCCGCCGAGCGGGGTGAGGAGCTGGTCGAGGAGGCGCGCCATGAGTAGCACCCGCATGGTGCCGGAGACCCGGCTCATGGCGGACGAGGAGCTGTCGGCCGACGACGCCTGGCACACCCTGCGGCGGCAGGGCGGCTGGCACCTGCTGCGCGACGCCTTCGTCCGGTTCCGCTACGGCGACGGGTTCAGCCACTCCCGGGCCTTCGCGCTGCAGCTCTGCCTCGCCGTCGTGCCGTTCCTGATCGCGCTCACCGGCCTGATCAGCGAACTGGGCGTCGAGGAGGGCGGCGAGGTCGTCGCCGACACGGTGCTGGCGCTCACGCCCGGGGCGAGCGAGGCGGTGGTGGCCGAGCTGCTCGGCGAGGGGGAGAGCACCGAACGGGCCGGCGAACTGGCCCTCACCCTCGGTCTGCTGACCGGCCTGGTCGCGCTCACGACCACGATGGCCCAGATCGAGCGCGGCGCCAACCGGATCTACGGCGTGGAACGGGACCGCCCCGCGCTGTGGAAGTACGTGCGGGCCGCCGCGCTGGCGGTGGTCGCCGGCGTACCGGCGCTCACCGGGTTCCTGATCCTGGTGGGCGGCGGGCCGATGGGCGACTCGGTGCGGCGTCACTACCCGTGGGGCGAGTACGTCCACGGGCTCTGGGCGGTGGTCCGCTGGCCGCTCAGCCTCGCGTTGACGGTGCTCGCGGTGGCCGTGATCTTCCGGCACGCGCCCCGGCGCCGCCAGCCCGGCCTGTCCTGGCTGTTCTTCGGCGCCGGCATCGCCACCGTGCTCTGGTGGCTGACCAGCCTGCTGCTGGCCGCGTACGTCAGCCTCAGTGACGCGTTCGGCCAGACCTACGGCGCGCTGACGGGGATGATGGCGCTGCTGCTCTGGGCCAACCTCACCGGCATGGCGCTCTTCGGCGGGCTCGCGTTCGCCGCCCAGCTGGAGGCGCTGCGGATCGGCGTGCGGGAGCCGGCGCAGCCGGACCTGTGGGAGCCGGAGGCCGAGCGCGCGGAGGTCTTCGACACCGGGGAGATGACGGCGCTCTGAGCCGTACCCCGGCTGCGCGGGCCCTCGGTGTACGGGCGGCGCGGATCGGGTAAAGCCGCTCGCCAGGGACGGTGAGGGAGGTGCGGGGTGACCGCGGTCAGAGAGGCGCTGCGGCGACCGATCGGGCATTTCGCCGAGCGGAGCGTCGCCGGGCTGGTCGTCGTCACCGGGGCGGGCGCCGCGTTCGGCCTCCTGCTCGCCCTGGTGCGCTTCCGGTGGAGCCCGTTGCAGGCCGCCGACCGGGCGGTCGCCGAGTGGTTCAACGACCTGGTCGCGCCGCACGGCCCGCTGGTGACCGTGCTCCAGGCGCTGACCGACCTCGGTGGACGGCCGATCCTGATCTGGCTGGTCACCATCGCCGTGGTCGGCCTGCTGATCCGCCGCCAGCCCCGGCTGGCCGTGTACCTGGTCATCACCGGGGTCGGCGGGCTGATCCTCGATCCGTCCGTCAAGACGCTGGTCGGGCGGCTACGCCCGGTGGTCGACGTGCCGGTGGCCAGCGCGCCCGGCAACAGCTTCCCCAGCGGGCACGCCCTGGGCTCGTTCGTGGCGTACGGCGCGCTGCTGCTGGTCTTCCTGCCGGCGCTGGCGCCCCGCTGGCGCCGGCCGGCCATCGCCCTGGTCGCCACGCTGGTGCTGCTCGTCGGGCTGACCCGGATCGCGCTGGGCGTGCACTTCGTCTCCGACGTGCTCGCCGGCTGGCTGCTCGGCGCGGTCTGGCTCGGCGTCACCGCGTACGCCTTCCGGCTCTGGCGCCGTGAGCGCGGCCGGCCGGTGCCGCCCCTGAGCGAGGGGCTGGAGCCGGAGGCGGGGCACGACATCGCCCCCGCCCCGGCCGAGGAGCACGTGCTGGAGCATCCCCGCTCCGCCGTGGCCGAGCTGATCGTCGGCTGGGTGCTGGTCTTCGGCGCCCTCTACGGCTTCGGCATGTTCGTCAGCTACCACGCCGGGGGCACCTTCCTGGCCACCCTCGACACGGAGGTGCCGCGCTGGTTCGCGCAACGGCACACCACGGCCCTGACCGAGCTGAGCTGGTGGTGGAGCAAGTTCGGCGACACCCACGCGATCCTGCTCGTCTCGCTGGTGTTCTGCCCGCTGGTGCTCGCGGTGTGGCGGCGGTGGCGGCCGGTGCTGTTCGTGGCGCTGGCCATGTTCGGCGAGCTGACCCTCTTCCTCGCCAGCGCCCACGCGGTCGACCGGCCCCGCCCGCCGGTGGAGAACCTGGACGGGCCGATGCCCACCTCCTCCTTCCCCTCCGGCCACATCGCCGCGACGATCTGCCTCTACGCGGCCATCGCGGTGCTGGTGATGCCGCGCACCGACCGCTGGTGGCGGTGGCTCACGGTCGTGCTCGCCGTCGTCATGCCCCTCGGCGTGGCCACCTCCCGGATGTACCGGGGAATGCACCACCCCACCGACTTCATGGGCGCGATGCTGCTCGGCGCGCTCTGGATCGGCCTGCTCTACTGGGTGATCCGGCCCAACGCCGACGTCCACGCGGGCAACCGGCCGAGCATCGGGTCGGAGGACGTGGCCGACCTCGACGACGAGCTGGCGCGGGCCGCCCGGGTGGACTGAGGGCGCTGTGCTGCGGGTGATGACGTGGAACATCCGGACCGGTGGACGTGACCGTGACGGCGGCGACCGGCGGGACGCGATCGTCGAGGTGGTCGACGGCGAGCGGCCGGACGTGCTGCTGCTCCAGGAGCTGCGGGGGTTCGACGCCACGGGGGTGCTGGCCGGGTTCGCCGACCGGCTGGGCCTGCGCCCGCACCTGGCCGGCAGCCTGCTCGGCCAGCCCGTCGCGGTGCTCGTGCGCCCGCCGCTGCGTACCGTCGCCGCGGGTCCGCTGCGTCGACCGTTCCACCACGCGGCGGCGCGGGTGGTGCTGGCCACCGACGGCGGGCCGCTCACCGTGCTCGGCACCCACCTGAACCCGTACTCGGGCGGGTGGCGCCGGGTGGAGGTGGACTGGCTCGCCCGCGCCGTACGCCGGGCGCCCGGCGAGCTGAGCCTGGTCGGCGGGGACCTGAACACGCTCGACCCGACGACCGACCACACCGAGCGGATCAGCCGGCTGCGGCCCGTGCACCGGCGTCGGCACCTGCGTCGCGACGGGCGCACCGCGGACACCCGGGCGGTGCGGGTGCTGCTCGACGCGGGCCTGGTGGACCTCTGGCGGGCGGCCGGCGGGCCGGACGAGGGGCTCACCGTGCCCACCCGGCACGGCGGGGCCGAGTTTGTCGGGATGCGGCTGGACTACCTGCTCGCCACCCCCGCGCTGGCCGCCCGCGTGCGGGCCTGCCGGGTGGTGCGCGGTGGCGCGGCCGACCACGCCTCCGACCACTACCCGGTGGTGGCCGAGGTGGCCCTCGACGCGGCCTGATCCCCGGCCCGACCCGGCCGGCCCACCCGGGGTGGCCGGTCCCGGCGGGTCTCAGAACACCAGGTTGACCAGGACGGTGAGCACCACCGAGGCGAGCACCGAGAAGAGGATCATCAACAGGCAGCCGAGCCCGCCGCCGAGCGGCCGGACCTCCACGTTCCCGATTCGCATCGCACTCCCTCCCGTTCCCGTCCGTTACCCACACCGGATCGTCAGCGCTGAAGTCGCGGGCGGCTCGCCGCCACGGCGGCCGGACGCACGACCGGCCGGCCACCGTGCGCCGCCACCGAGGACCCCGTCACGGGAGCACGCCCGCGCGCCCGGAGCCGTCCCGCCGGGGTGCCGCCGCCAGCGGTCCGGTGTCCGGCGCGTCCAGCAGCCGGCGGATCGCGTCGGCGAGCTCCGCCGGGGCGGTGGTGGCCACGTTGTGCGCAGCGTGGGGCACGACCAGGGCCCGGGCGCGCGGCACCAGGCGCGCCGCCTCCGCGCGCCACCGCTGCGGCACCACCGGGTCGCGTCCGCCGGTCACCACGAGGGCCGGCGCCGCGACCCGCACCAGGTCCGCCTCGACGGCGTTGCGCACCGAGTGGGTGAGGGTGGCCGCGACCCGCCACGGTCGGGCGTCCCACACGTCCCGCAGCAGGATGGGCGCCTGCGCCTTCGCCTCCCGCAGGGTGTCCACGAGCCAGCGGCCGACCTGGGCACGCCGGGTCCGGGCGGCCGGGTCGCTGGTCGGCCCGGCCAGCACGAGGGCGCGCACCGCCTCCGGGTGTCGGGCCGCGAGCGCCGCGGCGACCTCCGCGCCGAACGAGTGGCCGAGGACGCAGGCCGGCGGCAGCCGGTACGCGGCCATCCAGGCGATCAGGTGGTCGACGTGCCGCGACACGTCGTAGGCCTCGCCGGGCCGGGCGCTGAGCCCGAACCCGGGCAGGTCCGGTACGTACACCGGGTGGGTGGCCGACAGCGCGACGGCCAGCGGGGTGAGGTAGCGGTGCGAGACGGCGAGGCCGTGCACCAGCACGACGGGCGGCGCGCCGGTGCCCGGGTCGCCGCCGCGGCGGGTGTGCGTCCGCAGCCCGTCGACCGAGCGCCACTCGCTGGTCAGCCCGGCGGCCGGCCGGGGCGCGGCCAGCGCCAGCCGCAGCTCCGCGAGGGAGAACCGCCCGGCCGGGCTCGGCAGCCGGCTCACAGCTCGCGGAGCCGGGGAAGCAGCTGCTCCTGCGCCCAGTCCAGGAACATCGGCTGGCTCTCCCCGCCCACCTGCAGGAGCGCCACGTGGGTGAAGCCGGCGTCGACGAACGCCTTGAACGCCTCGACGTGCCGGTCGACGTCCGGGCCGCAGGGGATGCCCCGCGCCACGTCGTCCTCGCGGACGAACTGCGAGGCGGAGGCGAACGACTCGGGACCGGGCAACTCGGCGTTGACCTTCCACCCCAACCCGAACCAGCGGAACTGGTCGTGCACGATCTTGCGGCACTCGGCCTCGTCCGGGCCGTAGCAGATCGGCACCTGGCCGTAGCGGCGCCGGCCACCGCCGCCCGCGTCGTCGTAGAGCTGGATGATGCGCGGGTCCGGCTCGGTGGCGATGACGCCGTCGCCGTACTCGGCGGCGAGGCTCGCCGACTGCGGGCCGGAGGCGGCCACCGCCATCGGCACCGGCGTCTCGGGCCGGTCCCACACGTACGCGTCGGGCACGTCGAAGTGGTTGCCGGAGAAGGTCAGCGTCTCGCCGTTGAGCAGCGGACGGATGATCTGCAGCGCCTCCTCGAACATCTCGTGCCGCTGCTGCACGTGTGGCCAGCCGCCGACGACGTGCTCGTTGAGGTTCTCGCCGGCGCCGAGGCCGAGGGTGAACCGGCCGTCGGAGAGCACGCCGACGGTGGCGGCCTTCTGCGCCACGACCGCCGGGTGGTAGCGGCGGATCGGGCAGGTCACGAACGACATCAGCTCGGCGCGGCTGGTGGCGTGCGCGACGGCGCCCAGCACCGACCAGGCGTACGGGGAGTGGCCCTGCGCGTCCAGCCAGGGGTAGTAGTGGTCGGAGACGACGAGCTGGTCGAAGCCGGCCGCCTCCGCCCGCACCGCATGGTCGACCAGCTGTTTCGGGCCGGTCTGCTCGCACATCAGGGTGTAGCCGACGCTGACCATGTGGCATCTCCTTCCCCACCGGCGGATCCTCCCCGGATACCCCGTCGCGCCCCGGTCAACCCTCGGGTCCGGTTCGCCCGCCGGTGAGCCGGGTCAGTGGGCGCCGTTGAGGTTCACGATGACCACGCCCGCGATGATCAGCGCGATGCCGGCGAGCTTCACGGCGCCGACCGGCTCGCCGAGGAAGACCGCGCCGATCGCGACGATCGTCGCGGTGCCGAGCCCCGACCAGAGGGCGTACGCGACGCCGACCGGAATCTGCTTCACCGCCTGCGAGAGCATCACGAAGGCCAGCCCGTAGCCGGCGAGGCAGGCCACGGTGGGCCAGAGCCGGGTGAAGCCGGCGGTGGCCTTCAGCAGGCTGGTGGCCATCACCTCGGCCGCGATCGCGATGCCCAGCAGGACGTACGCCATGTCGTACCTCGTCAGTCGTCGGGCGGCGGGGCCTCCGCCGCGGCGAGCCGGGCGGCCCGCATGGTCAGGTACCGCTGCTCCGGCACGCTGTTCGTGCGGCCGGCGGCGGCCCGGTAGTCGGCCACGGCGCGGGCCCGGTCGCCGGCCATCTCGTGCAGGTGCGCGCGGGCGGCGTGCAGGCGGTGGGTCCCGGCCAGCCGGGGGTCGTCGGCGAGCTCGGTGAGCGCGGCCAGACCGGCGGCGGGCCCGTGCACCATGGCGGTCGCCACCGCGCGGTTCAACGCCACCACCGGGCTGCCCGACTGCCGCTCCAGCACCTCGTAGAGGGCGAGGATCTGCGGCCAGTCGGTCTGCTCGGCCGACGGCGCCTCGTCGTGCAGCGCCGCGATGGCGGCCTGGAGCTGGTACGGCCCGACCGGCCCCCGGGGCAGGGCACGGGTGACCAGCGCGACCCCCTCGGCGATCGCCGCGGCGTCCCACCGGCCGCGGTCCTGCTCGGCCAGGGAGATCAGCTCGCCGGACGGGCCGGTCCGTGCCGGGCTGCGCGCCTCGGTGAGCAGCATCAGCGCCAGCAGCCCCGTCGTCTCGCTGTCGTCGGGCAGTCGGGCGTGCAGGGCGCGGGTCAGGCGGATCGCCTCGGCGGACAGGTCCACCCGGCGCAGGTCGGGCCCGGCGCTGCTGGTGTGCCCCTCGGTGAAGATCAGGTAGAGCACGTGCCGGACGGCGGCCAGCCGCCGGGCCCGGTCGGCGTCGTCGGGCATCCGGAACGGGATCCCGGAGGCGCGGATCTGCTGCTTGGCGCGGCTGATCCGCTGGGCCATGGTGGCCTCGGGCACCAGGAAGGCGCGGGCGATCTCGGCGGTGCTCAGCCCGCCGACCGCGCGCAGGGTCAGCGCGATCGCGGAGGCGGGGGAGAGGGCCGGGTGGCAGCAGAGCAGGAGCAGGATCAGCTCGTCGTCCCGGTCCGCGGTCAGTTGCTCGTCCGCCGCCGGGGCGCTCTGCCGGTCCTCCGGGTCGCGCCGCGCGGCCAGGTCCTCCCGGCGGCGCCGGGCCGTCTCCGCCCGGACCAGCTCGATCATCCGGCGGTACGCGACCTGGATCAGCCAGCCCCGCGGGTTCGCCGGCACGCCCTCGACCGGCCACTGTGCCGCCGCCGCCAGCAGCGCCTCCTGCACCGCGTCCTCGGCGGTCGCGAAGTCACCGAAGCGTCGGGCGAGCACGCCGAGGACCTGCGGCGCCAGCTCGCGCAGCAGGTCCTCGGTGCGTCGGTCGAGGGTGGTCAGCCGCTCACAGCTCCTGCGGCGGGGCGGACAGCACCGGGTGCACCTCGATGGGCATGTTGAGCGGCCGGCCGCCGGGCCCGGGCGCGGTGGAGATGTGCGCGGCGATCTCCACGGCCCGCTCCGGAGTCTCGCAGTCCACGATCCACCAGCCGGCGAGGAACTCCTTGGTCTCGGCGAAGGGCCCCTCGGTGACCACCGGGGCGCCGTTCTCCCCGGCCCGGACGATGCGCGCCTGCTGTGGGCCGCCCAGACCCTCGCCCTGCACCCACTCCCCGTCGGCGACGAGCTTCGCGTTGACCTCACCCATGAACGCGATGTGCGCCCGGATCTCCTCCGGTGACCAGGTGTCGATCGACGGGAAGTCGGTCCCGGCGGAGCTGAACTGCATCAGCAACATGTACTTCACGGTGGGCTCCTCACGCCTGCGCACCTCATTCTCGGTGCTCTCACCCTGAGGTAGAAGCAGCAACCGCCGGTCTCGACATGCTCGACGGAAAATCTTGGAGAAAAGTCAGCCGGCCGCCGTGACCTCCAGCACCAGCGCCTGCTCGGGGTGCAGCGCCGGCAGTTGCACGCCCACCGTGGCCAGCGCCGCGCCGGTCAGCGTCACCCCGGCGGGCAGCCAGCCGGGCGCGGCCCGCTGCACCGTCGCGGGCCCCGGCACGCCCCGCGCCGGCCGCACCGTGTAGCGCCGCCGCGGGTCGAGGCCGGGCAGCCGTACCGCGCCGGGCGTCTCGGCCACCGACGTGGCCAGGCGGCTGACCGTGTACACCGCCCGCGAGCCGTCGTGGGCGACCACGCCGTGGCCCCAGACGGCCGGGTCGGGGTGGTCGAGGCGGACCGTGCGCCCGGTGTGCAGCAGCGGGCGCAGCCGCTTGTGCAGCGCCACCCAGTCGGCCAGCTCGGCGCGCTCGGCGGGGCTGACCGAGGCGATGTCCCACTCGATGCCGTAGTGGCCGAAGAGCGCGGTGGCGGCCCGGAAGCCCAGGTCGTGCACCCGGTTCGTGGTGTGCGAGCGCTCCGGGCCGATGTGGCTGCCGACCAGCTCCGGCGGGAGCAGCAGCCCCGTCCAGCGCTGGATGGCGAGCCGCTCCAGGGCGTCGTTGCAGTCGCTGGCCCACACCCGGTCGGTCCGGGCGAGGATCTCCAGGTCGACCCGCGCCCCGCCGGAGGCGCAGCTCTCGATCTCCACGTCGGGGTGGTCGCGGCGCAGCTCGTCGAGGAGCCGGTAGACCGCCTCGGTCTGCGCGTGCACGCCGGGCCGGCCGAGGTGGCCCGCCTCGGTGAGATCCCGGTTGTGGTCCCACTTCAGGTAACTGATGCCCGGATGCTCGGTCAGCAGGGCGTCCAGCCGGTCCCGCAGGTACGCGTACGCCTCGGGCCGGGCCAGGTCGAGCACCTGCTGGTTGCGCCACGGCGGGGGGAGCCGCCCGGCGGTGGCGAGCACCCAGTCGGGGTGCGCGCGGAACAGGTCCGAGTCCGGGTTGACCATCTCCGGTTCCACCCAGAGGCCGAACCGCAGGCCGAGCTTCGTGACGTGCTCGATCAGTGGGTGCAGGCCGTCGGGCCAGACGCCCTCGTCGACGTACCAGTCACCGAGCCCGGCCGTGTCGGCGCGGCGGCCCCGGAACCAGCCGTCGTCGAGCACGAACCGTTCGACGCCGACCTCGGCGGCCTGGTCGGCGAGCGCGCGCAGCCGGTCCAGGTCGTGGTCGAAGTAGACGGCCTCCCAGACGTTCAGGGTCACCGGCCGGGGTGAGCGGGGGTGCCGCGGCCGGGCCCGCAGGTGCGTGTGCAGGACGTCGCTCAGCCCGTCCAGGCCGGCGTCGGACCAGACGGCGTAGAGCAGGGGAGTGGCGTAGGACTCGCCGGGCCCGAGCACCACCTCGCCCGGGGCGAGCAGTTCGCCGCCGCCGAGGACGGCCGCGCCCGTGGGGCGACGCTCGGCGAAGGTGACGTGGTCACCGCTCCACGCGGTGTGCACCGCCCACACCTCGCCGTGCCCGAAGCCGAACCCGCTCGTGCCGGCGACCAGCAGCAACGTCGCGTCGTGGCCGGTGCGCCCGTGCCGGCCCTCCCGCACCCAGGTGCCCATCGGCCACGGGTGCCGCTGCGGGGACCGCTCCCGGCACCACCGGCCGGTGAGGTCGAGCAGTTCGGTGGCGACCGCCGGCACCGGCAGCACCGGGGTCAGCTCGCGCAGCTCGTACGGGCTGTCCCCGTCGTTGCGGACGCGGTGGCGCAGCAGCAGCAGGCCGGTGGGGTCGAGGGTGAGCTCGACGGTCAGCGAGAGCCCGGCGTCCGGGTCGGTGGCCCGCACCGTCGCCCGCGCCTCCCGACCCGGGACGTCCTCGACGTCGACGCCCTCGAGCCGGAACGCGGTCGACCAGTCCGCGCGGTCGCGGTGCCCGGCCAGCGCCGGCCGCCCGCTCCAGCCGGCGCCGGCCTCGGGCAGCAGGGAGAGCAGGCTGGGGGTGTCGAAGCTGCTCGGCACCACCGGCGGCACGGTCGCGTCGGCGAGCTGGCGCAGCCCGTCGCTGTCGAGGTCGCCGATGTCGCCGCCCCAGTGGACGACCCGGGGCAGGCCCGGGCCGCGCGCGTCGAGCACGAGGCTGGTCCGCGTGCGGCGCAGGTGCAGGAGACTCATCCCTTGCTCGCTCCCAACGTGAGGCCCCGGACGAAGTGACGCTGAAGCAGGAAGAAGATCACCAGCGTCGGGATCGCCACCAGCACACTGCCGGCCGAGACCAGGTTGTTGTCGGTGAAGAACTCGCCGCGCAGGTTGTTCAGCGAGCTGGTGACCGGGAACTTGTCCCCGGTGCGCATAAGCACGGTGGCCCAGAAGAACTCGTTGTAGATCCAGGTGACCTCGAGCGTGGCGAGCGCGGCCAGAGCCGGCCGGCACAGCGGCATCGTCACCTGCCAGTACTGCCGCCAGACGCTCGCCCCGTCCACCATCGCCGCCTCGTACAAATCGCGCGGCAGGGCCTTCATGTAGTTGCTGAGCACGAAGACGCAGAAGCCGCACTGGAACGCGACGTTGATGAGGATGAGCCCCCAGTAGCTGTCGTAGAGCAGCTCCGAGTCGCTCATGAACGGCGGCAGCGGCACCTCGGTGAAGAGCCGGAACAGGGGGATGAGCAGGGCCTGCTGCGGCAGCAGGTTGGCCGCGGTGAAGAGACCGAGCAGCACCAGGTTGATCTTCCAGCTGAACCGGGCGATGACGAAGGCCACGCAGGAGGCGAGGAAGAGGGTCAGCAGCACGGCCGGGACGGTGATGTAGACGGAGTTGAGGAAGTGCTGGCCGAACTCCGCCTGCCGCCACGCGGTCAGGTAGTTGTCGATGGTCCAGCCGCCGAACGAGACGTACCCGTGGCTCGCGGTGTAGTCGTACGACCGGAACGAGGTGAGCACCGCCCAGAGGATCGGGAAGAGCCAGCCGATCGCCACGGCGGCGAGGAAGACGTGCAGCACGACCCGCTGCGGGGTGGGCCGTCGCCGCTGCGGCGACACCTCCTCCGCGGCGCGCGGCCGGGTCACGGTGGCGGTCATCGGTCGTCCCCCCGCATGACGGTGGCCAGGTAGATGGTGATGAAGACCAGCGAGACGACCAGCATGATCGTCGCCAGCGCCGAGCCGAAGCCGATCCGGCTCGCCTCGCCCACCACGTTCTGGGTGACCAGCGCGGAGAGCAGTTCCAGACCGTTGCGCCCCTTGTTGACGACCCAGACCAGGTCGAACGCGCGCAGCGACTCGATCACCGTCACCACGAGCACGATGATGTTGATGGGACGCATCACCGGGAACACCACCCGGAAGAAGCTCTTCGTCTCCGACGCGCCGTCGACGGCCGCGGCCTCGCGCAGCGACGGGTCGACGCCCTTCAGCCCGGCGAGGTAGAGCAGCATGATGTAGCCGACGTGCCGCCAGCCGGAGGCGAGCATGACGGCCCAGATGTTCACGCCGGGGTCGCCGTACCAGTCGACGTCCGTGCCGAGCACCGCGTTGAGCAGGCCCTGGTCGCGGGAGTAGATGAGCTGCCAGACGAAGCCGATGAGCGCCAGCGAGAGCACGACCGGCAGGTAGAGCGCCGTCTGGTAGAACCGGCTGCCGCGCAGCTCCTTGTCGAGCAGCACGGCCAGGAACATGCCGAACGGCGTGGCCACCAGGAAGAGCACCGCGAGCCAGAGCAGGTTGTGCTGCACCGCGGGCACGAACGGTGGATAGATGGTGAACACGTCGCCGTAGTTGCGCCCGCCGACGAACTCGATGTCGCCCAGCGGGCCGATGCCGTCCCAGTCGGTGCCGGAGAGCACCACGGTGGCCAGCGCCGGCAGCCACACCAGGGCGGTGACCAGGAGCAGTGGGACCAGCACCATCAGCGTGATCACCACGCGGTCGGTACGGGACAGGAGCCGCAGCCGGCGGCCGCGACCACCCGTGGTGGTGGTCGCGGCCGGCGGTTCCACGGCGCGATCCGCTTGGATCAGGGGCAGGTCGGACATGATGTCCTCCCCCTCTCGCCGTCAGCTCGTGAAGATCGACTTCTTCTGGTTGTCGATGCTGGTCAGCAGCCCGCCGATGTCCTTCGGGTCCTTGATGAACTGCTGGAGGGCCGGGATGATCACCGTCGAGGCGAAGTCCGGCCGGGTGTCCCGGTCGAGGAACTGGGCGATCTCGGTGGCGGAGCCGACCAGCTCGGCCGCCTTCTTCTGCAGGGCGCTGTAGCCGCTGGTGTCCGCGCCGCTGTTGGCGACCAGGGTGCCGGGGTCGGTCTTCACGGCGATGTTCGCCGCCTCCACGCCGCCGATGTACTCCAGCAGCTTCTTGGCGTTCTCCTCGGACTTCGGCTTGCGCGCCATCATGTAGCCGTCGATCGGGGCGTCCAGCGCCTTGGCGCCGATGGACGGGTCGATCTCGGGGAACGTGAAGAAGTCGATGTCGTCCTGCTCGTCGGCGTTGAACTGCTGGGCGACGAAGAGGCCGAGCAGGTACATGCCGCTCTTCTTCTGCTGCAGCGACTGCGCGGCCTCCTGCCAGGTGCGCCCCAGCGCGTCCGGCTGGTGCAGCGGCAGCAGTCCGGCCCAGGTGTCGAAGACCTTCTTCACCTTGTCGGAGGTCCACGCCTCCTTGCCGGCCATCAGGTCGACGTGGAACTGGTAGCCGTTGATCCGCAGGTTGAGGATGTCGAAGGTGCCCATCGCCGGCCAGCCGTCCTTGTCGGCGAAGGCGATCGGGGTGAGGCCGTCGCTCTTCATCTGGTTGGCGAGGCCGGTGAACTCGTCGAGGTTCTTCGGCACCTGGTAGCCGTGCTGCTGCCAGACGGACTTGCGGTAGAAGACCGCCCACGGGTAGTAGGAGAACGGCACGAAGTACTGCTTGCCGTCGTCGCCGGTGGAGGCCTTCTTGAAGGCGTCGGAGAAGCCGGAGAGCTTGCCCCACACGTCGGACACGTCGCCGGCGAGGCCCCGGGCGGCGAAGAACCGCATGCGGTAGCCGGCGAACCAGGTGAAGGTGTCGTCCGGCTTGCCCTGCAGGTAGTTGTTGATGTTCTCCTGGAACGTGTTGTGGTCGACCGTGTTGATCGCGACCTCGATGCCCGAGGAGGTCTTGAAGGCGCCCGACACCTTGGCGAGCACGTCCTTGGGCGTCGGGTCGGACGCGTTCGAGCCCATCGACACCGTCTTGGATCCGGATCCGCCGGAGTCGGAGCCGCCGCAGCCGGCGAGCAGCCCCGTGCCGAGCAGGGCGCCCGCCCCGGCCGCCCCGCTGAGCAGCGTGCGGCGGTCGAGGCCGGCGACGGAGGGCGGTACGAGTCTGGCCAGGTACTCGGCTTGGGTACGGGGACGGGACATTGTTCCTCCTGCGGATGAAGAGGTGCGCTGCGCCCAAGGGCCGTCAGGGGTGGCGGTAGGTGCTCGTGATCGCACATTGGATCCACCGTGAATCCACATTGGTGAACACGAACTGCCGGTGGCGCCTCAAGCTACCCCTCCCTGCGGCGCTGTCAAGAGGGTGAATACGGGCGGATATCCCAGTCGTGACGGGGCCGTTATGAGGTAAACGTTGGAAAGCATGTGCATGTTGGAAAGTGTTGACTTGATGGATCGATCGGGGCACGCTCTGCTGCCATGCGGCGATGGCAGGGTGACCGGATCTACTTCGGCGGCGACTACAACCCGGAGCAGTGGCCGGAGGAGGTCTGGGCCGAGGACGTCGAGCTGATGCGCCGCGCCGGCGTCAACCTCGTCTCGGTCGGCATCTTCTCGTGGGCCCTGCTCGAGCCCACCCCCGGCCGGTACGACTTCGGCTGGCTGGACCGGGTGCTCGACCTGCTCCACTCCGGAGGGATCGACGTCGACCTGGCCACCGCCACCGCGAGCCCGCCGCCGTGGCTGGCCCGGGCGCACCCGGAGACGCTGCCCCGCCGTGCCGACGGCACGATCCTCTGGCCGGGCGGCCGGCAGGCGTACTGCCCCAGCTCACCGGTGTTCCGGGAGCGTTCGCTCGCGCTCGTGGAGGCGATCGCCGGCCGGTACGCCGCGCACCCGGCCGTGGTCATGTGGCACGTCTCCAACGAGCTGGGCTGCCACAACGTGCACTGCTACTGCGACGTCAGCGCCGAGGCGTTCCGGGGCTGGCTGCGCGAGCGGTACGGCGACCTGGACCGGCTCAACGCCGCCTGGGGCACCGCGTTCTGGAGCCAGCGGTACGGCGACTGGGCCGAGATCAACCCGCCGCGGACGGCGCCCACGTTCGCGAACCCCACGCAGCAGCTGGACTTCCTGCGGTTCTCCTCCGACGAGCAGCGCGCCCAGCTGCGCGCCGAGCGGGAGGTGCTGCGCCGCCTGGTCCGCCAGCCCGTGACCACGAACTTCATGATCGGCACCGGGGTGAAGTACCTCGACTACCACTCCTGGGCCGACGACGTGGACCTCGTCGCCAACGACCACTACCTGACCGCCGCCGACCCGCGGGCGCACGTCGGGCTGGCGCTCGCCGCCGACCACACCCGCGGCGTCGCCGGAGGCGACCCGTGGCTGCTCATGGAGCACTCCACGAGCGCGGTCAACTGGCAGCCGCGCAACGTCGCCAAGACGCCGGGCCAGCTGCGCCGCAACAGCCTGGCGCACGTCGCCCGGGGCGCCGACGGGGTGCTGTTCTTCCAGTGGCGCGCGTCCCGTGCCGGCGCCGAGAAGTTCCACTCCGCGCTGGTGCCGCACGCCGGGCCGGAGACGAAGGTGTTCCGCGAGGTGTGCCGGCTCGGCGCCGACCTGGGCGCGCTCGCTGAGGTGCGGGGCAGCCGGGTGGAGGCCGAGGTGGCCATCCTCTTCGACTACGAGGCGTGGTGGGGCGTCGAGCTGGACTCGCACCCGAGCGTCGACGTCACCTACCTCGACCGCCTGGCCGCGGTGCACGACGCGCTGTGGCGGGCGGGGATCACCGCCGACATCGTGCACCCGTCGGCGGATCTCGACCGCTACCGCCTGGTGGTGGCGCCCACGCTCTACCTGGTCCGCGACGGCGACGCCGCCGCGCTGCGCCGGTTCGTGGAGGCGGGCGGCTCCGCCCTGGTGACCTACTTCAGCGGCATCGTCGACGAGCACGACCACATCCGCCTGGGCGGCTACCCGGGCGCGTTCCGGGAGCTGCTCGGCGTCCGCACCGAGGAGTTCTTCCCGCTGCGCGCGGGGGAGCGCGTCCACCTCGACGACGGGTCGACCGCCGACGTGTGGACCGAGTGGCTGCACCCGGAGGGCGCCGAGGTGCTCGCCTCGTACGCCGACGGGCCGCTGCCCGGCGTGGCGGCGGTGACCCGCCACGCGGTCGGCGCGGGCGCGGCCTGGTATCTCGGCACCCGGCTGGACCAGCCGGCCACCGACCGGCTGGTCGCCGGGCTGGTCGCCGAGTCGGGGGTACGGCCCGCGGCCGCGGCCCCGCCCGGCGTCGAGGTGGTGCGCCGCGGCGACGGCGAGCGGAGCTGGCTGTTCGTGATCAACCACACCGACGACCCGGCGCGGCTGCCCGTCCGCGGTGTGGAGCTGCTGACCGGCGACCGGTGCGAGGGCGAGCTGGCGGTGCCGGCCGGCGAGGTCGCGGTGGTCCGGGAGGACCGGGCCGCCACGACGGCCTGAGCCAGGGTGACGAGGGCCGAAGGAGGTACGACCGGATGCTCGCCCAGCAGCGGCAGAGCGCCATCCTCGAGCTGATCCGGCAGCACGGCGGTGTCCGGGTGAGCCAGCTCGTGAGCCGGTTCGGCGTGTCGGACATGACGATCCGGCGGGACCTGGAGGTGCTGGCCGAGCGCGGCCTGGTCGACAAGGTGCACGGCGGCGCGACGCTTGCCGGTCCGGGCTCCGCCGACGAGCCGGGCTTCGCCGCGAAGTCGATCCGCCAGCAGGCGGAGAAGCGGGCCATCGCCGAGCGGGCGGCCCTGCTCGTGGAGCCCGGCATGGCCATCGCGCTCTCCGCCGGGACGACCACGGCGGCCCTGGCGCGGCTGCTCTCCGAGGTGCGCGGCCTCACCGTGGTGACCAACTCGATCCCCGTGGCCGACGCGCTCTACCAGGAGCCGCGCGCCGACCAGACGGTCGTGCTGACGGGTGGGATCCGCACGCCGTCGGACGCGCTGACCGGCCCGGTCGCGGAGGCGGCGATCAGCTCCCTCAACGTGGACCTGCTCTTCCTCGGGGTGCACGGGATGAGCCCGCGCACCGGCTTCACCACCCCGAACCTGCTGGAGGCCGGGGTGAACCGGTGCCTCATCGGCTCGGCCCGCCGCCTGGTGGTGCTCGCCGACCACACCAAGTGGGAGACGATCGGCATCGCCACCATCGCGCCGCTGGAAGCCGCCGACATCCTCGTCACCGACGCCGGGCTGCCGGCCGACGCCCGCAGCGTGATCGGCGACCAGGTCGGTGAGCTGGTCGTCGTGCACGCGGGGTAGACGCGCCGTCGCGCTTCACAGGGACCTCACAGGGCCGGCCGATAGGGTGCGGTCGAGCAGAGTCCGGCTCCACGGTGGAGCCCTTCGGCGTTCGCACGGGAGTTCCGATGGTCTTCAAGAAGATGATGAGCGCGTTCGGTGTGGGCGGGCCCAGCGTCGACACGGTGCTGGCCAACCCCAACACGCGCCCCGGCCTGTCCCTCGAGGGTCAGGTCAACCTCCTCGGCGGCGAGGCGCCGGCCAACATCGAGCAGGTCGTGCTCAGCCTGGTGACCCGGGTCGAGATCGAGGGCCACGACACCGAGTACGCGGGCATCATGGAGTTCCACCGCATGTCGGTCAGCGGCCCGCTCCAGCTCGCCCCGAAGCAGCAGCTCTCCATCCCGTTCCAGCTGCCGGTGCCGTGGGAGACGCCGATCACCGACGTCTACGGTCAGCGGCTGCACGGCATGACGATGGGTCTGCGCACCGAGCTGGCGATCGCCCGGGCGGTGGACAAGAGCGACCTGGACCACGTGGCGGTGCATCCCCTGCCCGTGCACGAGCGGATCCTGGACGCGTTCCAGCGGCTCGGCTTCCGGTTCAAGGGCGCCGACCTCGAGCGGGGCCAGATCTACGGCGTGCAGCAGACGCTGCCGTTCTACCAGGAAATCGAGTTCTTCGCCGCGCCCCAGTACGCGCAGACGGTCCGGGAGGTCGAGCTGACCTTCGTGACCAACCAGTACGGCATCGACGTGGTGCTGGAGTGCGACAAGCGCGGCGGGTTCCTCAGCTCCGGGCACGACAGCTACGGCCGCTACCAGGTCTCGCACGCCGACGCCGACCGGCTCGACTGGACCCAGGTGGTCGACGGCTGGCTGCGCGAGACGACCTCGCGCTACGGCAGCATGCACGCCGGTGGCTTCGGTCACGGCGGCCACCACGGCCACGGCCACGGCCGGGGGGCGGGCATGGGCGGCATGCTCGCGGGCGCCGCGCTCGGCGTGGCGGGTGGCATGATCGCCGGCGAGATGATCGAGGACGCCTTCGAGGGCGACCTCGGTGAGGACCTGGGCTTCGACGAGTAGGTCCACGCCCGCCGGGTGTGGGACGGCGCGGCGGTGGACGCGGCGTTCCGCTGCCCCGACGGAGGTCGTGGGGCGAGGGCGACGGCAGGTGGATGCAGGAACGGGTCACCCGCACAGGCCGACGGATCCCGTGCCGGACACGACGTCGAGCACGGGGTGGGCCCGCGGGTGATCCGTTCCCGCATCGTCCGGTCAGATGCTCTTGACCTGGCCGCCGTCGAGGATGAACTCGGCGCCGGTGGTGTTGGCGGAGCGGGTGGAGGCGAGGAACAGGACGAGGTCGGCGACCTCGCGGGCCTCGGTGATCCGGCCGGTGCTGATCGCCATGCTGCTCGGCACCACCTCGTCGAGTGCCTGCTGGGCGGTGACTCCCGCGCCGGCGGCGACCGCGTGGGCGAAACCGTCGGGCGCGGTCCAGAACGGAGTCCGCACCGGACCGGGCGAGACGGCGTTGACCCGCACGCCGCGCGGCGCGAACTCCTCCGACAGGGTCTTGGTCAGGTTGGTCACCGCCGCCTTGGCCGCGGAGTAGTCGACCACCATCGGGAACGGCACCCGCGCGTTGATGCTGCTGATGTTGACGATCGCGCCGCCGTTGCCGAGCAGGGCGGGCAGGGCGGCCCGGGTGGTGCGTACGGCGCTCAGGAACGTCACGTCGAAGATCCGCGCCCACTCGGCGTCGTCGACGTCGAGGAATCCTGACCGGACGCTGCCGGCGCCGACGTTGTTGACCAGCACGTCCAGGCGCCCGTACGTCGACAGCGCGGTGTCGACGAGCCGCTGCGGGGTGCCCGCGTCGGTGATGTCCGCCAGCACCACGGTGGCCCCACGCGCGGCGAGTGCCTCCAGCTCGGGTGTGTTCGTGCGGCTGCTCGCCACGGCGTGCGCCCCCTCGTCGAGCAACGCCGACACGGTCGCCAGGCCGATGCCCTTGCTCGCCCCGGTGACGATGGCGACCTTGCCCTGAAGTTCGAGATCCACTTCAACTCCCAGTTATTGACTGATCGGTTCCTAATTCGGGTAGCAAAAACTCAGTCGAGCGCGCCCAGGGCGACCTCCACGGCGTTGCCGAGGAACTCGCGATCCGCCCGGGCCTTGCCCATGACCCGTAGACCCTGCAGAAACGTGGTCAGGAACTGGGCCAGCTCCCGCGGCTCCTTCTCCGCCGCGATCTCCCCGCGGACCCGGGCCCGCTCCAGCGCTCCCGCCAGGGCCGACTCGACCTGACCCATCGTGCGGGACACCTGCCGCACCGTCTCCGGGTGGGCCGAGCGCTCGGTGGCGGCGTTGACCAGCAGGCATCCCCGCTCCGGATCGGCCAGGTCGGCCTCGACCAGCTCGAGGAGCACCGCCCGGATCGCCGGGCGCACCAGTTCCGCCCGGTCCAGCACCTCGACGAGCCCTCCCGCGTGGCGCTGGCAGTAACGGCGCAGCGCCAGCGCGTAGAGCTGCTCCTTGGATCCGAACGCCTTGTAGAGGCTGCCCCGGGCGATCCCGAGACCCTCCACGAGGTCCTCGGTCGAGGTCGCCTCGAACCCCTGACGCCAGAACAACTCCATCGCACGGTCAACCGCCGCGTCGATGTCGAATGTCCTCGGCCTACCCATGGGACAACCGTAGAGGATAAGGAACCGATCGGTCCACAACTGTGGGAGCAGTCACTCGAACTCTGGGCGAGCCGGCGGGGTCACATCCAGGTCAGCGGATGAGGGCGCGGGTGAGGAGGTGCTGCAGGACCTCCCGCTCCTCGGGGCCCAGCGGGGCCAGGGGGGAGTCCTCGGCGAGCAACGTGAGCAGGCGTTGGCGCAGTTCGGTGCCCTCGGGAGTCAGGACGAGCTGCTTGGCCCGGCGGTCGTCGGGGTGCGGATGGCGTTCGAGGTAGCCCTGCTCTTCGAGGCGGTCGGCGACGAAGGTGACGTTGGAGGGCTCGCAGCTCATCCGGTCGGCGAGTTCACGCAGGGTCATGGGGCCGGTCAGCTCGCGCAGCGCGGTGCCCTGTGAGGCGGTGAGGCCGAGGGTGGCCGCTCGGACCCGAAGGTGGGCCTCGATGTGACTCGCCAAGCCGTTGACCAGCCCGCACAGCTGGCGGTCGGCTTGGGCTCGGGTCTCGCTCTCGGTGGCCACGGTACGAGTTTACTAGAACTTAGATAGTTGCAACTTGAGCTGTTCTAGTTGTAACTTTCGGTCCGCCCAGCCGCCCCCGCGGCACCTCTTCGAGCACGAGGTAAGGACCATATGGCCACGGCGCCCGATTTCGATCGCGCACGACTGACCATCGCATCGCCCGTTCGGTCGCTCTCCCTGGGCGACCTGACGATCACCCACGTCCCGGACGGCCTGGCCCGGCTCAAGCCGGGCGGCTGGCTCCCCGCCGCCACCGACGCCGACTGGGCGGCCCACCCCGATCACCTCGACGACGGCGGCTTCCTGGCCGCGAGCATTGGTGGGCTGCTGGTCGAGCAGGGCGACCGGGCGCTGCTCATCGACACCGGCTTCGGACCCGAGTCCTACCCCGACGACCCGAGCAACCCCCTGGTCGGAGGTATCCACGGCGGCGAGCTGCTCGCCAACCTGCGGCGGCTGGGCCGCGAGCCGGCCCGGATCGAGGCCGTGGCCATCACTCACCTGCACACCGACCACCTGGGCTGGGCGTGGAGCCGGGTGCCCGGCACCGACGCGCAACCGTTCGGGCACGCCACCCACTTCGTCGCCGCACCCGAGTGGGAGCGGCGCGACCTGGCCGCCCGGGGCGGGGCGACCGAGGACCGTCTGGCCACCTTCGCGGCCCGCGTCCGCGCGGTCGAGGACGGCGAGGAGATCTTCCCCGGCGTGCGGGTCTCGTTCGCCGCCGGCCACACCGTCGGCCACACCACGTACACCATCACCGGCGGCGGCCGGCGGCTCATCGCGTTCGGCGACGCGTTGCACGCGCCGGTCCAGGTCAGCCACCCCGAGTGGTCCTGCGGCATCGACCACGACCCCGTCGAATCCGCCGAGCACCGTCGTCGCCTCGTCCGCGAGCTGAACCGCCCCGACACCATCGGCTACGGCTGCCACTTCGCCGACGTGGTGTTCGGGCGGGCCGAGCGCCGCCCCGACGGGCGGTTCACCTGGGTCCCCGTCGCCTGACGGTCCGCCACCGCAAACACGTCGTACGCAGCTCACCAGAGGAACGGAGAACACGTGAAGCACATCAAGCTGGGGGATCTTGACGTCTCCCGGATCGGTCTGGGCCTGGTGTCGATGTCCTACGCCTACACCGGAGCCGGCACGGACGACGCCGAGTCGATCCGCACCATCCATCGGGCCCTGGAGCTGGGTGTCACGCACCTGGACACCGCCGAGTTCTACGGTCCCTACGTCAACGAGGAGCTCCTCGGCAAGGCGCTCAAGGGCCGTCGCGAGCAGGCCGTGGTGGCGACGAAGTTCGGCATGATCTCGCACGGCCGCGGCGGGGCAGCCCAACTCGACAGCAGCCCGGCCAACATCCGGACCGCCGTCGACGGCTCGCTGAAGCGGCTGGGCACCGACCACATCGACCTGTACTACCAGCACCGAGTCGACCCGAACACGCCCATCGAGGACACCGTCGGGACGCTGGCCGAACTGGTCACCGAGGGCAAGATCCGCCACATCGGCCTCTCCGAGGCCGGACCGGAGACGATCCGCCGCGCCCACGCCGTGCATCCCGTCACCGCGGTCCAGTCGGAGTACTCCCTGTGGACACGGCACCCGGAGGCGCAGGTGCTGCCCCTGCTGCGTGAGCTGCACATCGGCTTCGTGCCCTACTCGCCCCTGGGCCGCGGCTTCCTCACCGGGCAGATCCGCTCGACCAGCGGCTTCGACGACACCGACCTGCGCAAGAACAACCCGCGCTTCACGGGCGAGAACCTCCAGCGCAACCTGCGTATCGCCGACGAGGTGCAGGCCGTCGCGGCCGAGGCGGGGGTCACACCCGCGCAGGTCGCACTGGCCTGGCTGCTGAGCCGCGGCGACGACATCGCGCCCATCCCCGGCACCAAGCGCGTCGCGCGCGTCGAGGAGAACACCGCCGCCGACGCCGTCGAGCTGACCGCGGACCAGTTGGAGAGGCTCGACAACCTTCCTCCCGCCGTCGGCGACACCCACGACGAGGCCGGCCTGCGCATGCTGGAGCGGTGACCCCGGCCCCGATCACCGCGTTGCGTACAGCACCTACCTAGATGGAAGCGGATTACTGTCGTGTCAACTGACCTTCGCTGCGCCGTGCTGGACGACTACCAGGGAGTGGCACTCGCCCTGGCGGACTGGTCCCGCGTCCGGGCGACCAGCTTTCGCGAGCACTTCACCAGCACCGACGAGCTCGTGGCGGCCCTCCACGACTACGAGATCGTGGTCGCCATGAGGGAGCGCACCCCGTTCCCGGCCGAGGTGTTCGACCGCCTGCCCCACCTGCGGCTACTCGTCACCACCGGCATGAGCAACGCCGCCATCGACCTGGCGGCGGCGCGGGCGCACCACGTCACGGTGAGCGGCACGGGCGGCGGCTGGACCTCGACCGTCGAGCTCACGTGGGCGCTGATCCTCGGCCTGGCCCGCCATCTGGTGCCCGAGGCGAACGCGCTGCGCAGCGGCGCTCCGTGGCAGCACACCCTCGGCACCGACCTGCACGGGCGCACCCTCGGGCTGCTCGGCCTGGGCAGGATCGGATCACAGGTGGCGGCCGTCGGACGGGCGCTGGGCATGGAGGTGCTGGCCTGGAGCCGGAACCTCACGCGGGAGCGGGCCGAGGCGGCCGGCGCGCGGCTGGCCCCCGACCTGGACGCCCTGCTCGCCGGCTCCGACGTCGTCTCCATCCACCTCGTCCTCGGCGACCGCACGCGCGGGCTCGTCGGGGCGCGGGAACTCGCGCTGATGAAGCCCACCGCCTACCTGGTCAACACCTCGCGGGCGGCGATCGTCGACCAGTCCGCCCTGACGTCCGCGTTGCGCGCCGGGCGGATCGCGGGCGCCGGGCTGGACGTCTTCGACGAGGAGCCGCTACCCGCCGGCCATGAGTTCCGTACGCTGCCGAACGTGCTGGCCACGCCGCATCTTGGCTACGTCACCGAGCAGAACTACGGGACGTTCTTCCGTGACGCCGTGGACGACATCGGCGCTTTCCTCGACGGCAACCCGATCCGGACGCTGACCTGACTCACGCGGCGTCGGTCCCGGCGTGTGGACGGCGGCCTTCCAACCGCCGTCGGCACGCGAGATGGCGGCCCCGGAACGATGTTCCGAGGCCGCCATCGGCACGAGCGTCACCGCCGGCCCGTACGCCGTTCGCTCAGCGAACGCTTCGGCGATCCGGCCTTCGAGAGGCCACGGCTCACCAGGTAGCCGGCCGTCAGAGCGGCGATGATCCACCACGACTGAACCGGGTTGTTGATGTTCAGCCCGTTGGTGGCGGAGCCACTCCAGAACGCGGCGATGACCACACCGGCGACGGCCACGGCGTAGATCCAGAACTCGGTGGTCAGGAACGCCTGCTTGGTCTCGGTGCCCGTCTGCTGCGGCATCTGCTCCCGGTGCCCGTCGCTCACCATCGGCATCGGACGGGTCGGCGTCTCCTGCATCGCCTGCCGGTTCTGGATGTCCGCGTTCGGCCGGTTCATGGGCCTGGTGGATGCAGCTTGCGTGCTCATCTTGTCCTCCTCAGGATGCGATGAGTCGTGCGCTCCCTCGCCCCGCTACCGCGTTCCGGCCACGGCACGGTTTCGTGATTCGTGGCGGGGACGCCCACCGACTACCCGAGGCCCGGGGAGAGGTAACACCCGGCCACGGCCGGAAATCCGGGCCCGGACGCCGCCGCCGGTGGCGCCCGCCGGGCCGCGGGCACCACCGGCGGGGTACGTCAGCGCAGGCCGTTGCGGATGGCGACGCTGACCAGCAGCTCCGGGTTGTCGGTGATGATGCCGTCCACCCCGAGGTCGATGACCCGCTGCATCACGGACGGGTCGTCGACGGTGTAGGGGACCACCTTCAGCCCGTACCGGCTCTGGAGGGTCCGCACGTCCGGTCCGTGGAAGTACGCGGGGTTCTCCCGCAGGTACCAGTCGGCCGAGGCGACCGTGCCCTGCGCCGGGTCGTGCACCTGCCAGTTCGCCGACACCGTGCCGGCGCGCGCGGCCCGGGTCAGCTTGCCCAGGTCCCGGTACTTCCACCAGTCCAGGCCGCCGGTCCAGGGGCTCTTCACCTTCGGGTCGCCGTAGACGGCCTGCAGCGAGCACTCGTCGGCGAGGCCGGCGCACTCGGCGGGGCCGTACTGCCAGACCAGCGCTACCGTCTCGATCCGCTTGTTCAGCTCACGGGCGTACCTGATGGTGCGCCAGTCGAACGACTGGATGGTGGCGCGGTCGGTGAAGCCGGCCCGCTCGACGGCGGTGACCAGCTTGCGGGTGAAGCTGCGGTACGGCTCGGTGTCGTCCACCAGCGGGCTGATCTTGGTCTCGATGTTCATCCGGACGTCGCGCCGGCCGCTCTGCTTCACCAGCGCGAAGACCTCGTCGAGAGTGGGGATCCGCGCGCCCGGGGCGGGCACCTGCTCGGGCAGCTCGGGCAGGGTTTTGGTGCCGCAGTCGATCGTCTTGATCTGCGCGAGGGTCAGCTCGTGCACCGGCTTGCCGACGTAGGGGAACCGCGGGTCGCCCGGGCGGGCCGGGGCGGTGTCGACGCAGTGCGAGCCGTTGACGGTGCGGTCGTGCGACACGACGAGCACACCGTCACGGGTCACGCCGGTGTCCAGCTCCAGGGTGGAGATCGCCTTGTTGGACAGTGCGTTCGCGAACGCGGGCAGGGTGTTCTCCGGCCGGGTCGCCCGGCCGCCGCGGTGCGCCTGGACGTCGAACGGCGAGGCGTACGCCTTCGGCAGCCGGTAGCCGCGCTGCGCGAGCAGGCCGCGCAGCCGGTCCGGGTAGTCGGTGATGATGCCGTCCACACCGTCGTCGACGAGCTTGGCCATGGTCGGAACGTCGTCCACCGTCCACGGGATCACCTTGATGCCGTAGCGGTGCGCGTGCGCCACCATCTCGCGGGTGACGTACGGCCGGTAGCCGGGCTCGCCGACCGTGCCGTTCTGCGGGAAGCCGTGCACCGGGGAGAACGCGCTGGCGCCGAAGGTGCGGATCGCCTTGATCGGGTCGCCGCCGAAGTCGTCGATGTCCAGCCCGCCCAGCCACGGCGAGGCGCCCGGCTGGCCGGTCTGGAGGAAGTCGTAGTTGGTCAGCGCGACCAGCGGCAGGCGGGGCTCCACCTGGCGCATCCGCTTCAGCGCACCCCAGTCGAAGCTCTGGATCGTCACCTGCTTCAGCAGCCCGGCGCGGCGGATCTCGGCCGCCGTGACCTGCACGAACTGCTCCCGCGGGGCGGTCTCGGTCGGCGCGCCGGCCTCCACCTTGGTCTCGACGTTGAGCTTCACGTCGTCGGCACGGTAGCGCTTGACCAGATCGAAGACCTCACGCAGCAGCGGCATCCGGGCGCCCGGCACGGCCAGCTGCCCGGGCTTGTCCGCCAGCGTCTTCGAGCCGCAGTCGAGAGTGCGCACCTGGGCCAGGGTGAGCGTGTTGACGTACTTGCCGACGTACGGGAACTCCGGGTCGCCGGCGGTCACCGGGGCGGTGTCGACGCACTTCGCGCCGCTGACCTTCCGGTCGTGGGTCACCACGGCCTGCCCGTCCTGGGTGATCTGCACGTCGAGTTCGAGCGTGCTCACCCCGAGCTGGAGGGCGTTGCCGAACGAGGCGAGGGTGTTCTCCACCCGCAGCCCGAGCCCACCGCGATGGGCCTGAAGGTCGAATGTCCGGTCGGGTCGCGGCTTCGCCCCGGCGGGCGCCGCGAGCCCGGTCGTCACGGTTGCCGCCGCGAGGGCCGCGACCGCGATACGGCGTACTGTGCGCACGCTGTCACTCCTCCTCCGGCGGGCCTCTCCCGCCGGTCCGCCGGTCAGCATGGGCAGCGGGAACGGCGCTCAGGCGGCCTGCGGGAGACGTCCGGGTGAACCGGCGCGGACGGTGTCCCGTCCGGCCGGGGGTGTTTGGCCGGGCCGGGGGCGGGCACGCAGAGAGACCGACGTTTCTGCGAGGTGGTGCGACGTGCGTGAGGACGACATGCGACAGGACGCCGCCCGGCGGGCCGAGGACCGGATCGCCGGCGGGATCTACGGCGAGGGCGCCGTGGACGAGGTGACGGTGCCCCAGACCGACGTGCAGCGGGTGATCCAGGACGTCGACCCGGACGACCCGGCGCACGCGCGGACCGACGCGAACGTGCTCCGCGACGGTGGCCCGGTCGCGGGTCAGGGGGCGGTCACGACGACGGGCGGCACGGCCGGCCCGGCGAGCGTGCGGCGGGTGGCCCGCCAGCCGGAGCGGCACCCGGGCAAGGTGGCCCCGACCACGACGGGGGACGCCACCACCGGTGGCATGAGCACCCCGTCCGGCGGCAGCACGAGCGACCAGTCCACGATCAGCTCCGGCCCCGCGAAGTCCATCCAGGACTAGCGCGCCGTGTGTGCCGGGCCGGCCGGGACCACCGGCCGGCCCGGCCCGTTCGCGTCCGACGTCGGTACCGCGACACGCCGGCCGGGCGCCGAGGGGACGCCGGTCTCCTCGGTCAGGCCGGGGTGGACGGGCGCAGGACGCCGAGGCGTTGAGTGGCGCGGGTCAGGGCGACGTAGAGGTCGCTGCGGCCGCGCGGCGACTCCGTCACGATCCGGTCCGGGTCGACCACCAGCACCGAGTCGAACTCGAGCCCCTTGGCCTGGGCCACGGTGAGCAGCACGACCCGGCTCTCCAGCTCCGGGTGGTCACCGACGGCCGCCTCCGGCAGCGCGGCGGTGAGCGCCGCGCCGAGTTCGTCCACCCGGCCGGCGGGCACGATCACGCCGAGGCGGCCCTCGTCGAGGCCGGCCGCCTCCCGGGCCGCGGCGTCGACCAGCTCCGCCGCCAGCCGGTCCGCGGCGACCGTACGGTCCCACGGTGGTACTCCGCTCTCGCGTACCGAGCGGGGCGGGCGCAGATCCGGGTCGATCTCGGTGAGCAGCCCGGCGGCGACCGCCATGATCTCGGCCGGGGTGCGGTAGCTGACGGTCAGCTCGGTGAGCCGCCACCGGTCCGCGACGTACGGCTCCAGCGCCTCCCGCCAGGACGGGGTGCCGGTCAGCGCGCCGGTCTGCGCGACGTCGCCCACGATCGTCATCGAGCGGCTCGGGCAGCGCCGCATGAGCAGCCGCCACGCCATCGGCGACAGCTCCTGCGCCTCGTCCACGATGACGTGCCCGAAGGCCCACCTGCGGTCGGCCGCCGCCCGCTGCGCGGTGGTCAGCCGGTCCGCCTCCTCCTGCCGTTCCAGCAGCCGCTCGGCGTCGATCAGGTCGGCGACGCCGAGCACCTCACCGCCGTCGGCCTCGTCCTCCACGTCGATGCTGCGCGAGCCCCGGGCGATCTCCAGCACGCCCTCGGCGTACTCGCGCTGGAAGGAGCGGATCCGCTCCCGGCGCGCCGCGGCCTCGCGGTCGTCCTCGCCGAGCAGTTCGGCGGCCTCGTCCAGCAGCGGCACGTCGGCCGGGGTCCAGCCGCCCGGCTCACGGTGCAGCAGGGTCCGCTCGTCGGCGCTGAGCATCGGCGCGGCGGTGGCGATCCGGTCGGGGTCGGCGTACAGGTCGGCGAGGAGCGCCTGCGGGGTGAGCACCGGCCAGAGTTCGTCCAGCGCGGCGCGGACCCCGGGCTCCTCCCGCAGCTCCCGCCGGATCTCGGCCCGGTCGGCCTCGTCGAGCAGGTTCTCCCCGCCGAGCGGGTCGGCGCCGATCCGCTCGGCCACCTGGTCGGCGAGGGCGTGGATCACCTCGATGTCGAAGAGCGCCCGGGCCAGGTTGTGCGGCCGGCCGGAGCGCCGGGCCCGGTCGCGGGCCGCCCGCACGGTGTCCGGGTGGAGGGTCAGCACCTCCCGTTCCACCTCGACCTCCATGGGCTCGTCCGGCACCCGCTGCCGGTCCCGGACGGCGGCGGTCAGCACGTCGACCATCACGGCCCGGCCCTTGAGCGCGGCGGCCTGCGCCGACTCGACGCGGCGGGCCCGCACGCCGGGGAAGAGGTCGGCCTGGGTGCGCAGCAGGACGCCGGTCTCGGCCAGGGCCGGGAGCACGTGGGAGATGTAGCGCAGGAAGGTGGCGTTCGGACCGACCAGCAGCACGCCGCGGGTGGAGAGCTCGCGCCGGTGCGTGTAGAGCAGGTACGCCGCCCGGTGCAGGGCCACCGCGGTCTTGCCGGTGCCCGGGCCGCCCTGGACCACCAGGACGCCGGACAGGTCGGAACGGATGATCTTGTCCTGCTCGACCTGGATGGTCTCGACGATGTCCCGCATCCGGCCGGTGCGCCCCGCGTTGAGCGCGGCGAGCAGCGACGCCTCACCGGTCAGCTCCTCGTGCCCGGTGGGCGAGGCGGAGGTGATGTCCAGCACCTCGTCGTTGAGGCCGGTCACCTTCCGCTGCCGCGTCCGCAGGTGCCGCCGGCGGCGTACGCCCTGCGGGTTGGCGGCGGTGGCGAGGTAGAACGGGCGGGCGGCCGGGGCGCGCCAGTCGATCAACAGCGGGTCGTAGTCGCCACTGGTGTCGAAGATGCCGATACGACCGATGTAACGGCGGGAGTCGTCATCGCCGTCGAGGCGCCCGAAGCAGAGCCCGTTCTCCACCGCGGAGAACTGCTCGACCTGTTCGGCGTACATCTGCACGGAGCTGTCGCGCTGGGAGCGGGCCTGCTGGGTGCCGCCCGTCGTCCGCAGCTCGTCGGTGAGCCGGCGGGCGGCCTGCTCACGCATCTCGTCGAGGCGGTGGTAGAGCATGGACAGGTAATCCTGCTCACGGCCGATCTCGTCATCGAGCGGCAATTCGCCGGTTGCGCCGGAGTGCCTTGACAAGCCGTCTCCCTATGACTTAGAATTCATTGCAAGAACGGCACTTTCGCCGTTCTTTTTTTGTGCCTGAACACTGAAAGATAGCCCTGCGGCGCCTGCCCGGCCAAATGAACAGGCCGGCCGGGGTGAACCCGGCCGGCCGGTCACACCACGGCGCCGCCGGCGATGTGCCGGCGGCGCCGTCGAACCTCGATCACCCGTGAGCGGGCGTCCCGGGTCAGCCCCGGGCCACCTCGTAGAGCCGCTCCGGCGTCACCGCGCCCGCGAGCACCCGGCCGTCGTCGGTGAGCAGCACGCTGAACAGCTTGCCGGTGAGCAGCCGGCCGCTGCCCCAGTCGCCGCTGACCGCCGGCAACGACCCGAGCACGCCGGCGAACTCCTCGCCGGCCGGGCTCTCGGCCCCGGCGGTGCCCTTCGTGCCGGCCGCGCCGATCCGGGCCTCCAGCACCGTGGTCCAGCCAGCGCCGACCGTACGCACCCGCGGGTGCGCCGCCGACGGCTCCCGCGCCGGGCGCTCGGCCCGGGGCGCCGACTCCTCCTTGACGGTCACGCCGGGCGGCGGGTTGAAGGTGAACTGGTCGGCGGCGGGGCGGCGGAAGTCGACCTGTGTGAACGCGACCTCGAACGCCGGCTGGTCGCTGCCGGTGGCGAAGACCTCGAACCGCAGCGGCAGGTGCTCGCGCGCGTCGATGGCGATCCGCAGCTGGTGCACCAGCGAGGTCTTGTCGCGCGGCTCCAGGACCAGCTCGTACGCCTCGCGGCCGGCCACGGTGGCGGCCCGGCCGACGCTGACCTCGGTGGTCGGGTCGATGGCGGCGAGCGCCTGGTCGGCGGCCTCCTGGGGCGTGGCCGGCAGCTCCGGCACCTCGTCGCGGGCGCCGGGCTTCCCGGCCGCGTCGCCCAGGGTGCGGTGGGTCGCGGTGTTGCTGCGGCTGTCCCAGGTCCACACGTCCCGGCCGTTGCGGATCAGGTCGCGCTCGCCCAGGGTGTCGAGCAGCGCCACCCGCTGCTTGTCCGGCCCGGAGTGCCAGACCCGCAGGGTGTGGGTGCCGGCGACCAGGGAGGTCAGCTCGTCGTCGGGCAGGAGGCCGGCGATCGGCGGCAGACCGAGGTCGGCCCGCTGCACGACCGTGCCGGAGAGGCCCTCCAGCCGGGCGGTCTGCAGGTCGACGAGGAGTTGGGCGGCCGTGCGGGGCGGCAGGGCCGGCTCGGCCTCGGCGGCGAACGTGCCGACGGCGGCCCCACCGCCGATCACGGCGACCGCGGCGGCTGCCGGGACCACCCAGCGCAGGACGGGACGGCTCTTCAGGACGGACATGTGTGGCACCTCCTGGGAACATCCTGCCCGGTCGACGCTGTGAGGGCGCTGAGGACGACGGTATCGGTGTGCGGTCGGGTGGCACCCTTGACCCGTGCGGCTGCTGGTGGTGGAGGACGAGGCGCGGCTCGCGGCCTCGTTGCAGCGCGGGCTCCAGGCGGAGGGCTTCGCGGTGGACGTGGCGTCGACCGGCCCGGCCGGGCTGGACGCGGCCCGGGGCGGCGGCTACGACGCGATGATCCTGGACGTCATGCTGCCCGGGTTCTCCGGTTACGAGCTGGTCCGCCGGCTGCGCGCCGAGGAGCACTGGCTGCCGGTGCTCATGCTCTCGGCCAAGGACGGCGAGTACGACCAGGCCGACGGTCTGGACTGCGGCGCCGACGACTACCTCACCAAGCCCTTCTCGTACGTGGTGCTGCTCGCGCGGTTGCGGGCGTTGCTGCGCCGGGGCGCGCCCGAGCGCCCGACCGTGCTGGCGGTGGGTGACCTGCGTCTCGACCCAGCGCGACGGCGGGTGACCCGGGCCGACGTCGAGGTGGCCCTGACCGTCCGCGAGTTCGCCCTGCTCGACTACCTGATGCGCCGCCCCGGCGAGGTGGTCTCCAAGACCGAGCTGCTGGACCACGTCTGGGACGCGAGCGTCGAGACGGCGCCCAACGCCGTCGAGGTGTACGTCGGATACCTGCGTCGCAAGATCGGCCGCGAGCGCCTGGAGACGGTCCGCGGCGCCGGCTACCGGCTCGCCACGTGAGCCCGCTGCCCCGCCCGTGGCCGCGCGCGCTCGGGCTGCGCGGGCGGCTCATGGTGATCGGTGTGCTCGGCCTCTCGGCGGGGCTGGCGCTCGGTGGGCTGGTGCTGCTCGGCGTGCTCGGCTACGTGTTGCAGCGCAGCGTGGACAGCGAGGCGTTCCGCACGGCCGACGCGGTCGCCCTGCTCGCCGCCGAGGACGCCCTGCCCGATCCGCTGCCGGTGGCCGGCGGGCAGGTCCGGGTCCAGGTCGTCGACGCGCGGGGCCGGGTGCGCGCGGCGTCGATCGACGCCGACCGCCTGGTGCCGATGGTCCGCCCCGAGGGGCTCGATCCGGACCGCCGGCAGCGGCTGCTGGTGTCGGGGGAGCGGGTCGGGCTCCCCGGCCCGGTCCGGGTCGTGACGGTGCCCACCGGCACCGCCGGCGACCCGCTCACCGTCCTGGTCGCGAAGTCGATGACCGACGTACGGCACAGCACGCACGTGGTCGGGGCCATCCTCCTGGTCAGCTTCCCGGTGCTGGTCGGGGCGCTCGCCGCGGTCGCGTGGCGGGTGGTCGGCGCGACCCTGCGGCCGGTCGAGGCGCTGCGCCGCGGCGCCGAGGAGATCACCGGCCGCGCGGGGCCGGGCCGCCTGCCGGTGCCCGCCTCCCACGACGAGGTGCACCGGCTCGCGGTCACCCTCAACGGGATGCTGGACCGGCTGGAGTCGGCCCGGCGGCGGCAACGGGCGTTCGTCGCCGACGCCGCGCACGAGCTGCGCAGTCCGGTCACCAACATCCGTACCGAGCTGGAGGTGGCCCGTCACCTCGGTGACCGTACGGACTGGGCGGCGGTGACCGAGAACCTGCTCGCCGACACCGAGCGGCTGGGCCGGCTGGTGGACGACCTGTTGCTGCTGGCCCGGCTCGACGAGGCCGGCGCGGGCCCCGGCGGGCCGGTCGCACCGGACGGGTCCGGCGGCGCCGCCGGGTCGAGCGCGGTCGGCCCGGTCGAGCTGGGCGAACTGCTCGCCACCGCCGCCGCCCGCTACCCGTCGCCGCCGGTCCGGGTGACGCCGCCAGGCGAGCCGTTGTGGACCGTGGGACACCCCGACGAGCTTCGCCGCGTGCTCACGAACCTGGTGGACAACGCCGTGCGGCACGCGCGTACCCGGGTGGTGCTCGCCGCCGTGCCCGACGGGGCGTACCACCTGGTGACGGTGACCGACGACGGGCCGGGCATCCCGGTCGCGGACCGCGAGCGGGTGTTCGACCGGTTCACCCGGTTGGACGACGCGCGGGCCCGCGACGCCGGCGGGGCGGGTCTGGGCCTGGCGATTGTCCGCGAGCTGGTGCGCCGGGCAGATGGCACGGTCGACCTCGGTGACGCCGACGGGCCGGGCCTGCGGGTGTCCCTGCGGCTGCCGGCGCTGCCCGTCACCGAGGCCGGTGACTGACCGCCGGGCGCTCGCGGTGGCCGCCGGAGCCCGGCCGCGCCCGGCGCGTCAGCGGCGGCGGGTGCAGACCTCGTCGGCGGCGGCGACCGTGTCGGTGGACCAGACGACCGCGACCGTGAAGCAGTAGTCGTTGCTCGGGCTCAGCCCGTAGATGACGAAGTCGCTGGTGCCGGCCGGCAGGTCGGTGAGCGCCGACTTGGGCTGGCCGGCCCGGCCGCCGGAGATGACCACCGGGCCCTCCCCGCCGGCCGGGTACGTCCAGCGCAGCGCGACGTTGTCCCGGTTGTCGCGCAGGCTGACCCCGGTGGGGGGAGTGCCCGGCGAGGCGGCGCCCCCGGTGGGGGTGGGGCTGGCCGGACCCGTCGCATCCGTCGGTGCGGCGCTCGTCGCAGGGGCGCTCGCGGTGTCGCGGGCCGCCTCGGGTGGCCGGTCGTCGCCGTCCATCGCGGCCACGCCGGCGATCACCGCCGCCGTGCCGAGCAGCACCACGGCCACCCCGGCGACCACGAGCGGGATCAGCCGGTTTCGCGGTGCGGCGGGTGCCCGGCGCACGGGCACCGGCAGCAGCCGGGCGGCGTACGGGTCGTCCGGCTCGTCGGCGCCGCGCCGCACCCGGTGGACACCGTCCGCCTCCTCGTCCGCCCCGGTCAGGGCGACCACGCCCGGTGGTACGGGGGCGCCCGGCGACGGGTCACTCCCGACCGGCGGGGGCGTGCCCTCCGGCACGGCATCCGCCGCCAGGCCGCCCCGGTGGGAGTGCGCCTCGTCGGCGGACGGGACGTCGGCGCGCGGGTCGGCGGTGAGGGGGTCCTCGTGCTCCGGCGGCCACCACGCCTCCGCGGCCCCGGCCGGGTCGTCCACCGGTTGCCGCGGGATCGGCACGGCCGGGCCCTCCGGCTCGTAGGCGAGCCCGTCGCCCTGGGCCGGGGTGCGGGCGGAGGGGACGACGGGGGCGTCCCGGCCGACCGGTGGCTCCTGCGCGCAGACGTGGTCGGGGTTCGCGGCCGCCCGGGCCAGCGCCGCGACCTGGGCGGCCAGCGGGTCGTCGACGGCGAGGTGCTTACGGCACAGCTCCCGGGCCAGCGCCAGGTTGTCGTGGGCATCGGCGAAGTGCCCGCAGTCGCGCTGCATCGCGCCCAGCCGGGCCAGCATCTTGATGCCGCTGGGGTGCCCGTCGCCGTACACCTCGCGGTGCAGCTCCCAGGCGTCCTGGAGGCGGTCCCGGGCGATCCGGCACTGGCCGCGGGCGTACTCCACGGTGGCCAGGTCGGCGTGCGCGGCGAGCACCCGCAGCGACTCCGGGCCGTCCTGCGCGGTCAGCTCGATGATGACGTCCTCGTAGAGGCGGGCGGCCCGGGAGTGACTCCCCACCCGGTGCAGGACCGCCGCCAGCGTCGCGGCCGCCGCCACGGTGCGCGGGTCGCTGCGGCCGTGCAGCCGGGTGTGCGCCGCGTACGCGTAGGCGGCCCAGCCTCGGGCGGAGTGCGGCTCGCCGAGGGCGACCAGCACCCGCGCCTGGAGGCTCGCCGCCTCGGCCAGCTCGACGGTGGCGTTCGCCGGACGGGGGTCGGCGTCGCTCAGCGCGTCGGAGAGCAGCCGTTGCGCACCGGCCAGGTCGCCGGTGGACACCAGGTGGTGGGCCTGATCAGTCAGTTCGCCGAAGCCGGAGGGCACGCCCCATCGTGCGCAACCGACGACGGTAAGTACAAGACCCGCGCCGGTGCGGATACGTCAGGATCCGGCCAGGTGGGCGGCGAGCGTCTCGCTGATGCGACGCAACTGGTCGACCTGGGCGGGGGTGAGCGCGTCGAACAGGTGCCGCCGTACGCCCTCGACGTGGCCGGGCGCGGCGGCCGCGAGCGTCTCGAAGCCGGCGTCGGTCAGGTGGGCGACCTGGCCGCGCCGGTCGGTCGGGCACTCCTCGCGGCGCACCCACCCCGCCGCCTCCAGGCGGGCGACGGCGTGGGAGAGGCGGCTGCGTGACGAGCCGGTCGTCTCGGCCAGCTCGCTCATCCGCAACCGGCGCTCCGGTGCCTCCGACAGGCGGACGAGGATCTCGTAGTAGGCGTGCGGCATGCCCGCGTCCCGCTGCAACTCGCGGTCGAGGGTCTCCATGAGCCCTCGGGAGGCGGCCAGGAAGGCCCGCCAGGTGCGCTGCTCGTCCGGGTCCAACCACCGCGTCATGACGACCATCATAACCCCGTTAGTTGAATGCTCAACTAAATCGGGCTACCGTGGCACCATGGGAATCCACCGGCTCAACCACGCGGTCCTCTACGTCAGTGACCTCGCCCGCAGCGTCGCCTTCTACCGCGACGTCCTGGGCTTCCGTCCGGTCGAGATGACCCCGGACGGCTTCCGCGGCGCCGCCTTCCTCCAGGCGCCCGACTCCACCAACGACCACGACCTGGGCCTCTTCGAGATCGGCGCCGCCGCCGGCGCCTCGACCGCCGGTCGGGCCACCGTCGGCCTCTACCACCTGGCCTGGGAGGTCGACACCCTCGACGAGCTCGCCGCCACCGCCGAGCGCCTGGCCGCCGCCGGAGCGCTCGTCGGCGCGTCCGACCACGGCAGCACGAAGAGCCTCTACGGGCAGGACCCGGACGGCCTGGAGTTCGAGATCGTCTGGCTCGTGCCGGCCGACCTGCTCGACGACGCCGCGCTGCAGGCACGCAAGCGGATCGGCCGGCTCGACCTCGACCGTGAGCGGCAGCGCTACGGCGGTCAGACCCGAGGCGGCGTGGGCGTCTCCGTACCCGCCTGACCGGCGGTGCGGTAGAACGGCAGGATGCCGACCGACGCGACCTCCATCCTGCGCGAGCTGCTCGTCCGCCAGCTCCAGAGCTGGCTGCCGACCGCCCTGCACCGTTCCCGGCGGGCCACGCTGGCCCTCGCGTACGCCGAGGGCGACGCCGGGTCCGCCGAGGCCGCGCTGCGGGTGGTCGCCGACCACGCCGACCGGCTGCGCGGGCGACGGCTCACCGTGCTGGTGCTCGCCGACGCGGCGACCGACCTGCCGGGGCGGCTCGGCCCGATCGAGGCGGGTCTGCCGGCCGACGTCGCCGTGCACCTCGTGCCGGGCGACCCGGAGCGGCTGCCGGTCGCGCTGAAGGCGGCCGGCGCCGCGGGCGCCCCGCTGCTCTCCTTCGTGGACGCCCCCGCCGGCGCCGCCGTGCTGACGGCGGCCGCCGGCGGGCGTCCCGCCGAGGTCCTGCTCCACGGCGGCGGCAGCGCGCGGGCCGGCCTCGCCGCGGCGGGTTTTCCCCTGGTGACCGAGGTGGAGCTGGTGACCGCCGACGGCACGGCGACGACGCTCACACTCGGCACCGGGCTGGACCGGAGCCTGGAGGCGTTCAAGGACGCGCTCTGGTCGGTCGACCCGGCCGGCGTACGCCTGCGTGACCCCGCCGACCCCGAGGGCCGGCCGCGGGACGTCGTGGCCGAGCCGGACGTCGGCCCGCTGAGCCGGGAGCTGCTCGCCGAGCTGGCCCGCTCCGGGCCCCGCACGGTCACCGAGCTGCGCCGCCACGCCCTCACCGCGACCGTGCACCGTTCGGCCGACGCGCTCCGGGCGCTCACCGGGCTGCTCGCGGCGGGCCAGGTCACGCGCGATCCCGCCGACGGCCGCCTCGGCGGCGACGTGGTCATCACCGGGCCGTCCACCTGAGCCGGGCCGGCCCGGTACGCCGAGCGGGGTGACGGTGGACCCACCGGCACCCCGCTCGACCTCGGGAGATCAGCCCCGGGACTTGTCCTGCTTCCAGGACAACGGCCCGGGCAGGTCGACCCGGTGCGCCCGCGTACGGGAGTTCCAGGACCATCTGCCGATCTTGATGCTCCACGAGGAGAAGCCGTTCTCGGTGAAGTTGAGGATCAACGGCCCGAACTTCTGCCGCTTCCGGAAAATCACACCCATCGCCGCGCTCCCTTCCCCGCCGTGTCTGCCGTGTCGGCACGGGAATGCCCGTAACGCCGATCCGGGAAACTCCGGTCCACGGTGGAGTCAGCGAGGCTCCCAGGCGTCCGGGATCGTGGTGAGCTCGCGGACGTGCGCGGGGAGGCGACCGCTCACGATCTCGGCGAGGCTCACCTCGTCGACCACCTGCCGCACCGCCGCCCGCACCGCCACCCAGAGCGTGGGCAGGTTCTCCGCCGAGCCCTCGTACCGGGTCTGCTCCGGGCGCAGGCCCCGCACGCCCGCGAGCGGCCCCTCCACCGCGCGCAGCACCGCGCCCACCGTCACCTCGCGCGGCGGGCGGGCGAGGGTGTAACCGCCCTCGGCGCCGCGCTGCGCGCGCACGATCCCGGCGCGGCGCAGGTCGGCGAGGACCGCCTCGAGGAACTTGCGGGGCATGTCCTGCTCGGCGGCGATGGCCTGGGTGGACAGCAGGGACGGGTACGCGGTGGCGAGGCTCAGTGCCGCCCGGACCGCGTAGTCGCCACGCGCGGAGATCTGCACCAGGTCATCATGCCCGCCCGCGCGCCCGCCACGCCGCCGGCCGGTCAGCGCAGCGAACGGGACGGTTGCGGGCGCGGCCGGCTCGGCTCGGTCGGCGTACGGGGACGGACGATCCGCTCCGGCGTGGCCTGCTCGCGGGCGGCCCGGAACGCACCCGGGCTCATCCCGACCTCGCGGGTGAAGAACCGGCCGAAGTTGGTCGGCTCGGAGAAGCCGAGGCCTCGGCCGATGCGGGCGATCGGCTCGTCGGTGGCGGCGAGTAGCCGGCTGGCCTGCAACGCCACCCGCTCGTCGATCACCTGTTTCGCGCTGCGCCCGGTGACCGCGAGGCAGGCCCGGGTGAGCGTACGCACCGAGCAGCCGAGCCGGGCCGCGTAGTCCTCGACGCGGCGGCTGTGCCGGTAGCCGCGCTCGACCTCCCGGCAGAGCCGGCGGAACGTGGCCTCCTCCGGCCGGGTGGCCGGGCCGGACTCGGCGGCCAGCGTGAGTCGCAGCAGCAGCACGGCGAGCTGGTGGCGCAGCAGCCCGCGGGCGGCGGGCACCCCGCGGTGCCGGGCGCAGTCCACCGCGAGCTGGCTCACCTCGGTGATGACGGCGTCCTCGTCCTCGCCGGCGAGCTGCCGCCACGTCGGCACGGCGTCCGGGTCGACGTCGAGGCCACGCAGCGCGGCCGGCTCCCAGCGCACCACCGTCGCGTCGAGCTGGGGGCAGGGACAGCGCAGCACCTGCCCGGCGCGCACCCGCAGCAGGGTGCCCGGCCGGCAGGGGAGCGGCTGGAAGTCCAGTTCCGCGTCGCCGTGCCCACTCGTGGTGAGCACCAGGAGGTCCTTCTCGACCAGCACCGGCCGGCGCCAGCCCGGGTCGCCGGCCAGGTCGGCCAGCGCCAGCGTGTCGATCTCGACGGGGAAGGGGTGCGGAGCGCTGACCGATGCCGGGGGGAACTGACCGCAGAAGACCATCGCAGCTGACGGTAGCCCGCGACGCAGGTCAACGCATCCCGCAGGGTGCCGGTAACCGGAAGCGGCTCTTGTCGCGGTCCGGACAGCCGGGCTACGTTACCCGGCGGTAGCGCCGTTCGGCCCGGCACGGCGGCGGCCCGCCCGTGTCACCCGACCGGCGGTCGCGCCACCCGGGCCGCCCCGCGGCGGCCTCGGCGACTCGCGATGGGATGGGCATGACGGATCTGTTCTCGGTCGAAGGCAAGACGGTCCTGGTCACCGGGGGTTCCCGGGGCATCGGCCTGATGATCGCCCAGGGCTTCGTCCGGGCCGGCGCACACGTGATCATCTCGTCGCGGAAGGCGGACGTCTGCGCGGCGGTCGCCGAGAAGCTCTCGGTCGAGGGGCGCTGCGAGGCGATCCCGGCGGACCTGTCCGGCGACGCCGGCGCCGAAGGCCTCGCGGCCGCCGTCCGGGACCGGTTCGACCGGCTCGACGTGCTGGTCAACAACGCCGGCGCGACCTGGGGCGCCCCGCTGGAGACCTACCCGGAGAGCGCCTTCGACAAGCTCTGGGCGGTGAACGTCAAGGCGGTCTTCCGGCTCACCACCGCGCTGCTGCCCGCGTTGCGCGCCGCCGCCAGCGACGACGACCCCGCCCGGGTGATCAACATCGGCTCGATCGACGGCATCCGGGTGCCGTGGATGGAGGTGTACGCCTACTCGGCCACGAAGGCCGCCGTGCACATGCTCACCCGCAGCCTCGCCCACCAGCTCGCCGGCGAGCGGATCACCGTCAACGCGATCGCGCCCGGGCCGTTCGAGAGCAAGATGATGGCGTTCGCGCTCGACGACCCCGAGTCCCGGGCCGCCATCGAGCAGCAGGTGCCGCTCGGCCGGATCGGCCGGCCGGAGGACATGGCCGGGACTGCGATCTACCTCTCCTCGCGCGCCGGGGCGTACCTCACGGGAGCGGTCATCCCGGTCGACGGGGGCATCACCACCCACGGGTGAGGCGGCTGGGCGTACGTCCAGGCGTGCGGGAGCCGCGCGGACTCGGCAGATCCGCGCGGCCCCGGTGGCCGGAGTGGCCGTTGTTCCCGCTGGTGAGGGTGGTGTCAGCGGCCGGCGAGCAGCCGGTTCACCGCGGTGTCGACGTCCAGGTGCTCGGCCTCACGGCCGCGCGGGACGACGACGTACGTCCGCCGCAGGAAGCGCACCAGAACGCTCCTCGGCACCTCGAAGAGAGCATTGCCGTCGGGTGACGACAGCGCGAGCGCGACGAAGTCGCCGCGCGGAGTGGCCCACGGCCACACCCGTACGTCGCCGATGCCGGCCGGCTCGTCGAGGCCGGTCACCAGCAGCTCGCGGGCGAAGGACCAACTCACGGCCTCGCCCCCGGCCGATTCGGCGTGGAACAGGACATGGACCGCATACGGGTCAGCAGGGTCGTACCGCAAGCTGGCACGCACCGGCAAGGCGGTGGCGTCAGGCGCTACGAGCCTTAGCGACGTCTCGACCTCTACGGTCGTCGGTCGGATGACACTCATGGACGTTCTCCCCCCGGCACCGCTGCGGAACGCGCGTGTCCCGCTTTTCCCATACTCAGGTGCTACTCCTGGCTACGCTCCGCCATACGCTGACTTCACCCAGTGGTGGGAAGGGGTTCGGAAAGGCCTCCTGAATGTGAAAATTCATGTAGGATTTCCGGTTCGGCCCAGTGCGTCGTCCCGCCCGGCATCGGGTGGCTCAGTCGTCGACTTACTCCGGTAACGTCCAGTCGTCGGAAGGGGTGACGGGCCCGAGCGACACTAGGGGGTGAAATGGTCACGAACCGATCCTCAGTGGATCCGATCGCGGCGTCTCGCCCACCGAAAGTCGTGGTCCGAGCAGCCGAAAAGCGGGGGTACGCGGTGCCGATGGATCAGCAGGACCGAGCCGGTCGGTCGGGCCCCGGCGAGGGCATGCCGAAGCGGGGGTCGGGGGGTGTGGCCGTGGCCGAACGGACGCCGCCGCGATGGCGGCGACGCATCTCCACCACCCTGGAACTCATCCGGGCCAACCCCACCGGCCGGATCGCCCTCAAGGTCTTCGTCGCCATCGCCGGAGCGATCGTCGTCACCGTCGGTGTCGCCCTCATCCCCC
Organism: Micromonospora xinjiangensis; assembly: GCF_056150165.1. Taxonomy (NCBI): domain Bacteria; kingdom Bacillati; phylum Actinomycetota; class Actinomycetes; order Micromonosporales; family Micromonosporaceae; genus Micromonospora; species Micromonospora xinjiangensis. The sequence goes on along the minus strand of NZ_JAXCFO010000001.1, from coordinate 184,754 downwards.
TGCCCGGGCCGGGCTGGCTGCTGGTGATCGCCGGCCTCGGCATCTGGGCCGTCGAGTACCACTGGGCGCGACGACTCCTCACCTTCACCCGCCGGCACGTCCACAGCTGGACGCAGTGGGTGACGCGACAGTCACTCGGCGTACGCCTCGTGCTCGGCTCGGTCGGCCTGGTGTTCGTGGCCGCGGTGCTCTGGCTCTCCCTCAAGTACAGCCTCGGCATCGACGTGGTCGCCCGGGTCATGCACTACCTCGCGACGCACTGACCCCGGATTCGCGGCCGGGGCGGAGGATCAGGTACAGTCATCCGCGCTGAGGGCGATTAGCTCAGCGGGAGAGCGCTTCGTTCACACCGAAGAGGTCACTGGTTCGATCCCAGTATCGCCCACGCAGGTCAAGGCCACTTCCCGGCCTCGGGAGGTGGCCTTTCTGCTGCCGTACGGCAGCCTGGTCACTGCCCGAGTGGTTCCCCGAGGCGCTTCTGCGCGTCACGGATCGCCTTCGATGAGACCTGGGCGTAGATCTCCATCGTCACGGAGAAGCGGGCGTGCCGGAGCACCTGCAGGGCGACTCTCGGGTGGACGTCACGAAGGTCGGCCAGGAGCGTGACGTAGGTCCGTCTGGCGTCGTGGACAGTGACGGCTTGACGTTCGCCTTGTCGCACCTGGTTGCCGGGAGTGCTGGAAGTTGCGCGGCTCGATCGGGTCGCCTGGGATTCAAGGAGCCGGAACTCCTGGAATGCATCACCGTAGCGACAGCCGCTTAGGCTGCATGGTTACGAAGGAGTGATCGCGCCTCTTCTTTCATGGCCGCCACCGCCTCCTCCGCCTGCTCATACGTTGCGCCCCATCCGGCGTACAGCTCCAGAAAGCGATCGCCCACCGATCGCAGTCTCGGCAATCCCGAGTGGTATGCCTGCCAGTAGATTTGGTGGGCCAGCTCCTCAGGGTCGCCCTTCTCGGCAATGATGTTCGCCGCCGCCTCACGCATGAGGTGTAGCCGGGCGCCGCTCTTGTCCGGGACCGGACGGCCGAGCTCCTCCATCGCCTGCCGGAACATGTCGACGGCTTCCCGTGACTGGCCCTTCGAAAGGCCGGCGAGCTCCCGAAGGGTCGGAGAGTCGACGTCTCGAGCCAATGCATGAGCGGCAGCCATCGGCAGGTCATCGCCGACCGGCTCGTCCATGGCCAGCCTGATAGCAAGGTTGTGCAGCTGCTCCACCCCACAATGCTAAGCGGTGTGCCGACCGACAGCCGAGGTGTTAACGGCGGATCGCACGCGCGGATCGCTGGCTGACCGTAGAGGGCCGTCCGGCAGACCGCATCACGTAGCCTGCCTGCTCGTTCGGGCCGCGGCGGAGCCGGAGGCCGGCGACCGCGGCGAGGCCGCATCTCGCCGGGTGCACGCTGTAACGCCGCATGTCGGAGCCCAACGGTGCTCGACTGCGGGAGCACATCGCGGTAATCGCCGCTTCCGATTCGTGTTGTCGTCAACCAGCATGGCCAAGAGGATTGGCACGTGGCCGACCGCCGTGCGGCCAGGCGTGCAGATGTCCGGCACGCGGCTTAGGCAGGGGCTTCCGGCGGTGGAGGGAGTGTCTGCAAGCTACGGCGGAAGGCCGGTTCTGGCCATGTGCACGGGGTCAGTAGAAGGACGAAGTCCGGCAACGAGTGTGGTGATGGGCATCCAGACAAACCCGCTGATCTCGGCTCGCTCTCCCAGTCGATGAGGTGGATGGTCACCGTGTAGCGGCCGGCGGGTGCTGCCACCTGGAGAGCGCCATCGTCCAGGTCCGCTGACACGTCTTCCAGACCGCTCAGGTAAAGGAGTCCGGCTGAGATGATGAGGTAGGGGTCCGATGTGGCAAGCAGCCGCGCTCGCTCACGCTCTGTCAGGTCTGCCATCTGCTCGGAGTCGCCGACACGGACTACGAATTGGAAGGCTGAGTCCCCCAGGTTGATCGGCACGAGCATGCCGGCCAAGACGTGCTGGAGAATGTCCTCGTCTTCGAGCAACGAGTCTTCCCATGAGGCGTAGTCGACGACGGAGGCGAAGTGCTCGGGGTTCCAGAGCACCTGCATCCCCGCCTCAGTCGCTACGGGTCCCGTTACCTCGATCATTCCGTCGTCTCCCTGCACGTATCCCCGTCGGGCGGTCGAAGGTTAGCCAATAGCGGTGGACGACGAACGACTGCGTTGACCGGCTCACGTGGTCGCCGTGCATGGCGCAGCCGCCGCGGACAAGGGCGAACACCAGCGCACCGTCGGGGAGGCGCACGCGGCCGGCATGGACGTTGTCAGACACTACGGGTCCTGCCAAGGTCGTCCTGCAAACGAGAGCGGCGTTTGGCCCTACTAATGTTCGCGCCGTGAACCTCACGATCGACGAGAGCAGCCGCCAGGTGCGAGAGTTCGTTTGCCAATGTTGCAACACTCGAGCGGACCGGACCTGGGCGCACGTCCACCGGGGTGACGTCGCGGTGGCGGTCTACTTTGCCAGTTGCTACCACCACAACGGTGTGCACGAGGCTTGGATCGATGCCGTCTTGGGGACCTGGGGCGACACCGGTTTCGACGACCACACCACCTTCGGCTGCCGGGTCGGCCCCGTAACCGGCTCGCCGACGCCTGCCGCGACGCTCGTCAATGGCGGCGAGGCTGCAGGAGATAGCCCGATCTTCGGCCGAAAGCTCAGCCGTGAGGAGGGACTGAGCCACCCTCGGCTCTCCGAGTTCTGGCATGTTGTCGACGTGATCCTGGAGCAGGACAAGCTTGTACGCCGCCATGTGTACAGGCCGGTGTCCTCGTACGACGCGTAGCCCGTGAGGTAACCTGCGAGCTCGCGCCGAGTAGCCACGCGAGGAATGCGGAAGTGGCACAGCACCGCCGGAGATGTCTTCGCCCGTAGACGTTCACCTTGATCGGACGGGCTACTCCGGCGGCGGAGGAGCGAGCCAGGCGAGAGGTTGCCCGTTGAGGGCGGCGTCGGCAAGGCGGTGTGCGCTGGCTGTCTTGAGTGCCGCCCGTGAGCTGTCTATCCAGCGCTGGACGTTGTCGATGCCCTGATGGCGGTACTCGACGGCTTGCACGAGGCATTCCAGCTTGTCAGCGTCGCGGGCGACGATGGCGTCCAACGTCTCGCCGGCTTCGTACTCCGCGACGGCGTCGGTGATGACGTCGGCGACGGCCGGTGGGCAGGCGGCGACCTGGTCGGCGGTGACGGCGGTGTTGGGTGCGGCGGTGAGGTAGCGCTTGGCGATGTGCGGGATGTCAGTGATCCGGGTTTCCTGGGTGTCGTGCAGGACGCAGAGCATGGACACCCGGGCCGGGTCGGCGCCTTCCATGGCGGCGAGCATCATCCCGATGAGCGCGGTCCGGAACGAGTGTTCGGCGATCGACTCGGGGTGCTTGACGCCGGCGAACCACCAGCCGGTGCGGGCGGCGCGTTTGAGGACGCCGGCTTCGAAGATGAAGCTCATCGCTCCGGCGGCGTCGTGGTCGTCGGTCATCTGCCCGTCCCTGTGCCGGTGAGTCCGTCCGCCCGCAGGCTGTAGACGATAGAGGTTAGTTCCTGCCGGGACTGCGCGGAGATCTGGTCACTGTCCAGGAGCGGGACACTGCGGTCGAGGAGTGCCCGAGTCGCGGCGGGGCTGTCGACGGTGAGACCGCGTCGTGCGGCCAGCAGAGCCCAGGTGTTGTGGATGTTGAGGTCGACGAAGGGGTGCGCTGGGTCCAGGCGTTGGACCAGGTGCCGAAGAAGGACGGAGCCATGCCAGTCAGCGAGCGCTTCGGGCATGAAGGAGTCGTCGCGGTGGCGGTACGGCAATTCGCCCACCCAGTAGGCCGAGTAGTTGAGGCCTGCTCGCTCGCAGACGTCGTCCGGGTGTGCGCGGGCGATGAAGTCCCGCAACGGTTCCGGGTCGCCCTGGTTGGCGAGGGACGTGACGACGGAGCGGGCGTCCGGCCACAGCGGTGACCAGGTGCGGAAACTGGTCGCCCGGCGGGCGCGGGTGGTGGCCTGGGTGAGCCATCCTGCCGCCGCCCCGGTGGGATCCATGCCGGCGAGGAAGCAGGCCTGTCGGTGCAGCAGTACGTACGGATCCCGTCCGGCGGCCGCGCGCCCGGCAAGCACGTGAAGGTGAGCGAAGAACGTACGTTGCTCATCAACGGCCAGGGTCGGCCCGGACGCGACCGGACCTCGCCGCGGGTGGGCGATGGGTAGCCCTTTGGCGAAGGTGGGCGTCTGTCCGAGGACGGCCCAGAGGATCAGGTCGGTCAGGCGGTGAGTGAGTACGGACCAGCCGAGCGGCTGCTCGGCGATGTCACAGCGGTCCACCTGCTCGTCGAGGACTGCGGCGAGGATGAAATCTGCCTCGGCAGCGTCGTCGAGTGCGGCGAGCAGGACTGCGTTCGCGGCGAGCCGTCTGAGTCGGTGCCGGACGGTGATCGCTTGCCCGAGCGGCACCGCGGTGAAAGGCCGGCCCCGGATTCCCAACTCTGCACGGTCACGCGGTCGACGCCCAGGCCGACGGCGAGTTGCTCCTGCGTTAGCGGGATGGACTCCCGGATCAGCTTGAACAGGTAGCCGGTCACCCCGCCGCGCTGTAGTGCCGATCGCCCGCGACCTGCCATCCGTCATCCCTACATTGACCGGTGGTCGGCGTTCCCGCCGTCGAACCAACGCTGAAGAAGGGCATTTGGCCTGCTCACTCGTACTACGGGTGAGTCCAACCGCCGTCCCCGTGATCGTAGCGTCGCAGTTACTGAACGTTCCGGATTCGGTCCCGTGGTTCGGGGTCGGCCGTGGAGGGCTGCCCGGCGGAGGGAGGCAGTGATGCGGGACAGGACGCTGCCATGGCGACGAGTTTCCTACGAACAGTACCTGATCGCCGTCGCGATGACCCTGGCGCGGCGACACCGCCCGGCATGGTCGTGGCGCAAGTGGGCGTGGGTCTGTCGCTGCGGGGTCGACCTGCCCTGCCGTAACCGACACCGCATCCCAGTCAACCGGAAGCACTGGCCCGCCCAGGAGGACCAGTGAGCAACGAGGCGGAGCCGATCCTGGTCGCACATCTGGCAGGGACGGACGGCCTGTGCACTGGTTGTCGGGGCTTGGTGGTCGCGGCTCGCGCCGTACCCGTGCTGGCAGGGCTGGAAAGATCACGCAGGCGTTGCGCCGTTGGGGCTACAACGTGCGCTCAGCGGTTGGGTCACCGCATGTCGGCTTCCTGTCCGAGGCCGAGTAGCGGCCGGGTCATCGAAGCCTGGTGGAGTAGCGGACGCCGATGCGGGGCAGCCGGCTGCCAGCCTGTCGGGTGCGAGGACCTGCGATCAGTCCCGGGACGTGGGTGACACGCCCGGGCTAGACGATCGCTGGTTGAGGGTAGCGCTTGTGTATGCCCTGGCTAGCTGGAGTTGGCAAGAACTTCGATGTGGATCGGCTCTTGATTGTTGAGGTAGAGGACGTAGCCCGCTTCTTGGTCTTCGATCGCGTCGACAGGAACCACCTCGAGCGCGTGATCCGGCCGGGGTAGGAATCCGAAGTCGGCGGGAGGATCGAACCTCTCGATGGAGGTGACCCGCACCTGCGTTGGTGGGATGCCGACGAAGCAAGGGTCACCGGCTTGGAGTTCGGAGGGGTCGGGCTCCAGTCGCCAGGGTGTGTTGAGCCAGCCGTGCGCGTCAGGGTCACGAGGGAAGCCCACAGTGCCGTCCCATGAGTTGGTCGACTCGGGGTCGGCCTCCCACCATGGCCAGTCGATGAGCAGGCGCTGAGGCGTGGTCTTGACGACCCGCGCGTCGAACGCCTCGGCTGAGATCACGAGCAGGTCGCCGACAGTGTAGCCGAGCGCGTGCGTCAACTGGGTGCTATCCATGGTCTGATCTGCCAGCCCTTCCATGCCCTCCTGCTCATACCAGGCCAGCCAGCGATGCACGGCCTGACGGGAGACTCCGAACCGTTCGGCGAGGCTCGATACTGTTGTTCCATCACGCTCATCTCCACCGGCACTCGGCGGAGTGTCACCAGGTCTTGATACCGATGTGTCACGCAAATCCCGGAGCGGACACCAGCTGCCGGCAAATGTCGGGCTCCACTTGATGCGTGACGGATTGGTGTCAGGTGTTGGGCGACACGTCCGGCGAGACGATCATGGCTTGTTCCCCTGTCTGACCTTGGTTCTCCAGTATCGCCTGCAGGAGAGCGGGCGGTAGCCGGCTGCGGGCGCCGAGGATTTCCAGGCCGACGACGTGGCCCTCGCGGTTGAGGTCGAGGTTGAACATGCCTTGATCGGCGTCGAACGGTATGACCCGCTGTGCGGCGGCGGGTGGGCTGGGGTGGTCGAGGTAGATGTATGCCGCGTCGGCGTCGCCGTCGTAGCTGCAGAGCAGCGGGATGCGTTTCTCCGTATACATGGTGGTCAGGCTGGCATACGGGCGGGATGGTTGGTGTGTCGCCGGGGGGATTCTGGCCTGCGTGCCTTGAACCGGGCGGGTTGGTGGTGGTGCCGGGCACTTCGGTGACCAGCTGGTCAGCGTCGAAAGCCGGCGACGACGAGGCATCCTCGGCAGTTGACGCGGCTTTCGACCCGCAGCGGCTGGGCTGCGGGCTGTGGTGGGCATCCGGCGGGGCGGGCGGCGCAGATGCGGGCGGTCTCGGCAGTGGTGAGAGGGTTGGGCTCGCTGCGCAGGACGACGCCGGCGGCGGTGATCTGCATGAGGCCGCGGTCGGGTCGGACGGTGACGCGCCTGCCGGCGAAGTGGTAGCCGACGGGGGTGTTGCCGGCCGGCGAGGCCGATCAGGCCAGCGGCGTTGATGAGCTGCTCGACCTCGATCGGGGCGCCGGTCCGGGCGGGGCCGGTGGTGATGGGTGGTGGCCCGGTCGGTTGGCCGTCGTCGACGAGCAGGTGGACGACGGTGGTGTCGGCCCAGAGGGGGACCGGGAGTCCGGCTTGGGTGGGGCTGAGCCAGAACTGTCTCCGCAGACGGTGAGATTATCTGAGGCGGGAACGAGGCGGGTGACCTCACGGCCAGGCCATCACAGGTCGCTAATGGCGCTGGTGGCACGACGGGTTGCCCGGTGGATGACCCAGGCGGTGGCACTGGTGTCTCCTCGGGCACCCCGAATCGCTGCGGCTGTTGGTTCCCTGGGATCAAGGGGTCCTCGAGGACAGTTCCAGGCCGTAAGAGCGGGAGCTGGCGCGGCGTGAGCGCGACACGAGCCGCGCAAAAAATGCGCCAGTAAGACGAAGCGCGGCGAGCGTGTGCGCCGACGCCGCCTCAGGGGACGACGGGAAACGGGCCATACTCGCTTGGGGCGCAGATGCAAAGACACTGTCGCACGTTGCAGGCAGCCAGCAGTCCTGTGCGGTACCAACGCCGCCTGACCTGGCTGCAGGTACGTCGGTGCAGGTCATCGGCGAGCCGGTCAAAGTTCCGCTTTGAACATCTGCGGTGCGGCGGTACGCGTACACGCGCCCGGCCTCGGCCGGGCGCGTGTACGGCTCGCGCTGTACTACACGATGCGGTTGTAGTTGCCCCAGCTGCTGCCGATCTGGCGTACGTCGCCGTACGGCATCGCGCCGTCGCGGGTGTAGTTGTTGGAGAACAGCCACATGGTGCCGTCGGT
>NZ_JAXCFO010000001.1:0-177030 GCF_056150165.1 Micromonospora xinjiangensis | reverse complement strand
CCGATCTGGCGTACGTCGCCGTACGGCATCGCGCCGTCGCGGGTGTAGTTGTTGGAGAACAGCCACATGGTGCCGTCGGTCTTGATGCCGAGCAGGTCGCTGAAGCCGTCTCCGTTGGCATCCGCGTTGATCACGCGGTCGTAGTTGCCCCAGCCGCTGCCGATCTGGCGTACGTCCCCGTACGGCACTCCGCCGTCGCGGCCGAAGTTGTTGGAGAACAGCCACATCGTGCCGTCGGACTTGGTAGCCACCAGGTCGTGGAAGCCGTCACCGCTCACGTCCGCGATCCAGGGGTCCCGGACGGGCGTTTCGCCGCTGCCGATGACGTTCCGGTAGCGGAGTGCGATGTAGTTGCTTGCGGGATGGGAGTCGATGAGGCCGTCGGAACCGCCAGTGAGGGTCTCAGTTGCGATCTTCACCGGGGTCGACCCGAAGGCGTAGTACTCAAATGTGCCGGTCGACTGGTTGATCCAGCGCTTGAACAGGATGATGTGATCCGTGGGGGAGTTGAGCGCATCGCCGGGTTGAAGGTCGCTCTTGCTGATCTGAGTTGCAACCTGACCGATGGTGCCGGTCCACGGCGACGCTGACAAGTGCCAGGCCATGGAGACGAACCCCGAGCAGTCCGTGCGGTAAGGCTTGCCGTCCTGGTCGTCGTACTGGCCTCCCTGGTCGTAGACGAAGTTGTAGCGATTGTCATACCAGTACTGGGCGCGGCTGAGAATCTCATCCCGGCTGATCTGGCCGCCTACGCTCGATGCGGCGTGTGCTGCTTGCGGGGCACTCGTCACCGCGGTGCCGACGCCCGCGGTGAGGCCGAGGCCGGCGGCAAGGGTGACGCCGAGAGCCAGGGTGGAAATTCGTCGAAGCAACATCGTTTACATGCCTTTCAAGGCCGGTGATCGTTATCGGCACGTGCTGGGCCGGCCGCTGATGTCCGTAGACGGCGGCTGGTTTCAATAGACTGCGGCGGATCCGAGTCAGTCCAGTCGTAGATGTTGAATGGCTAGATGATTCGCCACAGGCGTAGCAGTGGCGTGCTGGTGATTGTCATGTCGACGATGCGGCGCAAGATTGCGCTCGCCTCGAGAGGATCATCGATGTCAATGAAGGCCAGAATGTCGGCGCCGTGGGGGCCGGCGCGCACGCGGATGTGCTCCACCCCGTTTCCTGGCCCGCTCCGGGCATAAATAAGGTTTCGCAGTTCTGACGGGTCAATGGGGGGCGCGGGGCCGAGCGGCGCGATCCGGATGTGGGCCACCACCAACGCGCTCACGTCCCCGGCTGCACGCGGATTGGAATGCCCCAGCCGAACCCCTCGGCCACGGCGGAGGTCGCTGAAGGGCTCGCCGCGGGGCCGCCCCAGCCGAAGCCTTCGGCCAGCACCGTCAACATCTCCGGCCGGAATGCCAGTGCGACGGCGACGGCGAGCACGAGGGAGGCGACGACGGCTGCGCGCCGTTTGATACCAGTAGATGCCCACATTTCGATTAGATCCCCCAGGAGTGGTCGCTATTTCGGTGGTCTGGTTTGCTCGGCTTTGCGGCGCTTCTTGCTGAGCTGAATTGAGCATCGCGGGCTCGGTGGAAGTTGTCACCAGGTCTGCGCTGGCGTGAGCCCGCCCGGCGGGATCACGCCAGCACGATGAGGGACCACGCAGTGGATCAAGGCACGGCAGAATGCTCGTCGTCGGTGTTATTCGGGGAGGAACGATGTTCGACCTGCTGGGGCTGTCGGCGCAGCATGAGATGGTCTATCGGGCGATGCTGCAACGCCCCGACCTGAATGTTGCCGGCCTGGCGGAGTGTCTGGCTGTCTCACCTGACCAGGTGCGCGAAGCGCTGGATGTGTTGGCCGATCTCGCTCTGATCCGGCTGGATTCCCCTGGCGGCCACGCCCACGTGGTGCGCCCCCAAGCGGGCCTGATGGCGCTTCTGGCCAAGGTGGAGGCAGAGGTCGCCGTCCGGCAACGGCAGGTGGAGGCCACCCGGGCTGCCATCGCCGCCATCGCCACCGTGCACGACGATCACCATCAGGCAGGGGAAGGTCGGATTCTCGAGGGGATCGACGCCGTACGGGAGCGCTTGGCCGAGCTCGCTCACACGGCCCGGACCGAATGCCTGTCCTTTACCACCGGGCGCGGGCAGAGCCCGGACACGATAGAGGCCGAGGGGCCGCTCAACCAGCTTGCTCTGCAGCGGGGTGTCCTCATCCGGAACGTCTATCAGGACAGCTTCCGCAACGACCCGGCCACCCTCGCGCACGCCCGCTGGATGGCGAACCTGGGTGCCCAGTCGCGTACCACGCCCACCCTGCCAATGCGCATGGTCCTCGTGGATCGCGAAACGGCGCTTGTGCCCATCGATCCGGACAACTCACGGCAAGGGGCGTTGGAGCTGCGCAGGCCCGGTGTCATCGCCGGACTCGTCGCGCTGTTCGAGCAGATCTGGCGCATCGCGACACCCTTCGGTGAGCAGACGGTGCCCGACGAGCAGGGTCTGACTCCCCAGGAGCGCGAACTGCTACGACTACTCGCGGCCGGTCACACCGACGAATCGGCGGCCCGCAAGCTCGCGATCTCACTGCGGAGCGTCCAGCGCCTGATGACATCCCTCACCGAGCGGCTGGGCGCGGCGAGCCGATTCCAAGCCGGCGTCCATGCCAGTCAACGAGGCTGGCTCTGAGCAGCCCGCTTCCAGCGCGCGGACTTCAGGTTCCATCGGCGGGTGGTCGACTTTCGCTCCCGGTCCATGTGGCGCATCAAGGGGCCCTGTTCACCGTCGCGGTGGCGCTCCAGCTGCCAATCCGTCCAGACCCGCCCGACGAACGGTCAACGCGCCACCTGTCACATTCGTTCCACAGACGCGACGTTCGAGCGCGGCCAACTCGTCGAGCGACCCCGACGCATTGGGATGTGATCAGTCATCCGCCTGACGCGCCGATCGTCGGGCCACCGATGAGTCCGACCGGCGCGCCGAGTCAGTAACGGCACAAGGAGGCTACCGGGAAGGACAGTCCAATGACCGAGCTGAACGCGGAACGTGCCCGGAGTGCGATCGTCGAACACACCCGACGGCTGGCGGAGTCGGCCGCCGTGGCCGGACCTGAGGCCGCCGTGCCGACAACCCCGGGGTGGACCGTCGCCGATCTGGTGGAGCACGTGGGCCAGACCCAGAACTGGGTCGCGGAGATCATTGAGCGCCGGGTCGTCGACCCCGCGCAGCTGCCCACGGAGATGGCCGTCCTTCCCACCGATCCTCGCGAGTGGGGGGCGTGGCTGTCGGAGTCCGCGCGGCGGGTCGCGCGCGCGTGCTCCGATGACGCGCTCGACGCGCCGGTGTTCAACGCCGCGGGGGACCAGCGGTCCGGGACGCGGTTCTGGCTGTCCAGCGTTCTCAACGAGACGGTCGTCCACGGCTTCGACGCAGCCAACGCGGCGGACCGGCCGGTCGGCATCGACGCCGATGTCGCGGCCGCGCTCATCAGCAACCATTTCGCGATGCTCACCTCCCCCACGTGGGAGATGCGGCGGTCCGGGTCCGCCCACGCCATCCGCGGCACCGGGCAGACCCTGCTGTGGCGGGCCACCGACATCGTGCGCGACGCGGGAGCGTGGTTCGTCGAGCGGCGGCCTGACGGGGCGACGTGGCGGCCCGGAGTTCAGCAGGCCGACGTGACGGTGACCGGGCCGGCGCAGTCGCTGTTGTTGGCCTTGACCCGACGACTGCTTCTCACCGACGGCGACGCCACCGACATCCGCATCGACGGGGACAGCGATCTCGCCCGGCACTGGCTCGACAACACGGCCCACGTCAGCGACTGACCGGCACCCACGCGCCCACCGCCACCGTGCAAGTTTGTGGAGGTCGACGGTGAAGTAGATCGCCATGAGCGGGTTGACGAACAGGTCCCCGCCGCCGGTGCGCCGGGTGAACCTGACGTCTCCGAACGCGCCGCTGCTGGTGGCGGCGGCGATCTGTCCCTGGACGATGCTCGGCCGCTCCGGCGTGGCGGCTCGGGCGTCGGCGACGGCATCGCGGTAGCGGACAGCCTCTCGGCTGGAACCGGGGATGGAGAGGGCGCCGAGGTAGCCGCCGTCGCGGTCGAGCGCGGCGAGGTTCTCCAGCACCTGGACGTGGTTGACTCCGTCGTAGGCGTCGATGCCGGAACCGAGAGCGGTCACGAGCTTGATCGGGACGTCAAGCGCGGGGTGGCCGGCGCCGGTCGAGCCCCACGAGGCCATGGCCGCCTCCACCGACTGGACCGACCCGCGGTGACCGGACTTCCCGGTGTCAGTCGCTCCAGTCCAACTGGTGCTCGGGCACACCCATCGTCCTGCCGAACTCGACCGCCTCGGCTCGCCCCGCCTCGTCGCCCCGGCGGTAGCGGAAGACCCGGCCCGCGAAGACCACGACGCGGTCCGGCCCGACGGTGAAGTCCGCGTACCAGCCGCCGGGCGCCAGTGACTCGGCGAGCGCCCGCCCGAGCTCGTCGGCCGCGTCGTCGGCCGCCTCGAAGTGGAGGAAGGTCCAGATGTCCGGCTGCGCTGCCGACCCGGAGGCGGACACGTCCTGCCGGGTGACGCGGGTGATCCGCCATCCGGCGACCCGGAGGTCGGCGTCCGGGCGCAGGCTCTCCGCCAACAACGTCCCTCGAATCATGAGGCGAGGGTGCCAGCCACCTACGACGACCTCAGGGAGCAGATGTCGCCCGAGCGCGACAAGCGGGCCGCTGCCCGGCACGGTTCGGTGCCTAGTGGTCGCCGAGAGCAGAGCGGGCCGCACAAGCAAAAAGGCAAGGAGATTTCTCCCTGCCACTTTCACCATATATCGCACCGGGGGGCTTGCCGCAAGGCCCGGGTCGTGGCGCAGAATCGTCCGGCCGCAGCCACCACCTGCCCAAACGGGCCCCGCCGAGCGTCGCGGTCGCTCGCGGCGGAGGTGTCGGTGTGCGCGCCGCCCGACCGGGCGGAACGGCCGCCTACTCGTGAGGGGGGAAGGCAACCAGAGGCGCGGCCGTGCCCCGTCAGAGGTTCGACAGAGTGAGAGGCCCGTGCGGTGCGACCGAGCACGGCTGTCTCGGAGGTTCGCAGTGATCGAGCAGTATGTGTGGGATCTTCAAGAGGTTGACGCGACGCAGGTCGCGGTGGTCGGCGGCAAGGGTGCGCACCTGGGCGAGCTGTCGCGCGTCGACGGCGTACGGGTGCCGGCCGGGTTCTGCGTGACGACCGACGCCTTCCGGCGGATCATGGCGGAGGTGCCGTCGATCGACGATCGGCTCGGTGAGCTGTCGCGCCTGAGCGCGGACGACCGGGAGGCGATCGGCACGCTCAGCGCGGAGGTCCGCCGGGCCGTCGAGGGGGTCGCCGTCCCCGACGACGTCGCGGCGGCGGTCACCCGCGCGCTCGCGCGGTTCGGCGAGCACGCCGCGTACGCCGTGCGGTCCAGCGCGACGGCGGAGGACCTGCCGTCGGCGTCCTTCGCCGGCCAGCAGGACACCTACCTGAACGTCGTGGGGGCGGAGGCGATCCTCCGGCACGTCAGCCGGTGCTGGGCGTCGCTGTTCACCGAGCGGGCGGTGACCTACCGCCTGCGGAACGGCTTCGACCACCGGAAGGTCCACATGGCCGTGGTCGTGCAGCGGATGGTCGTCCCGGCCGCGGCCGGCATCCTGTTCACGGCCGACCCTGTGACCGGCAACCGGAAGGTCGCGACGGTGGACGCCAGCTTCGGACTCGGCGAGGCACTGGTCTCCGGCCTGGTGAACCCGGACGTCTTCCGGGTGCGCGACGGCGAGGTCGTCGACAGGGCGGTGGCCGCCAAACAGCGCGCCGTCCACGCCCTGCCGGCCGGCGGCACGCAGGAGGTGGCGGTCGAGGCGCAGCGGCAGGAGCAGCCGGCGCTGACGGACGCGCAGGTGGTGCGGCTCGTGCGGCTCGGCCGGCGGATCGAGGCGCACTTCGGCCGCCCGCAGGACATCGAGTGGTGCCTGGTCGACGACGATTTCCAGATCGTGCAGAGCCGGCCGATCACCACGCTCTTCCCCGTCCCCGTCCCCGCCGCCGACGGCGAGAACCACGTCTACCTCTCCGTCGGCCACCAGCAGATGATGACCGACCCCATGAAGCCCCTGGGCATCTCCGTGTGGCAGCTGACCGCCATGGCGCCGATGCACGAGGCCGGCGGGCGGCTCTTCGTCGACGCGACCCGGCAGCTGGCCACGCCGGCCGGCCGCGCCGGCCTGCTGGAGATGGCGGGGAGGTCCGACCCGCTGATGAGGGACGCGCTGGAGACCGTCCTCGACCGCGGTTTCGTCCCGGCGCTCCCGGACGGCGGTCCCGGCGGGCCGCCGGTCGGCGGCGGGTCCGCCCCGATCGACACCGATCCGGCCATCGTGGCCGAGCTGGTCGAGCGCAGCGAGGCGTCCCTCGCCGCCCTCCGGCGCGACATCCGGGCGAAGACCGGCCCGGCGTTGTTCGACTTCCTGCTGGCGGCCTTCCAGGAGCACAAGCGGGTCCTCAGTGATCCGCTGAGCATCCAGGCGATCATGGCGGGGATGGAGGCCACCTGGTGGCTCAACGACCGGCTGGGGGAGTGGCTGGGCGAGAAGAACACGGCCGACACGCTCACGCTGTCCGCCCCGGGCAACGTCACGTCGGAGATGGGGCTCGCGCTGCTCGACGTCGCGGACGTGATCCGCCCCCACCCGGAGGTGGTGGCCTTCCTGCAGGGCGTCGAGGACGACGGCTTCCTGGACGAGCTGCCGAAGCTGCCGGGAGGGGCCGAGGCGCGCGACGCCATCGAGGCGTACCTCGACCGGTACGGCATGCGCTGCGTCGGCGAGATCGACATCACGCGGCCACGGTGGCGCGAACGCCCCAGCACGCTCGTGCCGGTGATCCTCGACAACGTCAGGAACTTCGAGCCGGGCGCCGCCGGGCGACGCTTCGAACAGGGGGAGCGGGAGGCGCGGAGGAAGGCCCAGGAGGTGCTCGAACGGCTGCGGGCACTGCCGGACGGCGAGCGGAAGGCCGACGAGACCAGGCGGATGATCGACCGGGTCCGGACCTTCATCGGCTACCGGGAGTACCCGAAGTACGGCATCGTCAGCCGCTACTTCGTCTACAAGCAGGCCCTGCTCGACGAGGCCGAGCGCCTCGTGCGCGCGGGCGTGCTCGCGGAGCGGGAGGACATCTTCTACCTCACGTTCCAGGAACTGCACGACGTCGTCCGCACCAATCGGGCGGACGCCCGGCTCATCCGGCAGCGCAAGGACGACTTCCGGTCCTACCAGGCGCTCACCCCGCCCCGGGTGCTCACCTCCGACGGCGAGGCCCTCACCGGCGCGTACCGGCGGGACGACGTGCCGGCCGGCGCCCTCATCGGCCTGCCGGTCTCCACCGGCACCGTCGAGGGGCGGGCCCGCGTCGTGCTCGACCTGACCGACGCCGACCTGGAGGCGGGCGACATCCTGGTCACGACCTACACGGACCCCAGCTGGTCGCCCCTGTTCGTCGGGATCGCGGGCCTGGTGACCGAGGTGGGTGGCCTGATGACCCACGGGGCGGTGATCGCCCGGGAGTACGGCCTGCCGGCCGTCGTGGGCGTGCAGCAGGCCACCCGGCTGATCCGGGACGGGCAGCGGATCCGCGTGCACGGCACCGACGGGTACGTCGAGATCCTCCCCTGACGGTCACCCGTGACCACTGCCGCCCCCGCGCGTGTCGCGGGCCAACCGGCGGCCGTCGTGCGGGGCTCCGCGCGGCGGCCGCCGCTGACCCGCCTCACCGGCCCTGGAGGTGGCCGCGCAGGAAGGCGAGGATCTCGCGGCGGGCGGGGCGGGCGGCCGGTACCAGGCCGGGGGTGCTGAGGAAGGTGTGGGTGGCCTTCGGATAGCAGGTCAGGCGGGCGTCGGTGCCGTCCTGGCGGAGCCGTTCGACGTACCGCTGTCCGTGGTCGGCCAGGGGGTCCAGCGCGGCGGTGACGACCAGGGCCGGCGGCAGGCCGGCCAGGTTCTCCACCTTGACGGGGGAGACGCGGCGCGGGTCGAGGGTCGGCGGCACACTCAGCGCGCGGCTGGCGCGCAGGCGGGACAGGGAGAGGGTGGGATTGTCGGCGTTCTCGGTGACCGACGGGTAGTCGGTCATGCTCTCCGTCCAGTCCGTGCTGGGGTAGTTGAGGACCTGGGCGCGTAGCGGCGGGCCGTCCTCGCGGGCGCGCACCGCGAGGAGCGCGGCGATCATGCCGCCGACGCTCTCGCCCATGACCGCCACCGCCGCGGGGTCGATGCCCCACTCGTCGTGGTCGCGGACGAGCCGTACGAGGGAGTCGTAGCCGTCCTCGATCGGGTGGGGCAGCGGGTGTCGCGGCGCGAGGCGGTACTCCACCGAGACGACCACCGCCGGGCAACGCGCCGCGAGGTGGCTGTTGAGCCAGTCGTTCTGCGCGGCGGTGCCGGCGATGAAGCCTCCACCGTGGAACGAGACGATGAGCGGCAGCCGCCGCGCGGCGTTCTTCGGGCGGTGCACCCGCAGCCGCAGGCGACGGCCGGGAAGCTCGACCGTGGCCTCACTGATCCGGGCGTCTCGGTCCGGCAGTCCGGTGACGAGGCGTGCGGCGGGCGACGACGCCGCGCGGTTGGCCTTCTCGCGGGCCGCGACCACCTCGTCGTCGGTCATCGCCTCCCAGTCCCGGGCGTCCCTGAGCAGACGTGTGCCCAGCGGGGCCCTGCCTCTCATGTCGTCCCTGCCCGGGGCGCGTGCGCTGCCATCGACTGCCTCCTACCGTCCGTGACGCGGCTCAGGGCCAGCGGTGATGACCGTCAGCATCGCCGGCCGGTCGGCGAGTGTCTTGGAGAAATGTTCCGCCCTGCCGGTCAGCGGCGACAGCGTCGGCCGGGCTCACCGCCCGAGGGCCGGCTCCCGCGTGGGCCATGCGACGTCGTCGACCGCGAGCCACGGCGCGACCGCCACGGCCGTCGGTGTCATCCCCGCGAAGGCCATGACGTCCCGGCAGAGGTGGGACTGGTCGGTGAAGCCACTCTCCGCCGCCACGAGCGCGACGCTGTGCCCCGCGGCGAGGCGGTGCACCACGCGGTCGAACCGGACCAGCATCGCGGCGCGCTTCGGCGTGAGACCGATCTGGGACCTGAACCGGGACCACAGCCGCTTACGGCTCCATCCCACCTCGGCGGCGAGCCGTTCGACCCGGATGCGCCCCTGGCTGGCGACGATCCGCGCCCAACTGAAGGCGACCTCCGGATCGACGGCCCGGCCCGCCTCACACCGCCGTGCGAGCGCAGCCTCCATGATCGCGAACCGGTCGTGCCACGATGTCACGGCGCGCAACCGCTCCTCGGCCCGCCCGGCGTCGCGGCCCCAGAGATCCTCCAGGGTGACCACGCCGGCGCCCAGCTCGGCCGAGGCGCCCAGCACCGCGTGCGCGACCACCGGCGAGAGCCGCACCTGGAGGAGGTCGGCGTCGCCTCCGCGTCCTCGCACGCTGCCGGGAGTCAGGCCGACGACGACACTGCCCCGCCTCCGCGCACCGCCGGCGTCGGCCACCAGCAGCGCGTCACCGAGGTCGATGAAGACCGTGAGCGCCGGGTACGGGATCATCTGGAGCGCGATCGGGCCCTCCGCCCGACCGCGGAACCCGGCCATGCTGATCCCCGCCGCGCGGCCCGGCCGGGCGGGGACCGCGATGTCCACCACGGCCCCAGCGACACGAACCCGCCCGTCAGGTCGCACACCGTGATGGTACGAGCCTTCCGCAGCGGCACAGCGGACGATCTCCGCAAGGGCGAGGCGCAGTGCTGAACTGGTCCATCCGGGCCCTTCGCGCCCGCCCGCACGGGTAGTGACGCTCACGGGGAGGGACGTCGGCGCACAGGATGCCGGCGGGTCGACCGGGCGCGCCGATGAGTTTGCACCGCGGAAGGAGTCAACACGTCATGACCAACACGCACACCCTGGAGACCCCCGACGCCGACATCGTCTACGACGTGCGCGGCCCCCTACCCACCGCCGACGGGCGCCCACCGCTGTTCATGATCGGCCAGCCGATGGACGCCGGCGGGTTCGCGGCGTTGGCTGCCCACTTTCCCGACCGGACGGTGGTCACCTATGACCCGCGCGGCCTCGGCCGCAGCCGTCGCAGGGACGGCCGGACCGACCACACCCCCACCGTCCAGGCCGGTGACGTGCACGCCGTCATCGAGGCGCTGGGTGCCGGTCCGGTCGACATGTTCGCCAGCAGCGGCGGCGCGGTGACGGCGTTGGCGCTGGTGGCGGCGTACCCGCGGGACGTGCGCACCCTGGTGGCCCACGAGCCGCCGCTCATCCCGGTGCTCCCCGATGCCGAGGCCGCCGAGCGCGCCCGGGCCGGCGTCCGCGACGCGTACGAGGCGAAGGGCTGGGGTGCCGGCATGGCCGCCTTCATCGGCATGACGTCGTGGCGCGGTGAGTTCACCGACGACTACTTCGCCCGGCCCGCACCGGATCCGGCGCAGTTCGGGATGCCGGGCGAGGACGACGGCTCCCGTGACGACCCGCTGCTCTCGGAGCGGTCCTGGGCGGTCAGCAGCTACCGTCCCGACCCGGGCGCGCTGGCCGCGGCGCCGACCCGCGTCGTGATCGCCGTGGGGGAGGAGTCCTCGGAGATCTTCACCGGACGCACCTCGGTGGCCACCGCCGAGCTGCTCGGCGGGCGGCCGACCGTCTTCCCCAGCCACCACGGCGGCTTCCTCGGTGCCGACTCCGGATATCCGGGCCAGCCGGAGGCCTTCGCGCGCAGGCTGCGCGAGGTCCTCGACGGCGACGACTGACCCGGGGGGAAGCCCACGGAGCAGGGGGCGGGTGCCGGCGGCCGGTGCCCGCCCTCGCCGCGCTCGCCCTGCTCTCCGTGCTGCTGGCCGTGCTGATCGGCTACGAGCGGGGGCCGGCCGGCGCGGGGTCGGCCTGAGCTGGTGGCGAGTTGATATGCAAGCCGTCACTTGCATATAGTGGTCGGTGTGGGTGACCTCTACCAGGCACTGGCCGACCCGACGCGTCGGCTGATCCTCGACGAGCTGACCGAGCGCGACGGTCAGACCCTGTTCGAGATCTGTGGCCGGCTGGCCACCCGGCACGAGGTCAGATCCTCGCGCCAGGCGATCTCCCAGCATCTCGACGTCCTGGAGGCGGCCGGCCTGATCGTCACGCGCCGGCAGGGTCGCTACAAGTTCCACCACATCGACACCAGACCCCTGCGGTCGATCGCCGAGCGATGGCTCGGATCCGAACCCGGACAGGAGAAGACATGAGGATCAACCTGACCAGCGTCTACGTCGACGATCAGGAGAAGGCGCTGCGCTTCTACACCGAGGTGCTGGGCTTCGTGAAGAAGGTCGACGTGCCGGTGGGTGAGCACCGCTGGTTGACCGTGGTCTCGCCCGAGGCGCCGGACGGGACCGAACTGCTGCTGGAGCCCGACGCGCACCCGGCCGCCAAGGTGTTCAAGGAGGCCCTCGTCGACGACGGCATCCCCCTCACCCAGTTCGCCGTGGACGACATCGCCGCCGAGTACGAGCGGCTGACCACGCTCGGTGTGCTGTTCACGCAGGAGCCCGCCGACATGGTCACGGTGCACACGGCCGTCTTCGACGACACCTGCGGCAACCTGATCCAAATCGTGCAGCACAAGTAGGGATCGACCCGTGTTCCACGCACGGTGACGGACGGCCGCCGGTGTGCCGGTCCGGGCGTACGAGCGGCCCCCGCCGCACCGCCCGATCCCGGGCCGGCCTCGACGATTGAGATGTGGAAAAGGAACCATGACCTTCAGTGAGAACGTTCGCTCGGCCTTCCGGCGCGGCGAGACGGACGCCGTGGTGCGGATGAGCGAGGCCGAGATCGAGCGGGCCCGGGCGGCCGGTGACCCGGCGGGCGAGGTGGAGGCCCGGTACAGCCTGGCCCGGGTCGCCATCCGCGGCGGTGACCTCGCGGAGGGCGAGGCCCGGGCCCGGGCGGCTCTCGCGGTCGCGGTGCGCTCCGGCGACCGTGGCCTCGAGGAGCGGCCGCGGCACGTGCTGGCCGCCGTGGCGCGGATGTCCGGCGACCTGCTCCGCGCCCGGGACCTGTACCGGGAGAGCATCGCCCTCAACGAGGCGCTCGGCCAACCGCAGACGGTGAACTCGGAGACGCACAACCTCGCGTTCTGCGAGCTGGGCCTCGGCAATCTCGACGCGGCGAGGCGTCTGTTCGCCGAGAGCCGCGAGCGGGTGTTCGGCAACGGCTGGGACGACTTCGTGCCGTACGTCTGCGTGGCCGGCGCCGCGGTGGCCTCCGCCGAGGGGGATCACGTGCGGGCGGCGCGGATGATCGGCGTCGCGGACGCCGCGTTCGGGTCGCTCGGCCAGGTGCCGGATCCGGACGACGCCGCCGACCTCGCCAGGGCGCGCGTCGCCGCGATCGAGGCGATCGGCCCGGCGGCCTTCGACCGGGAGTACGCGACCGGCCGCCTCCTCGACCCGCGGGCGGCCTTCGCCGACGAGGAACGCTGACACTCGGGGGAGGGCCGGCGGCCACCCGGCCCAGCTCGGTGACAGGCGGGCTTCCCGAGGTCGGGCGTCCTCGGGTTGACGCAGATCACCCGGCCCGCCGACGGACCGTCGATAAGATCAACAGATGGAGCCGCTCGACACACTGCTCGCCGCGCACCGCGCGTACCTCCTCGGCTGGAGCGACGGCCAGGCCGCCTCCCCCGACCTGGTGACGTACCGCAGCGGAGTGCCGCACCCGCCGCTCAACGGCGTGCTCCGCCTGGTCGGGCGCGATCCGGCGGACGCCCTCGCCGAGGCGCGCCGGCGACTCGACGGTGTGCCCCGGGTCTGGTGGGTCGGACCGGACAGCGACCCCGGCGCGGGGGAGGCCCTGGCGTCCCTCGGCGCGGTGCCGGTCCTCACCCTGCCGATCATGGCGGTGCCGATCGACCGGGCCACCGGCGCGCCGCCGCCGGCCGGGCTGCGCATCGCCGAGGCCACCGACGTGGCCGAGTTCGTCACCGCGTACGCCCGGGTGTCCGGCATCCCCGCGGAGGGTGTGCCGACGGCGATCGACCGGGAGCGGGCCTTCGCCGGTGACGGCACGGTGGTCCGGCTGGCCGGACGCCTCGGCGACGGCCGCATCGTCGGGACCGCGGTCGTCTGGCTGAGCCACGGCCTGGTCACCCTCTACTACGTGGGCACCCACCCCGAGCACCGGCGGCAGGGCATCGGGGCCGCGATGACGCGGGCCGCGCTGGACCTGGCCCGCGAGCGGGGAGTCCGCACCGCGGCGCTCACCTCCACCTCGGCCGGCGAGACGGTCTACCGGCGGCTGGGCTTCCAACCGGTCGGGCGGTTCCAGCTCCTGGCGTTCTGACCCGGGCGTCGAAGCGGCATCGGGCGCCGAGGCCGCATCGCCGGGTCGAACGTCACCCGACGACGACGCCCCGCCGGAGTACGCACGACGCCGCGGGTAGCGTGCCTGTCATGAGTGAGGACACCTTCCGGTCGGTGGAGATCGAGCGCACCAGCGTGGGGCGGTACGTCGTGCGCAACGTCCGCGGCGGGTCGTTGTCGGTGGGCACGGGCGAGGACGGCAGCTTCACGCCGGTGGAGCTGCTCCTGGCGGCCATCGGCGGCTGCACGGCGGTGGACGTCGACCACATCACGAGCCGCCGCGCCGAGCCGACCCGGTTCTCCGTGGCGGTCACCGGCGACAAGATCCGCGACGAGGCCGGCGGCAACCGGATGGAGAACCTCACGGTCACCTTCACCGTGGCGTTCCCCGAGGGCGCCGACGGCGACCGGGCGCGCGAGGCGCTGCCCCGGTCGCTCCAGCAGTCGCACGACCGGCTCTGCACGGTCTCCCGTACCGTCGAGCTCGGCACGCCGGTCTCGATCGTCCAGGCCGACGGCGCCACGGCCGACTGAGGCCGCCGGGTGGGCCGGCCCCCGCGGGCCGTCCGTGCCGACCCGCACGGCTCACGAGTACATCAGGTGCAGCGTCATCCCGGCGTCGGCGTGCGGCAGGTTGTGGCAGTGGTTGGCCCACGCGCCCGGGTTGTCGGCCCGGAACGCCACCTCCCAGACGTCCCCGGGGCGTACGTCGAAGGAGTCCCACCACAGCGGGCTTCCGGTCGCCGGTCTCCCGTTGCGGGAGAGCACCAGCACGTGATGGCCGTGCAGGTGCCACGGGTGCACCACCAGTGACCGGTTCACGATGGTGAACCGCACGACGTCGCCGAGGCGGACGACCTGCGGCGGGATGTCCGGGTCAGCCGCGCCGTTGACGGTGTGGGCGTACCGGGGGAGCAGCCCGCGCAGGTCGAGGCCCCGGTCGAGCACGAGGGTGAACGTCCGGTCGAACCGGGACCACGGCACCGGCGCGTGGTCGCCGTAGGTGAGCGGGTCCAGCACCGGCCACCCGTCGGTGGCCGTCGACACCGGCCCGGTGGACCAGACCGCCCGTCCGTCGACGAACAGCGCCACCGGTGCGGCGGGCGCCGAAAACACCAGGTCGTAGCGGCCACCGGCCGGGATCAGCACGGCGGTGTCCGTGAGCGGCGTCGGGCCCCGCACGTCGGACCCGTCGATCGCGGCCACCCGGAACGGCGTCCCGGCCAGGGCGTACCGGTGGGTGGTGTCGTCGGTGTTGAGCAGCCGCAGCCGTACGGGCACGCCGGCCCCGACCGGCTCCACCCGGGGTGTGGGCAGCGGAAGACCCGCGAGCGTGTGCACCGGGACCGTCACGTCCACGCCGGTCACCGGCGCCGGGCGCACCACCAGGACGCCGTAGAGCCCCATCCGCACGCCCACGTCGGACGCGGAGTGCGTGTGGTACCAGTACGTCCCGGCCTGGTCGGCGCGGAACCGGTAGACGAACTCCTCGCCGGGCGGCACCGCCGCCTGGGTCACGCCGGGCACCCCGTCCTGGCCGTTCGGCACGTCGTATCCGTGCCAGTGCAGCGTGACGCCGCGCGCGATGTCCCGGTTGCGCAGGGTCACCTCCAGCACGTCGCCGACGGTGGCGGTCAGCTCCGGCCCGGGGACCTGCCCGTCGAACGCCCACGCCGCGACGTCCCGGCCGCTCACGCGCACCGTGGTGGTGCCGGCCGTCAGGGTGAACCGCCGGGTCGGTTCGCCCACCGTCCGGGCGTCCCGGTAGTCGTGGTCGTGGGGCACGGCGGGAGCGGCGGCCGGTGCGACGACCAGGCCGGTCCCCGACACGAGTGCCGCGACCGCCACCGCGAGAGCCGTCCGGGACACCGCCCGGGACGGGTGCGCGCCGAGGACGCCCCAGGAGACGGCGGTCGCCGCGACGGCACCGGCGACCGCGAGCAGCGCCACGCCAGCCGACACCGGGTAGCCGTGCAGGACCGTCACGAGCAGGGCGCTGCTCGCGGCGTACCCGGCGAAGAGCAGCGGGACCGCGGCGGAGCGGATGTCGCCCCCCGCGCGCAGCAGGCGCGGCCCGGCGACGGCCACCCCCGCGAGCGAGAGGGGAGCGGCGACGAGAACCTTCTCGGCCGCGAACCACCAGCCGGCCCGGGCGAGCGCGGCGACGGCGACCGCGCGGGCGACCGTGGCGAGCAGTGCGACGGCGGCCAGCCCCAGCGCGAGTGGACGGCGCCGGGCGGCCGCCGCGGCGCCGCCGCCCAGCCACGCGGCGGCCACCAGGACCGCGATCACGAGGTCGGCCGCGAGCAGCGCGCCGGTGCTCATGCCGGCTCCGCTTCCCGCAGCGCCGCCCGCGGGGCGTCGTCGGCCGGTGCCGGCAGCCCCAGCTTCCGCGCCCCCCGCAGGACGGCGACCACCACGTGCACCGCGACGATGCCGTTGACCGCGTGCAGCCCGGCGACGGTCAGGCCGACCGGGGTGCTGCTGCCCGTGGCGTCGGCGGACGCGTTCGCGAGCATGGCGAGCAGCGCCTGCACGACGACCAGGCCGAGGGGCAGGACCGCCAGCCCGACGAGCCGGCCCGGCGCCTTCGCGAGCGCGGCGAACAGGACGGTGAGCAGCGTGAGCACGGGGATGACCGCCATTCCCGTGACGCTGTGCAGGACGTACGCGCCGTCGCCCGCGGGCTTCGTGAACGCGCCCACGGCGGCGAAGACGAACTGGAGCGCGAACGCGACGAGCAGCAGCGCGCTGACGACGACGAAGGCCTTGCGCATGGTGGTCTCCTAGGGACGAGCCGGGATCAGGGCCCGGGCGACGTGGTCGGTGGCCGCGATCGCGCCGTACGCGACCAGGCGCACGAGGTCGGCGTCGGCCGGATGGGACAGTCGCCAGAGGGCGACGTCCCCCTCGCGGATCGCGTGCGGCGCGAACGCCGCCAGCAGGGCGATCCGCGTACCGACGCGGTCCGTGCCGGGGACGTCGCGGACCAGTTCGACGGCCCACTCCGCGGGCCGGGCCGGGTGCCGCCCGTCCTCCCAGCGCACGGTCGCCGCGACGGTCTCCCGCGCCACGTCGCCCAGCAGCTCGCCGCCCCGGGAGGCCGCGTCCCGCAGCGCCGCGTACGCCACGCCGACCGGGCTCTCCCCGGCCCAGGCCGGTGCCGCCGCCGGGCCGGCGTCGAGCAGCGGGAGGCTGCGACCCGGCTCCTTCGGCTCGCGGGCCGTCCTGGCGTAGAGGCGGCCGCCGACCGACCGCACCACGGGGGCGCGTTGCAGCCCGCCCGGCAGCAGATCCGGGTCGAGCAGCGCCGAGACGATCCGGTTGACGAAGTGGAAGGCGAGCAGCGTGCCGGTCAGCTCCGCGGAGTGGGGGCTCGTCCAGCCGGTGCCCCCGGGGCTGCGGCTCGCCTCGGCCCAGCCGACCAACGCGGCGTGCCTCGGCGCCGGCGGCGTTCCGCCCTGGGCGACGACCTCGGCCAGCGCGTGCTCGCCCAGCGCGTGCAGCAGCATCACGTGGGCGTCCACACAGAAGCGGCAGCGGTTGGCGCGGGACACCGCCGACGCGACCAGTTCCCGCTCGACCCGGGACGCCTCCCCGGCGAGCAGGGCCTCGCGCATCAGCGCCCAGGTGGCGGCCAGCACCTCCGGCACGGCCGAGAGCACGCGGAAGGTCGGCACCGGCCCCAGGAACTCGTCCCGCGACTGCCGGAAGACCTCGGCGG
This sequence comes from Micromonospora xinjiangensis, assembly GCF_056150165.1. Taxonomy (NCBI): domain Bacteria; kingdom Bacillati; phylum Actinomycetota; class Actinomycetes; order Micromonosporales; family Micromonosporaceae; genus Micromonospora; species Micromonospora xinjiangensis. The sequence goes on along the minus strand of NZ_JAXCFO010000001.1, from coordinate 159,887 downwards.
TGAGCCCGGTCGCGGCCCTCGGCGGGGCGGGGGTGAAGAAGCGGTACGTCATGGGACCGATGCTCGCCAAGGCGGGCCGGGAAAGCGTCGTGCCGCCGCAGGCACTTGCCCCGGCGCGGATACCGCGTCCGCGGTACGCCGCACGTACCGCGGCCGCGGGATGCTCGCTGGGTGACCGCCGTTCTACAGTGCGGACATGCGCCGCGACCTGCCGTACGCCCTCGGCGGCCTCGCCCTCGCCGCCCTCCTGCTCACCAACGCCGCGCTCGCGCCGGACGCCGAGGCGGTGGGGGCGCTCGACGTCGCCCTCGTCCTCGCCACGGCCGCGGCCCTGGCGGTGTGCCGGCGGTATCCGGTGGTGGCGTTGGGCGTGGTCACCGCCGCCATGCTGGCCCTCCACATCCGGGTGCACGCCGGGGTGTCCGCCGCGTTCGCCGTCCTCGGCACCGTCTACGTCGCCGCCTGGCGGGGGCACCGGGCGGCCGCCGCGCTCGCCAGCGTGGTCTTCCTCGGCGGCTTCCTGGCCCGCGACGTCTCGGTCGCGCCCGCCGACCGGCCCGCCCAGCTGATCACCGAGCGGACCGCGCTGCTGCTGGGCTGGTTCGTCGCGGCCAACGTCGCGGGGCTCGTGGCGCGGCAGCGCCGGGCCTACCTGGAACAGGTCGAGCAGCGGGCCGTCGAGGCCGAGCGCACCCGCGAGGAGATGGCGTTGCGCCGCGCGGGGGAGGAGCGCCTGCGCATCGCCCGGGACCTGCACGACTCCCTGACCCACAGCATCTCCGTGATCAAGGTGCAGGCCGGGATCGCCGTGCACCTGGCCCGCAAGCACGGCGAGGAGCCGTCCGCCGCGCTGCTGGCGATCCAGGAGGCCAGCGGTGCCGCGATGCGGGAGCTGCGCTCCACGCTCGCCGTGCTGCGGTCACCGGCCGACGGGGACGGCGTCGGGCTGGCCCGGGTCGACGAACTCGCGGAACGGACCCGGGCGGCCGGCGTGCCGGTGCGGCTGAGCGTCACCGGCCAGCCCCGGGACCTGCCCGCCGAGGTGGACCAGGCCGGGTATCGCGTCGTCCAGGAGGCGCTGACCAATGTGGCCCGTCACGCCGGCCCCGCCACCGCAGAGATCCACGTCGAGTACGCCCCGGCGCAGCTGACCGTGTCGGTGACCGACGACGGCGCCGCGTCGTCGGTCCGGCCGGTGACACCCGGTGTCGGCCTGCGCGGCATGCGGGAACGGGTCACCGGGCTGGGCGGCACGCTGCACGCCGACGCCCGCGACGGCGGCGGCTTCGCGGTACGCGCCACGTTCCCGCTGGGCGGCGCGGCGTGAGCGAGCCCCCGCGGGACGTCGCGCCGGGCCGGAGCGGCGTGATCCGGGTCCTGCTCGTCGACGACCAGGCGCTGATGCGGGCCGGGTTCCGGGCCCTGCTCGACGCCGAGGACGACCTGGAGGTGGTCGGTGAGGCCGCCGACGGCGCCTCGGCCGTCGAGCTGTCGCGGCGGCTGCGGCCGGACGTCGTGCTGATGGACGTGCAGATGCCGGGACTCGACGGCATCGAGGCCACCGGGCGTATCGCCCGCGATCCCCACCTCGCCACCGTCCGCGTCCTCATCCTCACCAACTACGGGCTGGACTCGTACGTCTTCGCCGCACTCCGCGCGGGCGCCAGCGGGTTCCTCCTCAAGGACGCCGACCCCGCCGACCTGTTGCAGGCCGTCGCCGTCGTGGCCCGCGGCGACGCGCTGCTCGCCCCGGCGGTCACCCGCACGCTCATCAGCGAGTTCGTGGCCACCGCGCCACCGGCCGATCCGGCGGCCGGCCGGGACGTGCTGACCGCCCGCGAGCAGGAGATCGTCGAACTGGTGGCCCGGGGGCTGAGCAACGACGAGATCGCCGAACGCATGGTGATCAGCCCGTTGACCGCCAAGACGCACGTCAACCGGGCCATGACGAAGCTGCACTGCCGCGACCGCGCCCAACTGGTGGTGTGGGCGTACGAGTCGGGGCTGGTCATGCCGCGTCGCCGGTGACCGCCGCCGTCGGCGATCTCTTCCGGCCGGCCCAGCCGTTCGACGTCGTTGGGCACCATCTCGTCCGCGGCGTCCTGTTCGATCTGCTCCCAGGTCTCGCCCCAGCCGCGAGCGGGGGCGATCTCGGTCAGCAGGTCCTTCACGGCGTCGACGAGGATCGCACCGGGCGCGACTCGAGGAGGGGCGGCGGCCCGACGACGCGTCGCCGGTCCGGGACGAGTGCGTCGTCACATCCGCCGAAAACGACTGGCGGGCGGAGTGCCCGGGCGGGCAGGCTTGCCGCCCGTGAGGCTGCACGCGGACGAGATCGTGGCGGACGAGGCGGTCGTCCGGTCGTTGCTGGACGACCAGCGCCCGGAGTGGGCGTCCCTTCCGCTGTCACTCGCCGGCGCGGGCACCGACAACACGATGTACCGGCTCGGCGACGACCTGCTGGTGCGGCTGCCGCGTACGCCCGACAACGCGGCCACCCTGCGCAAGGAACAGGCGTGGCTGCCCCGGCTGGCGCCCGCGCTGCCGTGTCGCGTCCCGGAGCCCGTCCACGCCGGTGCTCCCACCGACTCCTTCCCGCTCGTCTGGTCCGTGTACCGCTGGATCGACGGCGTGGAGCCCGGCCCCGGCACGGTCAGCGACTGGTCCGCCCTGGGCAGGGACCTGGCGGAGGCGGTGCGCGGCCTGCACTCCGCCGACCTCATGGGGGCCGCCCGGGAGGGCGCTCTGAGCGGCTACCGGGGCGGTCCGCTCGCCCCCTGCGACGGGTGGATCAGCAGAAGCTTCGACAGCTGTCTCGGGCTCGCCGGTCTCGACCTCGACGTCGCGTTCCTGCGGGAGCTGTGGCGGGCGGCGCTCACGCTGCCCGAGTCCCGTGGCGCGCACGTCTGGCTCCACGCGGACCTCAAGCCGACGAACCTGCTGGTCAGGGACGGCCGGCTGCACGCGATCATCGACTTCGGTGGCCTCCAGGTCGGCGCCCCGGACGCCGAACACGCGCCGGTGTGGGATCTCCCGCCCGAGGCCCGCCGCGCGTACTGGGACGCCCTGAGCATCGACGAGGTGACCTGGCTGCGGGCGCGGGCCTGGGCGGTGGCCGTCGGGATCAGCGGGGTCGCCTACTACTGGCACACGTACCCGTCGTTCGTGAGCGAGTGCCTGGCGCGCCTGCGCGCGATCCTGGCCGACGCCGGTGCGCGGTGAACCGGCCGGGCGTCGCAGCGCCGGTGTCGGCCAGACGGCGTTCACATCGAGAACGGAAGGAGCCCGGGTGCTGACCGAGCACTGGCCCCTGCTCGGCCTGCGCCTGCGGACCGACCGCCTGGAGCTGCGCCTCCCGACCGACGACGAACTCGCCGACCTCGCCGACCTGGCGGTGCGCGGCGTCCACCGGCCCGACGAGCGGCCCTTCCTGACCCCGTGGACGGACCTGCCGCCGCGCGAGCTGGCACGGCGGGTGGTGCAGTGGCAGTGGCAGACCCGCGGACAGTGGACGCCGCAGGCGTGGACCCTGCAACTGGCGGTCTTCGCGGACGACCGGCCCGTGGGCGTGCAGCAGATGGCCGGCCGTGACTTCGCCGTGCTCCGCGAGGTGAAGACCGCGTCCTGGCTCGGCCTGGAACACCAGGGCCGGGGCATCGGGCGGGAGATGCGGGCGGCCGTGCTGCACCTGGCCTTCGCGGGGCTCGACGCCGCGTACGCCGTCACCGAGTCCTTCGCCGACAACCCCGCCCCACTCGCGATCTCCGAGCGGCTGGGCTACCGGCCGGACGGGATCAGCCGGGACGTCCTGCACGGCGAGGTGCGGATCTCGCAGCGGCTACGGCTGAGCCGGCCGGACTGGGCGGCGGCCGACCGACCCACCGTCACCATCGAGGGTCTGGACCCCTGCCGGGAGCTGTTCGGGCTGCCCGCGGCTGCCTGACGCGGCGTGGGGTGCGGCTGCGCACCGCGCCGTTGATCCGCGTCCGCCGGGCGAAAGATCAGGCGGTTGACGTCCCGACCGTACGTGTCGCGCCCGCGCTGTCGACAGGTTGCCCGCCTCGCGCGCGGTAGGTCCCGTGTTCCACCGGGTACGCCGCGGGGTGGGCATCCGGCCGTGCGTGGCCGGAGTCGTCACGACGAAAGGAAGAACCTGATGCGCGGTGCCGTTCTGCACGCTCCCGGTGACGTCCGGGTCGAGGAGCGCGACGAGCCCCGGATCCTGCTCCCGACCGACGCGGTCATCCGGGTCTCCGCGGCCTGCGTCTGCGGCTCGGACCTGTGGCCCTATCGGGGCGCCGAACCGATCAAGGGGCCTTCCCCGATGGGCCACGAGTACGTCGGGATCGTCGAGGAGGTCGGCAGCGAGGTCCGGAACATCCGACCCGGCCAGTTCGTCGTCGGCTCCTTCTTCGCCTCCGACAACACCTGCCCCATCTGCCGCGCCGGCTACCAGAGCTCCTGCATCCACCGGGAGCCCATCGGCGGGCTCGGCGCCCAGGCCGAGTACCTCCGCGTCCCCCTGGCCGACGGAACGCTGGTCGCCACCCCGGACATCCCCCCGGACGACCTGATCCCCGACCTGCTGACCGCCTCCGACGTGCTCGGCACCGGCTGGTTCGGCGCCGTGGCCGCCGAGGTCGGCCCCGGCAAGACCGTCGCCGTCGTCGGCGACGGCGCGGTCGGCCTGCACGCCGTGCTCGCGGCCCGGCACCTCGGGGCCGAGCGCGTCATCGCGGTGAGCCGGCACGAGCCGCGCCAGAAGCTCGCGGCCCACTACGGGGCGACCCACATCGTCACCGAACGCGGCGACGAGGGCGTGGCCCGGATCAAGGACCTCACGGACGGGCTCGGCGCGCACTCGGTCATCGAGGCGGTCGGCACGCAGGAGTCGATGATGCAGGCCATCCGCTCCACCCGCGCCGGCGGTCACGTCGGCTACGTCGGCGTCGCGCACGGCGTCCAGGTGCCCGGTGACGAGCTGTTCTTCTCCCACGTGCACCTGCACGGCGGCCCCGCTCCGGTGCGGCGCTTCCTACCCGAGCTGATCGACCTGATCTGGCACCGGCGGATCGACCCGGGCAGGGTGTTCGACCTCACCCTCCCGCTCGACCAGGCCGCCGACGGCTACCGGGCGATGGACGAGCGGCGCGCCATCAAGGTCCTTCTCCAGCCCTGAGGCACGCCGGTCCTCGACGGCGCCCGTGGGCGTCACCGGCCCGGTGACCGGTGACACCGACCGCCCGGGCGTCAGCCGGAGCGGCGATCGCGTCCCTCGGCGTCCGCGGCGATGAGGTCGTCGCGGGCGCGGGCGACCCGGGACCGCACGGTGTCGACGGGGCAGCGGAGGACCTGCGCGGCCTCGGCGTAGGAGAGGCCGAGCACCTGGGTGACCACGAACGCCTCCCGCCGCTCGGGTGAGAGGTGGTCCCGCAGCCGCCGCAGGACGACGTCGTCCTCCGTGGGGAGGTCACGGGCGGTGTGGGCGCCCGCGACGTCCGCTCCACGGCGGGGGCGGGGTGCGGCGGCGCGGTGGCGGTCGGCGACCACCCGGCGGGCGACCCCCAGCAGCCAGGTGCGGACGGTGGAGCCGGCGGCGAACGGGGGCACGTCGCGCAGCGCGCGCAGGTAGGTCTCGCGGGTGAGGTCGTCGGCGTCGTCCGGCCCGGCGAGGTGGGCGACGAACCGCCAGACATCCTGCTGGGAGAGGCGGATCAGCGCGGCGGCCGCGGCGCGGTCACCCTGGCCGGCGGCGACGGCCAGCCGGGTCGCCCACGCCCTGTCGTCCACGTGCGGCTCCTCCCTCCTGCTCGTGGCTCGCGGCCGGCGCCGCCACTTCGCAGCGGTGGGCTGGTGGGTCGGCGCCGAGGAAAGTTTCGTATCGATCGTCGGCACATTGATCAGGATGACGGCAGAACTTTTGCTATCTGTAAGAAAAGTTCGGGAACCCTTGATTGAAGCTCGCCGATCGTGAACATGTGCTGATGCGTCGTCTCCCTCCGGTCCTCGAGCGGGTGGTCACCGGCCTGCTCGCGTTCGTCCTCGCGTCGGCAACGGCCGTCCTCGCGTCCGCACCACCCGCCGCGGCCCACGGCACCCTGGCGACGACCAGTCCCGCGGAGGGCGCGACGGTGGGCGAGCCGCTGGCCGCCGTACGGCTCTACTTCACCGAGAAGGTCGCCGCCAACGCGTACTTCACGATCACCGCGCCCGGTGGTGGCCGGGTCGACAACGGCTGGTCGTACGGGGAGCCGAAGCCGCTGGACAAGCCGGTACGCGAGTACTTCCTGGTCGACGGAAAGTTCGAGCCGCGCGACTACACGACGGGCTTCCCGGCGGTGGTGAGCCTGGCCCACCTGCCGGCGGCCGGCCAGTACTCCGTGAGCTACCTCTCCGTCGCCTCGGACGGCGACACCGTGCGCGGCACCATGACCTTCCGCTACACGGGGCGCGCCACGGCGGCCCCGCAGGGCTGGAGGCCACCCACCAACCAGCCCGACCCGGCGCTGCTGGCCGCCGCCGAACAGACCACCGGACGCGGCTCCGGCACCGAGTCGGCCGCGCCGCCCTCGGTGACCGGACCGGCCGCGGCCGGTTCCGCGCCGGAGGACGGAGGCGGACGGGGCTGGGCGGCCTGGGCCGGCGGGGCGCTGCTCGCCGTCGCGGCGCTCGCCGGTCTCCTGGCCTGGCGTCGACGCCGCGCCGTGCCCGGCAGGGGCTCCCGTGGCCCCCGCCCGTCGGGCCCGGCCCGGCGCGGCGGCGGCTCCCGCTCCGGCCCCGGCCGGGGCGCCGCCGGCCGTACCGGCGCCGGCCGGAAGGCCCCCGACTCCGGAGGCAAGCGACGCGCCTCGCCCGTCCCCGCGGCGCGCGACGGTGGCGCGGTGGTCACCGCCGCCACGGCGGCCGCGCCCGGGAAACCGGTGCACGGTCGCGGGGTGGTGCCGGCGATCAGCGTCGCCGCGGCGGACGGCGACCCGGTGGCCCCGGACCGTTCGGCGGCCACCGCGGTCGACGGGCCGGCTGCGGCGGACGAGGCCCGCCTGACCAACACCCGTCTCGCGCTGGTGGTCGGCGGGCTGGTGGTGACCCTGCTGGCCGGCTTCGGGCTGGGACGCCTCGGCACGGGCGGCGGGACCACCGACGCCGGTGGACCGACCGCTCCCGCCGGGGGAGCGCCCGTCGCGGGCCGGGCGGTGTCGGCGGCGGACGGGCATCAACACCCCGCCGGTACCGGCCCGCACACGCACCCGGGCGACACGGGTGCGTCGTCGGCGACCGGGACGGCCGTCAGCTCCGGCGGGTACACCCTCCAACCGCTGGAGCGGTCGCAGCCCGCGAACGTGCGCGTGGACTACCGGTTCCGCATCGTCGGCACCGACCGGCGGGCGGTGACCCGGTTCGCGGTCGTGCACGACAAGCCGCTGCACCTGATCGTGGTAGGCCGCGACCTCGGCGGCTACCAGCATCTGCACCCCACGATGGCGTCCGACGGCACGTGGAGCGTCCCGTTGACGCTGGCCCGGGCCGGCGGCTACCGCGTCTACGCCGACTTCTCGGTCACCGGCGCCGGAGACACCCCACAGCCGCTGGTGCTGGGCGTCGACCACGTCGTGCCGGGGGCGCACACCCCCGTCCCGCTGCCGCCCGCGCAACCGCTGGCGACGGCGGGGCCCTTCACGGTGTCGATGGAGGGGACGGCCACGGTCGGGGTGACGACGCCCCTCGTCTTCCGGGTCGCTCGCGCCGGCACCGCGGCCCGCCTGGAGCGCTACCTGGGGGCGTACGGGCACCTCGTCGTCGTCCGCGAGGGCGACCTCGGCTACGTGCACGTCCACCCGGAGCCGGAGCTGGTCGACGGTGCGGTCAAGTTCTGGTTGACCGCACCGAGCCCCGGCCGGTACCGGGCCTTCCTCGACTTCCAGGCCGACGGGGCGGTGCACACCGCGGCGTACACGCTCGCCGTGGCCTGAACGAAGCCGCGTTACGGCGTCACCGTCGCGTCCGCTGCTCGCGGGCCCGCCGGCCGGCGTCGGCGAGGAAGGCGTTGTACCGCGCCAGGTCGTCGTCCTCGCCGTGCGCCTCGGCGCGGTCGGCCGCCCGGTCGAGGCGTGCCTGCTCCCGCTGGTCGGCGCGGATCCACTGCCGGACGAGCAGGACCATCACGAACGCCGCGGGAATCTCGCCGAACGCCCAGGCGATGCCGGCGCCCAGCCGCTGGTCCTCCAGCAGCGAAGACGACCACGCGGGGTGGACCGCGGTGTACCAGTCGGCGGCGATGACGGTGGTGGTCTGCATGAGCGCCAGCCCGAAGAAGCCGTGCGCCATCATCGCGACCAGGTGGACGAGCACCAGCAGGGGGTGGGGGACCCGGCGGCGGCCGGGGTCGACGCCGATCAGCACCCAGAACAGCAGGTAGCCGGAGGCCACGAAGTGGGCGACCATGGCGAGGTGCCCGAGGTGGGAGCGCATGAGGGCGCCGAGCAGGTCGCTGAAGTACAGGCCGAACAGGCTGCCGCTGTAGACCCCGAGCGCGACCACCGGATGGGTCAGCACCCGGGCGGGCCGGCTGTGCAGGCCGCGCAGCAGCCACTCCCGGGCGCCGCGCACCTGCGGGTCGGTGGGCCGGCGCAGGGCGCGCAGGGCGAGGGTCACGGGGGCGCCCCCGACGAGCAGGATGGGCACCAGCATGGAGAGCACCATGTGCTGGGCCATGTGGGCGCTGAACAGGACGTACGCGTACCGGGCCACGCCGAGGCCGGTGAACGCGGCGAACAGCAGCAGGCCGGCGAGCCAGCTGACGGTCCGCGTGACCGGCCAGCGGTGCCCGGCCCGGCGCAGCCGCCGCACACCGGCCAGATAGGCGTACGCGCCGACGGCGGTCGCGGTCAGGAAGAACAGGTCCGGCAGGGGCTGGCCGAGCAGGTTGCCCGGTGTGGGCGCCGCCGGCATGGGGAAGCCGAGCAGCTCGGTGATCGGGTCGGGGTCGGCCGGGTCGGTCGCGGTCGGGGTGGGGCTTCGCGACAGCGCCACCGCCAGGCCGACGGTGGCCGCGAACACCACCAGCTCACCGGCGGCCAGCCGGCCGAACGCACCCCGCCGCCCGGCCCGCAGCGCCGGCAGGGTCCGGGACCGGTGCGCCGCGCCGACGACGCCCAGGATCACCAACGCGAGGAGCTTGCCGCAGACGAGCCACCCGTACCGGGACTGCCAGAGCTGGTCCACGGCCCCCAGCCGTACGGCCGCGTTGGCGAGGCCGCTGACCGCGACGGCCAGGAAGCACCCCAGTGCGAGGCGGCTGTACCGGGCGGCCGCGCCGGGGAGTTGCCGGCTGCGGCGGATCACCAGCAGGGCGGCGAGCCCGCCGACCCACAGCGCGGCGGCCACCATGTGCAGCACGAGACTGCTCACCGCGGTCTGGTGATTGCCGGCGCCGGCGGCGTGCCCCGTGAACGCCGGCGGCGTCACCGCGACCAGCGCCAGCGCTGCCGCCGTGGCCGCGACCGCCCGGGACACGCCCACCCGGGCCAGCGCCGCCACGGCCACCGCGAGCCCGGCCTGCAGCAGTAGGGCCTGCCCCTGGCCGATGGCGGAGGCGAAGCTGAGCACGGCCGCCGTGTTCAGCCGCTGCGGCGGGACGCCGAGGATGTCCGAGACCGTCAGCACGATGAGGACGAGCGCGGCGGCCGCCCACCCGGCGGCGAACAGCCCCGCCCGCCGCAGCAGCAGCCAGCCGTGCGGGGACACGCTGGGTCCGTCCCCGGGCAGCAGGAACGCCGCGGCGACCACCGTGCCGACGGTCAGGGTGGCGAGCGCGTCCGCGAGCAGGCGGACCGCGGGCAGCGCCCAGGTGGTGACGGGTCCGGGATCCGGCAGGCCCGGGATCGCGACCGCGAGCGCGCCGCCCACCCGCAGGGCGATCAGGAGCGCCGCCGCGGCGGTCGCCGCGACCACGACCGGGACCAGGACGGCGCCGGCCCGCCGGCCGGCGGCGGCTTCGGGGAGGGCGGGGCTGGTGGGTGCGGTGTCCGGGCCGCACGTGGGCCGAGCCTCGGGCGGACGGGTTTCGGGCATGACGTGGGACCTCGGCAGGTAGGGGGACGGCGGGGAGCCGGCCGGTGCGGCCGGTCGGGCTGTGGCGCGACTCCGGAGCAGCGCCGCGGCCCCCGGGGTCAGGGTGCGGGGCGACGCCGCCGGAGCAGCGCCACGCCCCCGGCGACGGCGATCACCAGAGCGCCGGTCACCACCACCCAGAGCCCCGGCCCGCCGGGCCGGCGGGAGGAGGCGGCCGGCTCGGCCGCACGGGTGGCGACGTCCGGGCCGGCGGCAGCCGACGCGGACCCGTCCGGGGCGACGTCTGCCGCGGGGTCGCCGGCCGTCGGGCCGTCGACAGTGAAGGAGTACGAGCCCTGCACGGGGTGCCCGTCGGCCGAGACGACCCGGTAGGCGACCGTGTAGGTGCCGTTCGCGAGGGGCTGGTCGATCGTCACCGTCCCCGTCGCCGCGGTGACGTCGGGCTGACCGGTCGGGAGCCTCCGTCGCCCGGCGTCGCTCAGCACGATGGTGGTGAAGGCCGGGTCCAGGTTCTCCAGGAACGTGAGGCTGATCCGCGTCGGCGGTGCGGACAGGCGGGCGGCCGCGGCGGGTTCGGCCGCGCGCAGCGTGTTGTGCGCGGCGGCCGGCGAGGCGGGCGCGCCCAGCACCGCCACGGCGGCCAGCAGGGAGGCGACGCAGGCGGCGGGGTTCGGGCGTCGAGAGCGCATGTCGGGTCTTTCCGGGTCGGGTTTCTCAGTCGAGTAACTGCTGGCCGATCCAGCCACCCTCGCGGCAGCCGGGCGGGACGGCGAAGACGGCGGAGCCGATCGGGGTGGTCCACTCGTTGAGGAGGTCCCGTTCGGCGAGCCGTCGCTGGATGGGCAGGAACTGGCGGGTGACGTCGGCCTGGTAGGAGACGAAGATCAGGCCGCTGTCGGCGTGCCCGTCGGCCGTCGGCGTGCCGTCGTAGTTGTACGGGCGGCGCAGGATCCTCAGCCGGTCGTCGGTCACGCGCGCCCGGGTGAGGTGGGAGAAGTCGGGGATGACGGTGAGCCCGTCGGCGCCCGTGGCGGCGAAGTCGGGCTCGTCGTGCTCGGCGGTGCCGGTGAGCGGCGCGCCGGTGTCGAGGCGCCGGCCGACGGCGAGTTCCCGTTCGGCGCGGCCGAGCAGGTCCCACGTCTCCAGGTTCATCCTGATGCGGCGGACGACCAGGGTGGTGCTGTCGCGCAGCCACGCCGGCCCGTCGGGCACCCACACGGCCGCGTCCAGGGCGGTGCCCGGTGCGGGGTTGGCGGTGCCGTCGAGCTGTCCGAACAGGTTCCGTTGGGTGCGGCCCGGTTCGGCGCCCGCGGCGCGCCGGAAGCCCTGCTGCACCCAGCGGACGGTGGTGAACGGCCGGCTGTCCTTGATCAGGACGCGTTGGGCGTGGGCGACGGTGAGGGGGTCGTCGGCGCAGATCTGCGTCAGCAGGTCACCGCCGGACCACCGGGGTTGGAGCCGGTCGACGCGGAACGCGGGCAGGTCGGCCACCGACGGTGGTCGCCGTTCGTCGAGGCCGGCGGCGGCGTAGAGGCCCGGCCCGAAGCCGAAGGTGACCGTCAGCCGGGCGGGAAGCAGGCCGAGTTCGGGTTCCGTGTCGGCCAGGGCGGGCCGGCCCTGGGTCAGGCGGGCCGCGTCGTCGGAGAGCAGGCGCAGCATCCTGCCCAGCGCGGCCCGGTCGGTCCCGGGCCGGAGGGTGAGCGCGACGAACGACGCGTACGCCTGCGGGTCGGTGGCGACCCCGGCCTGCCGTACGCCGTGGAACGCCTCGACGGCCGTACCCACCTCCGCGACGGGCACCGGGTCGGCCGGTCGTGACGGCCGGTTCCCGGAGTGGGCGACGGCGACGGCGGCGCCGGCGAGGGCGCTCCCGGCCGCGACGGCCCCGCCGGTGAGCAGGCCGCGCCTGCTGACCGGCGGGATGGTCGACGGGGTCACGCGGCCGGGCTCACGCTCGGCGCCGGCGTGCCGCTCGTCCCCCCGGGGGCGTCAGCGTGACCGGGCGCGTACGTCTCCTGCGCGCCGGTGAACGGCTTGGCGACGGCGGTGAACGTCTGCGTGCGTCCGTCGGCGAAGGTGAGCGTGAACGTGAGCGCGTCACCGGCCCGCACCGGCTGCTTCAGGTCCATGAGCATGAGGTGGTCGCCGCCCGGCTGGAGCACCGTGCTGCCGTGGGCCCTGACGACGAGGCCGCCCTGCCTGGGTCGCATGACCATCGCGCCGTCCTTCATGGTCATCTCGTGCAGCTCCATGGGGGACACGTCGGTGGCGGCGGAGGTGATCGTCACGTCGACGTCCCCGTCGTTGACGAGGGTGCCGAACGCCGCGGTCATCCCCCGGTCGGCGGCCTTCACCCAGGGGTCGCGGACGCCGAGCACGTCGGTGGAGGTGCTCGCCGACGCCGACGCCGACGCCGACGTCGACGGGGCCGGGTCGGCAGACGAGGACGACTCGGCGCACCCGGCGACGGCGAGGGAGGCCGCGGCGGCGGCGAGTAGGACGGCCGGGTGGCGGTGACGCGCGGCGACGGTGGTGCGAGGCATGGCGATCCCTTCGCTGATGGGTCTGTCGCCTGTTGGTCGAAGGTGACAAAAGGAAAGTTCCGGGACAAAGGTGACTTAACTCACGAGTGGTGGGTTTCGGGGTGCGCGCCGGTCCGCGCGCCCCTGTGCGACTCAGGCGGCCCGGGAGCCGCGGGAGCCACCCACCCCGCCGGCCCGGCGGATCCGGGCCTCACCCGGGTGCGGCGGCACCAGCCGGAGCGGCGTCCGCGCGGCGTCCGGTGCCTCGTCGAGGCGCAGCCGCCAGCCCGGGCGGTCACCGCGATCGCCCGACCGTGGGTCGTCGGGCTCGCGGCGGGGCCGCGACAGCGCCACGACCACCAGGTATCCGCCGAGGAGGAAACCGTGGCTGACCAGGCGGGCGAGGTCGACCCGGCCGAGGAGCAGATCGTTGATCGACAGCAGCACCAGCGTGCCGACGAACGCGGTCAGCATGGGCACCAGGCCGGTCGGACGCGTACGCCGGGCCGCCACGAACAGGAATCCGGCGCCGACGGCGATGTTCCAGGCCGCCGACTCGTGCCAGAGGTGTCCCGACGTCAGCACGCCCGCGTGGTTGTGCCCGGCCGCGGGGCTGCGGCCGATCTGCGCCAGGCCGAGCACCAGTTGGAGGGCGCCGATCAGCCCCAGCGCACCCCGCAACGTCAGCACGACGTGCGCCCGCAGGCCACGACGGGGCGGCGCGGGAGCCGGTAGCGCCCCGAGGATGTCGGCGGTGAGATCGGGCGCGTGCCCCGTGACGGTCAGCCGGGAGCGTCGCGTCACCGCCGCGGCCTGGTCCAGCCAGTCGCGGCAGCCGGCGCACCCGTCGAGGTGCGCCTCGGCGCCGGCCTGCTCGGCGGCCGTCGCCTCACCGTCGAGTTGTGCCGACAACACCTCACGCCACTGCTCACACCCCATGTACCGGTAGTCGGACCGCGGGGCGGCCTGGTTCCCGGAGGATCGCAACTCCGTCCAGGTCAGGGGCGGTTCAGCCGGCGACGCTGCCCGGTCTGCGCCGGTTCGACACTGATCGGCCGTCGAGGGCGGCGACGAGGTCCTCCCGGGCCCGGGCCACCCGGGAGCGGATGGTGCCCACCGGGCAGTCGCACACCTCGGCCGCCTCGGCGTACGACAGCCCGAGGATCTGGGTGGCGACGAACGCCTCCCGCCGGTCCGCCGGTAGCGCCGCGATCAACCGCTCCAGCACGACCTCCCGGTCGAATCCCTCCCGGCGCGCGTCCGGGACGTCGTGCTCGACCGCCATCGGGACGGTGCGGGGCCGGGCCGTGACCGCGCGGACGTGGTCGACGGCGACTCGCCGGGCGATGGCGAGCAGCCACGTCAGCGCGGACGAGCGCGCCGCGAACGACGGGAGTGACCGGACCGCCCGCAGGTAGGTCTCCTGCGCCAGGTCGGCCGCCTCCTCGGGTGAGACGAGCGTGGCGAGGAACCGGTGCACCCGGGCCTGGGTCGCGCGGATGAACCGGGTGGCCGAGTCCCGGTCACCCCGGCCAGCGGCGAGCGCCCACGCGGTGATGTCGGCGTCCTCGTCGGCCACCCGCCCACCTCCGTGATCCGGCCCGCCGCTTGAACGACAAGCTGTAGTAGTCGTGCGCCAGCGTACGGCACCGGAGACGTTCCGTGTCGCCCTCCGGTCCGGGTGGCGGGCGGGATCACGGCTGCGGGGTAACCGGGGTCACCCCGCAGGGCTGTCACGGATCGCGCAGCCGCCCGGTCGTACCTGTGAGGGACCGTCCGTGCCCGGCCGCGGGCGGTCGTCGGCGTCCCACAGTGGAGCCGATCCGGCCCTCTCGGGAGGGCCGCGCGCATCGGCGGAGATCGACGCCGCGGTCACCGGTCCGCGGGTGGTGCGCCCCGTCACCATGCGCCGTTGGACGGCACAAAGCCGGGGCTCGGATGGTTTCAATAGATAGCAGTCCCTTGGAGGTTGCCATGCGCAGGATCCTGATCGTCGGCGGCGGCTATGCCGGCTTCTACACCGCCTGGCGGTTGGAGAAGAAGCTCCGTCGCGGGGAGGCCGAGGTCACGCTCGTCGATCCCCGGCCGTACATGACCTACCAACCGTTCCTGCCGGAGGTCACCGCGGGCTCGGTCGAGGCGCGCCACGTCGCCGTCTCGCTGCGCGGCCACCTCCGCCGGACCACCATCATCGCGGGCAGCGTGACCTCGATCGACCACGCGCACAAGACCGCGACCGTCCGGCCGCTGGTGGGCCCCGACCGCCAACTGACGTACGACATCATCGTGGTCACGGCGGGCGCGGTGACCCGTACCTTCCCGATCCCCGGCGTCGCCGAGGGCGCGATCGGCCTCAAGCACGTCGAGGAGGCCGTCGCGATCAGGGACCGGCTGCTCACCGCGTTCGAGCGTGCCTCGACCCTTCCGCCCGGTCCCGAGCGGAGGCGGCTGCTGACCGTGACCGTCGTCGGCGGCGGGTTCACCGGCGTCGAGGGCTTCGGCGAGCTGCTCTCGCTCGCGACGGCACTGCTCAAGCGGTACCCGGAGCTCACGTTCTCGGATCTTGACTTCCACCTCGTCGAGGCGCAGGGCCGCATCCTCCCCGAGGTCACCGACGACGTCGGGCGGTGGGTGGTCCGCCACCTCGAGGAGCGCGGCGCCCACGTCCACCTCGACACGCAGCTCGTCTCGGCCAAGGACGGGCACATCGTGCTCTCCACCGGTGAGGAGTTCGACACCGAGCTGCTGATCTGGACCGCGGGCAACGGCGCGAACCCGGTCGTCGCCAAGCAGACCGACCTGCCGATCGACGAGCGGGGCCGCCTGCAGGTGCGAGCGGACCTGCGGGTCGGCACGGAGGACGCCCCGGTCCCCGACGCCTGGGGCGCGGGCGACAACGCGGCGGTGCCCGACCTCGCCTCCGCGGTGCCGGGCGCCCTCACCGTGCCGAACGCGCAACACGCCGTACGCCAGGGCAAGCTGCTGGCCGCGAACCTGGTCGCCGACCTCCGCGGCGGGCGGGTCAAGCGGTACGCGCACCACAGCCTCGGGGTGGTCGCGACCCTCGGCCTGGGCCGCGGGGTCTTCCAGTACCACCGCCTCGTCGTCAAGGGGTTCCCGGCCTGGGTGATGCACCGCGGCTACCACGTGCTCGCCGTGCCCACCTGGGAACGCAAGGTCCGCGTCCTGCTGGTCTGGCTCAGCGCCGTGGTGTTCGGCCGCGACATCGTCTCGCTGCAGTCGGTGCAGCAGCCGCGGGCCGCCTTCACCGCGGGGGGCACGCCGCGCCCGGCCACCGGCGAGGCCCCGCACCGGCCCGTGGAGATCGCGGCACCCCGGTGACCGATCTCCTGTCGGCCCGCCACGGCATCGGGCGTCGCCGACGCCGGTCAGCGCACCCGCTTCGTCGCCCGCTTTCGGGGCGGCGTCAGCAGGTCGGCGATCGCTGAGATCGCGGCCGGCACCAGCCGGTAGTACGCCCAGACGCCCCGCTTCTCGCGCTCCAGCAGCCCGGCCTCGGTGAGGATCCGAAGGTGGTGGCTCACGGTCGGCTGGGAGAGGTTGAGCGGCGCGGTGAGGTCGCTGACGGACGCCTCGCCGTTCGGGGCGGACTGGATCAGGCTGAGCAGTCGCAGCCGGGCCGGGTCGGCGATGGCCTTGAGCACTCCCGCGAGCCGCTCGGCATCGGCGCGCTTGATCGGCTCACCGGCGAGCGGCGAGATAACAGGCATGGCAGTTTTCGCAGTTCCCACGTTCTCCATGGTTCCACGAACGGCATCGATAGGACGGTCGATCCGGACGAGTACCCCGATGGCGACCGTGGGGCGACGCGGGGAAGCGCGCACCGCCCACGGTCGCCGTGGGATCAGGCGCCGGCGAACTGCTGCTGGCGATCGCGGGCGAACTTGGCGATGCGCCACGGCGACCGGCCGGTGACCCGGGGCACGCGGTCGTTGGTGAAGTCACCCCCGGAGCCGTAGGCCACCCGGTACCCGGTGCGGGCCTCGCGGCGTGGCCGAGTGCCGGGCCGGTGGGGCTTCAGCACGGGCCGGCGGTCGGCTCATTCGGTGGGGCGTTCGCTCTCGGCTCGGGCGCGGGCGACGGCCCGTCCGCGTTCCGACTCCGGGAAGCGGTCCAGCATCGCCCGGATCTCGTCGGCGGCCACGTTGGCACCGAACAGTTCGCTGCCCGGCTCGAGCCGTACGCCTTCGGCGAGGGGACCGGCGACGACCGGGTCGAAGCCCAGGGCATCGACCAGGGCGGCGACGGTCGCCAGGTCGTCGGGGTCGTCGCCGGCGATCGCGATGGCCTTGCGGCCGGGGGTTCCGGCCGGCCTCGCCTCGTCCTCGAGGTCGTGGTAGCCCATGTGGTTGAACGCCTTCACGACCCGGGAGTCGGGCAGGAAGGCGCGTACCGTCTCGCTCGACGAGGTGCGCGGGTCGGTCAGGTCGTCGCGGATGCCGTCGATCTCCCACCAGTAGTTCATGGCGTCCACGACGAGCTTGCCGCGCAGCTCCTCGGCGGGAATGCTGCGGTACTTGCCCAGCGGGAGGGCGAGGATCACGATGTCGGCGCCGGTCACGGCGTCGGCCGCGCTGGTGGCGACCGCCCCGGGCGTGAGCACCTCGATGGTCAGGGCGATCTTCTCGGGATCGCCCGAACCGGCGATGCGCACACGGTAGCCGGCGGCGACGGCGAGGCGGGCGAGCACCGTCCCCACCTTGCCGGCGCCGAGGATCGCGAGGGTCTGGGGCCGGGCGCTGTCGTTCATGTCCTTCCTTCCGCGAGAGAGGTGCCTGGTTCGCCGGTGTGATCAGCTGGCCAGGATGTCACGGACCATCGGGATCACCCGGGTGCCGTACAGTTCCACGGCCCGCATCCGGGCGCTCACCGGCTGCGCGCCGGCCGTGTAGATGAGGTCGAAGCGCCCGACGCCGATGCTGCGGATCGCCTGGGCCACCCGGCGGGCCACCGTCTCGGGCGAGCCGATGTAGAGGGAACCGTGCTCCACCTCGGCGTCGAACTCCTCCCGGCGGATCGGCGGCCACCCGCGCAGCGCGCCGATCCGGTTCCGCATGACCCGGTAGTGCGGCCAGAAGATCTCCTTCGCCTCCTCGTCGGTGTCGGCGATGAAGCCCGGCGAGTGCATCCCGACCGGGTGCGCCGTGGTGCCGAACTTCTCGGCCGCCCGCCGGTAGAGGTCGATGTAGGGGGCGAAGCGGTCGGGAGCCCCGCCGATGATCGCCAGCATGAGCGGCAGGCCGTAGTGGGCGGTGCGGACGACCGACTGCGGCGAGCCGCCGACGCCGACCCACGTGGTGAGCCGCCCCGACTCCGTCTTCGGGAAGACGTCGGCGTTCTCCAGCGGGGCGCGTACGGTGCCGCTCCAGGTGACCGGCTTCTCGTCCAGGAGCTTCACGAACAGTTCGATCTTCTCCTCGAACAGCACGTCGTAGTCGCTCAGGTCGTAGCCGAACAGCGGGAACGACTCGGTGAACGACCCGCGCCCGAGGATGACCTCGGCACGGCCGTGCGACAGCGCGTCCACCGTCGCGAAGCGCTGGAACACCCGGACCGGGTCGTCGGAACTCAGCACGGTCACGCCGGAGGCGAGCCGGATGCGTGAGGTGCGCGTCGCGATCCCCGCCAGCACGGTCTCGGGCGTCGACACGGAGTACTCGGGCCGGTGGTGCTCGCCGAGGGCGATGACGTCGACGCCGAGGTCGTCGGCCAGCACCGCCTCCTCGACGACCTGCCGGATCGCCGCGCCGTGCGAGACCGGCCTACCGGAGTCGTCCTCCGGCACGTCGCCGAACGTGTCGAGGCCGAACACGAGATCAGACATGGGTGGGCTCCTTCGCGAGCAGCTCCCGGACTCGCGGCGCGACCTCACTGCCGAGCAGTTCGATGGTGCGCGCGCGTGCCTCGCGAGGCAGGTGCATGATGTCGTACTTGAGATCGAAGCGGCTCAGCCGCAGATCGCGGGCCATTTTCGCGATCTTCCGCGCCACCGTCTCCGGCGACCCGACGAACAGCGCGCCCTGGTCGAGCTCGACCTCGTAGCGCGCGCGGTCCGGCTTGTAGAAGCCACGCTCCTCGGCCAGCGCCGCGACGACCGGCTGCCAGTACCGCCACCAGGTCTCCACCGCCTCCTCGTCGGTCTCCGCGACGAGGCCGAGCGAGTGCATCCCGACCGGTTGCACGGGGTTCCCGAGCTGTTCGAGCGCCTGGTGGTAGAGGTCGACGTGGCCGGCGAACCGCTGCGGGCGCCCGCCGATGATCGCGAGCATGAGCGGCAGTCCGTAGCGGGCGGCGCGGATCACCGACTTCGGGCTGCCGCCGACGCCGATCCACGTCGGGATGCCGCCCTCCCGCATCCGCGGGTGCAGCCGCTGCGCGACCAGCGGGGCGCGCACGCTGCCGGACCAGGTGACCTCCTCCTCCCGCTGGAGCCGGACGAACAGGTCGAGCTTCTCCTCGAACAACCGCTCGTAGTCGGCCAGGTCGTAGCCGAACAGCGGGAACGACTCCGTCGCCGACGCGCGCCCGAGGACCAGCTGGGCGCGACCGTTCGACACCGCGTCGAGCGTGGCGAACTCGTGGTAGAGCCGTACCGGGTCGTTGGTGCTGAGCACCGTGACCGAGGTGCCGAGGCGGATCCGGTCCGTCGCCGTCGCGGCGGCCGCGAGCAGCACGGGCGTCGCCGAGTCGTTGTGGCCCGCGCGGTAGTGCTCACCGACGCTGAACACGTCCAGCCCGACCGACTCGGCGAGCCGCGCCTCGTCGACGAGCAGCCGCACGGTCTCGGCGTCGCTCAGGACCCGGTCGCCGTCCGTGGCCACCTCGCCGAACGAGTTGAGCCCCAGTTCGAATCGTGCCGCTGTCATCGTCTCCTCCTCACGTTCGCTTCGCGTCGGGCGGGCCGCGCCCGCGGCCGACCTCGACGATTGACATGTCAAACATGCTAGCCTGTTGTTGACATGTCAATCGGGAGGGGAAGATGACGAACGCCACACCCGAGCGACGGAGAGGCCGTCAGCTGCCGACCGCGGAGGAGCTGCGGATCTGGCGGGACTTCATCGAGACGACGGAGGTCCTCCGGTCCCGGGTCGGCTCCCGCCTGCAGAGCGAGTCCTCGCTCTCGACCGGCGACTACGCCGTCCTGCTCGCGCTCACCGAGGCGCCCGACCAGGGGATGCGCTCCTCGGAACTCGCCGCCCACATCGGCTGGGAGCGCAGCCGGCTCTCCCACCACCTCGGCCGGATGGAGCGGCGCGGACTGATCCGCCGGCAGGAGTGCGCCACCGACCCGCGAGGGGCGGAGGTGCTGCTCACCACGGCCGGAGCCGACGCCTTCCGAGGGGCCACCGTCCCGCATCTGCGGGCCATCCGCGAGCACTTCGTGGACGCCCTCACACCGGAGCAACTGCTCGCGGCGGGCGAGATCGCCGCGGCGCTGCGCGCACGCCTGGACCCGGCGCGGCCCGGTGACGCGCGAACGTGACGATCGGCGCCCGAGGGGACGGGCCGACCGAAAGCGGTCCGGTGATCGCTCGGCGTGTGGAGCCTCTCACCCGATCTGGCCGATCGACCGGTATGGACGCCCCGACCGCCCGGGCAGACTCGCACGGGTGACCAACCCCCCGCCCCCGAACCCCTGGCAGCAGGGTCAGCCCTCGTACCCGCCGAGCCAGCCGTTCCCGGTGCAGCCTCCGCCCCCGTACGCCCCGAACCCGCATCTCTCGGGCCACCCGTCGCCCTCCGAGGCGCCGACCCAGCAGATCCCGGTGGTGCCGCCGGCGGCCGGGCACCCGGTCCCGCCGACGGGCCCGAGGCGGTCGCTCAGCGGCGGCAAGAAGGCACTCGTGGGCGTCACCGCGCTCCTGCTGCTCTGCTGCTGTGGCGGCGGCGTCGGTCTCGGCGTCGCCCTGACCGACTCCGGGGACAAGCGACCCGGGCCGACGGTCACCGCGGCTCAACCGGCCCCGGAGCCCACCGCCTCCCCGGAGCTCACCGCACCGACCAGCTCCGCGGTGCCCACGCCGACGCGGTCGGCGACCCCGAGGCCCACCCGGACGGCGAGCCCGAGGCCGACGCGGACGGCCCGGCCGACGCCGCGGCCGACCCGGTCCAGCCCGAGACCGACGCCCAGGCCGACCACCGGCACGCCGCGGACGCCGGAACCCACCCGGTCGACGGTGCTGCCCGTCGTCCGCGCGGGCGCGTTCTGCAAGACGGCGGGAGCGCTCGGGCGTACGAGCAGCGGGAAGCTCATGGTGTGCAGGGCGTCGGCCGACGACAGGCGGCTCCGCTGGCGCGCCCTCTAGCCGGCGAGCGGGGAGCGGCCCGGGGAAGCCCCGCCCGGCGGGCGGGGCCTCCCCTCGCGCGGTCAGCCCAGGCGGGCCGAGGCGGAATCCAGACCGCCCCGGACGCTGACGGCCTTCACGGTGACCGTGTCGCTCGCGGCCTTGACCACCCGGAGACGGACCTTGCGCTGGTCGCCGCCGTCGAGGTGGAACTGCGGTGCGGCGCCGACGACCCGGGCGCCCTCGACCGCCACGGTGTCCGGAGCGACGATCTTGATCTCCTTCGCCTGCTCCAGAGCGGTCGGGATGCGGCCGGTGTTGCGGACCGTCGCCGTGATCTCGTGGGTCGCCCCGTCGCTCTGGGTGCCCCGCAGCTTCTTGACCTTGACTCCGCTCAGGTCGACCTGCGGCAGCGACTGGGTGAGGTACAGGTTGAACCGGGCCTGGTTGGCGGCCCACCTGCCGATCAGGTCCGCCGAGGGGTTCTGTGACCAGAACTTGGGGTTGATGCCGCCGACCTCGACCGTCCCCAGGTCGGGGTGCTCCACCTTCGTCCACGGCAGGAAGCAGTTCGTCCGGCCGTTCTCCGCGCACCAGCGCGACCGCTCCCAGTCGGCGTACCGGCCGTCCTCGTCGTAGTCGACGTAGTCGCCGCCGTTCCAGATCTCGTCGCCCTACCAGACCGCGCCGTACTGGAAGTAGCCGAAGTCAGGGCCGTGCCCGAACAGGGGCTCCGGCTCGCCGCCGTTGCGGGTCGCGTAGTCGATGTAGACGCTGCCCGCGTTCCGGTAGCCGGTGAACGAGACGCCCGCCTTGTCGAAGTGCTCGTAGAGCTTGCGGTCGCTCGTGTACATGCACTCGACGGGATCACACGTCGAGGGGCCGCGCAGATGCATGGGCACGCGGGTGTCCATGCTGTTCACGGCGGCGATGTTGGTGTGCGACATCAGCCAGGTGTAGACGTGCCGGGTCTCCGGCTCCGACAACGGGTACTCGCCGGCGCCGACCTGGGTCAGGTTGCGGCCCGTGGCGTCGTCCTCCGCCATGACGTGCCAGTTGTAGGGGTAGTTGCGGTGCAGGTCGAGGCCGCCGACGCCGTCCTCGTTGTAGCGACCGTCGCCGTCGCTGTCGACGCCCTCCGAGAAGAGGAGGTAGTCGCCCTTGCCGGCGCCGACGCTCAGCATGGCGTGGCGGGCGGGGTCCCGCTCGTCGACGACGTGGGTGCCCTTGCCGGCGCCCACGTACTGGCGCATCTGGCTCAGGTAGCCGTCGTCGTTGAGGTCCTCACCCGGGTCGTCGTCGCGCTCGCCGTCCCCGTCGTTGTCGTACGGGCGCACCGTCGACCGGTTGGTCTGCGCGGTGTAGAGGTACATGTCGTGGCCGTCGGGGTTGTTGACCGGGCGGATGTAGACGGTCTTCTCGTCGAGGAGCTTGTCGACGGTCCGGTCCTTGCCGGCCCGGGTGATGAGGTGGTGCGCCAGCCAGAGGGAGCTCTCGGCCGACGACACCTCGCCGGAGTGCCGGTTGCCCTCGAAGTAGGCCGCCGGCTTCTCGGTGTCGGCGCCGGTGGACTTGTCGGTGACGGTCAGCTGGTAGATCGGTTGGCCGCTGAAGCTCTCCCCGACGATGTGCAGGTCGACGATGTCGGGCCGCTCGTGGGCCCACTTCCGCAGCCACCACTGGATCTCGATGCCGGTGTGGAAGTGGTCGAAGTCCATCTGGCCGGGGACCTTCGGCCGCACCTGGTCGTACCTGACGACCTTGAACGTGCTCTCCCCGTCACGCTGACCCGCGATCGTGATGGTGGGGGAGGTCGGTGTCACGCTGGCGGGGAACGGCCCCGGGTCCTGGGGCGGCTGCAGGCCGACCGTGTGCGTGGGCGTCGCGGACAGCGCCACGTCGAGGTGGCCCGCTCCGCCCGCTCCCCACAGCGGTGCGGTGCCGACGGCGAGGGCGCCCGCCGTCAGGATCGCGAGCAGTGTGGTCGGGCGCCGGAGAAGGCGTCTCGTCCGGGGCGGGGGAGCGGTCGTGTCGTGCGGCGAGGTCTGGTGCTGAGCAGGCGAACGTCGTGCAACGTCGGAGCCCAAGGCGAATCTCCCGATGTCACGTCGGTGGTCGCCCGCGGCCTACGGGCATCCACCCTGTGTGAGGGGGCTGCCACCCAATGGGTACTCGAGTTGGGATCACCGTAGTCAACGGTTCCATGGATGTAAATATCCGATGCTCGGTTGGTCCTTACCCGCCGCGCGGGCGGGGCTTGCGCCGGACCGGCGGGTGCGGTGTCGACCGTCGCCGTTCACGGGGAATTCCGCCGCGTGCCGTTGACCGGCCGAAGGTGACCTACAACGATCACTGTCTATGACTCTGACCCGTCTGGGCGCCGCGCTCCGCCGTGCCCTGGTGTGCTCCCTGGTCGCGTTCTGCGCGGTGACGGCATCGGCCGCGGCGGCGCCGGCCGCGCCCGTCGCCGCCGGCGTCTCCGCCGCGTCGGCCACCCTCGCCGGTCACCCCGTGTGGGCGCACTTCACCGACCCGACCGCCGGACGCGACTACACGATCATCAACGAGCTGCAGCGGTTGATCGACGCCGCGCCCGCCGGATCCACCGTCCGGGGAGCGATCCACTCCCTCAGCATCGACTCGGTGGCCGAGGCGTTGCTGCGTGCCCAGAACCGCGGCGTCACCGTGATGGTGCTCATCGACGGGAAGAACGCCACCTCGACCGACCCGGGCATCGCGACGCTCCGGCAGCTGACCAACCACCAGTTCTGCCTGAACGGCAGTGGCGGCCACGGCTGCATCAGCACCAGCGCCGACGGTGACATGCACACCAAGCTGTTCACCTTCACCGCCACCACCGATCCCACCGGCGTCGCCCGCGGCAACGTCGTCTGGTTCGGGTCGAGCAACCTCACCTACGCCACCGGCCCGGACGCGTTCAACAACGCCGTCACCGTCTACGGCGACGCGGCGCTCGCCGCCGGCCTCAACGCCAACTTCACCGACATGTGGAACCGCCGGCACTACAGCGGCAACGACTACTACGACTCCGCGTCCGGGCGCGGCTACTACCAGGCGGCCGCGGCCGACGCGTACGCGTCCCCGGAGGGCGCGGGGCAGACCGACACCATCGTCACCCGCCTCAACGACCTCACCCCCGACGCCGACTGCCGGCTGCGGGTGGGCATGGCGGCGGTCACCACCGGGCGGCCGCAGCTCGTCAGCCTCGTGACCCGGTTCCGCGCCGCCGGCTGCAAGGTCTGGATGGTGATCGGCACCAACGCCGACGGCGGCATCGCGATGAGCCAGTCGGTCTACAACCAGCTGCTGGACGCGGGCGTCGCCATCCGCCGCAAGGACAAGGTGCACGACAAGTTCTTCGCGGCGTACGGGAAGTACGGCAGCGCCTACCAGTACCGCGTCTACACCGGCTCGCAGAACTGGACGCAGGACGCCCTCAGCGAGAACGACGAGCTTTTCGTGAAGATGGCCCCGGAGAGCGGCGCCACGCACCCGCTCTACGACGCGTACTACACGCACTTCAACGACGCGTACAACGTCGGGGTGACCTGCTCGAAGAGCAACTTCCCCTGCCGCTCCTGACCGGACGGGCCGGGGCGGGAGGTGCGAGGGGCGGGTGGCCGGCGACGGTCAGCCGCCCCTCGTCCTCGACCGCCCCGTCCACGCGACGGTGGCGCGCCGGCGCGGAGATCAGCGGACTCAAATATTGCTCAACTTTTACGTGCGTGGCGCTGCCGTGAACAGCCGGCAGCCTAGGTTCGGCTCACCTCGACCGGACACGCGACAGCCCTCCAGTCGCCCGACCTAGGAGCGTCATGGCACCTACTCCGCCGACGGATGCCGAACTGAACGTCCTGATCCGCGCCCGGCTCGCCGCGCTCGGCATCGACCTCGACCAACTCCCGCCCGGCACCGCCGCCGACCCGGAGACCGGCTCGCCCGGGCGGGACTCCGTGCTCGCCTCGCTGCGCTCCTTCGTGCGGGGCACCGTGACGGCGCTCGCCGCCTACCAGCTGCCCGCTCCCGACGGCGCCGACCCCAGGGCGCTGTCCCAGCAGCACGTACCGGTCCTCTACCCCTCCAACAGCGCGGAATGGCGGAAGGCATGACACCGGAACCCCTCGACCGTACGGTGGACCGCCGGGCGTTCCTGGCCCGCGCCGCCGCGCTCGCCACCGCGTCCGCCGTGGGCGCCACCGTCGCGCTGCCCTCGACCGCGCTGGCGACCGGCACCCCGTCCAGCACCGGCAAGGCGGGCCCGGGGAATCGCGCGCTGGACCACCCGCGCGCCTACGTCGAGCCCCGGCCGGAGGCGCTCGCCGACCCGACCGAGCTCACCATCGCCGAGGCGGCCTGGCTCATCCGCGCCGGCAGGCTCACGCCGCAGCGGCTGGTCGAGGCGTACCTGGCCCGCATCTCGACGTACGACGGCGTCTACCAGGCGTTCAACCTGGTGCTCGCGGACGCGGCGCTCGCGGCGGCGCGCGCCGCCGGACGCGGGCCGCGGCGGGGGGCCCTGCACGGCATCCCCCTGGCGATCAAGGACAACTACTACACCGAGGGCGTACCCACCACCGCGAACTCGTTCCTGTTCGCGGACTTCGTGCCCCCGTACGACGCGACTGCGGTGGCCCGGCTGAAGGCGGGCGGCGCCATCGTGCTCGGCAAGACCCAGATGGGCCCGCTCGCCACCACCCGCGCCACGACGCCGGCCGGCGTGGTCACCACGGTCAACGCGTGGACGCCGACCAACCCCGGCACCGACCCGGGCGGCTCCTCCACCGGCACCGCCACCGCGGTGGCCGGTCGGATGGCCACCTCCGGCATCGGCACCCAGACCGGCGGCTCGATCACGTCCCCGTCCAACGCGCAGAACCTCACCGGTCTCAAGCCCACCATGGGCCGGGTCTCGGCGGCCGGCATCATCCCGCTCAGCTACACCCGCGACCACCCCGGGCCGCTGGCCCGGGACGCGAAGGACGCGGCGATCATGCTGACCGCGATGGCCGGCGCGGACCCGCTCGACCCGCGCAGCCAGGGGCTGCCCCACGTGCCCGACCTGATCGAGGCGGCGACCCCGGTGCGGCGCGGGAAGCGCGTCACGCTGCGGTGGGAGACCCGCGTCGGCGTGCTGCCGGGGTTCGCCGACGGCACCTCGGCGGCCGCGGTGGCCCGCCGGGCGTACCTGGCGCAGCTCGCCGCGATCCCCGGCGTGACCCTGGTCGACGTGTCGCTGCCGGAGGACTGGAGCCAGCTGACCGGCGGCACCTTCAACAACATCCGGCTGCCCGAGCGCAGCGAGCCCTTCATGCCGTACCTGCGCACGGACCTGCGTGGTTTCGGTGTGTCGGTGACGAGCTGGCTGCAGGGGGCGCTGCTCGGCGGCAACGAGTTCCTCACCGGTCAGCGGGCCAAGCTGCTGCTCATGGAGCGGGTGCTCGACCAGCTCTTCGACGTCTGCGACGTGGTCGTGCAGACCGACCCCGTGCCGTTCGACATCCTCGGGCTGCCGGAGATCGCCTTCCCGATCGGGGCCTCCGCGGCCGGCGTGCCGATCGGCACGATCCTGGGCGGCCTCCCGTACGCCGAGGACCGGCTGTTGTCGGTGGTGGCCGCGTACCAGGCGGTGACGGACTGGCACCTGCGGCGGCCGGCCGATCCGCCCACGGACGCCGCCGGTGCGCGGGCCGCGGCCCCCGCCGAAGCGCTCCGGCTGACGGCCGAGCAGGTCGCCGAACTCACCCAGTGACGAGACGGGAGGCGGGGGTTCGGCTCCCCGCCTCCCGTCAGGTGGGGGTCGCCGGCCGGCGGCCCCGGCCAGCCTCAAGATTTCCTCAATTGTTGATATTGCGGTTCCGGACATCGACGACGACCTGTTGAATCGATGACATCCGATCCGGCGCGGCCGCCCCCTTCGGACCCTTTTCCGTCGTGCGACGTCCCGTGGAAGGGGTACCAGGTGAACCGAAGACTGTCTCGGACAGCACTGCCGGTCGTGACCGCACTGGCACTGCTCGGCACGCCGGTGCTGACGTCGGCGAGCGGCGCCACCGCCGCGAACCGCGTCCCGAAGCCGGAGTCGGTGATCGGCTGGGTGCCGTGCACCGACTACAAGCTGGCGACCTACGAGCAGATCGCCGACTACTACCGCAAGCTCGACAGGGCCAGCGACCGGATGAAGCTCGTCGAGATCGGCAAGACCAGCGAGGGGCGGCCGCAGCTGATGGCCATCGTCTCCGCGGAGAAGAACCTCAAGGAGGCCGACCTCCGGCGCTACCGGGAGACCTCGGTGCGGCTGTCGCAGGGCGACCGGCTCTCCGAGGCGGAGGCCCGTGCTCTGGCCAAGAACGGCAAGGCGATCGCCTGGGTCGACTTCGGCATCCACTCGACCGAGGTGGCCGGGCACCAGACCGCGCCGCAGTTCGCGTACGACCTGGTGACCAGCGAGTCGCCCGAGGCGCGGGCGATCCGCGACAACGTCATCACGCTGCTGGTGCCGAACGTCAACCCGGACGGCGGCACGAAGGTAGCCGAGTGGTACCGGAAGAACCTGGGCGGGCCGTACCAGGACGCCGGCTACCCGGAGCTTTACCAGAAGTACGCCGGGCACGACAACAACCGCGACTGGTACATGTTCAACCTGCAGGAGACCCAGAACGTCGGGCGTCAGCTGTTCCACGAGTGGATCCCGCAGGTCATGCACAACGTGCACCAGACCGCCGTCTTCCCGGCCCGGATCAGCATCCCGCCCTACGAGGACCCGCTGAACCCGAACATCCACCCGCAGGTGGTCCGGGGCGTCAACATCGTCGGTGACGCGATGGGGCAGCGCCTGGAGCGCGAGGGCAAGGGCGGCGCCCTGGCCCGCCAGTCGTACGACATCTGGTGGAACGGCGGCGCGCGGACCGCGCCGTACTACCACAACCAGATCGGCATCCTCACCGAGACCGCGCACGCCTCGGCGACCCCTCGGGTCTACGACCCGGCGACCTTCCCGAAGACCTTCGCGGACGGCACCTCGACCAGCCAGCCCTCCGTCTTCTACCCGAGCCCCTGGAAGGGCGGGGAGTGGCACCTGTCGCAGAGCTGCGACTACATCAAGACCGCCTCGTGGGCCATGCTGCGGGTGACCAGCGACGACCGTGAGTCGCTGCTCTACGGCGTCTACCAGATGGCCCGTGACGGCGCGCGCGACGGCGGGGGCACCACGTACGTGATCCCGGCGGACCAGACCGACTTCCCGACCGCCACGAAGCTGGTGGACAAGCTGCGCTGGAACAACATCCGGGTGGAGCGGGCGGTGGACTCCTTCCGGGTCGGCAACCGCACCTACCCGGCCGGCAGCTACCTGGTGCGGGAGGCCCAGCCGTACCGGGCGGCCGTGTTGGACCTGCTCAACCCGCAGGTCTACCCGGACCGCAGGCTCTACCCGGGCGGGCCGCTGGAGCCGCCGTACGACATCACCGGCTACACCCTCTCCTTCCAGATGGGCGTCACCGTCGACAAGCTCGACCAGGCGGTGCGGGCCAGGACCGTCGAGGTCGACCGGCCGAGCGTGCCGCGCGGCGTGGTGGCCGGTGCGCCGCGGTACGCGTACGCCCTCGCCCCCGGCGTGAACGACAGCTCGGCGGCGGTGAACGCCCTGCTCGCGGCGGGGGAGAAGGTCTTCCGCAGCGCCGGCGAGGT
The DNA here is from genome assembly GCF_056150165.1 of Micromonospora xinjiangensis. Taxonomy (NCBI): domain Bacteria; kingdom Bacillati; phylum Actinomycetota; class Actinomycetes; order Micromonosporales; family Micromonosporaceae; genus Micromonospora; species Micromonospora xinjiangensis. Next base: position 131,281 of record NZ_JAXCFO010000001.1, on the reverse strand, counting down.
GACCACCCGCAGCGGCAGGCTGCCCGCCGGCACCTTCCTGGTGACGCCCGGCCGGGGCACCGACGACCGGGTGCGGGAACTCGCCACCCGGTTCGGCCTGAGCATCGCGGCGGTCGACGCGAAGCCGGCGAGGGTGACGGCGCTCGTGGCGCCCCGGATCGGCCTGTACGACGGGTTCAACAACTACGACGAGGGCTGGACCCGGCTGATTCTGGAGCAGTTCGGCTTCCGGTACGAGAAGCTGACCAACGCGGCGGTGCGGGCCGGTGACCTGCGGGCGAGGTTCGACACCATCGTGCTGCCCGACGCCACCTACAACGCGATGCGCAACGGCCGGGCGGCCGGCTCGCTGCCGCCGGAGTACACCGGTGGGATGACCGACGCCGGTGTGGCCAACCTGAAGGCGTTCGTCGAGGCGGGCGGCACCCTGGTGACGCTGAACAAGGCGGCCGAACTGCCGATCAAGGCGCTCGGCGTGCCCGTCCGGGACGTCACCGAGGGGGTCGAGGAGACCCGCTACAACATCCCCGGCTCGGTGCTGAACCTCGACGTCGACGCCGACGACCCGGTCGCCGCCGGGTTCGGCGAGACCGCGTCGGCCTTCGTGGCGGACGGCCCGGCGTTCGAGGTGGCCGACGGCGCCGAGAGCGTCACGGTCGCCGCGACCTGGCCGAAGACCGACCTGCTGAAGAGCGGCTTCCTCCTCGGCGAGGACGTCATCGGCGGCAAGGCGGCCGTGGTGACCGCGACGGTGGGTGACGGGCAGGTGGTGATGATCGGCTTCAAGCCGCAGCACCGGGCTCAGTCGCACGGCACCTACCGACTGCTGTTCAACGCGATGTACCTGGGGGGTCAGCGCTGACTGACCTCGCTCGTGGTGGCCGGGCGCGCGGACGCGCCCGGCCACCGCGTCGTCGTGCGGCCGCCGACCGTCCATTTCGTTTTGATCAACCCGTTGACATCGTCGTCGTCCGGGCGAAACCATCAGCGACAGTCCACACCCCCTCCTGCCCTCGTAGGTCACCAGCACGTATGACAACGATGTCAGGCCGCGACTCCGAAGGAGCGTGCATGGCCGAGTCCGGCGCGGCCCCCGCCACCAGATCCCGTCCCGTCGCCGCGCGTCCGCTGTCCCGCCGGCTGCTCGCCGCGACGGCGGCCCTCGCGCTGCCGGCGGGCCTGCTCGCCGCCACACCGACGGCGAGCGCCGCGGCCGCCGCGGCACCCCCCGGCAACTTCAGGTCCTCCTTCGAGCCGGCCGACCCGCCGCCCGCCGCGAGCACCGTCGAGGTGGACGCGAGCGGCCGGCCCGTCCAGGGGAACCTGAGCGGGTCGAACCGCAACGCGCTGCCGGGCAGCCTGCTCGGTCAGGTCGCCGCGGTGACCGCGAGCGCCGAGAACCCGCCGGGCGAGACCGCCGCGAAACTCACCGACGGGGACCCCTCGACCAAGTGGCTCGCGTTCAGCCCGACCGGGTGGGTCACCTACCGGCTGGCCACGCCGGCGGCGGTGGTGAAGTACGCGCTCACCTCCGCGAACGACGCCCCCGCGCGGGACCCGAAGGACTTCACGATCCAGGGCTCCGCCGACGGCAGCTCCTGGACGGACCTGGACCGGCGGACGGGGCAGAGCTTCGGCGGCCGGTTCACCACGAAGACCTACACCGTCGCCAACACCACCGCGTACGCCTACTACCGGCTGAGCGTCACCGCCAACTCCGGCGACGCGCTCGTGCAGCTCGCCGACTGGGACATCAGCGACGGCTCCGACGTGCTGCCGCCGGCCGCCCCGATGGTCAGCGTCACCGGGCCGGGCCCGGTCAGCGGCTACAACATGAAGCCGGCCGCCGGGTTCACCGGCCTGGCGACGCTGCGGTACGCCGGTGGCGCCCTGGCCGACGGCCGCTCGTACGCGACGAACAAGCTGTTCGACGTGGACATCCCGGTCGGCCCGAGGACCCGGCTGTCGTACACGGTCTTCCCCGAGTACACCGGCCAGGACGCGCGCTACCCGTCCACCCACGTGGCCGTCGACCTGCACTTCACCGACGGCAGCTACCTGAGCCGCCTCGCGCCCGTCGACCAGCACGGCTACCCGCTCACGGCCGCCGGCCAGGGCGCGTCGAAGGTGCTCTACGCCGACCAGTGGAACGCCGTCCGGGCCGACATCGGCGCCGTGGCGAACGGCAAGCGGATCGACCGCATCCTGCTCGCGTACGACGACCCCGGCGCCACCGCCGAGACCCGCTTCCAGGGGTGGATCGACGACCTGACGATCGCCGGTGTCACGACGCCCATCGACGGCTCCGTCCGCACCAACTACGTCGACACCCGCCGGGGCACCAACGCGTCGGGCTCGTTCTCGCGCGGCAACAACCTGCCGATCTCGGCGGTGCCGAACGGCTTCACGTTCTTCACCCCGGTCACCAACGCCACCTCGGACTCCTGGGAGTACGAGTACCAGCGGGCCAACAACGCCGAGAACCTGCCGCTGCTGCAGGGGCTGGCGATCTCGCACCAGCCCAGCCCGTGGATGGGTGACCGCAACCAGATGTCGGTCATGCCGGTGCCGGCCGGCGGATCGCTCTCCGGGGCGCCGAGCAGCCGCGCCCTCGCCTTCAGCCACGACGACGAGATCGCGCGGCCGGACCTCTACCAGGTCACCCTCAAGAACGGCCTGGTCGCGCGGATGTCGCCGACCGACCACGGCGGTGTCATGTCGTTCACCTTCCCGGCCGGGTCCGCCACCGGAAGCCTCGTCTTCCACAACGGCACGTTCACCGTCGGCGCGGACGGCACCGTGACCGGTTGGGTAGACAACGGCAGCCCGCTGTCGGCCGGCCGCAGCCGGATGTTCGTGTCCGGCGCGTTCGACCGGGCGCCGACGGCGTCCACCGCCGCCTCCGTGACCTTCGACACCGCCACGGAGCGCGAGGTCACGCTGCGGCTCGCGACGTCCTTCATCTCGGTCGACCAGGCGCGCAGGAACCTCGACCTGGAGGTCACCGGGCGCAGCTTCGAGCAGATCCGGGCCGCCGCCACCGCCGCCTGGGAAGAGCGGCTGCGCCGGGTCGACGTGCAGGGCGCGACCGAGACGCAGCTGGTGACGCTCTACTCGAACCTCTACCGGCTGAACCTGTACCCGAACTCCCAGTCGGAGAACACCGGCACGGCCCGGTCCCCGCGCTGGCAGTACGCGAGCCCGGTGTCGGAGCCCACCGGCGCCTCGACCCCCACCCACACCGGCGCGAAGATCGTCGACGGGCAGATCTACGTCAACAACGGGTTCTGGGACACCTACCGCACGGTGTGGCCCGCGTACGCGCTGCTCTACCCCGACGTGGCGGCCCGGATCGCCGACGGGTTCGTCCAGCAGTACCGCGACGGCGGGTGGATCGCCCGCTGGTCGTCGCCCGGCTACGCCGACCTGATGACCGGCACCAGCTCCGACGTCTCCATCGCCCAGGCGTACCTCACAGGCGTGAAGCTGCCCGACCCGCTCGGCGCGTACGACGCGGCGGTCCGGAACGCGACCGTGGCCTCCGGGCGCGGGGAGGTCGGCCGCAAGGGCATCGAGACCTCGCTGTTCCTCGGCTACACGCCCACCTCGACCGGCGAGTCGGTCTCCTGGGCGCTGGAGGGCTTCATCAACGACTACGGCATCGGCAACATGGCCGCGGCTCTCGCCAAGGACCCGGCCACGCCGAAGTCGCAGCGCGCCCGGCTCAAGGAGGAGTCGGAGTACTTCCTCCAGCGCGCCCGCAACTACGTCAACCTCTTCGACCCGGAGACGAAGTTCTTCCAGGGGCGGGACGCGTCCGGCACCTTCCTCGCCGGCGACCCCCTCGACTGGGGTGGCGTCTACACCGAGACCAACGGGTGGAACTTCGCGTTCACGGCGCAGCAGGACGGCCAGGGCCTGGCCAACCTGCACGGCGGGCGGAAGGCGCTGGAGCGCAAGCTCGACGAGTTCTTCGCGACGCCGGAGAACGCCGACCGCCCCGGCGGGTACGGGCGCACCATCCACGAGATGCTCGAGGCGCGTGCCGTGCGGATGGGTCAGCTCGGCATGAGCAACCAGCCGTCGCACCACATCCCCTACATGTACGACTTCGTGGGCGCGCCGGCCAAGACCCAGGCGCTCGTGCGGGAGATCCTCCAGCGCCTGTACGTCGGCAGCGAGATCGGTCAGGGCTACCCGGGCGACGAGGACAACGGCGAGATGTCGGCGTGGTACGTCCTCAGCTCGCTGGGCATCTACCCGCTCCAGGCCGGCTCGACCGAGTGGGCCGTCGGGTCGCCGCAGTTCACGCGGATGACCGTCCACCGGCAGACCGGGGACATCGTGGTCAACGCGCGGAACAACAACACCCGCAACGTCTACGTGCAGAGCGTCAAGGTCAACGGGAAGACGCAGCGCGGCGTCTCCATCGACGCGGCGGAGCTCGTCCGGGGCGGCACCATCGACTTCCAGATGGGCCCGAAGCCGTCGAGCTGGGGCACCGGCAGGAACGACGTGCCGCCGTCGCTGACCAAGGGCGACGAGGCGCCGAAGCCGTTGCAGGACACAACCGGCCCCGGCCTCGGCGCCGCCAGCGTGGACGGCGGTCAGGACGCGGCCAAGCTGTTCGACGACTCCTCGACCACCCAGGTGACCTTCACCTCCGCGACCCCGCAGGTCGGCTGGGCCTTCCGGGGAGGCAAGCAGCGGCCGACGTACTACACCCTCACCTCGGGTGCGAGTGCGGGCGACCCGGTGGACTGGCGGCTCCAGGGCTCGAACGACGGCATCACCTGGACGACGGTCGACTCCCGCAAGGGCGCCGAGTTCACCTGGCGCAACCAGACACGACCCTTCAAGATCAGCAATCCGGGGCGGTTCGCCCAGTTCCGCCTCGCCGTCACGCGGACGGCCGGCGCCGCACAGGCCAACCTCGCGGAGATCGAGCTGCTCGCCGGAGGCGACCTCGACCTGCTCGGGGGCGACATCACGGTGACGGCCGCGGACGGCGGGCACGCCACCTCCGGCACCGAGGCGTCGGTGTCGCTGGCCACCGTCACCGGCGGCGACGCCACCGGTTACCGGGCCACGATCGACTGGGGTGACGGCTCGCCGGTCACGGCGGGCACGCTGGCGCCCAGCTCGCGGGGCGTGTACCGGGTCACCGGCTCGCACACCTACGCCACGCCGGGCCACCACCAGGCCACCGTCACGGTGACCGACGGCACCAGCCAGAGCGTGGCGACCGTCGGCGTCGACGTCTCCTACGTGCCGGCCGACAGCCTCGCGGCGGCGTACGACACCGTGTGCGTCGGCGACGAGGGCACCCTCGCGGCGAACTGCGACGCGAAGTCGTGGGCGTACTCGCGGGCGGCGCTCGCGGACGCCGGCGTGGTGCAGGGCCGGCGGCACCAGGTGCCGGGGACGGACCTGCACTTCACGCTGCCGGCGGTGCCGGCCGGCCAGCCGGAGAACGCGACAGGCAACGGGCGGACGATCGCGCTGCGCCTGCCGGCCGACACCCGCACCATCTCGTTCGTCGGTGCCGGCACGCAGGGCAACCAGAGCACCACCGGCACGGCGACGTTCAGCGACGGCACCACCACCACCATCCCGATCCAGATGAGCGACTGGACGCTGGGCGGCAACGCCAACGGCACGCCGTCGTACGGCAACATCGTCGTCGCCCAGGCCGCCTACCGGTTGAGCGGCACGAGCCGGGACGGCGCCCAGCCGTTCCTCTTCGCCACGGCGCCGTACCAGATCCCCGCCGGCAAGACGCTCGTCTCGGTGACCCTGCCGACCCAGACCGGCGACCCCGGCTCGACCGGCCGGATCCACGTGTTCGCCGTGGCCGACGACGGCACCCCGGCCCCCGCGCTGGAGACCACCGCCCCGAAGGACCAGGCGGCGCACGCCGGCACGGCCCTCACGGCGGACCTCGGCTCGGTGACCGGCGGCGCCCCAGACGCGTCGGGCTATCGCGCCCGCGTGCAGTGGGGTGACGGCACGGTGCCGGAGGACGTCACGATCAGCCCGTCCGGAGCCATGAGCGGCCGGCACACCTACGCGCAGGCGGGCAGCTACACGGTGCACGTCACGGCGTGGGACACGCTGGCCAGCACCACCCGGACGTTCACCGTGACCGTGACGCCGGACGGGCTCCAGCCGACCGTCGCCCTGTCCCCGGCCGTCGCGGCCGGCGACGCGATCACCGTCGACGGCAGCGGGTTCGCCGCCGGCGAGACGGTGACCGTGGCGCTCGGCACCGACCCGGCACGGGCGGCGACGGTGGCCGCGTCGGCGACCGGCACCGTCCGCGCGTCGATCGCGACCTCGGGCGACACGCGACCCGGCCGCTACGCGGTCACCGCCACCGGCGCGTCGTCGTGCACGCCGGCCACGGCCACCGTCCAGGTGACCGACCGGCCGCAGGCGCCGGCGTACCACCCGCAGGCGGCGCTGTCTGCCACGTCGGGTCGCGGCGGCTCGTCGGTCACGGTCGACGGGTCCGGGTTCGCGCCGAACGAGGCGGTCACCGTCCGCTTCGGTGCGGGCCTCGCGCCTCGCACGGTGAACGCGAACGGCGACGGCGTCATCCCCGGCGCGCCGGTCAGCGTCCCGGGGACGCTGCGGACGGGGCCGACCAGCATCACGCTGACGGGCGCCGACTCGAAGGCGACGGTGGCGCTTCCCTTCACCGTCACCGGAGCGAACTGAACCAGGAGCAGGAGCCGCACTGGGCGGGCCGTGGTCACGGCCCGCCCAGTGCGCTGTCCGGAGCGTACGGCTAGCGGGTCGTGAGCCCCAGGCTGATCGTGCGGGTCAGGGTGGCGTTGTCGTCGTCGCCGTCCAGCGACCAGACCATGGCGCCGCCGAGGCCGGCGCGCCGGATGTAGAGGGTCTTCTGGAGCACGACCAGCGGGTCGTCGTACGTCCAGAGGGTCGTGCCGTCGAACAGCCAGGCGTGCCCGGCGCGGAGATCGCGGTGGACGGTGAACCCGTTGCCGACCAGCGTCTTGAGCTTCTTGTAGTCCTCTGACCCGGGGGCGTGGGTGCCCGGTGCGGGCCCCGCGACGGGCTGGAACAGACCGTCACCGCCGCCCGTGACGCCGGTCCAGCCCTGGCCGTAGTACGGGATCCCGAGGACCAGCTTGTGGCGCGGCGCACCGCGGTCGATCCACCCGTCGATCGCCACCTCGACCGAGAAGTCCGGGTCGTCCGGCGCGCCCGCCGGCACGCGCAGCGCCGACTGCTGGTTGGTCACCGTGTCCCAGGAGCCGTGGAAGTCGTACCCCTGCACCGTCGCGAAGTCGAGGTACTTGAAGATCTTGCGGCCCTCGTACCCGGCGTCCATGGCGGCGGGGTTGGCCGGCAGGAAGGCGGTCAGCTCGTAGTGCTTGCGGGTCGTCCGGCCGTACGCGTCGAGCTGCCGGCGGAACTCGGCGAGTAGCTTCGTGAAGTTCTCCCGGTCCTCCGGGCGGACGACGTTGCCCGGCTCGCCCGGCCAGTTCGGCCACTCCCAGTCCAGGTCGACGCCGTCGAAGACACCCGCCGCGGAGCCCGGCCCGCCGCTGCCGCCGTCCAGGACCGGCAGGTTCCCCTTCAGGTAGAGGTCGATGCAGGAGGCCACGAACGCCTTGCGGGAGGCGTCGGTGCGGGCGGCGTTCGAGAAGTACGTCGACCAGCTCCAGCCGCCCAGCGAGATCATCACCTTCAGATCCGGGTGCTTGGCCTTGAGCTTGGCCAGCTGGCCGAAGTTGCCGTTGAGGGGCTCGCCCCAGGCGTCGGCGACACCGTCGACGCTCTCCTCGGCCGGCACCGGTCGCTGGTAGTCGGCCCAGGCGTCACCCTCGCCCGGCCCACCGTCGACGAAGCAGCGACCGTCCTCGCTCACGTTGCCGAAGGCGTAGTTGACGTGGGTGAGCCGGCTGGCCGCCCCGGAGGTGTCGAGCTTCTTCACCGGGAACGCCCGGCCGTAGATGCCCCACTGGGTGAAGTAGCCGACCCGGTGGTAGCCGTCGCGGCGGTCGGGGGTGTGGGCGGCGTTCGCGGCGGCCGGCGGTGCGGCGGTGACGAGCACGGTCGCCAGGGCGACCAGTGCGGTGAGACGGCGGTGGCGGAATGGTCGCATCGGCACTCCCACGAGGGACGGGGACGAATAGTTAAGAGACCTTTCTGATCGATGAAGCTAAGGCCGTCACTCTGTGCGGTCAAGAGCCGGACGAGGGGTTCCGAGCCGCCGCTGGGGCCGCCCGGCGCCGGCGGGGGAGGCCCACCTGGGCGGCGTGCGGGTGGTTGGGACGGGCCCGGACGGGGCATCGGGCTCTCGGAGGTGATCCATGTGGATGGCGGGCAGAGCGTGCCCCGGCTGTGCCAGGTCGTGCTCGACAGCACCGACGCCAGAGCCCTCGCGGAGTTCTACCGGTCCCTGCTGGGCCTGGTCTACCGACCGGGTGACGAGCCGCCGCCGGCCGGCGGGGAGGCGGAGCGGCCTCCCGGGTGGCTCGTGCTGCGGACGCCGGACGGCGCGTCCCAGATCGCCTTCCAGCGGGTCGACGACCTGCCGGAGGTGACGTGGCCGGACGGTGGGGTGCCGCAGCAGCTGCACCTGGACCTCACCGTGGCCACGGTCGAGGAGCTGCGGGCACAGCACGAGCGGGTCCTGCGGCTCGGTGGCCGGCTGCTGCGCGACCGCATCGACGACCCCGTCGAGCCGCTGCGGGTGTACGCCGACCCCGCCGGCCACCCGTTCTGCCTCTTCGTCGCCTGACGCCCCGACCCCGACGGGTGGGTGCCCGCCCGTCCCCGCCGGCGGTCACCGCCGGGGACGGAAGTGGTGCCGGACCGCGTAGGCGGACACCGCCTCGCCGAGGGCCGCGCCGTCGACGTCCGCGCTGCGGAAGTGCACCCCGCCCCAGACGCGCGCGCCGACGAGCTCGTCGAGGGCTTGGGAGAAGCTGGTGAAGTGCCGGGTCGTGCCGGAGTCCACGCTGGACCCGCTGAACGAGACGTGGTCCGTGCCGAAGAACCACCGGTACAGCGACATCCGCGCCCCGGTGCCGCAGGCGTGACCCGACGGGTACTCGGGAAAGGGCGGCGTGACGAGCAGCGGCGTCCAGGCCGGGTCGGGCGCGGTGCGGGGATTGCCGTCGGTGTCGGCCCGCTGGATCGCGGTGACCGGCCGCCAGTAGGCCCACCGCTCCTTCTGGCTGAAGCAGGCCACGCCCGCGTCGGCCACGACGAGGTCGGTCATCGCGAAGAGGCGCGCGGTCTCCAGGACGCTGAGCCCTCGGCTGGTGGCAAGCTGGCGCTTGATCTCCCAGGACGCGGACCGCCGGTCGTGCCACCAGAGCGCGGCCTCCGTCTGGTCCTGCGTGCGGGCCGTGCTCGACGCCGAGCCGAGCGCCCTGACCTCGGCGACCTCGCGGGCGTAGGCCCGGCCGCCGAGCGGTGGCGGCCCGGGAGCGCGCAACAGCGAGGCGTGGGGGAGGAGGAACGGCCTCATGTGCCCCGTCCAGGCCCCCTGGGAGAGGAAGAGCGGCGGGGTGGGCCGCCATTGGCCGGGGCCGGTGCCCGTCGTCCACTGCTGGTCGCCGAACGCGCCGTCGTCCTGCCGCGCCTCGACCATGGCTTCCGCGGCGCGGGAGCCGACCGCGACGCCGCCCCGCTTCGGCGGCCCGTCGGGGATCGCGGCGAGCGCCTCGTCGTACTGCGCCCGGAGCCGGTCGCCCTGGGCGGGAAAGAGTGCGGTGAGCACCTGGTGGGCGGCGGTGGCGACGGCCGCGTCGACCGACTCCGTCCCGCGCGCCGGGGGAGCGACGAGATACGGCTCGTACGGCCTTCCGGCGATCGCGTTGACCGCGTCGTAGACCGCCCCGTTCACCATCGCGAAGCTGCGGACCTGTTCGTTCGGCTGCTGCGCGGCGACGTCCCAGATCGCCGTCTGCGCGTGGAGGTCCCACGTGACGACCGGGTTCGCGCTGCCGCCCTCGGTGATCCCGGCGGCCGTCGCCGGGAGCGCGACGGTGGGCGCGAGCAGGGCACCGACCGCGAGCGCAGCGAGGCGCCGGCGCGTACGGCGGGTCGGGCTGGCACTTCTCATGTCTCCCCCGTTCGTGACGTCGGTGTCGGCGCTCGACGCGCAGCCGTCGACGGTGCCCGGCGGCACGGGAGAAGGGCCGACCACGGCGACGATAGCATCGAAGATGGCCAATTGGTTGCGTCGTCCGCACTCCGACATCCCACCGACACGCCCCCGGGCGGTTCCGGTTCCTGTGCGACGATCGTCGGGGCGACAGCCGGCCGGCCCGCGCCGTCGACCCGTCCGGTCACCGGCATGCCCGCCCGACGGCGACCCGGCGCGTACCCCTTTGGAGACAGCATGTCCCGCTCCCCTGCCCGGCTCTTCGCGGCGCTGAACGCCGTACGCCCGCCCGACCACGCGATCCCTGTCCTGGGCAAGGCCGTGGTGCTCGGCGGCAGCGTCGCCGGGCTGATGGCCGCCCGCGTCCTGTCCGACCACGCGGAGCGGGTCGTGGTCATCGATCGCGACGACCTGGACGTCACCGGCCCGCGGCCCGGCGTGCCGCAGGGGACGCAGCTGCACGCGCTGCTGCCGGGCGGCTTCCTCCAGTTCGAGCGGATGTTCCCGGGCTTCCGCGAGCAGGCCCTCGCCCAGGGAGCGATCGAGGCGCCACCCGCGTCCCGACGGAACTACCTGGACGGCCGGCTGAAGGTCGTCGTCCCCGACGACGCCGACAGCCTCGCGGGCAGCCGGCCCCTCCTGGAAGGGCTGATCCGGCACCGGGTGCTCGGGCTGCCCAACGTCGAGGTGGTCGCCGCGCGAGCCACGGGCCTCGTCTTCGACGGCGCCGTGACCACCGGCGTCCGCTACGACGTCGACGGGGAGCCTGGCGTGGAGAGCGCCGACCTCGTGGTCGACGCCATGGGCCGGTCGAGCCGCCTGTCCGACTGGCTGGAGCAGGCCGGCTGGGACCGGCCGACCATGCGGCGGATGACCGTCCACCTCAACTACGCGACGGCGCTGTTCCGGCGTACCGAGCCGAAGCCGGATCCCACCCTCGTCCTGGCGCTGCGCAGCCCCAGCAGGTCGTCCGACGTGGCCGGCGCCGCGTTCTTCGCCATCGAGGACGACCGGTGGATGGCCATGATGGCCGGCTACGGCGACAACCGCCCGGGCCACACCGCCGACGACTTCCTGCGCCGGCTGCGGGAACAGTTCCCACCCGAGTTCGGCGAGCTGGCCGGCAACCCGCTGCTCGGCGAGGTGCGGACCTACCGCCACGCCGACAGCCGGCGGCGCGACTTCCACGCGCTGAGACGGTTCCCGGCCCGGCTCGTCAGCGTCGGGGACGCGGTAGCGTCGTTCAACCCGGTGTACGGGCAGGGGATGACGGCCGCCGCCCTGCACGCCGCCTGCCTGTCGACGTACCTGCGGTCGCGGCCCGACCTCGACGTGCCGGCGCGCGAGTTCCTCGCCCTGCAGAAGGTCGTGGTCGACGCCGCCTGGTCGACGTCGACCTCGGCCGACCTGGCCCTGCCGCACGTCGACGGTCCCTACCCGCGCGGGCACCGGCTCCTGAGCTGGGCCAGCGGCCAGATCGTCGCCGCGACCGTCACGGACGTGCCGACGGCCCGGCGGTTCAACGCGGTCGTCTCCATGCGGGAACACCCGAGCTCCCTGGCCCGGCCCGGCGTCCTCCTGGGCGCCCTGCGGGCCAACCGACGGTCCCGCTGACCGGGGCGCGGGCCGCCCCGCCGTCGCGCCTGCCGCCCCGGCGGCGGCGGTAAATCAGGACGGTTGCGGCCGGGCGTCCGAGCCGGCGGCCCGGTCGGCCAGGTGCCGCAGCGCCTCGGCGGTCGCCGGATCGGCCGGGAAGAACGCCTCGACGGCGAGGCCGGCGACGGTGACGTCGAGGGGAGTGCCGAACACGGTGGTCGTGCTCAGGAAGGACAGGTCCCGGTCGCCGTGCCGGTACCGCAGCGGCACGACGACCGAGCCCGCCGGCCCCCGGGCCGCCGGGTGGTCCTCCCCGCCGGGATAGCCGCGCAGCTCCTCGTACAGGTCGCGGAGCGTGGCGTCGTCGGTGCCCGCGACCTGGTCCCGGAGCCGGTGCAGCAGGTGGGCGCGCCACTCGGCCAGGTTGCGGATCCGCGACGCCATCCCGTCGGGATGCAGGCTGAGCCGCAGCACGTTGACCGGCGCCGCCAGCAGGTGGGGCGCGGCCCCGGCGGTGAACAGGTCCACGGCGGCGTTGGACTCCACGAGCTGCCAGTGCCGGTCGACGAGCAGCGCGGGGAACGGGCCGTGCCCACGCAGGATCAGCCGGGCCGCGTCGCGCACCGGCGCCAGCTCGGGACCGTCGAGCCGGTGCTGCGAGTAGGCGGGCGCGTAGCCGCCGGCGAGCAGCAGCGCGTTGCGCTCCGCGAGGGGCACGTCCAGGTGCTCCGCCAGCCGACGGATCAGGTCCGGGCTCGGGCGGGACCGGCCCGTCTCGACGAAGCTCAGGTGCCGGGTCGAGATGCCGGTGTCGGCCGACAGGTCGAGTTGGCTGAGTCGGCGGCGTCGACGCCAGTCGCGCAGGAGCTCGCCGACGGGCGTTGCCGCCCTCGTCACCGTGGTCACGGCACCCGACCCTAACGGCCGCCCGCGCACGGCGGCCATTACCTGCGAGGTAATCGACGCGCCGCCGCCGGGCCGCGAGGATTCCGTTCCGAGGGCGCCGCAACCGGCGCCGACGGTCGATGGGAGTGGAATCGTGACGACAGTCTTCGAAGAGCTGGCCGGTCGGTACATCGCGATCTGGAACGAGACCGACCCGCGGCGGCGGCGCCGGGCCATCGACGAGTTGTGGGCGCCCGACGCCCGCTACGTCGACCCGCTCGGCGTGGCCGAGGGCAGGGAGGCCGTCGACCGGCTGGTCGCGGCGGTGCAGGACCAGTTCCCCGGCATGCGCTTCCGGCTGGCCGGACCGGTTGACGGACACCACGACCAGGTCCGCTTCACCTGGGAGCTGGGCCCGGACGAGGGGGAGGCGCCCGTCGTCGGCTTCGACGTGGCGGTCACCGACGGGGACGGAAGACTGCGTCAGGTCTTCGGCTTCCTGGACCGCGTCCCGGCCGCCTGACCACACGGGGAGGAGGAGGCATGACCGCGTACGCGCTGGCCCACCTGCGTCGGGCGCCCGTCCACGACGAGGTGCTGGAGTACCTTGAGCGCATCGAGGCGACCCTCGCGCCGTTCGGCGGCCGGTTCATCGTGCACGGCGGCGCCGTGGAGGTGCTGGAGGGCGACTGGCCCGGTGACGTGGTGATCGTCGAGTTTCCCGACCTGGCGGCGGCGCGGTCGTGGTACGCGTCGCCCGGCTACCAGGAGATCAAGCCGCTGCGTACGAGACACCTGGCCGGCGAGGTGATCCTCGTCGACGGGGTGGAGCCGGGTCGCGACTCGTCTCGGATGGCGGCGGACCTGCGGCGAGCCACCGGCCGCTGAGGGCGGGTACGGGGTGCGGGGCCGCGAGGTCCCCGCGCCCCGCCCGCCGTCGCGGTGGTCAGCTGATCCGCAGGCTCGCGATCAGGCCGTCGCGCAGGTGGAAGGTCATCGGCCCGGTGCCGTTGAAGCCGTTGCCCGACACCTTCAGGGTGACGACGTAACTGTCGGGGTCGGCGCCGGGCTCGATCCCCAGGAACTCGAAGTGGGACTGCACGCCGATGTTGTCGGTGCGGTCCCAGGAGCGGACGCCGTCGCGCCCGTGGAACTCGCGGCCCCAGTCGTTGAGGTACGCGTCGTCGGTGAACGCGGCCGCGAAGGCCTCCGGGTCGGCGGCGTTGGTGGCGTCGATGAAGGACCGGATGGCGGCGGGGATCTCGGTGCTGCTCATGTCCGCAGAGCCTAGATGATTGCCTCGCGGCCGCCCCTCGAATGTGGTTTCTGTGACCGCTGGTGACGTTACTTCCGCGTATTGTTCGGTCATTCGGAAGCGGTACGTCGACGGGGGTCCAAATGGTCTCCACCGCCCGAGCGCGGTAACCCGACGCGCTATTGGCCACTGTCGTGTTTCCGACCCGGACCTGCATGATCCATCTCACAGGCCAGGCGTGCGGCCTGCGGGAAAGCATTCGTTAGCCCTACCGGTAACCTCTCCGCCGTGCCGGAGTTCGCATCATTTCCTGTTACCGATCGGTATGAAGTCGTGGAGCTCCTCGGCCAGGGCGGAATGGGTCGGGTGTGGAAAGCCCGCGACGGGATGCTTCATCGCGACGTGGCCATCAAGGAAATTGTCCCGCCACCCAACCTGACCGATCAGGCGCGACAGGAATTGCGGGTGCGGTCGCTCCGTGAGGCACGGGCGATCGCGCGGCTCGACCACGCCAACGTGGTCAGGGTCTTCGACGTGCTCCTGAGTGCCGACGGCGATCCGCGGATCGTGATGGAGTACGTCCCGTCCCGCTCGCTGCACGACCTGCTCGCCGACGACGGCCCGGTCAGCCCGGTGCGGGCCGCCGAGATCGGCCTGGCGGTGCTCGGAGCGCTCCGCGCCGCCCACCGCGCCGGCGTGGTGCACCGGGACGTCAAGCCGGCCAACATCCTCATCGGCACCGACGGCCGGATCGTGCTCACCGACTTCGGCCTGGCCACCGCCGTCGAGGATGCCCATCTCACGCTCACCGGCATCGTCCTCGGTTCCCCGGCGTACGTCTCTCCCGAGCGGGCCATGCGCGGCACCGTCGGCCCGGCCGGGGACCTGTGGTCGCTCGGCGCCACGCTGTTCGCCGCCGTCGAGGGGCAGTCGCCCTACGCGCGGCCGTCCAGCATGATGAGCCTCACGGCGCTCGCCACCGAACCGCCGCCGGCACCCCGCCGGGCGGGTCCGCTCGCCCCCGTGCTGGCCGGGCTGCTCCGAAAGGACCCGGCCGAGCGGATGGACGCCGACACGGCCGAGCGGCTGCTCCGCCGGGTACTCGCCGAGGCGCCGCGGCAGACTGCGCTCACGGCCGAGACGCAGCCCATCCCGCGGCACCCGGGGCCGGCGGCTCCGGCCATCCGACCCGCGGGCGCCGCGGAGTCGCCGGCCGCCGCCGTCCCGCCGGCTCCGGTCGCGGTCGGGCCGACCGGGTCCGCCCTGCCCGGGGTGGGCCCCGCCGCCGGCCCGGGGACGCCCGCGCTCCGGCGGCGGGCGTGGGCGATCGGCGCCGCCCTCGCCGTCGTGCTGCTCCTCGGGCTCGGGATCGGCATCCCCCTCGCCACCGTCGAGTCGCCCGACGGTGCCGCGAGCGCTCCGGCGCCGGCGGACGAGGGTCCGTCGGCGCCGCCGTCGAGCCCCGGCTCGCCACCGACCCCGGCGGCCCCCGCGCCGCTCGCCTGGTCCACCTACCGCGACCGCAGTGGTTTCACCGTTCCGGCGCCCCGGGACTGGCGGATCGAGCGGCGGGGCGGCGCGGTCGAGTTCCACGAGCCCGACGGCGCGCGGATGCTCGCCGTGACATGGACCGACTCCCCCCGTGACCCGCTGACCGAGCTGACCAGCCGGGAGAAGGACCCGGCCGTCGGTGGGCGCTACCGCGACTACCGCCGCATCGCGCTCGTCGCGGTCAACTACCAGGTGAACGCCGCCGACTGGGAGTGGCTCTACACCAGCGACAGCGGCACCGCGACCCACGTCCGCCAGCGCGCGTTCACCACGGCGGCGAAGCGGGGCTACAGCCTCCTCTGGTCGACGCCCGAGGCGTCGTGGGCGCGCGACGCGAGCGCCTTCGGGAAGGTCACCGACGGGTTCCACCCGGCGGCCACCCCTGCCGGGACCACCACCGGCCCGACGGCCCCCGACGCCCCGCCGTCGGTCAGGCCGAGCGCTACGCCCACCGTCGCGGGGCACCGCCTCGTCGGCGTGGCCAGCAACCGGTGCCTCGACGTGAGCGCCCCCGACTCGCCCGACCCCGTCCGGCTCCGCATCTGGGACTGCCGGGACGACCGCGACCGCAACCAACGCTGGACGTTCGGATCGGACGGCAGCGTACGGCTCGACGGGCGCTGCATGGACGTGGTCGGCGCGTCGAGCGCCGACGGCGCGGCGATCCAGCTCACCACGTGCAACGGCACCCCGGCGCAGAAGTTCACGCTCGACGAGCGCCGCCACCTGGTGAACGCCCACAGCAGGATGTGCCTGGACGTGCTGGACGAGAAGACCGCGAACGGCGCGCTGATCCAGCAGTGGACCTGCAACGACGGGGCCGACCACCAGAAGTGGACACGGAGCTGACGGAGTGTCCCGCCGTGCCGCGGCCGGCGAGCGTCCACCGGGCACGGCGTCGGGTGCCGTCCACAATGCCGCTCCGTCGGCGCCCTGACTGGAACAGGGCGGATTCGGTTGGTCTGGTCCGTTAGGCTCGGAGCCGCTTGGCCTTGGGGAGGGCGCATGACGGCGGATTCTTCGATGAGCGGCGAGTTCACTCGCATGCTGGACCTGACGATGAAGGCGCTGGGGACGGTCGGTCCTCCGCCCGACGCCGACGCGGACGCCGACGCGGGGTCGCCGGCGGTCGGCGAGGCGGCCGACGGTCAGGTGCGCGCCGAGATGACCTCCGACGGCCGGTTGCGGTCGCTCTCCGTCGAGCCCCGGCTGATGCGACTCGGCTCCGAGGAGTTGACCGCGCACATCGTGACGGCCGTCAACGCCGCGATCGACGCGATGCGCAGCGGGCCGGCCGCGCCGCAGGTGGGTGACCTGTCGGAGCTGCGCGAGCAGTTGCAGGAGGTCCGCGACAGCGCCGTGCCACGGCTGGGGTCGTTCCTCGAGGCGCTGACCGAGGCACAGGAACGGTTGGCGCGCGGCGGCCCGCGATGACCGACAAGGGCTTCGAGGTGCATCCGCCGCTGATCCGTGAGGCCGGGCGGGGCGTCGCCGACCTCGGCGAGCGGTTCGCCGGGGAGTTGGCGGCGTTCGAGGCGCGGATGCGGGGCTACGGAGAGCCGTGGGGGGCCGACGACATCGGCTCCCTGATCGGCATCGCCTACACCGAGGTCGCCGCCTGGATCCTCGACTGCGTCGGGACGGCGGCCGACGAGATCAGCGCGGCCGGAGAGGACGTGACGGGCATGGCCGACGCGTACGAGCGGGTGGACGAGGACGGCGCGAGCACGATGCGCTCGCTCTCCGGCGGGCTGGGGTAGCGATGGGTCTGCAACTACCGGGCGAGCTGATCACCGCGCTGGGTTGGATCGGTTACACCTGGCCGGAGTCCGACGAGGAGAAGCTCTTCGAGATGGGGCAGGCGTGGATCGAGTTCGCCGGCCGCATCGGCAGCGCCGCCGGCGAGGTGGACGCGGTCGCCGGCCAGGTCTGGTCGCAGAACGTCGGGCCGGCCATCGCGGCGTTCCAGAAGTGGTGGACCGGTGAGCAGCACGGGCCGCTCGTGCTCCGCGACGGCGCCCAGGCGGCCGTCATCCTGGGCGCCGGGCTGATCATCTGTGCGGCGATCGTGCTCGCCCTGAAGATCGCGGTGATCGTGCAACTGGCGATCCTCGCCTTCCAGGTGGCCCAGGCGATCGCCACGGCCGTGGTCACGTTCGGCGCCTCGCTCGCGGAGATCCCGATCTTCCAGCTGATCACCCGGGAGATCGTCGGAGCGCTGATCGACCAGGTCATCGGGAAGCTGCTCGATGCCTAGCAAGCCGAGGCGCAGTCGGGGCGCGGCCACCAAACCGGCGGCGGGGAAGATCGTCCGCAAGGCCGTCGAGAAGCTGGAGAAGCCCATCGTCCGGGTCAAGGGCCCGGACCGCAGCCTGCCGACGAAGGTGGTGCGGGTGGAGCGGAGGGACTTCCACGCGACCGCCCAGTTCCGCCGCAAGATGGCCGCGCTGAAGAAGCTGAGCGACGAGGGCAAGCTCTACAAGGCCACCAACCCGGTGGAGCGGGACAAGAGCATCACCGACGGCTACAAGGAGCGGATCCGGCAGAAGATCTGGGACAAGTACTGGCCCCACGACAAGGATCTGGCCAACCGGCTCAGCGAACGGCTCAGCGACTACCACCCCGACCACGTCTGGGAACTCCAGCTCGGCGGGCCGGACACCGTCGACAACCTCAAGCTGTTGCATGGTAGAACCAACACGGACATCGGCTCCCAGATCTGGGGGCAGATCCAGAACCTGCCGGACGGGACCCCGATCCGAATAGAGGTAGTGGATTGACCCCCGAGCTTGCACAGCTCCTCGACGAACTGCGGGCCGACCTGGCCGAGGACGTGCCGGCCAGCCTGTCGTACGCCCAGTTCGGCGACCCGGCGTCCGGGGCCGCCGTGCCGGCCGGGCTGCCGGCGGGCCTGCGCGAGTTCCTGCTGGTGGTCGACGGTCTGCGCGCCGGGTCCGTCGAGCTGGCGTCGACGTCCAGGCTCGGCGGCCTCCAGTACCACCTCGACTACGCGCCGGACTTCTCGCCCATCCCGGGCGACAAGGCCGGTTGGCTGGTCGTCGGCACCCGCAGCGACGAGCCGATCTTCATGGAGCGCGAGACCGGCTCGATCTGGTACTTCCCGCCCACCGGCACGGAGTGGTTCATGGGGGACGCCTTCGAGGAGATAGCCCCCGACCTGGACTCGTTCGTGGACTACTACGTCCTCGGGCCGGGCTACGCGGAGTTCGCGAGCCCCGACGACAGGTGGCACCAGTTCCTCGACCGGCAGGGTCTGCTCGACGAGGGCGACGACGCGGAGCAGGAGCAGTGAGCGTCACCCGCGAGCAGCTCACCGCCCTGTGGGGCGAACGCGGTGTCATCTACTTCCCCGACCGGCGGTTCGACGCGATCCTCGGTCCGCTCGGGCCGGAGACGTTCCCGCCGGACGGCGCGCTGCCGGTCGAGGTGCCGATCCTGTTCACGGTCGACGTGACGGCACCCGACGTCGAGCTCTTCTCGACGCTGGCGATCGAGCTGGGAGACGAGGGGCCGCGGCCGTACATCGTCCTGGGCTGTTCGCCCGAGGACCCGATGCTGCTCTTCTGCCTCGACGCGACGGCCGGCGCGGTGCTCCTGCTCGACCTCCAGACGCCCAACCTGGAGACGGTGAACAGCACCTTCGCGGCGTTCGTGGAGTTCCTCTACCGGCTGGGTCAGCTCATCGCCACCGACCCCGGCGGGCGGGAGCGGGCGGTGCGGGCCGCGGCCATCCGCGAGGACCTGCGCACCGTCGACCCGGCCGCCTTCGGCGACCCGGAGTCGTGGTGGAACCTGGCGTTCGACGAGCTGGAGTCGACCCGCTGACCGGTGCCGCGGGCCCGTTCCGCCGACGGTCGGGGTGGGTCGCCGGGCCTTGCCGACGTCTGCCATGCTCTGGGCGGTGACGACCGGTCAGCCCCCCAGACGGCACGCCCACCGCCGCCCCCGTCGCCGCGCGACCCGGGTCGTCGTCGTGCTGGTCGCGGTCGCCGCGGTCGTGGCTGTCGCCGCCCTCGTCGTCCCACTGCTGCGGCCCCCGGGCCCGCGTCCGCTCTTCCAGCTTCCCGTCGCGTGTGGCGAGACGTGGCAGCTCGGCACCTACCCGGGCCACGACGACTACGACGTCGACCTGTTCCCCACCGAGGGTGAGGCGTGGGGGAGGCCGGTGCTGGCGTCGGCCGCCGGCACCGTCACCGTGGCTGGGATCAACGGGTCCCTCGGGGGCCGCACGCCGGAGAACCCGGACGGCCCCCGCGGCCGCGGAGGCGGCTACTGGGTGAAGATCGACCATGGTGGCCGGTGGGAGACGCAGTACCTGCACCTGCTCGAACCGCCGCTCGTGCGGGAGGGCCAGCGGGTGGCCCAGGGCGAGCAGATCGGGCGGCTCGGCAGCACCGGCAACTCCGGTGCGCCGCACCTGCACTACGAGCAGCGCCGGGGCTGGGAGAAGGTCGAGACCTGGTTCGACGGCTCGCCGTCGGGCATCACGAACGACGACCGGGAGTACACGGTCCGGCGGACGAGCAACAACTGCGGCTGAGCGAGCGCCCCGGGCACCGTCACTCGTCCGGGGAGGCGATCCGGCTTCGACGGATCACGCCGATGCGGCGCTTTCGGCCCGTTATGGTGGCAAACGTCCAGAACGTCGGCCCGCCGGAAGTGAGATCATGTCCCACCACCTCGACACCCCGCTCGCCGCGCAGGGCGGCCAGCTCTACCTCGACGACCTGTACGTCTTCGACGGGGAGCGCGGCACCGTGCTCGTCATGGACGTCAACAGCTCGGTGACGGGAGCCGACATCAAGCGGGGCTTCCACCCGGAGGGACGGTACGAGTTCAAGATCCACTTCAACGGCGCGGAGATCGAGGACCTGACCTACCGGGTGGCCTTCGGCGAGCCCGACGCCCAGGCGCGCCAGGAGCTGACCCTGCACGCGCTCACCGCCGCCGAGGCCCGCGACGACGGCGCCACCGGCACCCTGCTCGCCCAGGGCCGCACCGGCGAGGTGGTCGAGGGCAACAACCTGCGCATCTGGGCGGGACGGATCCACGACCCCTTCTACATCGACCTCGACCAGCTCGCCACGGTGAACGACGCGTTCAAGAACGGCGCCGCGCTGGACCGGTCGGCGTGGCGGCCCGAGAACGCGAAGAACACGTTCGCCGGCACCACCGTCGAGTCGATCGTCCTGGAGATCTCCCGGGACGAGCCGATGCTGCGCGACGGGACGCGGATCGGCGTGTGGTGCCGCACCATGCTCGCCACCGACGCCGGCGGGTGGCGGCAGATCAACCGGGCCGGCCACCCCATGATGTGGCCGATCTTCTGGCCCACCGACACCGACTTCTCCAACCCGGCGAACGTCCGCCACCCCTGCGACGACCTGAGCGCCGACGGGGAGGAGATCGCCTCGGCGGTCGCGCGGGTCGTGGCGGCCAACGGAACGGCGCCGGACCCGATGGCGTACGGCTGGAGCGTGGCGCGCGCGGTCTATCCCGACCTGCTGTCATACCAGGTCGGCACAGCGGCGAACTACGGGTTCGCGGTGCGCAACGGGCGGGCCATGGCCGACAACGCCCCCGAGGTGATGTTCTCCCTGGTCCTGAACACGGGCATGACCTCCGGCCTGGGCGCCGACGTGGCCGGCGCCGCCCGGGCCGCGACGTTCCCGTACGTCGTGCCGGCCTGACCGGTCCGCGGCCGCGCCGGCGCCGACCACCGGCGCGGCCACCGCGGGGGGTGACCGCGCCGGCGGGTGCGCGGTGCGTCAGTGGCAGGAGCCGGTGCCGCTGTCGCTGTAGCTCTGACCCGCCACCGGCACGAACTGCCAGTCGTAACTGCTGGCGTGCAGGGTGAACTTCAGCACGCCGTAGGCCGAGCTGTTACGCGCCTCGCTGTTGGGCTGGATGGTGCCGAAGCTGTAGTGGCTGGCACCACCCATCCCGGCGACGAAGCTGCGCAGGCCCCGCGCGGCGTCGTAGCCGCCGTTGGCGTTCATCGGCGCGAACCGCTCGTAGACGTGGTTGTGACCCCAGACCACGACGTCGGCGTTGTGGTCGTAGAGCGCCTGGTAGAGCGGGCGCGTCGACGTCGACGGCGCGTGGTTGGAGCTCGACGTGTAGAGCGGGTGGTGCCAGTACGCCAGTGTGCACGGCTTCGTGCTGGCCGCCAGGTCGTTGCGCAGCCACTGCTCCTGCGCCGACCCCACCGACATGCTGATGTTCGAGTTCAGCGAGACGACGTGCCAGTTGCCGAGGTCGTACGAGTAGTAGCCCCGGCCGCTCGGGCCCGCCTGCGCGCCGAAGTAGTTGTAGTACGGCGTCGCACCCGAGGTGTTGTAGTCGTGGTTGCCCGGCGACGGGCGCGTGCGCGCCTTGTGCCGGCCCCAGGTCGGCTCGTAGTAGGTGTTGAACTCCGACGCGGTGCCGTTGTCGTAGACGTTGTCGCCCGTGGTGAAGACCGTGCCGGCGATGCCGTCGAGCAGCGCCGCCGTGGCCGTGTCGCCGGAGCCGGAGTTGGCGATGTCGCCGACGCCGACGAGGACCGGGTCGCCGGAGGGCGGCGGAGTGGTGGTCCCCGTGGTGACGACCAGCTGCGGCGCGTCCGCGCCGCTCTCCCGGGAGTCGTAGTAGGCGCCGTCGGTGCTGGACGAGGTCGCGCCGAAGCTGAACGTGCCGTTGCCCGTGACCCGGGACGTCACGTCGACCTCGTACCAGCCGTTGGCGCTGACCGCGCCGATCGAGCCCAGCGTCGCGCCGTCGACGGCCGGCTGGTTGTTCCACGTCGTGCCGGTCTCCGACCAGGTCGTGTTCGACATGGCGCGGAACGTGCCGCCGACGCTGCTGCCGTCGTTGCCGCTGATCGTGCGCAGCCGCAGCTTGGCACTGGTGACCGTGCCGCTGACGCCGCTCACCGTGAAGCGCAGGAACATCCGCCGGACCGGCGAGTTGTCGACCACGATCTGGCTCGACGTGCCGTAGTTGGTGGACGCGGCGTCGCTCTGGACGTAGGTGTCGGCGACCGGGGTGAACGTGACGGTCGCCGCCGAGGCCGACGTCGCGCCGGTCAGGACGACGGTGGCGGTGGCGACGAGCAGCACCGCGACCGTCCCCCACGTCACCGGCGGACGAGATGGACGAATACCCATCCGGAAACCCTTCTGTCTCTGAGTAGGTGGCGAGCGGATGGAATGTAGGGAGGTCGATGGACCGACCGGCGACGGTGGGATGAACAACCCGTCGGGACAGGCGAACACCTCGCTGTTGCGCGGATGTTCACCGGGTCCATGCCCGCGCGGCACACACCGTCCGTTGTGGCCGGTCCGCGCGGGCCGCACCATGGTCGACCGTCAACCGCGATCCGGAGGAAGCCCCGTGTACCTGTCGACCGTCACCCGGCCGGTGAGCGACCCGTCCCGGCCGGGCACCGGCCGGTCGGGTCGCCGGGTCGCGGTGGTCAGCGGCAACGTCATCGCGCTCGGCACGGTCAGCCTGATCACCGACGTCTCCGCCGAGATGGTCACGGCGGTGCTGCCGCTCTACCTGGTGCTGGGCCTGCAACTCAGTCCGCTGGCCTTCGGTGTCCTCGACGGCGTCTACACGGGCGCGACGGCCGTGCTGCGGGTCGTGGGCGGCTTCGTCGCCGACCGGTTCCGGCGGCGCAAACTCGTGGCGGGCCTCGGCTACGCGCTCTCCGCGGTGGCCAAGCTGGGCCTGCTGCTCGCCGGGCGCTCGGTGCCGGCCATCGGCGCGGTCATCGCCGTCGACCGGCTCGGCAAGGGCGTACGCAGCGCGCCCCGCGACGCCCTCATCACCTCCTCCACAGCGCCGGAGTCGCTCGGCCGGGCGTTCGGGGTGCACCGGACGATGGACAGTGTCGGCGCGTTCCTCGGGCCGCTGGTGGCGATGGCGGTGCTGCTGGCCGTCGGCCAGTCCTACGACGCGGTCTTCGTGACCAGCTTCTGCATCGCCGCCCTGGCCGTCGTCGTGCTCGTCCTGTTCGTCCGCGAGCGCCCGCCGGACGCCGCGCACGCGGCCCCCGGCGAGGGCACGGCCACGACGGCGGAGGATCCGGCCGTCTCGCTCCGCGAGGCGTTCGGCCTGCTGCGCGACCAGGCGCCCCGCCGGCTCGTCCTGGCCGCCGCGCTGCTCGGGCTGGCCACCGTCGGGGACGGCTTCGTGTACCTGCTGTTGCAGCGCCGGGAGAACCTCGCCCTCACCTGGTTCCCGCTGCTCGCGGTCGGGACGAGCCTCGTGTACCTGCTGCTGGCGACCCCGCTCGGCCTGCTCGCCGACCGGATCGGCCGGCTGCCCGTGGTGCTCGGCGGGTACGCGGCGCTCGGCGTGACCTACCTGCTGCTCGCCGGCCCGGTCGGCGGCTGGCCGCTGCTCGCGCTGGCGTTGGGCCTGTACGGCCTGTTCTACGCGGCCACCGACGGTGTGCTCGTCGCGCTCGCCGGGCCGGTGCTCCCGCCGCGACTGCGCACCACGGGCATCGCGCTCGTGCAGACCGGGCAGGCGCTCGCGTACCTCGTCTCGTCGGTCCTGTTCGGACTCGCCTGGCAGGCCTGGGGGCCGGCGGCCGCGGTGCGGGTCGCGGCCGGCGCCGTCCTGGCCGTCCTGCTCGTCTCGGTGCTGCTGCTGCGCCCCGCTCACCGCCTCGTTCCCCGGAAGGTGTCCCGATGACCACGCTGCCGACCCGAGTGAAGGTGCTGGTGGCCGCGGCCTCGGCCGTGCTCCTGGGAGGCGTGGCGGCCGGCTACGCCGCTCTCGCCGCCGCTCCCGCCGCGCCCGTCACGGACGCCGCGCCGGATGCCGGCACGGTCACCCTCGACCCGGGGCCGCGTCTGCTCACGATCACCGACCGGCACGTCGCCTCCGTCGCGACGGCGGACCCGTCGGGTCCGCGCGCCGTGTCGACGCTGGAGTGCCTGCGCGTCTACGCCGCGGCCGGCACCGGCGTGTGTCTCGGGCCGGAGAACGCCTGGTCGTACCGGCTGATCGTGCTGGACGCCGCGCTGCGCCCCCAGCGTTCGTTCGCCGTCCCCGGCCTGCCGAACCGCGCCCGCGTCTCCGCGTCCGGGCGCATGGTCTCCTGGACGACGTTCGTGGGCGGGGACTCCTACACGGCCAGCGGCTTCTCCACGCGTACCGGCATCCTGGACGCCCGGGCCGGGACCACGGTGATGTCGCTGGAGGAGTTCGCGGTCACCCGCGACGGTCGGCCGTACCGCAGCGCGGACGTCAACTACTGGGGTGTCACCTTCACCGCCGACGACAACACGTTCTACGCGACCATGTCCACCGGCGGGAGGCGGTACCTCGTGCGGGGCGACTTCGCCGCCCGGACGGTCGAGACGCTCAAGGAGAACGTCGAGTGCCCGTCGCTGTCACCCGACGGCACGCGGATCGCGTTCAAGGAGGCGATCGGCGCGGACCCGGGCAGGGGTTGGCGTCTCTCGGTGCTCGACCTCGCGACCCTGCGGGTGACCGCCACCGCCGAGACCACCAGCGTCGACGACCAGGCGGCCTGGCTGGACGGTGGGACGCTGGCCTACACCCTGCGTCAGGACGACGGCCGTCCGGACGTGTGGGCGGTGCCCGCGGACGGTTCCGGCGCGCCGCGCCTGCTGGTGCCCGGGGCGGAGTCCCCGTCCCCGCTGTCCTGACGGGCGTCCGGGCTGGCACGTGCGCCGGCCCGGACCGTCCCCGTCCCGTGCGCGGCCGGACCGCTGCCGCCGCCGCGGGTCGTGCGCGCCGGCCCGCCGTAGGCCGCTCGGCGGCGTCTCAGGCCGCCTCGGCGACCAGCCCGTCGACCAGCTCGCGCGGCAGCCCGTGGGTGTCGTGCAGGTAGCGGTAGTCCGCGTCCCGCAGCGGGCCACGGGACAGGTAGCGGGAGACGACCGTTCGCCCCCGGCTCAGCAGCGCCCGGAACCGCCGCTCCTCGTCCAGCAGCACGCCGCGCAGCTCGTCGACGCCCATGTCCTGCCGGAACCGGTCGAGCGTCCGGCCGAAGGGCTCGTCGGGCAGGTCCCCGATGCTCCGCGACGGGTCCTCGCGCCACAGGGCGGTGAGCGTACGGCGGACGAGGCGACGCAGCACGTACCCGCGACCCGTGTTCCCGGGGCGCACCCCGTCGCCGATGACCACGACGCTCGACCGCAGGTGATCGCAGACGAGGCGAAGGGTCTCCTCGTCCGGCTGCCACAGACCGCCCACGCCGCGCACCCAGGGCGTGAAGGCCTCGCCCTCGAAGACCGAGCGGTGCCCGTGCAGCACCATCTCCAGGCGCTCCAACCCCATCCCGGTGTCGACGTTGCGGCGGCGCAGCGGCTCCAGCCGGCCGTCGCCGTGGCGGTGGTAGCGCATCCCCACGTGGTTCCACACCTCCATCCACCGCTCGTCCGTCCCCGGGGTGCCGCTCGGTGGGCCGTCACCCGTCCAGACGAAGATCTCCGAGTCGGGGCCGCAGAGGCCCGTGGGCCCGTTCGACCACCAGTTCTCCTGGCCGGTCAGCTCCACGGGCACACCGAGATCGCGCCAGACCTCCCGCGCGCCGTCGTCCGGACCGACCTGCCCGTCGCCGCCGAAGACGGTGGCGTGCAGCCGGTCGTGGGGGATGCCGAAGCCGTCGCGCAGCAGCTCGTAGCCCCAGCGCAGGCTCTGCGGGTTGTCGTAGTCGCCCAGGGACCACGAACCGAGCATCTGGAACACGGTGAGGTGGGTGGAGTCGCCGACCTCGTCGAGGTCGGTGGTGCGGAGACTGCGCTGCACATTCACCAGCCGGCGACCCAGCGGGTGCTCCCGCCCCTCCAGGTAGGGGGTCAGCGGGTGCATCCCGGAGGTGGTGAACAGCACCGGGTCGTCCGGTGGGCGGACCAGCGAGCTCTCCGGGAGCAGCAGGTGGCCGCGCTCCCGGTAGAAGTCGACGAACGTGCCGATGATCTCGTCGGGTGACATGGTGGGCCTTTCGGGTCGGAGCGACCGGAAAGGTCCGCGGGCACGCGGGGCGAGCACGGAGAAGAGAATGCCGGCGGACCGTTTCCGGTCGCCGGCGGACTTCAGGAGATCAGGCTGCGGCGACCGTCGAGCGGGTAGCTCGCGCGGCCGCGGCGGTGGAAAGCCGGGTGATCTCCATGTCCTGCACTGTAGCTCGCCACCGCGCCGGCGCCCACTCCGTTTGCGGTGCACGCCGGCGCGGGCCCCGGAGCGGGGAGGTGGATCTCCCGCGCACGACGAGGGGCCGCCGCTCTCCGCAGGGAGAGGGGCGGCCCCTCGCGCCGTGCCGATCTCAGAGGACCCCGGCGGGGAACCTCTCCCAGACGCGGTGGCCCGCCATCAGCTGCTGCACCGCGGCGAACGCGTCCGTTCCCGAGTCGGCGGTGACCACGCCGGGGGTGCCGGTCACACCGGCCCGGTCCAGCACGCCGACGCCGGGGCCCCACGCCCCGACGGCCTTGGCGTGCCGCCAGACCTCCTCGACGAGGAGCAGCACCCGCGGGTCCACCGTCGCCGAGTCGGCCGCGCCGGCCTTGGCGTCGCGGGCGGGCAGCGCGTCCGGGGCGGGTGCCGGGGCGCCGGCCAGCAGCAGCGCGTCGAACTCGACCGACCGGGCCGTGGCGAAGGTCCGCTGCACGGGCAGCCCGCCCACCTCGCCGCCGCGCGGGGCGATCAGGAGGGGCACCATGCCGGCGGCGAGCACGGCGCGGCGTACCTGGTCGACGTCGTCGAGGTCGGCTTCCGGGTCGACCACGACGCCCACCATCCGGCCGTCACCCGGCCACTCCCGGCCCAGCTGGGACAGCGCGGGGCTCGGCGTGACGTCGGCGAGTGGCAGGGTCGGCTCCGGCGCGGGCAGGCCCAGCCCGGTGGCGACCTGGGCGCACAGCACCGGGTCGATGTTGGCGAGGCAGCGCAGCTGCCGCTCCTTGATCGCCTGGTGGTAGCACTTGCCCAGCTCGAAGGTGTACGCCCGGATGATGTGCTCCTTCTCGACGGGGGACATGCTCAGCCAGAACAGGCGGGCCTGGCTGAAGTGGTCGTCGAAGGAGGCGGGGTTCGCGCGTACCTTCGGCGCCTCCGTCACCGTGACCGGGACGTCCACGAACGCGCCGTCGTCCACTCCGGCGGGGAACGGGTTGCCGCCGTCGAGCGAGTTCGGCCGGTACGGTGCGACGCCGGCGTGGACGGCGTGCTGGTGGAAGCCGTCGCGGAGCATGTCGTTCACCGGTGCGTGCGGACGGTTGACCGGGATCTGCGGGTAGTTCGGCCCGCCGAGCCGGGTCAGCTGGGTGTCGACGTACGAGAAGAGGCGGCCCTGCAGCAGCGGGTCGTTCGTGACGTCGATGCCCGGCGGCAGGTGGCCGGGGTGGAACGCGACCTGCTCGACCTCGGCGAAGAAGTTCGTGGGCGTCCGGTTGAGGACCAGGCGTCCGATCGGCTGCACCGGCGCCAGCTCCTCGGGCACGATCTTCGTGGGGTCGAGCAGGTCGATACCGGCGAAGGTCTCCTCCGGGGTGTCGGGGAAGACCTGGATGCCCAACTCCCACTCGGGGAACGCGCCGGCCTCGATCGCGTCGTAGAGGTCGCGGCGGTGGAAGTCCGGGTCGATGCCGCCCAGCATCTGTGCCTCCTCCCAGGTCAGGGAGTGCACGCCGAGCTTCGGCTTCCAGTGGAACTTGGCCAGCGCCGTCTCCCCGGCCGCGTTGACCAGCCGGAACGTGTGTACGCCGAAGCCCTCCATCATCCGGTACGAGCGCGGCACGCCCCGGTCGGACATGTTCCACATGGCGTGGTGCTGCGCCTCGGTGTGCAGCGAGACGAAGTCCCAGAACGTGTCGTGGGCGCTCTGTGCCTGGGGGATCTCGCGGTCGGGGTGCGGCTTGCCGGCGTGGATGATGTCGGGGAACTTGATGGCGTCCTGGATGAAGAAGACCGGGATGTTGTTGGCGACCAGGTCGAACGTGCCCTCGTCGGTGTAGAACTTCGTGGCGAAGCCGCGCGTGTCGCGGACCGTGTCGGCCGAGCCGCGCGAGCCGAGCACGGTGGAGAAGCGTACGAAGACGGGCGTCTCCCGGCCCTTGGCGAGGAAGGCGGCCTTCGTGACCCCCTCGGCGGTGCCGTATCCGGTGAACACGCCGTGCGCCCCGGTGCCGCGGGCGTGCACGACGCGCTCGGGGATGCGCTCGTGGTCGAAGTGGGTGATCTTCTCGCGGAGGTGGTGGTCCTGGAGCAGGACCGGGCCGCGCGGGCCGGCCTTCAGGGAGTGGTCGGTGTCGCGCAGCCGGGCCCCCTGCGAGGTCGTGAGGAACGCCCCCTGCTGGCCGTTCGCGGTCGCCGGGGCGCCGGTCTCCGCACCGGTCGGCGTGCGGGTCTGCGGTGCGCCCTGCTCCTTCTTCGGCGGCAACGGGTCGTGCGGGGTGGTCGGCTCCGCCACGGGCGGCGGGGCGCTGCCGGGCGCGCCGGGGAGATCCGGGGTGAGGATGTCGGCCACCTTCTCCGCGGCGGCCTCGACGGCGTCCCTGACCGCCTTGGCGGGCTTGCTGGAATCCATCTGGGCGGGTCCCTCCATGGAGCTGCTGGGAGCGTGCTCCGTACGCCCTACCCCCGGCAGGAGCGGGCAAAACGGACCAGACGGCGCGCCGCCCGCCGTTTTCTGTCGGTGCCCGGGCATAGCGTGGGCGGCGTCGGACCGGCGACGAGGACCAAGCAAGCCACGAGGACCAAGCAAGCCACGAGGACCAGGAGTGACCCATGACCACACTGCCCGGCCGCAGCCACACCGCGCTGCTCGTCATCGACGTGCAGAACGGGGTGGTGGCCAACGCCCACAACCGCGACGAGGTCATCAAGAACATCAACACCCTGCTCGCCCGGGCGCGTGCGGAGGACGTCCCGGTCATCTGGGTGCAGCACTCCGACGACGAGCTCGAGCACGGCAGCGAGAGCTGGCGTTACGTGCCGGAGCTGGTCCAGGGCGAGGGGGAGCCGCTGGTCCACAAGCACTACGGCGACTCGTTCGAGGGCACCGACCTGGAGGCCCTGCTCGCGGAGCGCGGTGTGGGCCGGCTCGTGGTCACGGGTGCCCAGACCGACGTGTGCATTCGCTCGACCATGCACGGGGCGTTCGTCCGGGGTTACGACGTGACCCTCGTCGGCGACGCCCACACGACGGAGGACCTGAGCGCCTACGGGGCGCCGCCGCCGGCCCAGGTGATCGCTCACACCAACCTCTACTGGCAGTGGCAGAGCGCGCCCGGCCGCACCGGTGGCACCGTCGACACGGCGGCCGTCACCTTCGCGCCGAGCGCCGGCTGAGGCGGGCGGGCCGGGATCCGGGGCCCGGCCGACGATGCGGTCGTCGGCCGGCCGCCGGGGTGCTCGCGGCGGTCAGGCCGGCAACGGGGGGGTCTCCGGCGGTGTCGTGGGCGAGTCGAGCCACGCGTCGATGAGCGCGGTGAAGTCGTGGCCGGTCGCCCGGTTGACGTACGCGGTGAAGGACGCGCGGGTCTGGGTGGTGTGCCTGTTCTCCTGCACCCAGCCCCGCGCCAGCGCGAAGAACCGCTCGTCGCCGAGGGCCTGGTGCAGCTGTCGGAGCATGGCGGCCGGGCAGGTGTAGTGGTTGGCCGAGCCGAACTCGGCCGCGTCCGGCTTTCCCGGCGGGCCGAACTGCTTGCGCAGGTCGGCGTCGCGCTCCCGGCTCTGCTCCACGAAATCGGTGTCGCTGATCCTGAGCTTCTCCTTCTGGTAGAGGTTCTGCGCGTACAGGGCCCACCCCTCGCTGAGCCAGAGATCGGTCCAGTCGGTGGGGGTGACCGCGTTGCCGAACCAGTGATGGGCGTACGCGTGCAGGACGGTGGCGTCGAAGCGTTCGTCGCCGGTCAGCAGGAAGACGTCACCGAGGGTCACCATCTGCTGGGTCTCCACGGCCGAGGCCGACTCCACCAGCACGAGCCCCGCCGAGTCGAACGGGTACCGGCCGAAGCGCTGCTCCAGCCACGCCAGGTAGCCCGGCGACCGCCGCAGCACCGGCAGGGACGTCGCCTGGTCGGGTCGGTACCAGTAGGTGACCGGGATGCCCCGCGGCCCCGTGTCGACGGCCTTCTCGTACTCGCCGACCGCGAGGGTGGTGAGGTACGACGCCACCGGCACCGTGCTCCGGTAGCGGAAAGTGTCGCCCTCCTGCCCGACCGGCGTTCCGCTGGCGATGCCCGCCCAGCCCTTCGGCACGGTCACCGCGATGTCGTAGAGCGCCTCGTCGGAGGGGTGGTCGTTCGCCGGATACCAGGTGAAGGCGCCGAACGGCTGCTGCATCGTCCGGAGCGCGCCGCTGTCGTCGACCGTCAGTCCGAGCGGGTGCGCGTCGCCGCGCCCCGACGGCATCGGGGTCGTCGACGGCCGGCCGTGGTAGGCGACCACGAGGGTGAGGGGGCGCTCGGCCGTCACCGGGGTCCGCACGACGAGCTTCTCCCGAGCGGAGACGCTGCCCCGGACCGCCCTGCCGTCCAGCGTCAGGGCGTCGATCGCGTACGGCTTGAAATCGAGGCTCAGCGACGGCGCGTTCCGGGTCGGCCGGATGCGCAGCGTCGCGGTGCCGGTGAGGGTACGGTCGGCGGCGGACCAGGTCAGCTCCAGCCCGTAGTGGAGCACGTCGATCGCGGCGTTCCCGCGCTCCGGGTAGAGCGGGTCGACGACCGGGTTCGACCGGCCGGCGGCCCAGGCCGCGTACGGGCCGGCCGCCGTGCCCGGGCCGGCGTGCGCCACCGGTGCGGGCGCGGACGGGAGATCCGCCGTGCAGCCGGCGAGAAGGGCGGCGGCCAGCAGGAACACGCCGGGTCGGTGTCGCAACGTTCCTCCAGGGCTCGGGGCGAGCTGTACGAGCCTTGAACGGGCCACGACCTGCCCCGGGTTGCCCCGCGCGGCGTGTCGGTCGGGTGACATCTGCCGGCGGCCGGTTGCCGGACGCGCTCCGGCCGGGGCGCCGTCGCCCCGCCAGCGGGGCGACGGCGCGCGCGGTTCACCGGTCGAGCAGGTCCGTCACGGCTTTCGTGAACTCCGCCGGCTGCTCCAGGTGCCCGAAGTGGCCGCTCTGCCCCAACACCGCCAGGTGCGAGCCCTTGATGCCCTCGTGCAGCTGCTCGGCCCACCGCGTCCCGCAGATGAAGTCGTGTGACCCGACGATCACCACGGTCGGCGCGGTGATCTCGCCGAGGCGGTCCCGTACGTCGAACGGCGTCGGGTCCTGCGCCGACGCCGGCTCGGCCCACGCCCGGACGGCCGCCTGGAACGGGGCGAACTCGTCGCGGCGCCCCCAGAAGTCCGCGAAGTAGACCGGGAGGGCCGCGCGCAGGGCGGCGCTGAGAGCGTCGTCGTCGGTCGCGCTGACGGCCCGCTCGAAGGCGGCCGGGACGGCGGCGGCCTCCGGGTGCCCCGGGTGGCGCTGCGGGTAGGCGACCACCCCGGCCATGGCGTCGGCCCAGAACTCGGCGCCGGTGACCGGTGAGGTGTCGTAGAGGGCGAGGCCGGCGACGCGCTCCGGGTGCTCCAGCGCGTACCGCTGGACGACGAAGCCGCCGTACGAGTGCCCGAGCAGGTGCACCCGGGGCTCACCGAGGTGCGTGACGAGAGCGTCCAGGAAGCGGACGTAGGTGGACATGCGGTAGTCGTCCCGGCTGCCGAGGCGGCCGGAGGCGCCCGTGCCGACCGGCTCCACGTACACCATCGTGAAGTGCTCCTCGAGGCTCGGCATCCGCAGGTACGCCCACTCGATGCCGGGCCCGCCGGAGTGCGCCACGCAGATGGGGCCGCTGCCCGCTACGTGGTAGACCTGCCGGACGCCGTCGACGCTGACCTCGTGCTCACCCGGGGTGAGCGGTGCGGCGTGGCTGGTGGAACCCATGACTGTCTCCCGATCCGTGGCCCGCCCGGCTGGGCCGGGCGGGAACGTGCTGTTGGCGTGGACCGGATGCACGGGCCGGGTGGAAAGTTCGCCGGGCGAGGGAGATTTTTCTCAGGCCGCGGCCGGCTCGCGCCGCTCGCGGGGCGGCGCCGGGTGGAACAGGGTCATCCGTCGCACGCGCCCCTCGCGCAGCTCCTGCACCCAGATCGCGCCGGGCGGGCAGTGGTCCGGGTCGTCGGGCGGGCTGATCAGGTCGGTTTCCCAGATCAACAGGTCGCGGCTGCCCACGACGTTGCACAGCCGCTGCCGTACGCCGTCGTCGAGGTCCTTCGTCATGCCGCGGACGGCGAACGCGCGGTCGCCCCGGAGGCCGCCCGCGGGCACGATCATCTCGGCGTCGGGCCACCAGGTGTCGCGTACCACCCGCTCGAACTCGCCGCGCATGGCCGCGGCCAGCACGTCCCGGCCCTCACGCCACCGGGCGTCGGCGGTCGCGGCCGCGTCGGCGTGGGCCACGGCGGCCGACGAGCGCAGCCCGTCGGTGAGGGCCCGGCGGGCGTGGTTCAGACGGCTGCGGACGGTGCCGACGGGCACGCCGCACAGGGCCGCGATCTGGTCATACGAGGAGGCGTCGCTGAAGTAGCGCAGCAGGACGACCAGCCGGTCGGGCTCGGAGAGCTGGTCGACGGCGTGCCACACCCAGTCGCGCAGGGCGCCCCGGTCCAGCTCCTCCTCGGGGGTCGGGGTGTCGGCGGGTGGGGTGAACCACTCCGGCTCGGCCACCGGCAGCGGCCTGACCGCCCGCAGTGTCATCCGGGCGTTGTTCCGGACGATCGCCCGCAGCCAGGAGCCGACGGCCGCCGGGTCGCGGACGTCGCCGACGCGCCGGAGGGCGACCACCATGGCGTCCTGCACCGCGTCCTCGGCCTCGGGCCGGTGACCGAGCAGGCTCAGGGCGACCGCCCGCATCCCGGCCTCGTGCCGGGCCAGCAGCACGCCGAGCGCCGCCGCGTCGCCCGACTGGGCGAGGCGGACGAGTTCCGCGTCGTCGAAGGTGGCGCTCATCCTCACCTGCTCCGGTCGGCGGGCACGAGCCCCGGCGGCGCCGGGCCCCGTCGAGTATGCCCGGGTCGTCCGGGCGTACCCCGGGCACGCGGGGGAGCGTGCCCAGGTTCACGGAGCGGCCTGTGTCGTTCCTCTCGCCCCCGGTGAACCCGGAATTACTTGTTCCCGCAAACAAACTGCGTGAGGATGCTCAGAGGTTTCCATCGATACGAGGAGGGTTTCCATGCGTCGAAACGGAGCGAGGATCGGGGCGGCCCTAGCCGCGTCCGCGTTGATGGCCGTCGGTCTCGGTGTCGCGACGTCGCCCGCCTCGGCCGCCTCGTCCGAGCCGTCCGGTCTCACCTTCTACACGACGAACTTCGGCGCGGAGGTGGCGCACGTCGACGTGCCGACCGGTGAGTGCACCCCGCTGCCGCCGACGGCGGGCGCCCACGTCGGCTGGAGCGGGTTCACCGACGTCGTCCTCTACCAGACCGCCGACTGCACCGGGTGGGCCGTGCACACCGGCACCCTACGGACGTACACCGCCGGAAAGTACCTGAGCTACCGCGCCTTCTGACGCCGGGGCCGCCGACGGGGCGAGCCTGCGCCCCGTCGGCGGCCGGCCCGGCCGCGGCGGGACGGGCGGCCGCCGCGCGACCGGCGGGTGACGCAGGTCAGACGGCCACGGTCAGCCGGACGGTCACCGTCTCGCCCGCGTCGATCCCCTCGGCCCTGCGCACCGAGGTCCGCACCGGCACCAGGTAGCGCCCGTCCTTAGGGAACAGGGAGGTCGCCCACGTCGTCGCGCCGATGTGGGCGGTGACCGGGATCATGCCCCAGCCGTAGCTCACCACCCCGGCGGTCGCCGCCAACTCGCGGCACGCCTCCTCCGGCACCGTGACGAAGTGCCAGGGCGCGGGCCCCTTCCAGAACCACACCTCGCCGCTGAACTCCAGCTCCATCGGTTCAGCCTAGGAGCCGGACGCGCCCGGGTGGGGGACGGCACGGGCGCCCGGGCCGTCGGGACGGACGACGACCCGGGCGACCGCGAGTCCACTCAGGCCGTGTCCACCCGGACGCCGGGCCGGTCGCTCTCCACGACGAAGCTGGCGCGGGTGGAGACCGGCGCGCCCTGCTCGGTCACGTACGGCACGACCCGGTAGTCGGTCCGCCACTGCCGATGGTCGAGCTCGCAGCGCACGTAGCCACGCCGGGCGTTGTAGAACTTCATGTGCGGGTTGCTGGCCAGCCACTCGTTGCCGCGCCCGTCCATGTCCGCACCGTCGCCGCCCGAGGTGATCGAGGTGCCGAGAAACTCGACCCCGACGGTGCGGGACGACGGGTCGTCGAAGTTCTGCTTGAGCTCCGCGACCATGCTGCAGTGCGCGTCGCCGGTGACCACCACCATGTTGCGCACGCCGCGCTCGACCACGCCGTCGAAGAGACGCTGCCGCGCCGCCGGATAGCCGCTCCAGTTGTCGTCCGAGAGCGTCTTGCCGGGGCCGGGGTCCCGGTCCGCCTCGGCGATCACCGTCTGGTTGCCCAGCACGTTCCAGCGCGCCCGCGACGCGGCCAGGCCGTCGAGCAGCCACTTCTCCTGCGCACCGCCGAGCATCGTGCGGGACGGGTCGTCCCCGCCCGTGGGCACCTGGTCGGAGCGGTACTGCCGGCCGTCGAGGATGTTGAACTCGGCGAGGTTGCCGTACCGGAGCCGGCGGTACAGGCGCATGTCGGGGCCGTGCGGGATGCTGATCCGCCGCAGCGGCATGTGCTCGTAGTACGCCTGGTAGGCCGCCGCCCGGCGGACGCGGAACTCCTCCGGCGACTGCGCCGCGTCCTCCGACGTCCCGTCGGCGTAGTTGTTCTCCACCTCGTGGTCGTCCCAGGTGACCGCCCACGCGAACCGGGCGTGCGCCAGTTGGAGGTCCGGGTCGGTCTTGTACTGGGCGTGCCGGATCCGGTAGTCGGTCAGCGAGAAGATCTCGGCGGCGGGCAGGTGCGGACGGCCGATCGTGCCGGCGGCCGCTCCCTCGTAGATGTAGTCGCCGAGGTGCAGGACGAGGTCGAGGTCCTCCTCCGCCATGTGCCGGTAGGCGGTGAAGTGCCCGGCCGGCAGGTTCTGGCAGGACACGAAGCCGAAGGCGAGCCGCCGCCGGTCCGCGCCGTGCGCGGGTGCGGTGCGGGTCCGCCCGACCGGGCTGAGCTGGTTGCCCACCCGGAACCGGTAGTAGTACTCGCGGTCGGGGCACAGGCCGGTGACCTCGGCGTGCACCGAGTGGCCGAGCTCCGGGGTGGCGCGCTCCGCGCCGGCGCGGACCACCCGCCGGAACCGCTCGTCCTCGGCGACCTGCCACGAGACGGGGACGACCCGTCGCGGCATCCCACCGAGGCCGTCGACGGCGAGCGGGTCCGGCGCGAGGCGGGTCCACAGGACGACGCCGTCGGGAAGCGGATCGCCGGAGGCGACCCCGAGGGAGAACGGGTTGTCGGTGAAGGCGGGGTCGGCCCAGGCCGGTGCCGACGAGAAGCCGGCGATGGCCGCGGCCACGCCTGCTCCGGTCGCACCCGTCAGCCCGAGGAAGGCGCGTCGATGGAGATGGGGCATGCGACGGTCCCTTCAGGACGCTGGAGAAAACTACCGTCACCGATTCTTTGGGCGAAGATTGCCGTCGGGTGGCCGTACGGGGACCTGCGGCGTACGGGCCGGGGCACATCTGATCACCGGTCGCCCGCTGGTGGGATTCCGGCGGCGCGGTGATTGCCGGGCCAGGCGTCGTCAACCCGACGAGCGTCGACGGCCAGTCCCCGACGACGCGGGCGGGGGGACGGTGGAAAGATGGCGCCGGTGTGGGGAGTCGTGGGGGTCGGGAAGCGGCGGCTGGCCGCCGGTGCGCTGACCGTCCTCGCGGTCGTGGCGTCGCCCGCTCCGGCGCCCGCGGCGCCGACGCCCAGCGCGGCGCCGGGCCGGCCCGTCTGCGAGGTGCGCGACGAGCGGCTGACCGAACTCTCCGGGTTGGTCGCGACGGAGGACGGGTTCGTCGCCGTGAACGACGGGGCGGACAACGAGGCACGCCGGCGGATCTTCTTCCTCGACTGGGACTGCGCGGTCGGACGGGAGGTGCGCTATCCGTCACCGCCCCGGGACACGGAGGATCTGGCCGTCGGCCCGGACGGCACCGTCTGGGTGGCGGACATCGGGGACAACGACCGCTCCCGCACGACGATCGCGGTGTGGCGGTTGGCGCCGGGGGCCGACCGCCCCGTGCTGCACCGGATGACCTACCCGGACGGCCCGCACGACGCCGAGGCGATGCTCGTGACCGGTGACGGCCGGCCCGTGATCGTGACGAAGTTCTCGGGCAACCTGTACGCCCCGACCGCCGCCCTCCGGGCCGACGCGACGGTGCCGCTGGCGAAGGTGGGGCAGGTGCGAATGCCGCCGTCCACGACGTCCAATCCGTACGGACTGCTCGGGCGGACGGCGGTCACCGGCGGCGCCACCGCGCCCGACGGACGCCGGGTCGTGCTGCGCACCTACGCCGACGCCGTCGAGTTCGACGTGGCCGGCGGAGACGTGGTCGCCGCGTTGACCGGCGGTGCCACCCCCCGGGTCACGCCGCTGCCCGACGAGCCGCAGGGCGAGTCGATCACCTACAGCACGGACGGCCGGTCCCTGCTCACCGTCTCCGAGACCGCCGACCAGCCGCCGGGCACGCGGCCGAAGATCCTGCGCTACCCGGTGCCGGGCGCGGCGTCGACCACCCCGTCGTCCAGGCCGGATACCGCGGCGGCGTCCACCCCGGCCGGCGCCGCGCCGCGCGCGGCGGCCAGCGATCGGGACGACGGTCGCGGTGGTACGGCGATCGGCGCGGCGGTCGCCGGTGGGCTCGGGGCGGCTCTCCTGGCGGGGCTGCTCCTGGCGCTGCGCCGCCGGCGGAGCCGAGCCGGCTGACCACGCGCCGCCGAGCGTCCCCGGCGCCGGGCCGAGCAAAGGGGATATCCAGCGCAGATGGGGCGGATAGGCTGCTTCGGTGGAGCGACAGAGCCGCCCGGACGTCGGGTCCGGTCTCGTGGCCCCGGCGCGGCGGTCGAGTTGGCTCGAACTCTTCTTCGACCTGGTCTTCGTCGTCGCCGTCTTCCAGCTCGGCGGGCTCCTGAACGAGAACCCGTCGCCCGGCGGCGTGCTGGTCTTCGCGGGGCTGCTGACCACGATCTGGTGGCTCTGGTTCAGCTTCTCCTACTTCGCGGACCTCTTCGACGACGACCGTCCGCCGAGCCGGTTCGCGCAGCTGACCGCGATGCTCGGCGTGCTGGCCCTGGCCGCGTCGCTCGACCGCGGGGTGGCCGCGCACTCGGCCCGGTACGCGGTGCTGTACGGGCTGCTGCTCGTCCTGCTGACCGGCATGTACGGGGTCGTCGGCTGGCGGCGGCCGGCGGCCCGGGAGTTCTGCTGGTGGAACGCCGCGGGGTTCCTGCTCGGCGCGGCGCTCTGGTTCGGCTCCCTGCCGGCTCCCACGCCGCTGCGGTACGCGCTCTGGGGTGTCGGGTTGGCGGTCAACGCCGCGGTGGCCGGGCCGCTGGCGTACGCCCGCTCGGGTCGGGCGCCGGTCCAGCAGTCGCACATGCCGGAGCGGTTCGGGCTGTTCACCATCGTCGTCCTCGGCGAAGCGGTGCTGGCGGTGGCGAACGGGATCGGGGACACGGGTTGGCAGCCGGCGGCCGTGGTGGTCGGCCTCGGCGGCTTCGTCATCGCCTGCGGCATCTGGTGGGTCTACTTCGCCTCCACGTTCGACCCGGAGGCGGGCAACCGGGCGGTGCGTGCCGGCCGGAGCCTGGTGATCCGCAGCTACCTCTACGCGTACGGCCACCTGCTGGTGTACGGCTCGATCGTGGCGTCCGGGGTGGCGGTCGAGGTGGCGGCGCGGGAGGCGGTGCACGGCGGTCACGGTGTGGCGGGGCCGCTGCTGGGCGGGAGTCAGCTGACCCTGATGCTCGGCTGCGTGGTGGTCTACCGCGGGTTCGACGTGCGGGTCAGCCGTCGGGTCGCGTACGCCCAGGTGGGCCTCGTCGTGGCGGCCCTGCTGATCGGACTGGGCGGGTTGCCGCCGGTGGCGACGGTGCTGCTCGTCGCGCTGGCCTGGGTCACCCTCGCGGTGATCGAGTGGAGCGCTCCACCGGTCTGGCGACGCTGAGGGCCGGCCGGTCAGCGTCCCGCGTCGAGCGCGGCGTCGGCGGGGGCGACCGCCGCGAGCGCGGCGCGCACCACGTCGAGCAGCGGCCGGTCCGGGTGCTCGGTCCAGACCTGGACGGCGACGCGCACGGTGGTCAGGAACGTCGCCGCGAGGACCCGGGCCCGTAGCGTCGCGTCGTCACCGCGCAGCCGGTGCGCCAGCTCCGCGGCCACCTCCCGCTCGACCGTCGCGTAGACCGCGACCTGGTGCGCCGCGAGGGTGGGGTGCCCGCGCAGTTGGCGGCGCTGCGCCAGCCACTCCGCGTCGGCGTCCAGGTACGCCTCCTCGGTGAGCCGCAGCGCCGCCCGGGTCAGCACCGTCCAGGGCTGCTCGTCGGCGGGCTGTTCGCGGATCAGCTCCAGCAGGCGGTGCAGCCGCACCGTGTCCCCGTGGAAGATCGCCTCTTCCTTGCTGGAGAAGTAGTTGGAGAACGTCCGCCGCGAGACGTTCGCCGCGTCGGCGATCGCCTCCACGGTCACGCGATCGAACCCCTGGTCGATCGAGAGTCGTAGGGCGGCCTCGTGCAGGGCCAGGCGGGTCGCCGCCTTCTTGCGTTCCCGCAGCCCCGGGGTCTCGTCCATGACCTGAACGGTACGTGACGCACTTCTCAAGGCGCAAACTTGCCTGCTGGGCAAGTTTTGTAGATGCTTGCATGAGGCAACCATCTGTCGGCCGGGGGAGGACGTGTGGGCAACGACGTTCGCGAACTCGTGCACCGTTTGCACGATCTCCTCCGCAGCGTCCGGTTGGTGAAGCAGCGGCGCGCCGAGGAGCGACCGGCCGTGCCGGTGGGCCTGGTCGGCATCCTTCTGCAGATCGACCGGCTCTCCAGCGGCTGCCACGCGCGGGAGCTGGCGCAGCGGGTCCGGCTGGATCCGTCGACCGTCAGCCGCGCGGTCGCCGCGCTCAGCTCCCACGGCCTGATCGAGCGACGCCCCGATCCGGACGACAAGCGCGCCCAGGTCCTCGCGCTCACCGCCGAGGGCCGGACGGCCATGACCGACACCTACGACTGGTACGCCGGGCTGCTGGCACGGGCCCTCGCCGACTGGACGCCCGACGAGGTGGCCGCGCTCAGCGCCGGGCTGCACCGACTCACCCGCGACATCGAGGTCGCCCTCGCACCACACCACGACAATCTGGAGGCCGCGCGATGAGCGCACCCACCACAACGGCCGGCGTCGAGCCGATGACGCACCGGCGGACGCTCGAAGCACTGAGCGGTCTGCTGCTGGTGCTCTTCGTCGCGATGCTGAGCAGCACCGTCGTCTCGACGGCGCTGCCGAAGATCATCGGCGCGCTGAACGGATCGCAGACCCAGTACACCTGGGTGGTCACCGCGACCCTGCTCACCGCCACGGCGACCACCCCCATCTGGGGAAAGCTCGCCGACCTGTTCAACAAGAAGCTCCTGATCCAGCTCGCCATCGTCGTCTTCCTGCTGGGCTCGATCGTCGCCGGCTTCGCGCAGAGCGCCGGCCAGCTGATCGCCGCCCGCGCGTTCCAGGGCATCGGGGTCGGCGGTCTGCAGGCCCTCGTCCAGGTGGCGATCGCGGCGATGATCCCCCCGCGTGAGCGAGGCCGCTACAACGGCTACCTCGGTGGCGTGATGGCTCTCGCCACGGTCGGTGGGCCGCTGCTCGGCGGCGTCATCGTCGACACCTCCTGGCTCGGCTGGCGGTGGTGCTTCTTCGTCGGCGTGCCCGTCGCCATCATCGCGCTGGTCCTGCTCCAGGCCACGCTGCGGCTGCCCCTGGTGCGCCGGGACAACGTGAAGATCGACTACCTGGGCGCGTTCCTGATCGCCGCCGGCGTGAGCGTCCTGCTGATCTGGATCTCGTTCGTGGACAGCTCGTTCGCCTGGGTCTCCTGGCAGAGTGCCGCCATGGTCGGCGGCTCGGTGATCCTGCTCGCCCTGGCGATGTGGGTCGAGTCGCGGGCGGCCGAGCCGGTTGTCCCGCTGTCGATCGTCCGCGAGCACACCACGGCGCTCGCCATCCTCGGCAGCCTCGCGGTCGGCATGGCCATGTTCGGCGGTGCGGTCTTCCTCGGCCAGTACTTCCAGATCGGTCGCGGCTACAGCCCCACCGAGGCCGGGCTGCTCACCATCCCGATGATGGCCGGCGTGCTGCTCTCCTCGATCGTCGCCGGCCGGCTCATCACCCGCACCGGCAAGATCAAGCCGTACATCGTGGCGGGCTCGATCGTCCTCGTCGCCGGCTTCGCCCTGCTCGGCACCATCGACCACGAGACGTCCCTGCTGATCGTGGGCGCCGCCATGTTCATCGTGGGCACCGGCGTCGGTCTGACCATGCAGAACCTGGTCCTCGCCGTGCAGAACACGGTCGCGCTCAAGGACATCGGCGCGGCCAGCTCGAGCGTCGCGTTCTTCCGGTCGCTCGGCGGCACCATCGGCGTGTCGGTGCTCGGCGCCGTCCTGGCCCGCCGCGTCACCGACCAGATCACCCACGACCTGGCCGCCGCCGGTGTGCCCGCCTCCAGCGGGGGTGGGAGCAGCAACCTCAACATCACGGCGCTGCCCGACGCGATCCAGCACATCGTCCGCGCCGCGTACGGCGACGCCACCGGGCACATCTTCCTCATCTCGGCGGCCATCGCCGTGGTCGGGGTCATCGCCGCGGTGCTGCTCAAGCCGGTCACCCTGCGCACCAGCCTCGACCTGCCGGACGCCGCCCGCTCGGCGGCCGTCGCCGCCGACGCCGTCGACGGCGCCCCGGCCTTCGACGAGGTGACCATCGACGACGCGCCGGAGCGGGCGGCCACCCGCCGCTGACCGCCGACGCGCCGACCGGGGCCGCCCACCGTACGACGGTGCGGCGGCCCCGGCCCGTCTCGGACACCCACCTCGGCCCGGCCCCTCACCCGGCCCGGACCGGCCCGCCACCCTGATCGGGACGCGGTCTGTCCCGCCCCCTTCGGACGTCGTGCGTGGGCGCCACGGGCGCCGCGAACCGGAGCAGCTGGCCCGCCTCGGTCTCGACCGCCCCCTCGTCCTCGGGGCGGAGGGCGGCGAACGGCTGGACCGTGACGACACCGGCCCGGCGGTCGAGCTCCCACGTGCCCGGCACCGTGCCGTCGACTAGATCGGCCCCCCGACATCCCCGTCCGGCCCGCCCCGCTCGCGCCAGCGGGCTCGCCAGGCCGCCTCGCTCGCCTCGTGCGCCGTCTTCTCCTCCAGCACCGCGGCGCGCAGCGCGCGGCGGGAGCCCGCGAACAGCACCGCCTCGACCGTCACCAGTGCCACGCAGATCGCGGTGAGCAGGGCCAGGGCGGCGAGGGCGGGCAGGTGGGCGCTGATCGGAAGGGCGCCGGCCAGGACCACCAGCGCCCCGACCCGCGTCCAGGTGACGGTGTGCAGGGCGCGCAGCTGGAACGCCATGCCGGCGGCCAGGTAGAGCATCACGCCGCCGAAGAGCAGCGGCAGGGCGGAGCCGTGCGCCGGCTGGCCCACCCCGCCGGCCGGGTCGGTGATGACCCGCACGACCTCCTCGGCGCCGATCGCGAAGGTGATGACGCCGGCGATCATCGGGAGGTAGAGGTACGCGTAGGCGTCGCGCGCGAGTGCGATCCGGGGGCCGTCCTCCGCGGCGTGCAGCGCCATGCGCGCGGCCGGCCCGACGAGGTCGAAGTGCGCCCACCACAGCGCCGCGGTGAAGATGATCCCCAGCATGGCCGCCGGGATCGCCTCCCAGGTCACCGGCTTTCCGATCAGATTGCCGCCGACTCCCACCGAGATGACCGACTCACCCAGCGCGATGATGAGGATCAGGTCGTACCGCTCCGTCCAGTGCTCGGCCGAGGGGAGTTCCCAGCCCCAGGTGCCGGCGAGCAGCCCGCTGCCGTACTGGATCACGACCACCCCGATCCAGAGACCGTCCCGGACGAGGCCGGCCGTCTCCGGGTCCGCGATGTGCTTGGGGAGCATCGCGGCGACCAGCAGCAGGATGGCGGTGAGCACGATCTCCGGCACGAACTGGAGCATCTTCCGGCGAGCGTGCGGCTTGCCGCGGACGGCGTGCAGGTAGAGCAGCAGGTGTACGAGGCGGATCGCCACGTAGCTGATCGCGACGAGCAGGGGCCCGGCGGTGCCGTGGTGCGGATCGTCGAAGGCCTGGGGCAGGGCCAGCGCGAAGGTGAAGAGCGCCGCCATCCCCAGCACCATGATCACCGGGACGAAGCCCTCGCCGAGCCGCACCCGGCTGGCCACCACGCTGTGGACCACCCAGCACCACCACAGCACGGCGAGCACCAGGAGCGCGTGCAGCAGCTCCCGGCTGGTGACGTCGGCGACGGTGGCGCGGGTGATGATGAAGAAGGAGACGACGAAGACCAGGTCGAAGAAGAGTTCGAACCGGTCGGCCCGGGTGCCCGGGGCGATGGGTACGGCGGGC
Source organism: Micromonospora xinjiangensis (assembly GCF_056150165.1). Taxonomy (NCBI): domain Bacteria; kingdom Bacillati; phylum Actinomycetota; class Actinomycetes; order Micromonosporales; family Micromonosporaceae; genus Micromonospora; species Micromonospora xinjiangensis. Next base: position 88,239 of record NZ_JAXCFO010000001.1, on the reverse strand, counting down.
CCCAGCATCCCTCGCCACCGGTAGCCCCGCACCGGATGAGTCTCCCAGCGCTGGGTGCCGTCGAGGGCCGATTCGAGGTGCGCCGGCCATGATCGACTGCCCGCGGGCGGCCCGACGGTGGCTCGCGTATCCGCGGCGCGGTGGACGAACGGTGAAGGCGGCACCCCGCTGGGCGCCGCCTTCGCCGTGGCCGTTCACCTGAGGAAGGGCAGCCGCCGTACGAGCGGGATGCGGGCCCAGGCCCGGCCGAGGCCCAGGGTGTCGCCGGCGGCGGTGAGGGCGAGGACGGCGAGGACGGCGGCGTAGACGAGGTGGTCGTCCACGAAGGGGTTGTTCTCCGGGGGCAGGACGGCGGTCCACATCAGCACCAGGAGCAGCGCGCCGGCCGTGGCGGCGATCCGTAGGCCGATGCCGAGGACGAGCGCGGTGCCGATGGCGGCGAGGCCGATCATGAAGAGCCAGTCGGCCCAGGCGGCGCCGGCGAACGACCGGTAGACGTCGGCGAACGGGCCGGCGACCGCGTTGCCGAGGAAGCCCTTGGTGGGGCTGCCGCCGTTGACCCAGGCCTGCGCGCCGGCGGTCTCGTGGCCCAGGCCGAACGTCTTGTCGAGGAAGGCCCAGAGGAACGTCCAGCCGAGGGCGAGGCGCAGACCGGCGAGGAGGTAGCGGGTGGTCCTCGCCCGGGTCGTCCCGACGGCGGTGGCGGGCGGTGCGGGGGCGGTGCGGGTGGCGGTCCGGTCGATGGTCGGACGCTCGGCGATGGCGGTCATCTGTCCGCTCCTCTCACTTCTCTTCGACACCTCAATTGCACCCGCCACGACCGCGCGGGAGCAGTGCCGACGGACCGCAAGTGGTGGGACCTTCGGCCCGGGCCGGCGGGACGTGGGCCTCGCGGCACCCGTCGGCGGGCCGGGACGAGGGGAGGGGCCGGTGCCGTCGCGGGCCCGTTGGGTGTGAACGCCTCCACTGGCACCCTGTCGTCGGTGCCGCCCGTGGTAGAACGGATCTGAGAGTGGTGTAAATCGTCATAGGGCGGACACGTTGGCGCAGGTCGGGGCCCGCCGGTTCGGAACGGGCGTGGTTCCCCGCGGGGCGACCGTCCTGGAACTGCTGTACGACATCGTCTACGTGTTCGCGCTCGCCCGGCTGGCCGGCCGGGTGGCCGACGACCTGACCATCGTCCGGCACGCGCTGCTCTCCGAGGCGGGGCAGACGCTGCTGTTCTTCACGGCGATGTGGATGATCTGGTCGCACAACGCGCTGATGACCAGCATCTACAACCCCCGCAAGACCGACATCCAGGTGGTGCTGCTGGCCTCGATGTTCGGCACGCTGGTGCTGGCGGTCTCGCTGCCGCAGGCGTTCGGTGAGCGTGGCGCGATCTTCTCCGCCACGTACGTCGTGATCCAGGTCGGCCGGCCGCTCTACCTGACCTGGGCGCTGCGCCGGCAGCCGGAGTGGCGACAACCCGCCCGCGTGCTCACCTGGCACTCGATCTCGGGCACGTTCTGGATCGCCGGTGCGATGAACAGCGGGCTGGCCCGCGGCATCCCCTGGACCATCGCCCTCGCCATCGAGATCCTCGGCAGCGTCACGAGCTGGTCGGTGCCCCGGCTCGGCGTGGGCCGGCGCGGGTACGCCCGGGTCGCCTACGACCACCTCGCCGAGCGGTACAACCAGTTCTTCATGATCGCCCTCGCCGAGGTGGTGCTCGAGGCCGGCGCGGCGGTCAGCTTCCCGGGCTTCTCCGTCAAGCGGACGATCGTCCTCGTCGTGGCCTTCGTCGCCGTCGTCGCCTTCTGGCGGATCTACTTCTACCACTCCGGATCGCGCGGGACGGGTCTGTCGGGCACCGACGGGCCGGCCCTGCGCCTCTCCGCGTGGTCGAGCTTCAGCCTGCTGCTCGTCGTCGCCGGCGTCATCTGCACGGCCGTAGGGTTCTCCCAGGTCGTCGAGGACCCGGCGCCGCCGATCGACTGGGCGCTGGTCGTCGTCGTCTTCGGCGGCCCGGCGCTCTTCCTGGTCGGGCGGTACTTCCTCGAGGACTCGATCCGCACCGCCCGCGACCGCCCGGTGCTGCTGGTCGGCCTGCTCGCCCTGGGAGCGGTCGCGCCGATCACGCTGTTCTTCCCGCCGCTCGCCGCGGCGGTCGGCGCCAGCCTGATCCTGGCCGGGGTCGCCGTCTACGACTGGCTGACCCACCGGCACGGCCCGGAGAGCAATCCCGAGCTGTAGCCGGCGCGGGGCCATCGCACGCCGAGGGCCCCGCGCCGCCTCGACCTACAGCCCGCGGCACTGCCCGGACGCCGCGCCGCGCACCGCGTTGGGCGCGCCGAGGTTGGTCGGAGCCGGGCTGTTGCCCGCGCAGTGCAGCGTGGTCGCCTCGTTGCCGGCCAGGATCGCCGCCGTCGTGCCGGTGGCGTTGCCGGTGAGGACGAGCGCGCCGTCCACCCGGGTGCCCACCGCCGTGACGTGGCCCGTGGTGCCGGTGACCGCGACCGCGCCCCGCACGTTGCTGTCGAGCAGCTCCACCGCGCTCGCGCCGGTCGCCGCCACCGCTCCCGTGATCGACGACCGCTCGACGACCAGGGCCGCGCCCGGCCGTACGGTCACGCTGCCGGTGACGGTCGCCGCGCGCAGACAGGTGACGCCGGAGGTGACCACCAGCGAGCCGGCGTGCCGGCCGGAGACGACCTCGGTGCACGCCGGCGGTGGCGGGATCAGCGTCGCTACGAACGTTCCCGCGGCGCCGATGTTGCCGACCGCGTCGATGCCCCGGTACTCGACCGTGTGTCGCCCGTAGCCGGGGGAGCGCTGCGCGAACGGTGACACCGACAGGCCGCCGGAGCCGAGGTTGCCGTAGACGAGGCCGTCGACGTCGGTGCCGGTGGCGGTGAACAGGAACGGGGCGCGCGCGTCGGTCGGCCAGCCGTAGTAGTTGTGCCAGCCGTCGCCGTCGACCCGGAACTCGGCGGTGATCTCCCCGGCGCGGTCGTCCGTGCCGGTGAGGCCCATGGTGAAGGGGCCGTTGTACAGGTACTCGGTCGGCTTGCCCGGCTTGCGCGTCGTGAGCAGCGGTTCCGAGAGGTCGTAGTCGACCTCGGGCCGGGTGGCGTCGACCGTCCAGCCCCGGGTCGCCGACTCGCCGGTCGCCGGGTCGCTGACGGTGGCGGTGAGGTGGTGGGTGCCGCTGCGGAGACCGAGCGGGCCGAGTTCGAGGGCGCCGTCGTGACCCGGGTTGGCGACCGCCCGGCCGTCGAGCGTCCAGCTCACCGCCGGCACCCGGTCGGTCGGGTGGGTGGTCTGCACGTACACCACGTCCTGGGCGCCGACCGGCCGGTCGGTCGCCGTCGACGCGGTGACGGCGAGGGGCCCGCCGGCGGGAGTGGTGGTCAGCCCGGTGTCGACGGTCCACGTCCGGCGCTGGGTCAGCGCGGGCGACTCGCGTACCGCCGGGTCGCGGACGAACGGCGTGGGGTCGGTGACGGTCGCGGTGACCGTGTGCGTACCGGGCGCGAGCCGCAGTGACCGCAGGTCGAGGCTCCGGGCGTTGCCGGTGCCGGGGACGGCCGCGCCGTCGACCGTCCAGCTGACCGTCAGCTCGTGGCTCACCGGGTGCAGGGTCTCCACCCAGACGACCCGGTCGGCCCCGATCGGCTGGTCCGTCGGTGTGCTGTCGGAGAGGATGTCCACCCGGCCGGCGATCCGCTCGGTCATCCGCTCCCGGGCCACCTGGTCGAAGTAGAAGCCCAGCGACTTCATCATCGAGTGCCGGCTGGGGCGCCAGACGCCCTTCTGCAGGTAGAGCCCGCCCTCGTAGCGGCCGATGGTGCCACCGGACTCGCTCGGCTCACCCAGCCAGCGCCACCACTTGGCCCGGGTGTCGCGCATCTGCTGCTCGGTGAGGACGGTGTGGTGTGCGGAGGAGGGCTCCTCCCCGGTGTACGTGTCACCGGGTACGCCGCGGGCGTAGTAGTCGTACTCGTCCTGCAACCCGCCGAGCGAGTGGCCCAGCTCGTGCGGGCTGATCAGCGCGGAGAGGGCGTTGCCACCGGAGGCGGTGGCGTTGACCCCGCCGGCGCCGCCGTAGGTGTCGCTGTTGGCGAGGGCGATGAGCTGCCGGTTGCCCCCGTGGGTGCCGGCCGCCAGGTCGGCGTACGCGTTCGCCGTGGCGCCGTCGACGGCCAGCAGGCGCTGCACGCTGCCCGGGTTGCAGCCGCCCCAGAAGCCCATGTCGAGCACCGTGTCCCGCTGGGGGTCGGTCAGGCCGGGGTCGCAGTCCACGCCGGACTCCGCGGAGACGATCTCGACGGCGTAGACGTTGAAGTAGCTGCGGTAGGACTTGAACGGCTCGATCGTCCAGAGCGTGTTGAGGTGCTTGTCCACGTGCGCGCGGAACCGGGGCAGGTCGGCCTCGGTGTAGCCGTCGCCGAGCACCACCAGGTTGAAGCGCTCGGCCGGATCCCCCGTCACCTGGACGGGCACCACCGTCGCGGCGCCCACCTCGACGGCGGCCGCCGGTGGCGCGACGGCCACCAGGCCCGCCGCGACCGTCGCCGCCACACACAGCCCAGCTCTGACCCTCACGAGCGCTCCCTCCGAGACCGGCCGGATGCCGCACGATGCCCGGCCGCGCATCGGCCGTGATCGTGGTCATAGGGACCGTACAAGGCTTCGGCTCGCGGCAGAACCCTCCGCGGACCGGCGATGCGCGGGGGTCGTGCGGCATCAGGGAGCGGACCGGGCGGGTGGCGATCAGGCGGCGAAGGTCTCGATGTAGCCGACGGCCGCCCCGGTGGCGGCGTGCAGCGGCTCCGTGGAGCGGCGCACCTGGCTGAGCAGCAGACCGCCCTGGACGGCCGCCAGCAGCGCGGTGGCCAACCGGTCCACGTCGGCGGACGCGACGAGGACGCCGCCCTCCCGCATCCGGCGCAGCCCCTCCCGGATCGGCGTCTCCCAGCGGTCGAAGGCCGCGACCAGGTCGTCACGAATGGCGTCACAGGTCTCGGCCAGTTCGCTGGCCAGGGAGCCGATCGCGCAACCCCCCTCGCAGTTGCGTCGCTCCTGGGTCTCGATCACCACGGCGCACCACGCCCGGAGGGCGTCGAGACTGTCCAGCCGGTCGAGCAGCGGCCGCTGGCCCTGGAGGGTCTGCTCGACCTGGTGGGCGATCACGGCCCGGACCAGCGCGTTCTTGTCCCCGAAGTAGTGGTAGACCTGCGAGGCGCTGACCCGGGCCGCCTGCTGCACGTCCGGGATGCTGGTGCCGGCGACACCCCTGCGGAACATCAGCTCCGCCGCGATCCGCACGATCCGCTCCCGGGTGCGCCGGCCGGCGGCCGTGATCCGGGGCCCGGGCGGCGCCGAGCCCGCGTCCGTGGCGGCGGCGTCGGTGGGCGTCATCGTGCCAGCTTACCGCCGGGTAACCAGGGGTCCGGATGCTCGCCGTGAAGCGGGCGGGCCGCCGTCGGCGAACCCACCCGCCAGGTGGTCACCGCGGCGTCGGGGCGTGCCAGTGACCGGCCAGCGTCTCCGCCTCGGCCGGCCCCCAGGTGCCACGCGGGTAGGAGGCCACGGGCTCCGACAGGTCGAGGATCGGCTCGACGATCCGCCACTCCTGCGCGATGGCCTCCTCGCGGGCGAAGCGCAGGTGCCGGCCGTCCAGCGCGTCGTCGAGCAGCCGCTCGTACGCCTCCCGCCGGTGCCCGAGCGCCGCGTCGAAGTCCACGGGGAGGGTGACCGGAGTGCCCGTCACCTCCGCGCCGGGCTCCTTGACCTGTATCGACAGGGTGACCCCGTCGTTGCGACCCAGGCGGAAGCGGAGCAGGTTCGGCTGCGGGGCGGCCCCGTCGGCGGCCGGCACGAGGGTGCGGTCCGGCGTCTTGAACTGGACCACGACCTCGGTGGCGGTGCCCGGCATCAGCTTGCCCGTACGCAGGTAGAACGGCACGCCGGCCCAGCGCGGCGAGTTGATCCGCAGCCGGGTGGCGACGAACGTCTCGGTGTTGGAGTCGGGTGCCACGCCGGGCTCGTCGCGGTAACCCGAGTACTGGCCCCGGACCGTCGAGGCGGGCGAGAGCGGTTCGACGTGGCGCAGGAGCCGGATCTCCTCGGCGCGGAACGCCTCGTCGCCGGGCTCGGCCGGGGGCTCCATGGCGAGCAGAGCCACGACCTGGAGCATGTGGTTCTGCAGCACGTCCCGGGTGGCGCCCATCCGGTCGTAGAAGCCGGCGCGCCCCTCGGTGCCGAAGCCCTCGGCGAGCGTGATCTGGACGTTGTCGATGTGCGCGGCGTTCCAGAGCGGCTCGAAGAGCCGGTTGGCGAAGCGGAAGACCCGCAGCCCCTCGACGGCCTCCTTGCCGAGGTAGTGGTCGATGCGGAAGATCCGCCGCGGGTCGAAGGCCGCCCGCAGCGCCTGGTTCAGCTCGTACGACGAGGCCAGGTCGCGGCCGAACGGCTTCTCGACGACCACCCGGCCGCGCGCGGCGAGACCGGCGCCGGCCAGCCCGTCGACCACCGCCGTGAAGACCGCCGGCGGGATGGCCAGGTAGAACAGCGGCCGCTCGGCGTCCGTGAGCGCCTCGGCCAGCCGCTGGTAGGTCGCGGCGTCGGCGTAGTCGCCGGAGAGCATCGTGAGGTTCCCGGCGAGGGTCTCGAAGACCTCGTCGTCGACCTGGCCGTTCGCCTCCAGCACCGACTTGCGCGCCGCCGTGAGCAACTGCTGGTGGTCCCAGCGGGAGCGGGCGACGCCGATCACCGGCATGTCCAGCCGACCGCGTCGGGTCAGCTCGTAGAGCGCCGGGAAGAGCTTCTTCGCGACCAGATCTCCGGTCACGCCGAAGAGCACGACAGCGTCTGAGCGCAGGTCCATGGCAGGTTCACCTCATCTTGGAATCAGCTTTCCAAGACTCCTGCGCGGCGGTGCGACCGTCCATCACCGGCCGCGTGAGGTGCGCGACAGCGCCCTGGGGAACAATTCGGCGACGGCCGGTCCTCCCCCGGAGCCGGACCGGCCGTCGCGTCGCCTCAGGCCACGACGGAGCGCAGCGGCACGCCCGCCTCCCGGAGGGCGCGCAGCAGGTCGGTCAGGAACGGGTGCTCGTCGGCCTGCCGGCCCTCCCGGTTGGGGATCACCAGGTACGCCGACCCGTTCGCCACGGAGGCCCGGACGTCGCCGGTGAAGCGCTCGACGACGGCCCGCGTACGGGCCAGGTCGCCGCTCGCCACCTCGATCGTGGTCGGCCGCCAGCCGCCGCCGAGGTCCTCGGTGACCGGCGCGGCGGCCGCCAGGGCGCGGGCCGGGTCGACGGCGACGGGCCCGGTGGCCCGCCCCGCCGGGCCGGCGCCCGTCCGCGGGTACAGCAGCGCGTTGGCCACCAGGTGCAGCCCGTTCTCGTTGTACGCCCGGAACAGCGGGTTGAACGCGAAGAGCACCGAGCGGCCGGCGCCGGTCGGCTCGTCCACCAGGGCCGCCGTGCCGCGCAGGGCGTCCGCGCCCACCGTGTAGCCGTTCGCCCAGAACGTGTCACCGCTCGGGTAGCGCAGCACGTTGGTGCCGGTGGTGCTCGGGTTGAGGATGGGATCGCCGTTGTTGAACTCGAAGTCCTCCGCCGGCCGGCCGGAGGCCACCGGGCTGTCCCGGTCGACGTCGACCCGCAGGTGCGACCCGATCACCTGGTAGCCCTCGGGCTTCGTCTTCTCGGTGGTGGAGGTGAGCCCGGCGGCGCGGGCCATCCGGGTGCCCTCGTTGCGCAGCCCGACGTAGGTGTGCCCCTGGGCGATCCAGGCGCGCAGGTTGGCCTGCCCGGCGGCGGTGAGGCCGCCGGTCGGGCTGCTGCCGTCGGGCACGAGCAGCACCGTGCGACCGGTGAACGCCTCGGTGTTGTCGTTGATGTCGGCCGTGGTCACCGGCGTCAGGTCCAGGCCCCAGCGCTCGCCGAGCACGTACCGCGCCTCGCCGTGGGAGCCGGCGGTGGTGGAGATGCCGGTGCCCTGGAACAGGCCGACGTCCGGCAGCTCCAGGCGGGTGCCGGTGGCCCGGCCACCCGGCGTGAGGGTCACCCCGAGCGACCGCGCGAGGCCGTCGATCTCCCGGGTGAGCCGGGTCGCCGCCACCCGGACCACGCTGGTGTCTACGTCACGCACCAGCGGTACGCCGCGGCCGAGCAGCCGGAACGTGAACTCCGCCGCCGCGGCGGAGTCGAGGCGGTAGCCGTACGAGCCGTGGACCGGCGCGGGGCCGGACCTCCCGCCCGAGATCCGCCGCACCAGCTGCGCCTTCGGCCGCACGTCGTCCCCGGTGTAGATGGTCGGGACGCCCATCAGCAGCGGGTTGCTCCAGGAGGAGACGTCGTAGAAGTACGGGAACGGGGTGTACGGGTCCTCACCCATGATCGCCTGGATCCAGTGCTTCTGCGGCTGGTCCATCGGGATCCAGTACGCGCCCTTCGGCACCGTGACGTCGTGGGCGCTGCGGCCGCCGAAGACCCGTGCCGTCGGCACCCGGGTCGGCCGCTGCACCTCGTACACCTCGACGTCCATCCGGCGCAGCCGCTCGACGAGTTGCCGCACGTCGGCGAGCTGCCGGTCGGGGAGCAGGAAGTACGACCGGATCCGCAGATCGGGGACCGGGAACTGGACCTCGTTGGTGGGCTGGACCACCTCGTTGGGCTCCAGCGTGCCGGCGCGGCCCTGGGCGAGGGCGTCGGTCCAGATCCGGTAGTAGTCGGAGAGCACCTCACGCCGGTTGGCCGCGGCCCAGCCGAGCGTGGACCACTGGGTGTGGAACTGCTGCTGGACCCGGTCGGCGACCGCCGAGGCGCTGCCCTTCTCGAAGGTCATGCCGGCGGCGCCGAAGCCGGCGGCCGGCACGGTGTCTCCGTAGCCCATGAAGAAGAGGTCGTAGGTCGCGTAGTTGAAGTAGCACTCGGTGGTCACCGCGCCGCCACAGGCGCCGTTGTAGCCGAAGCCGGCCTTGTTGGCCTCGCCGATCCGGTTGATCCAGTCGACCGCCTCCCCGGCGATCTCGTGGTGGATGGGGTCGGCGTTCGGCGGGAAGAAGTACTGCCGGCCGCCCATCTCGTGCGCGTCGACGAACACCTGCGGCGGGTAGCGCCGCATCAGCTCCAGCTTGCTGTCGGTCTCCTGCTGGGTGCGGGCGAACCAGTCCCGGTTCAGGTCGAAGCCGAACTCGTTCTGCCGGCGGCTCGCGTCGCGCCCGTCGGGGTTCTGGGTCGGCACGATGATCGTGACGAGGTTGTCGTTGCGCTCGGCCACCGCGCAGGACAGCCCCGCCGCCAGCTCGTACAGCGTCTTGAGCGCCGCGTCGGTGCCGCTCTTCTCGCCGCCGTGCACGTTGCCGGCGACCCAGACGATGGCCGGGGTGTCGGCGGCGGTCCGGGCGGCCTGTGTCCGCGTCGTGCGGCGGGGGTCGCGCAGGTCCCGGATGTCGTCGGCGATGCGGCGCAGCGCGGCCGGCCGGACGTGGCGTTCGTTCGACACCACGGCGTACGGCAGGGGCTGGCCGAGCGTGCTGGTGCCCAGGACGCCGGTGACGACCCGGTCGGAGGCCCGGTCGACGGCACGCAGGTAGGTGTCGACCTCGTCGGTGGTGACGACGCGCTCCTGGCCGACGCCGAGCGGGAAGCCGAGCACCGTCTCCGGGCTGGGCACGCTCGCGAGGCGGGCGGTGGGGTCGGTGGCGCAGTGGGCGGTGGCGGGCCGGGCGCCGGCCGGGGCGTGGCCGAGCAGCGGGGCGGTGCCGACCAGGAGGGCGACGGCGGCGACGCTCGCCAGTCGCCGTACGGGGATGATCCGGAGTGGACGCGACGACGGGGCCATGCAGGCTTCCCTTCCCCCGGGGGAGACGGCTCACATTGATGTGAGCCTATGACCTGCGGATTCCCAGGGTCAAGATCCCATCGACGTGCGTCGCCGGAGCCGACGGGGTGCCGGCGCGGGCCGCCGGGAGCCGCCGGGACGGGTGGCCGCCGGTGGCCGCCGCCGCTGCCCGGCACCGGACCGGACGCCCGTCGCCGGGCCGGCCTCGGGCGCGCGCCGCGGTGCCAGCTCGTCCAGGTCTCGCGCCCGGCGCAGCGGGGACAGCAGCAGCGGTACCGGCGCGAGGGTGAGCCCGACCCCGATGACGAGCAGCGTGGCGCGGACGCCGAGCGCGTCCCCGAGCAGGCCGCCCAGCAGGCCGCCGAGCGGCATCGCCCCCATGACCAGGAAGCGCATGCTGGCGTTGACCCGGCACAGGAACCGGTGCGGTACGACCGTCTGCCGGTAGGTGATCTGGGTGATCCCGTAGACGACCTGACCGATCCCGCCGCCGACGAGCCCGGCGACGAAGGCCGCGACGCCCCAGCCGGGGCCGGTGAGCGGGATCAGCAGGTTCGCCGGGCTGGTCACGGCGAGGGACAGCCAGATGATGCGGGCCGACCCGACGCGGTGGGCCAGCCGGGTGGCGGTGAGGGCGCCCAGCAGGGCGGCGGCCGGTGCGGCGGACATCAGCATGCCCGCGGCGCCCGGGGCGAGGCCCACGGTGTCGACCAGGAACAGGACGAGCAGCGCGGTGGCGGCGGTGAAGAACAGGTTCGACAGGGCGCTGGTGGCGGCGACGGCCCGCAGGACCGGGTCGGCGAGCACGAACCGCAGGCCCTCGCGCGCCTCCTGGACCGGCCCGCCGCGGCCGGCGCGGCGCGGTGCGCGTTCGGTGGTCCTGATCCGGGCCAGGCAGGCGGCGCTGAGCAGGAAGCTCGCCGCGTCGAGCAGCAGTGTGTTGGTGGCGCCGACCAGCTGGGTGAGCCAGCCGCCGAGGCTCGGGCCGGCGACCTGCCCGGACGACCGGAACGTCTCCACGGCGGAGTTGCCCCGCAGGAGGTGCCGGCGACCCAGCACCACGGGCAGGTAGGACTGGTGACCGATGTCGAACAGCACCCGCATGACGGACAGGACCGCGGCCGCCGCCAACAGCAGCGGAAGGCTCAGCCAGGAGAGCGCGGCCGCCACCGTGACCGTGACGAGCGCGGCACACCGTACGAGGTCGGTGGCGATCAGCACGGGCCGGAGCCGGCGCCGGTCCAGCCACACCCCGGCCGGCACCCCCACGAGCAGGAACGCGCCGTTCTGCACGGCCACCAGCACGCCGAGCTGCCAGGGCGTCGCGTCCAGGAGCAGCACGGCGATCAGGGGGAACGCGAGCGCCGTGACGTCGGTGCCGAGCTGGGTCACCGTCTGCCCGGCGACCAGCAGCCGGAAGTCCCGGGACCGCCAGGGCCCGTCCTGCGGTCGAACGGTCATCTTCGCCCTTCGCACCAGCCGACGAGTCGGACGTCGTGGCGGCCCGGAGCAGCCAGGTGCGGCGGGCCGTCGACGGAGTGTGCGAAAGGGCGCGGTCTCGGCGCGTCCCCGACCTGAGGCTAGCCGAACCCCTCGGGTCGGATGGCGATACCGGCCGAGTCGGGGACGGGCTGCCCGGACCACGGGCGCCGGGCCGGGACGGCCGGCGTGGGCCGGAGCCGGCTTCGGCTCCGGCCCACGGTGCGGCGACGCGTCAGGGCAACGGGTACTGCGCGACGTAGACCGGGGCGCCGACCCGCGTCGTGTCGGCCGCCTCGCCCACGCCGTTGACCACGTGGTCGATCGTGCCGGCGCTGAGGTTGACGGTCATGATGTGGTGCAGCCGTACGCCCGGCCTCCGCGGCACCTCGAAACCGTTCTCGGTGTGGATCGACGGGTTGTTCTGGTTGAAGACGTAGACGCCGCCGCCGTGCAGGGTGTGGTGGCGCACCCGGTCACCGACCTTGTAGCCGGCCCAGCCCTCGACGTCGCCGTTCATCCAGTCGGCCTGCGTCGGCGGGTCGTACGGCAGCTCGTTCTGGTAGAGGATCGTCGTGCCGTGCTCACCGTTCCAGACGGTGTTGTACCGCTGGAAGTGCTCCACGAAGAGGCCGGTCGCCGTCACGTGGTCGCCGTTGATCACCGCGCCGTAACGGCCGGTGTTGGTACGCCAGCGTTGGGTGTCGCCGTTGACCCCCTCGGTGAAACCCTCGACGCCGTGGTCGCCGCGCCAGACCCAGGTGTGGTCGATGAGCACGTTGTCGCTGTTGACCTCGAGCGCGATGTGCGTCCGGCCGATGTGCGGCCCGCCGACGCGGAAGTACACGTCGGAGAGGGTCGTGGGGTTGGCCGGGTCGCTGCGGTCGCGCCCGTGCCGGTCGCCGACGCGTAGCAGCACCGGCGACTCCCGTAGGCCGGCGTCGACGGTCACCCCGGCCACGACGACGCCCGGCACGTCGGCGACCGCCAGCGGCACCGCGCCGTCCACCGCCGTGAGGGTGGCGTGGCCGAGCCCGAGCACCACGGTGTCCGGGCGCTTGACCTCGATGGTGCGGGCGATGTCGTACACACCGGGGGTGAGTAGGAGGTGCTTGCCCCGGGCGAGCTGGCTGTTGATGGTCCGCACCGAGTCCGAGGGCCGGGCCACGAAGAAGTCGTCGAGGGCGATACTGCGCCCCGCGGTCAGGCCGTCGGCCCAGGAGACACCACGGGTGCCGCGCTTCGCGACCGGTACCCGGACCTGGTACCGGCCCCTGCCGTCGACGAAGAGGTAGGGCTTCTCCCGGCTCAGCGGGGTGGTCTCCAGGGTCGTGTACGGCGGGTTCGGAAAGCCGGCGTCGTCGGGCGCGCCGACGACACCGGCGAAGACCTGGTTCCACACGCCGTTGGACCAGCCGGCGACCTCGCTGTTGCGGGTGAGCCACTGCTGTTGGGAGCCGTTGGTGGTGGCGGGCAGTCGGGAGTCGGCGATGAAGCCGCCGCTGGCGTACTGCGGGCCGGCGGTGCAGTAGTCCATCAGGGACAGGCCACCGCCGTCGACGTCGAGGCGGCGCATCGACACGGCCTGGGAGACCGCCCAGAAGTTGGCTGAGGAGCGGCAGCCGTCCTGGCCCGTGCCGTTGACGGTGAGGGAGAGGTTCGACAGCGTGCGCCAGAAGTTGACCAACGCGATGCAGTTGCTGGTGCCGCCGCCGTCGAGGCAGCGGTTGTACGCCTCGATCTTGCCGTTGATCCGGACGTCGGTGGGGGAGGCGCCCAGGCCGGCGATCTCGGTGTAGTAGCCCACCTTGATCTGCAACGGCTGCTCCGGGGTCCCGTACGTGCCCGGCTTGAACAGGTACGCGTATCGCTGGGTGCCCATCTCGTTGCCGACCTGCCGGGCGTACGTCGCGTCGAGCGTCGCCTGGATCTCGCTGACCGGCATGCGGGGATCGAAGATTGTGACGTTGGGGCCGAGGCCCGGCGTGTGGTGCCGGGACGGGCCGGCGCTCGCGGCCGTGCTCGTCGTGCCGACGGCCGTGCAGAGCACCAGGCCGAGGGTGAGCGCGCGGCGGAGCCGCCGCGCGCCGGGGGAGTGGGTCATCCGGTTCGTCCTCTCCGCCGCGCCGGAGGGGACCCGGCGCGGCGACGTGGGGGATGGGACAGGTTAGAGAGCGCTCTCTTGGCCCTCCGGACTTGTATCACGTCGTAAAAGAAGGATGGGCATGTTTCTACCCGGTAAACCGGCCGAGCGCTACGGGTGTGCCACCGAATCCCACCGGGAGCCGAGCGGGGCGGCGGCTGCCTAGCGCCGCCCCTCGGGTGCGGGCCCTGCCGGGGCGACGCCCGCGTACCGGGTCCGCATGATCTCGCTGGCGGCGGGGCCGGCCGCGAAGACGAAGTTCTCCGGGTCGAGTTCCCGACCGGTGGCCCGGTCCACCACCACGGGCTCGACCTCGGTCCCGGTCTCCCGGTCGACGAGGATCATGCTGCGCTGCTCGGGCCGGAGCCGGGAGTTGCCCCAGGCGGCCAGGGCGACGATCACGGGCCGCAGGCTGCGGCCGAGATCGGTCAGGACGTACTCGTAGCGGTCGGGGTGGGTCTGGTAGCGGCGGCGCTCCAGCAGCCCGTTCGCGGTGAGCGTACGGAGCCGGCTGGTCAGGATGCTGGAGGAGATCTTGAGGTTCTCCTGGAACTGCTCGAAGCGGGTGTAGCCGTCGAACGCGTCGTGGAGGATCAGGAGGGTCCACCACTCGCCCACCACGCCGAGCGTCGCGGAGAGCGGGCACTCGCGGTCCTCGAGGCGGATCTTCCCAGCCATCCTTGCTCCTCACCGAGTTGGTGCTAAAGTCGAAGCGACTCACTTCTAGTTCAGCAGTAACAGTACGACGCCAGCGCGCGTCTGTCTCGTGCTGCGCAGCGAGAGGAGACCGTTCATGGCCTCGACCCTGCCCGACCGGGACTCCCTGGCCGGCCGGCGGGCCCTGGTCACCGGTGGGACCAAGGGCGCCGGCGCGGCGATCGCCGAGCGGTTGCGCGCGGCCGGCGCGGAGGTCTGGGTCACCGCCCGCAACCAGCCGGCGGACCACCCCCACCCCGACCGCTTCGTCGCGGCGGACACCTCGACGGTCGGCGGGGCGGACGCCGTCGGCGACCGGCTGTCGGCCGTCGGCGGCGCCGACGTCCTCGTCCACGTGGTGGGCGGCTCGCACGCCCCCGGCGGGGGGTTCGCCGCTCTGGACGAGGCCACCTGGCTGGACGAGCTGAACCTGAACCTGCTCGGGGCCGTCCGGATCGACCGCCGCCTGGTTCCCGCCATGATCGAGCGGCGGCGGGGCGCGATCGTGCACGTCTCCTCGATCCAGCGCCGCAAGCCGCTGCATCACGCCACGCTCGCGTACGCGGCCGCCAAGGCGGCCCTCACCACGTACAGCAAGGGGCTCGCCAACGAACTCGCCCCGTACGGCGTCCGGGTGAACAGCGTGGCGCCCGGGTTCATCCAGACCTCGGCGGCCGACGCGCTCGTCGACCGGCTCGCCGCCGCCTCGGAGGTCGACCGCGACACCGCCCTCGGGCGGTTGATGGACAGCCTCGGCGGCATCCCGTTGGGCCGTCCCGCCCACCCCGCCGAGGTGGCCGACCTGGTCGGCTTCCTCGTGTCGGACCGCGCCTCCGCGATCGTCGGCGCCGAGCACGTCATCGACGGCGGCACCGTCCCGACGGTCTGACCCGCATTCCTGAGAGGAGCCCCAGATGAACACCGCACCCGAGATCATCGGTCGGTACTTCGCGCTGGCCGGCCAGCCGGACCGCGACGCCTACCTCACCCTCTTCGCCGACGACGCGGTGGTGGAGGACGAGGGGAGGACCTACCGGGGCATCGATGAGATCCGCCGGTGGCGAGGCGAGGTGCCACTGGTCTCGTACGAGATCACGGACGTCCGGGACACGCCGGAGGGCACCGTCGTCACCGCGACCATCACCGGTGACTTCCCCGGCAGCCCCTTCGCGGGCCTGCGGTTCCGCTTCGAGGAGTACGACGACGACGTGATCCGCCGCCTGCGGATCGCCCCCTGATCACCCACGGAAAGTGAGCACCTCTCGGGCCTGCCGGGGCTAGATTCCAAGCAGTGGACCGAACCGGCGCTGTCGAGGCATTGAAGGCGGACCCCGCCACCGTCTCGCTGCGCCGTTCCCTCGAGGTCTACTACGGCGACCCGGCCCGCGACGCGGCCATGGACGCCTTCTACGCGCGCTTCGTCCGGCCGGGGGACCTCGTCTTCGACATCGGCGCCCACGTGGGTGACCGGGTCGGCAGCTTCCGCCGGCTCGGCGCCCGCGTGCTCGCGGTGGAGCCGCAGCCGACCTGCACCCGGGCGCTGCGCGGGATCTACGGCGCGGACGGCGAGGTGACCGTCGTCGAGGCGGTCTGCGCCGCGGACGCCGGGCGGATGACGTTCAACGTCAACTCCGCCAACCCCACCATCTCCACCGCCTCGCCCGACTTCATCCGCGCCGCGGACGGTGCGGCCGGGTGGGAGGGGGAGCGGTGGGACGCGCGGATCGACGTCCCGGCGGTGACCCTCGACGGGCTGATCGCCGACCACGGCGCGCCGGCCTTCGTGAAGATCGACGTGGAGGGTTTCGAGGACGAGGTGCTCGCCGGGCTGAGCGGCCCGCTGCCGGCGCTCTCGTTCGAGTTCACCACTATCGGGCGGGAGGTGGCCCAGCGCTGCCTCCGCCGTCTCACCGCGCTCGGCTTCCACGCCTTCAACCTGGCCCTGGGCGACACCATGGCGCTGGCCTTCCCGCAGTGGATGTCCGCGCCCCGGATGGCCGCGCACCTGCGTGGGCTGCCCCACGCGGTCAACTCCGGCGACGTGTACGGCCTGTCCCGGGCCTTCCCGCGGCGACCCCGCTGATCGCGCTGCCCCTCGGGCGGCCGCGCGTTCGCGATCTCTTCGCATTGCACTCGCATTGTCAAACGCGTACCGTGGTTTGCGTTGCAGTCGCATTGTAAAAGAGGTGCCTCCGATGCGTGTGGCGTCGTTGTCCGAGTCCAGCGGCGGGATGATCGACCTGGTCGGGGGCAAGGCCGCCGGCCTGGCCGAGCTGATCCGGCTCGGTGAGCGGGTGCCGGAGGGCTTCTGCGTCACGACCGAGGTGGAGGAGTCGGCCGTGCTCCCGGAGGCCGAGATCGAGGCGGCGTACCGGCGGCTCGGTGGCGGGTCCGTCGCGGTCCGCTCCAGCGCCACCGCCGAGGACCTCCCAGACGCCAGCTTCGCCGGGATCCAGGACACCTTCCTCAACGTCGAGGGCGTCGCCGAGCTGCTGAGCGCGATCGGGAAGTGCCGCGACTCCCTGCACCACGAGCGGGCCGTCGCCTACCGGGAGGCGCACGGCATCGACCACCGGACGGCGCGGATGGCCGTCGTGGTGCAGCGGATGGTCGACGCCGAGATCGCGGGTGTGCTGTTCACGGCGAACCCGGTCACCGGCCGGCGGACCGAGATGGTCGTCGAGGCCGCCGCCGGTCCCGGCACCGCCGTGGTGGACGGCACCGCCGACGTCGACCGGTACGTGCTCGACGGGTCGCCGCACCCCGACCACGGCCTGCTCGACGCCGCCCGGCTCGACGAACTGCGCCGGGTCGGCGAGCGGCTCCAGCGTCACCTCGGCGGCCCGCAGGACGTCGAGTGGGCGTACGACCGCGACGGCTACCTCTGGCTGCTCCAGTCGCGGCCGATCACCACCCTGTTTCCCCTCCCGCCGGCGCCCGACGGCCCCGAACCCCGGGTCTACCTCGAGTTCGGTCACGTCCAGGGCATGCTCCGTCCGGCCACGCCGATGGGCATGGACAGTCTGAAGTCCGTGGTGGCGGCGATGCTGGCGGGCTTCGGGCTGCGCGTCGAGATCACCGACATCGGTGGCCGGCTCTACGGCGACCTGTCCGATCTCGCCCGCGACCGGATCGCCCGCAAGCGGCTGGTCAAGCTCATGGCGGTGGACTTCGGCCCCCGCGCGCAGGCCGTCATGGCGCACGTGCTCGCCGATCCCCGCTTCGCGCCCCGCCCGGGTGGCGCGACGCGCAAGGGCGGTGGACCGTCCCCGCGTACCGCCATCCGGGCGCTCTCCGGGGTGACCCGGGCGCTGGCCCGGCCGGAGGCGGCCCGGGCCCGGCTGTTCCGCGAGATCGAGCGGTTCGCGGAGGACGCGGCCGCCCCGGCCGAGCTGCGTACGGCGGCCGACCGGCTCCGGTTCGTGCGGGAGCAGGACGCGTCGCCGAGCGTGGACGAGATCGTCTGGCCGATCGTCGCCGGCATGCTGGCGGCCACCCTGCCCGGCCACCTGCTGAAGGGCGTGGTCACCCGCGAGGAGATCGACACCGTCCTCGGCGGGATGCCGCACAACGTGACGATCGAGATGGATCTCGCGCTGTGGCGGCTCACCGACGGGGCCCGCGCCCACCGCGACCTCCTGCTCACCACACCGCCGCACGAGCTGGCCGACCGGTACCGGCGCGGCGCACTGCCCGACATCGGGCTCGACGCGTTCCTCGACCGGTACGGACACCGCGCCGTCGCCGAGGTGGACCTCGGGATGCCACGCTGGGACGAGGACCCGGCCCCGGTCTTCGCCATGATCGCCAACTACCTGCGGGTCACCGACCCGGAGCAGGCGCCCGACCGGCGCTTCGCGCGCGCCGCCGCGACCGCCGAGGCCACCCTCGACGTCCTCGTGGCCCGGGCCCGGCGCCGCCGGCCGGTCCGCGGGCGCGTCGCGGCCTTCCTGCTGCGCCGGGCACGGGCGCTCGCCGGCCTGCGGGAGTCCGGCAAGTTCGCCGGCCTGTACCGGCTGCGCGAGATGCGCCGCCAACTGCTGCTCGTCGGCGCCGAACTGGCGGAGCACGGCCTGCTGGCCCGGGCCGACGACATCATGTTCCTGACCCTCGACGAGGCCGCGGCGGCCGTGCACGAGCACACCGACCAGCGCGCGACCGTCGCCGACCGGCGCGCGGTCTACGAGCGGGAGCTGCGTCGCCGGAGCGTGCCGGTGGGCCTGCTCTCCGACGGCACCGACCTGGAGGCCGTCCTGCCGTCGCCCGCCCCCACCGCCGGGGCGCTGCGCGGGGTCGGCGCGGCGGCCGGGGTGGCCACCGGGCCGGCCCGGGTGGTCCACGACCCCGCTACCGCCCACCTGGAGCCCGGCGAGATCCTGGTGGCGCCCACCACCGACCCCGGATGGACGCCGCTGTTCCTGACCGCCGCCGGGCTGGTCACCGAGACCGGTGCCGTCATGGCCCACGGGCCGACGGTCGCGAGGGAGTACGGCATCCCCGCCGTCATCTCCGTGCCCGGCGCCACCCGGCTGATCCGCACCGGCGACATCGTGACGGTGGACGCCGCGGCCGGCACGGTGACGCTGGGGTGAGCCGAAACGCCGGCCGCAGGCGAGCGGCGACGATCAACGACCCGACCACGACGTGACAGCATGGGGCCCATGCCGAAGAAGGTCGACCGGCACGAGCGGCGCACGCTCATCGCCGACGCGCTGATGCGGGTGGCCGCCCGGCAGGGCCTGGAGGCGGTCAGCCTGCGGCACGTCGCGGCCGAGGCCGGCGTCTCGTCGGGCATGGTCCAGCACTACTTCCGCACGAAGGACGAGATGATGGCGTTCGCCATGGCCGTCGTGCGGGAACGCAACCAGGTCCGGGTGACCGAGGCGCTCGCCCGGCTCGGCGAGGACCCGCCGGCCCGGCTGCTGCTGCGCACGATGATCGCCACGCTGCTGCCGCTCACCGACGAGTCCCGCGCCGACAGCCGGGTCGCGCTGGCGTTCCTCGCCTACACCGCCGTACGGCCCGACGCCGCCGCCGGTCTGCGCGAGGACACCCGGCAGCTGGTGTCCTTCCTGGCCGACCTCATCCCCGGCCCGTCCTCGGCGCAGCGGGCGGCCGGCCTGCTCGCGCTCATGGAGGGCCTGGGCGTCTACCTGCTCGGCGGTCACTACACCGCCGAGCAGGCGCTGGCCGCGCTCGACGTCCAGCTCGACCTCGTCTTCGCGGCGGCCGACGCCGGTGAGCCCGGCGACCTCGCGGGGATCGGACGACCCGGCGGCGACGACGCGGTCGGATGACCCGGCGACCCCGCGTCCGCCGGTCGCCCGGCGCACGCGGAGCCACGACGTCGGCTCAGCGGCTTAACCGCTGGTAGCGGCGCACCGCGAGCGGGGCCGCCAGCACGATCAGCAGCGCCGGCCAGCCGACCGCCAACAGCAGGGCGTGCTGCGCCGCCCACGACTCCCCGCCGATGCCCGGGTTGCCGAAGAGTTCACGGGCGGCCGCCACCGTCGCGGAGAGCGGGTTCCACGCCGCGATCGCGCCGAGCCAGTCCGGCAGCAGCTCCGGGGCGACGAACACGTTCGACAGCGCGGTGAGCGGGAAGGCGAACGGGAACACGATCACCCCCACCGTGTCCGGGTTCGGCACGAGCAGGCCGAGCAGGATGCCCACCCAGGTGATCGCCATCCGCAACAGCAGGATCAGGCCGACCGCGGCGAGCGCGTCACCCGTCCCGTGGCGCCACCGCCAGCCCACGAGCAGGCCGCACACCACCAGGACGGCCAGCTCCAGCAGGGCCCGCAGCAGGTCCGCCCCGGCCCGCCCGGTCAGCAGCGCCGACCGGGCCATCGGCAACGAGCGGAACCGGTCCACCACGCCCCGGCTGGCGTCGTAGGCGATCTGCGACGCCGTCGCGCCGAGGCCGTAGAGCATGGTCATCACGAACACGCCGGGCAGCAGGAACTCCCGGTAGCTGCCCTCGCCGGGCACCGCCATGCCGCTGCCGAACACGTAGCCGAAGACCAGCACGAACATGATCGGCAGGCTGAAGTAGAGCACGATCTCCTCGGGCGACCGGATCACGTGCCGCATGTTCCGCCCGGTCATCACCCAGCCGTCGGCGACCGCCCAGCCCAGCCGGGCCAGCGGTCCGGAGGGCGGAGCCGGCGCGGGACGCGCCCGCGTCGCCGAACGCGTCGTCACCGTCGTGGTCACGCGGCCACCTCCGTCCGCTCGGTGCCGCCGGCGCGGTGCCCGGTGATGTGCAGGAACGCCTCGTCCAGGGTGGGGCGGCGCAGGACGACGTCCTCCACCGCGACCGCGGCGTCCCGCAACGCCCGGAGAGTCTCGGCGAGCGCGGTGATCCGGTCCTCGACGGGGGCGCTGAGCCGCCGGATCTCCCGGTCGACGACCACCGGCCCGCCGGTGATCCGTTCGACGACGCCGGCCGCCACCGGCAACTGCGCGCCGTCGT
The DNA here is from genome assembly GCF_056150165.1 of Micromonospora xinjiangensis. Taxonomy (NCBI): domain Bacteria; kingdom Bacillati; phylum Actinomycetota; class Actinomycetes; order Micromonosporales; family Micromonosporaceae; genus Micromonospora; species Micromonospora xinjiangensis. The sequence goes on along the minus strand of NZ_JAXCFO010000001.1, from coordinate 67,606 downwards.
GGACCACCAATTCGATCCGGTCCGCGCCGATACGGGCCTTCAGCTCGGCCGACGTGCCCTCGGCCACCACCCGGCCGGCGTCCATCACCGAGATCCGGTCCGCCAGCTGGTCGGCCTCCTCCAGGTACTGCGTGGTGAGCAGCACCGTGGTGCCGTCGGCGACCAGCGAGCGGACGGCGTCCCACAGCGCGTTGCGGCTGCGTGGGTCCAGCCCGGTGGTCGGCTCGTCGAGGAAGAGCACCCGGGGCGTGGTGATGAGGCTGGCGGCCAGGTCGAGCCGGCGGCGCATCCCACCCGAGTAGGTGCCGGCCGAGCGGCTCGCGGCGTCGGCCAGCCCGAACTGGTCGAGCAGCTCGTCGGCCCGACGCCGGGCCACCCGCGCCGGCAGGTGCCGCAGCCGGCCGAAGAGCACGAGGTTCTGCCGGCCGCTGAGCGTCTCGTCGACCGCGGCGTACTGGCCGGTCAGGCCGATCACGGCCCGCACCCGCTCCGGGTGCCGCGCCACGTCGTACCCGGCGACCCGGGCGTGGCCGGCGTCGAAGCGGAGCAGCGTGGCCAGGATCCGCACGGCGGTGGTCTTGCCGGCGCCGTTCGGGCCGAGCAGCCCGCAGACCGTGCCGCCGGGCACGGTCAGGTCGAATCCGTCGAGGGCGGCCGTCCGGCCGTACCTCTTGCGCAGGCCCGTCGCCACGACGGTGGATGTCTCGTCTGTCATACCGGCAGCGTCGCGGGCGGTGCTGACCGGGCGCGCACCGCGCGCTGACCGCTCCCCGGTCAGCTCGTCAGGGCACGTCGAGCAGTGCCAGCGCCCCGTCCCGGTCCAGCGCCGCGCCCCTTGCGAACTGCCGGTCGAAGCGCTCGGCGCCGATGCCGGAGCGGGCCGCGGCGGTCACGGGAGCGGCCTGCACCGCGGCCTCGGCGCCGGTGTCCCGCAGCACCGCGGCGACGGCCCCGAGGAGCAGCGCCGCCCGTTCCCCCTCGCCCCGGCGGAGCACCGGCCCGACGAACCCCTGCACCGCCGCGGCGAGCGTCGGCATGTCCCACTTCCCCGCCGTCGCCTCCAGCACCGTGCGGTAGCGGGTGCGCGCCGTCGCCGGATCGCCCGCCGTCTCGTCCAGCTGGGCCAGGGTGACCAGCGCCGACAGGCGCACCATGTCGGCGCCGAACCAGCCGCTCGGGCACTGCGCGACCGCCCGCTCGCAGTGCCGCCGCGCGGTGACCAGGTCACCGCGGCGGCGGGCGATCTCGCCGAGGCCGACGTGGCCCGCCGCGACCAGTTCGGGCGCGCCCGCCGGCTGGGCGACCTCCGTCACCCGTCGGTAGTCGATCTCGGCGCCGGCCAGGTCGCCGGCCCCCAGCCGGCCGTCCGCACAGGCGCGCAGCAGCTCGGCCGTGTCGAGCGCCGACCCGAGTTCCTGCGCCAGTCGGAGGGCCTCCGACATCGACGCGTCGGCGGCCGCCGCGTCGCCGAGCCGGTAGGCCACCTCGACGAGCGCGCTGAGCGCCAGGATCATGCCCCAGCGCTCACCGAGGGCGCGGAACCCGGCGACGGCCACGGACAGCTCGGCGCGGGCGGCGTCGTACCGCCCGTCGAGCAGAGCCATGGTGCCGAGGCCGACCGGCCCGAGCGCCTGGCTCCACGGGTCGGCGCCGAGCAGCACGTCGCGGTTGTCCAGCATGTGCTGCTCACTGAGCCGGTCGCGGGCCGGCGGGCCGACGGCGGCGGCGGAGAGGTAGAACAGAAACGGGTACTCCGGCGGCCGGCCGAGATCCCAGAGGAGGGCGCCGGCCGCGCCCACGTCCGGCGCCCGCGCCCCCCGGGCGCCGGTGATCGCGGTGACCAGCAGGCAGACCGCGTACTCCTCGGCGAGCCCCGGCGGCGGACCGTCGAGCCGGTCGACGAGCCGGCCGGCGAGCGCGGCCCCCTCGGCGCGCAGGCCGCGCAGCCACCAGTAGAACGACAGGGAGGCGGCCAGCCGCAACGCCGTCGGGGTGTCGCCGTCGGCCGTGCACCAGCGCAGGGCGGCGTGCAGGTCGTCCCGGTCGGCGTCCAGCCGGCGCAGCCAGTCCAGCTGGGCGGGGCCCCGCAGCCCCGCGTCGCCGGCCCGGGCCAGGTCGAGGAAGTACGCCGCGTGCGCGCGGCGGAGCCGGTCGGCCTCGTCCGCCTCGGCGAGCCGCTCGGCGGCGAACGCGCGCACCGTCTCCAGCATCCGGAAGCGGCCGTCGGCCGCCTCGACGAGCGACTTCTCCACCAGGCTGGTCAGCACGTCCAGCACGTCCGCGCCCAGTGGCGCGCAGATCCGCTCGACGGCCGTCAGGTCGGCGCTGCCGGCGAAGACGCTCAGCCGGCGGGCGAGCCGCCGCTCCGGCTCGTCGAGCAGGTCCCAGCTCCACCGCACCACGGCACGCAGCGTCTGGTGGCGGGGTGGGGCGCCCCGACTGCCCCGGTTCAGCAGCCGGAACCGGTCGTCCAGCCGGCTCGCGACCTCCGCGACGGGCAGCGCCCGCAGGCGCGCCGCGGCCAGCTCGATGGCGAGCGGCAGGCCGTCGAGGGTACGGCAGATCCGCAGCACCGCCGGAGCGGTGCCGGTGTCCACCGTGAAGCCCGGCGCGACGTCCGCCGCGCGTTCGGCGAAGAGTCGCACGGCGGCGTACCGGCCGGCCTGCTCGGGGGCGCTGGTCTCGGGGGGCACCGGGAGGCCGAGCACCGGGCAGAGCGCCTCGCCGGTCAGCCCGAGCGGCTCCCGGCTGGTGGCCAACACCCGGACGGTCGGGACGGCGCCGAGCAGCCGGGCCGTGAACCGGGCCGCGTCGTCGACGACGTGCTCGCAGTTGTCCAGCACCAGCAGCAGCCGCCGGTCGGCGAGCGCCGCCACCACCCGTTCGGTGACGTCCCGGGGACCGTCCGGTACGCGCAGCGCGGTGTCGCGCAGGTCGAGCGCGGCCAGCACCGCCGGGGCCACGTCCGCCCCGGCTGGGAGCGCGGCCAGCTCGACGAGGCGGACCTCGCCGTCGTACCGCTCGGCGGTCTCCAGCGCCAGCCGGGTCTTTCCGGCGCCGCCCGGGCCGTGCAGGGTGACCAGCCGGGCCTCGCCCAGCAGCTCGGCCAGGCGACCCAGCTCCTCCTCCCGGCCGACGAAGCTGGTCAGCTGGCTGGGCAACGGGGGGCGGCGGGGCGTGGCCGGAGGGGCCTCGGGCTCCTGGCGCAGCAGTGCCGTGTGCAGCGCCACCAGCTCGGCGGACGGGTCCGTGCCCAGCTCCTCGGCGAGCACGCGGCGCAGCTCGGCGAAGACGGCGAGCGCCTCGGCCCGGCGGCCGTCGGCGTGCAGCGCGCGCATCAGCTGGCCGTGCAGGCGCTCGCGCAGGGGATGGGCGGTGACCAGGTCCCGCAGCTCGGTCAGGAGCGGCCGGAGCGGCTCGGTGCCCCCACCCGCCAGCTCCGCCTCGATCCGGTCCTCGATCGCGGTGAGCCGCTGCTCCCGCAGCCGGGCCGCCTGGACCGGGGCGAACGGCGCGTCGGCGAGGTCCGCCAACGGCTCCCCGCGCCACAGCCCGAGCGCCTCCCGGAGCAGCCGGGCCGCGCGGCGGTGGTCACCGGCCCCGAGCGCGGCGCGCCCGGCGTCCGCCAACCGGGCGAAGCGGTGCGCGTCGACGTCGTCCGGATCGACCGCGAGCCGGTAGCCCGCCGGGTGGAACTCGACCGGGTCGCCCGGCTCGGCCGACAGCGCCTGGCGCAGGCGGGACACCTGTGACTGGAGGGCGTTGGCCACGCCGGCCGGCGGGTCGGCGCCGTAGAGGCCGTCGATCAGGCGCTCCCGCGACACGACCCGCCCGGCGTCGAGCAGCAGCAGCGCCAACAGCGCGCGCAGCCGTGGCCCGCCGACGGCGAGCGGGCGACCGCCGGCCGACCGGACCTCCGTCGCGCCGAGGATGCCGAACCGCACGGCGCACATTGTCGCGCAGGCGTGCCGGGGCCGGTGGTCACCGGGCCGCCCGGTCGACGAGCGCCACCGCGGCGGCGACGATTGGTCCGGCCGGCACAGGGTAGATGCGGCCGTGGTCGATGCTGGCGCGCGGACGGACGGCAGCGAGGCTCGCGCCGGCGCGTACGAGGCGGCACGGGCCCGCCTCGCGCGCCTGCGCGAGCGGCTGACCGGCTCGTTGCGGGACCGGCTGCGGCGGCTGGGCGCCGGCGCCGGGCTCGCCGTGCAGGCCGGGCTCGCGGCGGCCCTCTCCTGGTGGCTGGCCCACGGCCTGCTGCACATCCCGCAACCGGTCTTCGCGCCGATCTCGGCCGTGATCGCCCTGGCCGCCTCGCTGGGCCAGCGGGTACGCCGCACCGTCGAGCTGATCATCGGGGTCGCCGTGGGGGTGCTCATCGGTGACCTGTTGATCTGGCTCCTCGGGACCGGTGCGTGGCAGCTCGGCCTGATCGTGGTGCTGGCGATCGTGGCGTCGGTGGTGCTCGGCGGCAGTCCGGCCCTCATGGTGCAGGCCGCGGCGACGGCGGTGCTCATCGGCACGCTGAGCCCGGCCGTGGAGAACCTTGAGTTTCCCCGCTGCATCGCCGCGCTCGTCGGCGGCGCGGTGTCGCTGGTGGTGACGGCGGTGTTGTTGCCGCTCAACCCGCTCCGGGTGATCAACCGGGCGGCCGCGCCGGCGCTCACCCTGCTCGCCGACCAACTCGACGCCACCGCCGGCGCTCTGGACCGGCGTGACGCCACCGCCGCCCGCGAGGCCCGCGACCGGTTGCGCAACAACAAGCAGGAGGTGGGGGCGTTCACCGAGGCGACGCAGGCCGCGCGGGAGGCGAGCACCCTCTCGCCGGTGCGCTGGGGGAGCCGACGCGGACCGGTGGGCAGCTACGCGAGGGCGGCCGAACCGATCGACCGGGCCATGCGCAACAGCGGGACGCTGATCCGCCGGGCGATGACCCTGATCGAGGACGGCGAGCCGATCCCCGAGCACCTGCCGGTGGCGGTCTCCGTGTTGAGCGAGGCGACCCGGGCGCTCCGCCGGGAGTTCGCCACCGCGGAGGATCCCGACGACGCGCGGGAGGCGGCGCTGCGGGCCGTGTGCCACGCGGGGCACGCCTACCGGGCCGGCGTCGGGTTCTCCGGGGCGGTCGTGGTCGCCCAGGTCCGCACCACCACCAGCGACCTGCTCGTGGCCACCGGGATCGAGCAGGAGGACGCCAACGACATGGTGCGGCACGCGTTCGGCCCGCTGCGGGCCGGCTGACCCCGGCCGTCACCGCACGGCCCACGCCGGACCGGTCCGCGGCGGCCCGGCCGTCGTCGCGGACCTGGTCGGCGCCGCGGCGCTCGCGGTCGCCGGGCCCCGCCGGGGCCCGGTCAGGAGAACCGTTCGGTCATCAGCGGCACGAGCCCGCACAGCCGCACGATCGAGGTCAGCTCGTGCAGCAGCGGCCCGACGGTGGCGTCGTCGTCACCGGCCAGCAGCACGGTGAGGTCGAGGGACCAGGCGAGATCCCGGCCGACGGGGCGTACCGTCCACGCGAACCGGTCGTCGCCGACGCGCCGTCCACCCGCGGGAAGCGCGCCGGAGGAGGGTTCCGTGCCCGTCGGCCGCCACCGGGCGGCCAGCTCCGCCACCCGGTGTGCGGGCAGCTCTCCCGCGAACAGCACCCGGTAGACCCGCCGCTCGTGGCACCCCCGCGGGGCGTCGACCGGGCCGAGCCGCAGCGGTGCCGCCGTCGGAAACGCCTGGTCGTCGTGGAAGGCGGCGCGCAGCGCCGGCTCGTCCGGCAACGACCCGCCGCCGAGCTGCCGGTAGAGGGTCGCGGCGTCGCTGCGGCGGACGGGGGCCACGCGGGCACGCAGCTCGGGATCGGCGCGCATCGCCCGGCTGTACGCCGCGGAACTCCACCACCGCGCCGCCGACGGCGTCCACCCCGCGCTGCGCAGGCCGGCCGTCGTCCAGTCGGCGGCCCGGACGAACTCCTCGACGACGATCGCCCCGGCGCGCGCCCAGGGCCCGCCGGGCCGGTCCAGGACCACGTAGTAGTCCAACCCCCGTCCCGCTCCGGCGGCGTGCACCGGCGCCGCCCACCGTCGTGCGGTCGGCGGCGTCGCCGCCCGACGCGCGTGATCCGCCTCGGTCGTCACCCGGCCTCCTCTGGTCGCGGGCACGCAGCCCCGATCCGCGACGCTAGCGGAGACCGGGTCGACCGAACGGTCAGCGCGCCGGTGACGGCGGCACGGGCAGCACGGCGCCCTGCGCGGCGGAGCGGTGCGCCAGCTCGATCAGCGCGACGGTGTCGACCGCGTCCACCGGATCCACCGGCATCGGCCCGTCACCGCGCAGCGCCGCCTCTACCTGCTGGTAGAAGCTCTGGTAGCGACCGGCCTCGGTGGGCACGGGCCGCAGGTCGCCGTCGACGCCGAGCCGGCCGTACCGCTCGGGGTCGACCTCGCCCCAGCCCGGCGTCCCCGGTCGGCCGCCGTCACGCAGCGCGGCCTCCTGCGGGTCGAGCCCGTAGGTCGTGTAGCCGGCGCGGTCGCCGAGCACCCGCAGGCGCGGCCCGAGCTGCGGGGTGACGGCGCTCATCCACAGGTGCGAGCGGGCACCGCCGTCATGGGTGAGCGCGACGAAGGCGTCGTCGTCGACCTGGGCGCCCGCCCGGCGGCGGTCCACCTCGGCGTAGACGTGCGACACCGGGCCGAGGAGCTGCACCGCCTGGTCGACGAGGTGGGCGCCGAGGTCATAGAGGGCGCCGCCGGCCTCGTCGGGTGCGGCGCTCTCCCGCCAGCCGGGCTTGATCGCCGGCCGCCAGCGCTCGAAGCGCGACTCGAAGCGGGTGACCCGCCCCAGCTCGCCCTGCTCGACCAGCCGGCGGGCGGTCAGGAAGTCGCCGTCCCAGCGGCGGTTCTGGAACACGGTGAGCGGCACACCCCGGCGGGCCGCCTCGTCGACCAGCTCACGTCCCTGCGCGGCGGTCGCGGCGAGCGGCTTGTCGACCACGACCGCCAGGCCGGCGGCCACCGCCGCGCGCGCCATCGCCACGTGCTGGCGGTTCGGAGTGGCCACCACCACCAGGTCGAGCGCGTCGGGGGAGCGCCACAGCAGCTCGACGTCGTCGACCAGTCGGGCGTCGGGGTGGTCGTGCCGGACCTGCTGCCGCCGCTGCGGGTTCCGGGTCACCACGGCGTGCAGCCGCAGCCCCGCGGTGGCGGCGATCAGCGGGGCGTGGAACACGCGGCCCGCGATGCCGTAGCCCAGCAGCGCGACCCGCAACGGCGCCTGCCCCGTACCCGCCATGCCACCCTCCGTCTCCCGGGCGGCGTCCTGGTGAGCCCGGCCCCGGTGGCACCGAATCTACGCCGCGGGGTCGGCCACCAGCGGCATGAGGACGATCACCCTGCCCGGCCGGCCCCACGAGAGGCGCTCGTCTCCGGCTCGCCGACCCCGCTGCCGCCGTGGCTGTCAATGTAGCGTTGACAGGTGACCGACGAGCTGGACCGCCTGGGTGAGCTGCGTGCCGCTCGGCTGCGTCTCGACGAGGAGGAGCTGCACCTCATCGACCGTGCCCGGCGCGCGGGCGCGACCTGGGCGCAGGTCGCGGCGGCGCTGGGCCTGGCCAGCCGCCAGGCGGCCGAGCAGCGCCGGCAGCGGCTGGTCGCGGCGCGGCGGGCCCGCCGGCGCGACCTGGACCGGGGCTGGTTGGCCCGGGTCGTCGCGCTGCGGTCGGTGGTGGCGGACCTGCAACGGTGGATCGACGCCGACCGCCGCTGGGACACCCGCTTCCCGGGCGCCGTGCTCGTCCGCGACACGGTGGCGGTCGCCCACGACGCCGACCCCGGGGCGCTGCACACGCTGGCCCGGCACCTCGCGGCCGACCTCGCCGCGGCGGGGCGGGAGCGCCTGCCGGGACCGGTGCGGGCCGTGGCCGCCCGGCTGGACGCCGAGCTGTCAACAAATAGTTGACGGCGCTCGGCCGTATTGATTGGCTGACGCTCAACTTCGACGATCGAGGTCGTACCCGACTCGACGACGGAGGGGCCATGCGACGCAACGCCGCACTGTTCGTGGCGATCTCGGTGCTGTCCGGGCTGGGCAGCAGCGCCATGAACCTGGTGACCGGCATCTGGGTCCTCGACCTCACCGGCTCCGCCGCCGTCGCGGCGCTCGCCGGGATCTGTCTCTACGGCCCGCAGCTCGCCGGCCCCTGGCTGGGCGGCGTGCTCGACCGGGTGCCCCGACGACCGCTGCTGATCGCGACCAACCTGGCCCTGGCCGCGGTCGTGCTGAGCCTGCTCGCGGTGCGGGGGCCGGGCCAGACCTGGCTCCTCTTCGCGGTCTCCCTCACCTACGGCGTCAGCTACCTGCTGATCGACGCGGGCGAGACGGCGCTGCTGCCGTCCGTGCTGGCGCCCGATCGGCTCGCCGACGTCAACGGCTGGCGCTCCAGCGCCCAGGAGGGCATGAAACTGATCGCCCCGGCGCTGGGCGCCGGCCTGTACGCGTGGCGGGGCGGGCACATCGTGGCCGTCTGCGCCGCCGTGCTGCCCGCGCTGGTGGCCGGCCTGTACGCCGCACTACGGCTGAGCCACGCACCGACCGTCCCGGTGCGGCACCGGCCCGGCGGGGCGAGTCAGGGTGTCCGCGCCCTGCTCGGGCAGCGGGCGACCCGGGTCACCGTCGGGCTGGCGGCCGTGTCGATCGCGATGTCCGGCTTCGCCACGGCGGCGGGCTACGCGGTCGTCACCGAGGACCTGGGTCTGCCGAGCACGTTCCTCGGCGTCCTGCTGAGCGCGCAGGGCGCCGGGTCGATCGCCGCCGGGCTGTTCGTCGGCCGGCTCCTGACCCGGTACGGCGCCGTGCCGGTCGCCGTGGCGGGCGCCCTGCTCGTCGCCACCGCCTTGCTCGGCCGGTGCCTGCCGTGGCCGCCCGCCGTCGTCGGGGCGGCCGTGGTCGGCGGCGTCGGTCTGCCGTGGACGCTTGTCGCGGCGATCACCGCGGTGCAGACGCACACACCGCGGGCGCTGCTCGGTCGGGTCTCCGCGACGGCCAACACCGCGATGTTCGGGCCCATCGTGCTGGCCATCCCGCTGGGCTCCGCCGCCCTCGGCCTGGGCAACCGCCCCGCGCTCGTCGCGGCCGGCGCGATCTGCCTGCTCGCCGTGGCCGCCGCCGTGCGCCGGTCAGGGTCGGGGCGGCGGCCCGTCGGCGTGCGGACGCCCCGGCGGGAGCGGGAGCCGGCCGGCTGACCGGCGCTCCGCTCCCACCGGCGGCGGGTCAGCGCGGGGAGACCGCGACCACGTCGTACGGCGTGGTCGGGGTCGGGGTCGTGGTGAAGCGGGCGTTGGGGAGGTAGAGCCGGCCGAGCGCCCGCGCGACCGTGGTGGGGACGTCGAAGCCCGCATGGGTGACCGTGCCGGTGAGCCGGCCGGCGGTCCCCGCGCCGTTCAGGTCGACCACGGCGATCTGGTTGAGCCGGTTCTGCACGACGTAGAGGGTGCGGCCCACGAGGAGCAGCCCGTCGCCGTTGGCGAAGCTGTGCCCGGGCACGTCGACCACCGTGGTGCCACCGGTGACCGGGTCCACCCGGAAGAGCGAGCCGGTGTTGGACTGCACCACGATCAGGGCCCGGCCGTCCGGCGTACGGGCGATGCCGTTCCCGTTGATTCCCGTGCCGACCTGCTGGAACTCGCCGGTCAGAGGGATCGTGGCGACACCGTCGGCCGGCGGCAGCGCGCCGTGGCGGCCCAGCGGCAGCCGGTAGAGCACCGGCCGGTGGGAGTCGGTGAAGTAGGCCGCCCGTTCGGTGAGGACGACGTCGTTGACGAACGTCGGCGCCTCGGCGAACTGGTACCGGGCCAGGACCCGGCCGCTACGGGCGTCGATCACCCGGGCGTCACCGGCCGAGCCACCCGCGACGAAGAGCCGGCCGCGGTGGTCCACCTTGAGCCCCAGGGACGGGGTGCCGGTGGCCGGGCTGATCACCCGGCCGCCGCCGGTGAGCAGGTCAGCGCGGTAGATCTCCCCGGTGGCGCGCGAACCGAGGTACGCGTAGCGGCCGGCGGCGGCGATGCCCTCGGGCTGGAAGCCGTCGGGCAGCGCGATGACGCCGGGCCCGACGGGCCGGCGGTGCGCCTCGGCCGGCGCCGCGGCGACGGTGGTCAGGAGGGTGACGGTCAGGGCTGCGGAGAGCGCGGTCCTGAGGGGTCGGTTCACTGTGCTCCTTCCGGTCGGCGGGCCGATCCCGCCGGCTCCGGTCGGAGCGGGGGGACCGGACCAGCCACGATCAGTGGGGCCAGGACCTTCCCCACTGTACGTGCCCCTCCGTCGATGCGATGGGCGTGGATGCGCCGATGGCGGCTGCGTGCCGCCCCGGTGGCCGCCGGTCGTCGCCCGGGAACGCCGGCCGAGCACCCACGGCAGACCGTTCGGCGGACCGGCGGCCCCGGTCGTGATGTCATGGCCGCGTGGACCTGCGGGAGATGCGCGCGTTCGTGGCGGTGGTCGAGGAGGGCAGCCTCTCCGGGGCGGCCCGGCGGCTGCACGTGAGCCAGCCGGCGCTGTCACAGCAGATGAACGGGTTGGAGCGGCAGCTCGGCGTGCAACTGCTGGTGCGAACCAGCACGGGGGTGCGCGCCACCGACGCGGGGGTGACTCTGCTGACCGAGGCGCGCGCGGTGCTCGCCCGCTACGAGGCGGCGGTGACGGCGGTCACGCGGCACGCCGGGGCGGGGGAGGCCGTGCTGCGGCTCGGGATCCCGCTCGAACTCCCGGCCGACGTGCTGCCCGCGCCGCTCGCCGCGCTGGCGGAGGCATACCCCGACACCCGCGTCCAGGCGCTGCACATGTCCACCGCGGCCCAGATCGCCGCGCTGCGCGCCGACGAGCTGGACGTCGGCCTGGTGCGGGAGCACCCCATCGGCCCCGACCTCGACGCCGTCCTGGTCGTCGAGGAGCGGCTGGGGGTGCTGCTGGCGGCCGACCGGGTGGCGGAGCTGTCCGGTCCTGGTGGTGTGCGCCTGGACGCGCTCGCGGGCTTGAGCTGGGTCGGGTTCCCCCGCTCCGGGAGCCCCGGCTGGTACGACGAGGTCACCGCGATCCTGCGCAGCCACGGGCTCGACCTGGGGCCCGCCGCCCCGGAGGGACAGGAGCTGATCGCGCCGGTGAAGCTCGCCGCCGTGACCGCCGGCGGGGCGTTCGCCCTGGCACCGCCCCGGTGGCAGCACCCCCTCCCGGAGTCGCTGGCGTGGGCGCCCCTCGTCGGTCATCCGCTCGTCCGGCGCACCTGGGCGGCCTGGCCGGCCAGCTCCCGTCGACGCGACCTCGGCCACCTGATCGCCGCCCTGGAGTACCGCGGGCCGCAGTAGCCCGCGGCCCACTTATGGCGGCCATAAGCGGCTCCAGCAGCCGGGCGGGAAAGTCGCGGCCGCCCTGCGCCTTACACCCACGGGCCGGGAGAACACCGGCCGAGGCACGTGCCTCAGGACACGAGATGTGGGTGAAAAGGATCATGGAATTGCAGGGGAACACGGCGCTGGTGACCGGCGGCACGAGCGGCATCGGCCGCGCCGTCGCCCTGGCGCTCGCCGAGCGGGGCGCCCACGTGGTGGTCTCGGGCCGGGACGAGGCCCGGGGCGCCGCGGTGGTGCGGGAGATCCGGGCGAGCGGCGGTCGGGCCGACTTCCTGGTCGCCGACCTGCGGGACGAGGCGTCGGCGCGGTCGCTGGCCGCCCGGGCGCGGACGGTCACCGGTCAGGTGGACATCCTGGTCAACAATGCCGGGATCTACCCCTTCGGTCCGACGGAGCAGACCAGTGGGGAGACCTTCGACGCCGTGTACTCGCTCAACGTCAAGGCGCCGTTCTTCCTGGTCGCCGAGCTCGCTCCGGAGATGGCCAAGCGCGGCCATGGCGCGATCGTCAACGTGACGACGATGGTCGCCGAGTTCGGCGCCTCGGGCTTCGCGCTGTACGGGTCGAGCAAGGCGGCCCTGGTGCTGCTCACGAAGTCGTGGGCGGCCGAGTACGGGCCGCAGGGCGTCCGGGTCAACGCCGTCAGCCCCGGCCCGACGCGCACCAGCGGCACCGCTCCGATGGGTGACGCGCTCGACGACCTGGCCTCCCAGGCGCCCGCCGGTCGTCCCGGCTCGGCCGAGGAGATCGCGGAGGCGGTCGCCTACCTGGTCACCGACCGGTCCAGCTTCGTCCACGGCGCTGTGCTTCCTGTCGACGGTGGGCGGGTCGCGGTCTGACCGCTGACGCGGCGGCCCGTGGCCATCGTGGCGCGGGCCGCCGCCGCACCGGCGCCTCGGCGGGGGTGTGCGCGTTCAGACGCCCAGGCCGCCGCGGACGGTCATCTCCTGGGTGGCGAACTCCCCGGTGAGCAGGGGCATGGCGCGGGCGATGGCCGCCCGGGCCTCGGGCAGGTGCAGCGAACGGTCGTGGTGCTCCTTCGACTCCCACAGCTCGCTGACCCGGATCAGGTCGGGGTCGTCCTCCGCCACCCCGACCGCGTAGAGGTGGCAGCCCGCCGCGCGGAGGCCGTCGACGCCCTCCAGCAGGATGCCGACCACCTCGTCGCGGTGCCCGGGTCGGACCCTGATCGAGTTGAAGTAGCCGTAGGTCATGTCACGTCCTCCGGTCGACGCGGCTGCTGACAGCCGTCAGCATCCCCGGACCGTACGACGGCGACGACGCGCGGGGTGGGATCGTCGGCGCCCCGCGCGTCGTCGGGTGGTGCTCCGGCCGGCCGGGACGGTGCCCGGCCGGCCGGTCGATCACGGGTTGGTGATGCCCAGGGAGTAGCTGCCGGAGCCGCTGTAGGCGTGCACCTCGAACCGGTAGTAGCCGGCCGTGCCGTTGTAGGTCAGCGACTCGTCGGGGCCGGCGCCGTACGACCCGGCCACGTCGACCCAGGTGGAGCCGTTCCACTTCTGGAGGTAGAGGTCGAAGTCGACCCCGGTGGGCCCGTCGAGGCAGCCGCGGTGGGTGCCGGAGACGGACGAGTAGTAGTAGCTGCCGTTGGGCTGGAAGACGCTCTGGCCGCTGGAGACCGACCCGGTGTAGGTCGCCTCGTAGCCGGTGCAGCCGGTCGGCGGGGGCTCACCGCCGCCGCTGGTGCGCAGCGTGAGGCCGTACACGGAGAGGATCTCGTTGACCGGCTGGAAGTAGGTCGTGCCGCCGGAGGTGCAGTTGCCGGAGCCGCCGGAGGTGACGCCCTGCGCCTGCTGGCCGGAGAGCCACGAGCCGCCCGAGTCGCCGGGCTCGGCGCACGCGTTGGTGCGGGTCAGGCCGGTGACGGTGCCCTGCGGGTAGTTGACCGTCTGGTTCTTGGCCTGGATGGTGCCGCAGCGCCAGCCGGTGGTCGAGCCGGAGCGGCAGACCGCCGCGCCAACCGCCGCCTCGGTGGAGCCGGCCACCGTGACGTTGCCGCCCGAGTAGTTGTTCACCCACGGCTGCGGGGTCCAGTTGGAGTTGGTCTGCACCCAGGCGTAGTCGTTGCCCGGGAACGAGGACCCGCGGAACGTGCCCTGGGCGACCTGGTTGTAGCCCTGGGTCGCGGTGCCGACCGTGCCGCAGTGCCCGGCGGTGACGAAGCCGCCGGTGACGGAGAAGCCGACGGAGCAGCGGCCGCCCATGTAGTACGCGTCACCGCCGCGGACGTCGTAGTAGGTGCGCGGGGCCTCGGTGGTGGTGACCACCCGGACGGCGGCGGGGTCGACCCGGCTCGCGCGGATGAAGCCGGTGGCCGCGCCGGTGTCGCGGGCGAGCACGGTCACCGTGTTGGTGGCCACGTCGACGTACCAGCCGGGGATCGCGGCGGCGGGGGCCGCGGTGGCGTGCCGGTCCAGTGTCGACTTGATCCGGTCGAGGTCGGCCGCGCTGCGGCTGACGATGGTGGGCCGGGCGCCGGCCGCGCGCACGCGCTCGGCGGCGGCCCGGTCGGTGACCGCGACGACGAGCGCGTCGCCGGCCAGCCAGCCGCCGGCGTACGCCGCGCCGAGCGAGGCGCGCAGGGTGGCGTCCGTGCGGCTGCCCTTCTCGTCCCGGGCCACGCGGTCGCGGACCTGGTCGGGGGAGAGTCCGAGGTCGCGCTGCATCGCGGTGTGCATCGCCGATGACGTCAGGTCCGGCCCGGCGGCGACGCCGGGGCCGGCCGGCGCCGCCGCGGCGGGTGACACCACGGCGGTGAGGGCACCGACGGGCAGCAGGATCGCTGCTGCCGCGACGGCGAGGCTTCGTCTCATCCGTGCCTCCTTGGGGGACGGCCGCGGCGCAGGTCGGGGATGCGCCGCGGGCAGATGAGCGTCAACCTAGCGGCATCCGATCGAGATATCTCTATATCAGCTGGCTCATACCGTCGTTGGTAGGGGTGGGCGGCTGTAGGAAAACTTCTTTCAAGCGATTGACTTCGATGTTTTATGTCACAACAATCTCCGGCTATATCCATGCCCATCGATTGTCATCCCTGGAAGGAGGCACCCATGGCAGCTCTGCGAGGCGAAGTGTCCTGGTTCTGCTGCGGCAGCGCCTGGGGTCCGTGCGGCACCGCCGGCGGCGGCGCCTGCGGCACCTGCAGATCGGCCAACTACCAGCACGCCTGGCCGAACACCTCGGACGCGTGCCTGGCGATCACCCGCCCCGACGCGTGCGGGGTCACCGGGATGAGCCGGCGAGGCTGCGGCTTCCGGCATTACACCACCAACCTGTGCAACGGCGCCCGGGTCGGCACCACCATCGCCGACTGCGGCCCACAGACCGACCTGTTCTGCGGCGAGCGCACCTGCTGCGGCTCGGCCTGCGGCAGCAACCGGATCATCGACCTCACCCCGGCGGCGTACAGCGCGATCGCCAGTCTCTCCACCGGGCTACGGCCCTGCTCGGTCGACACCGTCTGAACGGAGGGGGCCACCATGAACCAGACCCTGGACCGCCGCCGACTGCTCGCCACGGCCGCGCTCGGCGGCGTGGTCGGCGCCACCGGCCTCGGCTCGCTCGCGCCCGACGCGGCCTTCGCCGCCGAGGCGGCGGGCATCGAGCCCGGGGCGCCCGACCCGAACTTCGCCGAGGGGCGGATCAGCAAGATCTCCGGCAGCATGCTGCTGGTCACCGGCTCGGACACGGTCCTGCACTCGATCCGGATCACCGACGGCACGAGCATCTGGAAGCTGCACCCCACCACGTTCGACCGGGTCGCGGTCGGTGACGGGCTCTACGCCCGGGGCGTACGCCTGCCGGACGGCACCCTCGCCGCCGACTCCGTCTGGGTGAACATCGTCAACCTGCACGGGCATATCACCTCGGTGGGCCGCAACGTGCTGCACCTCGACCACAAGGGACAGCGCATCGTCGCGCACGTGGTGCCGCAGCTCTCCGCCGCGGTCTACAACGGCACCCCGGCGGTCAGCGACCTGTCGCTGCTGCGGGTCGGCCGGCACGTCCAGGTGCTCGGGGCCTGGCACCCCGACACCAACGAGATCGACATCGCCACCGTCTACGCCGCCGCCTGACGCGCGACGTCCCGGGCGGTGCCGCGCATCGCCCGGGACGTCCCCACCCGAGCACCGGAGGGAGAAACATGATCGAGACGATCGCGTCGCTGCAACCGCTGGTCATCGGCGCGGTGCTGCTCTGGTCCGCCCGCGTCAAACTCCTCAGCCGGCACGCCGCCGCGGCCGCCGCCCGGTCCGCGCTCGTCCGGCTGGTCGGTGAGCGGCGGGCGCTGACCGCGTACCGGCTGCTCGGTGGCGTCGAGCTGACCCTGGGCGGGTTGCTGCTGCTGCCACCCGCCCGCTGGTGGGAGGCCGTAGCGGCCGCCGTGCTGGCCCTCGGCTTCCTCGCCTACCTCGGCTACGCACGCCACGCCGCGCCCACCTCCTCCTGCGGCTGCCTCAGCGCCCGGGCCACCCCGGTCTCCGGCCGGAGCCTCGGTCGGGCCGGTCTGCTGGTGGTGGCCGGTGGCCTCGCCGTACCGGCCACCGGCGGTTGGTTCGACGCGCTGGGCGCACGGCCGGTGGCGGGCGCCGTCCTGGTCCTCGCCGAGCTGGGCGCGATCGTGGCGCTCTCACCCGAGCTGGACCGGGCCTGGCTGCTGCCGCTGCGCCAGGTGCGGGTGCGGCTCACCCATCCGCTGCGCGGCGACTCCGGCGTACCGCTGCTCGCCACCGTCCAGCAGCTCCAGCTCAGCGACGCGTACCGCCGGGTGGCGCCGCTGCTCCGCTCCGACGTGCGCGAGCACTGGGACGACGCCGGGTGGCGCTTCGTCGGGCACGCGGCGCGCTACCAGGGCCGGCCGGCGACCGCGGTGTTCGCCGTGCCGCTGGGTGACCCGCAGCCCACCTCCGTACGCGTCGCCGTGGTCGACGACGCCACCGGGCACACCCTGGTCAGCCTCGCCGGCGCGCCGCCACCGGCGGGGCCACACCTGTCCGTGGTCCCCGCCTGAGCGGACGGCCCGACCGCCACCCCGCGCTGATCATGAGGTCTGCGGTGTCTCCGCTCCCGGACGCCGCCTCGACCTCATGATCAGCCGCGTGGGTGCCCGGCTCAGCCCTGGTGCTTCTGCTGGCAGGGGACGCAGAAGCGGGCGTGCGGCAGGATCTCCAGGCGTTCGGCCGGGATGTCCGACCCGCAGCGCTCACAGACGCCGTAGCTGCCCTCGGCGATGCGCCGCAGGGCGCCGGTGATCTGCTCCAGGCTCTGCCGGGTGGCGGCGATGAGCGCCGCCTGCGTGTGCGCCTCGCCCGGGTCGCCGGTGTCCGCGGTGAGTTCGGTCAGTCTCGCGGTGTGGACCTCGAACTCCTTGGTGAGGGATTCGTGCAGGCTGTCGAGCCGTTCCTGGTCGGCCCGTCGGTGGGTTCCGGTGCTCATGATCGATCTCCTTGTCCGGATAAAGAAAAAAGGGCCGAAGCGGAAAGCTTCGCCCTTGGCGTCCGTTACGGGGTGTGACGGATCCGCCGGTGGGCCACGACCCGGAACCGGGCTCGGCAGCCCCCGGGTGGCCAGAGTTGGCGCGATGCGCGCGCCGGTGGAGAGGCCAGCCGGCAGCGCGGCGCGAGCGTGCGCGTGGACGGCCGGCAGCGCGGCCCCGACCGGTCGGCGGGCAGCCGGCAGCGCCGTCAGCGCGGTGACGGTGGCGGCGACCTGACCTGCCCGTGGCATCCGACAACCATAGGTGGGCGTCGCGGGAAAACCAACCGCCTTCGGCGTACTAGCCGAGCAGGGCCGGGATCGGATCGGCCGGACGGAGTCGGCCGCGCGCCACCAGTTCCACGGTGACCACCACGGCGACCGCCTCCACGGCCAGCAACCCGATGAGGACGAAGAGCTGGGTCATCCCCGCCTCGACCGGGCTCGCGCCGCCCAGGAGCACACCCACGAAGGCGCCGGGCAGGGTCACGAGCCCCACCGTGCGGGTCTGGTCGAGCGCGGGGACGAGGGCCTGCGCGGCCGGCGTGCGGCACACCAGGAGCACCGCGTCCCGAGGGGACAGGCCGAGCGCGAGCGCGGCCTCGACCTCGCCGCGCCGGCCCGTCAACTCGTCGAGAGCGCGGCGGCCGGCCAGCGAGGTGGCGGTCATCGCACCGCCGATCAGGATGCCCGCCACCGGGATGACGGCGATCCCCCGGGGCGGCACCAGACCCGCGGCCAGCAGCGCCGCCACCACGGCGAGGCTCCCCGCCGCGATCGGCAGCCCGGCCCACCAGCCCCGCGCTCCGCCGGTGATCCGCCGGGCGGACGTGCCGGCCGCGACGACGCACATGAGTACGACGAAACCGGCCGTCGCCCAGTGCGAGGCGACGATGGCGGCGATGAGCAGCGACACGGCGGTGAGCTGCACCGCGGCCCGGACGGCCGCGACCAGGATCTGCCGACCGTGGCCCAGCCGGCCGAGCGCCGCCACGGCGGCCGCCGTGGCGGTCAGCGCGGCCAGGGCCACCCAGAGCTTCGGACCGAGCACCAGCATCGTCGACGACATGGGGCCCAGTCTCGCGGTGACGGAGCGCCCCCGCTCACGACGGCGGCGGCAGCCCGGGGCCGCGCCGACCGGCACGGGCCGGGTCACCGGGGCGTCGGGCGGTGGCTGCGCGTCAGCCGAGGGGGATGCCGGTGGGCAACGGCAGCAGGGGCAGCGAGGGGAGGGAGGGCAGCGGCAGGGCCGGCGACCCGCTGGGGTTCAGACCCGGCAGGGAGGGCAACGGCAGCACCCCGGGCAGGCCGGGACGGGTCGACGTCGGGGGCGCGGGCGCCGACGGGGTGGGGGCGGCGCCGGTGCCGGCGGGCGCCGGAGCGGTCGTCGGGGCGGGCGACGCGGGGGCACTCGGCGCCGGGCCGGTCGCGCCGGACGTCGGCGCCGGCACGGGCACCGTCGCGGCGATATCGCGCTCCAGGGCGTCC
Source organism: Micromonospora xinjiangensis (assembly GCF_056150165.1). Lineage (NCBI taxonomy): Bacteria > Bacillati > Actinomycetota > Actinomycetes > Micromonosporales > Micromonosporaceae > Micromonospora > Micromonospora xinjiangensis. Next base: position 49,229 of record NZ_JAXCFO010000001.1, on the reverse strand, counting down.
AGTTCGGCGCGCAGCCGGGCGGCGGCCGCCGGGTCGCCGACGGCGGCGAGGGCGTGACGGGCCTCCGCGACCAGGTCACGTGCCTCGTCGGGCCGTCCCTCCGCCACGGCTACCCGGGCCCGGACCAGCGTCTCCTCCACGCTGCGCAGCTGCGCCTGCTCGGGGTAGAGCACACGGGTCAACGACCAGAGTGGACTGGTGGGGCCCGCGTTCCGGCTGCCGAGGCCGAGCCCGGTCGCGATCGCGAGGAGCGCGATCACGGCGGCGGCGAGGCGCAGCGCCCCTCGGCCGACCGGCGTCGCCCCGGTGACCGGGGCGGGAGGCCGGACGTCGGCGCCGGCCCGGACGAGCCGCTGCTCGCCGTCGCCGTCGACGTCGGTGCGCCAGGCGGCCAGCATCGCGGCGACGTCGTCGCCGGCCGGCGCGGGCTCGCCCCGGCCGAGCGCGTCGAGCAGCGCGTCGTCCCGGGCGATCGTCGCCAGGTCCAGCTGCTCGCCGCCGTCGCGGGCCTGCTCGGTCATGCCGCCACCTCGCCCAGTGTGTCGCCCGCCAGGGTACGGAGGCGCGCCAGTGCCCGGGACTGGGCCACCCGCACCGCGGCGGCGGACATCCCGACGATCGTCCCGACCTCGTCGGCCGACAGGCCCACGGCCACCCGGAGGACGACGATCTCCCGTTGCGGCTCCGGCAGGCGGTCGAGCAGGTCGGAGAGGCGGCGGGCCAGGTCGGTGGCGACCGCGCGCTGCTCCGGGCCGGGCTCCGCGTCCGGTGTCTCCGGTGGCGGGTCGCCGGCGGTGACCGACGCCGCGCGCACCGCCGCCCGCTGCGCGTCGGCCACCTTGTTGCCGGCGATGGCGTAGACGAACGCCGAGAACGGGGCGCCCTGCTCGCGGTAGCGCGGCAGCGCCGCCAGGACGGCGAGGCAGATCTCCTGGGCCACGTCGTCGGCCGTGGTGTACGCCCCGCCGACCCGGCCCAGTCGCGCCCGGCAGTAGCGGACCAGCCCGGGGCGGACGTCGGCGAGCAGCATCGCGGTGGCCGTCCGGTCGCCCTGGGCGGCCCGGCGGACGAGCTGGGGCTCGATCGTGGTGGTCATCGCGTCGGGGGGACACCTTCGTTACCGGCCGGTTAACGGGCACGCTATCGACCCGCCCGCCGGTGCGCCAGCTCACGCTCCGTCACCCGGTGCTGGCGCAAAGAAAGTCTGTTGCGTTCGGACGCCCCACCGCGATGTCCCCAGTAACGACCGGAGGAGGGACCATGGGCGTCGAGGTCGCCGTGCGAGGGCTGACGAAGTCCTTCAACGGCCAGCCGGTCTGGTCGGACATCAGCCTCACCCTGCCCGCCGGCGAGATCTCGGTGCTGCTCGGCCCCTCCGGCACCGGCAAGTCCGTGTTCCTCAAGACCCTCGTCGGCCTGCTCCGGCCGGACCGGGGCTCGATCGTCATCGAGGGTCTCGATCTGCCCCGGCTCTCCGAGCGGGCCCTCTACGAGGTGCGCAAGCTCTTCGGCGTGCTGTTCCAGGACGGCGCGCTGTTCGGGTCGATGACCATCTACGACAACGTCGCGTTCCCGTTGCGGGAGCACACCCGCAAGACCGAGGCGGAGATCCGCGCCGTCGTCGGCGAGAAGCTCGACATGGTGGGCCTCGTCGGCGCGGAGCGGAAACTGCCGGGAGAGATCTCCGGCGGGATGCGCAAGCGGGCCGGTCTGGCCCGGGCGCTCGTCCTCGACCCCCGGATCATCCTCTTCGACGAGCCCGACTCCGGTCTGGACCCGGTGCGCACCGCGTACCTCAACCAGCTCATCATCGACCTCAACCAGCGCACCGAGGCGACGTTCCTGATCGTCACGCACGACATCAACACCGCCCGGACGGTGCCGGACAACATCGGCCTGATCTACCACGGGCACCTGGCCATGTTCGGGCCGCGCGAGATGCTGCTCTCCAGCACCGAACCGGTGGTGCGGCAGTTCCTCAACGCGCAGCGGATCGGCCCGATCGGCATGGCTGAGGAGAAGGACGCCGAGGAGCTGGCGGCGGAGGCGCTGGCCGGCGCCGAGCTGCCGCCGCTGCCGCCCATCCCGCTCCAGCTGCCGCCGTCGGACGGGCGTGCGCGGCGGGCCGAACGCCCGCCCGGGCAGTGGTGCCGGGAGCACGGGGTCACGCCGCCGCCGGGCTCCTTCGCCGGCCGTGCCGCCGCGCCGACCGCCGAGGGGCGCGAGCGACAGCCCGCGGGCGGGCCCGCCGGCCCGGGAGGTGGGGCCCGGTGAGCGCCCCGGTCGCCGCGCTGCGCCGCTCCGGCGAGTTCTTCGCGTTCTGCCTGGACACGCTGCGCGGGCTCGGCCGCCGGCCGGTGCAGGTGCGGGAGTTCGTGCAGCAGGCCTGGTTCATCAGCTCGGTCTCGATCCTGCCCGCGGCGCTGGTGTCGATCCCGTTCGGCGCCGTCATCGCGCTGCAACTCGGCTCGCTGGTGCGCCAGCTCGGCGCGCAGTCGTTCACGGGCGCCGCCTCCGTGCTCGCCGTCGTCCGGGAGGCCGGGCCGATCGTCACCGCCCTGATCATCGCCGGGGCGGGCGGCTCGGCCATCTGCGCCGACCTCGGCTCGCGGAAGATCCGCGAGGAGCTGGACGCCATGCAGGTGCTCGGCATCGACCCGATCCAGCGGCTGGTCGTGCCCCGGGTGCTCGCCTCGATGCTGGTCGCGGTGCTGCTGAACGGGCTGGTGAGCGTGGTCGGGGTGAGCGGCGGCTACGCCTTCAACGTGCTGCTTCAGGGCGGTACGCCGGGCGCGTACCTCGCCAGCTTTCAGGCCCTCGGGCAACTGCCGGACCTGGTGGTCGGCGAGGTCAAGGCGCTGCTGTTCGGCGCCGCGGCGGCACTGGTGGCCTCGTACCAGGGGATGACCGCGAAGGGCGGGCCGAAGGGGGTCGGCGACGCGGTCAACCAGAGCGTCGTCATCACCTTCATGCTGCTGTTCGCGCTGAACTTCCTCGTCACGGCCGTGTACTTCCAGGTCGTACCGCAGAAGGGAAGCTGACGTGGCGCTGCTGCGGATCCTCGACGGCCTCGGCGGTCAGCTCGCCTTCTACCTGCGGGCGTTCGCCTGGAGCCCGCGCACGCTGCGCCGCTACAAGCGCGAGATCGTACGGCTGCTCGCCGAGATCAGCTTCGGCAGGGGCGCGCTCGCGGTGCTCGGCGGCACCGTCGGCGTGATCTGCTTCCTCACCTTCTTCACCGGCACCGAGGTCGGGTTGCAGGGCTACCAGGCGCTCAACCAGATCGGCAGCAGCGCGTTCACCGGCTTCGTCTCCGCGTACTTCAACACTCGGGAGATCTCGCCGCTGGTGGCGGCGCTGGCCCTGTCGGCCACCGTGGGCTGCGGGTTCACGGCGCAGCTCGGCGCCATGCGGATCTCCGAGGAGGTGGACGCGCTCGAGGTGATGGGGGTGCCGTCGTTGCCGTTCCTCGTCACCACCCGGATGATCGCCGGGTTCATCGCGGTCATCCCGCTGTACGTGGTCGGCCTGCTGGCGAGCTACCTGGCCACCCGCACCATCGCCGTCGTCTACTTCGGCCAGTCGGCCGGCACCTACGACTACTACTTCCACCTCTTCCTGCCACCGGGCGACGTGCTCTGGTCGTTCGGCAAGGTGCTGGTCTTCAGTGTGATCGTCGTGCTCGTGCACTGCTGGTACGGCTACACCGCCAGCGGCGGCCCGGCCGGGGTCGGCGTCGCCGTCGGCCGGGCCGTGCGGCTCGCCATCGTGGCGGTCAACGTCGTCGACTTCTTCCTGTCCCTGGCCATCTGGGGCGCCACCACCACCGTCCGGATCGCGGGGTGAGCATGAGACATCGCATCCTCGGCATCGTCTTCGTCGTCGTCCTGACGGCGGCACTGACCGCCTCCGTGCTGCAGTACCGCAAGGCGTTCACACCGGTCGCCTGGGTGACCCTGCACGCCGACCGCGCCGGCCTGCAGCTCACCGAGGGCGCCGACGTCAAGGTGCGGGGGGTGCTCGTCGGCGAGGTGCGGTCGGTGCGCGGCACCGGCGAGGGCGCCGTGCTGCGGCTGGCTCTCGACCCGGCCCGCAGCGGCCGGGTGCCCGCCGACGTGACCGCCCGCCTGCTGCCCAAGACGCTCTTCGGTGAGCGCTACGTCGAGCTGGTCCCGCCCGCCGGCGCCGGCGCCGAGCCGATCCGCGACGGCGCGGTCATCGGCCAGGACCGCAGCCGCACCGCCGTGGAGCTGGAGCGGGTGCTGGACGAGGCGCTGCCGCTGCTGCAGTCCATCCGCCCCGACCAGCTCGCCGCCACGCTCGCCGCGCTGGCCACCGCCCTGGAGGGGCGCGGCGAGCAGCTCGGCGCCACCGTCGAGCGGCTGGGCGACTACCTGAGCCGGCTCAATCCCGCGATGCCCACCATCGCCGAGGACGTCCGCAGGCTCGCCACCGTGCTGGACGGCTACGACGCGGCGCTGCCCGACCTGCTCTCCCTGCTGCGCGACGTCACCGTCACCGCCGGGACCGTCGCCGACCAGCGCACCCAGCTCGCCGCGTTCCTCGCCGACACCACCGGGACCGCCGAGGCCGCCTCGGGGTTCCTCGACCGGCACGGCGACCAGCTCATCCGCCTCGGCGCGGTGAGCCGGCCCGTGCTGGAGCTGCTCGCCACGTACGCCCCGGAGTACCCGTGCCTCGTCGCCGGCCTGGTCGCGCTGCAACCGCGGGTCGAGGAGGTGTTCGCGGGTGGACGGATGCACATCACGCTCGAGGTGACGCGCAGCGGCGGGCCGTACGAGCCGGGCCGGGACGAGCCGGTGTACGGCGCCCGCAACGGCCCGCAGTGCCACGACCTGCCGCACCCGCCCGTGCCCGCGCCGGAGTGGCCGGTGAACGACGGCTACGACTACACGGGCGACCGCCCGCACCCGCTGCTGCGGGTCGGTGTGCCGGGGCCGGCGCCCGCGAAGCAGCCGTCGGCCCCCGCCCGCCCCGCCGTGCCCGACGACACCGGCCCGCTCCCCGTCGAGATGGGACGCGCCGGCACCGAGGAGGAGAGGTCCCTGGTCAAGCCGCTGGTCGGCGCGCTCACCGACACCCTGCCGGCGGAGGTGCCGGACATCGCGGTCCTGCTGTGGGGGCCGCTGCTGCGCGGCGGGGTGGTGAACGCCCGATGAGCGGGAAGACCCTGGCGCCACTGGTCAAGCTGCTGACCTTCGCCGCGGTGACGGTGCTGCTGACCGCGCTGCTCGCCCAGACCCTCGGCGCGTTCCCGCCGGAGGGCGACACCTACCGGGCCCGGTTCACCGACGTCACCGGCCTCCTTCCCGGCGACGACGTCCGGATCGCCGGGGTCCGGGTCGGGAAGGTCAGCGACATCCGGGTGGTCGACGACACGCTGGCCGAGGTCGCCTTCACGGTCAGCGACGACGTGCCGCTGGCCACCGGCGTCCGCGCGAAGATCCGCTACCGCAACCTGGTCGGGCAGCGGTACCTGGCGCTGACCGAGGGCCCCGGGGACCGCCGCCCGCTGCCGCCGGGCGGGCTGATCCCGCTCGCCCAGACCACCCCGGCGCTCGACCTCACCACCCTGTTCAACGGGTTCCGGCCCCTGTTCACGGCGCTCGACCCGGACGACGTCAACAAGCTCGCGTACGAGATCATCCAGGTGTTCCAGGGCGAGGGCGGGACGGTCGCGAGCCTGCTGCGACGCACCGCCTCTGTGACCGACACCCTCGCCGACCGGGACGCCGTCATCGGCCGTGTGGTCACCAACCTCAACCAGGTGCTCGCCACCCTGGCCGGGCGGGACGCCGAACTCGACCGGACGATCGGCCAGGTGCAGCAGTTCGTCTCCGGCCTCGCCGCGGACCGCACCGCCATCGGCGACGCGCTCACCAACCTCGGCGAACTCACCGACGTGACCGCCGGGCTGCTGCACGACGCGCGGCCGTCGCTCGCCGCCGACGTGCGCGCCCTGGGCGAGCTGGCCGGCACCCTCGACCGCAACGCCGCCGTCATCGACAGCACGCTCGGCCGGCTCCCCGAACGGTACGAGTCACTGACCCGCGTCGCCTCGTACGGCTCCTGGTTCAACTTCTACCTCTGCGACTTCGACGGCCGGGTGGCCGTCGCCGGCCACGCCCCGCTCAATCCGGCGACGTTCAGCGCCCCGGCCGCCCGCTGCGCCACCGGAGGACGCCAGTGAGACCCTTCCGCGAACGCAATCCCGCCGTCGTCGGCGCGGTCGGGCTCACCGTGGTCCTCGCCGCACTGCTCGGCGCGTTCCAGTTCGACCGACTGGCCGCGCTGACCGCCCGGTCGTACCAGGCGGCGTTCCACGACGCGAGCGGCCTCGCCACCGGCAACGAGGTCCGGGTCGCCGGCGTCCGGGTCGGCACGGTCACCGCCGTCGAACTGGCCCGCGACCCCCAGCCGTACGTGCGGGTCCGGTTCCGGGTCGACGACGACGGCGTCCGGCTCGGCCGCGACACCGGCGCCACCATCCGGATCAAGACGGTGCTCGGCCAGAAGTACCTGGCCCTCGCCCCGGCCGGGCCCGGACGGCTGCCGGAGGGCGGGCAGATCCCCCTGGACCGCACGGCCGCGCCGTTCGACGTGGTGCAGGCGGTCACCGGGCTGGCCGACACCCTCGACCGGGTCGACACCGCGCAGCTCGCCACCGCGTTCCGCACGCTCACCGAGACGTTCGCCGACACTCCCGGCAGCGTCCACTCGTCCCTGACCGGGCTCTCCCGGCTGTCCCGGACCGTCGCCGAGCGGGACGCGGAGCTGCGGTCCCTGCTCGGGCGGGCCCGGCAGGTCACCGACGTGCTCGCCACCCGCGACGAGGAGTTCCGCCGGCTGGTCGCCGACGGCGAGGCGCTGCTGGCCGAGGTGAGCCGCCGTCGGGACGCCATCCACCGGTTGCTCGTCGGCACCGACGAGCTGTCACGGGAGCTGTCCGGCCTGGTGGCCGACAACCGGGCCCAGCTCGAACCGGCGCTGCGCAAGCTGCGCGACGTGGTCGCCGTCCTGCAACGCAACCGCGACGACCTGGAGCAGACCATCCGGCGGATGGCCCCGTTCGTCACCGCCTTCGCCAACGTGGTCGGCAACGGCCGCTGGTTCGACTCGTACGTGAGCGGTCTGCTCCAGCCCTACGTGCCGACGGGAGGACGCTGATGCCCGGCCCGATCCGAGGGTGGCGCCGGCCGGTGGCCGCCGCCACCGTGCTGGTGACCGCGCTCGCCGCCGGCGTCGTGCTGTGGCGGCACGACCCGCCGCAGCGGCGGCTGGTCGCCTACTTCACCCGGGCGGTCGGGGTCTATCCCGGCTCGGACGTACGGGTGCTGGGGGTGCGGGTCGGCGAGGTGGAGGAGGTCACCCCGCAGGGACGCGTGGTCCGGGTGAGCATGCGCTACGACCCGCGGGTGACGGTCCCCGCCGACGCGCAGGCCGTGATCGTGCCGCCCAGCGTGGTCAGCGACCGGTACGTGCAGCTCACCCCCGCGTTCACCGGCGGCGCCGCGCTCGCCGACGGCGCGCGGATCCCGGTGGAGCGCACCGCCGCGCCGATGGAGATCGACGACATCTACCAGGCGCTCGACGACTTCAACCGGGCGCTCGGCCCGCAGGGCGCGAACGCCGACGGGGCGCTCTCCGACCTGCTCGCCGCGGGCCGCGCCAACCTGGCCGGGAACGGCGACGAGCTGCGGGAGACCCTGCACGGTCTGTCCGAAGCGCTCGACACCCTCTCCGACGGCCGGCAGGACCTGTTCGGCTCGGTCGCCAACCTGCAACGGTTCACCACCGCGCTGGCCCGCAGCGACCAGCAGGTACGCGGCTTCCAGCAGCAGCTAGCGGACGTCGCCGAGCAGCTCGCCGGCGAACGGGAGGAGCTGGACGCGGCCCTGCGCAACCTCGCCGCCGCGCTCGCCGAGGTCACCGCGTTCGTCCGGGGCAACCGCGACGAGCTGACCGGCAACGTCGCGGCGTTGGCCGACGTCACGGGCGTGCTCGTGCGGCAGCAGAAGGCCGTCGTCGACATCCTCGACGTGACGCCCCTGGCGCTGAACAACCTGGCCCTGGCCTACAACCCCCGGTCGGGCACCCTGGACACGAGGGACAACGTGATGGGCCCGTACGACCCGCCCGGCTTCGTCTGCTCCCTCATCGTCGACCAGCTGCCCGGCACCGAGGTGCCCGAGACCTGCACGGCGCTCGCCCAGACCCTGCACGCCCGCGGCCTGCCGATGACCGACCAGCTGCGCGGGCTCCTCAAGCTGCCGCCCGGCGCCCCGGACAAGGGCTCCGCACCCCCGGCTCCTCCTCCGGTCAGCTCCGCCGGTGGGCCGGGCCCGGACGGGGCGCCGGGCGGCCCCGGCATCACCCGTGACCTCACGCTCGGCGGCATCCTGCGGGGTGAGCCGTGAGCGCCGGGGACCGGCCGGCGGGCCCGGCGCGGGCTCCGGTCAGCGCGAGGGTGCGACTCGCACTGGCCGGGGCGCTCGCCGTGCTGCTGCTACCGGCCGGGTGCGGCCTGCCGGACCTGGCCGACCTGCCGCTGCCCGGCGGCGCCCCGGCCGGCGACGGCTACACCGTCACCGCCGAGTTCAGCGACGTACTGGACCTGGTGCCGCAGGCGGCCGTGAAGGTCGACGACGTGACCGTGGGCAGCGTGGAGAGGATCTCGCTGGCGGGCTGGACGGCCCGGGTGCGGCTGCGCATCGACCGCGAGGTCCGGCTGCCGGCGAACGCCACCGCCGCCGTGCACCAGAGCAGCCTGCTCGGCGAGAAGTACGTGACGGTGGCCCCGCCGCCCTCGGGCGCCGCCGGGCGGCTCGCCGACGGCGACGTCATCCCGCTGTCGCGCACCCGGCGGGGCGCGGAGGTGGAGGAGGTGCTGGCCGCGCTCGGGCTGCTGCTCAACGGCGGCGGGCTGGCCCAGCTGCGCACCATAAACGAGGAGCTGGGCCAGGCGCTCGACGGGCGGGAGCCCGCCGTGCGCGACGCGCTGCACCAGCTCGACACCTTCGTCGGTGGGTTGGAGCGGCAGAAGGCCGACCTGGTGCGGGCCATCGAGGCGCTCGACCGGCTGACGGACCGGCTCGCCCGGCAGCGTCAGGTGGTCGGCGAGGCGCTCGACTCGCTGGCCCCCGGTCTGACCGTGCTGGCCGAGCAGCGGGCCCAGCTCACCGACGCACTGACCGCCCTCGGGGAGCTGGGCCGGGTCGGCACCCGGGTCGTCGACCGCAGCCGGGACGACACCCTCGCGAACGTACGCGCCCTGCGACCGATCCTGGAGCAGTTGGCCCGCGCCGGGGACGACCTGCCGAAGTCGCTGGACTTCATGCTGTCGTACCCGTTCCCGCCGAACGTCACCGGCGCGATCGCCGGCGACTTCGTCAACCTCGCCATCACCGCCGACCTGGACGCCGCCACCATCCTGGCCAACCTGCTCGTCGCGGAGCCACCGCCGCCACCCCGGCCGGCGGCCCGGCCGTCCGCCCCCGACGCGGACCGCGCCCCGTCCGGTGAGCGACCGGGTGCCCCGCGCCCCCGGCCCGGGCCCGGCAAGGGCGACGAGCCCCGGCCCGTCCTGCCGCCGCTGACCCGGTGCCTGCCCGACCTGAAGGACTTCCCGACGACCTGGACCCCGCCGACGGAGTGCCTCCTGCCGAAGGGTTGCAAGCTGCTGAAGCCCGGCTCGACGGCGCCCCTCGGCGCGCTGATCCTGCCGAAGGGGCTGGTGCCGCCCGGCACCGTGTTCCCGGAGGGGACGGAGTTGCTGCCCGGCACCGTGCTCACCGCCGAGTGCGTGCTGCCGGTCACCGGCGCGGTGACCGGCCTCGTCGGCGACCTGTCGGACCTGCTGGGCGGAGGGCTGCTGAAGTGATCGGACGATCCACGAGAATCCAGGTCCTGGTCTTCGTGCTCGTGAGCCTGCTCGGCATCGGGTACGTCGGGGTCCGCTACGTCGGGCTCGGTGACCGCCTGCTCGGCGGCGGCTACCTCGTACACCTGGACCTCACCCGCGCCGGCGGTATCTACCCCCACGCGCCGGTCACCTACCGGGGGGTGCCGGTGGGTCGGGTCACCGCCGTGGAGCTGCGCGACGACGGCGTCCGGGCCGACCTGCGGATCCGGCGTGGCGTACGGGTTCCGGCGGCGCTGCGCGCGGTGGTGACCCAGCGCTCGGCCGTCGGGGAGCAGTACGTCGACCTGCGCCCGGACAGCGACGCGGGCCCGTACCTCGCCGACGGCGCGGTGATCCCGGCCGACCGCACGGGTGTCCCGCTCGCCCCGGAGACCCTGCTGACCAACTTGGACGCGCTCGTGCGCTCGGTCGACCCGGAGGACCTGCGGGTGCTCATCAGCGAGTTGGGCGCCGCGTTCGAGGGCAACGAGCAGGCGTTGGCCCGCATCCTCGACGCCGGTGACGCGCTGCTCGCCGACGCCGCCGCGCGGCTGCCCGAGACGCTGGCCCTGATCCGGGACGCCCGCACCGTGCTCACCACGCAGGCCGAGTCGGCCGAGGCGCTGCGCCGCTGGTCGGCGGGGCTCGCGGCGTTGGCCGCCACCGTCCGCTCCGCCGACCCGGACCTGCGCCGGCTGCTCGCCGAGGGTCCGCCCGCCGGCGTGGAGCTGCGGGCGCTGCTGCGTGGTCTGGAGCCGACCGTGGGCGCCCTGCTCGGCAACCTGGTGACCACGGGCGGCATCGTGGCCCGCCGGCTGCCCGGCATCGAGCAGTTGCTGGTGGTCTATCCGATCGCGGTCGCCGGCGGTTTCACGGTCACCCCCGGGGACGGCACCGCCCACCTCGGTCTGGTGCTCAACGTCGACGACCCGCCGTCCTGCGTGTACGCGGGCGGGACCCGGTGCGGCGACCGGGACCGCGCGGCCGGCGGGAGCGTGCGGGGCGCCGGCAACGCGCCGCGTCCCGGCGGACCCGAGCCGGGGTCGGCGTCCGGCGCCGCCGGGCCCACACCGACCGCCCCCGGGGGTTACGACCCGGCGACCGGTCTGGTGCTCGGCTCGGACGGGCGGCCGTTGCAGTTCGGCGGCACCGGGGGGCAGTACCGGACGGCCGGGGACCAGTCGTGGAAGCAACTGCTGCTCGCCGGGGTGACTCCGTGAGCGGCGACCGGGAAGGAGGTGACGGCGTGCCGACCCGCAGGGAGCGGACGCTCAGAGTGATCAAGGGGGCGAAGGCCGGCACGCCGGGCCGGCCCGTGCGGCGCCGGGTCGTCACCCGGACCGCCCCCGTCGCCAGCGACCGGATCGAGGAGGTGCTGGAGGGGCTCGACCGGGAGCCGGTGGAGGATCCCACGGAGGCCGGTGACCTGACCGTGGTCGGGGACCCGGCCGAGGTCGAGGACCTGCCGGACCCCGACGCGCCGAGCGGCGACCACGGGCCGGGCGGCGACGACGGGCGGGGCGACCGCGACGGGGCGGGTGACCCCGAGGGGCGGGCCGGGTCGGCACCCGGCGCCGACAGGTCCGGCGACGGCGGGCCGGATGGCGCGCGGGGCGGTCGCCGCGTCCTGGCCGCCCTGCTGGTGGTGCTGCTCGCGGCTGCCCTGGCGGGTGCCGGCCTGTACGGACACCGCTGGTACGTGGCGCGGGCCACCGAGTCCGCCCGGCAGGAGGCGCTGGCGGCGGCCAGGCAGGCGAGCGTCAACTTCGTCTCGGTGAGCGCGGCCAGTGTGGACCGTGACCTGCAGCGGATCACGGCGGGCGCGACCGGGGAGTTCAAGGACGAGTTCACCCGGGGCCAGGCCCAGGTCCGCACCGCGGTGGTCGAGAACAAGGTGGACTCGCAGGGCACGGTGCTGCGCGCCGGGCTGGTCTCCGGGGACCGGCGGCGTGCGGTGGTGCTGGTGGCCGTCGACGCCACCGTGAAGAACGCCAAGGCGCCGCAGGGCCGCCCGTCGCACTACCGGATCCAGCTCGACATGGTCCGCGACGGCGACTCCGGCGACTGGCTCGTGGCGAAGCTGCAGTTCGTCGGATGAGGTCGAGGAGGTCCGTCATGCGTACCCCGCGTTTGTCCCGGCCCGGCCGAGCCCCGCGCCGTCGCCGTCCCTCCCTGGTCGCCGTGTTGACCGTCCTGACCGTGCTCGTGACCGCCGTCGCCGCCCTCGGCTGGTACGGCGACCGGGAGACCGCCGGGCGGGACGAGGCGGTGCGGGAGGCGCTCGCCACCGCGCCGGCGGCGGCGAAGGCCCTCTTCTCGTACGACTACCGCACCTTCGACGAGAGCGTCGCGAACGGGCGGACCTTCGCCACCGGCGCGTTCGCCGACGAGTACGCCCGGACCACCGGCACCCTCAAGGAGACGGCGGGCAAGCAGCAGGCGGTGGTGCTGGCCGAGGTCTCGGCCACCGGCGTGGTCAGCGCGGAGGCCGACCGGGTGGAGCTGCTCGTCTACCTCAACCAGTACCGGCGCAACGTGAGCACGGCGGGGGAGAAGGTCGACCAGAACCGGGTCGTGCTGACCCTGGTGCCGGTCGGTGGGGAGTGGAAGGTGGCCGCGGCCACCGCCATCTGAACCTGGCGACCCCCGCGGGCCGCTCACCCACCGCGGCGCCCCGCGCGGGCTCAGCCGCCGCGACGGCCGTCGTACCGGCCCGCCGAGTCGGTGAGTTCCCAGAAGTCGGCGGGCAACTGCGTGATCACGTCGTCGTACGCGCCCGGCGGGATGGCCTCCCGCAGCGTGTCGAAGACGGCGCGCACCCCGTCCCGGGCCGTCGAGTCGTCCACCTCCGCGCGGCCCCGGACCTGGTTGAGGAAGGAGGTGAAGCTGAACCGCCCGGTCTCCCCGGCGGGCCCGTGGGCGTACCCCCGCAGTTCCTCGGGCAGTTGGGCCGCGAGGTCCTTGGCCTCGCCGCTCTCGATCCGCTCGGCCAGCGTGGTGAGCGTCGCGCGGGTGATGGCGGTCGCCTGCTCGGGTGAGGTCCGCAGGCGCTTCGCCACCGAGTCGATGAACTCGCTGTTCTCAACCTTCGCGGCCTTTCTCTGCGACGGACAGCGGCGTCTACCCGCGTGCCGGGTCGGCAAACCGTCGCGCGGTGCCCCGGCCGTCCCGGTCAGGCGGCGCCGGTGCGGCGTACGGCCAGCAGCGCGACGTCGTCCGTGGCCGCCGCCTCGCCGACCAGCGCCGACATCGCGCTGACGCACATCGTGTCGGCCGACCCGCACTCCAGGGACCGGCGGAGCAGGTCGACCCCCGCGTCGAGGGGGCGGGTGCGCCGCTCGATGAGCCCGTCGGTGTAGAGGAAGAGGCAGCCGCCCGGCGCCAGGTCGGCGTGGGTGCGCCGCCGGGGGGCGTCCCGGTAGGCGCCGAGGGGGAGGTCCGGCGGGACCGGGACGAGCCGGGTGGGCTCGCCCGGCTGCGCGATGAGCGGCGGGAGGTGCCCGGCGCTGGAGATGGTGAGGTGGCGCAGGGTCGAGTCCAGGACGGCGTAGATCGCGGTGGCCATGGCGCCGGGCTCGAAGAGCTGCACCTTGCGGTCGAGGCGGGTGAGCACCTCGGCGGGGTCGTCCGTCTCCAGGGCGTACGCCCGCAGGGCGCTGCGGACGCGGCCCATGACCACCGCGGCGCGCAGGCCGTTGCCGGCGACGTCACCGATGGCGACCCCGATGTGCCCGGAGGGCAGCGGGAACAGGTCGTACCAGTCACCGCCGACGCCGACCGCGGTGCCCGGCACGTAGCGGGCGGCGACGTCGAGCCCCGGCACCGCCGGCGGGCGGGCGGGCAGCAGGCTGCGTTGCAGGGCCACCGCGGCGGCCCGGTCGAGGCGTGACATCCGGGCCTGGGTGGCCAGGCTGGCCCGGTCCGCCACCAGCCGCAGCAGCTCGACGTCGTCGTCGGTGAACCGGCGCGGGGTCAGCGTGCCGACGTGCAGCACCCCGATGACCTGGGTGCCGTTGCGCATCGGCACGCCGAGCAGAGACGCCACGCCCCGGTTGACCAGAATCGGGTTGATGACGTTGGTCTGGTCGACGTGCTCGAGCATGATCGGCTCGCCGCGGGCGGCGACGGAGCCGGCGAAGCCACGGCCGACCGGCAGCCGTACGCCCTGGCGGACCTCCTGCTCCAGCCCGCTGGCGGCGGTGGCGATCAGTTCCTCGCCGCTGGGATCGACCAGGAGGATCGCGGCCGTGTCGGCCCGGAGGAGGTCGCGGGTACGCTCCAGCAGCTCGTCGAGCAGGTCTTCCACGCCGAGCTGGGAGAGCGCGGCGTCGGTCACGGTCTGCAGCCGGCGGAGCTTCTCCGCGCTGCTCGCCTGTGAGAGGTCGCCGCTGGTCACCATCGCATCCTCACCCGGCCCGGACCGTCCGTGCCGGCAGCTGTCCGCCCGGGCCCGGTGGGCCCGTCCCCGCGCACGGACTACCCACCGCCCGGCGTGGAGAGGTGGTCCCAGACCCCGGTCATCTCCAGGAGCTGCCGGACCATACCCTGCGCGTTCGTGACGTGGTAGTGCTTGCCCTGCTCGTCGGCGAGCCGTCGCCCCCGGAGCAGCACGTTGATGCCGGCCGAGTCCAGGAAGCTCACCTCGCCGAGATCGACGACGACGGCGGGGGAGTCGCCCGCGAGGGCCGCCTCGATGTCGTGCTGGAGGTCGTCGGCGGTGGACAGGTCGACCTCGCCGCGCGCCGCCACCGTGACGGACCCGGCGTCGCCCCGCTCGGAGTACGACAGCGCCACGCCGCACCTCCTCCTCTCGTCCCCGGACTGGGTGAACGTGCTGACTTTATAGTGAATCACCGGCATCTCCACTCCCCGGAGAAGATCGCCGGTAAAGGTGGGGGGTTCGGCGGTGAGGATGTTGTGGATGTGACAGAAGCCGATCAGCCGCGCGCTCATCCGGTGGCGGCCACCGTGCGGGGAGTCACCGCGCCCGGGGTCGCCGCCATCCGGCACCGTGTGACGGACGCGGCGCTGGGCGCCGGGCTGGGGGCCGAGCGCGCGGAGATGTTCACGACCGCCGTGAACGAGGTCGTGATCAACGCGATCCAGCACGGTGGAGGCAGCGCCGACGTCACGGTCAGTGCCGGCCCGGGCGGTGTGGTGGTCACCGTCCAGGACCACGGGGGCGGGATCCCGCCCCACGTGTCGCCTCACCTGCCGTCGCCGCACACGGTCGGGGGGCGTGGCCTCTGGCTCGTGCGGCACCTCTGCGAGAACGTCACCTTCCACACCTCCGGCGCCGGCACCCTCGTGACTCTGAGCGCCGCGACGACTCCCGGTGTGACATCCGACCGCCGGGACTGAGGCCGGGGGCCGGTCGTCCGTCGCGAAGATCAGCACCTCCGAACCCGGGGTGACGTACCTCTCCCGTCGGGACCGGCGGCGCGTGGCCCGGGGGGAGGGGAGGGCCCCGCGGCGCGGTGCCGGCGCCGCGGGACCCCGTCCGGGTGGGGGTGCCTCAGTGGGACAGGGACGCCGTCCGGGCGGCCTCCTCCTGTGCCCGCCGCTCGTCACCGCTGAGCGTGTGCAGCGGCTTCTCCTTGATGAAGAGAACCACCACCATCGCGAGCAGGGCCAGCGGCGCGCCGATGAGGAACAGGTCCGCGGTCGCGATGCCGTAGACCTCCTGCACGACCCGCAGCACCGGCTCGGGCAGCGCGGCGAGGTCCGGCACCTCCGCGGTCGAGCCGCCGCCGGTCGCGGCGGGGCCGAGCCGGTCGGTCATGAGGTGGGTGATCCGGCTGGCGAGCACGGCGCCGAGCGCGCTGACGCCGATGGCGCCACCCATGCTGCGGAAGAACGTCAGGACGCTGGTGGCGGCACCCAGCTCATGGGCCGGCACGTCGTTCTGCGCGGCCAGCACCAGGTTCTGCATGAGCATGCCGACGCCGATGCCGAGCACGGCCATGTAGATCGACAGGACGGTCACGCTGGTGCGCGAGTCGATCGTCCCGAGCAGGATCATGCCGGCGGTCATGATCGCCCCGCCCGCGACCAGGTAGATCTTCCACCGGCCGTACTTCGTGATGAGCTGTCCGGCGACGGTCGACGAGACCAGCAGACCGAAGACCATCGGCAGGCTCATGAGGCCCGCGACGGTCGGCGACTTGCCGAGGGACACCTGGAAGTACTGGGACAGGAAGACCGTGCCGCCGAACATGGCGAGGCCGACCAGCACGCTCGCGATGGTGGCCAGCGAGACCGTGCGGCTCCGGAAGATCTCCAGCGGGATGATCGGCTCGGCGGCCCGGGACTCCACGAAGACCGCCACCGCCAGCAGGACGACACCGACGGTGACCATCAGCGCGGTCCAGCCCGACGCCCAGGCGAACTTGTTGCCGGCCAGCGACGACCAGATCAGCAGCAGCGAGACGCCGCTCGTGATCAGCAGGGCGCCGAGCCAGTCGATGCGTACCTCGCGGCGGACGACCGGCAGGTGCAGTGTCCGCTGGAGCAGGAAGATCGACAGGAGGGTGAACGGGACGCCGATCAGGAAGCACCAGCGCCAGCCGAGCCAGGAGGTGTCGACCAGGACGCCACCGATCAGCGGGCCGGCGATGGTGCCGACGCCGAAGACGGCGCCGAAGATGCCGGCGTAGCGGCCCAGTTCCCGCGGCGGGATCATGGCGGCCATGACGATCGTGGCCAGCGCGGTCATGCCGCCCGCGCCGACGCCCTGGATGATGCGGCTGACCAGCAGCACCTCGACGTTCGGGGTGAAGCCGGCGACGAGCGAGCCGATCACGAACAGCGCCAGGGACGACTGGATGAGCAGTTTCTTGCTGTAGAGGTCGGCCATCTTGCCCCAGAGCGGCACGGTCGCCGTCATGGCCAGCAGCTCCGTGGTGACGATCCACGTGTAGACCGTCTGGCTGCCGTTCAGGTCGGCGATGATGCGCGGCAGCGCGTTCGCCACGACCGTGGACGCGAGGATCGACACGAACATGCCGACCATGAGGCCGGAGAGGGCCTGGAGGACCTCCCGCCGGGACATGCGCGCCGGGGCGACCCCGACCTCGTCGGCGGGCGCGGTGGGTACGGACATCTGCTTCCTTAGCTCGTCGTGACGATGGGGGGCGGAGTCGGGTGGCCGGACGGGTCCGGCAGGCCGGCGCCGAGCGCCTCGAACGCCTCGTCGACCAGATCGGTCAACGGGCGGGCGCCGGCGTCCGCGGCCCAGCGGAGCATGGCGGTGCGGAAGGCGGCGCCGCTGACGGCGGTGACCAGGGCCGGGAAGCCGTGGTCCGGCGGCACGCCCAGCCGGGCGGCGACGACCTCGGCCATCGCGCGTTCGGTCTCGACGCCGGCGGCGACCAGGCGCGGCAGCAGCGCCGGGTTCTGCTCGATGACCACCATCCGCAGCAGCCAGCGCTCGCGGTCCGCCTGCATCCCGGCGATGACCTCGCCGAGGGCCGCCCGGACGGCGGCGAGGGCGGGCACCGCCGGCGGCACCTCGGCCAGCCGCGCCAGGAACCGGGCGGTCTGGTCGGACTGGTCGCCGACGAGGGCTTCGTCCTTGGAGGAGAAGTAGTTGAAGAACGTGCGGGACGACACGTCCGCCGCCGCGCTGATCTCCTCCACCGTCACGTGGTCGAGCCCGCGCTCGGCGACCAGGCGCAGCGCGGCGGTCGCCAGCGCGTCCCGGGTCTGCCGCTTCTTGCGGTCGCGCAGGCCGACAGGGGTGGAGTCGACGGTCACCAGGACAACCTAGGGACGAGTTTTCAGCTCCGGCAAACTTTCGCGATGTGAAGTGAGAAGGCTAACGCCGCGCTCCCGGCGACCGCCGGGTCGCCCGCTCGGGACGGGGGACCCGGCGGCGGCTACTCCTGATCCAGCTCCGCCCGCAGCTGCCGGCGCGCCGGGCGACTCACCACGAACTCGACGATCGCCGTGAGCACGCAGATCACCGCCAGCCAGCCGAGGGCGCCCATGGCCGAGATGTGACCGGTGACGGGCACCATGACGAGCAGGACCAGCACCGCGAGCAGCCGGGGCCACACCACGGGCAGCACCAGGCGGCTGAGCCGTAGCTGGAACGCGGCGTGGGCCAGCAGGAACAGGGCGACGCCGCCGTACATCGCGTACCGGCCCAGCGGATCGAGGGGCTCGCGATGCTGGTAGGCGGCCGCGTCCGCGACCAGGCTCGGCATGTGCTTCAGCCCGGCTGCCAGCAGGATGATTCCGGCGATCATCGGCAGGTGGAGGTAGCTGTAGGCGTCCCGGGCGAGGGTCACCCGGCCGCGCCGGTCGGCGCCGCGCAGGGCCCTCTCGCCCACCAGCGCGGAGAGGTCGAAATAGATCCACTCCAGCGCGCCGGCGACCACCACCGCGAGCGCCGAGGCGAAGATGAGAGCCCGCGAGTTGGCGATGTCGGTCCCCGCGATGCCGACCGCCACCAGCACCTCGCCGAGCGCCACGATCACGATCAGGCGGTGCCGTTCGGTCCAGTGCCGCGCGGAGAGGACCGCCCGCTCGGGTACGGGGAGCGCCAGGGCGGCGCCGTAGTCGACGACGATCGCGAGCATCCACAGCGCCACCTGGCCCCAGCGCACCGTCGCCTCGTCGAGGCCGGACCCGGGCAGCAGCGCGGCGAGCAGCAGCAGGAAGGTGGCGAGCAGCATCGGCACGGTGAGCGCGAGGACGTCCCGGATCCGCAGCGGCGTGGTCGCGTAGAGCCGCAGGGCCAGGTAGACGAGCCGTACGACGAAGAAAGTGGCGACGAACACCACGGGCGTGTGGGGGCCGCCGCCGGGGAAGTCGGTGAAGGCCTCGCGGGTGTTGACCGCCAGCACGAACATGACCGGCGTGGTGAGCAACAGGACGACGCGGCAGAGGCCGTAGTTCGCCCGTACCCGGTTGCCCAACCAGACGAAGAGCGACCAGGACCACCAGAGCATGGTCAGGACGAGCAGCCCGTGCAGGACGCCGAGCGCGCTGTCCTCGTCGGTGACGAGCGTGGTGACCTGGATGAAGGCGAAGACGAAGACCAGGTCGAAGAAGAGTTCCGCGGTGCTGGCCCGGGTCTGTTCGGTGACCGGCCGCAGGCCGCGGCGCAGCGGGACCGTCAGCTCGCCGGTGGCCGGCACGGCGTGTGGCGGGGGACCGCCCGGGTCAGGTCCCGGCACCGACTGGGGGCGGGTGCGTTGCCGACACGGTCACGACGCCTCCTCGCTGTGCCACGACTGCTCGGCGGGGCGCGTTCCCACCCGTCGGTACGGCAAACCCGGCGGGGCCGGCTACGGCGCCTCCGTCGGGGCCGTGTCCGGAGCGCGGGCGTCCTCGTCGGTCAGCGCGTCGTCGTCCGGGTCGAGGGGCCGTTCGGGTTCGCGCCGCACGGGCTGCTCCGGCTCGTCCGGGGCGTGCGCGTGCTGCTCGTCGGAACCCTGCGACATCCGTCCCCTCCCCGGCGCTGCCCGACCCCCGCCCGTCCGCGGGCCCGCACCGGATACCCGTGCCAGCCGAGGCGACACCCGCCGTCCGAGCCGCCCGGTCGGGTCCCGGCGAGCACGGCGGCCGGCGACATCCGGGAGCGCCCGCTTGTGTGGGACGCGCTCATATGGACTGTGATGCATGTCTCGGTACCGTCGGCGCACGCCGGCACCACCGTCGCCCGGCGATCAGGAGGGCATCATGAAGGTTCCGTGGAAGGCCCTGGGCGCCGCCCTGGCCGGCCTGCTGCTCGCGCTGCCTCCCGCCGGCGCGGCGCACGCCGCCGGCGACCCGTACACGGTCCCGCCGGTCGCCGGCTCGCTCGCCACCTACAACGTCTCCGCCGTGTACGTCGCCGGGGTGTCCTCCGGCGGGTACATGGCCACCCAGCTCCAGGTGGCGTACTCGGCGCGGATCCGCGGGTCCGCCGTCTTCGCGGCCGGCCCCTACTACTGCGCGCAGAACACCGTGAGCCAGGCCCTCTACGCGTGCGGCGACAACATCTACCCGACCTACCTGGCCAACCTCGAAGCGTACACCCGCACGTGGGCGTCGTACGGCTGGATCGACCCGGTGGGCAACCTCGCGTCGCGGCCCGCGTACGTCTTCCACGGCAACTCCGACGGCACCGTCGAGAAGTCGGTCACCGACGACCTGGTCCGCTACCACCAGCGCTTCGCCGCGAGCGTGCAGTACGACAGCGGCTCGTCGGCCGGGCACGCGTGGGTCACCCCGTACGGCACCGGGGGGTGCGCGGTCACCGCGGCGCCCTACCTCAACGACTGCGGCACCGACCCGCAGAACGCCCTCCTGCGCAAGCTGCTCGGCTCGGTGCAGGCGCCGAACCGCGGGCCGCTGCAGGGCACGCTGACCCGCTTCAACCAGAACACCTTCGCCGTGAACGGCTGGGCGGCGGGCATCAGCATGGACAGCGCCGGCTTCGCGTACGTGCCGCCCACCTGTGCCGCCGGCGGGTCGTGCCGCCTGCTGGTCGCGCTGCACGGCTGCCTCCAGGGCTACGGCCGGGTCGGTACCGCCTTCGTCGACCGGGCCAATCTCAACCAGTACGCCGACACGAACCACATGATCGTGCTGTACCCGCAGGCCACCACGTCGGCCGTGAACCCCAACGGTTGCTGGGACTGGTGGGGCTACCTCGGCGCCACGAACTACCCGATCAAGGGGGGCGCCCAGGTGGAGACGATCATGAACATGGTCCGCCGGGTCGACGGCTGAACCGGGCGCGGCCGGGCCGGCGTCGCCACGCTCCGGCCGCCGCTCCCGGCGTCACGGCTCCGGGTGGCGCCGGACGAAGTCCTGGTAGGTCTCGTTGGCCAGCTCCCGCTCCCGCACCTCGGCCTGCCGCAGCTCGGCCGCCGCCCGGGCCCGGGCCAGCCGCAGCTCGTGCCGGCGGTCCCGGGCCCGGGCCCAGCCCCGGGCCGCCCCCCAGGCGATCCAGCCCCCGGTGGCCACCAGGCCGGTCAACCCGAAGGCGAGGAGGAACTCCATGGCGACAACCCTTCCGTCAGCCGACGTCCCGCCGTGCGGCGAGCCACGTACCGAGCCCGAACATCACCACGACGTAGCCCACCAGCACGGTAACCGGGAGCGCGGCGTTCGCGGCGTCGAGCACTCCCGGCGTGCCGCCGTCGAACTGGGACCGGGCGCCCAGCGCGCCCGCGAGCGCCCCCGAGCTGGGCGCCAGCAGCACGTTCCGTAGCGCGGTCAGGGGGCTCAGCACGAGGGCGAGCCCGCTGACCGCGTTCTCCAGCACGAGCGTCCACACCAGCCCGACCGCGATCGCCGTGGCGGTGCTGCGGAACGCGACGGCGAGGAAGTAGCCCAGAGCGGCGTGCGCGGTGCAGATGAGCCAGGCCGCCGCGACGGCGGCGGCGAGCCGGCCCGGCGCGGGCAGGTCGAGCCCGCGCCCCTCCACGAGCGCGATGACCGAGGTGACCACGCCCAGCGCGACGAAGGTCAGCACGGCCACCAGCAGGGTCAGCCCGCAGAGCGCGACCGCGTGCCCGACCATCACCTGGGCCCGGCGAGGGCGCTGGGTGAAGATCAGATTCAGGGTGCCCCAGCGATACTCGTTGCCGACCACCAGGGCGCCGAGGATCACCACGATCGCCCCGCCGAAGAGCGGGAAGAGCCCGATCCCGGTGGTGACGAGCTGGCCGGGCAGGACGCTGTCGAGCAGCGACGCGGCGGCCTCGGCCTCCTTCGGGTCGCCCGACAGCGCGAGGTGCACCAGGTAGGGGACGCCGATGCCGAAGGCGAGCGCGAGCGCGGTCCAGGTGAGGGTGACGGTCCAGACCGCCGGCCGTTTCCGGTCGGCGAACCAGGCCGCGCGTACCGAGGCGATCACCGGGTGCCTCCCGTCGTCGTCGCGTCCGCCAGCGCGGGTTCGTCGGCCCCGGTCAGCTCCAGGAACGCCTCCTCCAGCGAGTGGCGCACCGGTCGCAGCTCCCGGACGTCGACGCCCGCCTCCACGAGCCGCCGGTTGAGCGCCGCCGCGAGGGCCGGGTCGGTGCTGACCCGCAGCTGCCCGTCGCGCACCTCGACGGCGCGGACGTCCGGAAGGTCCCGCAGGCAGGCGACCGCCCTGTCGAGCGGGTCCGCCCCGATCAGCAGCGTGCCGTCGCCCAGCGTGGCGCGCAGCTCGTCCGGGCTGCCCTCGGCGACCAACCGGCCCCGGTTGATCACCCCGATCCGGTCGCAGACCTGCTCCACCTCGCCGAGCACGTGGCTGGAGAGCAGCACCGTTCGCCCGTCCCGGCCCAGCTCGCGCAGCAGCTCCCGCATCTCCGCGACACCGGCCGGGTCGAGCCCGTTGGTGGGCTCGTCCAGGATGAGCAGGCGCGGCTCCTTCAGCAGCGCGGCGGCCACCCCGAGCCGCTGCTTCATGCCGAGCGAGTACGTCCGGAACGGCGAGCGGGCCCGCCCGGTCAGCCCCACCCGGGCCAGCGCGCGGTCGGCGGCGGAGTCGGGCACGCCCGCGTACCGGGCGGCGAGCCGGAGGTTGTCCACTCCGGACAGGTGGGGGTAGAAGGCGGGCGACTCGATCAGGGCGCCGACCCGGGCCAGCTCCCGCGGGGTGCCGGGCGGGCAGCCGAGGACGCGGACCCGCCCGGAGGTCGGCCGGACCAGGCCCACCAGCATCCGCATGGTGGTCGTCTTGCCGGCGCCGTTGGGCCCGAGGAAGCCGAAGACCTCCCCCTCGGGGACCCGCAGGTCGAGCCGGTCGACGGCGGTGATCCCGGCGGGATAACGCTTGGTCACCTCGTGCAATTCAATGGCGAATCGGTCATTCTCCACGGGAGTGTCGCAATCGATCGAAGGTGTGGCGTGGTCGGTCGACAGGATTTCGTGCACGGTTCATGCAAGATTCCTTCAAATTCCCGATCGCGACGCGGAGTAATGGGATCGCGCCCTTGACTAACTGTTCGTTAAGGCGCGGTCCGGTGGCCCGAGGTCGCACCGGTGCTCGGGCCGAGGCGCCGCACCGGTCGGCGGAAGCCTCGACACGCCAACGATGTAAAAGCTCCTGACCTGCGGTGGGGCGAATGACGCAGACAGCGTAGCCGAGGTTGATCCGCTCGGGAAGGCCCCGGCATTGGGCGCGTCGCGCCTTTCTGTCCCCACTGCAGGTCACCGCGGGTCAATTTACTGTTGCCACTACCCGACACCAAACATTCTGTTGACGGATGGATTGGCCCTGTGCAGCATGAAGACACTTTGGATTAGATGGTCATCGTTGGCTAGGAGCCCGGATGAGCCTGCCGCCGGACGGTACACAAACCCTCGAAATGCGGCCGAAGCTGCGCCACGACGTGGTCTTCCTGGACGCGCCGGCCGGCGCGTACCTCCGCGGTCCGGACACCGCGTTCCTGATCAAGGGCCGCTCCGCCTTCCGCTGGCTGACCTCGCTGAGCCCGTACCTGACCGGGGAGCACACCCTCGCCCAGCTCACCGCCGCACTGGATCCGGGGCAGCGGCAGACCGTCGTCACCCTGGTCCGGGCGCTGCTCGACCGGGGATTCGCCAAGGACGCCGGTCGCCGCACCGAGCTGACCGAGGCGGTGGCCCGCCGGTTCGCCGCGCAGATCGAGTTCATCGACCACTTCGCCGACGACCCCACCGGCCGGTTCCAGCGCTTCCACACCGCACGGGTGGCGCTCTGCGGCGCGGGACCCACGCTGCTCGCCGCGGCCGGCGGCCTGCTGCGCAACGGATGCCTGCGCCTGGACATCCACCCGGACGACGCCCCGGGCCGGTACGCCGAGGCCGTCCGCGCCGAGGTCGCCGACCTGCGCGCCGACGGGCTCGCCGCCGACGTGCGGGTGCACGACGGGCCGGTCGACCCGTCCGAGGTGGACGCCGTGCTGCACTGCGCCGACCAGAGTGCCCTGCCCCGGCTGGCCGACCTGGCCCGCGCCTGCCACCGGGACGGCCCGCTGCTGGTCCCCGTGCTCTGGGACGACGAACGCGCGGTGCTGGGGCCGGTCGTCGCGGCCGGCACGACGCCGTGCTGGCTCTGCGCCCAGCTCCGCCTCACCGACGCCGCCGATCCCGCCAGCGCGGCCGCGTTCTGGCGTCAGCTCGCCGTCGGCGCCGCGTCCGACACGCCCACGCCGCTGCCCGAGGTCACCGCACGGATGATCGGCAACGCCGCCGCCTTCGAGCTGTTCCGCGTGCTCACCGGCGCGCTCGCGCCGGACACCGACGGCGGGGTGCTGGTCCTCGACCGGTCCACCCTGGAGGCGGCCCGCGAGCCCGTGCTGCCGCACCCGGCCTGCCCGGTCTGCCGGGACGTCGATCCCACCGCCCCGGCGCCCGACGCCGCCACCGAGGAGGAGACGTACCAGCGCGCGCAGGCGCTGGTGTCGGTGCACGCGGGCGTCTTCACCCGCTTCGTCGACGACCCGCTCGAACAGGCCCCGCTCAAGACCGCCCGGCTGCGCCTGCCCGGGCCCCGTGGCCCGCGCGAGCTGACCGCGTTCGACGTGCACACGGTGATGAGCGCGCGGCTCGCCGCCTACCGGGTGGCCGTCCGGGAGCACGCGGCCCGCTACGCCGACCCGGCCGGCGGCGTCCTGGCCACCGCCCGCGAGCTGACCGACCGGGGCGAGCAGCCGGTGCCGTGGACCGAGCTGGGCACGGCCAGCGGCGCGCTGCCGTACGACCCGGACCTTCCGATCCGCTGGCTGCCGGCCACGGTGCTGGGCGGCGCGGCAACGGTCCGGGTCCCGGCGGCGGCGGTGCTACCGGCGTCCGCCGCGAACGGGGAGCGCCTCGCCGAGCGGACCACGGCCGGGGCGGTGGCCGCCGACACCCTCGACGGCGTCATCGACCAGGGGCTCGCCGACGCGCTCGCCCACCACGCGCTGACCGCCGCCCTGCGCGGCGACGCCGGCCTCGTCCGCCTCGGCGAGGAGGAGCTGACCGGCGACGACGACACGGCGTTCGTGCTGAAGGCGGCCCACCGCTTCGGTCGCCGGGTCGCCGCCTTCACCCTCACCGGGGCGGCCCCCGCGCACGCCGTGCTCGTCGTCACGCAGGAGCCGGGCGCGGGGGAGCGCGAGTGGGCGCTCGCGGCCGGCTACGACCCGGTCGCCACGCGGCTCGCGGCGCTGCGCGACCTGGTCGGACGCATCCAGGTGCGCCACTTCGAGGCGACCGAGCCCGACCTCGGCGAGCCGGTCCTCGCCGATTTCGACCCGGCCGTGCTCACCGCCTCAGCGCTCGACCCGTCCGCCGCCGAGCCCGCCCCGACGACCGGCACCGACCGGGACGCGGTGCTGGCCGCGCTCGCCGCGCGGGGAACGAGCGCCCTGCTGGTCGAGACCACCACCCGGGACGTACGGGCCAGCGGCGCGTTCCGCAGCGGCGTCGTCCTGCTGCGCCACCACGGCCGCACGGCCGACTGAGCCACCACATCAGTGGTCCGAGCGAGGCACGCACGGTGGAAGGAGGTGGAAACATGCCGATCACCCTGAACGACGAGCTCCGCGAGCTGGAGACCGAGACCTTCGAGATCGAGGAGGTCGAGGACGGCGGCGAGGCGCTCGCCGCGACCAGCTCCAGCTGTTCCTGCTCGAGCTGCTGCAGCTGCAGCACGTCGAGCTGCTGCAGCACCAGCACCAGCACCTCCAGCTGCGGCTGACCGGGTGACCGGGGTCGAGCCCCGACGCTGACGAGATCCGGTCCCGGTGGGACGCCCGCAGGAACGCACCATCCGCCGCCGGCCGACACCGGCGAGTAGCCCCGCGCGCCTCCGCTGGAACCACCGTGGTGGTGCGGACGCCACACCCACCGCCGACCGGCCCGACCGCGGCTCAAGGAGAGGCCCGTGACATCACCCCTGGCAGCCGTCGCGCTGCCCGACTCGGTCCGCAGCGAACTGCGTGACCTGCAGACCGAGACGTTCGAGGTCGAGGACATCGCGGATCTGTCCGCCGACCTCATGGACATCTGCAGCAGCAGCACCAGCACCTCCAGCTGTTCCAGCTGCAGCACGTCCAGTTGTTGCAGCTGCACCTCGTCGAGTTGCAGCAGCACGAGCTGAGCCACGTCACCACCGGCCGATCCGGACGGCCGAGCGGTGGTGGGGCCCGGGACACGTCCGGAGGGAGGTAGAGGAAATGCCGGAACTGACTGAGGAACTGCGCGCGCTGGAGAGCGAGACCTTCGAGATCGAGGACGTCGACGCGATCGACGCGATGGTCATGGACTGGTCAAGCTCCAGCTGTTCCTGCTCGAGCTGCTGCAGCTGCAGCACGTCGAGCTGCTGCAGCAGCAGCACCAGCACCGGATGCGGCGGCGGCTGACGCCTCCACCGCTTCGTCCCCGCCGGCGAGCCACGCCGGCGGGGCGCCCCGGTCCCGCAGAACCCGTACCGCAGCGACCAGACAGGTGAACCGCATGATCGTCGACGTCCGGACCACCTCCACCGCGTGGGACACCAGCCTCAAACAGCTCGGTGAGGCGTTCCACGAGCGCATCCCGGACCGGGCGCAGCCGCCGACCGCCGCCGGCGCGCCACCGGCCGGGGTGACCGTCCGCATCGCCGCCCTGGGCCTGGCCGACGCGTACGCCGACACCGGCGACGGTCTCACCGGCGATGTCGTCCCGATCTGGCTGCACGGCGCGACGGCGCTGGTCGGCCCCCGCTGGGACGGTGTCGACACCTCCCCGGCGCGCCCCGGCCCCTGCCCGCTCTGCGTCCAGCGCCGCTGGCAGGCGATCCGGCTCCGGGAGGAGCGGCACGCGCTGGAGCACGGCGCGCGCGTCGGCGTCGTCGCCGCGCTGCCGCACCTCACCCCGTTCGCCGTGGACGCGCTCTGGGAGCTGCTCAGGCAGGCGTGTCACCCCGCCCCTGGCCGGCCCGGCGTCGGGCGCGCCCACCAGCTGCGGATGGACACGCTGGAGACCACAGTCGTCGAGGTGCTCGCCGACTCCGAGTGCCCCGCCTGCGCGCGTCCCCGCCCGGACAGCGCGGAGGCTGCCGCGATCCCGCTGACCCGCCGGCCCAAGCCCGGCCCGACCTCGTACCGGCTGCGCTCGGCCGACGAGCTGGACCTGCCGGTCGGCGCCCTCGCCAACCCCGTCGCGGGAGCGCTCGGCGGCAACGCGCTGCGGGCGTACAACGCCACCGCCACCGCGCCGGTGACCGGCTACTTCCGGGTGCGCAGCCGCTACGACCTGCACGAGATGTGGTGGAGCGGGCACGCCAACAGCTACGGCGGCAGCGAGACGTACGCCCTGCTGGAGGGGTTGGAGCGGTACGCCGGCCAGTTCCCGCGGGCCCGGCGCACCGAGGTCTTCGACAGCTACACGAACCTCGCCCCGGACGCGCTGGACCCCGCGGGCCTCGGCTACCACCCGGCCTTCTACCACGGCCACGGGCTCTACTACGCCCCCTACTCCCCGGACGAGCCGATGCACTGGGTCTGGGGATTCTCGCTGCGCGACCGGCGGCCACGGCTGGTCCCCGAGCAGCTCGTCTACTACCTCGACCGACGCACCGACCAGCGCAAGTTCGTGCAGGAGTGCTCCAACGGCTGCGCCAGCGGCAGCTGCCCGGAGGAGGCGCTGCTGCACGGCATGCTCGAACTCGTCGAGCGGGACGCCTTCCTGCTCGCCTGGTACGGCTCGGCGCGGCTCGCCGAGATCGACCCGGCCACCTGCCGGGACGAGCGGGTGCACTTCATGCTCGACCGGGTCGACCTGCTCGGCTACGACGTACGCCTCTTCGACACCCGGGCCGATCTGCCGGTGCCCGTGGTGACCGCGGTCGCCGTGAAACGCGGCGACGGCCTCGGCCAGCTCTGCTTCGCGGCCGGTGCCAGCCTCGACCCCGACGACGCCGTCCGGGCCGCGCTCTGCGAGACCGCCTCCTACGTGCCCGGCTTCGACGAGCGGGTCGCCGCGAGCGAACCGGAGCTGCGGGAGATGGTCCGCGACTACACCAGGGTCACCGAGCTGAGCCACCACGCCCTGCTCTACGGCCTGCCGGAGATGGCCCGCCACGCCGACTTCCTCTTCGCCGACCCGCCCCGCCGGTCCATGTCGGAGCTGTACGACGACTGGCTGGCCGTCCGCCCGGCGCACGACGACCTGCGCGCCGACACCGAGTACGTCGCCGGCCTGATCGCCGGCCTCGGCGGTGACGTCGTGGCCGTCGACCAGACCTGCCCCGAGCAGGAGATCGCCGGCGTCCACACGATGGCCGTGGTGGCCCCGGCCCTGGTGCCGATCGACTTCGGCTGGCAACGACAGCGGGTGCTCTGGACCGACCGGCTGGCGCGGTACCTGGCCCGGGGCCGCCAGGGCCCGGACGGCCTCGGCGCGACCGGCCGCAACCCCCACCCGCACCCCTTCCCCTAGGAGCACCGACATGCAGCAGGAGGCCGTCGAGGTCGTCCGGAGCTACACCGAGGCCGTGTTCCGCCGGGCCCGGGTGCCGATGGAACCGCTCAACTACGAGGTGGACTGGGCCGACCAGCCCTCCCGGCACAAGAGCTACCCGAGCGCGTCCCGGTTGCCGCTGCCCGCCGTCCACCCGGAGCTGCCCACCCTGCGGGACCTGCACACCGGGGAGGGCCTGCCGCCCGTCACCGGCTGGTCGCTGCCGCGGCTCGCGGCGCTGCTGCGCCTGTCGTACGGGGTGCTGGACCGCCGGCTGGGCGTCAACTGGAACCAGGACGCCGCGAAGCGGGCGCACTTCGAGCACGCGGTGTGGGGCCGGGGCACCGCCTCCGGCGGCGGGATGTACCCGGTCGAGCTGTACCTGGTCAGCGGGGCGCGCGGGCCGCTGTTGCCGGGGGTCTACCACTACCACACCGGTGCGCACGTGCTGGAGCGGCTGCTGCTCGGCGACGTGACCGGCACCGTCCGGGACGCCCTGGCCGACGGCGGCGCGCGCGACGACGGGCAGCCGGACGCGACCGACAGCTACCTGCTGGCCAGCATCCGGTTCTGGAAGAACTCGTTCAAGTACAACAGCTTCTGCTACCACGTGGTCACCCAGGACCTCGGCGCCCTGCTCGGGTCGTGGGACCTGCTGGCGCCCGCGCTGGGCGCGCCCCTGCGCCGGCTGCTCCGCTTCGATCCGACGCCGGTGGACCGGCTGCTCGGCCTGGTCGCCGACGCGGAGAGCGTCTTCGCGGTGGTGCCGCTGACCTGGGCGGACCAGGCCACCCCGGAGGGTGGTTCCGCGACGGTGCCGCCGGGCGGGTCGGGGCACGCCGCGCCGCGGGGCGGGCCCGCGGTGAGCACGGCGTCCGGGACCGACCTCGTCCGGGTGCGGCACGAGGCCTTCGAACGCTCCCGCCGCGTGCGGGAGTTCCCCGCCGTGACGGCCGTGCACCGTGCCGCGGCCGCCCCGGCGGCCCCGGCCGTGGACGCGGCGGAGGTCGCCCCGCCGGAGCTGGCCGGCGAGCCCGTCGCGCTGCCGGCGCCCCGGCTCGACCGGCTCGCGACCCCGCTGTCGGCCGTGCTGGCGACCCGGACCAGCAGCTTCGGCCGGTTCCGCCGGCCACCCGAGACGACCGCCGAGGACCTGGCCACCACGCTGGCCTTCGCCGCCGGGGGCGGGCGGTACGCCGCCGACGTGAAGCGACCGGACGGCGGGCCCGCGCTGACTCGGCTCTGGGTCTTCGCCAACCACGTCGACGGGCTGCCCGCCGGGGGGTACGCCTACTGCCCGCGCCAGAACGCACTGCTGCCGGCCGGCCCCGAGCCGGCCGGCGGGATGTCCGCCTTCCTTCAGCAGCAGTACTTCCTCACCAACTACACGATGGACCAGGTCGGCGCGGTGCTCGCGATCTCCGGCCGCCCGGACGCGGTGCTCGACGCGTTCGGCCCCCGCGGCTACCGGATCCTCAACGCCGAGGTGGGCACCGTCGCCCAGCGCGCCTACTGCGCCGCCACCGCCCAGCGCCTCGGCTGCGGGGCCGTGCTCGGCTTCGACAACGTCGCCATGAACACCGCCCTCGGGCTGGACGGGACCGACGAGCGGACCGTGCTCTTCCTGCTCCTCGGGCGGCACCCGGACCCGCCCGCCGACCTGGTGTACCGGCTGTGACCCGCCCCCGACCCCTGACCCCACGACGAAGGAGGGCCCCGTGACGGTGTCCCTGCCCGCACCCCCGGCGACCGCCGTCACCTGGCGTACCCCCGAGGTGTTCATGCTGCGCACCGCGGGTCTGCCGATCGAGGTCGCCGACCGGTTGGCCTTCGACGACAGCGCCGGGTGGGCCCGTCGGGTGCTCGACCTGGAGGAGCTGCTCCGGAGCAGCGGGCGCGCGCTGGCCGACGCGCTGGAGGAGGCGGTGGCGCGCAACCTGGCCGACGACCGGCTGCGGCAGCGGCTGATCCGGCTCCGCCGGGACGTGTTCAACCTCCGCCCGCCCCGCCCGGCCGACCCGGCGCAGTGGCCGGTCGAGGCGCTCGGCGCACGGACCCACGCGGACCTGGTCCGCTGGCTGGAGACGTACGCCGCCTACCGGCGGGAGGTGGCGGCCGGCCCGGCGGTGCTCGACGAGGAGCTGGGCCGGCGGCGTGAGGTGCTGCGCGCCCTCGCCGACGACCCGGACCTGCGCGGGGGCATCCTGCTCGCCTCCCCGTCGCTCGACCGTTACCTCCCCGGTTACCTCACCGGGGCGGGAGCGACCGGGAAACGCGCCCGGCGGGTGGAGCGGTCGCTGCTGGAGTACGCGTACCGCACCGCCACCAAGACCAGCCCGTTCAGCCGGCTCACCACGGTGAACCTCGGCACGTTCGCCGCCACCGGCCCGGGGCCGCTCCTGCGGGTGGCGCCCACGACCGACGGGACCGGCACCGTGAAGCGGGGCCGGGCCCGCCTCAACCTGGCGGCCGTGGGCCGGTTGTCGGCCATCGTGCTCGCCGACGAGACGCTCCGGGCGGATCTCCCCGTGACCGTCACCACCGGCTGGCGGATCAGCCACGGGCGCCTGCGCTACCTGCGGCGGCGCCGGACCAGCTCGGAGGACGGCGACGCGGCGATCACCCTGGAGTCGATCCACGAGTCGCTCTTCGTCCTGCCCACCGGGCGGGTGCTGCACGACATCCTGGCCGCGCTCGACGGCGGCCGGGTGCGGCGGCTGGCGGACCTGGTCGCCGAGCTGACCACCGACACCCGCCCCGCCGACGAGATCGCCCAGTACCTGCACCACCTGCTGCGGGTCGGCCTGCTCGTGGTGCCCCACCTGCACCTGGACATCCACGCCGAGGATCCGGTGGAGGGCTACCGGAGCGCGCTGGGCCGCATCGGCCGGGACTGGGCCGACCGGCTCGCCGCGCGGGTGGCCGCGGCCAACCGCCTCGCCACCGGCTACGCGGCCCTGGGGGTCGACGAACGACGCCGGACGCTGGACGCGATCCGCGACGAGCTGGTCGCCGCGCACGGCGAACTCGGTCGCCCCGACGTGCCCGCCCCGCGCACCCTGCTCTACGAGGACGCCACCCTGGACACCCGGGCGCCGGTCGTCGCCGACCGGACGCGCTGGGAACGCGACGTGCTGCCCGGCCTGCGCGCCCTCGCCGCGATCATGCCGGTCTTCGACATCAACCTTCCCCGCCGGCTCGCCACCCGGGGTTTCTTCCGGGCCCGGTACGGCGCGGGCGGGCGCTGCGACGACCTGCTGACCTTCGCGCACGAGTTCCAGCAGGACTTCTTCGAGCACTACACCGGCCGGATGATGCGCCGACGCGCCTTCGACGCGGACAACCGCTACGTGCGGCAGGAGAACTGGTTCGGCCAGGAGGAGATCACCGCGCTGGACGACGCCCGGGTCGAGGTGGCCCGGCGGATGAGCGAGGCGTACCGGCGACTTCCCACCGGGGCCGAGGAGCTCGTCCTCGACGAGTCGTTCATGACCGACGTCGCCGCGATGGTGCCGTCCACGCTCGGCACCCTCGACCCGCGGTCCTTCTTCCTCCAGCTCGCCGACCAGGGCGGGCGGCAGCGGGTGGTGGTCAACCGGATCTACTCCGGCATGACCCTTCTCTTCTCCCGCTTCGCGCACCTCTTCGCCGACGAGGACCTGGCCGGGACGCTCCGGGCCGAACTGGCCCGGCTCCAGCCGCCGGGTGCGGTGCTCGCCGAGCTGAAGGGCGGCTACGACGCCACCAACCTCAACCTGCACCCGGCGGTCACCCCGTACGAGCTGGTCTGCCCGGGGGAGATCAGCTTCCGGCCGGCGGCCGAGCAGATCCACATGGACGACCTCAGTGTCGAGCACGACCCGGTGACCGACCGCCTGCTGCTGCGCTCACGCCGGCTCGACGCCGAGGTCATCCCGGTCTACCTCGGCTTCCTGCTGCCGATGGCGTTACCGGAGGTACAGCAGGTGCTGCTCACGTTCGCCTACCTGGGCATGGCCCAGCCGGACCTGTGGGCGGGCACCGAGGTGCCGCTGCCCGGCCGGGGCATCGCCGGCTACCCGCGCATCGTGCACGGCGACGTCGTCCTGCAGCGGCGGATGTGGAAGCTGCACCCGGACCACCTGCCGGCGCGTACGGCCGGGCAGAGCGACGCCGACCGGTTCCTGGCCTGGCAGCGGTGGCGGCGGGAGAACGGCCTCCCGCGCCGGGTCTTCGCCACACCCGAGGGCACCCGGCTCGCGCCGGCGGACCGGGAGGAGCCCGGCCGGGCACCGCAGGCGGGCACCCGGCCCGACCACAAGCCGCTCTACGTGGACTTCGACAGCCACTTCTCGCTCCAACTGCTGGACGCGACCGCCCGCGCGGCAGGCAGCCGGTTGGTGCTCACCGAGATGCTGCCGGGCCGCGACGAGCAGGTCCTCCGCGGCGGGACCGGCACGTACGTGACCGAACTGACAGTCGAACTCAATGGTGTCCAAGCGGGAGCGGGCGATGACTGACTATCCCTCACCGGTCGACCACGGCTGGCTCAGCGTGCACGTCTTCTACGCCAGCAACGCCAACCCGATGCTGGTCGAGGGCGTCCGGCCACTCGTGGACGACCTGCGCGAGGAAGGGCTGATCAGCCGGTACTTCTTCATCAAGTACTGGATGGAGGGGCCGCACGTGCGGCTGCGGGTCCTGCCCGCGGCCGGCGTCGACCCGGCGCGGGTGCGCGCCCGGGTGGACGAGGCGATCACCGCGTTCCTGCGGCGCCGCCCCGCGCTCTACGAGGTGGACAGCGCCGGGCTCGGCGACCTCTACAAGCAGATGTTCCTCGCCGAGTACGGCCGGGCGCGCTGGGACGAGGAGTACGGCCCGGACGGCGTCATGCCGATGCGGCCGAACAACAGCTTCCACCACATCCCCTACGAGCGGGAGTACGGCCGCTACGGCGGCCCGGCGGGGATCGAGATCGCCGAGTGGCACTTCGAGCACTCCAGCGACGTGGTGCTGGACCTGCTGGCCACCACGAACGTGCACGTACGCCCGGTGCTGCTCGGGCTCTCCGCGCAGCTCACCATGATGATGTGCGCGGTCTTCCTCGGCGACGACCGGCGGATCGCCGGGTTCCTGGAGGAGTACCGGCGGTTCTGGGAGGTCTCCTACTCCGAGCCGTCCGACGAGTACCACGCGAGCTTCGACACCAGCTACCGCCGGATGGACAGCGGCCTGCGCGGCCGGCTCGCCGACATCCGGGCCGCCGCCCGCGGCAGCGCCGACGTACGCCCCGGCGGGGTCGAGGGCCGCTGGCTGGCCCACTGCCGCGAGCTGCGCGAGCGCGTCGTGGACGCCGCCGGGCGCGGAGAGCTGGTGTTCCAGCGCGGCGCAGCGGACCCCACCCCGGTCACCGACCTCGACGCGGCGCTGCCGATCCTGCTCAGCTCGTACGTGCACATGACCAACAACCGGCTCGGGGTGAGCATCCTCGACGAGATCTACCTCGCGTACCTGATCTGCGCCGCCCTGCGCGACGACGCCCCGGCCGGTGCGCGATGACCACCGTCGACGCGACGTGGACCCGCCCCCGGCTCCGCGCCGACGTGGTGCTCGGCCCCGGCCAGTGGCGGGGCGGGAAGCTCGTGCACCACGTCCGGGACCGGGAGACCGGTTGGTTCTACCGCATCGGCCCGCGGGAGCACTTCCTGCTCTCGCGGATGGACGGCACCCGCACGCTGGACGACCTCGCCGCCGAGTACGCCGCCGCCTACCAGCGGCGACTCGGGCCGGAGAACTGGCAACAGCTCTTCGGCATGCTGCACCAGCGGCAGCTGCTCGACGGCGCCACCGACCCCGAGGCGCTCGCCCGGCTGACCGAGTCCGCGGCGCAGGGCGCGGCTCGCCACCGCCGGGGCCCCCTGTCGGCCCGGTTCCCGCTCTTCGACCCCGGCCCCCTCTTCGACCGCGTGTTGCCACGGCTGCGGCCGGTGTTCGGCTGGGCCTTCGTCGCGCCGGCGCTGCTGGCCGTCGTCGGCGTCGCCGCGTACGTGGCGCTGCACCTGCCGGATCTCGTCGGCGGGGTCGGCGCGGGCCAGCGCCCGCTCGCCGCGATCGTCGCGGCGGTGGTGGTCACCTGGGTGATCGTCTTCCTGCACGAGTGCGCCCACGGTCTGACCTGCCGCCACTTCGGCGGGCGGGTCGACGAGATCGGGGTGATGTGGCGGTTCCCGCTGCTGGCCCCGTACTGCAAGGTCGACGACATCGTGCTCTTCACACCGCGGCGCCGGGTCGCCACGGCGTTCGCGGGCGTGTTCGTGAGCATGCTCGCCCTGGTGCCGTTCGTCGGCATCCGGATCTGGGCGGGGCCCGGCGCGCTCCGCGACCTGGCCGGCACGATGCTGCTGTTCGGCACCGCCACCGCCGCGCTCAACCTGGTGCCGTTCCTGCGGCTGGACGGCTACTACATGCTCAGCCACGCGCTGAACCTCACCGACCTGCGAGCCGACACGTACGCGTTCTGGGGCGGGCTGCTGCGCTCGGGGCGGGCGGGCGTGGCGTCCTACCGCCGTCGTGACCGCTTCGTCCACGTCGCGTACGGGCTGGCCTCGGCGCTGTTCGCGGTGACCGTGCTGACGCTGCTGGTGCGCTTCTGGTACGACTCGCTCGCCCGCTGGGTCGGGCCGGGCCGGGCGATCGCCCTGCTGGTCGCGGAGGCCGTGGTGCTGCTGGCCCTCGCCGCGTACCTGGCCCGACGGCGGCGCGGGTCCGCCGCACCCGCACCCTGAACCGGGCAACGTTTGACGGGCGGAACAGTGGGGATTCCCCCGCCCCGGTCGGCGTGCCGGACGGGGACGCGGCCCCGTCGTCCGTCGGGCGGGCCCGGGGGAGGTGCTCATGGTCGGTGACGCTCATCCCCACCTGGAGGGGGAGGGCGGCTTCGGGCGCCGCCTCGACGAGCACGAGCACGGCCCGGGCGGGTGGTGGCCGCAGGAACCACCGACGGGCCCCGGCGGCCTCGTCGACAGCGCCGTCTACACCGGCGGCCACCGGTACGCCTCGCCGCCCACCCTCGCCGACACGTACCGCTGCCTCCAGGAGCGGCCCGGGTCCATGGCCTGGATCGGCCTCTACCGGCCCGACCGCGCGCAGATCACCTCGGTGGCCCAGGAGTTCCGGCTGCACGACCTGGCCGTCGAGGACGCGATCAACGCGCACCAGCGGCCCAAGCTCGAACGGTACGGCGAGACCCTGTTCGTGGTGCTGCGCGCCGCCCGCTACGTGGACGTGCGGGAGGAGGTCGAGTTCAGCGAGGTGCACCTGTTCATCGGCCCCGGGTTCGTGATCACCGTCCGGCACGGAGAGGCACCCGACCTGGCGGCCGTACGCCGCCGGATGGAGGCCGACCCGGAGATGCTGGCCCGGGGCCCGCAGGCGGTGCTGTACGCGATCCTGGACCAGGTGGTCGACGGGTACGCCCCGGTGGTGGCGGGGCTCGAGCACGACATCGACGAGATCGAGACGGAGGTCTTCGGCGGCGACCCGAACGTCAGCCGGCGCATCTACGAGCTCAGCCGCGAGGTGATCCAGTTCCAGCGCGCGGCCCGGCCGCTGCTGGGCGTGCTCGACGCGCTCGCGGCCGGCTCGGGCAAGTACGCCACCGACGAGGAGCTGCAGCGCTACCTGCGCGACGTCATCGACCACCTCACCCAGGTGGTGGAGCGGGTGGACAGCTTCCGTCACCTGTTGCAGAACATCCTCACCGTCAACGCGACCCTGGTGTCGCAGCAGCAGAACGAGGAGATGCGCAGCCTCACCGCCGCCAGCTACGCCCAGAACGAGGAGCTGAAGAAGGTCTCGTCCTGGGCCGCGATCCTCTTCGCCCCCACCCTGATCGGCACCGTCTACGGCATGAACTTCGTGCACATGCCTGAGCTGCACTGGCGGTTCGGCTACCTCTTCGCGCTGGGGCTGATGGCGCTCGTCTGCGTCACCCTTTACCTGATCTTCAAGCGTCGCGGGTGGCTCTGACCCCGGGGCACGGACCATCGCCAGGCCCCGGGAGGGCGGGGCTCTCCCGGTGGTCCGTGGGTGCGTGCGTCGACTACTCGAAGCCGCGCAGGATGTGGCGCTCGTCCTCGACGTCGTCCTCGTCCGCGCCGATGCGGCCGAGGAGGGCGGCCGCCGCCCAGATCGCGAGCGGGGTGGCCGGCCCCGTGGTGCCGGCGACCTGGGCGTCGTCGCTGACCCGGCTCGATTCGACCGTTGGCGCGCTGCGTTGAGCCTGCATGGCACTGCCTCTCTCGTGAAGCCGTGACCCGACGGAGCCCACCGGTGGACGGTGAGCGGCAGGTGGGCGGATCCCGCCCCCTTGCGGCCCGCACGCCGGCCTGTGACACGGCTCACTCGAACCATCCCACGTCGAGGAGCGTTCGCACAGCCGGTTTCCCATTACCCGACTCGCGCCGCGCCGACCGCCGCTCAGGACAGGGGGAAGGAGATGCCGTGGGCGTGGTCGGTGAGGGCCGCGCCGACCACCGTCGCCTCCAGGGGCAGCATCTCCAGGCAGCGACGTACGGCCGCGGCCATCAGCGTGTTCGGCACCCGCATCGACAGCGTGCAGTGCGGCACCCAGCGCCCCGGCCGGTAGTGCTCGACCAGCGGGACACCGGCCGCGTCGAGCCGGGTGTGCACCTCCCGGTGGTGGGCCAGCAGCTCGGCCGTCGGCGCCGGCCCGAGCCAGAGGACCCGTCCCACGAACTGCCCGGCGTGCTGGAACGACAGCCGCAACGGCGCGGCGACGACCATCCTGCGCAGCGCCGCGCTCACCCGCTCCGCGTCGAACCGGGGCGCCACCGCGAGCGACACGTGCGGGCGGTGGCGCTGCTCCAGCAGCGAGCGCATGCTCCGCACACCCTCGGCCTCCAGCGCGTCCCACAGCACCCGGATCCGCCGGCTGGCGTCGGTGTCGAGGTAGAGCTCCAGCGCGGCGACCACGAGATCACCGTAACGGGCAGGTTTGGCCGTCGCGGTGCGCGGTACCACGCTGGTACGACGACGCGGGGAGGCACGACAGGTGGACGTGAGTGACCTGCTGACCGAGACGTACGACCGGCTGCCCGACCTCGTCGGCGCGGCCGTCGACGGGCTCGGGGCCGAGCAGTTGCGACAGGCGCCCTGGCCGGGCGCCAACACGGTGGGCTGGCTGGTCTGGCACCTGACCCGGATCCAGGACGACCACCTCGCCGACGTGATCGGCGCCGACCAGGTGTGGGTGACCGGCGACTGGTCCGGGCGCTTCGGGCTGGACGCCGCCGATCCGCACGACACCGGGTACGGGCACACCCCCGAGCAGGTCGCCGCGGTCCGCCCGGAGAGCGCGCAGACACTGCTGGACTACTACCGTGCCGTGCACGGCCGGACCCGCGACTTCCTGTCGGGGCTGAGCGCCCAGGACCTGGACCGGGTGGTGGACGCCGCGTGGGACCCGCCGGTGACCCTCGGGGTCCGGCTGGTCAGCGTGGTCGAGGACTGCCTCCAGCACGTCGGCCAGGCCGCCTACGTGCGCGGCCTGCTCCAGGCCGGCTGACCGGCCCGGTCGCCCACGGCACGACCACGTCCCGGCCCTCGATCGTCCCGTCCCACCCGCGCGCCCGCACCCGTCGCGTGCGGCCGGCAGGCGCCCGTCCACGTCTCACCCGCAGCGGGTGAGCCCGCCTCACCCGCCGGGGTGCGACGGTGACCGGCGGGGGAGGTGGACGATGGCCACGAGGGCGGGGGAGTACCTGCTGACGCTCGGGCCCGAGCGGCGTCCGGACCTGCCGGACACGATCGCGGGGACGCTGCGGCTGGACGCCCACGAGGACGGTCGGACCGAACACTGGTACCTCCGGATCGCCGACCAGCGCGTCGAGGTGAGCCGCTCGGCGGAGCCCGCCGACCTGGTCGTCCGGGCGGAGCGGGAGGTCTTCGACCGGATCGCGTCCGGAGAGCTGCACGTGGCGACGGCGATGCTGCGCAGCGACCTGATGTTGCAGGGCAACCTCCGGCTGCTCATGCTGCTGCGCCGGATCTTTCCCGGCCCGGCGGACGCCCGGGACCCCCGTGCGGTCGCCCGGGCCGCGGCGGCCGCGCACACCGGTGGAGGAGGCGGTGGCTGATGTCGGAGCGCGTCTACGTCGTGGCGGGCAACTCGTTCGCCGTCAGCGACCCGCAGGGCGACATGGTGATCAACCCGCACAACCCCATCGGCCTCTTCTCGTTCGACACCCGGTTCCTGTCCCGCTGGGTGCTCAGGGTGAACGGGGAGCAGTTGAACGCGCTGTCGCGCGACGACATGGCCTCCTTCGAGACCCGCTTCTTCCTGGTGCCCGGGGCGGCCAGCCACTACGTCGACTCGGACGTGTCGCTGATCCGGCACCGCTCCATCGACGACAGCTTCCACGAGCGCATCACCGTGCTCAACCACTCGCCGGAGCCGGCCGAGTTCACCGTCCGGATGGAGATCGGCAGCGACTTCGCCGACACCGCGGAGATCCAGCGGGCGCGTCACCGCCCGGTCGCCGTCGTCGCCGACCCCGGCCGTCGCCAGCTGCGGCTGCGCTACGCCCGTGACCGGTTCGTCCGGCAGACCGTGGTGACCAGCACCGCCCCGGTCGACGTGGACGAGGGCGGGATGACGTTCCGGATCCGGGTGGCGCCCGAAGGCCAGTGGGTCACCGACCTGCACGTCGTCACCGTCATCGGTGGCGCCGGTGGACGGGACATGCGCGCCAGCCTGGAGGAGCACCGGGAGAACGTGCACGCGGGCATGCGCAAGAGCCTGGAGGAGTGGCTCGACCGCGCGCCGGAGCTCGTGGCCGAACGGCCCGAGCTGGAGGCGGTGTACCAGCGCTGCCTCACCGACCTGGCCTCGCTGCGCTACCTGCCGTTCACCGCCGTCGGGGCGGTGCCGGCGGGCGGCGTGCCGTGGGCCATGACGATGTACGGGCGGGACGCGCTGATCACCTGTCTGCAGACCATGGCGTTCACCCCCGAGCTGACCCGGCCGACGCTGCGGTTCCTCGCGAGCCTCCAGGGCGGTCGCCTCGACGACGAGTACGACGAGGACCCCGGGAAGATCGTGGGGGAGCTGCGCTACGGCGAGGCGGCGGCGTTCGGGGAACAGCCGACGTCCCTCTACTACGGTGCCGCCGACACCACCCCGCTCTTCGTCGTGCTGCTCGACGAGTACGAGCGCTGGTCGGGCGACGCCGACCTGGTCCGCGAGCTGCGGCACCCCGCACGCATGGCGCTGGACTGGATCGACGAGTACGGGGACCTCCTCGGCGACGGCTACCTGCGCTACCTCACCCGCAACCCGCGCACCGGCACCATCAACCAGGGGTGGAAGAACTCGCCCGAGGCGATCACGTACGAGGACGGGCGCCTGCCGGGCTTTCCCCGCGCGACCTGTGAACTCCAGGGCTACGCGTACGACGCGAAGAAGCGCGGCGCCCGGCTGGCCCGGGAGTTCTGGGGCGACCCCGGCTACGCCGACCGGCTGGAGCGGGAGGCGGAGGAGCTGAAGCGGCGGTTCAACCGGGACTTCTGGCTGCCCGAGCGGGAGTACTACGCGCTGGCGCTGGAGCCGGACGGGACACCGGTGGACGCGCTGTCGTCCAACATCGGACACC
The DNA here is from genome assembly GCF_056150165.1 of Micromonospora xinjiangensis. Classification (NCBI taxonomy): domain Bacteria; kingdom Bacillati; phylum Actinomycetota; class Actinomycetes; order Micromonosporales; family Micromonosporaceae; genus Micromonospora; species Micromonospora xinjiangensis. The sequence continues at coordinate 9,260 of NZ_JAXCFO010000001.1, read as the reverse complement.
TGCTGTGGAGCGGGATCGTCGACGACGAGCGTGCCCCCATGGTCGCCGCGCACCTGGTCGGCGCGGACCTCTTCTCCGGCTGGGGGGTGCGTACGCTCGCCGCCGGGCAGCGGGCGTACAACCCGGTGGGCTCACACCTGGGTGCGGTGTGGCCGTCGGACAACGCGCTGATCGTCGCCGGGCTGCGTCACTACCGTCGGGACGTGGAGGCTTCCCGGATCGCCCGGGGCATCTTCGACATGGCGTGCACGCTCGAAGGGTCGGTGCCCGAGTTGATCGCCGGTTACGAGCGGCACGTGACGAAGTACCCGGTCCAGTTGCCGGCCGCGGGACGACCCCAGGCGTGGTCGGCCGGGGGGATGCTCATGCTCCTCGGCGCCCTGCTCGGTCTGCGGCCGAGCGGGGACAATCTGCTGGTGAACCCGGCGCTGCCGCCCGGCTTCGGCCGGATCGAGCTGCTGGACATCCCCGGTAGGTGGGGGCACTCGGACGCGTACGGCCGCGACCGCGCCGCCGTCCTGAGGGGACGCCGGCCGCGGATGCGTTGAGGGCGGGGTCGGCGCCGACGGGCGCCGGCCGAGCCGGGCCCGATCCGACGTGTCGGGCGCGGTCCGGCGGCCCGCGCGGGGCGACGGGCGGCCGGCGGGGCCGACCTCGTCACCCCGTCGGTCGGCCGGCCGGCTGGTCGGTGGCGCGCCTGCCGCCGGCGACCTCCGGGCCGGTGGCGCCGCCCCGCGCGCCGGGCCGGTCGCCGGGCGTCGTGCGCGGCACGACGGGCTCCGGGTGCGGGCGGGAGGGCTCCTTGACGTGGCCCGAGGGAGTCGGTCTCGCGCTCTTCCCGGCCAGCACCTCGTCGCAGTAGGCGGCCACCTGCCCACGTCCGCCGGCGGCGGCCACGAGCCGCGCGAAGGCGGCGCTCTCCAGTGCCCGTCCCGGATCCGCGTCCTCCCGGAAGGCCCGGCAGAGCCCGGGGATCGACGGGTCGGGCGTCGTGCCGGCCCCGCTGGCGCCCGCCGACGGGACCGTCGGGCGGTCAGCACCCGGCGTCTCCCCGCCCGGCGGGGAGGCCGGTGGGGGCGATGCGGGCGCGCTGGTCGCCGGTGCCGGCCGAGGGACCGGCAGGGTGCCGGTGGCCGCCAGCGCCACTCCGCCCGTGGTGACGACGACGAGGGCCGCGAGGCCGGCCCGCGCGCCGACGCCGGTGACCCGGGACCGGCGTCGGGACGGCGCGGGCACCGTGCGGGCGCCCGTGGCCGGTCGCGGTGCCGACCCGGCCAGGGCACGGCGGTATGCCTGCACGGCGGCGCCCTCACCGGCGACCTCCTCGGCCCGTGGCGCGGCGCGTACGGCCGTCAGGAGGAGCACGAGGGGGTGCGAGCCGGCGCGCGCGGCGTCGACGGGATCGTCGAGCAGCCGCTCGACCACATCCCGATTCATCCGGTCTGCGTTCATCTCGTGTCCCTCAGCGCCGGGCGCCGACGGGACGTCACATCACCCGGCCCGCGGGGGAGCGGTCACCCCATCGTCTTGGCGCCGTCGATCGCCTCGCGCAGGATGTCGGCGTGCCCCGCGTGCTGCGACGTCTCGGCGATGATGTGCAGCAGCACCCGACGCACCGACCAGCTCGCCCCGGGCTCGAACCAGGGAGCGACCGGGAGCGGGTGCGCGGCGTCGAGGTCGAGCGCGGCGACGAGGTCGTCGGTGCGGGCGGCGACCAGGGCGTACTCGTCGAGCAGGCCGGCGAGCGTCTCGCCCTCCCGCATCTGGAACTGGCCCACCCAGTCGACCGGCTCGCTCTGCATCGCGTCGGCGCCGCCCACCGCGAAGCGCATCCAGCTGGCCTCGGTGAGGGCCACGTGCTTGATCAGACCGCCCAGGCACAGCTCGCTGACCGTGGTCCGGGTCGCGGCCTGCTCGTCGGTGACGCCGTCGACGGTCTGCCGCAGGAAGCCGCGGTGGCGGCGGAGGGCCTGCACGAGGTCGGCTCGCTCGCCGGTGATGACCTGCTCAGAGGTTGTCATGGGGTCGCCCTTCGCTCGTCGTCTGCTCGCACACCGTATGGCCGGGCACCGACATTTCCGGGCGACGCGCCACGATCCGCGGTTGCCGCCTCCGCCGCCCGGGTACCTGAATGACATGGGTGTCATTCGGGTGGGCACGTCGTCCTGGGCCGACCGGGACCTGCTGCGGTCCGGCTGGTATCCGAGATCGGTGAACACCCCGGCCGGCCGGCTGCGCTGGTACGCCGAGCACTTCCCGATCGTCGAGGTGGACACGTCCTACTACGCGGTGCCGGCGCCGGAGACCACGCACGGATGGGTCGAGGCGACTCCGGACGGCTTCACCTTCGACGTCAAGGCCTTCAGCCTCTTCACCGGTCACCCGACCCCGGTCGCCGCGCTCCCGCGTGACCTGCGACCGGCCGGCGGCCCGAGCCGGCTGCGCCGACGGGACCTGCCCGCCGGGGCGTACGACGAGCTGTGGAGCCGGTTCCGCGCGGCGCTGGACCCGCTCGCGGCGGCCGGCAGGCTCGGTGCGGTGCTGCTCCAGTTCCCGCCCTGGCTGGTCCGGGGTGCTGCCGCCGAGCGGCGCATCGCCGAGCTGGCCGAGCGCTGCCGGCCGTGGCGTGTCGGCGTCGAGCTGCGCCACGGGTCCTGGTTCGACGGACCGGCGGCACCGGCCACCGTGGACTTCCTCCGTGCGCACGAGCTGAGCCTGGTCTGCGTCGACATGCCGCAGGGGCATCCGTCCTCGGTCCCGCCGGTCCTGGTCGCCACGAACGAGCTGGCGATGATCCGGTTCCACGGGCACAGCGACGCCTGGGCGACCGGCGACAAGCAGGAGAAGTTCCGCTACGCCTACGGCGAGCGGGAACTGCGGCACTGGGCCGAGCTGCTCGCCGAGCTGGCCGGGCAGGCCGACGAACTGCACGTGCTGTTCAACAACTGCTGTGGCGGGCAGGCGCAACGCGACGCGGCACGGATGGCCGGGCTGCTGGCCGCCGCCGGGCACGGGCGCGCCGCCGGCACGGGGCGGGGATCCGCCGCGGCGGCCGGCGCCGCGCGGCCCGGGTGACCCGTGCCGGCGTGACCGGGCCGCCGAGCGGCCGCCGGGTGGGACGCGCGCGCCCGCTGGTCAGGCGGAGCGGCGTCCGCGGCTGCGGAAGGCGTCCTGGGTCCGCTCGTTCACGTCGGCGTCGTCCGGGAAGGGCCGCACCGACGGCGCGGGGTCGGGTGGCGCGCCCGGGCCGGCCTCCGGCGCCCGCGACGGCTCCACCGAGCCGAATCCGTGGCGTCCGGCCGGCCCGGTGGGCGCAGAGGGTCTGCTGGCCCGGCGCTCGCCCCGACGCCCCTCGGGCACGGCGGTCTCCTCGCTGCCCTCGTCCATCGGATCGTGCTCGCCCACGCCCCAGGGCGGCTCCGCGTCGTAGACGTCCCGCGTGCCCCAGGGGACCGTTGCCTCCGGATCGCGCGGGGCCTGACCGCCGCCGCGTCCCTTGTCCGCCGTCATGTCCACCTCGCTGCTCGTCCGCCGAATCGGTGCTGAATGCCCGCCACGCCGCCCGTCATGCCCGCTCGCGGCCCGTCGGCGCGAGGCCGGGCGCGGCCGACGGAGGCGATGGGGGCCGGGCGCGGCTCGTACCTCGGCACGCGAAACCGGCCGGCACCGCGCCGCAGGAGTCGGCGGGCACCGGCCGGTACGCCTCGCTCAGCGGCCGGCCGTCGCCATGTGTCGCTTGGCGCTCATGCCGGCGAGCTTGCTCATCCCGCCGGCCATGCCGATTCCCATGCCCAGGCCCGGGAGCTTGCCGATGGCACCCGGCTTGCCGGCCCCCGTGAGCTTGCCCAGGGCGGCGACCTTGGCCATGCCCTTCGGGGCGGTGAACAGCCCGCCGGCCCGGCCCAGCATCCCGCGCCACATCTGGCCCGGCTTCTGCTGTTCGCTCATGTACGCGGTCACCACCACGAGCGCGCCGGTCAGGGCCGGCACGGCCCACTGGAGCATCTTCATCTGGCGCTGGCTCGCGGCCACCCGCGCGGGCGTCTGGTGGTTGGGCTCGGTGACCCCGTCCACGGGCGGGCCGCCGGCCTTCTGCAACCGCATCCCGAGCAGGCGGCTGTAGCCGGTGACCGCGAGGGCGCCCAGGGTCAGCGCCGTCTTCACCGTGCTGGCCCGCGCCACGCCCGCCTGCGCGGCGACCCGTGGGCTCTCCGTCACCAGTTCGCCGACCGCACCGGCCAGGTGCGCGCCGATCGCGGCCGCGTTGACCGGTGTCCACCGGGACCAGCCTGCCGAGGCGATCGGCAGCCGCTGGCTCGCATCATTGATCTTCGCAGCCGCGCCGTTGACACCGAGCGCCCCCATCAGGGAGCCCCCGAACCAGGCCGCCAGACCCAGATCGTGCATCGAACGCAGTGCGGTGTGCCGTTCCGACATCTGATCCCCTTCCACCGTCTCGGGCGGTGCGGCTTACCCACCGCCCGCGCGGCTAACCCCGTACGTCACCGACCGAGACCTCCGGTCACGGGACGGACGGAACGGCGGGGTGCCGGCGCCGGATTCCGGGCGGGTGGGGCACGCCGCGACGGGACGGCCCGGACAGGACGGACAGCCGTGCCGGCGGGGCCCGGGCCGGCGGCAGGAGTCGACCTCGCCTGCGGGGGTAGAGCAGGAAGCAAGGACGAGGAGGGGAGCGGCGATGACCCAGCCGGACGAGAGCCGGGAGAAGACTTCCGACACCGACGCGGTGCTCATGCATCCGGGCAACGACCCCGAACGGAACATCGCGGAGGTGCCGCCCCGGCGGGACCACGGCGAGATCCGGGTGGAGCGCGACGGCGAGATGGTGCCGATCGAGCCGGAGGAGTGAGGTCAGCGGGGCGGGAGGCCGGCGGCGAACGCGGACACCCGGGCGGCCAGCGGCGCGGCCGCGCGTACCCAGGTGAAGTGGTCCAACGCGGCGCCGGCCTCCGCCACGGTGTAGCGCTCCCGGACGACGGGCGCCGACGCCAGCTTCGCGCAGAGGCGGTCCATCGTGGGGTGCGGGGTGTACTGGTCGTCGTCCACGCTGACCGCGAGCACGGGTGTGCGCACCGCTCGCACGGCGGCCTCGGTGTCCACTCCGTCCAGGCGGGGGAAGCGGCCGGTGCGGGCGGTGTACGCCCAGTCGCGGATGACCCCCCGCGCCTGCCGACCACCGAAACCCCAGCCGGGCCAGACCCCGAGCAGCGCCGTGGTGAGGGCGATGCCCTGGGTGTACGGCAGGACGCCGTAGCCACGACGGCCCGGATAGGCGCGCCAGTGGGGAAGGCCCACGGCCACCAGGGCCAGCCCGTCCACCGTGTCCTCGCCGTGCAGGGCGAGGTGCAGCAGCGCCGCCTGCCCGCCGAGCGAGTGGCCGAGCAGCAGCCGGGCGCGCCCGTCCAGGCGCGGCTTGAGCGCCTCCAGCACCGCGCCCACATCGCCGGCCAGCTCGCTGTAGCCGTAGCGGGAACGGCGGCTGGGGGCGGGCGTGCTGGTGCCGGTGCCGCGCAGGTCGGCGACGACGACGGCCAGCCCCTGCGCGCGCAGCGCCGCGGCCAGCGGCCGGTAGTAGCGGGCCCGGACGCCCATCGCCGGCCAGACCACCACCACCGGCGCGCCCGGCCGGTCGGGCTCCGGGTAGACCTGCACGCCCAGCCGGCCGCCGTCGACGTCGACGAACTCCTGCGTGTACTCCGTCTCCCCGCTCACCGGTCCAGCCTACGGCCCGCGGCTACCGGCGGGTAGCCACCTCCGGCCGGCGAGCCACGTCCGGCCGCCGCGGTGATCCGATCCGTGGCCGGGCGCGCTCCACCCGGTCCACGGCCGCCAGCACCTCCGGCACGTCGACCGCCGCGAGCGCCGGATGCGGTGCGGCGTCCGACCCGTGCGGCGGCCTCGGGCCCGCCCAGATCGCCTCGTGCCACGGCCGGTCCGGCGGCGGGCCCCACTGCGCGGGCGGGACCGGGCCGAACAGCAGCACGGACGGCGTGTCGTACGCGGTGGCCAGGTGGGCGATCCCGGTGTCCCCGCTGACCACCAGCCGGGCGTGTGCCACGAGCGCCGCCAGCTCGCCGACGTCGGTGCGGCCGGCGAGCACCGCGGTCGCCGGCAGTCCGGCGAGGGTGGCGACCCGTTCGGCGAGCGTGCGCTCGCCGGCGCTGCCGGTGACCACCACGCGGTGCCCGCGTCCGGTCAGTTCGCGGGCCACCGCCGCGAAGCGCTCCGGCGGCCAGCGCCGCTGCGCCGCCTTCGCGCCGGGATGCAGGATGCTCACGTGCACCGGCAGCGCGCCCGGTGCGGGCCGGCGCAGGCCCAGGTCGGCCCGCTGGGCCCGGATGCCGTACCAGGCCAGCAGCCGGCACCACCGGTCGACCTCGTGCTCGTCGGCGCGCCAGGGCGGGCCGTCGGTGAACCCCGCGTCCGGGTTGGCGAACGCGAGCAGCCGGTCGGGCCGCAGCTCGGCCAGCATCCGGTGCGACTGCGGGCCACGACCGTGCAGGTTCACGGCGGCCTCGGGCGCGGCTGCCGACCAGGCCAGGTGGCCCAGGCCGGGTGCGTCCACCAGCCGGTCGACGCCGCCCACGAGGTCGACCAGCGGCGCCAACCAGCGGGGTGCGACCAGCGCCAGCTCCTGCTCGGGGTACGCGGCCCGCAGTGCCCGCAGCGCCGGCACCCCCGTCGCGAGGTCGCCGACGCCGAGCGCGCGCAGGACGAGGATCACGGGTACGAGGACTCCTGCTCGGCGCAGACCACCAGCTCCCGCACCGCGCAGCCGGGCGGCTGGGACAGGGCGAAGAGCACGGCGGCGGCGGTGTCGGCCGGGTCGTTGAGCACGGCGTCCGGTCCCGGCCTGTACCGCTCCTCCCGGTCGTCGAAGAAGGCGGTGCGCATGCCACCGGGGATCAGCAGCGTCACCCCGACCTGACCGGCCAGCTCGGCGGCGAGCGCCCGGGTGAAGCCGACGACGCCGAACTTCGCCGCGCAGTACGCCGTGGCGTCGCTGACCGCCTTGACGCCCAGCGTCGAGGCGACCGTCACCACCGTGCCGTGCGAGCGCTCCAGCCACGGCAGCGCCGCCCGGATCACCGCGGCGGTGGCGAGCAGGTCGACGGCGACGATGCGGTCCCACGTCTCGCCAGGCACGTCGGCCAGCCGGCCGGGAACGTCCATCCCGGCGGCGGTGACCACCCCGTCGAGCCCGCCGGCCCGCTCGGCGAGCCGCCGGGTGGCCGCCTCGGCGGCGCGGGTGTCCGCGAGGTCGCACTCCTCCCACGGCACTCCGTCGGCGGGCGCCTGCCGGTCCAGCACGTACGGCCGTCCGCCGGCCTTGGTCACGGCGGTGACCACCGCGGCGCCGAGCCCGCTCGACCCGCCGGTGACGAGGACGGCCGATCCGTTGAGGTCCCTGCTCATGCTGCTCCCTTCACGAGGTGGCCGTCGCGCGTGCGCGCGGCGGCGATGGTGGCGGTGGTCGACCGCCCGGCGAGGTACGGCACGGTGACCACCCGTCCACCCCAGCCGCGCACCAACTCGGCCTCGGGCAGCTCGGGCGCCCCGTCGCCGGAGTAGTCGCCGCCCTTGACCCACACGTCGGGGCGGAGCCGGGAGAGGACCGCCCGCGGGGTGGGCTCGTCGAAGACCACCACCGCGTCCACACAGTCCAGCGCGGCGAGCAGCCGCGCCCGGTCGTCCTGCCCGTTGACCGGCCGCTCCGGCCCCTTCAGCCCGCGTACGCTGCGGTCGGAGTTCAGGCAGACCACCAGCGCGTCGCCGAGGCCGCGGGCGGCCCGCAGGGTGGCGAGGTGCCCGGCGTGCAGGATGTCGAAGCAGCCGCCCGTGGCCACGACGGTGCCGCCCGCGGCGCGCACCCGCGCGACCAGCTCGGTCGCCGTGGCGGCCGGGTCGGCCGGTGACCGAGGTGGCTCGGCGTGCAGCCCGGCCGCGCCCCCGGCGGCCACGTACGCCGACGCGGCCGTCACGGCCGCCCGTACCGCCTCCGACACCAGTGCCCCGCCGGCGAGCGCGGTGGCCGCGGCGGCGGCGAACCGGTCCCCGGCGCCGCAGGTGTCCTCGGCCCGCTCCAGCGGGTCCGGTGGCGGCACCACCAGAGGGGTGCTGCCGGAGTGACAGAGCACGGCGCCGTCCGCTCCGGTGGTCACCGCGACCGCCGCCGCCCGCCAGCGTCGGCGCAGCTCGTGCCCGGCGCGGGTCGCGGTGGACAGCGGCGGTCCGGCACCGGCGTCGCCGGTGAGCTGGCGCAGCTCGGCCAGGTTCGGCGTGGCCAGCCGGACGCCGGGCACCGCCGCCGGTCCCCGTGGGTGCGGGTCCCACACCACCGGGGCGGACGCCTCGGTCAGCGCCGCCCGCAGCGCCGGGTGCCGGAGCAGCCCGCGCCCGTAGTCGCTGACCAGGACGGCGTCCGCGGTGCGCAGCGCGTCCAGGGCGGCCTGCGGTGGGTCTGCCGGCGGCTGCGGCGGCCCGCCACGGTCCAGCCGCAGCAGGGTCTGCCCGCCGGCACGCAGCCGGATCTTCTCGGGGGTCGGGCCGGGCAGCCGTACCGGGTGGACGGTCACCCCGGCTCCGGCGAGCAGCTCCGCGAGCCGTGCGCCTCCGGCGTCGTCGGCGAGCGCCGTGACCAGCGTGACCTCGGTGCCCTCGGCGGCGGCGAGCAGCGCGGCCAGGCCGGCGCCGCCGGGCCGTTCGGTGGCGGACCGCTCGTCCAACACTGGCACGGGCGCGTCCGGGCAGACCCGGGTGACCGCACCGGTGACGTCCCGATCCAGCAGGGTGTCACCGACCACCACGAGACGCGTGTTCACGAGTCACTCCCATCGCAGCTGTGACCGGCGGTTCCGGTGCCGCTCGGCGCCCCCCGCTGCCCGTCACGACCGGGCACGCCGGGACCGGCCGGGCCGGCGCCCCGGCGTCCGTGCCCGTTCGGCCCGTGCCCGTTCGGCCCGTGCCCGTTCGGCCCGTGCCCGTTCGGCCCGTGCCCGTTGGACCCGTGCGCCCGGCCGTCGCCGCCGACGACCGCCAGTGCCCGGCCGTCGGACCCGGCGCGGTCCGGCGCGGCGGGACGGCGGGTCACCGGCGTGGTCAGCCGCGGCAGTTGCCGGACCAGGGGCAGGGCCTGCTCCACGTACTCGCAGAGCAGGTGGGTGGAGACCAGGTGCAGCTCCTGTACGACCTGGCTGTCGGTGGAGGTGACGGCGAGGACGTCGTCGCAGAGTTCGGCG